>NZ_QUEE01000020.1 GCF_003477885.1 Lachnotalea sp. AF33-28
GAATAAGTTCATAAGCGATATTTCTTGCTTACAAACTTATTATACGAGGAGGTCTCTTATGAAAAGAGCAAAAAGAATGCTGGCATTGGTTTTAGCCGTGATGCTGCTGGGTACATCTATGGCCGGGTGTTCCGGCAATGTTTCCGGTGAGAGCACTGGAAAGGAGGACACAGCAGGTACAGATGAAAAAAAGACAGAGGAATCTGTGCAGTCCGGAGGGACGGAAAGCTTTAAACTGACCGTACACAGTTCCGCATACCAGGGAGATTGGAATGACTACTGGATCATTAAGGAGATCGAGAAGCGCTTTGATGTGGACATACAGGTGGAGATGATATCGAATGACGTATGGAACGATAAACTGCCGCTTATGTTCGCGTCCGATGAACTGCCGGATTTTTTTCTCAATTCACTCACACCGGCCGATATTGTCACCTATGGTACGGAAGGGTATCTGCTGGATCTTAAGGATTACATAAGCGAGGATACGACGCCGAATATTTGGGCTGCCCTGGCGGAAACACCGGCTCTAAAGGCGGCGATTACGCAGACAGACGGTAAAATCTATTCCATATGCGGCGCGGATATGCAGACCAGGGAATTGGCGTTGAACCGGTTTTACATCAATACGGTCTGGGCGGGTATTACAATCAGGTCCCGGACATGATCGATATCTTCTATCCCATTCTGGCTGCCTTCGGTTTTACCTGCAGGGATGTGGAAACGATTGACGGGCGGGCCGCATGGGTTCCGGCAGAGGATAATTATAAGCATTTCCTGGAATATATGAATAAACTGTATGCGGAAGGCCTTCTGGATCCGGAGTACTTCACTCAGACTGAAGACCAGTCCAATGCCAAGAACACCAATCATCTTTACGGTGCCTACTGCTATTATGCCTGCTGGGTAAATCAGCCGGACGAGACGATCTGGAGGGAATATGACGGTCTGGATCCGATGGTTTCCGATTATAATGACACACAGATGTGGCCGGCTAAAGATGTAAACCAATGCGGCAATTTTATGATTACAAAGAACTGCGCAGATCCTGAGAAACTGATGGAAATCCTGGACTGGCTCTTCACGTTTGAGGCTGCTTTATCTACGGGGATCGGTTATCCCCTGGGCAGCAATCCTAAGAGAGCAGACTGCGGATATACCTATGAGTGGCTGGATGAAAAGACTCTTCAGACACACACCAGTTATCCGGAAGACGAGTACGACAACTACAGTAATTTCGCTTATGCGGAAGTGCACCCGGATTACGGTTATTTCCCGATGTACCGGACATACAGCGAAGCACGGTCGGATGCACCTCAGCAGTACCTGACGGAAAATATAATCAACCATTATGCGGATTATTATAAGGTGGGATGGCCCAGTACAATCAAGTATACGGCAGAAGAGGCGGATGAGCTGGCACTTATCACAACAGATATTGAGAGCTATACCGATGAGATGGTTACCAAAATCATTACGGGTGAACTGCCGCTGGATCAGTTTGATACCTTTCGCGAGGGTCTGAAGACAAGAAATCTGGACAGAATGCTGGAAATCCATCAGGCGGCATATGACCGCTGGGCAAAAACACAGGAATAGAAGATGCCCGTAAGAGGGGCCGTTCAATGGTAACGGTCCCTTTTTAAAGCGCTTTAACAGAATGAATGCAGAAAGGATGGGATACTGCATCCGGTATTCCGGTGCTGCTTTTATCTGGAGGATCTGCCCAAAAGCGCGCGGATCTATGCAGCGGCCTGCGGAATCTATGAGATCTATATAAATGGTGGGAAAGCCGGAGAAGAATATCTGTCGCCGGGCTATTATTCTTACGATCTATGGACTCAGTACCAGGTCTGGGAGGCGGAAAGCCTGCTGCGCACCGGTGAAAATGAAGTTGTGGTGGAGATGGGACCGGGGTGGTATAAAGGAAGATTCGGATATGACGGATTCCATGAGAATATCTACGGAGACCGAATGCTGTTTCTGGCCGAAATTATTATGACTTATGAGGACGGGAGAGAACAGGTGATTGGAACCGGTCCTAAATGGGAAGCTTCTTATGGGAATGTAACCGCAAGCAGCATTTATGACGGAGAAATTTTTGATGCGAGAATCAGACAGAAACGATGGTGGCCGGCAGAACAATTGAGCTTGCCTGTAAAAGGCTTAAGAGCGAGGAAAAATCCTCCGGTCCGTATAAAGGAAAGGCTGTCACCTGTGGCAGTGCTGCATACTCCGGCAGGTGAAACGGTACTGGATTTTGGCCAGGAGGTGACCGGATGGGTGGAGTTTCCTTCCACTCTGGCCTCGGGTCAATGGCTCCGGCTTAGGTTCGGGGAAATCCTGCAGGACGGATGCTTTTTCAATGAAAACTACCGGACTGCCAGGGCAGAATTCCTCTACTGCTCCGACGGATCGGAACGGACCGGAATTAACAAACTGTTTTCCAATGTACTCTGGAGCCAGCGGGACAATTTTCTGGATGTGCCAACGGACTGTCCGCAGCGGGATGAACGGATGGGATGGACGGGAGATGCCCAGATATTTTCGGGGACTGCGTCCTTTAACATGGACTGTCAGGCATTTTATGACAAGTTTATGACGGATCTATGGCTGGAGCAGAAGGCCGCTCATGGGGCGGTGCCGACGGTCGTACCGCTTCCCAAGTATATGACATGCAAGGACCAATACGGAAATAATACCTATGGCGTATCGCCCTGGTCGGATGCCGCTGTCATAATTCCGTGGAATCTATATCTGCATTACGGGGATTTGTATATGTTAGAGCGCCACTATAAAGCCATGAAGGCCTGGACGGATTACATAACCGATGTGGACCGGAAGAACGGAAACCGCCATCTGTGGACAACGGGCTTTCATTATGGGGACTGGCTGGCCCTGGATAACAGGGAGAATCTGGATTCACCCTTTGGAGCGACGGATGTCTGCTTTGTGGCGTCCGCTTATTATTACATTGACGCATCCGTCACCGGACTGGCAGCAGAAGCGCTTGGCTATAAGGCGGATGAAGCGTATTATAAAGCGCTCGCCAAGGAAATCAAAAAGGCATTTACAGATAAATACTACGGACAGGACCGAATCCTGGCGGATACTCAGACAGGGCTCTCCATAGCGTTAGTGCTTAAACTTTATCCGGAGGGAATGAGAGAGTATGTGGCGGAGAGACTGGTTGAAAAGCTGCATAGAAACAATGATCATTTGGAAACCGGCTTTGTGGGGACATATTTTCTGCTTCCGGCGCTGACGTTGGCGGGAGCAGGAGAACTGGCATATACAGTGCTGCTGCACGAAGATTATCCGAGCTGGCTCTATGCTGTCCGAATGGGGAGCACCACCATATGGGAGCGGTGGAACTCTGTCGGAGAGGATGGAAAACTGCAGGATCGGCACATGAATTCATTGAACCATTATGCCTACGGATCAGTGATGGAATGGCTGTACCGATATGGAGCCGGTATTTCACCGACGTATGCAGGGGCAGGTTTCCGTGAGTTTGATCTGAATCCTACTCCGGATCGAAGACTGGGATTTTTAAACGCTGCATAGGAATCCGCCTGCGGCCGCATAGAATCCTGCTGGGAGTATAAAGACAACGAGGTGCACTATCATTTTCTTATTCCGCCCGGTTCTAAGGCCTGCCTGAAGCTTCTCCATCATAAACTGGTCAAAGTGCAGATAAGCCATGAGGATAAAAGCAGTCTGCAGATGGAAAGGGTGGATGACGGTATTAGGATGTGCCTGGCTCCGGGACGTTATACCTTTATCTGCAGATAAAAAAAAGACCAATACATCATAAAAATGACCATAAAAATAAGCTGTACGCCTGTCCGGTACCAATGTTATAATTACGGTGCCGGACAGATGCCGTAACCCGGATCGGGGATGGGCAGCAAAGGGCGGGGAGGAAATTGTGTGAGAAGGACGTTTCGGTCGGAGCTGCTTAGGAAATATATCAGGATCAACTTTCTGGTGATTTTTCTGCCTATCATAATAGCCACGTCAGTATACTGGATGCTGATACAGAAAAATTATACGCAACAGTATCTAAGTACAATTGAATATACTTCTATGGAGCATTTAAGAGAAATCGAGGAGCTTATGAGCTCATTTAAAGCCACCTCCATGCAGATATCTTTTGATCTGGAGCTTACGCCCTATCATCTGACCAATTCAAGTTATGATTTTCACCAGGCTACCGAGAAACTCAGCTACTATTCAAAAGGATCACAGTATTTGGATGAACTGGCCATATACCTTAACGAGTCTGAAAAGCTCTATACGACAAAGGGGGCGGTGGATATCGATATCTTTTTATCCAAATCCTACCGTGCCGCAGGTGAATATACAGACTCAGATCTGCGTGCGCTTATTGAATCAAGGGAATACTTCGGCACTACATTGGAAGGACAGTATGTGCTTGGACCCAACTCCAGCCGTTACTGTGTCATCACATATCCGCTGGAAAGGATCAGCGGCCAGCCCTATGGCGCTTTGATCGGTTTTTACCGGGACGGAATGGAGGCGCAGTTTAAAGATGAAACGGACAGCGGGAAGAACAGTCATATTATCCTTCTGTGCACTGGCGCGATGCAGCCAGTGTATCTGGGGTTCCCGGATGGATACCGGCATCTGAAACAGGAGGAAACGGTGAAGACTGCTCTGGAGCAGCTGCATCGGTACCGGGAGGCGGGGGAAGGATATTATGAAGTGAGATTCGGTTCCAGTACCTTTATAGGAAAAGCGGTGCAATCGGATGTTAACGGCTGGTATTTGATCGATGTGGTAGAAAAAAAGTCCGTGTCACAGAACATTATTCTTCTGCAGCTGCCGATGATCATACTGGTGGCGGTCAGCCTGCTGGCGCTGACTGTTTTATTGAGTATCGTGCTGTCGGTATATAATTATCTGCCCATCCAGCGCCTGTACAGCCTGTTTGATAAGAAACAGGAGAAAAAGCAGAAAAAGAATGAGCTTTTATATCTAAATGATTTTATCCGGGAATTGATGGCGGAACAAAGCGATATCGAGGAACAGCTGGATGCCACACGCCATATCGGACGAATGGAGATAGTAAAGAGACTTCTTAGGGGCAATCTGGATCTGAATGCGGATACGGTCAAAAACCAGCTTGTCAGCCTGGATATCTCGCTGGAAGACGGATATATGGCAGCCATTGTGATCAAGATGAACAAGGACCATCCGAAAGGGTATACAGACCTGATAGGGAAGGTACTTTCCGATATAGCCAGGGAAGGGTTTTATCTGACGGATATGATATATAAGGATTATTACGCATTTTTGGCCTGTCCCGGGCAGGAAGAGGAAATCCCCATGTTTGCGGAAGAAATAATCAATTCCATAGGGGATGCTGCAGATTATCTGCGTATAGGTATCGGAAATGTCTACCGGTCAGTGGAAAGCCTGAAATTTTCTCTGATTGAGGCGATTATTGCTGTAGAAGGTTCGGAAGAAACCGTCTGCCGTTTTTCCTCAATCCCAACTAACCGCAATGAGGAACTGTATTGGAAACCTCTTGCAGGAGAAGCGAAACTAAAACAGGCCCTGCTTAAGGGAACGGCAGAAGATCTTGACGCAGCAGTGGATGAGCTGCATCAGGAGCTGCTGTATGTGGCGCAGTCCCATTCCGATACCGTGCTGCAGTTTGTGATGCACCGGATTTTTATAAGCCTGTTTGCGATTTCCCAGAGCGTAAAAGAAAACGGGGGAGAACGCTTCCTGCATTATACGGATGTGGGAGAGTTCTGCGATCAGCTTCAGTCCTACTGCCAGATGGAAATACAGTCTCAGGCAGCGAAGAAAGCGGCTTTGAGCGAGACAAGAATGCAGAATATTATGACGTTCATTGATGAAAATTATGACAGGCAGGAGATGTCACTCGCTTTTGTGGCCGATGAGTTCGATATAACCGGTTCCTATCTCAGCCGCATTTTTAAGGTATGTGAAGGCGAAAATTTTATTGATTATATAACCCGAAAACGCCTGGAAAAGGCAGCAGCCCTTTTAAAGAGCACGGATTATAGTATCATCCGAATTGTGGAAATGGTGGGATATTCGGATTCAGCCAGTTTTACCAGAAAATTTACACGTTACTATTATATGTCCCCGGGAAATTACAGAAAAGTGAACCGGGAAGTATAGGCTGAACGAGGCTGCCGAGGCTTTGTCTGCGAGCAGGCATGCGGAAAAATCTACAAAAAAACAAAGAAAATCAGGAAAAAGCCGTTGACACACCCCGGCAAGTGTACTATAATAAAAAGGCTGTTACGGCGAGTGACAGCCTTATTCATCTGGTAAAGAATGCGATACCAAAGCCCCGGAGGAGCATTTTTTCATAGAGAATTTGTCAGTAAATTCTATTGAGAATAATTAAGGAGGTCAACCAATGAAAAGTTTTATGGCTAGCCCATCAACAATTGAAAGAAAATGGTATGTAGTTGATGCTACAGGACATACATTAGGCCGCTTATCTTCCGAGATCGCTAAAGTATTAAGAGGAAAGAACAAGCCTACATTCACTCCGCATATCGACACAGGTGATTATGTAATCGTTGTTAATGCTGATAAGATCGAAGTGACCGGCAAAAAGCTGGATCAGAAGATCTATTATAACCACTCCGACTATGTGGGCGGTATGAAAGAGACCACATTGAGAGAGCTGATGGCTAAGAAACCTGAAAAAGTGATTGAATTAGCCGTTAAGGGTATGCTTCCGAAGGGACCTTTGGGAAGATCCATGATAAAGAAACTCCATGTATATGCAGGACCGGATCATGAGCAGCAGGCTCAGAAACCGGAAGCGCTGGAATTTTAATTAGGTCTGAAAGGAGGAAATCACAGTGGCTAACACAAAATTTTACGGAACTGGCAGAAGAAAAAAGAGTATTGCAAGAGTTTATTTAGTACCTGGCACAGGTAATATTACAGTCAACAAGAGGAGCCTGGACGAGTATTTCGGTCTGGAGACTCTGAAGGTTGTTGTTCGCCAGCCTCTGGTTTTAACAGAGACTGCTGATAAATTTGACGTTCTGGTGAACGTACATGGAGGCGGATTTACAGGACAGGCGGGTGCTGTAAGACACGGCATCTCCAGAGCTCTGCTTCAGGCAGATGCGGAATACCGTCCCGCGTTAAAGAAAGCAGGCTTCCTGACCAGAGACCCTCGTATGAAAGAAAGAAAGAAATATGGTCTCAAGGCAGCACGTCGTGCGCCGCAGTTCAGCAAGAGATAATCAATTATATATTATTTATGTTTGGAAAACCCACAAATGTCAAGTTTGTGGGTTTTTTTGATGCAATAAATATGGTATACTATATATAGTTAAGTTTATATAAAGTAAACTTTATATAGTAAAGAGTGAAACAGGAGGAGAATAAAATGCCGGAGATATCATTATTTTATGGAATCAGGGTGACGATGTATTATGATGACCATAATCCGCCTCATTTTCATGCAGAGTATAATGGAAATAAAGCAATAGTTGAAATAGATGGAGTAAGAGTAATAAAAGGCGCCCTGCCGTCAAAGCAGTTAAAGCTGATTTTGGCATGGTGTGTTTTGCATCAGGATGAATTGATGCAGAATTGGGAACTATCCAAAGATGGAAAGCCGATGAACAGAATTAATCCATTAGTTTAAGGAGGTAGCAGTATGTTTCCAAAGGTAGTGCAAGTAATACCCATGAAAGATTACTCTGTTTATGTATATTTTGAAGATGGGAAAATTGTACATTATGATATGTCCAAAATGATTGAGAAAGAGGCATTTCGTTCGTTGCGTGATATTGATATTTTTATAGATACCTGTACAGTAATGAATGATACTCTTGCATGGGACATTGGTAAGAACCGCGATAATAAGGCATGTCTGGATATTGACCCGGACACACTGTATGAATTACCGATGGCGGTGGAAAAGATAGCATAATATATGGTTTGGAAACAGTGTGCGCATATATGAACGTATATGGGTAACTAACACGTAACTGACAAATTGCTTAAAAACATCGTATTTCCGGTGTACGGAGTTCACCAAACGATAATTGCCTGGACAAACCGAATCAAAACAGGTCAAAAACCGCGGAACCATGCGGTTTCCGGGGTTTTTCTAGTTCGCCCAGCATGGGCGTAATCTAATCGGTGTAAGTCCGCAAAGTGCCCTGATAGTGGGAAACTTACAGCCAATGGCAAGGGTGTCCATCGTGAGGTGGAATCTGAAGGAAGCCGGACGGTAAACCTCTGGTCTGACGGACAGAAATCACATATAAGGCTTAGTATATCGGGTAAGGTTGCTGGACAAACTGAAGCCCCATAACTATCCGAAGGTATACTGGGTAAATGTGGCAGATAGGTGGAGGGAAAGATTACGCACCTTAACTGGGGAGGTCTGTATGGTACGCTTTGCAGAGTGATAGAATATTCACTCCTTAGTAACCCATGCTGTAAGGCATGGCTTAGCATACAGAAGTCAGTTCAAGTCGTAGTACCGAAGAAGCCTGTGAAAACAGATGGAGGAAAGGACTTGACGGTTGGGATAAGATAGACGCTATTTATCTGATACTTGACACGGTCGAAGGCAATTCCGGCGATTCCTGCAGGCAGAAAAGCTATCCGCTGGGGTACTATGAGATTTACGGGTATGGTATACCGGCATATTGATAATGAATAATACGGGATCCCAAATTTTGGAAGCTTACATATCAAAAATAAGTTTATTTGCGAGGTAATCAATAAGAGTGGATGTTTACAAGATAAAAAGAATATCTAATCATTAGATATGTTGATTTGGCATAAAAAATCCGCTATAATGGAAATACTGAAAGGGCGGATGAATAATGGAACTGCGTGTATTAAATTACTTTCTGATGGTGGCCAGAGAAGAAAATATGACAAGAGCATCCCAATTGCTCCATGTGACTCAGCCCACACTGTCGCGGCAGATCGCACAGCTGGAGGAGGAATTGGGCATCAAGCTGTTCACCAGAAGCAATCACAATATCAATTTAACAGAGGACGGCATGCTTCTGAAGCGAAGAGCGGAAGAACTCCTGACGCTGGCAGATAAAACCAAGCGGGATTTCATTCACAGTGAGGAAACCCTCACCGGTGAAATTACCATTGGCAGCGGGGAGTTTCAGAACACGCGCTTTTTATCCCAGATCATTGCCCTATGCCGCAAGCGATATCCTCAACTGCGTTATCGGGTCTACAGCGGCGATGCGGATAATATCCGCGAGCGGATCGAACGGGGCCTTCTGGATTTTGGCTTGGTATTGGAACCCATCGATATTCGCAAATATGATTTCCTGTCTGCCCCGATGAAAGAGCGATGGGGCATTTGGGTGCGGACGGATTCCATTCTGGCGAAAAAAGAAACGGTGGGGCCGAAAGATTTGGTAGGAATTCCTTTGATTGCCAGTGCAAATGAATTTGCACTGAGCGAATTAGGCAAATGGTTTGGAGAGTATTACCGGCAACTGGACATCGTGGCGACTGGAAATCTGTTATACAACGAAGCCATGTTTGCAAAAGACGGGATTGGTACGGTTCTTGGCATTGAGCTTGACTGTTCCTATGATTATCTTCACTTTATCCCCCTCTCTCCAGCGTTGGAATCCAGCTCCGTGCTTATCTGGAAGAAAGATCAGATTTATTCCCCTGCAGCCACTGCATTTCTTGAGATTGCAAAGAAATACAAAAAAGACATAACTGACAATAATAACTAAGCATTAGACATAACTATTCGAACGATATAAAATATAGGTGTTCCGAAAAGGAGCACCTATATTTTTTCTTTCTATATAAAGATTCACAAAGGAGTGAAAGCATGACGATCCATGAGGCAAGTGAGCGGTACAGTATCCCCATCGAGATCCTCAAAGAATACGAAAGCTGGGGATTGTGCGGCGAGGTAAAAAAGGTCATGGGCGCTTGGCAGTATGACGAGGAGGATATCAAACGGCTGAGCATGATCATGACGCTGCATGACCTTGGCTTCGATAATGAGGAAGTAAGTCTTTACATGCAGCTTATGTTGCAGGGGGAATCCACGAAAGCAGAACGCATGCGCATGATAGCAAAAAAACGTGACAATACGCTGGACGAAATCCATTTTAAACAAAAGCAATTGGATCGCCTAGATTATCTCAAATTCAATATGCAGAGAGCAAGAAAAGCTGATTAAGGAGGGAATCATCATGAAAAAGAATATTGGAACCGGGCTGGCGCTGTATCCCACCCCTTTGGCGGTGGTCGGACCATGGTGGACGGCAAACCCAACTATGTGCTGGTGGGGCATCTGGGCATCATCGGGCATGACCGCATCCTGGTCAGCCTGGCAAAGCCCCATTACATCAACCAAGGTATTAAAGAGACCAAGGCGCTCACCGTCAGCATCGTGGACGAGTCAATGCTGAAAAAGGCGGACTATGTAGGCTGCAGCAGCGGCAACAAAACCGACAAATCGGCGGTGTTCGCCTACCACACGTTAAAACCGGTGCTGTTCGAGATGCCCACCTATGAATATCTCCGCACAGGAGACATCATCGGCAAGTGCATGAGCTTTGGCAAGGAGTTCCGCCCAGACCGGAGCGGACCTGCTGGAGATCATACCCGAAACGCCCTATTCTGAGAATTACAACACGGTGGTGGATCAGGCGAAGGATGAAATCCGCCATGGCTATCATCCAACCATTAAAAAGGACAATGTGGACCTCAATTCCTACGATACGGTCTACCTGGGCAGCCCCATCTGGTGGGGAACGATGGCCCCACCCGTCATGATCTTTCTCAGCGAAAACGACCTTGACGGCAAAACGATCCTGCCGTTTACCACCCATGGGGGCGGCGGGCGTGGCGCCGAACAGGAGATTGCCGCTTGGATCAAACAAAATCAATTAGATTAAAAACAAATGAGAGGAGCTTAACCATGAAAAAAGTAATGACCCTGATGATAACGCTTGCCCTGCTGTTCACGATGGCGGCTTGTTCCAACCAAAATGCATCCCAGAGTGAGGATCCTTCCTCCTCCGCACCGCAGAGCAGTGAACCCACCTCCGAATCTTCACAGGCACCTTTTGAAACGCCTTCTTCCGAACCGGAGGACTCCGCGGCAAAGGCCCTGGTCGTGTACTTCTCCTGGTCCGGCAATACCGAGTCGGTAGCAAACGAGATTGTGGCCCAGACCGGCGCGGATGTATTTGAGATCACTCCGGCGACCCCCTATACCGATGACTACGACGCGCTTCTGGATATCGCACAGGAGGAGAAGCAAAACGACGCCCGCCCGGCTATCTCCGGCAGCATTGAAAATCTCGACCAATATGACGTGGTCTATGTGGGCTTCCCCAACTGGTGGGGCGATATGCCGATGATCCTCTACTCCTTTTTCGATGCGTATGACCTGTCCGGCAAGACGGTCGCCCCTTTTGTGACCAGCGGCGGAAGCGGGTTTTCGGGCAGCATCAACACAATGAAAACCCTGGAGCCAGACGCTACCATTGCAGATGGATTGTCCCTGGGCAGTTCGCAGGCGGCAAACCCCGGCAGCGCGGTAACAGAATGGCTCAGCGGCTTGGGCTTATCTGAATAGGAGGCGCTCAAATGAAACGATGCCTGACACTTATTTTATCACTGCTTTTGGCCTTTTCCCTGACGGCATGCAGTCAAGCTGAAAGCAGCGGAAACAGTGATCCTGTCTCCAGCACGCCAACAGCTTCGGAAGCTGACAAAACAGAAGTGCCTGAAAATTTTGTTTTGATCGAGGGCGGCAGTTTTCAAATGGGCAGCCCGGAGGACGAAGCGTGGCGCAGCGAGGATGAGGCGCAGCACACCGTGACGGTCAGCGACTTCTATATCAGCCAGTACGAACTGACGCAAAGCGAGTACCAGGCCGTCATGAATGAAAACCCCAGTAACTTTCAGGGCGATACCCTTCCTGTGGAGAGTGTGAGCTGGCTGGACGCCATCGCCTACTGCAATGCCCGCAGCGAACAGGAGAGCCTGACCCCAGCTTACACCGTAGACGGCCAGAGTGTCAGCTGGGACCGCAGTGCAAACGGCTACCGACTGCCCACCGAAGCAGAGTGGGAATATGCCTGCCGTGCAGGCACAACGACCCCTTTCTATATTGAAAACTCCCCCAGTGCGGAGAACACAAATTTTTACGGCCATTATCCCTATATGATCGAGGACAATTACTTTTCCCAGGGCAATCTGGAGGTACAACCGGGCGAATACCGCCAGACCACCGTCGCCGTGGGCAGTTTCGACCCGAGCCCCAACGGCCTATATGATATGTACGGCAACGTGGCGGAATGGGTTTGGGACTACTACGGGGCCTACCCCGCCGAGGAGCAGACTGATCCCACGGGGCCGGAGAGCGGCGCGCTTCGTGTCTACCGGGGCGGCGGATGGAACGACTTTGCCAAAAACCTGCGGTCGGCCTACCGTGCCACCATGGAGCAGGAGAAGGGCAGCTTTAATCTTGGTATCCGCCTGGTGCGCAACGCCGCGGCTGGTACCGGCAGCGTGTCTGGCATTGGGGCACAACAAGCAGGCGGATCGGGTGGCAAGGTTCTGATCACCTACTTCTCCTGGGGCGGCAATACCCGGGGCGTCGCCGAAGAAATCCAGGCGCAAACTGGTGCAGACCTGTTCGAGATCACTTTGGTAAATCCCTACTCCAGCGACTACAATACGGTGCTGGAGGAGGCGCAACGGGATCAGAATGCACAGGCGCGCCCGGAGCTTCAAAATCATGTAGAGAACATGGAGCAGTATGACACTATTCTGCTTGGATACCCCAATTGGTGGGCCTCTATCCCCATGCCAATTGCCTCGTTCCTGGAAGAATATGATTTTTCAGGCAAAACCATCATTCCGTTTTGCTCCCACGGCGGCGGGGAGTTTGGTCAGTGCCTGACGGCCATCACCAAACTGGTTCCCGACGCAAGGATTGGCGAGGCGCTGAGCATCCACTATTCCGGTGGAAGCAGTATGCCGGGCGATGTGAGCGACTGGCTGTCCGCCAACGGAATTGCAGGTAACTAATTAAAAACCATCAAAATAGTAAAGGAGAATTTCTTGTGAATAACAATCATAAATTTCCAAAAATCGCACTGGGTACCTGGTCCTGGGGCGTCGGCGCTGTCGGCGGCGATCGGGTGTTTGGCAATCATCTGGGTGAGACGGAGCTGAAAGAAGTCTTTGACGCCGCTATGGAAGCGGGCCTCAACCTCTGGGATACCGCCACCGTTTACGGCATGGGCGCTTCAGAGGATATCCTGGGCGCGTTCGCCAAGACCTATTCCCGCGAGGACGTGCTCCTCTCCACCAAATTCACCCCGCAGATCGCCGGGAATGAGGCAGACCCTGTGGCGGCTATGTGCGACGCCAGCCTGAAACGCCTGGGAGCCGACTCCATCGACGTTTACTGGATTCACAACCCCGCCGATGTGGAAAAATGGACCCCCGGCCTGGTTTCTCTGGTCAAAAGCGGTAAAGTGAAGCAGGTGGGCGTGTCCAACCACAACCTGGCCCAAATTAAGCGCGCCGAGGAAATCCTCAGCAAAGAGGGAGTTCACCTTTCCGCGGTTCAGAATCATTTCAGCCTGCTCTACCGTTCCTCCGAGGACGGCGGCATTCTCGATTACTGCAAGGAAAACGGCATCGATTTCTACGCATACATGGTATTGGAGCAGGGGGCGCTCAGCGGTAAGTATGATACGCAGCACCCGCTTCCAGAAGGCAGCCAGCGCGGCGACACCTACAATCCCATTCTGCCGCAGATCGAAAAGCTGATCGCCGCTATGCGTGAAATCGGCGAACAGCACGGCGTGGGTGCGCCGCAGGTCGCCATTGCCTGGGCGATTGCCATGGGCACCCGGCCCATTATCGGCGTGACAAAACCTTCCCAGGTGACCGACGCGGCCAAGGCGACCGGCGTTTCCCTGACCGCAGAGGAGATGGCGCAGCTGGAGACTCTGGCTAAAGAAGCGAATGTGGACACCAGAGGCTCCTGGGAAAATCCTATGGCGTAATTTTGCTGAAGGGAGAAGCGGCAGCTTTTGCCCGCCTCTCCCTTTTTTAATAAGAATTGGAGGATACAACAATGCCGGTTATTACATTTGAAGCTGCAAAGCTGACAAAAGAACAAAAGCAAGCACTGGTGAAAGGCTTCACGGAGATGGATATAAAAAGGCTTTCATAGAAAAAGGAATCGAAACATTTGTATCCCCGGCTGACGCATCGGATCAGGGCAGCTTAAAGGCGGCATTTCCCCTGAAACACATTTTGCGTCTGAAAAGATCGCGGAAACATTCTGGGAGTTGTATGAAACCCGCAGAAAAATAGAAATCCCTTACGAATAAAGAAATGGAGGAAACACAAATGGCAGTAAAACAAACGGCGGGTCGAAGAGACCTGGGCGATTTTGCCCCCAAATTTGCGCAGCTCAACGATGATGTCCTTTTTGGTGAGGTGTGGAGCCGGGAAGAAAAACTCTTGCTGCGGGACCGCTCCCTCGTCACGGTGGTGTCGCTGATGGCGCAGGGGCTTACCGATTCGTCTTTTCAGTACCATCTGATGACAGCCAAAAAGAATGGTATCACGAAAGAAGAGATCGCGGAAATCCTGACACAAGCGGCGTTTTACGCGGGTTGGCCCAAAGCCTGGGCTGCCTTCCGCATGGCAAAGAAAATCTGGGGTGAAGAAACCGCAGCCGATGCGGCCAGCGGCGGATTGTTTGGGCTGGGAGAGCCTAACGACGCCTACGCCCAATATTTCATCGGAAAGAGCTATCTGAAGATGCTGACGACAACCGGCGTTTCCATTGCCAATGTCACCTTTGAACCAGGCTGCCGCAACAACTGGCACGTCCATCATGCCGAAAAGGGCGGCGGGCAGCTGCTGCTATGCACCGAGGGCCGCGGCTGGTACCAGGAGTGGGGCAAAGAGCCGCAGGCGCTTACCCAGGGCGATGTTGTCGAGATCCCCGCAGGGGTGAAGCACTGGCACGGCGCGGCGGCGGACAGCTGGTTTACCCATCTCGCGGTGGAATGCCCCGGAGAAAACACCAGCAACGAGTGGCTGGAGCCGGTTGAGAATCATGAACTTTATACTGAAAGGACAGAATGAAAGAGGGTGCAAAATGCAGTACACAAAGCTTGGAAATTCAGATTTAGAAGTATCCCGCATATGCATGGGCTGCATGGGGTTTGGCAATCCGAACAATGGGCAGCACAGCTGGACCATCGACGAAGAGCACTCCCGCGAGATCATTCAGCAAGGTTTGGCGCTGGGCGTCAACTTTTTTGATACGGCCATCGGCTACCAGAGCGGCACCAGTGAGCAGTATCTTGGCCGAGCCCTCAAAGACTTTGCGAAGCGGGACGAGGTAATTGTCGCCACCAAGTTTATTCCTCGTACAGCGGAGGAAATTGAGAAGGGCATCACCGGGCAGCAGCATATTGAACGGTTGCTCGATAAAAGCCTTCAAAACTTGGGAATGGATTATGTGGATTTGTATATCTACCACATGTGGGACTATCAAACGCCTATTTATGAGATCCTCGAAGGGCTCAACAATATGGTGAAAGCCGGAAAGGTACGGTATATTGGCATCTCCAACTGCTTTGCGTGGCAGCTTGCCAAAGCAAACGCACTGGCCAAGGCAAACTGCTTTGCGGAGTTTGTTTCCATACAGGGCCACTACAACCTGATCTTCCGCGAAGAAGAAAGAGAGATGGCGCCGCTCTGCCAGGCGGACAATATCGCCATGACTCCCTATAGTGCCCTGGCGGGCGGACGACTCGCAAAGCACCCAGGCGAAACCTCAAAGCGTCTGCAAGAGGACAGCTACGCCCGGTTCAAATACGACGCCACCGCCCAGCAGGACGGCGTGATTATCGCCCGGGTGGCCGAGCTGGCAGAGAAGCGCGGTGTTTCCATGACGGAGATTTCTCTGGCGTGGTTACTGCAAAAGGTCACCGCCCCGGTGGTCGGAGCAACGAAGCCGCACCATATGGATGGGGCTGCCAAAGCAGTGGATTTGAGGCTGACGGAAGAAGAAACAGCCTATCTCGAGGAGCCCTATATTCCCCACAAGTTGGTAGGCGTGATGGCACAAAATACTGCGGCCACCGCAGGAGAAAAACATGTCTGGTCTACCGGCACTCAGGAAATATAAGCACTCAGGGTAATTGAGGAGGTAAAAAATGAAACCAAAAGCTGCAATCAAAATTGTAGTAGATGTCTTCATGACTCTGGCATTGCTCCTCCTGATGGGTTATCAATTTTGGGGAGACGCAGCGCACGAGTGGATCGGCGGTGGGATGCTGGTGCTGTTTATCGCACATCACATTCTGAATGCCGGCTGGTATAAAACTTTATTTAAAGGAAAGTACACGCCCATGCGCGTTTTCCAGTTTTGCGTGGATACTCTGGTGCTTATCGCCATGCTTGCGCAGATGTACAGCGGAATCACGATGTCGCGGCATGTATTCGCCTTTCTCCCTTTCGATGGCGGTATGGCCCCGGCAAGGCGGCTTCACATCCTGGGCGCTTATTGGGGCTTTGTGCTGATGAGCCTGCATCTGGGAATGCACTGGAGTATGTTTATCGGACTTGCAAAAAAGCATCTCAAGAACCCCTCCAGAGTTATCTCTGTTTCCACCGCCCTCGCAGGCGTGCTGATTGCAGCCTATGGCATATTTGTGTTTGTGAGGCGTGATCTCCTTACTTATCTGCTTCTGCAAACAGAGTTTGTATTTATGGATTTCAGCGAATCCAAGCTGTTGTTCTATCTTGACTATCTTGCTATGATGGGCCTCTTTATCTTTTTAGCCCACTCTTGCTCGAAAATTTTGAGAAAGTTCGGAGCTAAGCACAAAAAGGAGATGCCCTTCACCGGAAGGCAATGTATTCTGGATAAAACGGAGTGAAATGGAGCAATATCCCCTCGCTCACGATATGCGTGAAATGCTGCCTATCTTCGATGATGACGCCAAAAGCGAGTTCTATTACTTACCGAAAAAAGAAGATGGCTCCTATAAGATTCTATAAAATATGTGAGGAAAGGCGGTCAGGATAATGGAAATACTGCAGCGTGAACTGGTGTATCTCTGGTATTATTTCAGCGTTCAGCTGGAACAGATCTTCCCATACTGGATTCTCGGTATGCTTCTGGGGTCAGCGGCATCGGTGTTTCTCAAGGACCGGATACATACTGTGTTTCGTTCTCTTGGGGACAGAAAGTTGGGCGTTTTGGGCATAGCCGCTTCTTTTTCCAAAAGCGGTATCAAGGATGACTGGCTGGCGGCCTTTATGATCACAGGTCCGGCTACCAAAATCACCAACCTCGGCGCTGTTAAAATCGTGCTCGGATTGAAACGGTTTCTTTTATATCTGGCTTATGTCATGGTGTTTGCCCTGTTCACCGGGTGGATCACGAATTTGCTTGTGTAAACAAAAATGAAAATAAAGGGGAAATTGAAATGAGTAACACAATGGTTCAAACAATGGAAAGATCCCGTTTATCACTCAAAACACAAACGCTGGCAACCATCGTCGCAATCGTCGGCGCAGTCGCGGTTCCCCAGCTTTTCCACGCCATGGGGCGGTATCCGGTCTGGGGACGGCTCTTGGTGAGACCTTCCTGCCCATGCACCTGCCGATTATTTTGGTAGGCCTTTTAGCGGGTCCGTATGCCGGACTGGTCTCTGGTGCTCTCGGACCTCTGTGCAGCTTTGCTCTCTCCGATATGCCGGGCCTTGTCATGCTGCCGTTCATGATGATCGAGCTGGCTGTGTATGCCTTTGGGAATGAGTCGATTCGTATCGCCTCCATCTGGAACAGTGTCGTAACAGGGCTTCCCGGCCTCCTCCTGCAGAGGAGCTTGCTGCCGCTTATCGTGTTCTGGGTAAGTGCGTCACCAGCTACGCGACCGTTATGGACGTATCAGTGACATGGAGTATGTGATCTATGAACAGCCCCAGGATTTGATTCTGGAAAACATCGAATATGATTTTCTTAAACAGCGGTTTGGAACCTACTGTGAGGATTTGGAGGAGATCGTGGAGCTGATTGTGGAGACTGTCTGTGCCAAGCGCAAGATCACCCGGATCGCTGGCAGCGACTTTCCCCATGAGGTGGTCCGTTCCCGCTTTTTAAAACTGGACAGCTCACATATTGAGTTTGTCATGGACAGCTTGAAGAAAAACACCACGGAAATCCGTAATATGAAGCAATATCTGCTGACGGTGCTGTTCAATGCACCCACCACGATCAACAACCACTACACCTCACAGGTCAATCACGATATGTATGCAGGCGGCTGGTAAACAGCCGTTTTTGCTGCCCGGAAAGGCCGGGAGAAAGGATTTTGCCATGAAACGACCTCTTGCTTACATCACAGCTCCTTGGAGTAGCAGACAGTATGAGAATGCAGAGAATGCCGTCAGCTACTGCCGCCAGGTGTATGACGCCGGATATTCACCGGTCTGCCCGGTGCTGGTTAAGGAGTGCAACAAGGTAAAGATTTTTTACTGTTTCCTTTAGGGCTACATTCGCACATCACGGTAGTACAAAAGGAATAGGAAGATGAAATATATTTGTAGACAAACATTCGGCGTGGTGTTATCTTGGTGGGTGATAGGAATTTTATTAGAAAATGAGATGAAAAGAAATTTATTCGAGCTTTTTGCATAAAAAATGCAAAATAAAGCAGTAAATATTGACTTGAGCATTTTTAGCTGTTATAATGGTTGCTGAAAAGGCGAATACTGAACATAGGAGGTATTCATTTATGTTGATTCAGTTTACAGTTGAAAATCACAGGTCGATAAAGAATAGTGCCGTAATCAGTTTTGCGGCCTCCAAGGATAAGTCATTTGAAGAATATCTGCTTCATCCTGACGCAAAAAAGACCTTGCTGCCTGCGCTTGCGATTTACGGTGCCAATGCTGCCGGAAAGAGTAATGTGCTGCACGCGATGATGACAATGAAAGAAATGGTGGTAGGCAATGCAGCGAAGGCATCTAAGGGACAAAAGCTGCCGTGGGAGCCATTTGGTGGCATGAAGCAACCGACTACCTTTGAGATCGTGTTTATTTATCAAGGGATTCGTTACACTTACGGTTTCTCTTTTGATGCAAAAAAGATTTATAAAGAGTATCTTTTTCATTGGCCCAATGGCCGGGAGGCTCTGATTTTTTCCAGAGAAGATGGCGTATTTGAGTTCCGTGAAAATGTCAATGAGCAAATGACGCTAAGCAACCGGACACCGGACAATAAGCTTTATCTGGTATCCTCCAATGACTGGAATCTGCCTCAGACGGAAAATGCTTATCAGTGGTTTCTTGAAAAGTTGACTTTGTTGATGGAAGAAGAACCGGCCACCTCAGAAACCGTTGCTCAGATTGCCAGTGGCGATGATAAAAAGGCACGTATCTTAAAGGAGCTGCTTCTTGCTGATCTTGGAATCACCGATGTTGCAATCAAGAATAGTTCAGGTAAAGCACCGGTTATTACAACGACACATCGGATCATTAACGAGGATGGGACAACAGAATATTTCCAGCTTTTAATGGAGCAGGAGTCTGCCGGTACACAACACTTTTTCACCCGAATTGGGGGATGGTTGCAGGCACTTGAAAATGGCGCACTTTTGGTCGTTGATGAAATTGAAGATAGCCTTCATCCCCTCCTGACCAGGCGGTTGATTGAAATGGTGCAGGATAAGACCGTCAATACAAAGGGAGCGCAGTTAATCTTTACAACACATGATGCAATGCTGCTCGACCTGAACTTTTTCCGCAGGGATCAGATTTGGTTTGCAGAAAAGAATGATAAGACTTGTGCAACAGAGCTTTACTCATTGGCTTCTTTCTCACCAAGAAAAGGAGAAAATGTGCGTAAGGGGTATCTCCAGGGGCGCTTTGGTGCGATTCCTTTTATTGGAGGTGACGCCGGATGAGTAAGATGAGAAAAGAGTATAATCCAAATAAAGTCGCACGGCGTAAGCGTAAACCGATCATCTATATCATCTGTGAAGGAAAGGAAACAGAAACGCTTTATTTCAAACATTTTCGTTCACGGAATTGTCTGGTGGATATTATACCGATCTCATCAAAGCACAAAGCAGCTGAGCATTTGGTGAAACACGCAAAATCTTTGATTTCTCAAGCGGACTATTATCCCAAAGACGGAGATCAGCTTTGGTGTGTATTTGACTGCGATGATAATAGAGATTCGGAGCTTCAGGCGGCAGTTTTGTATGCAGAGAAGCACGGGTATAAAATCGCATATTCCAATCCGGCCTTTGAATATTGGTATTTGCTCCATTTTGAGAAACGGAATGGATATTTGAAGGATTCTGCTGCGGTAATCGACATCTTAAAGAGCAAAGGGTATCTGGAGAATTACGGAAAAAGTGTGGATGTTTTTGAAGAATTGCAGGGACATCAGGCCAAGGCCATTCAATACGCAAAAGAACGGGTGGAGCGATTAAGCAGGGATCAAGTTGCTGTGATTTGCCGCGACAGCAATCCGGTAACAACGGTCTATGAACTGGTTGAGTTCTTGAATAGTCAGAGAACATAAATTACTTTAATAGTATATTATGGAAGGAAGCTGTCCCTTCAGCGATTGAAATTCGTTGAGTGGCAGCTTTCTTATTACAGTATAAGGTCTTTCATAAGGCTGCGAAAATGCCAGACAGTGACTGGCATTTTAATTTAGCAGACGCTGTCTGTTAAATTGAGGAAAGAAAACCTGATTTTTTCGGAATTTACTTTTGAACTAATATGGATTATGATATTAGTGCGAAACCGTATCAAGATGGTTCAAAAACCCCGGAAAATCAAGGCTTAATAGTGACAAGTAACTATTTGGCTACGAACAGGGACAGAAAAACGGCGTGACCGAAAGGTCACGCCGTTTTTCTGCGTCCGTAGATTGATGCAGATTGATTCTGCAATACCCACAATTTAAAAATTGACAAACCGGTCTGAAAATGCTATCCTAATTAAGACTGATCGGTCTGATTAATGACATGAAGGGAGATTCAATGAAACGAGAAGAAAAATCAGAGCTTACAAGGGAACGAATTCTTCAGGCAGCTATAGAAGAATTTGGAACGAATGGGTATGACGCTTCAGCGTTGAACACAATATGCAGCAAAAATGGAATTTCCAAAGGCTTAATTTATTATAATTTTGTCGATAAAGATGACCTTTATTTGGCATGTGTTTCTCGATGTTTTTCCAAAGTAACTGAATTTTTGGAAGCACAGGATGTTCAAGATGATTTGGAAAAATATATGACTATGAGGTTTCAATATTTTTCGGAGCATCCTCATCATTCCAGAATCTTCTTTGAGGCCATGTTGCAGCCTCCCCAGGCACTAAGAGAAAAGATTCGAGAGCTGAGGAAAAATTTTGATTCGTTCAATCGTGGAATCTATCAAGTGGCATTATCAAAAATGAAAATGCGTGAAGGTGTAACAGAAAAAGATGCAGTTGATTATTTTGAAATCCTGCATGAGATGTTCAATGGGTATTTCGGCAGTCCAGCGTATGCAGGTAAAGATTTTGAGAATTTAGTGACTGACCATGAAAAATGGCTGTCCAAAATGCTGAATTTTATGTTATATGGTTTAGTAGAGGGGAGAATAGATAAATGACAGTGGCAGTATTAATTTTGCGGCTTTTAGCTGCAATCGTTTTGGCTTTTATTGCTGGTAAACTGGTTTCTAAATTGAAGTTACCTTCCATTCTTGGATGGTTGATTGCCGGTATGATTTTAGGTCCGCATGCGGTTTCCCTGGTTAATCAGGAACTTTTGGACACCGTGTGGTATCAGAGTATCATGCATATTCTGGAATGTGGTGTTGGTTTAATGATTGGTACCGAGCTCGTTTGGAATAAAATTAAAAAGTCTGGACGAGCGATAGTTATCACAACATTAACCCAGTCTTTGGGTACTTTCTTAATTGTGTCACTGGTATTCGGCATCGTGTTCTGGCTTTCCGATATCCCTCTGTATTTGGCGTTCCTGTTTGGCGGCATTGCTTTGGCAACAGCTCCGGCTCCGGCCCTGTCCATTGTAAGGGAATTTAAAACAAAGGGGCCGGTTACCTCGACTTTGATCCCCATGGCAGCACTGGATGACATCGTTGGCTGTATTGTGTTCTTCAGTACAATTGCTATTGTGGCAGGCAATTTATCTGCTGGAGATCTGCCGGCATATATGATTGCACTGGTGGTGCTTTTGCCTTTGATCATTGGCGTAGTTACCGGTTTGCTGGCGGGCGTTGTTCTGAAAAAGGAGAGAAACACACCGGCTACATTAGCACTGCTTGGTATCACAATTCTGATAGCTTCGGGCGTTGGGTTCCTGTGCAATAGTTTGCTGCCTCGACCGGTGCTAAACTTCATGCTGATTGGTATGGCTTTTTCCGCCACTTTCTCGAATATGATCTCAGAAAAACGTCTGGAACAGATCATGAAAGGTTTCAACCCAATTCTTGGTGTGGCGATGATAATTGTCATCTTGAATTTGGGCGCACCGTTGGATTATCATTTGATTCTCGGAGCTGGATTGTATACAGCGGTATATATTCTCTCCCGTGCATGTGGTAAATATTTTGGCGCTTTTTTCGGTGCGGCAGTTACCAAATCCCCGAAAACCGTTCGTAATTTTCTTGGATTCACTTTGTTACCTCATTCCGGCGTATCCTTGGTCTTTACTGGCATTGCAGTAGGTGTTTTAAGTACTCCTGCTCCGGAATGTGCCCAAATTATTCAGGGAACAATTGCTGCGGCTGCTGTTATTAATGAAATCATTGCGTTTGTTATGGCTAAAAAAGGCTTTGAGTGGGCAGGTGAATTTAATAAGGACGATGAAACTGTCAAAGATGAAGTACAGATACAGTCTGCAGCTTCGTAACCAACTATCACGATTAGTCGTCAGCATGGTGCGGAGGACATATGATGGGAAAAATTGGCAGAAGAGCTGTCATTCCGTTGCAGCAGTATTCACCCGTGCTTCAGCGCTTCTGCCGGTTCTGTGCGGATCAGCTTTGCGCTTGCCAACGTGCTGATGGCAATAATAACGGCAAAGCTTCCACCGATACACAGAAGGACTTGTGCTATGCCAAGTGCGAGCGGAAAATCCAGCAGACGGCAGGCAAAAGCGGAAATTGCCAGCAGAACGCCGCTGACCAGAGCGGAGAACGCAGAGAGATACAAGTTTTCCCATCGAATCATGCCACTTAGATAACTGGCCTTGAAACCCAGTGCGGACAGGAGTCCCAACTCCTGATAGCGGGTATTTTGCAGTTTGAACAGCAGTACAACACACAGGAACAGAGCCAGAAACAGGGTCAGAACCGAGATGATGGTAAAAAGCTGTTCCAGGCTGCGGAAGGACTGCTGGAAGGCATAGACCTCAGCGGCGGCATTTTTGGCAGAAATGCCACGCAGCTGTAGCGTATTACTCACTGACACGACATCTTCAAAGGATTTCACATCATAGTTGATGGAGTAGTTGTCCTGTTTTGGCAACCCTTGATAAAGCAGCTGTTCAACATCGGAGCTGACAAAGAAATCATCATACCCGGCGTTATAAATGCCGCTGATTGTCAAGCTGTAATCTTTATCATTTGCGGAAAGGATTACAGTCTGTCCCAACAGGCTTTGAATGTCTGCCGTAAATTTCTTGGCAAGGCTGGGAGTAATAGCAATCTCATTTTCTCCCTTACGGGGCATAGTGCCGTAGGACAGAGCCTCACCGGACTTGGGCATGGGCAGTTTTTCAGACAGCGGTTCAGCATGAGCGTTAAAGGTAAGAATCAGATTTTCTAGTTTGTACTGGTAATAGGCATCTTCAATCCTTTCATCGTTCTGCAAAAACTCCAAAACAGTTCCATCGTCCACACCTTTAATGTAGCCGTTATTGAAAGCAGTATTTTTTGCCTGAAAGCTCTTGATCTCACGCTCCATCACATTTCCAAATGAGAGAGAGAACAGAAATGCAAGGAGTCCGATAGAGATAGCAAGAGATGCCGTCAAATACCGTTTCAGATGCACTTTGAAATTCTGACCCGCCCGTTTTCTGGGAACCGCAGTTCCAGACTTGATTGGTGCGTCAGCGGGATGTTCTAAGCGATCTATGGCCGTCCGTTTTGCTGCGATCTTTTTGTCTTGAATATGCAGAACCTCATCGGCAAATTCGCAGACCTTTGAGTCATGGGTAATCACGATGACCAAGCGATCTGCCGACAATTCCTTCAGTAATGCCATAATCTCATTAGAGGTAGTTCTGTCCAACGCTCCGGTAGGTTCGTCCGCTAAAATGAGCTGGGGATCACCCATCAGAGCTCGGGCAATCGCCACTCGCTGCTTTTGACCTCCGGAGAGGGTTTCAACACTTTGGCCAGCTTTCTCTGCCATTCCAAGGCGAGACAGAAGTTCACGGGCTGTCTGCTCGCTGTCCTCCTGACTCTGGGCGTTTAGTTCAGCAGGTGTTAGTACATTTTCAAGCACAGAAAATCCCGGCAGAAGATGATAATTCTGAAATACAAATCCAACCTGATCACGGCGGTAGGCACAAAGGCCATCGGCATTCATCCGAGACAGGTTTTCTCCACATGCGTGAATGGTGCCCTCATATTCACTGTCAAATCCGGCAATCAGATTCAGCAACGTACTTTTTCCGCTGCCGGAAGGCCCCAGCAGGCACACGAGACCATGGCCGGGAAACTCGTAGCTGGCATCTTCCAGTATGACCGTCTCACCAAAGTGTTTTGTAACATGCTCAATTCTCAACATTTTATCGATCCCCCGTTCGCAGACAGTTTTGTGGTTTAACGGTGTGTGCAATCACGGCTGTGACGGCAAGGGATATAAGGCCCAGCAGGAAGCACAGCAGTACACCAATTCCCAGCAGCTTTGCAGACAAAATATCCGCAGACCAAAGAGCAGCGGTACACAGATTCAGCAATGGAGATGCCGTCAGGAACAGAATCGCCGCCATAGAAGATTGGAGAAGACTCTCAGCTCCCACCATTCCTGCCAAATGTACAGATGCAAAACCACTGGCTTTTTCGATTGCAAACTCCCTGCGGCGTAAGACACCGGTGAGAACTGCCCCAGTCAATACCACAACCAGCGCAAGCAACCCTATGACCCACATGGCGGTACCGGACTGATGGGCGGTCTGCTGATTCATCCGCACCATGTCTTCAATCAACTCAAAACGGCCAAGAGGAACAATGCCCTCTGCGTTCAGCTCATCCTTCACAGAGATCACATCGGCAGGTGTCTTGCAACGAATGTAGAAGTTACCGGGCTGAGCTTCCATATCAGCCTCCTCACGCATGGAGGCCAGGGCAGCGGGACTGAAGAAAAATGAATCTCCTATAGGGGTTTCATAGATCTGTCCACCGTATTCGGTAATCATGGTGCTGTCCACCACGCCTACCACAGTTACGGAACAGGATAAGGGTGTTTCTACCGGCTGACCACTTTCCCAGTTAAATACAGTGCCGGAGAATTCAATTTCTTTGCCCAAAATTTCCTCATTGGTCATACCGATGTTCTTTACGAACACCTCCGGCACAGCAATTTCCAGACGATCGCCCATGGGCAGCTGACCGGCTGCAAGTTTGCGGAATACAGGAGCATTATTGGTGGTTTCCACTTTGTAGGATTGACCGTCCAATCCAATCCGGATATTGCCAAACGCCTGGGCAAAGAGTACATGTTCCACACGTTCGTCCTCCCGGTATCGTTCGAAGAGACCGTCCAAATTTTGACTTACATCCGCTTTGGGACCATCCAGTTCCTCGCCGTTGGAACCACCTGCGCTCATGAAACTGCTGTACAGACTGATGTCCAGCAGACTTTCTCCATAGGATGCAAACAGTTCGTCAAAAACGGAATCACCGCTGCCTGTGATGGCACCGCTGACCGAGGTCAGCAGTAAAACAGATGCTGCGATGAGAGACAAAACCGATGCAACCGTCCTTCCAGTCTGACGACGGAAGGAAGTATAAGCCAGCCTGAATGCTCCTTTGCCATTCAGATGAGATTTGCTGGAGACAGAAACCGGCTTTACTTTCTGGATAACTTTCTCAGGCTGGGAAATAAGCTCTCCTTTATCCAACTCATAGACCTTATCACCCTTCCCGATGAGAGAAACGTCATGGGTGACCACGATAACAGTGCATTTTTTAGAAAGCTTACGCAGGATTGCCATGATCTCTTTGGCCGTTCCCTGATCCAATGCGCTGGTGGGCTCATCAGCCAGAATGACCTTGGGGTCTTTCATCAGTTCCCGGGCGATGGCTACCCGCTGTTTCTGACCGCCGGAGAGTTTGCCTGCCTTCTGATTTGCCAGAGCGTCGATTCCCAGCTCCCGCAGGGTACGTATTGCCCGTTTTTCATCCAAATCATCCTTCAGATATCGTGGAAGGAGAACATTTTCCAGCACCGTCCGGTCATCCAGAAGGTTAAAATCCTGCCACACAAATCCGAACACATTGTTGTACAATGCGCTCTTTTCTGCGTCTGGCATTGTTTTCATACTGTTTCCTTGAAAGAAAACTTCTCCTTCAAACTCAGGTTCCATACCGCTGATGATCTTCAGCAGAGTGGTTTTGCCGCTTCCGGAGGAACCCACCAAAAAGTTTAATCCCTCACCGATTTCAGAGGTGACATTTCGCAGAGCATAATCCGCTCCAAATTTCTTTGTAATATTGTGTAATTCAAACATCATAAATACCCCGCTATTTTTCATGATGGGGCTATTGTATCAGAACGGAGATAAAATCCGTGTTAAGCAGCTCTGTGTTTTTTCTTAACACAGATTTTATGCGGACATGTTATACTGTCTATAAAATAATGAAAATCTGAAAGGAGGGTAAGCGGATGCGTATTTTAGTTGTAGAGGACGAACAAGACCTGTGCGAAACTCTGGCTGAAGGGCTGGAATTGGATGGATACGCTGTAGATAAGTGCTTTGATGGATTGGAAGCCTATGAGTTGATCTGCGTAGAACCGTATGATCTGATTGTGTTGGATTTGAATCTGCCCGGTATGGACGGGATGGAAGTGTTAAAAAAGGTACGTAAGCAGGACAAAGACATCAAGATCCTAATTCTCTCCGCACGAAGCACTGTATCTGATAAGGTAACTGGGCTGGATGAGGGGGCCAACGATTATCTGGCAAAACCGTTCGACTTTGAAGAACTGGAGGCTCGTGTTCGAAATCTTTTGCGCCGGAGCTTTACCCAACGTGAGTCTGTGCTGATCTGGGGAACAATCGCTTTAGATACATCAGCCCGAACCGTTACTATAAATAATGAACCGCTGTCTTTAACCAAGAAGGAACTGGCGGTGTTGGAATACTTCTTTCTCCAACCCGGCAAGGTTATCAGTCAGGAGGAACTGATGGAGCATGTATGGGATATGGAGGCAGACAGTTTCAGTAATGCGGTACGGGTCCATATCGCCTCTCTGCGCAAGAAGCTGCGAAATGCTTTGAATACAGACATCATCCAGACGAAGATTGGCGAGGGTTACTACCTGATAAAGCAGGAGGATTCCGTATGAAGAAGCTTTCTTTGCGGTTTCGAATCACCTTGATTAGCGTCTCTCTGCTTCTGGCTTGCAGTCTTTACCTGACCGTTGTGCTAAATCAAGCAGCTGGGAACATGGCAGACACCATTGAGGCAATCACCATGGAGCCGGCTATGACCGTAGGGGACAGTGTTCCGTCCGAAACCATGCCGCTCATACCCGTTGCATCCTCAGCCACCTCTCAAAAAGCCAGAAATCTTTTCGTGTCCCAAAGCTGGCTGTATATGCTGCTTATTGTGGTTGGCGGAGGCTTCGCAACTTGGTTTGTGACTGGAAAAGCACTGCATCCTCTGGAAAAGTTAAGTGAGGAGATGGAAAGCCGTACAGCCGAAAATCTGTCCAAGGAACTGCCGGTTCCTAAGAGTCATGATGAAATTTCATCCTTGACTCAATCTTTTAATAATATGAACCGAAAGCTGAATGAGTCATTCTCTGCCCAAAAGCGATTTGCCCAAAGTGCCGCTCATGAACTGCGGACCCCGTTGACTGTTCTAAAAGCCAAGGTGGATGTGTTTCAGAAACGTCCTGCCCACACACCGGAAGAATACGAAAAGCTGGTGGAGTTGGTGAACCGCCAAACAGAACGGATGATAGATTTGGTTCAGGACTTGTTGGGGCTGACCAATTTGGACGAACTGTCCTGCAATCAGATTGTTAATCTCCAAATGCTGCTGGACGAGGTAGTCCATGAACTGACTCCGTTGGCAGATGAGAGTAAAATTACGATACGCCTGAATACCCAAAATGGTATTACCATAGGAAATCCGAAGCTGTTGCACCGTGCGTTTTCTAATTTAATAGAAAATGCAGTGAAATATAATACTCCCGGAGGGGTTGTTCTTGTCGCAGCGGAGACAGAAAATGAATACGTCACGATCCGAATCACGGACAACGGCCCTGGCATTCCAAATGAGCAGAAAGGGTTCATTTTCGAACCGTTCTACCGGGTAGACAAGTCCCGCTCCCGACAGATGGGCGGCGCCGGATTGGGACTTGCCATAGTAAAGGCTATTGTAGACAAGCACGGCGGAACAATCACTGTGGAAGATGCAATTGACAGAGGCAGTGTATTCACCGTCAGATTAAGCACCAAATAAGTATCCATTTACTGTCACCGATTTTGACGGCAACACCCTGACCAACGACATGTTTAGAGAAAATTTTGATACAGAATTACATGATGGAGCGTTTCCTGGAGCGCATTTCTCTTTCAATTCTTTCAGGGCCATTGCAAAAATACTATGTACATCCATACCAAAGTCAAGTATAATAAACCAGAAGAACTATGTATGGTTTAACGTGAATGAGTGTACAGCCTGTTGAAAAACGGAGGAGAAAAAATGCAGCAATATCAGTTTGAGAAGATATATTCTCAGATGGAGAGAGAGTTCGGAAAAATAAAAAAAGGTGAAGAAGAAGCTCATTCGTTGATTCTGTTCACTATGGAAAGCAATGCATTAAAGATCCACAGATCTGATCTGAAGGCAAACAGCCGCAGGATGCGGGAGGCAATTGCGTATCAAGGATTCCATAGATTGTATAAATCCAAGCCTTTCAGGATATTCCTGGGGGGCTTATTCAATAGGAAAATACGACTTATTGAATAAAAGCGATCCGCCGCAGGCGGAGAATCCCGCGAGCGGGTCAGAAACTAAAAGGGGCAATTATGACGAAGAATATCGATATGACACGGGGATCAATCATGCGTCCGGTGGTGCTGTTCGCGCTTCCGATCTGCATCGGTAACATATTACAGCAGCTCTATAATACGGTGGATACGCTGGTGATCGGAAACTTCTGCGGCACACAGTCACTGGCGGCGGTGGGGACAAGCGGACAGCCGGTGGAACTGCTTTTGTGCATATTCATGGGGCTGGGAACCGGCGTATCCATACTGGTGGCGCAGTATACCGGCAGCGGCGATACGGAAAGCATGAAAAAGACGGTTGCAACATCCGTTTCGTTTTTATATATGTGCGCGGTACCGCTGACGGTTCTGGGGCTGTTTATCAGTCCCCTGGTGCTTAAATTCATGGATGTGCCGCCGGATGTGTGGGATTACTGCATATCCTATCTAAATATCATATTCCTGGGGACACTGGGCAATCTGGGCTATAACATGAATGCAGGCATACTAAGGGGCGTGGGCGACAGCAGGGCGTCACTGCTGTTTCTGTTCATCTCCTGCGTTGTCAATGTTGTGCTGGACTTAGTCTTTGTGGCGGTGTTTCGGATGGATGTGGCGGGAGCCGCGCTGGCCACGGCTGCGGCGATGTTCTGCTCCTGGTTTTTCAGCATTGCTTACATAAAAAAAAGATATCCTGCACTGGAGATCACGGTCCTGCCCAGGGCCCTGGATAAAAAGACCCTTAGAAGAGTGCTCATGATTGGGCTTCCTTTGGGGCTTAATAACTCGATTTATTCCATCGGCCATATACTGCTGCAGACGCTTATTAACGCCCAGGGAGCGGTGTTTATCGCGGCCTGCGCGGTGGGCGGACGGCTGACCGGCATGGCTAATGTGGCGATCAGCTCATTCTCATCCTCGGCCACAACCTTTGCCGGACAGAACATAGGGGCCGGACAATTCGACAGACTGCGCCGGGGGGCCAGAATGATCCCGTTTTATTCCGGGCTTCTCACGGCTGCCGCGGGTGTTCTTATGACCGTATTCTGCCGCCCGCTGCTCGGCTTTTTCACACAGGATGACTGGGTCCTCCAGATGGCCGAGCGCTACGTTGTGACGGTTATGCCATTTACATGGACCTTCGCGGTATTCAGTTCGATGCTTAACTTTGTCAATGGGATCGGTGAGGTGAGATATCCGACCGCCGTCAATATCATGATGCTGTGGCTGGTCCGCATCCCGTCGGCATATCTGATCGCCCATGTAATAGGCGGAACCTATATTATGGCATGCTATCCGATCAGCTTCACCTGCGGCATGCTTGGGATGATGACTTTTTTTGCGACGAAAAAATGGAAGAGGCTCCGCCAGGGAGAGGAAAAGAAGGTCTCTGATTTTTAGAAAATCAGGGGCCTTCTTTTTCATAGAAAATGTAATGATATTATGGTAATATATAGGTATTATGGCAAAAAAAGAAAGTATATACTGCGATGCTGCGAAGCAGCAGAAAGATGAGAAGGTGATTACATGTACATAGCGGATTTGCATATACACTCCAGATATTCGCGGGCCACCAGCCGGGAGGGCAACCCGGAGAATCTGGATCTTTGGTCCAGGAGAAAAGGCATCCAGATCCTTGGAACCGGTGATTTCACCCATCCCGCCTGGAGGCAGGAGCTTAATGAAAAACTGATCCCTGCGGAGGAGGGCTTCTATACTCTCAAGGAGGAGCTTAAGCTGAAAGATGCATATACAGCCGACGCCCTGAAGCCGCGGTTTGTCGTGTCCGGAGAAATCAGCTCCATATATAAGAAAAACGGCAGGGTGCGCAAGGTGCATAATGTGATTTTGCTTCCGTCCTTAGAGGCGGCGGGAAGGCTTTCGGCAAAGCTGGAGGCGATCGGCAATATTCATTCCGACGGGAGGCCGATCCTGGGCCTGGACAGCCGGGATCTGCTGGAAATCACCCTGGATACCTGCCCGGAGGCCGTCTTTATTCCGGCACATATATGGACGCCGCATTTCTCCCTGTTCGGCGCGTTTTCCGGCTTTGATACGGTTGAGGAATGTTTCGGTGATCTGACGCCTTATATCCATGCGCTGGAAACGGGTCTCTCCTCTGATCCGCCTATGAACTGGAGGCTGTCCGCGCTGGATGGATATCAGCTGATCTCCAATTCGGATGCCCATTCCCCCTCTAAACTTGGCCGGGAAGCTAATTTATTTGACATGCCGCTTTCCTATGCTTCCATGGCATCTGCGATACAGACGGGGAACGGTCTGCATGGCACCATTGAGTTTTATCCGGAAGAGGGAAAGTACCATTTTGACGGCCACCGCAAATGCGGCCTGGCGCTGACACCGGCCCAAACGAGGGAATACGGTGGCAGATGTCCCGTCTGCGGGAGAAAGATTACCGTCGGCGTGCTTCACAGAGTGGAAGAACTGGCGGACCGGGAAGAGGGGTACCGCCCATCCGATGCCAAAGTTTTTGAAAACCTGGTGCCCCTGCCGGAAGTGATCGGGGCGTCCACGGGGCATGCGGCGGCAGGAACCCAGGTGAATGCGATCTATCAGGATATGTTAAAGGAACTGGGATCGGAATTTTCCATTCTGCGGGAGGTGCCGTTAGAGGATATCCGCCATTGTGCCGGGCTGTGTGTGGAAGAGGGAATCCGGAGGCTGCGGGCAGGCGAAATCGGAAGGACGCCGGGATATGACGGCGAATACGGAAAGATACAGATTATAGATAAGGAAGAGAGAGAAGGGCTCTACGGACAGATCAGTCTGTTTGACTTCGCGGGCATCCCCATGCCCGCCGGCCAGGCGCCTGCGGACGAGATGCCTGCCTGTCCGCCATATCCTGTTTCTGACGGAAAGAACGGAAAAGAAGAGAGCTGGGAAGCGGAAGCGGCTGTTACGCTGGAGGATCTTCCGGTTACGAAAAGCAAAGATCAGTCCGAAGAACCGCCCGCATCCGGCGCTGTCCATGGCTTAAATCCAGAACAGGCCCAGGCAGTGACCGCCGGGGAGGAGATGGTGGCGGTGATCGCCGGTCCGGGCACCGGCAAAACCAAGACGCTGGTCGCCCGCATCCTGTGGCTGATCGGGGAATTGGGCGTGAAGCCGGCGGATATTACGGCAGTCACATTTACCAATAAAGCGGCTGCAGAAATGCGGGAACGCCTGGAAAAGGAACTGGGAGGAAAACGCAGACTGCGCGGAATGAACATAGGCACCTTTCATTCGATCTGCTTAAAGCACCTGCAGGCACTGGGAGAGGATCTGCCGGTGGCCGGAGAGCGGGAGAGACTTAAGGCAGCAGAGGCGGCCATAAATGAGCTCGGTCTGAAAGAGACACCCGGCCAGCTGCTTCTGGATATCTCCCTGATGAAAAACAGCATGTTAAACGAACCGGACGGCGGTACTGACAGCGCAGAGCAGCCTGACAGGGAGCAACCGGCCGCCATGTCAGACCAAAAGGCAGGCCCGTCAGAACGTGAGGACGGACAGCCCGGCCGCAGCCTTGCAAGAGAGGCGTATGACCGGCACCTTGAAGATATGGGCCTCATGGATTTTGACGATATTCTGTTAAGGGCCTTAAGCCATAGCGGGGATGCAGATTTTCATACCCCCTGGCTGCTGGTGGACGAGTTCCAGGATATCAATGAGGTGCAGTACCGTCTGATATCCGAATGGAGGAATAACGGCGGGCATCTGTTCGTGATCGGCGATCCGGACCAGTCCATCTACGGTTTCCGCGGATCCGATGCTGCCTGTTTTACACGGCTGGCCGGAGAAAATGTGGATATGCGTATCATCAGGCTGACCAGGAACTACCGGTCCACGCCGCAGATATTGAAGTCGGCCCTGGCCGTGATCAACCAGAATGCCGGAGACATAAGGTATTTGACACCCGAGCTTTCGGATGGCGCTGCGGTGAGCGTGATGACCGCTGAAAGCGATCTTGCAGAGGCGGTCTATGTGGCGAAAGCGATCAACCGGATGACCGGGGGTATGGATATGATGGATGCGGAAAACGAATATTTTCAGACGGATAAGCCCAGGGACTTCCATGAGATCGCCGTGCTATACAGGACCCGAAGGCAGGCGAAGCTCCTGGAGAAGTGCTTAAGGCAGGAGAGCATCCCATGCATGATAACCGGTAAGGAAGATTATCTGGAGGATGCACAGGTGCTTGAGTGTCTGGCATTTTTCCGATTCTTAAGAAATCCGATGGAACTGCCTTCAGCCTGTTATGTGCTGACTCAAAGCTGTGGGTGCGATGAATATGAAGCGGAATCGGTCGCCGCGCTGATTTCAGAAACGGTATCCCAGGGCCTGACCTGGGGAGACGGGCTGCTTGCTGCGTTGCGGGAACGCCTTCAGGCCCGCCCGGAACTCACTGGCTTCTTTTCTTTATTGGAGGAATTCCTTCCTCTAAGGGATAAAGCCAAACCCCGCGTTCTGATAGAGCGTTGGCGCAGCTTATTGGCGTCCGGAGAAAATGAAGCGCTGGACCGCCTTGCAGAGGCCGCTGTGCTTTACCGAAGCATGGATGCATTTCTGGATACTCTGCTGTTAGGGGAAGAAGGAGACCTGGAACGCAGTTCGGGCAAGATCTATACTTCCGGCGCTGTGCGCCTCATGACGCTGCATGGCTCCAAAGGCCTGGAATTTCCCGTCGTATTTTTATGCGGGGTAAAAAAAGACTGTATCCCGCTAAAGGCCGGACACAAAAAGACGGATACGGAAGAAGAGCGCCGTCTCTTCTATGTCGGCATGACCAGGGCCAAAGAGGAGCTGGTCCTGCTGACAGGTCCGGAGCGCTCTGCATTTTTGGACGCCCTTGCGGGCACAGGATGTGTGGAAGCGGATGTGCGGAAAAAGAAGCCGGAGCAGCAGATGCAGCAGCTAAGTCTGTTTGATCTGCTGTGATGCGGCGGGCAGGCCGCGCCGCCGCCCAGGCATTAGAAAGAAATATACAGGAGAAATAGAAGATGGAAAAGAAAACAAACTGTGAATATTGCGGGAGATATGTCTATGATGAGGATTATGAGTGCTATGTGTGCGAAGTGAATCTGGATGAGGATGAGATGGCCAGGTTTATGAGCGGCAGCATGCGGGACTGTCCCTATTTCCAGCACAATGACGAGTACAGAATCGTCCGGAAGCAGATGTAATGAAAAAAATACCGCGGATCGTCCGGAGGCGATCCGCGGCAGGTTTACTCAACACTAGATCCAGCCCCCGTCGAGGCGGATGATTTCTCCGGTCAGATAATAGCTCTTATAAGCCAGGTGGTAAGCCAGGTCGGCCACTTCCTCGGCCCGGCCCAGCCTTCCGGCCGGGATCTCATCGATCAGATGCAGCAGATCGTCGTCGGAAAGGTAACGGTTCATCTCGGTATCGATGGCGCCGCAGGCGATGGCATTGACCTGGATGTTGCTGGGGGCCAGTTCCTTGGCAAGCGCCTTTGTCAAAGCGTTGATGCCGCCCTTGGTGGCGGAATATGCCACTTCACAGGAAGCGCCGGCCACCCCCCATACGGAAGAGATATTGATAATCTTGCCGGTCCCTTTCTGCAGCATATAGGGGATGGCGAGATTGCAGCAGTTAAATACGCTAGTGAGGTTAGTGCGCACCACGCGGTCCCAGTCCTCCGGCTTCATGTCCTGAAACAGCCCCACATAGGCCACGCCGGCATTGTTCACCAGCACATCGATGCCGCCGAACTGCTTCTTAATTAAGATAAAAAGCTCGGAGCATTTTTCGTAATCCCCCATATCCCCCAGATAGGGAAGGCAGGAAACCTGATAGGATTCTACCTCCTTTTTTACCTGCAGCAGCAGGTCTTCGTGTCCGGGATTTACACAGTTTATCACCACATTGTAGCCCTTCTTTGCAAACTTCAGGGCGATCGCCTTGCCGATGCCCCGGGATGCGCCTGTCACCAGTGCTGTTTTTCTGCCCATAAAAATACCTCCTGTTTTTCGGACCTCAGTTTTCTTTGGCCAATGTAATGTAATTGAAAATATTTATTGCGACAGCATGCCTTATGAGAATAGTATAACACATTTATCCGCTTTTGACGAACTGTCCGTAAACAGAAACGTTAATGTACACGGCTGTCATACGCTGCTTTATCGGCGGCCGTGAACTGTAACCACTAAATGTAAGCGGTACAAACATAAATAGGAGCGGTATATATATTATCAGAAAATTATGATATAATAAAAACCAGAACAAGCGGTCAAAAGCCCTATCGGAGGGGCAATATCCATTATCACGAAGAAACGAGGTAGAATAATATGAGCGAAGTATACGATCTTGTAATCATCGGTTCCGGTCCTGCCGGCCTTGCGGCGGCTATTTACGCGGAGCGCGCGAAACTGAAGGCGGTTACCATAGAAAAGAACGTGATGAGCGGCGGCCAGGTGGTCAATACCTATGAAGTGGACAATTACCCGGGGCTGCCGGGCATGAACGGTTTCGATCTGGCGATGAAATTCCGGGAACATGCACAGCAGCTGGGGGCCGGCTTTCAGGAAGATACCGTGCAGACCATACTAAGCAAAGACGGTCTTCATCAGGTAGTATGCGAGAACGGAACTTATGAAGGAAAGACCGTTCTAATCGCCACAGGCGCTACCCACAGAAAACTGGGAGCACCCGGCGAGGAACAGTTTTCCGGCATGGGCGTCAGCTATTGCGCAACCTGCGACGGCGCTTTTTTCCGCAACAAGGTGACCGCCGTCATAGGGGGCGGAGACGTGGCTGTGGAGGATGCGATCTTTCTGGCGCGCCTGTGCAAAAAGGTCTATCTGATCCACCGCAGGGACGAGCTTAGGGCGGCAAAAAGTCTGCAGGAAAAGCTGTTCGCGATGGAGAACGTGGAAGTCCTCTGGGACAGTGTGGTTGAGGAGATCAAGGGCGAAAATAATGTAAATTCGATATCGGTGAAAAATGTAAAGACAAAAGAGCAGAAAGACGTATCGGTGGACGGAGTGTTCGTAGCGGTTGGAATCCTTCCTAACAGCGATGAATTCAAAGGGGTTGTGGAACTGGATCCGCAGGGCTATATCAAGGCCGGGGAAGAAGGAATAACAAGCGTTCCCGGCATCTTTGCTGCCGGTGATGTCCGTACCAAGGCTCTTAGGCAGATTGTTACGGCTGTATCGGACGGTGCCAATGCGATCACTTCGATAGAGAAGTACCTGAATCACTGATTTGTCGGGCTCTGCCACATTATTCCAGCCTTATATTTTCGGTTGACAAGCCAGAGGGGCTTTGTTATAATTGATCCGTAGATTGTAACAAATTTGTAACATTTAAATCAAAATGTAACAAATGGTGAGGCTGTATCTGTCCCTGCGGGCAGATGAACGGCGGTCGCCGAATCCCCCCGATAAAAGGCTTGGAGGTACCGATGAAATACAGAAAAAGTACAGGAGTGGCAGTAACCCTGGCAGCCTGCGGATTGATCGCATTTTCCGCGGCTAATCTGGAGAGCTTTACAGCCAGAGCAGGGCAGATTGTAACTATAGATAATGCAGTTGCCGGAATCACCATACCGCTGAACAATTATTATGCCAGCAGTTTAAATCCGGTAGAAGAGATAAAGACATTTTTGGAAAATGATATAACGCCGTCCGAGAGCTCCGGTGAAGGTACGGTGAGCGGAAATCAGGCGGAAAGCCAGCCGGAGACTGCTGCGGAGGTACCGTCCGCAGCGGCGGAGACTGAACCGCAGGCCCCTGTGGAAACGGCTCCTGAGGCTCCTGTAGAAACACAGGCTGAGACGCCGGCCGAAACCCCGGCACCTTCCCCCTATGAGAATATCGCAATCACGCATCAGGTTAAGAATTATGTCAATATCCGTGATTCAGCCAGCACCGAAGGAGAGATCGTCGGAAAGATTTATAATAAATCCGCGGCGACGATTCTTGAAACCGTGGAAGGTGAAGGCGGAGCGTGGTACCGGATTAAATCCGGCAGTGTGGAAGGCTTCATGAAGGCTGAATACTTTGTCACAGGCGAAGAGGCGGAAGCCGTTGCCAAGGAGGTTGGTACTGTCCTCGGCAAAACCACGGCGAAGACACTTCGGTTGAGAGAAGAACCCAGCACCGAGAGCCGTACGCTTTCCCTGTTGGCGGAAGGCGAGACATACATAGTACAGGAAGAAGGAATCATTAACGAAGCCGGTGAGGAATTCGTCAAGATTCTCGTAAATGAAGGCGATACGGAAGAGGACAGCCTGTCCGGCTATGTAGCCAGACAGTATCTGGACATCAGCGTTAAGTTCAATAAAGCGATTTCTATAGAAGAAGAAAGAAAGCAGAAGGAAGAGGAAGAGCGCAAGGCAAGAGAAGCAAAAGAAGCGAAGCGCAAATGGGAGGAAGCCCAGCGTGCGGCACAGCAGGCCGCAGCACAGCCGGCACCTCCGGCTTCCAACGAAGGACAGTCTGAACAGCCCCAGGCTCCTGTTAATACGGAGAGCACAGGCAACGCTACCAGGGATGCCATCGTGGCGCGCGCACAGCAGCTCATCGGCCTGCCGTATGTATGGGCGGGAACCAGCCTGACATCCGGCACTGACTGCTCCGGCTTCACCCAGTCTGTCTTCAAGGAATTCGGCGTCTCCATCCCGAGAGATTCCAGAAGCCAGGCCAGCGGCTCCACATCCATCAGCCGTGACAGCTTAGCGCCCGGCGACCTGGTGTTCTATGCCAATTCCAGGGGAACCATCAATCATGTGGGCATTTATATCGGCGGCGGACAGATTATCCATAATGCCAATAAGGCCACAGGCGTGAAGGTCTCCAGCGTGGATTATGCATCTCCGGTACACTATGGCAGATATATCAACTAAACGAAAAAACCTCCGGCGTTTCGCCGGAGGTTTTTAAAATAGAAAAATTCAGCTGTGTGTCCGCTTCACTTGCGCTTAAAACTCAGGCTCAATCAGCCCATAGGTGTTATTTTTCCTCTTATACACCACATTCACTTCATCCGTATCCCCGTTGCGGAATACGAAGAAATTATGTCCCAGCAGTTCCATCTGGATACACGCCTCTTCGGGGTCCATGGGCTTAACGGCGAATTTCTTGGTTCTTACGATTTTGATCGCTTCCGGATCATCGTATTCTTCGTCCACGTATTCCTTAGTAAAGGATACGGCGTTCTGTTTCGAATCCACCAGTTTATTTTTGTATCTCTTCAGCTGACGCTCAATTATTTCCTCCACCAGATCGATGGAAACATACATATCGTTGCTGACCTGTTCTGAACGGATGATATTTCCCTTTACAGGAATGGTGACCTCAATCTTCTGACGTTCCTTTTCCACGCTTAAAGTCACCTGAATTTCTGTGTCCGGATTAAAATACCTCTCAAGCTTGCCGATCTTTTCATAGATGGCGGATTTCAATCCTTCCGTGATATCGATGTTTCTGCCTGTAATGACATAACGCATACGGGTCAACTCCTTCCGAGTGAATTTGAAAAAGAAAACAATTTTCTGTTTTCTTGGGTACAGATGATACAATTGAGAATATATTTAAGTTTTGTACCCTCTGTAGTATATACATATTATAACATAAAATCCTGATTTAGCAAGGACAAGATCATAAGCAAAATCTGAAAAATTTCTTATCGGATTATGATCCGCAGAATCTCAATGAGAAGCGCTGCTCAGTGCCGTGTTTTTGTCAAGAGAAAAAGAGCGCAAATTGTCGAAATTGTGTAAATTCAGATTTATTCACAAAACGCATGTTTTGTTCCCATAGGGGAGAGTAATCCACATAATCTGGATAAATTAATGTGGATAATGTGGATAAGTTGGTGTATAAATCTGTTTTGCTGATAAAAAGGACGAGCTGTCGGTGTGGATAACTGTGGACGGGCTCATATTTTATGATTCCTCAAATTTGTCGAAAAATGTAATGTGGTCTATAAAATTGTGCAAAATGCATAAATTGTTGCCCCAAGGCAAAAAATTCACCCATTAATAAAATGGCTGAATCTGAGGATGAAGCTCTGAAAACGCCGGAATATTTTCATCTTAATTATCAAATAATGTAAAATCACATAAATTTAACCTTAAGGCCTGTTTATCTTCCGCCCCCTTATTGCTGCCTTCATCATCATTACCTAAAAACCTCAGTTGAAGCTTACGCGCTGCTTTTACGTAAATACTTATGGGAAGCTTTCGGCAATTTCACAGCAACTTAGAGCGGCGACGAATCTGTAAAGTTACTTTGCGTTACTGTTCACACGCTACCGATAAAGCAGCGTAAGAGAGGGCAGGGTATGGTCCTCATAGGGATCCCTTGAAGCCCGCCGGTACTTATTGCTGTGTATTTTACAGCATTAGTACCGCTGCGCGCTTCACGGAGCGAGAGCGGGTCCCAATGAGGACCATACCCTGCCCTCTCTTACGCGGGAATTTTTCGGTAACTGTGAACAGCAACGATGCTGCAATATCGTTTTCTTACGCCTCCACTTGAATAAAACGGCAGTTAGTGCTACAATAAACTATCGAATATTGGGCGCATGGACAGAAGATACTATATGACAGCGGGGGAAATGCGTAAAACAGCTCTGAAATGAGGTAAAAAATGGGATTAGTACAAAAAATCTTCGGAACTTATAGTGAACGCGAGCTGAAGCTGATTCAGCCGACCGTGGATAAGATTATTTCCTTAAGGCCCCAGATGATGGAACTGTCGGATGAGGCGTTAAAGGGAAAGACCAAAGAGTTTAAAGAACGGCTGGCAGGCGGAGCCGCTTTGGATGATATACTGCCCGAAGCGTTTGCGGTGGTCAGAGAGGCCGGCAGAAGGGTGCTGGGCATGGAGCATTACCCGGTGCAGCTGATCGGCGGCATCATCCTTCATCAGGGACGTATCGCCGAGATGAAGACCGGTGAAGGAAAGACCCTGGTATCCACGCTTCCCGCTTACTTAAATGCCTTAAAGGGCGAGGGCGTGCATATCGTTACCGTTAACGACTATCTGGCGGAACGTGATGCCAACTGGATGGGCCAGATCCATGAATTTCTGGGCCTGACCGTGGGCGTTGTATTAAACAGCATGAACAGCGAAGAGCGCCGCGCCGCTTATGCCTGCGATATAACCTATGTGACGAACAACGAACTGGGATTTGATTACTTAAGGGACAATATGGTCCTTTATAAAGAACAGCTGGTACTTAGAGGCTTAAAGTACTGCATCATCGATGAGGTGGACTCCGTACTGATCGATGAGGCAAGGACGCCGCTCATCATATCCGGCCAGAGCGGCAAATCCACCGAACTGTATCACCAATGCGATATGCTGGCCAAGAGGATGAGGAGAGGCGCCGACCGTCCCGAGATGAGCAAGATGGATATCATCATGGGCGAGATCCAGGAAGAGGACGGCGACTTCATTGTAAATGAAAAGGATAAGGTCGTTACCATGACGGCAGACGGTATCCGCAGGGTGGAGGAATACTTCCATATCGATAACCTGGCGGATCCGGAAAATTCAGAGATCCAGCATAACATGATCCTGGCGCTGCGTGCAAACAACCTGATGCATAAGGACCACGACTATGTGGTAAAGGATGACCAGATCTTCATCGTGGATGAATTCACCGGTCGTATCATGCCCGGAAGAAGATATTCCGACGGCCTGCATCAGGCCATTGAGGCCAAGGAAGGCGTGCAGGTGAAGAGGGAGAGCAAGACCATTGCGACCATCACCTTCCAGAACTTCTTCAACAAGTTTGAGCGCAAGGCCGGTATGACCGGTACCGCTTTAACCGAAGAAAAGGAATTCCGTGATATCTACGGCATGGATGTGGTGGAGATCCCCACCAACGTGCCGGTAATCCGTGTGGATAAACAGGATAAGGTGTATAAAACCGTCAAAGAAAAATACAACGCGGTGGTGCGCGAAGTTGTGGAAGCCCATAAGAAGGGGCAGCCCGTGCTGGTGGGCACCATTACCATAGAGGCGACGGAGGTGCTGCGCAAGCTTTTTAAAGCACAGGGTATCTCTCCGGAGGTGCTCAATGCCAAGTTCCATGAGAAGGAGGCGGAGATCGTTGCCAAGGCCGGTATTCACGGCAGCGTGACCATCGCCACCAACATGGCCGGCCGCGGTACCGATATCAAGCTGGATGAGGAAGCGAGGGCGGCAGGAGGATTAAAAATCATCGGCACCGAGCGCCATGAGTCCCGCCGGATCGATAACCAGTTAAGAGGCCGTTCCGGCCGTCAGGGGGATCCGGGTGAATCCCAGTTTTTTATCTCCCTGGAGGACGATCTGCTGCGCCTGTTCGGTTCCGAGCGTGTGATGACGATGTTTAACGCGCTGGGAGTGCCGGATGATCAGGAGATCGAGCATAAGATGCTGTCCAAGGCCATCCGCAGGGCTCAGGAAAAGATTGAGCACAACAACTTCGGAATCCGTAAGAATCTGCTGGAATATGACCAGGTGAACAATGATCAGCGCGAGATCATCTATGCCGAGCGCTTAAGGGTGTTAAACGGAGAGAACATGCGCAATGTGATTATCAAGATGATCACAGACACGGTGGACAATACCGTGGATATGTGTATCTCCGATGACCAGGCGCCCCAGGAATGGGATATGAACGAGCTGTCCTCGCTGCTGCTTCAGAACATACCGCTTCGCATGGTGCTGACCGATGAGCAACTGTCCAAGATGAACAAGGGCAAGCTCAAACAAATGCTCAAGGAAGCCGCGGTCAAGCTGTATGAGATGAAGGAAGCGGAATTCCCGGATGCCGAGACCATGAGAGAGATCGAGCGCATTTTCCTGCTTAGGACCATTGACCGAAAATGGATGGATCATATCGACGATATGGACCAGCTGCGCCAGGGCATCGGCCTGCAGGCATACGGCCAGAAAGACCCGCTGGTGGAATACAAGATGGCCGGATTTGAGATGTTTGACGTGATGACGGCCAGCATTCAGGAAGAGACCATCCGTCTGCTCTTCCATGTCCGCCCGAAACAGAAGGTGGAAAGGGAAGAGGTGGCTAAGGTGGTCGGCACCAATAAAGAGGCTTCTTCCAAAACCGTAAAGAACACGGAGAAAAAGGTATATCCCAACGACCCGTGCCCCTGCGGTTCCGGCAAGAAGTACAAACAGTGCTGCGGCAGAAACCTGTAAAGCCGCACAAAAAATAAAATGAGAGAAGGTGACAATATGGTTGAACTTGATCAGTTCAAGTACACGATTTCAACGTTAGAAAAACCATTATTGGAAGTGAGGGATTCACTTTAACCTGGCTGACAAGGAAAAGCGGATCGCAGAATTAGAGAAACACATGGAAGAACCCGATTTCTGGACGGACGCGGAAAAGTCCACCAGGATCACAAAGGAACTAAAAAATCTGAAGGATACGGTGGACGGCTTTCATCAGCTGCAGTCCGAATATGAGGATGTGCAGGTCATGCTGGACATGGCCTATGAGGAAAATGACGCCTCCCTGATCCCGGAGATAGAGGAGATGCTGAATGCCTTCAGCGATAAGCTGGAAGAGCTTAGGATCAGCACTCTTTTGTCGGAGGAGTACGACAGAAATAACGCAATACTCACGCTGCACGCCGGGGCCGGAGGCACGGAGTCCTGTGACTGGGCCGGCATGCTCTACCGGATGTACTGCCGGTGGGCCGACAGCAAGGGGTATACGACCGAGGTGCTGGACTATCTGGACGGTGAAGAGGCCGGCATCAAGTCCGTCACCGTGCAGATCAACGGAGAAAACGCTTTCGGCTATCTGAAGTCGGAACGCGGGGTGCACCGCCTGGTGCGCATCTCCCCCTTTAACGCGGCGGGAAAGCGCCAGACCTCCTTTGTATCCTGTGATGTCATGCCGGACATTGAAGAGGATCTGGATATTGAGATCAACGATGACGATTTAAGGATCGATACCTACCGCTCCAGCGGCGCAGGCGGCCAGCATATCAATAAGACCTCTTCGGCAATCCGCATCACTCATCTGCCTACGGGCATCGTGGTGCAGTGCCAGAATGAGCGCTCCCAGCATATGAACAAGGACAAGGCGATGCAGATGTTAAAGGCCAAGCTGTTCATCTTAAAGCAGCAGGAAAACGCGGAAAAGCTGTCCGACATCCGCGGTGATGTTAAGGAAATCGGCTGGGGCAACCAGATCCGTTCCTATGTGCTGCAGCCTTACACCATGGTGAAGGATCACAGGACCAACGCGGAGAGCGGCAATGTGCAGGCGGTGCTGGATGGCGGACTGGACCCGTTTATTTCTGCCTATCTGAAATGGCAGAGCCTGAACAAAAAGAAATAATAACTATAAAACGGCAGAAAAAATCGTATACGGACCTCCGTATACGATTTTTCGTAACGGTTGAGACAACGGGAAATCGGTGCAAGAGCGGGTGCTCCGCCTGAACTGCTGCAATTTTCGAAGGTGCGGATAAAAAGTGGTTGCAAAGAAAGGCCGAATATGATAATATCTTTCGAGTAAAAACACATGTGTTTCATAGGCATACAGATGAGGTGTGCCGGCTTTGGAGGATGTTATGGCAGAGGATTATGGTTATTTTGTAGTAAAAAGGAAGGCAGTGCCCGAGGTTCTGCTGAAGGTGGTGGAAGCTAAGCGGCTGCTGGAGTCAGAGAAGGCGATGACCGTGCAGGAGGCGACCGCGATGGTTGGCATCAGCCGCAGCTCTTTCTATAAGTATAAAGAGGATATCTTCCCGTTTCACGATACGGCCAGAGGGAAGACGATCACCTTTGTGCTGCAGATGGACGATATACCGGGCGTCCTCTCCCATGTGCTTAAGACCATTGCGGAATATAATGCGAATATCTTAACGATCCATCAGACGATACCGATTAATGGGATGGCATCCCTGACCTTGAGCGTGGATGTGCTGCCGACAACAAAAAATGTTACCGACATGATTTCCAACATAGAGGATCTGGACGGCATTCATTATGTAAAAATATTAGCCAGGGAGTGAGACGATGATAAATATAGCGGTAATGGGATACGGAACCATCGGTTCCGGAGTGGTAGAGGTGATTAACACAAACGGCAGCAGCATCGCCGGCCGGGTGGGAGAGCCTCTGAATGTGAAATATGTGCTGGATCTGCGTGACTTCCCGGGGGATCCGATTCAGGAGAAGATCGTGCATGACGTGCAGGTGATACTGGACGATCCGGAAGTTGCGATTGTGGTGGAAACCATGGGCGGGACCAATCCGGCCTATACCTTTGTTAAGAAGGCGCTGCTTGCGGGCAAGAGCGTGGCCACTTCCAATAAGGAGCTGGTGGCCGCTCACGGCGCGGAGCTTTTAGCCCTGGCAAAATCCAAAGAGCTGAATTTCCTGTTTGAGGCCAGCGTGGGCGGGGGCATTCCGATCATCCGCCCCTTAAACCAGTCCCTGACGGCGGATGAGATCTATGAGATCACCGGAATCTTAAACGGCACCACCAACTTCATCCTGACCAAGATGGAGAGGGAGGGGCTTTCCTTTGACCTGGTGCTGAAGGAAGCGCAGGAATTAGGGTATGCTGAGCGCAACCCTGAGGCTGATGTGGAAGGCTATGACGCCTGCAGGAAAATCGCCATCCTGTCCTCCCTGGCCTATGGCATGCAGGTGGATTATGAGGACATTTACACTGAGGGCATCACAAAGATATCCGATGTGGACTTTAAATACGCCAAAAAGCTGGGCATGGTGGTGAAGCTGTTCGCCACCAGCAAACGGATCGATGACAAATTTTACGCCATGGTCTGCCCGGTGATGATTGACAGCGGCCATCCGCTGTACGCGGTCAACGATGTATATAACGGCATCCTGGTGAAGGGCAATGTGATCGGCAACGTGATGTTCTACGGAGCCGGCGCGGGCAAGCTGCCCACAGCCAGCGCGGTGGTGGCGGATGTGGTGGACGCAGCCAAGCACATGAACCGCAACATAATGACGAACTGGAGTGAAAATAAGCTGGAGCTCGCGGATATCGGCACTTCCAGCAAGAGCTTCTTTGTCCGCATTGCCGGCAGCAAGGCGGCCAAAGCAGCTATGGTGGAGGATGCTTTCGGGCCGGTGAAGTACATAGAACTGGACGAAATGGACGAATTTGCCGTCATAACCGGCGTGATGACCGAGAATGCCTTTGAAGAGGCCGCGGCCAAGGTGAAGGGAATCCGCGGAAGAATCCGTGTGGAAGCAAATTAAAGTGGTTGACTTAACCGGGTGTCATAAAGTAAAGTATAGGTAGCTGTCAGACGCCTATAAAGGCGTTTGACGGCAGATAGATAGAAGCCGGAATGGAAGGAAACAGACAATGCTGATTGTGAAAAAATTCGGCGGTAGTTCGGTCGCTGACAAAGAAAGAATATTCAATGTGGCCAGAAGATGCATTGAGGATTATGATAAGGGCAATGATGTGGTGGTGGTCCTGTCCGCCATGGGCAAGACTACGGATCAGCTGCTGGCCAAGGCTGCAGAAATCAACCCCAACGCCTCCAAACGGGAGATGGATATGCTGCTTGTAACAGGGGAGCAGGTATCCGTTTCTCTGATGACCATGGCGCTTCACTCACTGGGAGCTGCGGCCATCTCACTCAACGCGGCGCAGGTTGCGATGCATACCACCAGCGCATACGGCAGTGCCCGCATCAAGAGGATTGATACGGAGCGCATCCGCAACGAGCTGGATGCCAGAAAGATCGTAGTGGTCACCGGTTTTCAGGGCATTAATAAAAAAGATGACATGACCACTCTGGGAAGGGGCGGTTCCGATACCACCGCCGTAGCGCTGGCTGCTGCGCTGGGAGCCGATTCCTGTGAGATCTATACAGATGTGGAAGGCGTATATACGGCCGATCCTCGCATCGTCCCCAATGCGAGGAAGATGGAAGAGGTCACCTATGATGAGATGCTGGAATTCGCCTCTCTGGGGGCAAAGGTGCTCCACAACCGTTCGGTGGAAATGGCCAAGAAATACGGTGTGCAGCTGATCGTGCGATCCAGCCTGAATACTGCGGAGGGAACCGTTGTTAAGGAGGAAACAAAGATGGAAAAGATGCTGGTAAGCGGAGTCGCTGCCGATAAAAATACAGCCAGGGTTTCGGTCATCGGTGTGAAGGACGAACCCGGCATTGCCTTTAAGATGTTCAATTACCTGGCAAAGAGAGGGATCAATGTGGACATCATCCTGCAGTCCGTTGGACGCGGCGGCACGAAGGATATCTCCTTCACCGTTGCGAGGAACGATCTTAAGGAGACCTTGGAGATCCTCAATTCCAACAAAGCTTCCTTTACCGCGTCCGATGTGGAATTTGAAGACGGCGTGGCAAAACTCTCCATCATCGGGGCGGGCATGACATCCAATCCCGGTGTGGCAGCCAGGATGTTTGAGGCGCTCTCCAGCGTCTATGTCAATATCAAGATGATCGCCACCTCCGAGATCCGGATCACGGTGCTGATTGCGGAGGAGGATGTGGAGCGCGCGATGAGAGCGGTCCATGACGCCTTCGATCTGGGAGAATTATAATCTGTAATGAAAAGAAAACTGTCAACGGAACAGACCTTGTACTTTATAGGGCTGGCGGCGATTGTGATTGGCGCCGCCGGCTTCTTTTTTATTTCGCTGCTGCCGGAATCCCTGCGCAGATTTCTGGTGGGACCGTGTCCGCTTCTGACCCTGACGAGATTCTACTGCCCGGGCTGCGGCGGGAGCAGGGCAGTCTATTATCTGCTGCACGGAAAGCTTTTAAAGAGTCTGATCTGCCATCCCATCGTGCTGTACGGCCTGGCGGTCGTCCTGCCGTTTATGGTGACGCAGACGCTTGCGCTGCTCACAAAGGGACGCATCAGAGGCATGAGATTCCGGCCATGGTATCTGTATGCGGCTGCGGTGATTATCATCGCTAATTTTGTGCTTAAAAATGTGCTGAAGCTGATTTTTCATATAGATCTGCTGGCCATATGAGAGCGGACAATGTATGAGAGCGGACTAAGATAGAAAGGAAATAAAATTACCGAATATGGACATTGTAAAAGTACTGCAGGAAGAACTGAACATTAAAAAGAGCCAGGTCGAGGCTACAATCAAGCTGATCGATGAGGGCAATACGATTCCGTTTATCGCCAGGTACCGCAAGGAAGCCACCGGATCTTTAAACGATGAGGTGTTGAGAAATTTTGACGAACGCCTGAAATATCTTAGAAATCTGGAAGAAAAGAAGGAGCAGGTCCTCTCCACGATCCGCGAACAGGGAAAACTGACGCCGGAGCTGGAAAAACAGATTCGGGAGGCCATGACTCTGGTCGTGGTGGAAGATCTGTACCGTCCGTACCGCCCCAAGAGGAGGACCAGAGCTACGATCGCGAGGGAAAAGGGCCTGCAGCCCCTGGCTGACCACATCCTGCTGCAGATGGCCAGGGAACCGCTGGAAAAGACCGCGGCGGCCTATATAGATGAGGATAAGGAAGTACGTACCGCCCAGGAAGCCATCGACGGGGCCAAGGATATCCTGGCGGAGCAGATTTCAGACGAGGCCGATATCCGCATGTATATCCGCAAAGCTACCTATGACCGAGGGCTGATCAGATCTACGGCAAAGGATGAGAATGTACAGTCCGTATACGAGATGTACTATGACTATCAGGAACCGGTAAAGAAAGCGGCGGGACACCGCATACTCGCGTTAAACCGCGGGGAGTCCGAGAAGATTCTGACGGTAAAGATCGAGGCGCCCGCGGAGGACATTCTGCGCTATCTCGAGAAAAAAATCATTGTAAATGACAATCCTTACACCAAACCTGCGCTTAAGGAAGCGGCTGCGGACAGCTATGACCGCCTCATCGCTCCTGCCATCGAGCGGGATATCCGCAATGAGCTGACCGAGAAGGCGGAGGACGGGGCCATACGCGTATTCGGCAAGAATCTGGAGCAGCTGCTGATGCAGCCGCCCATCACCGGCCGCGTGGTGCTGGGCTGGGATCCTGCTTTCCGCACGGGCTGTAAGCTGGCTGTGGTGGACGCCACGGGCAAGGTATTGGATACGGTCGTAATCTATCCGACAGCGCCTCAGAATAAGGTGGAGGAATCAAAAAGGATTCTGAAAAACCTGATTAAGAAATATAATGTATCGTTGATATCGGTAGGTAACGGCACGGCCTCCAGGGAATCCGAGCAGATCATCGTGGATCTGTTAAAAGAGATCAATGCGGGCGTGCAGTATATCATCGTCAATGAAGCGGGAGCGTCCGTATACTCCGCCAGCAAGCTGGCCACGGAGGAGTTTCCCAATTTTGATGTGGGGCAGAGAAGCGCGGTTTCCATAGCCAGGAGGCTGCAGGACCCGCTGGCGGAGCTGGTCAAGATCGATCCGAAGTCCATCGGGGTCGGCCAGTACCAGCATGACATGAATCAGAAGAAATTAAGCGAGGCCCTGACCGGCGTGGTGGAAGACTGCGTCAATAAGGTGGGTGTGGATTTAAACACGGCTTCCGCCTCCCTGCTGGAATATATCTCCGGCATCACCAAGGTCATCGCCAGAAATATCGTGGCCTACCGGGAGGAAAACGGCCGTTTCACCGACCGCAGGCAGCTGCTTAAGGTGGCGAAGCTCGGCCCGAAGGCGTTCGAGCAGTGCGCCGGCTTCATGCGCATCCAGGGCGGCAAAAATCCTCTGGATACCACGGCTGTCCATCCCGAGAGCTATGCCGCTGCAGAAGCTCTGCTGAAAAAACTGGGCTATCGTACCGAGGACATCCTTCAGGGCGGCCTGAAAGGAATCGGCAAAAAACTCATAAATCCGGCGGCGGCTGCCGCAGAGCTGGGAATCGGTGAAATCACGCTGAACGATATCGTGAAGGAACTGGAGAAGCCGGCCAGAGACCCCAGGGATGAGATGCCTAAGCCGATCCTGCGCACCGATGTGCTGGACATGAAAGACTTAACCCCTGGCATGATCTTAAAGGGGACCGTTCGAAACGTGATCGACTTCGGGGCATTTGTGGATATCGGCGTACATCAGGACGGGCTGGTACATATCTCACAGATGACCGACCGATACATCAAGCATCCGCTGGAGGCTGTCAGCGTGGGAGATATTGTGGAAGTGAAGGTCATGAGCGTGGATCTGAACAAAAAGCGCATCCAGCTGACCATGAAACTGTGAGTGACACCGGATTGGAAAGGAGCGGACTATGAAGGCATGGGCCGGAAAATTTGTGATAAACGCAGGCGTATTCTTTATACTGGATTATATCAGCAAGGGAGCGATTTTTGATGACCGCTGGGCGATTATTTGGGCGGCGCTTCTTTTGGTCGTCCTGAATATGATCATCAAACCGGTATTAAAGGCATTGTCCCTGCCGCTGACCTGCATCACCTTTGGGCTCTTCGGTTTTGTGGTCAGCGCGCTGGTCATCGGTATTATGGACAGGATGATGGTATCCGTCCATTTCGAGAGCTTCGGCCAATACCTGATTGCCGCGGTCCTGATCGCGGCCGGGGACGCGCTTTTCATTCAATAGGAAAATACGACCTATTGAACAAAACGCTCCGCGAGGATCGCACTGCGGCGCAGCGGAATCATGTCGCTAAAGCGACCCGCCGCAGGCGGAGAATCCCGCGAGCAGGATTCTTTTCCATCAAAGAATAAATGAAGGACAGGGCTTTAAGTTTCAGCGCCCTGTCCTTTGACGTTTCCGGTATTTTAACGGGGAGGTTTCCGTATATTTTTTAAATACCTTTTCGAAGTATGTGATGCTCTCATAACCCAGCATTTCCGAAATTTCCGTTATATTATGATCGGTATCCGAAAGCAGGCGCTGGGCCTGCTTGATTTTCTGTATATTTATGAATTCATTTACTGTTGAGCCGGTGACCTCTTTGAATATACGGCTTAAATAGCATTTGCTCACATAGAAACGCTTTGCCAGATCTTCCAGGGACTTGGAGCCGCCGGAATTATTAATGATATAATCTGCCACCTCATGGACCTTCCTGTGCTTGGCTGTCTGCGCTTCCTCGCCTTTCGGGGCAAACGTCTGATTTTTCAGACAGCGGAGCGAATAAATCAGCAGGCTTGCCACCTGCATCTTCACCATCGCCTCGTAATTCACCTTCTTCTCCCGGATTTCCGCAACGATGGAGGCGAGAAGCTCCTCCACATAGCGCTGCTGGCCGGCATCCAACTCCAGCACCCCGTAATGCGCTTCAAAAAAATGATAGAAATCCAGCCCCAAAAGCCGCGTGAAAGGCGCAATTTTCTCCCCGTCGATCTCCAGCAGTATCCGGTCATGATAGGACTGACCGGCCATGCTGGTCTTATGGATCTGTCTGCGGTCGATAAATACCAGGCTGCCCTGTTTCACCAGATAGGTCTGCTTATCGATGAAATAATAACGTTCCCCCTTAAGCAGATAATAAATCTCGCATTCCGTGTGAAAATGCTTGGTGGTCATGGTAAATTCATAATCTCTGATTACGCGGTCAATTGCCAGCCCATCCGTATGCTCTTCGAATACCGTGCTTTTCATGAGCGGACCCCCCTTCCCCGGATATTCTATAATACAGCCGCGTTTGTAAACACGGCACATAATTACGGATTATATTGTATCAGGAAATGATAAGAGGTACAATATAGTTTGAATAAATGGAAGATTTAAGTCAATATCGTTTTAGATTCACGTATAGCGATTTGATATAATTGTATCATATAAGCTCGGAAACCGGCTTGGGTCAGCCTGGCAGTGCGAGGATGTATCTGAAAGAAGCGAGGGAGAAACATGGCAAATCATAAAGAGCAGACGATGACAAAGGGAAATATATGGAAACAGATCATATGGTTTTCGGTCCCTCTGCTGATCGGCAATCTGTTCCAGCAGCTCTATAATACCACCGATTCGGTGATCGTGGGCAATTTCGTTGGGAAGGAAGCGCTGGCGGCGGTGGGATCCAGCGGCAATCTGATCAATCTGATCATCGGCTTTTTTATCGGTATGACCAGCGGCGCGGGCGTGGTCATCGCGCAGTATTACGGAGGCGGACGGCTGGATAAGATGAAGATCAGCATACATACCTCGCTGTGGTTCTGTACCATAGGCGGCGCGGTCATGACGGTGGCCGGCGTGGCGCTCACACCGTGGATTTTAAAGCTGATGGGAACGCCGCCGGAGGTGCTTCCCAATTCCGTCACCTATCTTCGGATTTATTTCTTCGGATCCATTTTCAATATCATCTATAATATGGGGGCCGGCATTCTAAGGTCCATCGGGGATTCCAGGAGACCTCTGTATTATTTGATCATTTCCTCCCTGGTGAATATCGTGCTGGATGTGGTCCTCGTGGTCGTGTTCCGTATGGGGGTGGCCGGTGTGGGGATCGCCACAGTATTTGCGCAGTTTGTGTCCTGCTTCTGCGTGATGTTTACGCTGGTGAGGAGCAAGGAAAGCTATCATGTGAACTTAAAAGAGGTGCGCTGCGACCGCCAAATGTTAAAGCGCATACTGCATATGGGCATACCTTCCGGCCTGCAGTCCACGATTGTGTCACTTTCCAATGTGGTGGTACAGAGCAATATCAACAGTTTCGGAGCGGACGCCATGGCGGGCTACGGGGTGTACGCGAAGGTGGACAATTTCACGATGATCCCGATCACCAGCCTGGCGCTGGCTGCGACCACCTTTACCGGCCAGAATTACGGGGCGAAGCAGGCGAAGCGGATCAGAAAAGGGGTACGGGAGTGCGTGATACTGGGAGTTTCCTATGCGCTGTTCATCGGTGTGGTGAATTTCACCTTTATCGGCGTGTTTGCCCAGCTGTTTACCAGGGACGCGGAGGTCCTTAGGTATGCAACGATCATCGCCCGCATTATGGCGCTGCCCGGCTATGTGGCTCTGGTGGCCAATCAGCTTTATCTGGGTGTGGTGCGGGGCATGGGGGATACGGTAAAGCCGATGATCATCTCCATCACAAGCCTCTGTTTTATCCGCATGCTCTGGATATCGCTGACCGTGCCGCTGACCAGGGACATCCGCTTTGTGTTTATCGGGTATCCGTTGACCTGGGCGATTGCGGCTGTGGCCGAGGCGTTTATTTACTATCGGAAATCCAGGCATAACTTCTATCTGGATGAGTCAATATAGTGCTACTTCCGATGAAAACAGGCAATATTTCATAAGAAAAAGAAACTGATATGGGATATAATAGGGGCATAAATCAAGTGGCCGGCAGAGAAGATAGGCCGGTCTGTGCGGTGATTGAGCACAGAATGGAGGAAGTCATGAAATATTCTGACAACAAGGTCACAGACCTGAATATTGCTTACATAGGCGGCGGTTCCAGAGGATGGGCGTGGACGCTTATGACCGACCTGGCAAAGGAACCGAATTTAAGCGGTACGGTGCGCCTTTACGACATCGATCCGGATGCGGCCAGAGTCAATGAGCAGATCGGAAACCGTCTAAGCACCAGAGATGATGTGGTGGGTAAATGGACGTACAAGACATCTGATACGTTGAAGGATGCGCTTAGCGGAACGGATTTTGTGATCATATCGATCCTGCCGGGAACCTTTGACGAGATGGAATCGGATGTACATCAGCCGGAGAAATACGGCATCTATCAGTCGGTGGGCGATACGGCAGGTCCGGGCGGAACGGTCCGCGCGCTGCGCACCATCCCCATGTTTGTGGAGATCGCGGAGGCGATTAAAGCGTATGCTCCCGATGCGTGGGTCATCAACTATACAAATCCCATGACCCTGTGTGTAAAGACCCTTTACCATGTATATCCGCAGATTAAGGCTTTCGGCTGCTGCCATGAGGTGTTCGGCACCCAGAAGCTTCTGGCCGGCATCTGTGAGGAAGCGCTGGGACTTAAGGATGTGAAACGTGAGGATATTCATGTAAATGTGCTGGGCATCAACCACTTCACGTGGTTTGATCAGGCATCCTATAAAGGGATTGACCTGTTCCCGGTTTACCGCGACTATATAGACAGCCATTTCCAGAACGGATTTCAGGTTGGGGATGATAACTGGGCTAACTCTACATTTGCCTGTGCGCATCGCGTGAAGTTCGACCTGTTCAGACGGTATGGGCTGATTGCGGCAGCAGGAGACCGCCATCTGGCGGAATTCATGCCGGGCGGAGAATATCTGAAAGATCCCGAAACCGTGGAGTCCTGGAAATTCGGGCTGACTACGGTTGCCTGGAGAAAAGAAGATCTGAAAGAAAGGCTGGATAAGAGCCGCAGGCTGTTAAACGGTGAGGAAGAAGTGGAGCTGAAAAATACAGGGGAAGAGGGCATCCGGCTGATCAAGGCGATCTGCGGTCTGGACCGCATCATCAGCAACGTGAATATTCCCAATGTGAACGGTCAGATCCCGAATCTGCCCAGAACTGCGGTGGTGGAAACCAATGCCGTGTTCTCCAGAGATTCCATCAAGCCGATCGTTGCGGGCCCCCTGCCGGACGGCGTGCTTAAGCTGGTTACGCCCCATGTGGAAAATCATGAGACGGTGCTGGAGGCGGCGCTTACCTGCAACAAAGAGCTGGTGGTAAAGGCATTTGAAAACGATCCGCTGGTTAAGGGAAGATGCAGTGAGGAGCAGATCCGGACACTGGTGGATGAGATGATACAGAATACGATGGCTTATTTGCCGGATGGATGGAAATAAGTAAAGAAAAAAGCTCTTGCATATGCAGGAGCTTTGATCTATAATAGGGTCAAATTGATAGATAATCTTCGGGGCAGGGTGTGATTCCCTACCGGCGGTACAGCCCGCGACCCGCATAAGCGGTTGATTTGGTGAGATTCCAAAGCCGACAGTATAGTCTGGATGAAAGAAGATAAGCGCAGTGAGTTTTAGATTGAAAATCCCGGAGAAGCTACGTCTTCCCGGGATTTTTTTCGATAAAACAACATTCTGATTAACAAAAAAGCGCTTCGCTTAGATCGCACTGCGGCGCGTCAGTTCCCCGGCCTTTATCTGCGCGCAGACAATGCGCGGGAAGGAGACAATTATGGAAAAAACATCAAGTGTAACACAGACAAAGAAAATCAAATCCGCATTTACGGTGAAAAATCTGGTGCTGATCGCCATGTTCGGCGCTCTGGCAGCAGTGCTCATGCTGTTTGAGTTTCCCCTGCCGTTTCTGGCGCCGTCCTTTTATGAACTGGATCTAAGCGAGATTCCGGTTCTGATCGGCACCTTCATGATGGGGCCGGTGGCCGGAGTGCTGATCGAGACGGTAAAGATTTTAATAAAGCTGCTGCTCAAGCCGACGTCCACGGCCTTTGTGGGAGAGCTGGCTAATTTCTGCGTGGGCTGTGCGTTGGTCGTGCCGGCCGGCATCATTTACCGCACCCATAAAACTAAAAAAAGAGCGGTGATCGGTCTGTGCACCGGTACACTGGCCATGGCGCTGGCGGCTGTCATTCTCAATACCTATGTGATGCTGCCTTTCTATACCACGGCATTCCATATGCCGTTAGACGCGATCATAGGCGCCGGAACGGAGATTATACCCTTTGTAAACAGCACCTTTACGTTTATGCTGTTCTGTGTGGCCCCTTTTAACATCATAAAAGGTGTTCTCACCAGCCTGGTTGTGGTGCTCTGCTATAAACGCATCTCCATCCTTCTTCGTTCCTGACAAGTTACAGCTGCCGATAAAGCAGCGCATCCTACTCTGAAGCCCCAGCAATTTGGGGTTTCTTTTTTTTGCTTTTTTGGTATAATGTCGTTAGGCATTATACTGCGCTGATTTTCTGTCCGCGAAGCAGACAATTTCCATAGAAAATCATGCGCATCTTCCCAGAGGGGCTATGTCAGCCTGCTGACATGGTATTAGTGTCCATAGACCGGTGCTTCGTTGTTATTTGAGAGATGATGTGCCGGATGATTACGGAGGTGCTTCATGCGTTTTGATATTCAGGTGGAAGCGAAGGATCTGTTTCGCTTTAATATGTATCATATCTACCATACCTTCAGCGGAGTGCTGGGGATGGTGATCAGTATCGCGGCGCTGGTGGGTGCGGTGCTGACCTACGGCACGGTCAATACGACCTATACGGTGGCGCTGCTGCTGGTCGGATGCATGTACACGCTGATCCATCCGTTCAGCGTATATTCCAAGTGCAAAGCAACCGCGAAGTCAAAGACTTATGCGCAGCCCTTTGAATACGTTTTCGGAGAGGACGGTTTTTCAGTTACACAGGGAGATCAGCACGTGGATTATAAATGGGAAAGCATCGCCCGGGTAAAAAAGGCGGGGTCCAATATCATGATTTATATGGATAAGATCCATGCCCATATACTGCCGGCAGAGAAGCTGGACGGCAGGGCAGAGGAACTTCTGACGTTAATAGGAGAGCATACCGCAGGACGGGGGACAGCACAAAGATGAATATAATCGAGACATATTCTCCGGAAGAGACCGGAAAACTGGGTTTTCGTCTGGGCCAGGCGGCCTGCGCCGGAGAGATATACTGTATAAACGGGGATCTGGGCGTGGGCAAGACCGTGTTCACGCAGGGCTTTGCGGCAGGACTTGGGATAGAGGAACCGGTGAACAGCCCGACGTTTACGATCGTGCAGATCTATGAGGGCGGCAGGCTGCCGCTTTATCATTTTGATGTTTACCGCATCGGGGATGTGGAGGAGATGGAGGAAATCGGCTATGAGGACTATTTCTTTGGCGAAGGAGTCTGCCTGATCGAGTGGTCCGAACTGATCCGTGAGATCATTCCCGGGGGAGCGGGGGAGGTCACGATAGAGAAAGATCCGGAAAAAGGCTTTGATTACCGCAGGATCACAGTAATAGAGGCGTCTCCGGATAAGAAAAGAGGATAAGATGAAGATATTAGGCATAGAGAGCTCATCCATGGTGGCTTCGGTTGCGCTGCTCACCGATGAACTCATTACAGCGGAATACACCGTCAACTATAAAAAGACGCATTCCCAGACGCTCCTGCCGATGATTGATACGGTGGCATCCATGGTGGAACTGGATCTGTCCGAACTGGACGCAATAGCGGTATCGGGAGGTCCGGGATCGTTTACCGGCTTAAGGATCGGCGCGGCGACGGCCAAAGGGCTGGGCCTTGCCTTGGATAAGCCTCTGATTCACGTCCCCACGGTGGATGCGCTGGCATATAACATGTACGGATGTGAGGGGCTGGTCTGCCCTATGATGGATGCGCGCAGAGGACAGGTATATGCGGGAATTTACCGCATGAAGGACGGGATGGAGATTTTAAAGCCGCAGTATGCGGCGGATTTGGGAGAACTGCTGGATGAACTGGGCAGAATGGGCGAACCGGTGGTATTTCTTGGGGACGGCGTCCCTGTGAGCCTGGATGTGATCCGTCAGAGCTGCCGCGTAAACTTTAGGCTGGCGCCGCCGCATATGAACCGGCAGAGGGCGGCCAGCGTAGCTGCGCTGGGAGCTATGTATTACCGGGCCGGCCGCACTGAAAGCGCAGCGGAGCATACGCCGGATTATCTGCGGCTGTCCCAGGCGGAACGGGAGCTCGCAAAAAGAAATGAGGCGGCGAAAGGCCCGGTGGGAAAATGACGGTGCGCAGGATGGAGAGCGCGGATCTGGAACAGGTAGCCGCGCTGGAGCAGGCTGCTTTTACTGATCCGTGGTCTTTTAACATATGGAAGGACTGTCTGGAAGGCAGAAGGGATATCTGTTATGTGGCGGAACAGGACGGTCTCATCGTCGGATATTTTTGTATGATGGTGGTATTGGATGAAGCGGAGCTCCTAAAGATTGCGGTTTTGCCGGAGAAACAGAAAAAAGGGGTTGCCTCCGGGCTGATGGAAATGATGCTGTGCTACTTAGGCAGCAGGAAGATCCGCGCGGTGACGCTGGAAGTGCGGGAGCATAACCGGGCCGCCCTGGCGCTCTATACGAAATACGGTTTTGTGCCGGAAGGCCGCCGGAAAAACTATTACCGCAATCCGGCAGAGGATGCCATAATTATGAGGAAGAGCCAGCTTTGAGAACAATTACCATTGAAACATAAGAGGGACATCCTTTATAATAGATCTGTACAGGAATTCTGCTGCAAGGCGGGAATGGAGGATATGTTATGAAGGCATACAATGAAAATCGTGAGCTGGTGGCCATCATCTGCAATCAGTGCGGCAGGGTCATGACGGTTCAGGATGATATGGTGAAGGAAGGGGTATTTTCCGCAGCTTGTACTTGGGGCTATTTTTCCGAAAAAGACGGAGAGATACACAGTCTGGACCTCTGCGAAGAATGCTATGACGAGTTTATAAAACAGTTTAAGATACCGGTGACGGTAACCGCACAGACCGAGATGGTTTAATCCGAAACAGAGTATACCGGCGGATTCCAAAGATCGGGATAGAAGACAGGACGGACGCGCATGGATGTATGCGCGTCCGTCTTTTACTGTGAAAGTCCCATTTTTTCCAGTTTTCATACCATGGAGATGCCGCTTAAGGCATGGGGGGCATAGCCTGTGATATAAAATGCTCCATGAGAACCGCAATGCGGCGGGAAGATACGATGCTGCCGGAGCGACCCGCTGCAGGCGGAGCATCCGGCGGGGGGATTCTCATTTATAGTAGCCATCAGCAATAAATTATGTTAGAATATCAAATAGCGTTACAAAATGATACAGTTATCAGCTTCACGCACGGGTGCTGTCCGGCACCGTGCCAGGAGTGTCGGAGGAATTATATGCTTGATATTTGCTTGCTGGGTACCGGAGGCATGATGCCGCTGCCTTACCGGTGGCTGACGTCTATGATGGCCCGCTGCTGCGGCAGCAGCCTGCTGATCGACTGCGGTGAAGGCACACAGATCGCACTGAAGGAAAAGGGCTGGAGCCCTAAACCCATAGATATTATATGTTTTACACACTATCATGCGGATCACATCAGCGGTCTGCCCGGTCTTCTTTTAACGATGGGCAATGCCGAACGGACGGAACCGCTGATCATGGTGGGACCGAAGGGACTGGAACGCGTGGTGGGAGCTCTTAGAACCATAGCGCCGGAACTTCCTTTCCCCATCCAATATATTGAGCTTACGGAGAAACGGGAGCAGCTGAAGCTGGGACCCTATGAGATCACGGCGTTTAAGGTGAACCATAACATTGTCTGCTACGGATATACGCTTCACATCCCGCGTACCGGGAAGTTTAATCTGGAGCAGGCGCTGTCCTGCGGCATACCCAAACCTTTCTGGAACCGGCTGCAAAAGGGCGAGATCGTTGAGGCGGAAGGCAAGACCTATACGCCGGATATGGTCCTGGGCGCGCCGCGGCGCGGGATCAAGGTCACTTATTGTACGGATACCAGACCCACAGCCGCAATCGAAGAGGAGGCCGCCGGCGCCGATCTGTTCATCTGTGAGGGGATGTACGGAGAAAAAGGCAAAGAGGCCAAAGCCAGAGAGTACCGGCATATGACCTTTTATGAAGCGGCGAAGCTGGCCAGGGGCGCAGACGTAAAGGAGCTCTGGCTGACTCATTACAGCCCTTCCCTCACTTATCCGGAGGAATACATGAACGATGTCCGCAGCATTTTCCCAAGGGCGATCGCTGCCAAGGACGGGAGAACAGCAGAACTGCAATTTGAGGAAGAATAAATGGAAAAAGAGATACTCATACTGGCGGTTGAGAGTTCCTGTGATGAAACCGCTGCCGCCGTTGTCAGAAATGGGAGAGAGGTGCTCTCCAACATCATCTCGTCACAGATCGCGCTGCACACTCAGTTTGGCGGCGTTGTGCCCGAGATCGCGTCGAGAAAGCATATTGAAAAAATCAATCAGGTAATTGAGGCGGCGCTTTTGGAAGCGGGAGTGACGCTGGATGATCTGGATGCCATAGGCGTTACCTACGGGCCGGGGCTGGTAGGCGCCCTGCTGGTGGGCGTTGCGGAAGCCAAAGCTATCGCGTATGCGAAGAAGCTGCCGTTAGTCGGCGTGCATCATATTGAAGGCCATATCTGCGCCAATTTTATAGAGAACAAGGATCTGGAGCCTCCGTTTCTATGTCTGGTGGTTTCCGGAGGTCATACCCATCTGGTGCTCATGAAGGATTATGGAGAATTTGAGATCATAGGAAGAACCAGGGATGACGCGGCCGGGGAAGCATTCGATAAGGTGGCCAGGGCTGTGGGCCTGGGCTATCCTGGCGGACCTAAGATCGATAAGGCGGCAAAAGAGGGAAACCGGCATGCGGTGGAATTTCCCAGAGCCAGGGTGGAGGATGCGCCCTATGATTTCAGTTTCAGCGGTCTGAAATCCTCGGTGCTCAACCATATCAACCATGCGAAGATGATGGGGGAGGAGATCAATGTGCCGGATCTGGCGGCTTCCTTCCAAAATGCGGTGGTGGAAGCGCTGGTCAGCCGGGCGGTTGCAGCAGCGGCGGAATTCCATATGGATAAAGTGGTGATTGCCGGAGGTGTCGCATCCAACAGCGCGCTTCGGGAAGCTATGGAAGAGGCATGCTGCAGAAATCATCTGAAATTTTACCATCCGTCCCCGATTTTCTGCACGGACAATGCGGCCATGATCGGTGTGGCGGCTTATTATGAATTTATAAGAGGAAACACAGCCGGACTGGATTTAAATGCGGTTCCGAACCTCAAGCTGGGGGAACGCTGAAAAACGGCGGGCGGGGACCGGTTGTGTCCCCGTCCGTTAACTGTATGGCCGGAGAGGAATATATTCATGGGAATGAAATCTAACGGAGAAAAAACGGCCGCTATTGTTCTGGCAGCCGGCCGCGGCAGCCGGATGGGCAGCGATATCCATAAACAGTTTATGCTTTTGGGCGGAAGGCCGCTGGTCTATTATTCGCTCAAAGCTTTCGCAGAAAGCGCGGTGGATGAAATTGTGCTGGTAACAGGTGAAGAAGATATCGTCCGCTGTGAAGAAATCGTAAGGAAATACAACATTGCTAAGGTGAAAGCGGTCGTACCCGGCGGCAGGGAGCGGTATGATTCCGTTTATGAGGGGTTAAAGGCGGCAGATACCAGCAGCTATGTGCTGATCCATGACGGAGCGCGTCCGTTTTTGACCGATGCGATCATCGGCAGATGTATGGACGGAGCGCGGGAATACGGCGCCTGTGTGGCGGCTATGCCGGTGAAGGATACTATAAAAATCGCCGATGAAGCCGGATTTGCCGATTATACGCCGAACCGGAACCTGGTATGGATGATGCAGACACCCCAGGCATTTTCTTATCCACTCGTGAGAGGGGCGTATGACTGCCTGGCATCCCGCGGTGCGGCAGGGCTTTCGGTGACGGATGATGCGATGGTGGTGGAAACCTTCACAGATCATAAAGTGAAGTTTGTGGAAGGCTCTTACCGTAACATTAAAGTGACAACGCCGGAGGATATGTTGATTGGGGAAGCGTTTCTGAACTGTTCCCGGTCTGTAAAAGTTTTGCTGAAGTGAAAAGTTTATTTCCACTTTGAAAACGGTTGAAAAATAAGTGGCA
>NZ_QUEE01000021.1 GCF_003477885.1 Lachnotalea sp. AF33-28
CCAAAACTTCCACCCCTCCACCCCTCACCCCTCCGTCCTCATCATCGGCGGCGGAGCCGCCGGAATGACAGCCGCAATACAAGCATCCCAGTCCGGTGCGCAGGTCACTGTTATAGAACACAAAGACCGAATCGGTAAAAAGATACTCTCCACCGGCAACGGTAAATGTAACTTCACCAATGCCCGCATGGAAGCCGCATGCTACCGAAGCTTAGACCCGGCCTTTCCCATGGAGGTAATCAACCGTTTCGGAGTCAGAGAGACACTGGATTTTTTCCGTTCCCTGGGCATCTATCCGCGTGAACGTTCCGGTTATTATTATCCTGCCTCCAACCAGGCGAGTTCCGTCCTGGACGTCCTGCGCCTTGCGCTTGCTGAGCATAACGTAAATGTCATCTGTGAAGAAGCCCCTGCGCATATTGAGAAAACCTCTAAGGGTTCCTTCCGTATCCGCACGGCCGCACACAGCTATACCGCCGATGCGCTCATACTGGCGACCGGAGGCAGGGCTGCGCCAAAGACCGGCTCGGACGGGAGCGGCTACGTGCTGGCCAAAGCCTTCGGGCACCGAATCATCCGGCCGCTGCCTGCGCTGGTACAGTTAAAATGTGCCGAGCCCTATTTCAAACAGCTGGCGGGCATCCGGACCGAAGCGAACGTGGAGCTTCTGGCAGACAATTCCCCTGTGGCCAGCGATCAGGGAGAGCTTCAGCTGACCGCCTATGGCATATCCGGCATACCGGTATTTCAGGTGAGCCGTTACGCCTCCGAATACCTGGAACGGGGAGCGAAGGTGACGGCCCGCCTGGATCTCCTGCCGGGCATCTCCTCCGGGGATCTGCGCAGCTACCTGGAAGCGCATACGCCTGACCGCTACATAGGCCTCTGCAATAAAAATCTGATGCAGCTTCTCTGGAAGCTGTCCGGCGGTTCGAAAGAGGAATTCGCCCGTCTTTTAAAAGATTTCCGTGTCCGCGTTACAGGAACCAACGGGTTTGACAGCGCCCAGGTAACGGCCGGGGGCGTGGATGTGCGGGAAATCGATCCCGCCACCATGATGTCGCGCCTGGTGGACGGCCTGTATTTTGCCGGAGAACTCATGGATGTGGACGGCATCTGCGGAGGATATAACCTGCAGTGGGCGTGGAGCAGCGGCGCCATAGCCGGCAGATCCGCAGCATCCGTGATATGCAGCCGGCCGCAGACAGAAAAAACGCGAGCAAACGAAAATAAAAAGCCAACGTTTAAATCAAAATCCAACGAAATGGAGCAGACATGTTACAGATACAGCAGTTAAAACTCCCCATAGACCACAGTCCGGAGGACCTTCTGAAAAAGGTGGCCAAAAAGCTGTCCCTTCAGCCAAAGGATCTGCAGCAGTTTACAGTCACAAAGAAATCCCTGGATGCCAGAAAAAAGCCTGAGCTCTGCTACAGCTATACCGTTGCGTTTCAGGTCCCGGATGAATCCGCGCTTCTGCGCAGAAAAAAAGACGGAAATATATCCGCCGTACAGCCCGTTCAATACCGTTTCCCATGCCCCGGCTCCGTACCCATGGGTTTTCGCCCGGTCATCATCGGAACGGGTCCCGCAGGGCTTTTCTGCGGGCTTATGCTGGCCGCACACGGTTACGCCCCGATCCTTTTGGAGCGTGGAAAACGGGTGGAAGAGCGCGTATTGGACGTGGAGAGATATTGGAAAGGCGGCCCTTTAAATGAGAGCTCCAATGTGCAGTTTGGAGAGGGCGGGGCGGGTACTTTTTCCGACGGCAAATTAAATACGCTGGTGAAGGACAAATACGGCCGTAACCGGAAGGTGTTAGAGCTTTTTGTGGAATGCGGGGCGGACCCGGAGATCCTGTATCTGAACAGGCCGCACATCGGCACGGATGTGCTTCGCACCGTTCTGGTCAATATCCGCCGCCGCATTGAGGAGGCGGGCGGGGAATTCCGTTTTCAGAGTGAAGTTACGGATCTGATCACCGAGCGGGGCCGGTTAACCGGAGTGGAGATCAACCGTGAAGAGATCTTGGAGACCGGCATCGCCGTGTTAGCCATCGGGCACAGCGCCAGAAATACCTTTGCCATGCTGCGGGACTGTGGCGTCTTAATGGAACAGAAATCCTTCGCCGTGGGACTTCGAATTGAACATCCTCAGAGCATGATCAATCTGTCGCAGTACGGTGTGGAAGCGTCCGCACATCTTCCTGCCGCCGATTATAAGCTGACACATCAGTGTGTCAATCACAGGGGAATCTATACCTTCTGCATGTGTCCGGGAGGATATGTCGTTAACGCATCGTCTGAGCGGGGCATGCTGGCAGTAAACGGCATGAGCAATCATAAGCGGGATGGCCGCAATGCCAACTCCGCCCTGATCGTGACGGTCACGCCTGACGATTTCGGCGAAAAAGGCGTGCTGGCGGGTGTGGAGTTTCAGCGCAGGCTGGAATCGGCCGCGTACAGGCTGGGAGACGGGAAGATACCGATCCAGATGCTGGGAGACTTTGCCGCCGGCAAAGCGAGCACAACGCTTGGCGATATCTGCCCGGATACCAGGGGCGAAACCTGTCTGACCAATGTAAGGGAACTGCTGCCTGAGCCGATATCCGCCGCCATTTTGGAAGGAACAGAGGCCTTTGAGAAGCGCATACACGGTTTTGCCAGGCCTGATGCGGTGCTATCCGGTGTGGAAAGCCGCACATCATCGCCGGTGCGCATCCTAAGAAATGAACGGTTTGAAAGCGAAACCGCCGGACTTTATCCATGCGGCGAGGGCGCCGGATATGCGGGCGGCATCATGTCGGCCGCGATGGACGGTATGAAAGTCGCAGAACAAATTGCAAAAAAATTCAAAATGTTGTAGGATATAAATATTCAACAGCAGAAAGACACATGAGGGAGGACGGGACAGACAGGCCATGCATCGCGCTGCATCGGAGCCGCCCGTACATAAAAAGAAATGAAAAAGAGAAGAATTGTTATAAAGATCGGATCATCGTCGCTGACCCACAGCGAAACCGGCAATCTGAATCTGCAGAAGGTAGAAAAACTGGTGCGGGCGCTGACGGATCTGCACCATATGGGGCACGATGTGGTTTTGGTATCCTCCGGGGCCATCGCGGTGGGCAGGAAAGCGCTGGGAATCCAGGAAAGGCCCAGAAGCACTTCCGTAAAACAGGCCCTGGCCGCTGTGGGGCAGGCAAGGCTAATGATGACCTATCAGCGCCTGTTCAGCGAATATGACCAGTTCACGGCACAGGTGCTGATCACAAAGGATACGATGATCAATAACCTAAGCCGTTTTAATGCGAGAAATACCTTTGAGGAACTTTTTAGCATGGGCGTGATCCCCATCGTTAATGAAAATGATACAGTGGCCACCCATGAGATCGAATTTGGCGATAATGACCGGCTTTCCGCCATTGTTACAGCGCTGGTGGGAGGGGATCTCTTAATACTGCTTTCGGATATAGACGGCCTGTATACCGATGACCCGAGGAGCAACGTTAATGCAGAGCTGATCCGCGTGGTTCCGGAGATAACGGAGGAACTTTTGTCCATGGGAAAGGATACCAGCAGCAGTGATGTGGGCACGGGAGGCATGTCCGCCAAACTCACAGCCGCCAGGATCGCGACGGATTCCGGGGCGGATATGATCATCGCCAACGGAAATGACATCGACAATATCTACCGCATCATGGAAGGCCGGGAGTGCGGCACCCTGTTTCAGGCGCACAAGAATAAGAATTTTGATCTGCTGGATTATCTGGCGAAGTATTGAATCGGCAAAAGCATGACATAACATTTGCAGGCTTGCAGGAAAGGAGTGGCTGATGAAAGCAGCGGAAACAGCCCTTGTGTTGGAGGGCGGAGCGACGAGAGGAATCTTTACGGCCGGCGTGCTGGACTATATGATGGAACAGGAACTTGAGTTTCCTTACGTGGTGGGGGTATCGGCCGGAGCCTGCAATGCCGTGGATTATGTGTCCGGCCAGATCGGCCGGACCAGGATGTGTATGGTGCAGCAGAAGGAAAAATCTGCCCGCAAAAACATCGAGCGCGTGGTTAAAAAAAGGTGCCTCTATGATATGGACCGGATTTTTGACCGATTTCCTAACGAACTGATTCCCTTTGACTATGACGCGTATTTTGCATCCCCTATCCGCTGTGCGATGGTGGTGACCAACTGTATCACCGGCAGGGCGGAGTATCTGGAGGAACGGTCCGAACGGGAACGGCTGATGAAGATCTGCCGCGCTTCCAGCAGCCTGCCCCTTTTGTCCTCCATGACCTATGTGGACTCAGTGCCTTATCTGGACGGAGGGCTGTCCGATTCCATCCCGATCCGCCGGGCGTTAAAGAGCGGCTGCCGCCGGGCGGTGGTGATACTGACCAGAAATCCGGGTTACCGCAAGCGTCCGTCAATGCTTCAGTATGACCTGTGCTCCAGATTTTACGGAGAATATCCGCAGCTTTTGGAGGCGGTTCGCCGCAGGCCGGCGCACTATAACCGTACCCTGGATCTGATTGAAAAGCTGGAAGAAGAGGGCCGCATCTTTGTGCTGCGCCCTGTCATCCCCCCGGTGAAAAAGACTGAAGGGCACGGGGAGAAGCTTCTGGAATTTTATGAGCACGGATATGAGCTGATGAAAAAGGAATGGCAGAATCTGACGGATTTTCTTGTTCAATAGGGTGTGCCCAAAATGCGTCCTATTGAATAAATAACGCTTTGTGAGCAGATGGTATGCATAACAGAGCGAACTGAAATAAAAAGGTAAAAGAAAGGAACAGGCAAGACATGGATCAAAAGGATATAGACAGGATCAATGAGCTGTACCATAAAGCAAAAAAGGAAGGGCTCACGCCGGAGGAAACCAGAGAGCAGGCAGAGCTTAGAGGCGCGTATATCCGGGCCTTTCGTGAGAATTTAAGAGGGCAGCTGGAAACGATCAAGATACAGAATCCGGATGGCTCAATCATAGATGTAAAAGCGGAGCACGACAAGAAATACAAAAACCGGTATCCGTCATAAATATGGCTGTAAGCTTCCGATAACGGTTGTCCGGCCCGTGTCTGGCAGAAAGTAAAGGGATATGAAAACAAAACAGGAGATCAGAAAAGAAATCAAACTGCTAAGAAGCCGTATGACGGAAACAGAACGGAAGGAAAAGAGCGGCAGGATTGTGAAGCAGATTCGGGAAACGGCCGTATATGCGGGCGCGGACTGCATACTCTGCTATGTTTCCCTCCCCGAAGAGGTACGTACTGAAGTACTGATCCGACAGGCGCTGTCGGACGGAAAACGTGTGGCGGTACCGCGTGTGCTGGGAAGTGAAATGGCGTTTTATTATATAAATGGCAGGGAAGATTTAAGACCGGGCTGTATGGGGATTTTGGAGCCGGCATCTTATTGTGAGCCTGTGCGCGTCAGGTATGGCGCGGCCGGCAGCCGGCCGGTTCCGGTAATTGTTCCGGGGCTTGCATTTACCCGGGACGGCGGCCGCATCGGATACGGAGGTGGCTATTATGACCGGTATTTTGCTGCTAAAGAGGGATTTTATATGATAGGGGCGGCATATGATTTTCAGATATTGGATCAGCTGCCCATAGGTCAACATGACGTCCGTATGGACTGCGTCATAACGGATATGGAAGCGGTCATCAACCTGGCGGTTGGTGACAGTAAAGCGGAAGCACACTGAAGTGTGCGCAGGTCATCAACCTAACGGTTGGTGACAGTAAAGAGGAGGTCTTATATGAGCTGTGATCTGACTGCGATGGGAGAACGGGCAAGAGCCGCCGCAGCGGTGATGAATGTGCTTCGGGCGCCTGAAAAGAACAGGGGTCTTGAGGCGGTGGCGGACGCGCTGCTGAAACGGGAAGCGTTTCTCATGGAGGAAAATGCGAAGGATATGGAGGCCGGCAGGAAGAACGGCATGAAGCAGGGGCTGTTAGACCGGCTCATGCTCACTCATGAGCGGATTGCCAGCATGGCGGAAGGAATCCGCCAGATCGTCGCATTGGAGGACCCGGTCGGTGAGGTGCTGTCCATGAAGGAACGGCCCAACGGCCTTTTGATCGGGCAGAAGAGAGTGCCGCTCGGTGTGATCGGTATCATCTATGAATCCAGGCCTAATGTGACCGCAGATGCCTTTGCGCTCTGCTTTAAAGCCGGAAACGCCGTGATATTAAAGGGCGGCAGCGATGCGCTGGCATCCAATATGGCAATCACCCGGGTGATCCGGGAGGCGTTAAAGGGTGCGGGGCTCCCGGAGGACAGCATCCAGCTGGTGGAGAGCACCGACCGGGAGACCACTGCAAGACTGATGAAAATGAACGGCTACATAGATGTGCTGATTCCCAGGGGCGGCGCGGGACTGATCCGGGCGGTTGTGAACAACAGCACCATACCTGTCATAGAGACCGGCACCGGCAACTGCCATATCTATGTGGATGAAACAGCGGATCTTACGATGGCGGCGGACATCATCTACAATGCAAAGACACAGCGGATCGGTGTCTGCAATGCCTGTGAATCCCTGGTGGTTCATGAGGCGGTGGCAGAACAGTTTCTGCCCTTGCTTCATGAGCGCCTAAAGGAGAAGCAGGTGGAGATGCGCGGGGACGAGCGCGTCTTACAGATCCTAAAGGATGCTGTCAAAGCCACAGAAGAGGACTGGGGAACGGAATATCTGGATTACATCCTCTCCGTCAAAACAGTATCTTCCATAGAAGAGGCCATCGCGCATATCAACCGATACAATACAAAGCATTCGGAAGCGATCGTCACAAAGGATTATGCCAATGCCCAGAAATTCCTCAATGAAATCGATGCGGCGGCGGTGTATGTCAATGCTTCGACCCGCTTTACCGACGGCTTTGAATTCGGCTTTGGCGCGGAAATCGGCATCAGCACGCAGAAGCTGCATGCGAGAGGGCCTATGGGGCTGCTCGCGCTGACCACGACAAAGTATATCATATACGGAAACGGCCAGGTCCGGTGACACGGAAGTGATCACTTCTCAACACGCCTGCCGGACTGCGCCGCCTGCCGGTACCGTCCCGGCGATATGCCGGTCAGACGCGTAAAGGTGCGGATAAAATTAGCATAATCACAGAAACCGGAGAGATCACAGGCCTCCTGCACGTTTCTGCCTTCTGCCAGATGGGATTTGGCCAGGGAGACGCGTTTGAGCAGGATGAAGTTCTGGATCGTGCTTCCGGTTTCTTTTTTAAATTTGCGGCTCAAATAGCTGCTGTTAACGGAAAGCTGTCCGGCCAGGATGGGAAGGGACAGATTTTCGGTGAGATGGGTGTTGATATAGTGAATGGTATTGAGCACCAGGCTGGGCATGAGATTGGGCAGCATCCGGCTGGAATCGCAGAAGATATTATTGATCATGACCAGGATCTGCAGGATATAGGAAAACGCCATCACATCGCTGCCGTATCCGGGGCGGTTTAAAACCTCATGCAGACAGTCAGTGAGGCCAATATAACGGCCCAGTTGTTCTTCACTCATATGTGCGGCATTGTTCCTCCCCGGAGGTCTGTTTTCAAAGCAGGCTAAAAGATCAGTTTCCTGTGTACAGGCGTACTGCACCAGCACCGGATTGAAATGGGTGGTAATTCTCTCATAAGGGGCATCGTCCAGACAGCTGTATCCGTGGGCCTCCCGGTCATTGATCACAAAGATGCTGCCGCGGTCCGGCCGGTAGCAGGTCTGCTCCATATAATAATTGATATTTCCGGACAGCAGCACGTGCACCTCATAGCTGTTGTGCATGTGATAGGTATGGGCCGTCTGACTGGCGGTGATCCGCCGGCTGCTGATGATATTGCGGTTCATTTGTTCGAAAATAAGGGTTCGATCCATGTTGTCTCCTTTTTCACTTCAGGTAAAACAAAGCAATAATTCGGTAAAAAAATGCAAAGAAATTGCATGATATTCATTATATAATAGCTTTTAAAAGAACACAAGGCTGATTATGGAAAGGAAAGGGGATCATATGAAGATGGAAGAACGGCAGGCGTGGCTTGAAGATACTTATCGGAAACTGTGTGTGAAGCTGTCGGCGGAATGCGACAGGATTGGAAGCCGCATACCCATGGAGCCGGATGACGGCGTCTACCGGATGGATATGTCGGAGGGAGACAATATATTTGGCTGGACCAACGGCTTCTGGCCGGGGATACTCTGGCAGATGTACCACGCAAAAGGGGAGGAGAAATATCTTGCGGCCGCCAGGGGTGTGGAAGAAAAGCTGGACCGGGCGCTTCACGGTTTTACGCGGCTGGATCACGACATGGGGTTTATCTGGATGCACAGCGCGGTGGCGGATTACCGGCTGACCGGCAGCGAACAGAGCAGAACCAGGGGACTGATGGCGGCAAATCTGCTGGCCGGCAGATATAACCCGGAGGGCAGATTTATCCGTGTGTGGAATAAGACCAGATTCGCGGAAAACAGCGCCGGACTGATCATCGTGGACTGCCTGATGAATCTGCCGTTACTGTATTGGGCAAGCGGTGTGACCGAGGATCCAAGGTTTGCCTACATTGCGAAACATCATGCCGATACGGCCTTAAGGACGATTCTCCGGGCGGACGGCTCTTGCAACCACATCGCTATGCTGGACCCAGGGACGGGAGAGCTTCTCGATACGCCCGGAGGCCAGGGCTATGAGAGCGGTTCCTCCTGGTCCAGAGGCCAGGCCTGGGCGGTATACGGCATGGCGCTTAGCTACCGCCACACAGGAAACTATGAGTATCTGGACGCGGCAAAGCGCGCGGCCCATTATTTTATCGCAAACGCATCACTTAGCGGCTGGGTGCCTCTCTGCGATTTCCGATCCCCTATGGAACCGGTCTACTGGGATACCTCGGCGGGAACGATTGCGGCCTGCGGCCTGCTGGAGCTGGCTGAACACGTGCCCTCTTATGAGAAAAACCTCTATGAGGAAGGCGCCTGGAACCTTTTGACCCATATAGAGAGCGCCTGGAATAACTGGGATCCGGAGACAGACGCGGTGGTTTACGGCGGTAAGCGCTCTTACCATGATAATCTGGGGCAGCGAGCGTTAATTTATGCCGATTATTTCTTCCTGGAAGGCGTGCTGCGTCTGCTGGGCAGGGAATTCATGATCTGGTAGCCGCCAAACATACGTGAGACTGCAGTTTGAAATGATGAGAGGGGAAGAAGATATATGAAAATATCAATGGAAGAACTGAAGACGAAACAGGATTATCAGCGGCTGTTATTTAGCCTGCTGGACCCTTTGAAGCCTTTTTACAGCGAGGGCAGAGCACAGCTTAATATAGGCCATACAAGCGCCGCCTATGAGAATGCGACCATACCCATGGAGGCCTTTGCCCGGCCCCTATGGGGGCTGGTTCCGTTTTGGGCCGGCGGAGGTGAAAATGCAAAATTCGAGGAGATCTACCGCAGCGGCCTGATCCATGGAACCGATGAATCAGACCCGGAATATTGGGGCAAATGGCGGGATTATGACCAGAAGTTTGTGGAGATGGCGGCAATCGCCTATGGCATGCTGATGGTGCCGGAAAAGTTATGGGATCCTCTTACGGAAAAGGAAAAAGAGAATCTGGTAAACTGGCTGTCCGGAATCAATCAATACGAATGCAATATCAGCAACTGGCAGTATTTCTGCATTCTGGTCAATGTGGCGCTGAAGGTGAGGGGCTGCGCTTACAGCGAAGAGCGGATGCAGCGGGGTCTTAGCCGCATTGAATCCATGTATCAGGATGACGGATGGTATACCGATAAAGTGGGGGGCCATAAGGATTATTATATTGGATTTGCAATTCATTTTTACAGCCTGATCTATGCCATGTTTATGGAAGAATACGATCCTAAGAGGTGCCGGATTTTCAGGGAACGCGCAAAAGCCTTTGGCAAAGAATTCGTATACTGGTTTGCAAAGGATGGCAGCGCACTGCCTTACGGCAGGTCACAGACCTATCGGTTTGCGCAGGTCTCTTTCTTTTCCGTCTGTGCGATGGCGAAGATAGACATATTTTCTGTGGATGTGCTGAAAGGAATTATCACCAGAAACCTGGTGCAGTGGCTGAACCGGCCGATTTTTGACAACGCCGGAATACTGACCATCGGATACGGTTATCCCAACCTGCAGATGTCGGAGGACTATAACGCGCCAGGCTCTCCTTACTGGGGAATGAAAGCCTTCGCCTTTCTGGCGCTGCCGGATGAGGATGAGTTCTGGCGGGTGAACGCTGCGCCGCTGCCCGAACTTGAGCAGTTGAAGACCATCTGCTGCGGCGACATGGTGATTCAGAGGGATGGCGACGGCCAGGTGACCGCGCTTATACCGGGGCGGAGCTTTGTAAGCGGCAGCAATCATGTGGCGGAGAAATACGGCAAGTTTGCCTATTCCACCAGATTTGGATTCAGCATAGCACGTGCGCTTACCTCCATGAGGGAAGCGGCTCCTGACAGCATGCTGGCATTTGAGGCTGCCGGCCATGTATTTGTGAAAGAAAAAATCCAAAATTATGAGATTAAGGACAGTCAGATACGGATCGAGTGGTCTCCGATTCCGGGCATTCAGGTCATTACATGGCTGATACCGACAGACACCGGCCATGTGCGCCGCCACAGAATAATCAGCGGCTATGCATGCACCGCTTATGACTGCGGCTTTGCGGTATCGGTGGATGACCGGAGATATTCCGATCGGGGTGAAAACGGGCAGGAAGCCTATGTGAAAAATGAGGATGGCAGCTGCCGTGTGCTCTCGCTTCTGGGAGAGGGCAGCGGCCAGGTACTGATCACCGCGCCGAACACCAATGTGCTGGCATCTAAAACGGCCATCCCCATGATCCGTTATGAAATCGCTCCGGGGACATCTGAGATTTCTACGGAGGTGTTTTACAGAACCATGTAGTTACTAATCACAGTTGCCACAAACTTTCCACGCATGTCGGCAGCCATGGACAGTAACACTCCAGTTATTCATAATGATAAAAAATCCGAAAAGTAGTATCGAAAAAAGGCGGTTTGTAGTATAGTGTTTATATGGGCCTGCGGGGCGGACATATATAGGTCCGGTCTGCGGCCAGAGTCTATTTTAAGGAGCGTAAAAGGTTATGGATAAGGAGCAATTAAAAAATCCGCCCGGAAAATATCGTCCGATTCCCTTCTGGTCCTGGAACGATAAACTGGAAGAGGGGGAGCTAAGGCGTCAGGTCCGGCTGATGGGGGATGCCGGCATGGGAGGCTTTTTTATGCATGCCAGAGGCGGGCTTTCCACAGAGTATATGAGCGAAGAGTGGTTTCACTGTGTGGATGCCAGCGTAGAGGAAGCGGACAGCTGTGGGATGAAGGCATGGGCCTATGATGAAAACGGCTGGCCCAGCGGCTTCGGCAATGGTCTCGTGAACGGGAAAGGACTGAAATACCAGCAGAAATACCTGCGCATGGAGCAGGGGGAGAGGCAGACGGAGCATACGATCTGCAATAAGGGAGGATGGCATTTTTATTACGAGGTGAATCCCTTTTATGTGGATACGCTGGACGCGGAAGTGATCGCAGATTTTTTAAAAGAGATCTACCAGCCTTATTATGAGAGATTCGGCAGCAGGATTGCGGGCTTTTTTACGGATGAACCGCAGATATCCAGAAACGGCATTCCATGGAGCCTGACAATGCCCGGCAAATACGAGGAAGAATATGGTGAGAACCTGCTGGATCATCTGGAGGAGCTGTTTCATCCCCTGCCAGGCTATGAAAAGACCAGACTGCAGTTCTGGCGCCTGGTAACGAAGCTGTTTAACCGGAATTTTGCAAAGCAGATCTATGATTGGTGTGATGAGAGAGGCTTAAGGCTGACCGGACACTATGTGCTGGAAGAGACCCTGGAGTCACAGCTTACCTGCAACGGTGCGGTGATGCCTCATTATGAATATCTGCACATACCGGGAATGGACTGGCTGGGCAGAAATATATTCCCCTGTCTCACCATGCATCAGCTGGCAAGCGCATGCAGACAGACCGGGAAGAAACAGATACTGACGGAGTCCTTTGCGCTGTGCGGTCACAATGTGAGCTTTTCGGAACTCAAAGGGATCGCAGAGTGGCAGATGGTCAGAGGCATTACAACGCTCTGCCAGCATCTGCAGGGATATACGCTGCGGGGGATCCGCAAAAGAGATTATCCGCCTGCGGTCTATTATCAGCAGCCCTGGTGGAAGGATTACCGTGCATTTGTGGATGCGATGTCCAGAATCGGGATGATCCTGACAGAAGGGGAATGCCGGCCGGACATCCTGCTCATGCATCCTCAGACCTCCGCCTGGATCTGCTATGACGGTGGCAGCAATGAGGGGATGGAGGCTCTGGAAAAGGGCATCCTGGATGCGATCCGCCAGCTGGAGGAGAAGCATCTGCAGTTTGATCTGGGCGATGAGACGCTGATGGAAAAGCATGGAAAGGTGGAGGACGGCAGGCTTTATGTGGGGCAGCAGTCCTACAGCACTGTAATCCTTCCTCCCCATATCCGGTTCTTTGACAGCACGAACAAATTGCTGGAGGAGTTTGCCGCTTCCGGAGGGACAGTCATCGGTGCGGAGGAGATCTGTGATCTAAAGGCGGATACCTCTGCGGATAACCCCAACGTGACCTATACATACCGCAGGACGGAGGATGCCCTGTACCACTATGTGGTGAACAGCACCGATCAGGAACAGCGCGTGGTATTTAACCGGGGCGACAGGATACTGGACATACAGACCGGTGAGACATATGAGTTTACGCCTGTACACGATCTGCTGCCTTTTGAGAGTGTGATGGTGGTGGAAGACATTAAAAAGGAGAAGGAACCTATTTCCCTTGACGGCGGCTGGGAGATCGTATCCTTAAGTGAAAACGCCCTGACGCTGGATATCTGTGATTATTACTTTGACGGTGAACTGGAAGAGAAGGACGGCTATGTGCTGAATATCCAGAACCGGGCCTGCGAAAAGAAGCGCCCGATCAATATCCGTCAGGTTTACCGTGTGCAGATAAAGGACGTGCCGAAGAAGCTCACTCTGGTTATGGAAACGCCGGAGTTTTATGACATCCGCATCAACGGCCAGAATGTGCTAAAAAAGGATGAGGGCTATTATATGGATACGGCATTCCGCAGGCTGGATATCACACCGTATATCACCGCAGGCGTGAATGAAATTGAACTTGTGATGGATTATTTCCAGTCTCCGGAGGTTTACGATAATCTGGAGAAGTCGAAGCAGTTTGAAAGCGAGAAGAACAAGCTGTGCTATGACAGAGAGATGGAACCCATGTATCTGGTTGGGGATTTCTCGGTGGAGACGGACGGAGAATATACCGTTCTGGATAAGCATGCGGTCAGATATCAGGGCGGGTTTGCGATAGCACAAAGAAGAGCAGAGATTACCCTAAGCCATATGGAACAGCAGGGCCTGCCGTTTTTTGCCGGAGAGATCGTGCTTAAAAAGGAATTCGATCTGGAAGAGACAAATCTGCGCCTGAAGCAGGAGAATTACGGGTGGAATACGGTGCGCGTAAGCATAAACGGCCAGGAGCCGGTGCGTTTCCTGTGGGGGAGAAAGGATATGGATATCAGTTCTCTCTTAAAGCCCGGGAAGAATACGGTGGAACTGACACTGATCAATAATCTGCGCAACCTGATGGGGCCGCATCATCTGGAAGAAGGGGAGAGTTATCTGGTAAGCCCCGTGTCCTTCTACAAAGAGGAATGTATCTGGAAGCCTTTTGAGGGCGGGTGGAATGACGGATACTGTTTTGCGGAGATGACGGTTAAATAGCAGGCCGAAGCTGTTCACTCGGAGTAATCACAATATCATCTTGAGGGAGGATGGTATGTTATTAAAGCATCGGGCGCATGAATTAGTTTCGCTTGCAGAAAAGACAAAACGGGATTTTCAGCGGTGACTCAAATTTGTTCCCTTATTTCCTCGTATTGAAACAGCTGCATGCCAAGAAGATTGCATTACAATAAAGGTGTTCCTAAGAGGAGCACCTTTATTTTTTGATACACTGGAAAGGAGCAACCATACTGGATGACTGACAGCCGGGAGCGCCCGCAAATTGGTGATTACTATTCGGTTGATTTGTGGTATACTGTGAACAATATGGATTGAGGAAGGAGTGAACAGCTTGGATTATGCAGAATTATTGAAAAAGCGCGACAGATATCAGCAATGCAAGGCATCCATTCCGGAACTGACACTGCAAAGCTATGAGCAGGCGTTTGAAATAGAATACACTCACAACTCCACGGCTATTGAGGGGAATACCCTGACTCTCATAGAAACAAAGCTGGTGCTGGAGGACGGAATTTCGGTTGGAGGTAAAAATCTCCGTGAGATTTATGAATCCGTAAACCATAAAAAGGCATACCGTTATGTGAAGGAATGTATCGTAAAAGGATTGCCGCTTGATGAAAAAATCATCAAGAATATTCATGCAATTCTTATGGAGAATATTATAGTGGGCGGGGTGTACCGGAATGTTGATGTCTACATTTCCGGAGTGCAGCATACGCCGCCGTCACCGGGTGAGATGTATCGGCAGGTTAAGGATTTTTATGCGGATTTAACATGTAAAAGTCAAAGCCTTACTCTGGTGGAACTGGCTGCATGGACACACGCAGAGTTTGTTCGTATCCACCCATTCCCGGATGGGAATGGAAGGACATCCCGGCTGCTTATGAACTACCAGCTTATGATAGCTGGTTTTCCGGCCATTTCCATTGCAAAGGAAAACCGGCTGGAGTATTTTAATACACTGGAAGCCTATGCACTGGAAGGGAACCTTGCCCCGTTTACAGAGATGGTATCAGACCTTGTAGATCAGCAGCTTGACCTTTATATTGGTATGGCTGCAAAGAATCAGGGAATAAATCAGACGACAAGGGGAGAGGTATAACAATCGAATAAAAACTTTAGAAAAGCGTCAGGACAATCTATGTTCTGGCGCTTTTCTGATGGCTTCCGATATTTAATGAATGGCTGGAAGCTGTGGATGATATACAGTACAACGAAAACTAATAGACATTTTCCCCTTCAAAAACCGGGGAATTTCATTATCAGCCTCCGACTAATGAGCCAGGAGTTTTTAAGCTTTCATAGGAAAATACGACCTATGAAATAACCCTGATCGGGATTCTCTTTATATTAATTTTCCTCACGCAGAAGGAGCATAACTTCGTTGCTTCTGGATATGAAATCCGTCATTCTTTCCGGGCTTAGCGTTCCGTGGCTTAAAGCGGCCAGATCGTAGAGCTGTTTGCAGAATACCGGCACATGGCCGCCGTCCTTGTGATCCACAATGTATTTTACCAGAGGATGGTTTGCATTTAACACAAGGGTTTCTCCGGCGCCGCCGAACATGGAAGCGTCCATGCCGCCCATGCCGTACATCTTCATCATATCCTGCATACGTCTGCTTTCCTCTGAAAGAGTAATCATGGAAGCTACGCCTTCATCTTTTAACTTCTCTACCTTGATGTCCAGATGTTCATTGTCCAGTGCCTTTTTAAACACTTCGGTAAGGGAGTCGGAGAGTTCTTTAAAGGCTTCACTGTCTTCTTCGGCAACCTCTTCCTTAAAGGATGCGGTCAGATCCGCATCGATGCGCATGAAGTGCAGTCCCTCGTTTTTCTGTTCGGTATGAGTGATGAAAGGAGCATCGATATTATGGCTTAAGATCACCGCGTCGATTCCTTCCTTGCGGAACATATTGATATACTGGCTCTGCTCTTTTTCGTCCGTCACATAAAATACAGTATTTTCGTGTTTTTCCTTATTCTCTTCCAGACATTCCGGCAGAGTCAGGTATTTGCCGTCGATGTTTTTATAAAGGATGTAATCCTTCATCTTGTCATCGAATTTCTCATCCTTGAGGCAGCCGAATTTGATGAAGGGGCTGATGTCATCCCAGTATTTCTCATAGCTTTCCTTTTCTGTCTTGCACATGCCGCTTAATTTATCGGCAACCTTCTTGGAGATGTAATCTGAGATCTTTTTCACAAAGCCATCGTTCTGAAGGGCGCTTCTGGAAACGTTCAGCGGCAGGTCAGGGCAGTCGATCACACCCTTTAAGAGCATCAGGAACTCTGGAATTACTTCCTTAATATTATCGGCGATGAATACCTGGTTATTGTACAGCTTGATCGTGCCTTCGATGGAATCATATTCGGTGTTGATCTTCGGGAAATAGAGGATGCCCTTTAAATTAAACGGATAGTCCATGTTCAGATGGATCCAGAACAGAGGCTCCTTGTAATCCCTGAATACCTTGCGGTAGAAATCGCGGTACTCTTCATCGCTGCAGTCATTGGGATGCTTGGTCCAAAGCGGATGGATCTCATTGATCGGCACGGGGCGTTTGTTGATCTTAGCCTTTTCCGTCCGGGGTGAGATTTCGACGGTTTCCTTTTCCCCGTTTTCATTCTCTTTTTCTTCCGTCTTGGCCTCTTCCACAATATGTTCAACGACAACGTCATCTTCTCTAACTTCGTCTAAAGCTACGGTCTCGTATTCCTGCTCTTTGCCTTCTACCGTCACATAGATCTCGGTGGGCATGAAGGAGCAGTATTTCTCCAGCACTTCTTTCACTCTGTATTCGTTGCAGAATTCCGCGCTGTCCTCGTTAAAATACAGCGTTACGGTGGTGCCGTGGCCCGCCTTTGCGCCATCGCCCATTTCAAATTCTACACCGCCCTCGGATTCCCAGTGCACAGGAACCGCGTCTTCCTTATAGGAGAGGGTGTCGATGGTCACCTTGTCCGCTACCATGAATGCGGAATAGAAGCCCAGACCGAAATGACCGATGATCTGTTCCTCGTTGGTTTTGTCTTTGTATTTTTCAAGAAAAGCCTGTGCGCCGGAAAAAGCGATCTGATTGATGTATTCATCCACTTCTTCGAAAGTCATACCGATACCGTTGTCGGTGATGGAAGCTGTCTTGGCATTGGGATCTAAATGGATGATGATGGTGGGCTTATATCCTTCCTCGGGTGTAAATTCGCCCATGATTTCCAGCTTCTGCAGCTTTGTGATCGCATCGCAGCCGTTGGATACCAGCTCACGGTAGAAGATATCGTGATCGGAATACAGCCACTTCTTTATAATAGGAAAAATGTTTTCGCTGTTGATGGATAAATTGCCGGCTTTTGTGCTCATGTTTCAACACTCCTTTATTTTTTTCTTTATGAGGCGTCATGTCCTGCGCCGTGTTCTGAGTGATAGTTTAGTACGTTTAAGAAAAAATGTCAATAAAAAATTAGCACTCATTTTGATTGAGTGCTAGTAATTTATGAAAATTTAATAATTACAGATGTTCTGCACAGCGGTCAGGCTTCTTCAAAGATGATTGCATTATGCTTCAGCAGGCGTTTCACCATGCTGTCCCATTCCTGTTCCAGGGATTTATCCATAGTAAAGGTCTTCAGAGAAGTGCCGGTAACAAGGGTCAGCGCTCCCTTATCATAGCGTATGTTAAGAAACAGCCCGTCCACATCTGCCGGCGTAAAGGAGGTGGATGCTGCGGCCAGCATCTTCTCCACATTCTGTGAGGAAAGCCGGAATATGATTTTGAACGACAGCGGCAGCCTGCTTCCCTTTATCAGCTGATAGCACTGCGGCCTTAAGGTTTTCCAGTCCGTCCACACAGGGTCCCGAAGCTGCTCTTTTTCCTCGGAGGAATAGAAGTCGGCTTTGACATGCCCGTCAATCATAAAGGTACAATATGTAGTGAAAGAAGCTTCACTGACCAGAAAATAATCAAAAGCCTCGTGAACAAAAAGCTGTGAAGTCATCGTTTTCACATCCGGCAGCCGTAAAGCGATCATGGTTTTATGCCTCCTGAAGTATTTATATCGAATCTGTCTGATAACTATTCTACCATAGAAATACGGATAAAGCAGTAGTTTTATGGGAAGTTTCATGGTAGAATAACAGAGAATGTGTTACTGTTCAGGGTTGTCGTAAACCTACCGCGAATGACAGGGCAGAGTATGGTCCTCATAGGGACGCGCTCTCGCTCCGTGAAGCGCGCAGATCGTCACCAACCGCCAGGTTGATGACCTGCGCGCACATCAGTGCGCTTCCTTGTGCGGGCTTTGCGGGATCCCTATGAGGACCATACCCTGCCCTCTCATACGCTGCTTTATCGGCAGCCGTGAACAGTAACGGGAATGTTAAAGATAAAACCTGGAGGACATATATAATATGAATAGAGAAATAGAAAATCTGATGCATCTGATCCAAGCTTCCCCTTCCCCGTTTCACACGATTCTGGAGTGCGAAAAACAGCTGCAGGAAGTACATGCTGTGAAACTGGATAAGGCTGCGAAATGGAATTTAAGCTCCGGAAATATCTATTATACGAATCTCTATGACACCACGCTGATTGCATTCCGTGTCAATGCGGGTTATCAGGCGGGCGACGGCGTAAGGATTGCTGCGTCACATACGGACTGGCCCTGCCTGCGGATAAAGCCTTCAGCAGAAACTGTGACCGGCAGCTATGCTAAGCTGAACGTGGAAGTGTACGGCGGTCCGATCCTGAATACCTGGCTGGACCGTCCTCTGTCCGTTGCCGGTAAAGTGGTGCTTAAGGGAGAAAATCCGTTTCGGCCCAGGATTTGCTATGTTGATTTTGCACGTCCAATCCTCACCATTCCCAATCTGGCCATCCATATGAACCGTGAGGTGAATAAAGGGGTGGAGCTGAACCGGCAGACGGATATGCTGCCGCTGGCCGGCATGGTGCAGGAGACTCTGGAAAAAGATCAGTATTTTATGAATGCGCTTGCGGCAGAGCTGTCTGCTGATCCCTCTTCTATATTGGGGTATGATCTCTGTATTTATAATGCGGAGGCTCCCTGCCTTACCGGCTTGAAAGAGGAGTTTTTGTCAGGACCGCGGCTGGATAATCTGACCAGCGTGCAGGCGTGCCTTTCCGGACTGCTCCGCTCCGGGCGGGAGCGTGGGATCGATATCATAGCAATGTTTGATAACGAGGAAGTCGGCAATATGACAAAGCAGGGAGCTCCTGTGTTCAAGCATGTGCTGGAGAGGATCAGCCTGGGGCTTGGATTATCCAGGGAGGAACACCTGCAGGCTATGATGGACAGCTTTATGGTTTCGGCCGATGTGGGGCATGCCGTGCATCCGAATAAGCCGGAACTGAATGATATTACCAATAAGAACTATCTAAACGGCGGATTCCTGATTAAGATGGCATGTTCCCAGAGTTATGCTACTGACTGTGAGGCTGATGGCATTGTGGAAGGCCTGTGCCAAAAATATGAGATTCCTTACGGCAAATTTTTAAACCGCTCGGATCTTAGGGGCGGCAGCACCCTGGGCTCCTTCTCATCCTCTGATTTAAGCATGATGACGGCGGACGTGGGAGTACCTCTTCTGGCCATGCATTCTGCCAGAGAACTGATGGGGGTAAAAGATCAGGAAACGCTGACATGCATGATTGAAAAGGTCTTTTCGGAGTAAACGGCGCCTGGGTAAAATGATTTTTAAAAACTTGTTAAAAGAGGAGAAGGCGTGGAGAGAATATCTTTACGCCTTCTCTTTTGGAGAAATTTCATGTATAATAAATGAGTCAATTGAGAGGATAATCATAGAAATTGAGGTGGGTGTATGGATGAACTGTATTTGGAAGCTGTCAGGAACAGGACAATGGTGCTAATCCAAAAACGATAGCCACGGCTACCGATTTAAAAATGGAAAATCAGGTATTCAAAGCAGCCCTAGTAAATCGATTGCCAGCGGCTGGCGATTTTAAGCCGGACTTCTTTATGGAAATCAGCTTTACCCACCACATGGAGATTCTGCATAAAACAAAAGAGATAGAGGAAAGGCTGTTCTATATTCGGGAATGTGCCTTGGGACACTGGAGTAAATACATGCTACGCAGCCGACTGAAAGAGGATTTTTACCATCGGAAGGGCGCTCTGGTCAATAATTTTGAGGCAACTCTGCCAGATGACATACAGTATATGGAAGTAATCCAAACTTTTAAGGACGAATACTTTCTGGATTTTATCAACACGGAGGAACTGGATTTGACCGACCCTCAGGATATGGACGAGCGGGTTTTGGAAAATCAGATTATCAGCCATATTCGCAATTTTATTCAGTGTCTTGGTTCCGAATTCCGAAGTTGCTGGATAAAGCAATTACAGAAGAAAACGGTGTGGATATAGAGTAGATTTGGTAAAGGCGTCTTATACGATGCACGATGCAAGGCAGATCAGACCGGCCAATATCGGATCCGGAATTAGCTATCTGCTCAGGCGAAGCTGTGTGAATTTTTCTATTTTATTTCGGTAAACGGACGACAGTTGTTTATTGAAACCCACAGCGATCATATTTTTAACGGATTCAGGGCCGGAATTGCCGCAGATGAGATGGAAAAGGAAAAAATAAACATACAGTTTATAAGCCTGAATGAGCAATATGTATCTCAGGCAATGAAGGTACAGATTGGACGGATGGCAGGATAGAGAACCAGACAAAGGACTTATTTGATCAGTTTGATTTGGATTTGAATAAGATGATTGGGTTATGGGGGAAAAAGAATGGAGTTAATCCTGAATGAATTGTCTTTTGACGGACAATTTCAGACTCAAGACGAATTTGTGGATTACGTTTTGGATACTTTGATACCGGTATTAGATATTGTTATAGAAAACAGGATCCCATTACTGAAAAAGTCGGATATCTATAATTGCAAAATCACCAAAGAAGCAACTATGCAGGATTTACTGATGAAGGTAAATGAACCTTCTATGTCCCTGCTAAAAAGTTACATTGTAAATTTAGGTTATTGTGAGCCGTATGGGGATGTTTCTTCGTTAACGGATCCTGCGGCGGAGTATGAATATCCGGCATCGGCAGAGGAGCCTAATTGTTTTACAGAGGTGATTGAGAGGGGCATTGTCGCTACGGCACCGGCTCTATGGCTCTGAAGCATTTCTGTGCAGAAGAAACGGGAAAGAATTAGAAATTCAAAATATAAAAGAAGTAAAAAGATTATTAAGAGAAATTTTGCAGGAAGATAAGAGGAAAATCCGCTACATAATAGAAAAATATCCATATGAACGCTTGGTCGAATGCGTGGAACTAAACGGAAGATGCTTTACTGAAGAAGCATTACTAGAAAATAATCTGGAGATTAGCGATTTGCTGCATATTGTCGAGTTGATTCCACAGTTAATTGAAGATCTAGAGCAGGGAAGAAAAAGCAAATTATGGGATAAATTGCAGGAAGATGTTTTTGAACTTCTACTGCATGTAAGCGCAAATCGTATTTTCAGATTACTTTTTGTTCAATTTGGCGGGATTCAATTTCTAAACGGTTTTATAAAAAAGACTCCAAAAACGCCTGCCGCTGAGATTGCGAAAGCGGTGGAGATAAAAAAACAGTTGCTATAAGGTGTGAGGAACCAAAGCAGATGAAATTATTTATGGATGAGTTAAATTTGGAAATCTTTAAAGAACAGGCAATGAGGATACTAAATCACCGGCGTATAGAAGCTCCGCGCAGCACGCAGCGGTTCTAATGCTGCAAACTACGCAGCGAAAGAACGCCATACTCTGCCTCCGTCATACGCTGCTTTATCGTTAATTCTAATCAATAACCGCTTGATTTTCGTCTTTTCCTGCGGCCTTTTCCTGTGCGGGGGTTTGACTTGACTTGCCATATAAAATCTACTATAATTGAGCATGTCAGTAAACTGCCATGCCCTTCCAGGAGGATGCGCATGATTTTTTAGGGGAAATTGTCTGCTGCGCAGACAAAAAATCAGCGCGGTATAATGTCTTCGACATTATACCATGTCAGTAAACTGCCATGCCCTTCCAGGAGGATGCGCATGATTTTTAGAGGAAATTGCCTGCGGGGCAGACAAAAATCAGACGCATAAATACAGTAGCAGGCGGCTGAAATGCCGCTGTAGAGTGATGCAGAAATGAGGAACACATGTTGTTAAAGAGTATGACAGGCTTTGGCAGATGCGAAGCTGTGAACGAAGAGTGCAAGATCACTGTGGAAATGAAGTCCGTGAACCACAGGTATCTGGACTTAAGCATCAAAATGCCTAAAAAATTTAATGTGTACGAAGCAGGCATCCGCATGATCCTGAAGGAATATATTCAAAGAGGTAAAGTGGATATTTTCATCAGCTATGAGGATTATACGCAGGAGCGGGTCTGCCTTAAGTACAATGAAGCCCTTGCAAAAGAGTATATGGACATATTTGCCAGAATGCACAATCAGTTTGGTATCGCCAATGACATTTCCGTATCCGGTCTGTCCAGATTTCCGGAAGTGATTACAATGGAACAGGCCGAAGAGGATCAGGAGTCTTTGTATAAGCTTCTGGAAGAGGCCGTAAGAGGCGCTGCCGCCAATTTTGTGGAGACCAGGCTGAAGGAGGGCGAACAGCTCAAAGCCGACCTTTGCGCCAAGCTGGACGCCATGCTGGAATGGGTGAACTATATCGAGGAGCGTTCTCCGAGGATTCTTTCGGAATACAGGATGAGGCTGGAGGATAAGGTCAAAGAGCTGCTGGGTGACAGCAGCATTGAGGAAAGCCGGATCGCATCGGAAGTGATCCTCTATGCGGATAAAATCTGTGTGGATGAGGAGACCGTAAGGCTGCGCAGCCACATTGTAAGCATGAAGGACGCGCTGACGGCAGGGGGCGGCATCGGCCGCAAGCTGGATTTCATCGCTCAGGAGATGAACCGGGAGGCTAACACCATTCTGTCCAAGGCCAATGACCTGGAGATATCCTCCAAGGCCATTGAATTAAAGACGGAGATAGAGAAAGTCAGAGAACAGATCCAGAATATTGAGTAATGATTTGGAGAGGATTATGGGCAGACTGATAAATGTAGGATATGGAAACGTGGTGAATGTGGATAAAATCGTATCCATTGTCAGCCCGGATTCCGCACCGATCAAACGTATGGTGCAAAACGCCAAGGATGAGGGCACCGCGGTGGACGCGACGCAGGGAAGAAAAACTCAGGGCGTCATCGTCACGGACAGCGGTTACCTGATATTATCGGCGCTCCTGCCGGAGACCATTGCCGGCAGGTGCCAGAGCAGCGAGGATGAAAGCGATGTATAAAGAAGGGATACTGGTGGTGGTTTCCGGCTTTTCAGGAGCTGGAAAAGGCACGATCATGAAGCAGTTGATGAAAACTTATGATAATTACGCGCTGTCGGTTTCCGCGACGACCAGAAAGCCCCGCGAGGGCGAGGTCCATGGAAGAGAGTATTTCTTTGTGACTGTGGAAGAGTTCGAAAAGAAAATTGCAGAGGGCGAATTGATTGAATACGCAAAATATGTGGATAATTATTATGGGACCCCCACAGATTTTGTAATGGAACAGCGCCGTATGGGTAAAGATGTGATTCTGGAGATTGAGATCCAGGGCGCGTTAAAGGTAAAGGAAAAATATCCTGACACGCTGCTGCTGTTTGTGCTGCCTCCAAGCGCTGCCACCCTGAAAGAGCGGCTGATTGGCAGAGGCACCGAGGAGCTTTCCGTGATCGAGGCCAGATTAAAGCGGGCGGAAAAAGAGGCGGAGGGTGTGGAAGCCTATGATTATGTACTGGTCAATGACGACCTGGACAAATGCGTGCGTGAGATGCACGAAACGATCCAGGCTCAGCATAGAAAAACATCCAATTACCTGCCCTTAATCGAGCAGATCCGGGCAGAATTAAAAGAGCAGAAGGGAGAACTGTAATGTTACATCCGTCATACACAGATTTGATTAATGTGGTAAATAAAGAAGTAGAGGAAGGCGAGGAGCCTGTGGTTAACAGCCGTTATTCCATCGTGATCGCGACAGCCAAGCGGGCGAGACAGATCATCGGCGGAGAAGAGTCTCTGGTGGAGAGCGAGGGACGCAAACCGCTGTCCGTGGCGATTGATGAACTCTATCAGTCCAAGGTTAAGATTGTCAGCGAGGACGACATTTCAGAAGACGAAATTGATATTCAGTAAAGGTTGGGACAGATCCCTTGCGCCAGTCTGGCGCCTGCTGGGGCCTGTCCCTGTTTTCCAGTAGGCAAAAGGGTAATATTTGGAGGATACTTTATGAAATTAATGTTTGTCTCATTGGGCTGTGATAAAAATCTCGTGGACACCGAAGTGATGCTTGGTCTGCTGAAAGAAGGCGGGTTTGAATTCACAGACGATGAAACGGAAGCGGAGGTGATTGTGATCAACACCTGCTGTTTCATCGGCGACGCCAAGGAGGAGAGCATCAATACCATACTTGAGATGGCCCAGTTAAAAGAAAACGGCAAGTGCCGGGTGCTGCTGGCAGCCGGCTGTCTGGTACAGCGCTACAGAGAAGAGGTGCTTGAAGAGATACCGGAACTGGACGGGATTCTTGGCACCACTTCCTATGACGATATCGTTGCCGCAGTAAACGGAGCCCTCTCCGGCCAAAAAATCTGCGATCTCAAGGACTGCAACAAATCGCCGGAGGTACACAGCCGCAGAGTTGTGACCACGGGCGGACATTATGCTTTCTTAAAGATCGCGGAAGGCTGCGACAAACACTGCACTTACTGCGTCATTCCCAGCGTGCGGGGGAGCTACCGGAGCGTGCCTATGGAGATATTGCTGGAGGATGCGGCCAGCCTGGCAGAACAGGGCGTGAAGGAACTGATCCTGGTAGCTCAGGAGACCACACTCTACGGAATTGACTTGTATGGGGAGAAGCGCCTGCCCATGCTTCTTAGAAAATTGGCCGGGATTCCCGGCATATGCTGGATACGTCTGCAGTACTGCTATCCGGAGGAGATTACGGATGAATTGATCCGGGCTATCAAAGAGGAATCGAAGGTCTGTCATTATCTGGATATCCCGATACAGCACGGCAGCGATCCGATTTTAAAAGCGATGGGCCGCAGGACCAGCCAGGCCCAGTTAAGAGAGCTGATTGAGAAGCTTAGGAGAGAAATACCGGATATCGCGCTGCGCACAACACTGATAACCGGATTTCCCGGCGAGACACAGCAAGACCATGAGGAAAATATGAGGTTTGTGGACCAAATGGAATTCGAACGCCTCGGCGTATTTACCTACTCCATGGAAGAAGATACTCCGGCGGCCCGCATGGAGCACCAGATAGAGGAAGAGGTGAAGGAGCAGCGCAGAGATGAGATCATGGAGCTGCAGCAGGAGATATCAATTGAGAAATCGGCATCCATGGTCGGCAGAATACTGGATGTGATGATTGAGGGGAAAGTCGCGGATGAGAATGCATATGTGAGCCGTACCTATATGGACGCACCCAATGTGGACGGATATCTGTTCGTTCAGACAGCAGAACCGCTGATGACCGGCGATTTTGCCAGAGTCAGAGTTACAGGAGCACTGGAATATGATTTGATAGGAGAATTGTGCGATGAATACACCGAATAAACTTACAATTTTAAGAGTCATCCTGATCCCGTTTTTCGTTCTGTTTCTGTTGACCGATCTGGGCGGTGAATACAGCAATTATATTGCGCTTGCCATTTTCGCTGCGGCCAGCCTGACTGATCTTCTGGACGGCAAGATCGCGAGAAAATACCATCTGGTAACTAATTTCGGCAAGTTTATGGACCCATTGGCGGATAAGCTATTGGTGTGTTCGGCGCTGATCTGCTTTGTGGAGATGGGCGTGCTTCCCGCATGGATGGTGATTGTCATCATCAGCCGTGAATTCATTATCAGCGGATTTCGGCTTGTCGCTTCGGACAATGGCGTTGTGATCGCCGCGAGCTACTGGGGTAAGTTCAAGACTGTGTCACAGATGGCGATGACACTGCTTTTAATTGCAGATATACCGTACAGACCTTTTGAAATCCTGGAACAGGTGCTCATATGGCTGGCGCTGGCTCTGACTGTGATATCGCTGATCGATTACATGAGAAAAAATATTGATGTGCTGAAAGAGGGGAACAGATAATGGTTGTAGAGCTGATATCCGTAGGAACAGAGATTCTGCTTGGAAATATTGTGAATACAAACGCGCAGTACCTGTCGGAGAAATGTGCGCTTCTGGGACTTTCCGTTTATTATCAGACCGTTGTAGGGGACAACGAACAGCGGCTGACGGATGCGGTGACCACCGCATTCGGCCGCAGTGATGTGGTAATCCTGACCGGGGGACTTGGGCCTACCGAAGACGATCTGACAAAGGAAGTCTGTGCGAAAGTGATGGATCTGCCTCTTTCGGAGGATGCGCATACGCGCCGCCGCATTGAAACGTACTTAAACAACAGCGTCTATAAGGTGATTCCGGATAATAACTGGAAGCAGGCCATGGTCCCGGAAGGGGCGAAGGTGCTGGATAACGGCAACGGGACGGCGCCCGGCCTGATCATGGAGAAAAACGGTAAAATAGCAGTTCTGCTTTCCGGACCGCCAAACGAGCTGTATCCGCTGTTTGAAGAGCAGGTCGCGCCGTATTTAAACAGCCTGCAGCCGGAAACGATCTATTCGCAGATGGTCAAGATCTGCGGGATTGGCGAAAGCCAGGTGGAGACGATGATCAAAGATATGGTGGACGCACAGACCAATCCTACCATCGCGCCCTACGCCAAGACCGGCGAGGTACACCTTAGGATTACTGCAAAAGCGAAGGATGAGGAAGAAGCCGTAAAGCTCATGAAACCTGTGGTGAAAGAGCTGAAAAAGCGTTTTGGCATGAATATCTACACCACGAAAGCCGAGGATACTCTGGAGGATGTGGTGGTCCGCCTGCTTAAAAAATATGACCTGACCGTAGCCACTGCAGAGTCCTGTACCGGAGGGCTTCTTTCGGGCAGACTGATCAACGTGCCCGGGGCTTCCGATGTCTTTAAGGAAGGCTTTGTAACCTATTCCAATAAAGCAAAGAGAAAATATCTGGATGTGAGCAAACCGACGCTGAAGAAATATGGGGCTGTGAGCGAGGAAACAGCCAAAGAGATGGCCAAAGGCGGAGTATTCGCTTCCGACAGCGACGCATGCATCGCCGTTACCGGGATCGCAGGTCCTGACGGAGGCACGGAAGAAAAACCGGTGGGTACGGTATACATCGGCTGTTATATCAACAATACGGTTAAGGTTGAGAAATTCCGTTTTAAAGGCAATCGCGCCAAGGTGCGGGAACAGGCTGTAACAAAGGGACTGGATCTTCTGCGCCGCTGTATTCTGGAAAATTATAAATAGAACACAGAAGGGATAAATCAACATGGCAGATATCAACAAAACGATAAAAGAACTGGAACATAAAAAGGATGTGGACAGCAACCTGGCGTTTTACGGCAATTACATGATGTCCTTATCCAACCGGCTTGCTTATATCAAAGCCGCCATGAACGCGGGCACGCTGTTTGAAATGAATATGGATATCGGGGAAGACTGCCCGGAGCTTAACGCTATGCTGGAAGGCATATGGCAGTGTCTAAGCCAGGATGTTCTGGGAGAATTTTCAGGACAGCAGTTCGAGCAGGCGGTGGAACACGCGGATACGCTGCGTAAAAGTATGATCAGTGATGTGAAAAAGCTGACCGCCTATGCGGATCGCCTGCAGATCTACGAATATGTATTAAACAGGATGGAATACCGCTTTAAAGAAGATGCGCAGCAGGAAGTGAATACAGAGCTTTTCTCCAGAAGGCTGCTTACCCATGTGCTTGGGGATTCGGACAGACAGCTGGTTAACCTGCAGATTCAGGAGATGGTCGGCCAGCTTCCGCTTAGGATGACGAAGGCCAGATTTTACAACTATCTTCAGGATGCGCTGTCTCTGTACAACGGCGCGGATTCGGACAGCCTGGATGACTTTTTGTATATGCTGGAAAGCAAATGCATGCTGTCTGTGCCGGAAGGGTTCGGAGAGGGTTTTGAGGCATTAAACGGGATTCTGGATCAGCTTGAAAAGGCATCTTACAAAGAGCTGGATCAGCAGACTTTTGTAAGACTGCAGGGCATACTCAACAGAGGTGTGAGCACCGTCACCGATCTGATCAGCATCTATATGCTGGCGGCAGAGGTGATCAATCAGCTGTATGCGATCATCCTTTCCACCCCCTATGCGATGACCGATGTGGAGGAAAGGGATCTGTGCCGCAATATATTGAGCGGGATAGTAAAAGAGCGGACAGAAGGTGTTTATAAAAGCCTGCCGGATGAAATTACGGAGCTCTACTATGAGCTGGAAGGACGGCAGGAAAACCTCATGGAACGTTATGACCATGCGGAATACATGCTGGATGAGATCAGGAGCAGCTTTCAGGATCTCCTTTCAGGTCTGATGCTGGATAAGATTTATGAGTCACTGTACCGGATTCAAAAACTTCTGTCCACCAGCCTGTTTGTGGAGTTTTCAGAGGATGGAAATGAGTCTTTTCATGCCGGCCATGTGGATTCCGACCGTCTGGAGGAATGCTTTGTGAGGCTGACGGGACAGTTTGACAGCCTGTTTTCCAGCCTTGAAAAGCCGGTTATGCGAGCGGTTATGGCCTATGCCCTGTCCTCATTTCCGGTGTTTTTCCAGTCGGCCGATGAAATTGAGCAGTATATCAGGGACAGCCTGGACGGCTGCCGTGATTCGGCGGAGCGCGCCGCCTGTATGGAGATACTGAATCAGATGATGAATGAGGCCTGACAGTATACTCCCGGGTAGTGGCTGTGAAGCAGGGTTTAACAGAGGAAATAAATGTGAATAATATGACATGGTATGAAAATCTGTATATAGGTGAAAATGTAAAGAAGAGAGCGCCGCGCGTGATCAGGGCTCTGAAGCGGGGGAAATTTGCCGCGCGCGCCTATGTGATCGCGCTGGCATCCAATCCTGCAAATCTTCTGGATCTTTACCCGGCTTTTGTCTTAAGGCAGGAGCATTTTCAGACAGAACGCCTGTCGATTGTAGGGCTTGCCGCTGACAAGGAAGAGGCCATGGAGGTGGCGGCAGTCATTGTAGAGGAGACGCTTAGCCATACCGGCAGTACGGATGTGCGAAAGTATCTTAAAGTAGAAGAAGAGCGCTGAAATGCACATGGGTCATCGGCAGCTGACGATGAGCGTATTCGAGACATGAGGAAGGATGTGGTGCGTTGCTTGCTATTTTACTGGGAGTGCTGAAAGTCATCGGCATCCTGCTTCTGATTTTGCTTTGCCTGATCCTGCTCGTTGTCAGTACGGTATTAGTTGTACCTGTACGCTATGAGGGGAAGGCGTCCTGGCTTGGCAGACCGGAGGGCAGCCTTCGGATTTCCTGGCTTATGAGAGCGCTGTCGGTCCGGCTGACTTATGACGGAGATAAAAGCGGGACGGTGATCCGTGTCTTCGGTATCCGGCTTGGAAAGCGCCGGTCTTCTAAAAAGAAACGGACCCGTGCCAGGAAGAAAGCAGGAAAAGCAGTAAGTGAAACAGAAGAAAAGCCGGTTTCATCGGATGCTGTCTCAAATGAGTCTGTTGATGCGCAGGCCGAGAATAAAACTGTAAATGAAACTGCTGTTAAAGAAACTGCCATAAATGAATCTGCCATTAAAGAAACTGCTGTAAAAGAAACCGCCGATGATAAAAACGCAGGGGAGTTAAAGACAGTCCCTGACGGGAAGACATGTGAAGATGATGCGGTAAAAATCGGTTCCCCGTCTCCTTCTGTGCATATAAGCTTTTTTGCGAAATTCAAAAACGTTTTTCAAAGAATAAAAAATGCGATACAAAACTTTAAATTTACGGTTAACAGTATTTGTGATAAACTGGTAGCAGCTAAAGATAAAGCAGCTTGGTTCTGGCAATTCCTCAATGAAGAACCGGCAAAAAAGGCGCTTGCTTTTATAAAACTTCAGTGCGGTGGCCTGTTTCGGCATTTAAAACCTAAAAAATTCCAGCTGACGCTGCGCTTCGGTTTTGAAGATCCGGCGATGACCGGTCAGGTCTTAGCAGCGGTCTCGATGTTCTACGGCTGGTATTGTGAACATGTGGATCTTTATGCCGATTTTGAGCAAGCGGTGCTGGAAGGAAATATATACATCAAAGGAAGAATAAGAGCCTTTTCTCTGCTGATAATAGGAGTAAAGCTTTTGTTGAATAGGAACCTAAGAAAAGTCTATAAGGGCTTTAGACAACAGGAAGCACACTAAAAGTGTGCGCAGGTCATCCGCCTAGGCGGGTGACAGTATAAGGAGGAAAATTCATGGCAGAAAACAACTTTAATTCCACAGTAGAGACACTGTTTAAGGGAATGGACAATTTTATTACCACAAAGACGGTGGTGGGGGATGCGATCCATCTGGATAATACGATCATTCTTCCGTTAGTGGATGTGACATTCGGCTGCGGTGCGGGTGCAGGCATGAAGGAAGGAAAGAACAGCGCGGGCGGCGGTCTCACCGGCAAGATTTCTCCCAGCGCGATCCTGGTGATTCAGAACGGCTGCACCAAACTTGTCAATGTTAAAAATCAGGACAGCATAACCAAGATTCTTGACATGGTTCCGGATATCATCAATAAATTCACCTCTAAAGAAAACGTGGACATTTCCGACGATGAAGTGAAGAAGGCTGTGGATGAGTCCGGTCAGGAGGAGTAAAGGGCCCACTTGTGATTAAAAAACATAAAACCGTCTGAAATTGCGCACATTTCTGGCATGAATCCGCATAGGATATAATAAGCAATCTGGTGATACAGTGTCATCTGTCATGCGGGAGGTTGGTATGAGACGGTTGATTGGCCTTATTCTGTTCTGGGTCGGTGTGGGCATGGCGCTTGTGCTGATCTTTCCTAAAAGCTTTTTGCTGGTATGCATTGCGGCCGGCCTGATTATAGCGGGATACAATCTGTTCTGCAGCTGCTAGAGCGTGTTTGAAAATTGTGTTCCGTAAGATGTGTGTCACACATTGTGGAAATGAATTTTAAAACACGTTCTAGGGGGACGGGTTCGTGTATATTGAAAGGGGCATGACAGAGCGGGACACCGTCTGCATGTTCCTTTTTTTGATTTATAAAGCGACCCGCCGCAGGCGAAAACCCCCATAAGCGGGATTCTTCGCTGCATTCTTATTTGTTTTAGAATTGACAGAGGATATAATTGATGTTAAAATAGTTAGCATGCTAATTAATGACATCTGTGTTAAGATGCGCTTTGCCTTCGGCCTGACGGCCGGCGGCGGGAGGGAGACACGATATGGTAGAGAATCATCAGCTAGGCCGGTTGATTAAAATGATCAGCAATAACTTTGATAAGCTGCTGAATCATCGGATCACGGATATCCAGCTCACATCCGCACAGTGTGATGTGCTCGCCTACCTGCATCATCATCAGGATTCGGAAGTGAATCCGGTGGATCTGGAGAGAGCCTTTCATATGCAGAAACCCACGGTATCCGGCATATTAAAAAGGCTGGAGGAGAAGCAGTTCATCCGCATGCTGCCTGGCAGCACAGACAGCAGGTATAAAAGGATCGTGCTCACCGCCAAGGCTATGGAGCATCACCAGATGGTGATTAAAAATATCGATGAATTGAACCTGGTTATGTTTGACGGCATCAGCGATGAAGAAAAAGAAGAGCTGTGGAGGCTGTTAAGCAGGATGCTGAATAACATTACAGACTGACGGCTGACGGCACACCGTGAAAGAGTGCCGAGGCTCATCCAGTTTTGTTCTTTTGATGATTAGCATGCTAACATAACGGCGGCTGTGAAGCCTGTTCCGTTAGAAAAATAATATGAAAATGAAAGAGAGGAAAACCATATGCTACAAACACTGCTTGCACAGGTCAGGGAATTTAAGAAACCGTCCCTCATAACCCCTGTGTTCGTGATTCTGGAAGTGATCATGGAAATCATTATTCCGTACCTGATGGCATCCATCATTGATTCCGGCGTAAATCAGGGCAGCATCCAAAATGTCTGCCTGATAGGGCTCTGTATGCTGGCGGCAGCCATGCTGTCGCTGATCTTCGGGGTGCTGGCCGGAAAATATGCGGCCAGGGCTTCGACAGGTTTTTCGAGAAATCTAAGAAAGGCCATGTTTGACAATATTCAGAACTATTCCTTCAGCAATATCGATAAATTTTCCACGGCCGGACTGGTGACCAGGCTGACTACGGATGTCACCAATGTGCAGAACGCCTATCAGATGATCTTAAGGCTCTGCATACGGGCTCCCTTCATGCTGATCTGTGCGATGTTTATGGCTTCCAGGATCAGTTTAAGCCTGTCCGGCATATTCTGGGGAGCCATCTTATTTCTGGGCATCGCCCTTTTCCTGATCACTTCCCATGTGCATCCCCTGTTTATGAAGGTGTTTCAGAAATACGATGACTTAAATTCCAGCGTACAGGAAAATGTAGGAGCCATCCGTGTGGTAAAGGCCTATGTGAGAGAAGATTATGAGGTGAATAAGTTTAAAAAGGCCAGCGGAAATATCTATAGTATGTTTATAAAGGCAGAGAGGCTGCTTGTGTTTAATACGCCGTTAATGCAGTTTGCGATGTATGCCTGCATTCTATTGATTTCCTGGCTGGGAGCGCAGATGATCGTATCCGACAGCCTGACCACGGGACAGCTGATGTCGCTATTCACCTATGTGATGAACATATTGATGAGTCTGATGATGATTTCCATGATCTTTGTCATGATCACCATGGCGAAGGCATCCGCAGAACGTATAGCCGAAGTCATAGATGAACAGCCGGATATACTAAACCCGGCCTGCGCCGTGCGCGAAGTAAAGGACGGCGCTGTTGAATTTGATCATGTGAACTTCAAATATAAGGCGGACGGTGAGAATAATGTGCTCGAAGACATCTGCCTCACCATCCGTTCCGGAGAAACAGTGGGCATCATCGGGGGTACGGGCAGCGCGAAATCCACATTGGTGCAGCTGATTCCCAGGCTGTATGATGTGAAGGAAGGCAGCGTCCGCGTGGGCGGCGTGGATGTGCGGGAATATGATCTGGAGACGCTGCGTGATGAGGTAGCCATGGTGCTCCAGAAAAACGTGCTCTTTTCCGGCACGATCGAGGAAAACTTAAGATGGGGCAAAAAGAATGCCACCAGGGAAGAATTGGAGAGAGCCTGCAGATTGGCCCAGGCAGATGAATTTATACGCGCTCTTCCCGAAGGTTACAAAACCTATATTGAACAGGGCGGCACAAATGTATCCGGCGGCCAGAAACAGAGGCTGTGTATCGCCCGCGCGCTTCTGAAAAAACCCAGGATACTGATCCTGGACGATTCCACCAGCGCGGTGGATACAAGGACCGATGCCCTGATTCGAAAGGCCTTCAGGGAAGAAATACCGGATACCACAAAGATTATCATCGCACAGCGTATTTCCTCCGTACAGGATGCGGATAAGATCATCGTCTTAAATGAAGGACGGGTCGAGAACATAGGAACTCATGAAGAACTTCTAAAGTCCAGTCCCATCTATCGGGATGTGTATGAATCACAGACGACTAAAAGCCAGAGTACAGAGGAAGGGGGTGTAGTCCGTGAATAAGAAAAAAGGTGCAGGGACAATCTTAAAAAGGCTGTTTTCCTATGTGCTGCGTTATTATAAGCTGCAGTGCTTATCCGTACTTTTTCTCATCATCGTGAGCACAATGGCAAGTGTGGCAGGAACACTGTTTATGAAAAACCTGATCGATGACTATATTCTTCCTTTTATCGGGAGCAGCAATTCGGATTTCGGTCCGCTGTTTCGGGTGCTTGTGAAGATGGCTTTCATTTATGCTGCGGGCGTGCTGTCCGTGTGGGCGTACAACCGGATCATGGTCAATGTCACTCAGGGAACAATGCGCAATATCAGAAATGACCTGTTTTCCCATATGGAAACCCTGCCGATCCGATATTTTGATACACACCCCCATGGCGATATCATGAGCATTTATACCAACGATACGGATACGCTCAGGCAGATGATCAGCCAGAGCATGCCACAGCTTGTGTCCTGTGTGATCACTGTGGTCAGCGTGTTTGTTTCGATGCTCACCTTAAGCGCACCTTTAACAGGTGTCACCATACTTATGGTGGCCGTCATGGTGATGGTATCCAGGAATGTGGCTTCCAAAAGCGGTTCTCATTTTATAGCGCAGCAGGTGCGGCTGGGCAAAGTGAATGCATATATCGAAGAGATGATGGAAGGGCAGAAGGTGGTGAAGGTATTCTGCTACGAAGATGAGAGCAGAGAAAAATTCGGAAAGCTCAATGACGAACTGTTTGAAAGCGCGGATAACGCCAATAAATATGCCAATATACTGATGCCCGTCATGGGCAATCTCTCCAATATCAATTACGTAGTCACAGCGATCGCCGGATCTGTGCTGGCAATCACCGGCATAGGAGGGCTTACGCTTGGAGGGCTTGCCTCGTTTCTTCAGTTTAACCGCAGCTTCAGCCAGCCGATATCACAGATATCACAGCAGCTCAATTCCATCATCATGGCTTTAGCCGGAGCGGAAAGAGTATTTCAGCTGATGGATGAGGCGCCTGAGGTGGACGGCGGATATGTGGAACTCACCAATGCGAGGGTGGAGGCCGGCCGGCTGGTTGAAATGAAGGAACGCACCGGCATATGGGCGTGGAAACATTACCACAGGGAAGACAATACGACAACCTATGAACAGCTGAAGGGCGATGTGGTGTTCGATCATGTGGATTTCGGCTACAGCGACGAGAAGATCGTGCTGCATGACATCGAGCTGTATGCGAAGCCCGGTGAGAAGATCGCGTTTGTGGGAGCGACCGGCGCCGGGAAAACAACGATTACCAACCTGATAAACCGTTTTTACGATATTCAGGACGGAAAAATCCGCTATGACGGCATCAACATCAACAAGATCAAAAAGGCGGATTTAAGAAGGTCTCTGGGAATTGTGCTGCAGGATACCCATCTGTTTACCGGAACCGTGATGGAGAACATAAGATATGGCAAGCTCGAAGCCACAGAAGAAGAGGTGATTGCGGCAGCCAGACTGGCCAATGCCCATTCCTTCATCACGCATCTGCCGAAAGGGTATCAGACCGTCCTGACCGGCGACGGTGCAAATCTCTCTTCCGGTCAGCGCCAGCTTTTGGCCATTGCCCGTGCGGCGGTAGCGGATCCTCCGGTGCTGATCCTGGACGAAGCTACCTCCAGCATAGATACGCGCACGGAGAAAATCGTACAGGAAGGCATGGACCGCCTGATGGAGGGCCGGACGGTATTTGTGATCGCTCACCGACTCTCCACAATTAAAAACTCCAATGTGATCATGGTGATGGATCATGGCCGGATTATAGAGCGCGGCGATCATGAAAGCCTGCTTGCGAAAAAGGGGATTTACTATCAGCTGTACACCGGACTGCTGGAGCAGGAGTAGCAGATCCTCCTATTTTCTGATAGACGGTATCTCTTAAATCTATTATAATGAAGTCAGATAAAAGAATATAGAGATCGAGGTGGAAGTTCAAACGTTTATTCAGGAGGTATCATGAAAGGATTTATCCGACAAAATCAATTATTCGCCCTCTGTGGTTTGAACTGTGGGCTTTGCCCCATGTTTTTAAGTAAACATTGCCCCGGATGCGGTGGTGGTGAAGGGAATCAGACCTGTAGAATCGCAAGATGCAGTATGGAGCATGATGGAGTAGAATACTGTTTTCAGTGCGGTGTATACCCATGTTTAAAATATGAACATATTGACGACTTTGATTCTTTTATAACCCACCGAAACCGAAGGTCGGATATGAAAAAGGCCCAGCAGATCGGAATGGAAGCCTACAACGCAGAGCAGGCAGAAAAGGCACACATCCTGGAAGTCCTCCTCGCCAACTACAATGACGGGAGGAGAAAGACGCTGTTCTGTGTGGCAGTCAACCTGATGGAACTGCAGGAGCTGCAGGAGGTACTTAGGCAAATGGAATGCAGAGCCGATTTGGAAACGCTCACGCTCAAAGAAAGAAGCGCTTTAGCAGCAGGATTGCTGCAGACAGCGGCGGCAAAGAACAATATTGACTTGAAACTGCGAAAGAAAAAGTGAGGGTTTGTATGGAGAAATCAATAAATATGGGAAGTTATATTGCGCTATTGCGCGGCATCAACATAAGCGGTAAAAATAAGGTCCCAATGGCTGAACTAAAGAAAACTTTTGAAGAGCTTGGGTTCGGAGCAGTTAAGACATATTTAAACAGCGGCAATGTGGTTTTTTTAAGTGCAAAAGACAGTATAGGGAACCTTACAAGCCGGATTGAAGCAGGGATAAAAGAACAGTTTGGTCTGGATATTCCGGTTTTCGTCATATCAAAAGAGGATCTCGAAGATATTTTGCAGCACGCGCCGGACTGGTGGGGAGACAACGATAAGGAAATCTATGATAATCTGATTTTTATTCTGCCCCCGGCTACCTTTGCCGAGGTGTGGGACGAGATTGGGGAACCAAGGGAGGGCTTAGAAAAGATTAAAGATTATAAGAAAGCGGTATTCTGGTCTTTCAGCAGGAAGGATTATCAAAAGACCAACTGGTGGCCAAAGACCGCGAGTGCGAATATCAGTGGCAAACTGACAATCAGAACGGCAAACACCGTAAGAAAAATAGTTGGAATGTAGTGATTTCCCCCATTCCATTGTCTCCGTTAAGGTTAATTAAGGCTGGCACACTATTATTTTTATGATAGGTGCCAGCCTTTGATAGTTTTGGAAATCCTACAAAACTGTAGCCTTACAGTAATATTGCAGTAAGGTATAGATGGCATACTTACCCTTAGAAGTATGTGGCCTATTAACCGATTGGAGGAGGAACTGCTATGTTGCGCAAACGGATTTCTATCTTGTTACTCCTGATGGGCTTGATGACAAGCCTTGCAGGATGCGGTATGAATTGGACGGATGATATTGTTAGAGAGTATGAAGAAATGAAAGACGGTATTATAAGTGAACTTCATGAAATGAAAGACGGTATTAAGAAGGAATTCGGGGACTGGATAGATTCTATGAGTCAATACGGATGCTAATTATTTGGATAATTTGTTACTGTTCACGGCTGCCGATCAAGCAGCGTATAGCGGGGCAGAGTATAGTCCCCATAGGGATCCCGCAAAGCCCGCACAAGGAAGCGCACTGATGTGCGCGCAGGTCATCAACCTGGCGGCTGGTGACAGTTGCTGCGCGCTTCACGGAGCGAGAGCGCGTCCCTATGAGGACTATACTCTGCCCCGCTATACGCGGGATATTTATGACAGCTGTGAACAGGCTCTTTTGTGCTGTCGATGATAAAATTGTGTAAGATTCCATAATACGAGGAGGGTAATGACGAATGAAGCGGATATTTTTAGTTGAGGATGATCTAAGCTTAATCAACGGATTGTCCTTTGCCATTAAAAAGCAGGGATATGTGCTGGATGTTGCCCGTACTTACAGTGAGGCGGAGCAGGTATGGGCGGAAGGAAAATACAATCTGGTGGTTCTGGATGTGTCATTGCCGGATGGCTCCGGATTTGATCTGTGCGGAAAAATACGCCGGACATCAAAAGTGCCTATAATGTTTCTGACTGCAGCTGATGAGGAAACGGATGTAATCATGGGGCTTGATATGGGTGGCGATGACTATATCACGAAGCCATTCAAACTGGCAATTTTCATGTCGCGGATCAATGCCCTGCTTCGGAGGAGTGATAATTTCAGCGAAGCAGATGCAGAATTAAATTCCAACGGAATTACAGTTCATCTTTTGAAAAGCGAAGTCTATAAAAACAGTCAGCCGATTGAACTTACAGCAAGTGAATATAAGCTGCTGTGCCTGTTTATGGAAAATCCCGACCGGACACTTTCGCAGGAGCAGATTTTAAACAGGCTGTGGGATTGTGATGAAAACTATATTGATAATAATTCTCTTTCCGTGTATATCCGCAGACTGCGGAAAAAGATTGAGGAAGATCCTGGAAATCCAACCCGTATTATAACGGTCCGGCGTATGGGCTATAAATGGAATACAGATCGTTCAGGTGTCAAATGAGAATATTTGCAGATCGAAAAATCAAAGCCTTATTTAATAAAATTTTAATCTGTATACTGGCTCTGCCCTCGCTGTCTGTGGCTTTCCTGATTCTAAAACCGGAAAATGCGGCGCTTTTTATATTGCTCTCTTCTCTGGTTATGGGAATTGTTATATTGGCTGTCTGCTATGGATATTTCATAAAACAGAATGAAATTATGGAAAATGCCGTGGAGCAGATTACAGACTATATTGCCGGCAGCCGTGAGACTCGGATTGCATGCGATGAAGAAGGAGAAATATACAGATTGTTCCATGAAGTGAACTCTTTGGCGTCCATTTTGAATGCGAGTGCAGAAAATGAGAGAAGATCAAAACTCTTTCTGAAAAATACAATATCGGATATTTCCCACCAATTGAAAACACCCCTCGCAGCGTTGAATATTTATAATGGTCTCCTAAAGGAAGAAACGGCAGAACTGCCGGAGCTTCAGGAGTTTGTACTGCTCTCAGAGAAGGAGCTTGACCGGATCGAAATGCTGGTGCAGAATCTATTAAAGATCACGAAGCTGGATGCCGGGTCCATCGTGTTTGAAAAAGCTTTTGAGAATGTTGCGGATATGATGGGAGAGGTGGAGCTGCATTTTGCATACCGCGCGAAGCAGGAAGAAAAGAAGCTGATTTTATCAGGGGAAGAACAAATTTTATTATTTTGTGACCGTGACTGGATGATAGAAGCGCTAGAAAATATTGTGAAAAATGCCTTTGACCATACAGGCAGCGGGGATTTCATCCGAATCGAGTGGAAACAGTCCGTATCTATGATTCAGATTGTCATTAAGGACAACGGAAGCGGAATCCATCAGGAGGATCTGCATCATATCTTTAAGCGGTTTTACCGCAGCCGTTTTTCCAAAGACAAGCAGGGAGCAGGTCTTGGGCTTCCTCTCTCCAAAATGATAGTTGAGGCACATAAAGGGACAATAGAAGTACAAAGCGAACTGGGAATGGGCACAACCTTTATCCTGAACTTTCTGATTCCTACAAAATTGTAGACTTACTGTAAGAAGACCGTAGGATTTTCATGTTATCCTTTCAAGTACGGTGAGGCATGTGAAAGACAAACCGGTATGCGGATCCGAAATATTTTGAAAGAGGTGCTTACCTATGAATTTGTTAGAAGTCAATCATATTTGCAAGACTTATGGCAGCGGAGAAACCGCTGTAAAAGCGCTGAAGGATGTCAGCTTTTCCGTTCCTAAAGGGGAATATGTAGCGATTGTGGGTGAATCCGGATCCGGCAAAAGTACACTTTTAAATATGCTGGGAGCGCTTGATACGCCTACATCCGGCACGGTGCAGATCGACGGCAAGGATATTTTTTCAATGAAAGATAAGGCGCTGACAGTTTTCCGCCGCCGGAATATCGGTTTTATTTTTCAGGGGTTTAATCTGATTCCGGAGTTGACGGTTGAGCAGAATATAATTTTTCCTATGCTGCTGGACTACCAGAAACCAAATAAAAAATATCTGGAAGAACTGCTTGAGGTGCTGAATCTGAAGGGACGCAGGGATCATCTGCCAAGCCAGTTATCCGGGGGGCAGCAACAGAGAGCAGCCATCGGCCGCGCACTCATCATGCGCCCGTCTCTGATCCTTGCGGATGAGCCGACCGGCAATCTGGATTCCCAAAACAGCAGGGAGGTCATTACGCTTCTGAAAGAAGCTTCCAAGATGTATGAGCAGACAATCATCATGATTACACATAACAACGGTATTGCGCAGTCCGCGGATCGGGTATTGCAGGTGATGGATGGTGTATTGACTGATCTGGGGAGGTGCAGGGAATGAAGAGTTATCTAAGCCTTATTCCAATCTCCGCCAAAGTTCGCAGAAGGCAGAACCGTATGACGCTGCTATGCATTATCTTTGCTGTGTTTATGGTCACGGCTGTATTTAGTATGGCTGAGATGGGCGCCAGAATGGAGCAGTCAAGGCTGCTTCATAAACATGGCAGCCTGTCATTTCAAGAATTGTTCAGCAGTGAAATGGGGCAGTCACTGATCCTGATAGCGGGGATATTGTTCTTGTTAATTTTGATTGCCGGAGTATTGATGATTTCAAGCAGCATGAACAGCCTTGTTGCTCAAAGAACGAGATTCTTTGGAATGATGCGCTGCATCGGAATGAGCAGGCAGCAAATTATTCGTTTTGTGAGACTGGAAGCTTTGAATTGGTGTAAAACAGCGGTTCCCATAGGCCTGGGACTTGGAATTATAACTACCTGGGGACTGTGCGCAGCTTTGAGGTTTCTTGTTGGTGAAGAGTTTTCCGAGATCCCTCTTTTCAGAGTCAGCATCATTGGGATTGTCAGCGGCATTATCGTTGGTGTTGTTACGGTACTATTTGCGGCGGGTTCTCCGTCCAAACGGGCCGCAAAGGTGTCTCCTATTACAGCAGTTACAGGCAATTCAGAAAACGGTAATAAAGTGCGCCATTCCGTGAATATCCGGCTCGCCAAAATCGAGACTGCGTTGGGGATTCACCATGCTGTTTCCGTGAAGAAAAATCTCATCCTGATGACGGGCTCCTTTGCCCTAAGCATTATCCTGTTTTTAAGTTTTTCTGTACTGATCGAGTTTGTCAACTATTTGATGCCCCAATCTGCCGCTGCTTCTGATATAAGCATTTCAAGCAGTGATGGTATAAATTCTATCAGTACCAATCTGGCGGAAACGATCGGCAGCATGGAAGGTGTGAAACAGGTTTATGGCCGCAGAAGCGCCTTTGATATTCCGGCAGGACTAAACGGTGACAAAACGCTTTCCACAACAGTGGACATGATTTCTTTTGATGAGTTTGATTTAGACTGTCTGGAAAAAGACGGCATGCTGCAGCGGGGCAGCAATTTGTCAAAGGTTTATGAGGACAGCCATTATGCCCTTGCAACATGGGACCGAAGCTGTTCCTGGAAAATTGGAGATAAAATTCTGGTTGGGGATGAAGAACTCGAAATCGCTGGTTTGTTAAAATATGATTTATTTAGCAGTGACGGTCTGACGGATGGAAAGATGACCCTCATAATCTCCGGTGAAACATTTACCCGTTTGACGGGTGTGACCGACTATACACTTCTCATGGTACAAATGGAGCAGAATGCAGCTGACGAGGATGTGCAGGCAATTTCTGATACAGTAGGAAGCAATTATAATTTCAGTGATAATCGCGGTGAACGGACTGGCGGAACATATCTTGCATTTGTTGCCTGTGTCTATGGCTTTTTAGTAATTATCACATTAGTTACGGTGCTGAACATAGTCAACAGCATTTCCATGAGCGTGTCGGCAAGGATGAAGCAATATGGGGCAATGCGTGCGGTGGGAATGGATGAGCGTCAAATCACAAAGATGATTGCTGCAGAGGCATTTACCTATGCTTTCTGGGGATGCGCAGCCGGGTGCGGGATTGGATTGCTTTTTAGCAAACTGTTATACGATTTCCTCATTACAGAGCATTTTACTTATGCAGTGTGGAATTTTCCGGCATCTCTGGTGGCAGTTATTATTTTATTTGTTATGCTTGCAGCAATTCTGGCGGTGTATGCTCCAACAAAAAGGATACGCAGTATGGAAATCACAGAAACGATAAACGATCTGTAAGGGGGCTATTCACAGATGCCGTAAACTTCCCATACTCTGCCCTGTCATTCGCGGTAGGTTTACGACAACCGAGAATAGTAACCACTGTATCAAAAATTCATCGAAAAATGCTATTTTGTGCTTGCTTTTTTTGATATCATCTGGTATTATATAGTTTGTTGTGGGTCAGCGCTATGGTTGACCTAATAGATTTAAGGAGGTGCAATCATGGCTAAATGTGCTATTTGTCAAAAGGGCGCTCATTTTGGTAACGCAGTGAGCCACTCCCATAGAAGATCCAACAAAATGTGGAAAGCAAATGTAAAATCTGTAAAGGTTAAAGTGAACGGAGCTGCTAAGAAGATGTACGTTTGTACTTCTTGTCTGAAGTCCGGCTTAGTTGAAAGAGCTTAATCTGCAGATGACCCGTATGAATACGTATACGCAAAGGTGACCGCCTGTCAGTGTAAATACCGACAGGCGGTTTTTTGTTCAACAGGGGTAACTATTAAATGTAAAAATATCTTTCCTTTTCCATTAAAAGAGGGTATAATATGTAAGATAGAATTTCTGTGTTCAATAAAAAGCCGGTTTCATACATCAAAAAAAGAATGAGCAGCAGAGAATATAGTAACGGAGGTAAAAAGATGAAGTGTCGAATCAGCAACCAGATAGGCGAGATTGTGATAGATACGGAAGTAATCGCCCGTTTTGCAGGAACAATTGCGATTGAATGCTTCGGCATCGTGGGCATGGCGGCGATCAGCATGAAGGACGGCCTTGTAAGGCTCTTAAAGCGGGACAGCTTAACTCATGGCATCAATGTGTCTGTGGAAGACAACAGGCTGACGATAGATTTTCACGTGATCGTTGTATACGGTGTCAGCATTTCCGCGGTATCGGATAACCTGATCGAAACTGTGAAGTATAAAGTCGAGCAGTTTACCGGTATTGAAGTGGAGAAAATCAACATCTTCGTTGAAGGTGTGAGAGTAATAGATTGATGAGATTAGGAGGAGCAGTCACGTGGCGGTAAGCACAATAGATGCCAAAATGCTGAAGAAGATGTTTTTGGCAGGCGCAAAGAGTTTAGAGGCAAGAAAAGAATGGATTAATGAGCTGAATGTATTTCCGGTTCCGGACGGAGACACAGGGACCAATATGACTCTGACCATCATGTCAGCAGCCAAAGAAGTGCAGAATATAAAGGAGCCCACTCTGGAAAACCTGGCAAAAGCCATTTCTTCCGGTTCCCTTAGAGGGGCCAGAGGCAATTCCGGGGTTATCCTTTCCCAGCTTCTTAGAGGTTTTACCAAGGAGATTAAATCAGTGGATGAGATCAATGCGGGCGTTATGGCCAATGCGTTTCAGCGGGCGACGGAGACCGCCTATAAGGCTGTTATGAAGCCAAAGGAGGGCACTATACTGACTGTGGCGCGCGGGATGGCGGATAAGGCATCCCAGCTGGCAGAAGAAACCGAAGATCTGGAAGAGATGTTAAAAGCAGTTCTGGAGCACGGGGATTATGTGTTAAGCCAGACTCCGGAGATGCTGCCGGTTTTAAAACAGGCAGGTGTTGTGGATTCCGGCGGACAGGGCCTCATGCAGGCGCTTAAGGGCGCATATGACGCATTTCTGGGAAAAGAGATCGATCTTTCTTCCTTTGAGACTACAGGTACCAGTGCCTTTGTATCCAATGTGTCCACAGAAGAAGTGGAAACCGCGGATATTAAATTCGGTTACTGCACCGAATTTATTGTAAACATTGAAAAAGCGTTTGATTTTGCGAAGGAAAATTCTTTCAAGAAATATTTGGAATCCATCGGAGATTCCATCGTAGTGGTATCGGACGAGGACCTGATCAAGGTGCACGTACATACCAACGACCCGGGGTTGGCACTCCAGAAGGCGTTGACGTACGGTTCCTTATCCAGGATCAAGATCGATAACATGAGAGAAGAGCATCAGGAGAAACTGTTCAAAGAAGCCGAAAAGAAAGCGCTGGAAGAGCAGCAGAAGGATAAGGGGCCGAGAAAGCCCTATGGGTTTATCTCCATTTCTGTCGGAGATGGGCTCAATGAGATCTTCGACGGCCTGAATGTGGATTACCTGGTAGAAGGCGGGCAGACAATGAATCCCAGCACAGAGGATATGCTGAATGCCATTGATCAGGTAAATGCGGATGTGATTTACATCTTCCCTAATAACAAAAATATTATCCTGGCGGCAGAACAGGCGAAAAACCTGGAAAAGGATAAAAAGATTATCGTGATCCCTTCGAAGACGGTTCCGCAGGGCATCACCGCAATCATCAACTTTGCTCCGGATAAAACTCCGGAAGAAAACGCGGAACTGATGACCGCAGAGATGGCCAGAGTAAAGACCGGACAGGTGACCTATGCGGTGCGCAACACTTCCATAGACGGCAAGGATATTGAGGCCGGAGATATCATGGGAATCGGTGATACAGGCATCCTGGCGGTGGGCAAAGAAGTGGCGGAGACCGCGCTTATGATGCTGGATTCCATGGTGGATGAGGATTCCGAGCTGATCAGTATTTACTATGGCGAAGATATCAAGCAGGAGTCCGCAGAGGCGCTTAATGCGAAGGTGGCGGAGGCTTATCCGGACTGTGACATTGAATTCCATCGGGGAGGCCAGCCGGTTTATTATTATATTATGTCTGTGGAATAAGCCATCAGTGCGTTGCCATACAAACGGATAATTGGGGGACATGCTCTCTGCGGATGCTGAATGCCTGCAGGGAGATGTTCCCTTTTCCTGTTTTACCGGAACCGATCGGATGTCTGAACTGTTAAAATGAATGGGAAATGAGTCGCAGAAAGGCAGAAAAAGTTATGAATCAGAGCATCACTACCCTGAAAGGAATCGGCGAAAAGACAGAAAAGATTTTTCATAAGGCAGGTATCGAAACAATCGATGACCTGCTGCATTATTATCCGCGCTCTTACGTTAAATTCCAGGCACCGGTACCGATTGCTAATCTGGAAGCCGGAAAGATCCAGGCAGTCTGCGGCATGCTGACAAAGGATGCAACGGTGAAGCGGGTGCGTAATCTTCAGATCATAAATGCTGTGATCCGGGATGAAACCGGTATTCTGCAGCTGACCTGGTTTAATATGCCTTATATGCGCAGCACGCTGAAGGCCGGCAGCCGATTTGTATTTCGCGGGAAGGCGGTGAAGCATCAGGCGGGCCTTGCCATGGAACAGCCCATTATCTACCGCCTGAATCATTATGAGGAGCAGATGGATACCCTGCGTCCGATCTATCCGTTGGTGAACGGTCTGACCAACAAGCTGGTGACAGGTGCGGTGAAACAGGCGTTGGAGAAATATCCCATGCAGAAGGAATATCTGCCGGAGCCTGTCCGTAAGGAGTATCGGCTGGCCGAGTATAATTTTGCAGTGCAGAATATCCATTTTCCCAAATCGGAAGAGGATCTGCTCTATGCCAGACGCCGTCTGGTGTTTGATGAATTCCTGGTCTTCATCCTCACTGTACGCCGGATGAAGGATCAGCAGGACGGGGTGCGCAACGGTTATGTCATGAAGGAGTGCTCTTCCGCGTCACAGCTTCTGGAAAAACTGCCGTATCAGCTGACGAATGCACAGAAAAAAGTCTGGGATGAAATCCGAAAGGATCTGGCCGGAGAGTATCTGATGAACCGGCTGATCCAGGGCGACGTGGGATCCGGCAAGACAATTATCGCCGTACTGGCCATGCTTACGGTTGCAGATTACGGATATCAGTCCGCGATGATGGCCCCTACCGAAGTGCTGGCCAGACAGCATTATGAATCCGTCAATGAAATGATGGAGAAATACGGAATTGCTAGAAAGGCTGTGCTGCTCACAGGATCCATGACTGCCAAAGAAAAGAAGCTGGCCTATACCGAGATCGCTGAGCATAGGGCGGATATCGTCATCGGCACCCATGCGCTGATTCAGGAAAAGGTTGTCTATGATAAGCTTGCGCTGGTGATCACGGACGAGCAGCACCGTTTTGGCGTGCATCAGAGAGAGGTCTTCTCGGAAAAGGGGCTTGAAAGTGAGAAGACGCCCCATGTCCTGGTTATGAGCGCGACTCCGATCCCGCGCACCCTGGCGATCATCCTGTACGGGGATCTGGACATCTCGATCATTGATGAGCTGCCCGCCAACCGGCTGCCGATCAAAAACTGCGTGGTGGGAACAGATTATCGAGATCGGGCGTACCGCTTTATTGAAAATGAGATTCAGGCCGGCCGCCAGGCGTATGTCATCTGCCCTATGGTAGAAGAGAGCGATATGGTGGAAGCGGAGAATGTGATTGAATATACGGAAAAGCTCCGCCGGGTGCTTCCCCCTGCCATCCGGGTGGAATACCTGCACGGCAAGATGAGGCCGAAAGAAAAGAATGAAGTGATGGAGCGGTTTGCCGCCAATGAGATACAGGTTCTGGTCTCCACTACCGTGGTGGAGGTGGGGGTCAATGTACCTAATGCCACCGTTATGATGGTGGAAAACGCAGAGCGGTTCGGCCTGGCACAGCTGCATCAGTTAAGAGGCCGGGTGGGCAGAGGAGAACACCAGTCCTATTGCATCTTTGTCAATGGGAACGGAGGAGAGGACACCGGCAGGCGGCTGGAGATATTAAATAAATCCAACGACGGATTTTTCATCGCTTCGGAGGACTTAAAACTGCGGGGGCCCGGTGACTTTTTCGGCATCAGACAGAGCGGCATGATGGAATTTGCGATCGGTGATATCTTTACCGATGCCAATATACTGAAGGAAACTGCGGAAGCGGCTGAACGGATACTTAAGGCTGATCCTGATCTTGAGTCAGAGGAAAACGCAGAGCTTGGAAGGCGCCTTAGGGAATACTGGACAGAAAGCATGGATAAGCTCGCTCTTTGATATAAAATAGAAATCGGAAAGTTAAAATAAATGAGGAAGATTCTAAGATGATAACAAATTCTTTCGATAATCAAACGGCAGCTATCATAGAGCCGAAAAGAAAAGCAGGTGTCCCTTTGGTTGATGTGATGATTATTACATTTTCGTATATCATCGAGGAATACATAAAGAATCATTTCAACTGCACGCAGATTGCAACACTATACTCGGCTGCCGGGCTAACACCTGTTTATCAGATAGAGTATAAGGGCAAAAAGATTGGCTTTTACAAGACATGTATAGGAGCCCCCTGTACGGTAGGTCTTGTTGAGGATGTTCTGTCGGTGGTTGATACGGACAAAATCATTATGTTCGGCGGTGCAGGGTGTCTTGACAAGGAGATTGCAAGAGGAAAAATTGTAATACCGACAGAGGCTTATCGTGACGAAGGAACCTCCTACCATTATGCTCCTGCCGCTGATTATATTACTCTCAAAAATTCTTATATTGTTGCTGATTTTATGAAACAAGCAAATATTCCGTATGTTCTTGGAAAAACATGGACGACCGATGCCATTTACCGAGAAACAAGAGGCAATTTTGAAAAGCGTAAACAAGACGGTTGTATCGCTGTGGAAATGGAATGTGCGTCTGTTCAGGCGGTTTGTGATTTTCGGGGCGTGAAGTTTTACAATTTTTTGAAAAGTGGCGACCTTTTAGATGCCCCTGAATGGGATCCGCGGTCTGAACTTGGTAATAAAGGCTCACAACACGACCCCCGATATTTTATGATGGCACTTGAACTTGCCTGCTTTGTTTCCAATAGCCATATCCGTAGGCAGCTCTAAATATAGGCTTTTCTACTTTAACAGAGTCCCCATGATTTATGAACAGACAAGGGGGATATTGTATGAGCTGGAATTATACCAATGAGAAAAACGGAGGTACTATACATGTTGTTTAACAAGATGAAGGAACCGGGATTTCTGAAAGAGGACAGCGATGCGCTCCGACAGCTGGAGCAGTTGAAACAGCTCGAACCCAGGCTGAACAAGGAGGGGCAAGCCAGGCTCAGCCAGGATATAAAATGTCTCGAATATGGGATCGCAGGTGAAAACAACATAATCTATGAGCTGAAAAACAGCCATATGCCTATGTATGTACTTCATGATATCTACCTGGAGGATGGGGATCTGAACGCCCAGATTGATTTTCTGGTATTTACGAGAAAGATCTGCTTTGTGATCGAATGCAAGAATCTGTATGGAGATATAGAAATCAACAGCTCAGGAGATTTTATACGTACTGTGAATTATAACGGGCATAAAAAGAAGGAAGGAATTTACTCTCCGCTCACACAGAATCAACGCCACCTGGAATTGATGAAAAAGATCCGTATGGACAGAAAAAAGAATTTCCTTGGAAGGCTTATGCTGGACAGCAGTTTTGAAAGTTTTTATAAAAGCATTGTAGTTCTGTCCAATCCAAAGACTGTTCTGTATGACCGCTATGCCAGGAAAGAAGTGAAGGACAAGGTCATACGTGCCGATCAGCTGATTGATTATATCCGGAAACAGTGCAGCCAGTCAAAGGAAATGGAAAGTTCGGACAAGGAGCTGTTTGCATGGGCGAATTCCTATTTGGAGCTTCATAAGCCCAAAGAGAGGGATTATACGGATAGATATATGTCTTATATGCAGGAGACCGTTTTGCAGCCGGATTCGCAGAAAGATTTACAGCCGGAACCAGAACCGGAACATCCTTTGCCGCCGCCCGCAGAGGCGGATGCTAAGCTTATATCGGAACTGAAGGCCTACCGCCTTGCAAAAAGCAGAGAAGAAGGCCTAAAGCCATATTACATATTCAATGACCTTCAGATGGAGGATTTAATCGCAAAAATGCCAGCGGATAAGGAATGCCTGCTGGGTGTCAACGGATTTGGATCGGTGAAGACGGAAAAATATGGAAAAGATCTCATAGAGATCCTGGATAAATACCGGAATGCGTAATGTATCCGGCTCATAAAGTATGGATTGAAACACTTTAGGGATTATGATAAGATTAGTTCAGCAAACCGGCTGAAATCCACGGTTTTCGGCCGGAAAAGTACTGGAGGATAACATGCCATCACCTTATAAGAACCTGTTTCTTAGACAGTCCTATCTGGACTGCTATACGGAATACGAGAAATCTCTGTGCCAGAACGCTTATGCTCATTGGGATTATATTGTGCTCACCGCCTCAAATGAGGCGCAGGCGCAGGCTTATGAACAGCAGATCCGCCATCGGCTAAAGCACGGAAAACTGCCGAAGGAAACGCATTATGCGGTGCTGCCCGATCCGGACGGAAAACGTGTGGGTTCCGGGGGAGCCACGCTGAATGTGATGAGGTATATTGCCGGAAGGGAAAATACCACGGACTTTACAGGAAGGAAGATACTGGTGATCCATTCCGGAGGTGACTCCAAGCGGGTGCCGCAGTATTCCGCCTGCGGCAAACTGTTCAGCCCGGTGCCGCGCACGCTGCCGGACGGGCGGCGTTCCACGCTGTTTGACGAATACATCATCTGCATGTCCAGCGTTCCGTCGCGCATGACGGACGGCATGCTGGTATGCTCCGGAGATGTGCTCCTTCTGTTTAACCCTCTGCAGATCGACTGCTATTGTGATGGGGCGGTAGCGCTTTCTATTAAGGAAGACGTGGAAACTGGCAAGGACCACGGGGTATTTTTAGGCGATGCGGACGGAAATGTGGGGCGTTTCCTGCATAAGCAGACGGTGGAGAAGCTGACGCAGATGGGCGCGGTGGATGCCCATCACAATGTCAACATCGACATCGGCGCGGTCATATTAAACAGCCGCATGCTCAACGGTCTGTATGAGCTGATCCGCACGCCAGAGCAGTTTAGAGACCTTGTGAACGAACATGTCAGACTTTCTTTTTATGCCGATTTTCTGTATCCGCTGGCCTCTGAATCCACGCTGGAGGAATATTATAAAGAGATTCCGGAAGGGGAGTTTTCGGATGAGCTTACCGCTGCGCGCACGAGATTATGGGAGATTCTGCATCCTTACCGCATGAAGCTGATCCGCTTTTCTCCCGCGGCATTTATCCATTTCGGGACGACCAGGGAGCTGCTTTCACTGGTGACAGAGGAAATGGATGCCTATAAATTCCTGGACTGGTCCGGCAGGGTCAATACCAACAGCATGAGTACGCGGTATGCGGCCAGCAACAGCTATATCTGTAAGGACGCCGCAATCGGAGACGGCAGCTATATTGAGGACAGCTGGATTGACGAGAAAACGGTGATCGGAAAAAGGTGTGTGATCTCCGGCGTCACGTTGAAAAATGCTGTTGTTAAGGATAACACGGTGCTGCACGGATTGAAGCTTGCGGATGGAAGATTTGCGGTTCGGATGTACGGTGTAGATGATAATCCGAAAGAATGCCGGCTGTTTGGCCGCGAGCTTTCAGAGCCTCTGTGGACAGCTCCTCTGTATCCGGTCTGCGATACCATGGAGGAGGCGGTAACAAAGACGCTTAAAGGCGGAATGTCTGCGGAGATGATCAGCCTGAAGGACAGCTTCAACCGGGCGGATGTGACGGCGATCCTGCCTTGGCAGAGCAAGCTGGATGATAAGGTGAGAGTGGAATCCCTGCTGTGCGCCATCGACAGCCGCGTGCCTGTCAAAGAAGCTGTGAAAGTGTTCCACAGAGGCATCTCAGAGCGCGCAAAGGCGGAACTGCTGCAGGAGGCAGAACGCCTGTCTGTGGATGAGCTGGAACAGTTTTCCAGAAAAATCCGCATCTATTATTATCTGTCCAGATTGGTGGATCGGGACAGAATGTCCGATCTCTGCTTTGGAACCATCTGTGATGCTATACTTGGCGCGGCGGTCAGGGGGACCGTTTATAACCCTGAATACCGCATTGAAAAGGATGAGGTGGTTACAAGGCTGCCTGTCCGTGTAAATTGGGGCGGCGGCTGGTCGGATACCCCTCCCTACTGTATGGAACACGGCGGCATGGTATTGAATGCGGCGATCACGCTGGATGGGCGTTTTCCCATTGAGGTGGTGCTGCGCAGAGTGCCGGGCAGCAGGATTGTGCTGGCCAGCGCGGACAACGGTTCTTACAAAGAGTTTACCGAGATTGCCCAGCTTCAGGACTGCCGCAATCCAAGCGATGTCTTCGCGCTGCACAAAGCGGCTCTGATTGCCTGCGGCGTTATTCCCTATAAGGATGCAATCAGCGTGGAGGAGATCACCGGACGCCTGGGCGGCGGCCTGTATCTGTCCACACAGGTGATTAACATACCAAGAGGCAGCGGTCTGGGTACCAGCTCGATTCTGGCGGGGGCCTGTGTGAAGGGAATTTATGAATTTTTGGGTGTGCAGATCAGCGAAAACGATCTCTATAACCGGGTGCTGTGCATGGAGCAGATCATGTCGACCGGAGGCGGCTGGCAGGATCAGGTGGGCGGACTGGCCCGGGGAATCAAGATGGTCACCGCCGAGCCCGGACTGAAGCAGAAGGTAACCTGCACACCTGTCAATATCAGCGAGGCAGCTCTTAAAGAACTGGATGAACGATTTGCGGTCATTTATACCGGCCAGAGGAGGCTGGCGCGCAACCTGCTAAGAGAGGTGGTCGGCAGATATATCGGAGCAAACCCTACGTCCCTGGAAGTGCTCTATGAGATTCAGCGGATCGCGGTACTGATGCGCTTTGAGCTGGAGAAGGGCAATGTGGACGGCTTTGCAAAACTGCTAAGCGAGCATTGGGAGCTTTCCAAAAAGCTGGACAGCGGTTGTACCAATACCTGTATCGATCAGATATTCCTGGCAATCGACGATCTGATTGACGGCAAGATGATCTGTGGGGCCGGCGGAGGCGGGTTTCTCCAGGTGATATTGAAAAAGGGAATCGGTATAGAGGAATTAAAAGAACGGCTCAATGAAGTGTTTGCGGATTCCGGTGTAGGAGCCTGGAACTGCAGCTTCTGGTGCTGAATCAGGGAGGCTTTATCGTATGAACATCCATCATCTGGACTATTTGAGACATGTTCTGGATCAGGAAGTGGAGAGGGACGAAGTGAAGGGCGCTGCTGCAAGCGTGATATATAAGGGCAGGGAAGTGTACCGTTACAGTGCCGGCTGTGCGGATACGAAGAAGGGGACGCCGATGAAGGAAGATACTATCATACGGTTGTTTTCCATGAGCAAGCCCGTCACGTCGGCAGCCGCGATGATTTTATATGAGCGCGGAATGCTGGATCTGTTTACGCCTGTGAGCGAATATCTGGAGGATTTCGAAGACCAGAAAGTATATACAATAGACGGACTTGTGGACGCAGACCGGCCGATCCTTGTCCGGGACCTGCTCAATATGACTTCACCGATTCCATATCCGGACGCTAGCGAAGGCAATTGGACGGGAAACCGTGTCCACGAGTATTTTGAACAGATCAAGGCGGAAATGAGAGAGGGAAAGGAAACCTCCACAAGAGATTTCGTTGTCGGCTTAAGCCATATTCCGATGGCGTTTCAGCCGGGAGACCATTGGATGTACAGCGTGTCCGCCGATATCCTGGGCGCGGTGATCGAAGCGATTGCGGGACAGAGCTTCGGAAGCTTTCTGAAGCAGGAAATATTTGATCCCCTGGGAATGGTGGATACCGGGTTTTATGTGCCTCCGGAAAAAACAGACCGGTTTGCGGAGGCATTCCGCTACGATCAGCAGCAGGGGAAGCTGGTGCATTATGAGGATCTGCATCTGTGCGTAGGGGACTGGCTGTCTGCGCCTGCCTTTGAGTCCGGCGGGGCGGGACTGGTCTCCACCATGTGTGATATGACAAAGTTTGCGCTGATGCTTTTGGGCGGCGGCAGCTATGAGGGAAGAAGAATTCTGGGCCCGAGGACGGTCAGATTCATGCGGACCGGACAGCTGACTAAAGAGCAGAGTGTTACCACTAACTGGGAAAGCTGCTGGGGTTATGGCTACGGCAATCTGATGAGAACAATGGAAGATCCGGCACAGGCCGGCTCGAACTGCAGTGTCGGAGAATTTGGCTGGGACGGCTGGATGGGCAATTATTTCTTTATGGATCCGGCGGATGACCTGGTATTCTTTCATTTTATTCAGGCAGCGGACAGCCCCGTCATACAGAGAAACCGCAGGAAGATGCGTCAGATTGTATACGGAGCTCTGGAATAATATAAGGTGCAGCAATTTTTAGATAAGGAACGGTAAGGTATGACAGAAAAATTATATTACGCGGACAGCCACTTAGACTCCATGGAGGCTGTTGTCCTTAGGTGTGAAGAGGCAGAAAACAGGTTTGCGGTAATACTGGACAGAACCGTATTTTTTCCGGAAGGAGGGGGACAGCCGGCCGACACCGGTACAATAGACGGTATAAGAGTGACCGATGTGCAAGAACAGGATGGGTTGATCCGCCACATGCTGACAGATCCGGTCGCTGTGGGCAGTCAGGTGATCGGCCGCCTGGACTGGGGCCGGAGATTTTCATGCATGCAGAATCACAGCGGTGAGCACATTGTTTCAGGACTGGTACACAGCCGCTTTGGTTACAGCAATGTGGGCTTCCATATGGGAAGCGAGGCAATCACGATGGATTTTAACGGCGCAATAACGGCAGAGGAGCTTAGGGAAATCGAACTGCAGGCGAACCGTACCGTCACGGCTAATCTTCGTATAACCGCCGCTTTTCCCGAACCGGATGAACTGGCATCTATGGAATACCGCAGTAAAATTGAAATTGACGGTCCGGTCAGAATCGTAACGATACCGGGAATCGACCGGTGTGCCTGCTGCGCCCCCCATGTCAGTTGTACAGGTGAAATCGGCATCATAAAGATAACCGGAAGCGAGAGATACAAGGGCGGAACCAGAGTGAGCATGCTCTGCGGATTCAGAGCGCTTAAGGACTATGATAAGCGAAGCGGACAGATCGCCGCGCTGTCCGTCCGTCTTTCTTCAAAGCCGGATTACGTGACAGAAGCGGTGGAGCGCCTCATGGCGGAGATGGAAGTTCTTAAGGAGAAAAAGGACCATCTGCAGAGGGAACTGTATGCTTGCAAGGCTGAGAATGAGACAGCGGGCAGGAAGAACGTACTGGCTATAGAGACAGATCTGACCCCCGCAGAGATTAGATTTCTGGCGAATGCCTATATGGAACGTCTGGAAGGGACTGCCGCTGTCTTTTCCGGCAATGAACAGCAGGGGTACCAGTATGTGATCGGGAGCGGTAATCTGGACTGCCGGGAACTCGGAAAATCTTGTAACAGTGCTTTAAACGGCCGCGGCGGCGGGGCGGCACAGATGGTGCAGGGATCTGTGAAGGCAGGCCGGGAAAAGATAGAACAATGGTTTGCTGATGCAGTGCAGGACAGGCACATGTCAGAATAAAGATGGGGCGGCCGCCCGCTGCGATGTATCACAGCATGCGGCCGCCCCCTTATTCGTTTTGAAAGGTCAAACAAGACAGTAAGCAATGATTTGACAGCCGTCCGGTATATCATAATGCTTCTGCGGCTCGCCGAATATCCATTTCGGTTCGTCAGGGCGTCTCTGGGACAGTACGGCAGCAAAGTTTAACATGACAATTCCCAGATTGAGCCCGGCATTATATTCGTCCGTCATTGCATCCTTTGTTTGAATCAGGACCACGGTCCCCTCGTCCAGGATAAAGCGGTAAGGCTGGCGGTTTAGATAGGTGGGAGACAGACAGGCGGCATAAAAGGCACGGCGCAGTCCGTTGTCCGCTATGTAAACCGTCAGCTCGGCATTTTCTCCCCACTCCTGATAATATACCATGTCATTGACGCTAAGCTTTGGCGCAACATGTTCTTCGCGGACCACGATGTTGACATCGGAAGGGCTTTTAATATCCAGATGACGAAGCTCCTTTTCACGCTTCCCATATCCATAGGCCAGCAGAGCGACCGGACTTAATTCAGAGTCAATGCACAGCGCTTCCTTCATGGCCTGCGCGTCCCTGAATGTGAGCCAGCAGCTGTCCAGCCCCATGTCCGCGAGTTTTAACAGCAGGTCTTCGCAGGCGTATCCGGCATTTTCCACATAATGGCCGGCGGCCTCAGATAGGACCAGGATATAATGAGGAGCTCCGATCACAAAGCCCTTATAGCCGGCGATACCCTCCAGCTTTTTCTGGATAGCGCTGTCATAGAAACGTATATCCATGGAAAGTGCAGGGGCGAGGCGCCTGCATCCCTGAAAATACTCACGGATTTCTTCCAGCTGATCTGCAGAAACATCTCTGTCTTTAAAATCCCGTATTGACCTTCTCTGTTCTACCAAAGTAAAATAATCCATAGCCAACCTCCTCCTGTCACCAGCCGAAGGCTGATGACCTACGCACACTTCAGCGTGCTTCCTATTTTCTCAATGCAGGAACCGAACTTAAATCGCAGAAAATTGTTGTAAAATTTTTAAATACAGTTCTATTGTATCCCAAGTAAAAAACATTGTCAATAAAACACAGAGTTCTTTGGGATTTTATCTGATTATTTGTTGAAAATGGCAGTTTTGAAAAGTATGAAAATATTTTTGAAAAATATGTTGACATTTGAAAAAACATAAGATATAATCATTCAAGTGTTCAGCAGTGATGCAGGACAACAAAATCGAGGCGTGGCTCAGTTTGGTAGAGCGCCGTGTTCGGGACGCGGAGGCCGCAAGTTCGAATCTTGTCGCCTCGATTAAGACAGAAGCAGTTGCATCGCTTTTGCATGGCCCTGCCGGCATACATAGCGCAGGTGTCTATCAGGAGATTATTGTTGTTTCCTGATATATGATATGGCTCGTTGGTCAAGCGGTTAAGACGCCGCCCTCTCACGGCGGAAACAGGGGTTCGATTCCCCTACGGGCTACTAAGACTTCGGAAATTTCGAAGTCTTTTTTTAATTACATAGGAAATTTCTCCGAACTCTCCTATGTAATTAAAAAGCCCTCCGGGCAGGAACGCACTGCGGCGGAATGGAAGGATGTCGCTGAAGCGACCCGCCGCAGGCGGAGAATCCCGCGAGCGGGATTCTTTCTTGTTTCATAGAGAAGTATGGCTATGAAATGAAAAATGCTCCGCCTGGGACCACATACCTCTCCAAGCGTGAAAATGCTAGAAAAATGTCGAAAGAAAAAAATGGACAAGATTTTTATTTTGATGTATGCTTTTAATAGAAATTGAGCTTGAGGAGAGGATGCAAATGAAAGCAATAAAGAAAAATATAAGAACAGTGAAGGTACAGAAGGCGGATCTGACAGCTTTGAAATGGAATAATGAAAGAAAAGAACGTATCTGGAAAAATATAGTTGAAAAACTGGATGGCAGACCGCAATAGAACGATTTCGATAGTTCTTATTTTTTTATACTCAATACTTCGCAGATTAGAAGTATATAGTTCACTAAAAGAGATTAAACATCCAAGCGTTTCTGATTAGAATGTAATTATACAGATTAGAAACGAGGATACCTATGATAAAGGAAGAAACGATCATTCAAAAGATCGAAGAAATTTGCTGTGACCAGGGGATTACGAAGTATGAACTATGTACGAAAGCGGATATGAACCAGTCAACGCTGTCTTCATTCATGAGAAAGAACAGGATGCCGACCATTACAACTCTGGACCGGATCTGCATGGGTTTTGAAATTACTTTATCACAGTTCTTTGCGGGCATGGGAGAATCCGTGGTAACAGGACCGTATCTGGATCTGACCGGTGATCAGATGGAAATAGTGGATGCATGGAACAGACTGAACGAGGATGAGAAGCACTATGTCCGGGCATTTATCCTGTCCCTGTCGCGCGACATGGATAAAGCTGAATGAACAATTGCGGCAAGTGCGATCCAAAGCAGAGCGTTTATTGTTCAACAGGCTGCAATTTCCTATTGAATAAAAAAGTGCTTGCA
>NZ_QUEE01000022.1 GCF_003477885.1 Lachnotalea sp. AF33-28
TCAGTTCATTATAAAAAGCTTAGATTTTTGTCTTGACAACTGAACCACTATAACATCTATCAAACAGCTCTGTAATTCCGTTTACAGGAATGAGATTATGCGTTGTCTTTCCAAATACTTCGGGTTCTGTCTGATTTGAATCATAGTATATATCTGGCTTAACATAAAATTCATCCGCCATCTCAAGTGCACGATAGATGTGCCCAATGCCTCTCTTATTATTGCCATTTACATAGATTGCAACCTTCTGTTGATTTAAGGCATATGCAGCTGCTTGAAGATCAGCAAATGTATCTACATCAACTGATTCTTTTTCTGGTATTTCAAACAGACTAACCTTCTCACCAATTCTAGTTTTTGGGGTACATACCGAATATTTCGACACAAAGAAAGCACCAGTTTCACTATAGCATGGTGGTAAGTATTGACGATTCAATCTTTCTGTATAATTTGGTACGATTTTTCCATGTTTTTCTCCCCACGACAAATGAGGTGCATTGATAGCAGAAATAACAGTATCGTAATCACCTCCAATAGCATACTTAATACCAGTATCCAACGTTGGTACAGTAAGTGTAGGTGAAGTCGGCTGCATAGTAACAACAAAATCCCATTCCTGCCCTTTAGGAATTGCATCATAAATAACTGCATCAAGAGTTACTGCATCGCCACATAAGGATGCATCACGCCAATGGCACTTCACTCCCATCTGTTTAGCAATAATTTGAACATCTGGTGAGTCAGTTGTTACTATTACATCTGTAATCATTTCTGATCTAATTGCATTTCTTATAGAATAATAAATCAAGGGATGACCGCCTATAATTCGAATATTTTTATTTGGAATCCCTTTTGACCCTGCTCTAGCTGGAATTACTGCAAGAATCTTCATAATTTTCATTTCCTCCTTAATGTTTCGATTGTATCTAATAAAGGTTTTGCACTTCGAAGTTTTAGTGAACTGTATATTTTTTTTCTAAGCAAAAACGCAATGAAGAAAATACAAATTCCAAGTATTAATATTATGCCTATCCTTATTATATAAAATCTATATAAAACAATAGACAACGGCAATAACAGCAATGAACCACTCAAAAAAATCAAATTAAATTTTGTATCATACCACTCAGTCTTTTTCATTTTATTTACAAAATAAAAATGAATAAAGAATAATAGAATGTACCCAGCTAGAGTAGTATACGCCGCTGCTAGATAGCCAAAAATAGGGATAAAAACAATATTTAAAACAATATTTACAATTGCTGCAATTGTTGTCCCCAATGCTATATACTTCTGTTTCTTTGAGAAAAACTCTATATTCACATATAATGAATAAACCACTTGAAATGCATACGCAATTACAACTGGCGGTACCACGTAAATTGCTTCCATATATGCTGTTCCACCCATAAGAAACATAATCTCCGGTACAAATAGAAGAATGATAAAAATAATGCCTCCCATCAATAAGAGCAATGGTTTTGAAGCGCGTTTTAATTGATAATAACTCTGCTGCTCCATTTTTTCATATGCCCAAGTGGACCATGCATTATTAACTGCTGACCAAAACACAGAAAGCATTAACCCACAATAATATGCAACACTATAATAAGCTGTGGATTCATCCCCACAAAAATATGTAATCATTACTCTATCACTAGATCCTAGTATATTACCTGCTAAAGTATGCCATACTAAAGGCAATGAAATAGCTATTGCGTATTTCCAATAACTACACTTTATTTTTGTTGCTTTTGCAAAACTATATATATATATCACTAGATTAATAATAAATAAAGCTCCATAATAACCTGTAATTCGCCCTATCAGTTTGTTAGAAAATATGAAAACACATATTAATGATAAAACTGTTGATGCAGCTGTAGAAAACAACGAAATTAAAACTGCATTTCTATATTCATATTTTATTCTGCTGCTAATTAAATACATCTGTAAAGCAGGATAAACAGATAAATACAAAAAGATCATATGTATTTCATATTCTGAAAGACTAAGTAAGGAAATAAAAAAACCTTTATTTAGTATTACTATGCAATATGCTACTAGCGTTACGAACGATCCAAGAACCAAATTTGAGGCAATATAATCATTTAACTCATCGCTGTAATCAAATCTTGCAATCATTACAGAAGAAGTCAAATTTAATGTAAAAACTACCGCAAATATTTCTATCCAAGAAGTAAGATTTGCAAAATTCCCTACCTCTTCTTTAGTTAATAATCGAGTAAAAAAAGGAGTGGTTATAAATACTGTTGCTTTTGCCAGAAAATTACCAATAACATACCATACTCCAGCTTTAAATACTTTATTGTCATTGCTCATACTCGGCACACCTGTCTATTTATATAATTTATTATTACAAACACATTAATGCATTAAATAAGATAGCGGTTAATTTCATTAGTAATATTCTTGGTAGCATTCGGCTTAAAAAAATTAGTCTTATTTCGTGTATTTTTACTTCGTTTATATTCAAGTAAATAATCTGATAATTCCTTAGCTGAATAAATGAACTTTGCATATCCTTCATCGCACAAGTCTTTCATTCTTTCCTTAGAATTCCCTATATCTAATATACAAGTATCTAAATCATATAATAAACCTTCAAAAATAGATGTAGATGTCATCCCTATTTGAATATCAGAAGTAGCAAACAACTCATACAGTTGTATGTCAGAATTACCACATATTGATACTTCTTGATATCTTGTTAAAACTGACCATTCATCTAATGATTTGCTATACTCTGTCGGGTGTAATTTGTATATAACAGAAAACAACAAATCTGTTTCTTTTAATAGATGTAGTGTTTTTTCAATAAAGGGCACTAATTTATCATGGAATATTGGCTGCGATAGAATTAATATAGATATAACCTTTTTATCCTTGCTTTTATCCACTGGATATCTTTTTTTTTGCATTTCAGCAAATGGATATCCACACGATATTATGTTTTCATCTCCAATTGGAAAATTACATGTATTTTTCCAATAATCTGAAAAAACCAACAGCTTATCCGGTAAATAGTTGTATTTTCTATTAACAAGAAAATTATAACTTATATGCTCTCTCCCAATTATTCCATGTTGCAGTTCTATAGTTGGTATACAATGTTTCTTTGCGATTTCATTAATAATCATTGAATTAGTACTATATCCACATATCTCAACAATAACCTTCGGACGTATATTTTCGAGCATTTTAGTGAAATATTTAGCTTTCTTCTTATACCAATAATACCTTGAACAGATTAGAGAATAAACCCAACTAATTTGAATATCAAAATCTAAATAATCATGTATAGCTCTAACTACTCTTTTAGCCTTTATCTTACATTTGTCTTTTTCTCTACTGTTTAAACCAAAAACTTTATATGTAAGAACCGGCAACACATCTACCGCATCTAATTCTAATACTTTTTCAGTCCAGTATGGTCTCATATGACTTGTTATATTTAAAAACTCTGCAGTAATACCTCTTTCTTTGTAAATCTCAGCCAATTCATCCGTCCAATATTCAAAGTATTTACCATCAATAAAAGTTCGCCTCGGGGAAGTAAAAAAAAGAATGTCATGGTGTTTTTTATAAAAAATCGGGTTACTCCATATAATATTTTTAATTAAATAAAATATGTCTGATGCTACAATTTTTCTATTGGTTAATCCCATCACATTGGTTCCAAAAGTTTGATCTATTTTAGATGTTACACTTTGATGATTGCCTGAATTTTTCGGCTCTAACTCCGATATTTTAGAATAAACTTTATCGCGTATAAAAAACCAATATCCAAATCCATCTATATCATCATTCAACAATTCTGACATTTCTTCCATACGTAAAAAATCAATCATAATAACTTCCCTCTGTTCTATACTTAATAACCTGCTTCGAATATGAAGGATACAATAGTAATACTAAAAATATAGTATCTAATAATCCGTTAAAATTAGTATAGTCAAAAGACATTCTAAATAAACATATAAACATTGCTGACAAGAAATAGAAATTTCTATCTTTAACATAAGCTACGATTGATTTTATTATCAATATAATTACCATCAAAAAAACAACCATTCCATATTTTGCATGCAGCATCAAAAATGAATTATGAAGATTTTCACTGTATAAATTTAGTAGCTGTGTTCCTGAAATGTGCGATCCAAAAAACCAATTTCCAAAGCTTGAAAACGATTTGCTTACATAATCACTCCAAATAGCTGTTCTTTTAGATTCGAGACCTCTCCATAAGATATTACTAATTGCATTTTCTATTAACTCTGGTTCGAAATACATAATCAATTGATATAAGACAATTGTTGCTAATACAGCTCCTAAAAAAATTTTTATATTTCTTATATATGATTGCCCCTTTTCAAACCTAAAAATACAAAAAATACAAATAACTATAACAGATGTAATGACTCCACTTCTACCAATTGCAGAAAAACAAGTAATAAATGCCACAAAAGCATAATATATCGAAATACTTTTTTTATTTTGAAAAGACGTTACCATATGCATCGTTAAGAAAAATACGACAAATATACTTACTGAATTTCGACTACTGGTACCCCCTAAATAATCTGCACCCCCTTTCTGAAAAATCAGAATAACAGTCAGTATACAATAGATATAAAAAACTATGCTAGTAGTTTTCGTAGATACTCTTCCAAATAATAATACTGTGCTCATCCCCATAAATGCGAATGGCCAGAACAGTTCTACAAAATCCGCATTACCATTAAAAATCCAGGACATAAATCCACCCAATATATATATAGAAACAAAAACCATATATTTGGTTGTTAAATTTTTCAAATCTCTTCTTAATACACAATAATAAGCCATAGAAGCAGCACCTAAAATTATCATGATTATTTGTGAAGTTCTAATACTAAAAACACCATAAAATTCTGCAATTACTACTAAACAATAAATAAGCAATACACTATTTAAAAACAAATTTTTCGTTTTAATCCTTAACATGGTTATATTCCATCTCTTTAAGTTGTATTATGTTTTTTCCAGCCTCTTTTATATCTTTTAAATACCACTCACTTTTTTCTATATCCATCTTTTGTTCACTCGAAAATCTAAGTTTAATAACTTTTGCTGGAACGCCTCCTACTATTGTGTAATCAGCAACATCTTTATTCACTACTGCACCTGCTGCTATTACAGCACCATTACCAATAGTTACTCCTTGCAAAATCACCACATTTGCTCCAATCCAAACATCACTACCAATAACCACCTTTTTACGCAATAAATTCAATTCTATTCCAGCAGCTTTCATTGCACGTACACATGTGCTAACATTTTTGTAATCATGATCACCGGGACCAATAGTTACATTTGAAGCGATAGAGCAGTAATTACCGATTGTGGTATTGTTAATGTGAGTATTCCTTGCAAAATAATTATAATTACCTACTGTGCTTAATTCATCAATAACAACACTATGATTAAACACGTTTGCCTTACCCATTTTCCCATAAATTGCAGCCCTATAACGTATTCGTCGCCAAATCCGAAAAACAAGTTTCTGAAATAAACTTATTAATTTTTGCATTACTCCCCCTCTTTCCTAATGTAAAATAATCTTTTAACAAATCCAAAAAACAAATTCCTTACAGTATTCAAAATACTACTAATAAAATTCTTTTCTTCAGCAAAATAAAACAATTGAAAATGATATTTTACTAGTTTAACGATACCTTTTGAACTTATGCTTCCGGTTCTTCCTCTTCGATATATACTTAAAAATTCATCTAACAAATAACAATCTGCTATTTTGCAAACTTTAAGCCATATAGCGTAATCGTTATTCTTTTTAATATCTTTAATTTGTATATCACCCACTACATTTCTATCATACATTACTGTTAAACATCCAGGCCAACAATAATTAAACATTCCCGTCTTAGTGATTTTCTTCGGACCGGTAACTTTTACACCGGTTTTGTATCCATCCTCATTCATTTCCTCATAGCATGAATATGAGAAGTGGTATCCATTCTTCTGCATAAAGTCAATCTGTTTTTCCAGCTTTTCCGGACTCCACAGATCATCAGAATCAAGAAATGCTATCCACTTTCCTTGCGCTTCTCTCAATGCTCGATTTCTGCTGACCGCTGCACCAAAATTTTTTTTATTCTTTATATATTTAATTCTTTTATCATACAGATAACCTGCAACAACATCATCGGTATTATCAGAAGAACAATCATCTACGATAATCATTTCCCAGTTTTGGTAAGTCTGTGCCTGAACCGACTCAATAGTCTTTCTAATAAACTTCGCAGTGTTATATGATGGTGTGATTATCGAAACTAGCTCGTTCATTTCTTCTTCTCTCTTCTCAATAATTCATTTGCTTCAGCTTGTTTCTTGTCATATTCTTCCTGACTCACTTCATTCTTCTGAAGTAAATAGTCTCCAAAATCCATATCTGAAACAGTGCCTTCACGATTTATATCCGCTCTTTTGAAAACCTTACCAATAGTCTCAAAAATAATTCTTACATCACCAACAATAGTGATTTTTTCTATATACTTTAAATCCCATGAAAACTTATCTTCCCATGTGATTACATTCCTCCCATTCACCTGCGCTAATCCAGATAACCCTGGTCTAACACTATGTCTTTTTCTTTGTTCTGAACTCATAAATACCATATCTCTAATAAGTTGAGGTCTTGGCCCAATGACCGCCATATCACCTCTTAGGATATTGAGCAGTTCGGGGAGTTCATCTACAGATGTACTTCGTAAAAATCTTCCATAACTATTAAGACGCATTTCATCAGGCAATAATTTTCCTTGTCTGTCTTTCACATTACTCATTGTTCTAAACTTAATAAGTTTAAAAATCTTCTCATCTTTTCCTGGTCTAGGCTGTGTAAAGAAAGGATTCCCTTTCATAAAACATACTCCTAATATTATTAATAATAAAAAAAATGGACCCAATACAATAAGGGCAAATAAACTACAGCAGAAATCTAATACTCTTTTAAAACAATTTCTATACATGGTTCATACCCGCCTATTCAAAACATTCTCTAATCATTTTTATAATTATATCCTGCTGCTCCGGCGTCATTTTATTATCACTTGGCAAACACAACCCTCTTTCAAAGATATCCATACCAACATCAAGCGGATTGCCATCTTTCCCATTTTCACCTCCTGCAATATACGCATTCGTTTTGCCACGTCCATTACCTTCTCTCGTTACGAATCCATGTGTTGCGTAGATTGGCTGCTTATGCATTGGTTTCCAAATTGGTCTTCCTTCTGCATTATATCTAGCAAGAGTTTCCAAAATTTCTGTTGGGCAGCTTTTTCCATGCTCTGCCTTGAATAAAGCCTTATGTTCTCCACGCACCTGCTCGCACATTGCTTCTGGATCAACACTCATACAACTCAACCAATAATTAGGTTCACTATTTACTTTGTCAAATGGATTCATCTTTACCGGAAGTCCTTTAAATCCCTCTCTATATCTTTCATAAATTGCTTTCTTCTGTGCAATATGTTCTGCTAAATAAGGAATCTGACCTCTAACAACACCAGCAACAACATTGCTCATTCGATAGTTGTATCCTACCTCTTCGTGTTGATACCATGGTGCATTTTCACGTGCCTGAGTAGACCATTTTTTTACTTTCTCAGCATCCTCTAAACTATCTGTAAGGAGCATACCCCCTGCAGAACCAGTAATGATTTTATTTCCATTAAAGCTGATTGCATTGTAATCTCCGAATGTCCCCGTCTGTCTTCCTCTATATGTAGCTCCCAAAGATTCTGCCGCATCTTCAATAATTGCTGCACCGTGCTTATCGCATATAGCCTTAATCTCATCAATCTTACCAGGTGTCCCGTATAAATGTGCTATCACAACCAATTTCACTTCCGGATAAATTTCAAATGCCTTCTCCAACGCAACCGGATCCATGTTCCATGTGTCACATTCTGTATCAATAAAAATAGGAACTCCACCCTCGTATACGACAGGGTTCACTGTTGCTCCAAAAGTTACATCTGAGCAAAAAATTTTATCATTTTGAGATATATCTGCTAACTTGACTGCCATATGGAGTGCTGCTGTTCCAGCTGAAAGTGCTACCGCATATTTGCACCCAACTTTTTCGCATATTTTCTTTTCAATTTCGTTTATGTTTGCACCTACAGTTGACATCCAATTAGTCCGGTATGCTTCTGTGATATATTGCAGCTCTTCTCCATGCATTGTAGGACTGCTAAGCCAAATTTTATTATGAAATCTTTGAAATTGATGATTCTCTGAATTAAACATATCTATGTCCCTCTCGTTCATTGTAAAGTGTTTATTTTTGTTTTAAATCTATGCATCTTTATACAGATATTTATGTCTCTTTTTAAGTATTTACAGGATAAAAAATGACCAATGGCTCACCGCGATGACAATCACGCTGAGCCTGGTCAATTACCTCCCTTTATTTTTCTACTCTACATTGTGGGTCAATTCAGAGTACCCAAGAAGCCATCTTAAGCTCTCCGGTTCTCGAATCCAACTCAAATCCATAGAAAATACATAATCAGGGCTTGACCTAGACCCTCCTTTTTCTGTCATTTATGTTTAACTTCTTTTTTTCGACCTCTGCGATCTGTTCTTTCTTAGTAGTGTTTCATTTCATATGGCTTAACTTGGCTCGTGGCCGTATTTTGAAGTTGGGATGTGTGGCCCGTTTGTCTATATTTTGTTTCCAAACTTCTTAAAATTACATTTTACTGAACTAAACATTCTAATTCCTCTCCTGTTGCACTTTTTTATTCTTGCCTATTCAGCAATTTAGATATATTAATATAACGACAATTATCCTGCAATGACAACGCCATCCACAAGCTAATCGAACACCCTTATCATAATTTTTACTTATTTAGGATTAGGCCACAGAGCACCTCTGAAGCATTCTTATACCTGTATTACAACTTCCTTCTCTTTTACAAAAATTATCATAACAAGATTCGATTAATCCATTAATACAAGCACTTTCAATTTTTTCTCGATTGTTCCTATTATAGGTCCAGCACCTATCAAGATGTTCCCATGTTCTGGAATTCCATACAAAGACATAGATTTCAATTCATGTTCATACGGTAAAAATCACTCTCCATAGATCAACACATGTATTTAAATTATCGATCTATAATCTAATGATAAATATGCGTCCGCCCTCCCGGGCGGACGCATACCATCAATCCCCAGTTAAATTATCTGGAGACTTTTGCACGCTTTCCAGCGTACAACGCCGTAGCAGCACAAACCACTACCAAAAGCTCTACTAATACGATTGCATTAGCTTCGCCTGTTTTTGGAGATGTTGCCGCCGAAGCGCTTGATGCGCTTACTCTGACGAATCCAACCGGTGAAAGGGATGTAAATTTAGCAGTGATCTTACCGTCCTCTACCTTCAGAGTAGGAACTACTTCCCATTCTGCTTTGTCATTGTTGTAATGGATAACGACGATATTCTCGCCGGCCTTTACACCATTCACGTTGAATGTCAAAGTTACACTGCCGTCAGCATCTCTGTCTTTCGGATCTACGGAAACTTCTACTAAGCCCAGTAATTCCGCTTTCTGATTGCTAGCAGGCTTTACAACCTCTGCAACTTTAGCAGGAGTTACGGAATCAGCTAACTCCTTGTTTACAGAAGTGATTGTTGCGGATACACCATCCGCTGTTAAAGCGGTAGCGCCGCCCTGCGGGCTGCCTGCAGCTAATGCGCTCATTCCCATGGAAAGGCACAGAACTGCGGTAAGCAGCATTGCATATAACTTTTTCATTGGCGTCTACCTCCTTTCTTAAAAATTTATATTAATGCCTTTTAGGGCAATTAATATCCACTTGAGATTGCTTATTCATAGCTATTGTCCTCTTCATAGAAGACGTCTATGATCAGATCGTACAGCGCTTCGTCGTCTACGTAGAACTCCATATAGCGCTCACCCATCCGGGAAGTGCCCTGGATATTCAGCATGCTGTCGGAAGTAAATTCACTCTCTAAAGCCTGTGCTGCCAGATAGGTGATCTCATTTAACGATATATCTGTTACGAGATACTCGGAAACGCCGTTAAAGAGCTTTATCGGAAAAGTAAGGTCATTCTTCATTGCTGCTTTCGCGCTGCCAACGAAGCTTAACATATACTGCTTTTGTCTGGCCATGCGCTCTTCATTGGTTCCGTTGCCCACGTCCATACGGCTGCGTACAAAGATAAGGGCTTCCTCACCTTTCAGGGTCATCGTTTCTCCCTGCTTCATCCGTTTGCTGACCTTACTGAAATCATCGTTTATCGTAACCTGCACGCCGCCGACCATGTCGTTGATCACCGGTATCGCGTCCATGTTTATGGAACAGTAAGCATGTATCGGAAGCTGGTACAGCAGATTGGATACAGCCTCTACTGTAAGCTCACAGCTCTTTGCGGCACCGTCCCCATAGGAATATGCCAGCGCCAGCTGCGCAGTGGCATTGGAGACGTAATTGCCAAAAAAATCGTAGACAGCGATATCGGTCATGGTATCCCTGTTGATGCTGATCAGCTTCATCGTCTTGTTCCTGGTATCCATGGACAGCAGAAACAGAGTATCCGCCTGACCGGCCAGTCCGATCTCGTCCTTCTGCTCCACCTCGCCTTTATTGTCCACACCCAGACACAAGATATTTATAATATCCTCATTGTAACAGTATACCTTGCCATTATAGCGGACATATCCTTCCTCTAAGGGCTTTTGGGCCGGCTGATCCGCGCCGGCGCTTTCCGTCTCAATGAGGGCTAAGGACGGAGCCTGATTGGAAGCGCCTTTCAGAAGCGTCCCGCGCCCCGCGCTTTTCATCCAGGCAAAGGCGATGCTTCCCGCCACTACGGCAATAAAAATGACCAGCAGAACGCTTGCAGCCACAATAGCCGCCCGCTTCATAACCCGGTTCTTTTTCTGCCTTTTTTTTCTGGCTTCCACGCCGGCCCGAATTAAATCATCCATCTCTTACATATCCTTTCCTGTATGCCGACATACTAATGCCCCGTCAGTCAGTGCCGAATGTCCTTTCTTGCGTGCTGGCAAGTGTGTCGACATGCTGACACGCTGATATCCCACCAATCAGTGCCGGATATCGATGTGCCAGACCTCCGGCACACTAACGCGCGCTTGGAGTGCTTTGTACCAACACTGCCTGTACCAGAAACCGCTTCGTATCCTGTCCGTCGATACAGGTGGACAGCGTGATAATCCTGTCATTCTCTGTGATTTCCACCGTTTTATCAATATTGGCGGTCATATCCCGGACAGCGAAGATGCTGTCTAAGTAGTTCTTAAATACGGTTTTATCCTCAAAGTCAAAACTTAGCATCAAATGCCTGTCGTCATAGGCATATGCCGCAAAAATCTTATACTCCAGCACCTGGCCGGGCATATAGATATAAACCGTCCTGTTGCTGTCAAAAAAATCCTTGTCCGTATAATTGTGCAGGGATGTGAACATCGCATCATTCTTTCTCATGGTATGTCCGTAGAGAACTGTATTGGGATCTTCAAAGTCCGTTGAATTATAGTTTTCCGAATAAATCGTACCCTCAAACAGATAATTTCCCTCGATTGTATGATGCAGGTAATAGCTGTTGTCCGACGCGCTCTGGGCTATGGGATAGTCCACTTTTGTTCCCGGTATGCTGATCCAGGCATACACCTCGTCATTGACGGACTTAAGCTCCTTAAAATCAATCGGATTTTCTGCCAGCGGCTCGGTCGGTTCAGCCGTTTCAGAGGGCTTAGAATAACCGGATTCAGCGGCAGGGTGAGTTTCACCCTCTGTAAAAGCCTCTGAGGTAACCTGGTTTTTCAGCTTCTCATACTGCCTTTCCGATTCATTCCTGGACCGGTAGTAGTTCGCAATATAAACTACACACATTACCATAAGGATCAGCATCACAAGCATCAGGATGATCCAGGGCATGCTTTTCTTATTCTTTTTGCCATGTTTGTTCTGCGGCGTTCCCATGCGGTATCTGTCCTCCCAATTATGCTCTTTATTTACTGCTTTCTATGATCAGCTTCTTTTCTGTTTTTACACGTTATCCCATCCTGGCGGCCGCTGCCTCCTGCATGGCCTCTCTCACCGGAATTTGAACATCCTTCGGTTCTCCACTTCGAACATTCTGAAGCTTTGTATCAGCATCAGCCTCATCCTTATAATGGTATTCCGGCACCAGCTCCTTTACCAGACGGCGGATGTCTTTGTACTCCTTGTAAGAGGCTTCATCCAGATGCTTCAGCTTGTCTAAAAACCACTGCTCGTCTATCATCAATGGCTTTCCGATATGTATCCTGTGATTAGCGGTTTCCTGCAGGCCCTCTTCTTCCATCAGCACCTCTTCATAGAGCTTCTCGCCGGGGCGAAGGCCTGTAAATTCTATCTTAATGTCCTCGTCCGGCACGTAGCCGGATAAACGGATCAGATTCTTAGCCAAATCCAGAATTTTGACAGGCTCTCCCATATCCAGCACAAAGATTTCCCCGCCCTTGGCATAAGCGCCCGCCTGCAGCACCAGAGATACGGCTTCCGGAATCGTCATAAAAAAGCGCACGATATCCGGATGGGTGACGGTCACCGGACCGCCGTGAGCGATCTGATCCTTAAAAAGCGGAATCACGCTGCCGTTGCTGCCCAGCACGTTGCCGAACCGGACCGCCACGAATTCGGTCTGGCTGTGCCTGTCCATAGCCTGTATGATCATCTCGCAGATTCGCTTGGACGCGCCCATGATATTGGTCGGATTCACAGCCTTATCCGTGGAAATCAGCACAAATTTCAACACCCCGTATCGGTCCGCCATCTGAGCCGTCTTAAGTGTGCCGAACACATTGTTTTTAATGGCTTCATTGGGGCTGTCTTCCATCAACGGCACGTGCTTATGGGCCGCTGCATGATACAGGATCTCAGGGCGGTACAGTTCAAAGATATCTTTCAACCTGTTTTCATTCCGCACCGAGCCGATCAGTACCGTGAGATTGAGCTTTGGATGAGTCTTGATCAGTTCCTGCTGAATGCTGTAGGCATTGTTTTCGTAAATATCAAATATGATCAGCTGCCTGGGGCTGTGCTTTGCGATCTGCCTGCAGAGCTCGCTTCCGATGGAGCCGCCCCCGCCTGTCACAAGCACCACGCGGCCCTTTACATAATCCATGATGCCGTCCAAGTCCACCTCTACAGGCTCTCTTTCCAATAGGTCCTCTATGCGGACCTCACGGAGCTGGCTGACTTTAATATCTCCCCGGACCATCTGGTACATGCCGGGCAGTATCCGCAGTTTGCATCCGGTGTCCTTGCAGATGTTAAGTATATCGCGGCGTTCTTTATTAGTAGCAGACGGTATAGCGATGATGATATCGTTGATGTGATATTTCTTCACCATCTCCATGATTACATCTCTTCCGCCAACGATCTGTATGCCGCTGATATATTTTCCATGCTTTTGACGGTCATCGTCTATGATGCATTTCAGGTGATTATTCAGGTACCGGCTTCCTAACAGTTCGCGCACCAGCATCCTGCCGGCGTCGCCGCCTCCTACCAGCATGGTATTACGGATGATGGCCCCGCCCTTTTCGCTGTGCTGCCGGAAACGCGCTATAATATAGCGCAGAAACCGGTAGGTGAAACGTTCTCCTGTTACCAGTATCAGTTCAAACAGTCCGCAGAGGATATAATAGCTTCTGGGCATATTCAGTCCCATAAGCAGCATGAGCGCACAGCGGATCAGCGAATCAAGCAATACCGCCTCCACCAGAAGAATCACTTCTTCCACACTGGCATAACGCCACAGGCTGGAATAGAGCTTGCACAGGGCAAAGATGAATAAGCCGGCCGCGGTATTGATGAGCGCGTAATCCCCGGCCATTGAAAGATACTCTGCCGGTATGGTAGAAAACTTAAGATCAAACCTTAGCAGCAGCGCCATCAGAGGCGTTATATTAAGTATCAGAATATCACATAGAATCAGCAGGATAACCCTTACTGTTTTTTGCCTGTCCTTCAGATACCCTATCATATCATTCAGTCCTTCCTTATCCCCCAGCACGTTCCTGCTGTAAGCAGGAATCCCCTTTAAGTGTGCTGTTATTAAAACTGCGTTTTCTTTGGTATACTAATTGTCCGTCACAATCACCTTCAGTTTCTCACGGTTTGAAATATTGCCGTCACTGTCCGTAACATAAATCTCCATCTCGTATGTTCCCGGTGTGTTAAGATCCGGATCATTGCGTGTACCTATCCTTCGGAACAGTTCCTCCCTCGTGTCTGTATCATCCGTGATGTCTTCAATTTGGTTCTGAACAATGAGTCTTGAACCCTTTGTCAGCGTTATTTCATGCGTCTTCAGAGTCAGCTTCGGAATCTCTGCATCCGGAGTAGTCGGCTTTTCCGTACTCTGCACGGTCTCGCTGCCGCTCTCCGATTCACTTTCACTTTCCGGAAGGGTCTCCCCGGAAGGATCACCTTTTGTCTCTTCCGTTTTCGTCTCGGACGCCGGCACCTCCTCTGCGCTTTCAGAGCTGTCCGCTCCGGGCTCCCCTGTGTTCTGGCCTTCTGCAGAAACTCTGTGCTCATCCGAAGGAGTATAAGAAACAATCATACTTTCCTTGCCTATATTGCCGCTTTTATCCATTGCCACAAAATAGATCTTTGCACTGGCACCGTCCGCAAGAGGGATCACCGCTTCCACAGCCAGAGTATCCGTCACGTCCCCGTCTTCATCATCAAAGGCGGACACATCCGCAAGCAGCTTGTCCGTTCCTTCACCCTCCCGGTAATCGGATACGGCGCCCCCGCCAATCTTTATAACCGGTGGGCGGCGGTCATCTGTCGCTAACAGGAAAACACAGAACGAAAACAGCACTGCTGTTATACCTGCAAGAACGATCGTTATCGTTTTCTGGTTCATTTTCTCACCTGTTTAATCTTTTGTATGTATTTCACATCAGTTTATCTGCCCTCGGCAGTACCGTAATAATCCCCGTATCCGCCGTAATATTTTCCGTAATACTTGCCATAGTAGCGGCGGCTCTTCACGTTCACTTTGTTTAAGACAACTCCCAGAATCTTACAGTTGCTCTTTTCCAGCTGGTCTCGGATTTCCTGGGCAAAACGGTAACTGATGGTGTTGGCACCGATCACCATAACCGCTCCGTCACAGTTCTGCGCCACCACTGCGCTGTCTATGACACTGCCTAAAGGCGGCGTATCAATGATCACGTAATCGTAGACACTGCGAAACGCGGTCACCAGGTTCTGAAACAGCGTGCTTCCCAAAAGCTCTGCCGGATTAGGCGGCACCGGGCCGGCGAAAATGATGCTTAAATTCTCAATATTCGTAGCATTGAGCACCTCATCCAGCGGGTATTGGCCGGACAGATAGTGGCTCAATCCTCTGACTCCCTTACTCGTCACCTTAAGCTTTCTCATGAGCACGGACTTGCGCAGATCCGCATCCACTAACAGCACCTTTTTGCCCAGTTCTGCAAGGGAAATTGCCACCTGAAGGGATACGCTGGACTTGCCTTCATTGGGCATACAGCTCGTAAATGCGATTACTTTAAAATCCGGACCGCAGAACTGGAGGTTGCTCCTTAAGGATTTGTAAGCTTCCTGCAGCCGGAAATCCGATTCTGATATAGGACTTGTTATTTTAACTGTTGGCATGGTATCCTCTCTTCCTTACTTCCTGTCACTGACCGTATTTCTCGGCTTTTGTCTCGTTTTGACTGTTTTCTTTTTCTTCGAAGCCTGCATGCTTTCATCCAGCGGAATCATACCCAGGACGCTCAAGCCCAGATATTTTTCTATGTCCTCCGAATTCTTAATACGGTCATCCAGGATAAAGATGATGAGAATTACTGCACAGGACAGCACCAGACCCAAAACGCCGGCAATGGCCGCGTTTTTTGACAAGCTTGGGCTGGACGGACCGTTGGGTATATTTCCTTCATCCCATACATTTACCTTTTCGATTCCCATAATCTCCACAATGCGGTCCGCGCTGATTAACGCTATAGCATCCGCAATGTTCTTTGCCAAATAGGGATCTTCGTTCGTAACGGAGATTTCCAGCAGACGGGTGTTTACGGGATTGGATACGGATACCATCTTTTTTAACCCGCCCACCTCTATGTTCAGGCCCAGCTTTTCAATTACCTGTTCCAGCACGTACCGGCTGGTCACCATGGCCTCATAGTCCTTGGTGAGCTGGCTGGCAGCCGACAGATCTGCGCTTGTGGCCACACCTTCATTATTCTGTCTGTTCATTACATACACGCTGGTGGTGGACACATACATAGGCGTCATAAACAGCTTTGTGATCAGGACCGCCCCCAGTATAAACAGCGCCATGGTCAGCAATATAATCCAGATCTTGTCCAACAGGACAAAAAACAGTTCTTTCAGATCAATCTCTTTGTATTCTTCTTCCATGCTTCTCCTCATTTCCGCAACGCATGACGATTCCTTCCTTTCCACCGCTTCCGTGGCTGCGCGCAGACAGTGTTTATTGCTTTTGACTTAATAAGTCACAGCTCTTTATCCTCCAACAGGCGCTTCGGATTTTGAAATAAAATTCGTTCAGCATATTCCCTATTGAACTTTTTTTGTATATAATCGGCACATCTGCTTAAGCTGGGCGGCCGTGATTTCAGATCGTGAGAATCGCTCCCGATAAAGTCAATATATTCCTTTTTTAACAATTTCTTCAAAAATTTATTGCCGAACACGCCGGCTGTTTTCAAAATGCTGTCCGCATTTGCCTGAAGGTAAGCCCCCCGGTCCGACAGCTCTTCAATCCGGTCCATCCTGCCTTCCAGGCATTCATAGCGTTCCACATGGGCGAGTATGGGCAGATACCCTTGAGCGGTCAGTTCACAGACAGCATCGCGCATATAAGGAAAATGCTGCGACGGAGAAAACTCCGTCAATGCGTATCTGGTCTTCGCCATTGTAAGGCATTGACCGTCAGACAGCATCTGCTGTATCTCCTGGCGGTAATAAAGTTCGTTTCCAACAAACAGCTTCAGATCCGGCCATTTTTTTACCGCTTTCCAGGCCAGCGATTCCCACGCATGGAGAAAATCACCGGCTGTCCACTTCCAGCGTTCGGGCCGGAAATGGGGCGTAAGAATGATCGTGCGTATGCCATCCGCGTATGCCGCTTTCAGCATGGCCATTGCCTCTTCTTCACTCCGCGCTCCGTCGTCAACATGAGGAAGCATGTGACAATGTATATCGGTTAGCCCTTCCATAAAGCCTCCTAAAAAAGAGTCTGCTCTAATATAAAAATATAGGGGATCGGCTTAAAATTACCCATCCCCGCCTATATGCATTTATTTTTTGGATGCTTATACCGTTCCGAAATGCATTGTTATGAGCATTTCTGCCGAATTATACGCAGGGATACACCGGTTACGGAATATTTTTACATCGCTAGAGGTTATTATAAAACGCATTTTGAGTTGTGTCAACTCGTTTTGCGATTTATTTACAATGTACCCCTTATAGGAAATATATACTATTAATAGTTATTTTTACCTTACGTAAAGGAGAGGCCTGCTATGGGACTAGTTGATAAGCTGCAGGAGCTGTTAGACGAACATCAGCTGACACAAAAGGAAGCCGCACAACGACTGAACATATCGCCCAACACTCTTAATGGCTATGTTCGGGGCAATCGTGAGCCGGATCTGAATATGCTGACCAAAATAGCCGACCTCTTTGAGGTATCGGCGGACTATCTGCTGGATCATCACCCTTCACACAGTTTTTGTACAGCGGATTACGACTATTACATACGTCTTCTGCTTAAGGAAGCGAGAGTTATGTCGGACGATCAGTTAAAGCTCCTGATCCGGCAGGCCCGTCTTATCAACGACTATCAGATCATCCGTAAAGGCGGAACAGAACCGGAAGGTACGGATTCCCCGGAAGAGTTTACCGCTAAAAAAGAAAAAAAGGTGTGACCCTATGCGTTCATCAGGCCGCATAAGGTCACACCTTTTCCGTTTTAATTTGTCAACTATTTATCACCATATATTGTCTCAATCAGCGCATTTCTGTTTTTCTCAATATCAATTCCCAGCATAGATTTGCTGTCAATCGTTATATTCTCATATCCGCCGTTCACCGGGATCCTGAAGGAGATCAGCTCATAGCCCAGATAATCCGGCGCGCCAAGCAGCAGGTTCAGCAGTTCCCCTTCATCCAGGTTCGTGGCTATCTCCGGGAGCAGTGTCTCCAGCACATTGTGCATCTCAAGAAGGTTCAGCTTCTTCATCTCTTCAAACACCTGCATCAAAACCTCCCGCTGACGCTCCGTACGGCGGAAATCGCTTCCCTTCACATACCTCACTCTGGAATACGCCAGGGCCTGTTTGCCGTTTAAACGCAGCAGTCCCACATCTGCGGGGCTTAGCAGTTCTTCATTATCCAATATTCCCATCGTATCATTGATGTCCTGGATATAGTTGTTCATGATCTGCTGCTCATCCGCGTCCACATCGATCAGAACGCCCCCGATCTCATCGATCACATCCATGAAGGCATAGAAATTCACGCGGATATAGTCATCCACCTTCAGCTTGAAATTCTCGTTTACAGTCTTTAAGAGCAGGTCAGGACCGCCATATGCATGCGCGGTATTGATGCGGTTATTGCCCACTCCGGGAATGGAGACATAGATATCCCTCATGATGGAGGTCAGCACGATCTGCCGGGTCTTGCGGTTTATGGACATCAGAATGATGGAATCCGAACGTCCGCTGCTGTCATTTTCCCGGGTATCGGTGCCGATCAGCAGTATATGGTGTACATTTTTATCAAACTTCAGTTCCTCCGCATCATTCTCCAGATTAGCTCTAAGCTGCTCCTCCAGGGCCCTGATATCCTCTTCATCGGTATCTGTACCGGCCACGGTCTCCTCCGTCTCCGGTTCAATGGTCTCCTGTATCACCGCAGCTGTACCTTGGGACGGGCGCTTCATCAGGCCCGCATAATGATGGAACACCAGATAAGCCGACAGAATGCACAGGCATAAAATGATGGCGGCCACGGCCAGCACAATAGGCCACTTCCTCTTTTTGCTGTCCATAGGCCTCCTTACTTTGCAGCCGTGTAACGCTGTACAAGATTAAGCAAAATATCAACTACTGTTTCCATGGACTGCACACAGACATATTCATACCTGCCGTGGCAGTTCTGACCGCCGGTACACAGATTGGGGCAGGGCAGTCCCATGTAGGAAAGTCTGGCTCCGTCCGTACCGCCGCGGATCGGCAGGATGATAGGCTTTACGCCTGCCTCTTCCATCGCCTTTTTTGCATTGTCAATCAGATGCATATGGGGAAGGATCTTTTCCTTCATATTGTAATAGGAGTCCGAAATTTCCGCTGTGAATGTGCCTTTCCCATATTTTTCATTGAGAAAATCGCAGGTTTTCCGGAAAAAATCCTTTTTTTGTTCAAATTTTTCCATATCATGGTCGCGGATGATATAGTCCACCTGAACCTCATCCACATTTCCGGCGATGGAATCCGGATGGTAAAAGCCCTCGTATCCTTCTGTAGAAGATGGATTTTCGTATACCGGCAGCAGGTTCTGAAATTCAGAAGCTAAAAGGATCGCGTTTATCATCTTTCCTTTGGCGGATCCTGGATGGATGCTGGTGCCGTGGATATGCAGGCGGGCAGAAGCTGCGTTGAAGTTCTCATACTCAATCTCGCCCACTTCTCCTCCATCCACCGTATAAGCATAATCGGCGCCAAAACCGGGTACATCAAAATAATCCACACCGCGGCCGACTTCCTCATCCGGTGTAAAACCGATCCGTATCTCTCCGTGTGGAACTGAAGGATTGGACAGCAGATACTCCGCCATAGCCATAATCTCGGCTATGCCGGCCTTATCGTCTGCGCCCAGCAGCGTATTGCCGTCGGTCACCACCAGGTCCCTGCCACGGTACTTCAGCAGATCCGGATATTCCGAAGGGCTTAACACCACCCCGTTTACTGCGTTTAAAACAATCTCGCCGCCGTCATAATCTTTCACAATGCGCGGATTCACATCGGCGCCGGACACCGCATTGGAGGTATCCATATGGGCGATAAATCCCAGCACCGGCGCTTTTGCCCCCGCCTCCAGCCTGGCCTTTGTTTCCGGCAGATTCCCGCTGGCAGGAATCTCTGCATATACATAAGCGTGCTCCGGATCCAGACGCACATTTGAAGCGCCGATCTGATTCAGTTCCTCTGCCAGCAGCCTGGCCAGATTCCACTGTTTCCCGGTGCTCGGCACCTGATCGGATTCTTCTGACTGCGTATCAATCTTTACATACCGTAAAAACCGTTCTAACACTGATGTGTGTTCCATATAAAATCCTCCTCTTTTATAGGATCAGTTAGGGCTATGTGATCAGCGGTTGGCCAGTTCCCTGGTGATATCCTCCCAGTTTACGCCGCGCTCCGCCATCAGAACCATCACATGATACAGAAAATCCGATATTTCATAAATCAGTTCCTCATTGTCCGGATTTTTAGCGGCAATGACGATCTCAGTCGCCTCTTCACCGACCTTTTTCAGTATCTTATCGATCCCCTTGTCAAACAGATAGTTTGTATAGGAGCCTTCCTTAGGGTATTTTTTCCGCTCCAAAATGACGGAAAAGACCTCTTCAAACACCTTTAAAGGATTCGTTTCATCATATTCCTTCTTCACAAGCTGCTTGAAAAAGCAGGAACGCGCTCCGGTATGGCAGGCCGCGCCGACCTGTGACACCTTGGCAAGCAGGGTATCGTTGTCACAGTCCAGAAAGAGGGATTTGACAAACTGGTAATGGCCGGAAGTTTCCCCTTTCACCCACTGGGTCTGGCGGCTTCGGCTGTAATAAGTCATTTTACCTGTATGCAGCGTATTGCGAAAGGCGGCTTCATTCATATAAGCCTGCATTAACACCTCATCTGTCTTATAGTCCTGTACAATGACCGGGAGCAGCCCATCGCAGCCCAGTTTAAACTCACTCCAGTCCATGCTGCTCTCAAAGGTATTCACTTCCACGCCTTCGGATTTCAGCACATGTTTCAGCTCCATCAGCAGATCCGTCTCATTCTCATGCACCCACATGGAAACGCCGGTGATCATGGGCAGCTTCAAAAGATCCAGCACCGCAGCGGCATCATCCAATCCTGCGGGCAGAATGAGCGGAAGCGGGCATGCTTTGATTTCCTGCATGTGATCCATCACATTTCCGAAATAAAACAGCAGACCGGCCCCGTCTCCGGTATAGGAAAACGCATCGGAGAGGTCATCGGTATAAACCGCCATCTTATCCCTGCCGAATCGGTTGGAGCATTCCTTCAATATTCTCATGTTTTCCTCTGTATCGTAGAAAAATACATATTTTGCTCCGGTATAGAGGTATTTCTTCACATCTTCCGTTCTGTGGATATGCCCGCCCACCATCAGCGGGATATCCACCACCCGGTTCATCTCCTTCATACAGGCAATGGCTTTTTCATGTTCCTCGTCATTTAAGCTGTCTTCCATGATAATAATCATGTCAGCTCCGTTGTCGCTGTAGGATCTGCACAGCTGTGCAGGATTTTCTGAAAGGATCTCATCCTCCAGCCAGGCTTTCCCCTCTTTGAGCCGGAATACCGGTATCAGTTTCTTATTTCCAGACATATCTATCCCTCACTTTTCCTGTCACCAACCGCAGGTCATCACTCTGCGGTTGGCGGCATTTGAAATTGCGCAACAGCCTGGCGAAGGCTGATCTTATTTTCGTAAAGAGCCTTACCGATGATCGCCCCATGGATTCCGGCTCTGCTTAATGCTTCCAGATCCATCATGGAGGATACGCCGCCAGAGGCAATAATATCCATGCCGGTAATCCGGTTCAACTCCTCTGTCTGTGACAGATTCGGACCTCCCATCATCCCGTCTCTGGAAATATCCGTATATACAATGGTTTTTACTCCCAGTTGTTCCATCTGGAGACAAGTATACACAGCGGTATGGGTGCTCACCTTTTCCCAGCCGTCCGTGGCCACGAAACCGTTTTTCGCATCCACCCCTACCACGATGCGGTCCGCGCCGAATACGGAGATCGCTTCCTTAACAAATCCCGGATTCTGCACCGCCTTTGTACCGATGATCACGCGCCGGATGCCGCAGTCAAATACGGCCTCCATATCCTGGATGGAGCGAATGCCGCCGCCCAGCTGTATGGGCATGCTGACCGCAGAGGCAATCTCACGGATAACCTGGGCATTCACCCTCCGCCCTGCGGCCGCGCCGTCCAGATCCACCAGATGCAGCCAGGTCGCCCCCTGACTCTCCCACTGCCTTGCCACCTCAGCCGGTGACTCACTGTATATATTGACCTGATCAAAGGCCCCCTGTCTTAGCCGCACGCAGCGGCCGTCCTTTATATCAATCGCGGGATACATCTGCATATCACAACGCTCCTTTCGTAGAAAGCACATCCTTGATACGTCCGTCTAAAGAAACCGCCTGATCCAGCGACTTGGCAAACGCCTTGAACATGGCTTCCACTATATGATGGGCGTTGTCACCGTGGATCTGTTTGATGTGGAGATTCATGCCTGCTGAAACGGTGACTGCGTAGAAAAATTCCTTCACCATCTGGGTCTCAAACGCCCCGATCCGCTCCACAGCCAAGGAGGCGTCATAGACCAGATAAGGCCGGCCGGACAGATCCAGCGCGCATAACACCAGCGCCTCATCCATGGGCAGCATCACAGAGCCGTACCGCCGGATCGAACGCTTGTCTCCCAGTGCCTGGGAAATGGCCTTACCCAGCACGATTCCGGTATCTTCAACGGTATGATGCGTATCCACATCCAGATCTCCGTTAACGGTAACCTGCAAATCGAAAAAACCGTGTCTGGCAAAGCTCTCCAGCATATGGTCAAAAAATCCGATTCCCGTATTCACCGCCGCCCTGCCGCTGCCGTCCAGATTCAATTCAATTGAGATGACAGTTTCCTTTGTAGAACGGTTTACAATTGCAGTTCTTTCCATTCTTCTCGCTCCTATCCGCGCCATAGCGCTCACTAACAGTTATTCAAAACGTACCTTGATTGAATTGGCATGGGCTGTCAGGCTCTCAGATTCCGCAAACCGGATGATGTCTTCATGTATGGGCTCCAGCGCTTCCCTTGAATAGGATATGATGCTGGATTTCTTAATAAAGTCATCCACGCTTAAAGGCGAGAAAAACTTTGCGGTGCCGTTGGTGGGCAGCACATGGTTGGGGCCTGCAAAATAATCTCCCAGAGGCTCAGAGCTGTATTCCCCGATAAAAATCGCCCCCGCATTTCTGATCTTCGTCATCACCTGGAAGGGCTCTCTTGTCTGAATCTCCAGATGTTCCGAAGCGATCTCGTTGGCGGTCTCAATGGCTTCGTCCATATCCTTTGCAATCAGTATGTATCCGTAATTATCCAGGGATTTCTCAAGGATTTCTTTCCTGCTTAAGCTTTGGACAAAGCGGTCCACCTCTTCCGATACCTGATCCGCCAGCTTCTCTGAAGTGGTGACCAGGATCGCCGAAGCCAGTTCATCGTGCTCTGCCTGGGACAGCAGATCCGCCGCCACATATCTGGGGTTTGCCGTATCATCCGCCAGAACCAGAATCTCGCTGGGCCCTGCGATGGAATCGATGCTCACATGCCCGTAAACCGCCTTTTTCGCCAGAGCCACATAGATATTTCCAGGCCCCACGATCTTGTCCACTTTAGGTATGGATTTAGTACCAAAGGCAAGGGCTGCGATGGCCTGGGCGCCGCCTGCCTTATACACCGCATCCACTCCGGCTTCTTTGGCCGCGACCAGCGTGCCCGGATTCACTTTGCCGTCCTTTCCGGGAGGCGTTGTCATGATGATCTGCTCCACTCCCGCCACTTTAGCGGGTACCACATTCATCAAAACAGAAGAAGGGTAGGCCGCCTTGCCGCCCGGCACATAGACGCCGACTTTCCTAAGGGCAGTTACCTTCTGCCCTAATATGCTGCCGTCAGGGCGGCTGTCGAACCAGCTGTACTGACGCTGTTTCTCATGATATTCCCTGATATTTACAAGGGCTTTGCGGATCACTGCCAGCAGTTCTTCCGGCACCTGACGGTACGCCTCGGCAGTCTCCTCTTCCGTCACCAACACGTTATCCTCGCTGACCATCGCCTTATCAAACTGTGCGGTGTAGGCAAACAGCGCCTCATCCCCTTTATTCTTCACATTGGATACAATTTCATTTACACTCTGCGCATACGATTCATACTGATTGGGGCTTCTCTTTAAAAGGTTTTCCAACAGGTTCTTTTTGGACTCCGGGTCCAGATATACTTTTCTCATAGTCTGTTTCCTTCCTTGCTTTGAAGTTTCTCACGAAGCTGCGACAGCATTCTGGTAATACGTTCATTTTCCATCTTCATGCTGACCTGATTGACCACCACTCTGGCGGACAGGCTGCAGATTTCCTCCAGCACCTCCAGGCCGTTTTCACGAAGTGTTGTTCCTGTTTCCACGATATCCACGATCACTTCAGACAGTCCTACTATGGGCGCCAGCTCGATGGAACCGTTCAGCTTAATAATTTCCACCGTCTGATGTTTTTTATTATAGAAGTAATCCTTTGCGATCTTCGGATATTTTGTAGCCACGCGGATCAGCTCCCGGTGCTTGAGCTTCTCTGCGGAGGATGCCGGTCCGCAGACGCACATCCTGCACTTTCCAAGCCCCAGATCCAGAACCTCATACAGCTTTCTGCCTTCCTCCAGGATCGTGTCCTTGCCCACAATGCCGATGTCCGCCGCCCCATACTCCACATAGGTCGGTACATCCGTGGCCTTTGCCAGGAAAAACTTAAGTTTCAGCTCCTCATTGGTGAAAATCAGCCTGCGCGTCTTTTCATCTTTCATCTCCTCACAGGTGATGCCGATCTCTTCAAACAGAGCCATGGTCTGCTTGGCAAGGCGGCCCTTTGGGAGCGCAAATGTAATATATCTCATACTTAAATTCCCTTCTTTATAGCACTGTATTTCTATCCTATCATCAGATCAGACAACTTTGCCGTCTGCCGGCTCCCGTCCGCGATATTAATCACCTGCACCTCTTCTCCCTGCTGTTCGATGTAGAGAATACCGCCGATCTCCTCTCTCCTGCCATACTCGATATATTCCTCCAGCGTATGGCCTTCTTCCCTGCACATAAGCAGCAATGCCATGCCGGTGCTTCGGAAATGGCCGGCCAGGGAAATTCCCAGTTCTCTCTGCTCTTTTTCATACAGGATCATGGTCTCCACGCTGTCCGTGGTAACCGCGATATGCTGCCGCTCAATGGCCCGCATCACACCGTCCACCTGTATCGCAAAGCCCACTGACGGGGCATCCTTTCCAAACTGTTCCAACAGCGTATCGTAGCGGCCGCCGGACACGATGGTTTCACCGGTGCCATAGGTATAACCCTGATAAATGATGCCGGTATAATAACGGTATTTGACCACCATTCCCAGATCAAAGGAAACATAGCGCTGCACCCCGTAATGTTCCAGGATACGGTACAGCTCCTCCATGCGCTCAATCGCTTCGATAGCCCCGGGATTTTCTGTCATGGATTTCGCTGCTGCCAGCTGTTCCGAAGAATTAAACAGTTCCGGCAGATTCTCAAACAGGTGTCTTAACGAATCTTTCATCGGAACCGACTGCACCAGGCTCTCAATGCCGAAATAATTCTTATTTTCCATCAGCTCGAGGAAATGCTCCTCAGCTTCTTCATCCATGCCGGCCTCTTCCAGCAGGCCGCGCAGGAAACCTGCATGGCCCACCTCAATCTGAAAGTCCTCCAGACCGGCGGACAGCAGACAATGAATCAGGAGCGCCACCACCTCAGCATCCGCATCGGCGCTTGCATCTCCGATCAGCTCCACCCCTGCCTGTGTAAATTCCTTCAGACGTCCCTGCAGGCTTGATTCATTGATAAATGCATTGCCCATATAGCTCAAACGCACGGGCAGGGATTCTTCCATATAATATTTGGAAGCACAGCGTGCGATGGACGGCGTAAAATCCGGACGCAGCACCATCGTTTCCCCGTCGCGGTCAAAAAACTTAAACATCTCTCTGGGAGACACGCTCCCCCTCTCTTTGCGAAAAATATCAAAGAATTCAAACGTGGGCGGTTCGATCCCTCTGTATCCGAAGAGCTCCATGGCCTTGCGAATACGGCGTTCCACCTCCAGCTTTTTCGCATATTCCGCATTGTAAATATCCCGGACCCCTTCCGGCGTATGGAGCAGCTGCTTCATAATCTACCTCATTCCTTCCCGATATGTAACCGCAGGCGTTAAAAATCCCCGGTTTCGCTTTACTGTGATAACGTGGTAACATAGTAGCACAAGAACGTATCCCTGTCAACACAAAACAAACGTCCCAAGGTTATAAACCCGCCTGACGGTGACCGCTTGATATGAACTGAAACACATACAACGCCCATTCACTGACGGCCCTCCAGGTCCTTCTCAAGCGCTTCCAGATAATGCACCAGCGCTCCGCTCCTGGATGCGATCCGATACCCGTGATCAATCTCATCAAATGTAAAACTCTTACGGCCGCCCTGTTTCGCCCTCTCCCAGAACTCCTGCACCTTTAGAAACGGCAGGTAATACATTTCATCACGGTTCGTATAATACAGAATCAGAAAAGCAATTCCTCCCTGCTTTTCAAAATCTCCCATAAAGACTACCTGATGCTCGTGTATATTCTGAAGCGGAAAAGTGTCCGTGGCACACTCCTTAGCATCGAAGCAGACGGGAATCCCCTGTACCACGCCTATATAGTCCACGGTGCTTTTCTGGTCAAAATAGGCCAGGGTGATATGTCTGTTTTCCTTATCTATATTAATCGGTTTGATCGGGGTTGGAATCTTTTGGATCAGAGCCAGCCCGCTGTCCCTGTATTTTTCGTTGGTGTGATTGATAAAATCCTCCAGAGTCGACCCTCTAAGCCCTCTGGAATTCCAGGTAGCCATCTTTACATTCCTCCCAGCCCTTCCGCTTCCAAAACGCGCGCAAACAGCTCCGGTAACGGCGCTGTCCATTCCGGATAACCCGGCACCTTCACTGTACGGGCGTGCAGCATCTGGCTTCTTACCCCATATTTGCTGCAAAAGCGGCGGTTTACAGTCTCTGTTCCGTACTTGTAATCCCCCACAACCGGGTGACCGATGCTCGCTAAATGGGCCCGGATCTGGTGGCTCTTGCCGGTAATCAGCTTCACAGATAACAGTGTGACGCGGCCATTGGTCTTAAGCGGATGGTATTCCGTCTCAATGGGGTCCGCCCCTTCCCTCTCTGACCGGAGCACCTCCACCTTATTCGAAGCCTCATCCTTCTTCAAATATCCGCGGATCAGAGCGCTTTCTTTCACCTCGCCGCAGACCAGACACCAGTAATACTTATCAAGGCCCCGTTCTCTAAGCAGAGCCGACATATGCTGCAGACCGTATAAAGATACGCCGGCGATCACGATACCGCTGGTATTCCTGTCCAGACGGTTGCAGACCGCGGGTTTATAGGTCCGAAGCTGCTCATCGGTCAGCCTGCCCGACGCGAGCGTATAGGCCATCACCTCTTCCACCAGGGATACATCCCCCTCCTTCGCCTTCTGTGACAGCATTCCAACCGGCTTGTTAATGACCAAAATATCCGCATCCTCATAGATAATGTCCAGCATTCCTCCGGCCCGAATTTCCGGCACTTCTTCCCTGAACTTTTCAATCGTATCGTCCGCTAAGAAGAAACGGATCTGATCCCCTGTGGCCAGCAGCTCCGCTCCGTCAGCCTTTTTACCGTTTCTGGTAATATTCTTTTTCCGAAGCATCTTATACAGAAAGCTTTTGGGCGCTTTATTTAAATATTTGCCCAGAAATTTATCCAGCCTCTGTCCCGCTTCATTGCTGTGAATTTCAATCTGTCTCATCCTCTTACCGCCTCTTATGATCCATGCGCAGCCTGTCACCCGGTACGCCTTAGCCGCGCCAGCCGCTTATGCAGCTATAATGAAATTGCCAGCATGCATGCCTTAATGTGCAGCAGCTCATCCTCTTTCTCCACGTCCGGCTTCTCCCTCTCCAGGGCATCCAGCCGGCGGTAAAAGGGTCCCAAATCCTTAAATATATGTACTTTTGTATTCAGCTGGTTGGCAGCGCACATGTTCTCCACATACTCCTGCGCGTCCTTCACTTTCAGATCTTTGGAAGCGCTGTAGGCATAAACACCGCTGGAATGCACCACAGAAAACTCCAGCGGAACAACCAGCGTCCTGGATGTAATGACCATGTCACAGCTGGTGATAAGCCCGCCGGAATGCTTTTGAAATTCTTCATATTCATTTAGCGGCGCGGACTTATGGGGAAACAGTGCGATCAGGCTTGCGGCAAAATTAGCCATGGGCAGCACCATTAACACTGCGACAACGGTCAGCAGATTTTTTCTGCTCCCGCTGATATAGATGCCGATCAGCATCACAAGTATGATATCCAGCAAGATGAATGCAACCTTGGCCAGCTGCACCAGCTTGCGCTTTTTTATATATCCGTAATCGCCCTTGCGTACTTTTTTCTTATCCATATTTCAACCATACTTTCTTCAGAGTTTGTAACCTTGGCAACTGTCTCATTTGTATACTTTAAGCAGCAGCCCGTGCGGCAGGGCCTTGGCGGCGAGATATGCAAGCTTCATGGCAGGGCCGTACACGGAGAGGAATTTTCCCGCTTCCGCGTCCCTAAGCGCCCGCTTCACCACCTTGACAGGATCCGCCATAAAAAGAATCTTATATGCCGGAATCTCATCCTTTGATTCCGCTATATCAAAGAATTCCGTTTTGACCGGGCCGGGGCAGACTGCGGTGACCAGGATTTTGCGCCCCTTAAGTTCCTCCCTAAGGGCCCTGGAAAAGCTGAACACATAGGCCTTGGTAGCCGCATAAACTGCGAACTTAGGCTGGGGCAGAAACGCCGCGGCGCTGGCCATCTGGATAATGCGGGAATTGCGGCTAAGGTACGGGATCACCGCCGCCGTGACAGCAGTCAGAGCTTCGCAGTTTAAGCGTACCATGCCGGTCTGTTCATCCGCCGTCAGATCTGCAACCGTACCGATCTTTCCATATCCGGAGGCATTGACCAGCAGTTTCACCTCCGGATGCTTATTCTCAAGCAGACGCGTGAGGATATCCAGGCTCTCTTTTTCACAAAGATCCAGAGGAAGCACCCGTATTTTGGTGCCGCAGGCCGCTTTTAATTCATCCAGGCGGTTTTGTCTCCTTGCGATCACCCATATTTCATCCAGCCCGGTATACCTCCGGTCCATCTGTCTTACAAATTCCCTTCCGATCCCGGAAGACGCTCCGGTCACCACTGCTATTTTCATCATCATACCTCTTTCCTGTCACCAACCGCAGGCTGATGACCTACGCACACTTCAGTGTGTTCCTTCCTGATATTACCTGCGCCCGCCCCGGCCGGGTCCTGCCTTGGTTCCGGATCCGGAAGAAGCCTTTTTGCTCTTATCCCCTCTGCCGCCAACTTTCGGCCCGTTTCCTTTTTTCGGCCTGTCCTTGCCGGTCTTTTCCATCCACGCCTCTTTTCTCGGATGAATCAGGCACTTCTTTCCAAAACCGATCAGATCCTGGCGTCCGGATTTTATAAGGGCTTCCCTGACCAGATCGTAGTTCTTCGGATTCCGGTACTGGATCAGCGCCCGCTGCATCGCCTTTTCATGGGGGCTTACCGGCACGTACACCGCCTCCATCGTTCTTGGATCCAGCCCGGTATAATACATGCAGGTAGAAATGGTTGAAGGCGTGGGATAGAAATCCTGCACCTGTTCAGGCATGTAGCCAAGGTCCCTTAAATACTCCGCCAGGATCACCGCATCCTTCAGCGTGGATCCTGGATGGGAAGACATCAGATAGGGGACGAGATACTGGTCCTTATTCAGCTGCGCGTTCATCTTATTATATTGTTCCACAAATTTCTGGTAGATATGATTGGATGGTTTGCCCATTTTTTGAAGGACCGCATCCGAAACATGTTCGGGAGCCACCTTCAGCTGCCCGCTGACATGATAGGCGCAGAGTTCCCTTAGAAACTCCTGGCTCTTATCCGCCAGTACATAATCAAACCGGATGCCGGAACGGATGAAAACCTTCTTAACCTTAGGAAGCTTCCGAAGCTTCCTAAGAAGTTCCACATAATCCCGATGATCGGCGCGCAGGTTTTTGCAGGGCTGGGGAAACAGGCATTGCTTTCTCACACATACACCCTTTGTAAGCTGTTTTTCACAGGAGGTCTGCCGGAAATTGGCCGTGGGGCCGCCCACATCATGTATATAGCCTTTAAAATCCGGTTCCTCCGCCAGCTGTCTGGCCTCTTCTAACAGGGATTCATGGCTTCTGGTCTGTATGATCCTGCCCTGATGAAAGGTGAGCGCGCAGAAATTACAGCCGCCAAAACACCCTCTGTTGCTTGTCAGGCTGAATTTAATCTCCGACATGGCCGGCACGCCTCCCATGCTTTCATAGGAAGGATGCGGCCTCCGTTTATAGGGCAGAGCATAGACATCATCCATCTCCATCTGCGAAAGCGGCTTAGCCGGCGGATTCTGCACCACAAACAGCTGCTCCCCGCAGGGCTCCGCAAGCAGCTTTCCCGAAAAAGGATCCGTATTGCAGTACTGAGTATAAAAGCTTTCGGCAAACACCCGCTTATCCCTGCAGATCTCCTCATAGGAAGGAAGCACGACAGGCTCATACAGGTTCTCAAGACTCTTAGTCTTATACACCGTCCCATCTATGAAGGTGATGTCTTTAATTTGAAGCCCGCTCTCCAGCGCGTCCGCAATCTCCACAATGGAGTGCTCGCCCATACCGTAGCTGATCAGATCCGCCTGGGAATCCACCAGAATCGAATGCTTCACCTTATCGGACCAATAATCGTAATGGGAAAGCCTGCGCAGGCTGGCCTCAATCCCGCCGATGATCACAGGCACATTTTTATAAACGCGCCGTATCAGATTACAGTATACCACACAGGCGTAGTCCGGCCGTTTTCCCGTTGCGCCTCCCGGCGTATAGGCATCCTGTAAACGCCGTTTTTTGGACACCGTATAATGGTTGACCATAGAATCCATGTTGCCGGAGGATACCAGAAATCCCAGGCGCGGCCGGCCAAATTCCTGTATGCTTTTCTCGTCCTTCCAATCCGGCTGGGAAAGGATGGCGACACGGTAGCCGTGGGCCTCCAGAATCCGGCTGATAATTGCGTGGCCAAAAGAGGGATGATCCACATAGGCGTCTCCGATCACATAGACAAAATCCGCCTGTTCCCATCCCCTGTCCGCCATTTCTTTTCTGTTTATCGGTAAAAAGTCATTCATTCGCTCACCCTATGCATGTTCATAGTATTTCATAGTAATTGTTGATAAAGGCATCTGCCAGATCGTATTTTTCCTGCCGCAGCTCCCTGGAAGCCTCATCCTCCACCGCGCAGACAAACATCCCCGCGCGCTTTGCGGCCAGGATTCCTTCCGGGATATCCTCGAACACAACGCAGGCAGACGGATTTGCCGACAGATGCTTTGCGGTCTTCAGATAGATGTCCGGTGAAGGCTTTCCGCTTGCCACTTCACAGCCGGTGGTGATCACTTCAAAATAGCCGCTGATTCCACGGGATACAATCACCAGCTCCGCCAGCTGTCTGGAGTTGCTGGTAGCGATTCCCATCCGGATGCCTCTCTGCTTCAGTACATCCAAAAATTCTTTCACACCGGGTTTTAACGGCACCTCTTTTTCATATTTCTCAAATGCCATCGCATTCCAGCAGTCCTTGATTTCCTCCAGCGTCTGCGTTAAGCGGAAACGTTCCTTAAAGTATACCGCAGTTTCCGTAAAGCTCATGCCTCCCAGGCTTTTCTGCAGATCATGGGGCAGCGCCAGGCCATGCATGCCTAAAAATTCCTCATCGATGCTCTTCCAGATCCACATGGAGTCCACCAGGGTTCCGTCCAGATCGAAGATAACCGCCTCTGTATTTAATAGTTTATTTTTCAACCGTTCAATCCTCGTCATGATAGCCTGAATCTTTGTTTCTTTTATCCCTGCCATCTCCATCCCGGGCAGTATTTGTTCTTCAGCCGGCTTCCGTCACGTTTTGCAAATCCCAGCGGAAAGCCGTCACAGAGCACCAGGCACCATCCACTTTCCCCTCGTATCTCGGCTCCTGACACATCCAGCGTTTCACCCTTCAGATATTTGACCGTGCGCGGATCTTTTGCGGACAGATTTACGGTATTTTTAAACTCACCGCCCTTTAACCCCATCGCCAGAGCCTGTCCGGGTTCAAAACGCTGCCTGCCTCCCGGGCGTCCCGCAAGCTCCCCCAAAAACCATCCGGTCCTTAGGTAACGGATTCCCTGGCGCAGCGGGCTTTCCTTCGGCAGAGCATAGAGTCTTCCGTCACGGAACATAAATCTGCAGCGATTCCAATCCGTATCGGTCAGCTCCAGAAATTCCCGCACCGCCGCAGGAAGCTCTGCCTCACCGCTGCAGGAAGGCTCTGCATCTTCCCGCTTAGTTTGACTCTCCAGCCCGTCAGCGTTTCCCGCTTTATGAAGCAGCGCCATGAAATGCCCTTCTCCTTTGATCTTATGGGGAAACAGGCGCACACACCGCTCCAGCCCGCACCGTCCCTGTTCAAATCCTGGAGGGACATCCAAAGAAGCGAGAGAAAGGCTGTCATACCTCATAAGAAGCCAGGCAATGCATTCCTCATCCTCTTCGGTTGAAAAGGTACAGGTGGAATACAGCAGGTAACCGCCTGGTCTTAGCATCTTTACGGCCTCCTTAAGGATCCGCTTCTGCAGAGGCGCGTAATATGCCGGCCCCTTCTCTGTCCAGCTTTTGACCATATCCGGATCCCTGCGGAACATCCCCTCTCCGGAACAGGGCGCATCCACCAGGATGCTGTCAAAATACTCCGGATAAACAGAAGAAAGCTTCTCCGGCGTTTCGGCGGATATAAACGCATTGGTCACACCGGCAAGCTCCATATTTTTAAGCAGCGCCAGCGCACGGGAATGGCTGTAATCGTTGGATAGCAGAAACCCCTCACCATTTAATCTGGCCGCCAGCTGTGTGCTCTTGCCTCCGGGGGCAGCGCACAGGTCCAGCACACGGTCATTGGGCTTTACAGGCAGAAAAGCGGCCGGAGCCATGGCGCTGGGCTCCTGAAGATAATACAGGCCTGCGTAATAATAAGGGTGTCTGGACAGGCGCAGCTGTTCGGGGTAATAGTACCCGTAAGGCGCCCACGGCACGGGTTTGGCCTCCTCCTCCCCAAAAAGCTCCTTTAAGATATGCTCCTTGCAGTCCGATGCTTTCAGCGCATTGAGCCTAAGCCCATATACCCGCCGCTGAGTAAAGCTGTCAATATAATCGTTGTATTCCTCTCCCAGCAGCTTTCGCATCGCTTCCTGGTATTGATTCAGCAGTTCCAACGGTATCTCCCTTCAGGTTAATTCAGCTTCTGTACATTTCTCCTGGCTGCGATCGCATCCAGACGGCTACAGAAATCTTCCAGTTCCTCCAGAGTACCCGTCTTATACAGATTGTAAAACTCATCCTGTATATTTAACATGGCCTCTTTATTCTCGGAACGGTAAAGCGCCTGTATATTGTTCAGGATATCCGCCACCACATTGGCCTTCTCACGGAAGAGCTGCTGGGCGGCCATAACCTCTTCGCGGATGGAGGACATCTCCGAATCCAGCGAAAGCACCGCCTCCGCGGAACTGCTTAGGCGCTCCCGGATGTGCTCAGGCACATTTCCCTTATATTTATACTGCAGGGAATGTTCAATGGTCGCCCAAAAATTCATGGCCATGGTGCGGATCTGTATCTCCACCGGTATCCGCTTGATGCCGTAAATGGTCTGCACCTCATAATTCACAATCATATGGTAGCTGCGGTATCCGCTCTTTTTCCGGTTGGTGATATAGTCCACCTCGTCCACCACCGCCATATCGCGGCGGCTTCGGATGATATCCGACACTTTTGTAATATCTTCCACAAACTGGCAGGTCAGCCGTATACCCGCTATATCTTCGATGCGGTCCACCGCCTCTTCCACCGGTATTCCCTTCTTGTTCGCCTTTTCCAATATGCTGGACAGGGTCTTTACACGGCCGTCCACCTGTTCAATAGGTGAATACAGCCCCGCCTGACGGTATTCCCTGATCATATACTGAAATTTCACAATCAGTTCCTGTACGGCCAGCTCATACGGCGCCAGTGTTTCCTTCCACAGTTGTATTTCCAAACGGTCCCCTCCTTGTCTAATCGCTCACAGCCTATCATAGAAAAAGGTATAGTCCCCACATACAGACCTATACCTTCAGACTTTTACCCCGATACTCCCCATCTATTATACGGCCAAAACGGGCGTTTGGCAACAAAAATCAATAGCTGCTGACAAGCTTCCTGCCTTCTAAGAACTTTAACACCCAATAAGGGTTCACGCTCTGCTCTTCGTTGTGGTCCGTACGCAGATAGATTCCCACATGCAGATGCACAGCGAAATTGCCGGTGGTGCCCTCCACCGTACTATAGCCGCTGTCCCCCATATAACCCAGCAGCTGTCCAGCCTTCACCGTTTCCCCCGCTTCAAACTGCCTGGCGTAGCTGTGCATATGGGCATAATAAAGGTAAGCGCCTCCCGGGGCACGGATGCCGATCCGCCATCCGCCCTGCTCCAGCCAGCCGATCTTTTCCACCGTTCCGTCGCTCATGCTGACCACCGGAAAATAGCCCCGTTCATTGTTGTCGGCCATCACATCCGTCCCCTCATGGTGCCGCTCTCCGCCATAGGTGCGCTTCGCTCCCCAGGAATTATCATAATGCACATAGGGGCTTTGTCCGTCCGTGTTCTCCGGAACAGGAAAGTATTTCAGATCCTTCAGCACCGTTTCATAAGCATTGCGCAGCTTTTTAAATTCCACCGGCTTCACCGCCGTCAGGCTTTCATAATTTTCCTTATAAGTGGAAAGGGACAGATACAGGTCTGTCCCCTCCAGTGAATATCCGTTTGTAATCATATATACGGCCAGGACATCGTATGGGTCCAGACCTTCCTTTCCGGCGAACTCCCAAAGCTTAGAAACCGCCGTCCCAAAGGATAGGCTCCGAAATGCCTCGGACTCACCGGTGTAAGCATCCAGCTGGTAGAAATTCGGATTTCCTACCAGATACTGATGCAGCACACAGATCAGACAGGCCAGCAAAATCACAGCGCTTACATAGCGTGCCAGAAAACGTCGGATGGGTACCATGGACAGACCCCCAAAACGATCTTACTACACTTTATGCGGCGGGATTCTTTTTATGAATTGAGAATGTACGGACTAATTCTGCATCCGCTTTAATACCTCACATACGAAGTCATAGGTTCGGGCCGTAGAGGAAATGCTTAAGCGTTCCTGAGGCGTATGAATATCCTTCATGTCCGGTCCAATAGAAACCATATCGATGCCGGGCAGCTTCTTGCCTATGATGCCGCATTCCAGCCCTGCGTGAATCGCCTGCACCTGCATTTTGCTTCCGTATTTTTCCTCATATACATCGGCTAAAAGAGCGCGGAAATTGGAGTCTCTCTTATATTCCCATTCCGGATAATCACCGGTAAAAGTGAAATCGCCGCCTAAGAACTGAATCAGATACTCCAGCTTATCACACAGCAGCTTTTTTCTTGAATTTATACAGCTGCGTATGGAATAGCGCATCATGAAATGATCTTCAGTAAGCCTCATCACACCCAGATTAAGAGAGGTCTCCACCAGCCCTTCTATATCCGTGCTCATAGCCTGCACGCCGTACGGAGCCTGCATGAGCAGGAATATGACCTTTTCCTGATCCAGCGGATTTAGGATCTGTGCCTGTTGTGCCGTCTTAAACTCCAGTGTTATATCGATATCCGGATCTACAGTCTGGTACTCATTGCGAATCTCCGCCAGAAAGTCCGCTGTCTCCTTCTCCAGCGTCTGCACCGCTTCCTCGTCTACCAAAAGTTCAGCCCTGCAGGTTCTTGTGATCGCGTTGTCCTTGCTTCCGCCTTCCAGAGAAATCAGGCTGTAATCGCCTTCCAGATCCAGGCGGAACAAAAGCCTTCCCATCAAAATATTGGCGTTTGCCCTCTGTTTGTCAATCTCTGCGCCGGAGTGGCCTCCCTTAAGGCCGCTTATCACCAGATCCGCACGGACACCTTTCGCCTTTGCATAGCGCACCGGCAGCTGCAGATCGTAGCGCACGCCTCCCGCACAGCTGGAAAGCATGATGCCCTCCTCTTCCGAATCCAGATTCAGCAGATACCGGCTTCTACACATGGACAAATCAATGCCGGCCGCGCCTTCCATACCCACTTCCTCATCGATGGTAAACACGCATTCCAGCCTCGGATGTGCAAGGCTCTGATCCTCCAATATGGCCAGCATCATGGCCACCGCTATGCCGTCATCACCGCCCAGCGTGGTATCATGGGCATAGATCCAATCCCCATCCACATCGATATCCAGCGGATCCTTTGAGAAATCGTGCGCAGATTCATCTGTTTTTTCATTCACCATATCCAGATGTCCCTGCAGCATGACAGCCGGACTTTCTGCATACCCTGCGGACGCCGGCTTTATAATGATGAGATTGTTCAGCTCATCCTGATAATATTCCAGCCCGTGCGCTTTGGCCATATCAGCGCAGTAATCGCTGATCTTTTTAGTGTTCCCTGAACCGTGAGGAATCCTGGTGAGCTCCTCAAAGTAATAAAATACGCGCTCAGGCTGTAACCCCTCTAACCTGTTATTCATAAATAAATCCTCCTAAAGTAATTTTACGCAATAAATTGTCCGCTGCGCAGACGAAAATCAGCGCAGGTATAATGCTGTCGACATTATACCATGTCAGCAGGCTGACATGACCCCTTCGGGGGATGCGCATGATTTCCTAAGGAAATTGTCCGCTTCGCGGAAGGAAATCAACGCGGGTATAATATCTGTCGATATTATACCACATCCCCATTCAAAATCAAAGAGTGCGGGGTCTGTAATAATCGTGATATCAATTTCATACATATAACTAGCGGCTAAACACAGGTATGAAAGTTTGCAGCCGCCTGTGCACCTTGGCCAAATACCCTTGAGGACTCCGAATATGAAACTTCGTTTATTCCGCGCTTTTGCTATAGTGTTTCTGATCTTATCCCTGCTAAATCCCAAAACCAGCGTGGCGGGCGCCAGCGCAGGACTCGTTCTATGGTTCCAGACAATTGTGCCCACTTTGCTTCCGTTTATTATTTTATCCAATATTCTTGTATCATCCGGATGTGTGAAATATTTCCGCAGGCTTTTAGCACCTTTAATATCCGGCATATTCCATAAGAGCGGCAGCTGCGCCTATGCTGTCGTGGTGGGCCTGCTCTGCGGTTATCCCATGGGCGCAAAGGCCGCCGCGGATCTGGTGGAAAGCGGTCAGATCAGTAAAAAAGAAGGGCAGTGGCTGATCTCGTTCTGCAATCTTCCAAGCCCTATGTTCCTGATCGGTTTTGTTGCGGTAAATCATATTGCCGCAGCCGTTTATCTGCCGGTACTCGTTTTGGCGCTGCTGTCCGGAGGCTTTTACAAAACATCCACAGAGGAAACTAAGAAGCCTCTTTTGGAACAGACTCCAAAAAAGGCTCCCACACTCATGTATATATTCGAATCTTCCATTATGGACGGGCTGGAGCTGATCGCAAAGATCGGCGGTTATATCATCCTCTTTTCCATCCTGTCCGCTTACATACAGACTGTTCCTTTCGCACACCAGCTTCCAAAAGGAATATTGCTGGGCACGATTGAAATCACCACCGGCATCCACTATGCGTCCGGCATGGCCTGCAGCGCGAAGCTAAAAGCTATTCTCTGTACCGGTATCAGCGTGTTCGGAGGATGCTCCGGATTAGCGCAGACAAACAGCGTCATGAACAAGGCCGGTTTCTCACTGCTTCACTATACCGGCTGGAAACTGTGCCACGTGCTGCTAAGCTGCGTGCTCATGTATTTTCTCTGGTAGCCGGCATCACTGCTACTGCTCTTCGGAAGCGGTCTGCGGCTCCATCTGTATGGACTCTGTGGTTGCCGCCGCCTCTGCTGTTTCATCTCCGCGCAGCTCACGGCGGTTGGCGGTCACTATATCATAGGTTCCCTGCATGGAAGTCATATAGGACTGGAATTTGCTCTGAGTATTTTCCATCGTATGGCTGATGATAGTCTGCAGGCTCTTTAACATCTCATCCGTATATCTCACTGCGCCTTCCCGGATATTGTTGGCATCCTTCACCGCATTGTCCACAATAGCCTGCGCCTGTGCAGACGCCTGTTCCATCAGCTGATTGGCCTGTTCATATGCTCTTCTCATGATCTCATGCTCATTGATCAGTTCCGTTGTCTGCTTGCTCGCTTCGCTTAACATGCTGTCCGCCTGCATCTTGGCATCGGAGAGTATGGCATCCTTATTGCTGATGATTTTCTGATATTTTTTAATTTCATCAGGCGTGCGCATGCGAAGCTCCACCAGGAGCTCATCGATCACATCCTTTTCCACTATAATCTTTTTATTGTTTGTGAAGGGCTGCGGCTTACATTCGTCTATGTATGCTTCAATTTCGCTGATTAACTGTTCGATTTTGCTCATAAAACTGATCCTCCATGCTTTTCTTCAATCTGTCTGTCCTTTGTATATACATGATCATGTGAGCAGTGTGGATGTACTCCTCACCGAAACTTTTCCTGAAGCCTTTCCGCCACATACTCCGGAACGAATTCTTTCAGTTCTCCATGATACATTGCTATTTCTCTGACCGTAGTGGAACTCAAATACGAATACCTTAGATCGGTATTTAAGAACACCGTATCCAGTTCCTTATTAATTATGCGGTTTGTCTGGGAGAGCTGAAGTTCATATTCGAAATCAGTAATCGCTCTCAATCCCCTCACCACCACATGGCAGCCGCACTCGCCGGCAAAATCCGCCAGCAGGCCGCTGAATGCCCTGACTTCCACATTCGACAGATCCTTTGTGGTTTCCTCTAACATTGTAACACGTTCCTCTACAGAAAACAAAGGATTTTTTGCACTGTTGCGCAGTACACCGATGATTAAATGCTCAAAAATTTTGGCACTTCTGTGAATAATATCCAAATGCCCGTATGTTACAGGATCAAAGCTGCCCGGATAAATCGCCACCTGCATCCTATTCTCCTCCTATGCTTTCGCTCTTACTCTGTCATGCGGATAAGTACATGCTGGTTCGTCTTATACTTTTTGGCCCGTTCCATGTGATACCCACTTTCCTCAAGCCACAAAAAGCGGTTATCCAGAGAAGCCTCGATCACGATCAGCGTCCCGGCATCCGCAATCCCGGCATCCTTTAGAAGCCTTAGCACTTCCGGTTCCGCACCGTCCTGATAGGGAGGGTCCATAAAAACAATATCGAAGACATCGTTTTTTCCCTTCAGACGCTGCAAAGCTGTCAGCACCTCCGTATTCATCACCACCGCCCTGTCCGCTAATTTGGTAAATTCCAGATTTTCGCGTATACATTGCGCTGCCTTGGGATTATGCTCAACAAACACACTCTGCCTGGCGCCTCTGCTCAATGCTTCAATTCCAATCGCACCGCTGCCAGCATATAGATCCAGAAAACGGCATCCCGGCACATCCATCTGCAGCATATTAAACAATGTTTCCTTAATTCGGTCCGTTGTCGGCCTCGTTTCCGGGCCGTCTATCGTTTTTAAAGGAAGACTTCTTGCCGTTCCTGCAATTACTCTCATTTTATACTCCTTATATGCACATACTATTCCTAATTATTATAGTATGCTTCCTAAATTTCCACAAGATAAAATTCACAAAAATATGAGTCGAATTCTGTCTATTTATCGCATTTCCCGTCTAAATGCTTTAAAAATGTTTTTGAGCAGCCGGCTCCTGCCCCCAAAAATCGTTTTTCCAATTGAATGAAATTCCTGTTAAAGAGCACAAAAATTACCAGTGTATTATCCTCCTCCCGGCATATACTATCAGCGTAACATCTTACAAAGCCACAAGGCGCCCGGCACCAGCCGGTAAGTGAGATGCAAATAATACTCAAGGAGGACATTACAATGGCAAGCAATAGCTCAAACAGAATTGAAGTTCCTGAAGCAAAAGAAGCTCTGGACAGATTTAAAATGGAAGTAGCAGGAGAACTGGGTGTTCCGTTAAGCAACGGTTACAATGGTAACCTGACTTCTTACCAGAACGGTTCCGTTGGCGGATATATGGTTAAGAAGATGATCGAAGCCCAAGAGAAACAGATGGCTGGCAAATAAGTTTTAACCTGCGTTCCCCCGGCGTTATGCGCCGGGGGAATTTTTTGTTCTTTACATTTACTGTAATACTTCTTTCAAAACTCAAATCCGATAGAAATATCCGCGATCCTATTGTATAATGTCGACAGACATTATACGTGCGCTGATTTTTGTCTGCAAAGCAGACAATTACCATTGAAAATCATGCGCATCCCCCCCAGCGGGGACATGTCAGCTCGCTGACATGGCATAATGTCGACAGACATTATACATGCGCTGATTTGTATTAAAGGAGAATCTATGAATACAGTTGATTTACACGTACACTCAAACATGTCCGACGGAACACTATCGCCGGAAGAATGTACCGCCTATGCTATTGAGAAGGGGTTAAGCGCCTATGCGCTGACAGATCATGATACGACCGCCGGAATAGCCGCGGCACGGAAAGCGGCCAAGGGGAAATCTTTGAAGGTGATACCCGGTATTGAACTTTCCACCGCCTATCGCGGTGTGGAGGTCCATATCGTCGGGCTCATGATCGATGAACAAAACCGGGATCTGCTGCAGTATCTGAATGTCTGCCAGGACACCCGGCATCAGAGAAATCTGGAAATCATCCGCAGATTTAATGAAAACGGAATACCTATGGATGAGGAAGCGATCGCCGATGCCTTTCCGGATGCGATTATCACCAGAGCACATTTTGCCCGCTATCTGCTGGATTGCGGGTATGTCACCTCCATCCAGCAGGCCTTTGTCCGATATTTAAATCCCGGTAAATGCTGTTATGTGCCCAGAAAATATATCACACCGGCCACCGCCATAGGTTATATACTTAAGGCAAAGGGTGTGCCTGTACTCGCCCATCCAATGCTCTATCATATGAAGGATGCAGCTCTGGAAGAAATGGTCAGGGATCTGAAGGCGGACGGGCTCCTGGCGATTGAAGCCATATACTCCACCTACAGCCAGGCGGAAGAAAGCTATGTGCGCAGGCTGGCTTCCCGCTATCACCTGGCCGTTTCCGGCGGTTCGGATTTTCACGGCTCAAATAAACCTCACATCGATATGGGAACCGGCTGCGGCAGTCTGTGCATTCCGGAAGAAATACTGAATGACCTTCGTCGTCTGAAATATATGTAATGAAAAAACTTTTCTATGAATATCAAAAAGCAACGCAGGAATCTGCGTTGCTTTTTGATATTCATAGGGCTGACCCATCAGTCGCCAATTACATTCACAATCTTAACAGGAGTCGTATAATTCCATCTGGAAATTTTGATACCGGCGCTGGGATTAGCCGCATGAACGATCTGTCCGTTGCCGATATACATGGCAACATGATTGATCCGGCCGCTTCCGTAGAAAATCAGATCTCCGGGCTTCATCTCTGAAGAGCTGATCTTCTTACCCTGATTCGCCTGTGCTCTGGAAGAATGCGTCAGGCTGATTCCGAAATTCTTATATACGGACATCGTAAATCCGGAACAGTCCGCTCCTTTAGTCAGGCTTGTACCGCCCCATACATAACGGTTGCCCAAAAACTGCAGCGCATAATTTACAACCGAATTTCTCAAGGATGAGGAACTCGTTACCGGCGAGAACTCATATGCCTCAATCAGCGCGTATTTCACTTCTGCATAATCTGCGGATATAAATCCGGAGCTCATGTCTTTGCCGTCGTCATTACCCTCCAGGGAAATCTCAATCCATCCGTTCACCTGGTTTAGCACATCATATCTCTCATCGGTAGTGATCTTGGTAATCTTCTTGGAATCGGCGGAAGGCTCCTTTCTGACATTCAGATTGGACTCCGTCGTCACGATGGCCCTAAGCCTTGCTTCCTGTACTGCGATCAGTTCCGCGTCTTCGCCGGTCAGAATATATTCCTTAGACACATAGCCGGTAACCGGACCGGATTTGATCTTATACCAGTCTCCTGCATCCTCCAATATCTCACAGCCGCTGAAACGGATCATCTTACCGATAATCTCACCGTTCTTCTTGGGCTCTTTGCGCACATTGAGGTAACTGTTTACGTTTGCAATACCGAGATTGGTGTAGTTGTCCAAAACGGATGCGGCCTCTGCAGAAGTCATCGTAGTCAGGGCAAGCGCTACAGATTTGGATACAGCACCTGTGGCATATGCATTATAATAACCGTCCAGCGCTACGGACACACCGGCTACGCCTGTGCCGTCCGATAAATCGACCATGGAAGCCTGCGCCTGATAATACTGATCCAGGGTGGCGGCAACACCGGCTACTGCGACATCCGCAACTGAGGTGCTCTCGTCAGGTGTATATACATCTTCCGGAGCATCAGGAGCTGCGTAAACAACTTGTCCAGCTGCCAACGCTGCGCATAACGAAACCATAGCCGCTTTTTTAACGCTTCTTTTCTCCATAATAATTTTCTCTCCTATAGACAAATTCTTGTGGCATTCGCCATAATCTGCTCATCATAATTGGGGGTGGAACACGGTTTTATACCCTCTCCACAATTGTTACATAATTATTAAATTTATTACAAACCAATTATAACAAGCTTCAATTTCTTTGTCAACAGGTTATTTATGAAAATATGCTTCCGCGGCCGCTTTATCGCGCTCCACCTGCGCCATCAGCTCATCTTTTGACCCAAATTTTGTCTCAGGACGTAAAAAGGACAGCAGGCTGACATCCGCAGTTTTGCCGTAAAAATCCTGATTCACATCAAAAAGAAAGGTTTCTACCCCTTTTGGCAGACCGCCTTCGATGGTGGGTTTATTTCCCACATTTGTCACACCCCGGTACAGAATGCCGTCGATATTGGTTCTGCTCACATAGACTCCGTTCGGAGGCAGCTTTTTCGTCTGGGAAGGTCTCTGATTGATAGTCGGCCATCCAAAGGACCTGCCCATATGAAAACCGTGTATAATCTCTCCCTGCACTGTATAAGGATAGCCCAGCAGTCGGTTGACCGTTTCCATATTTCCCTTCTGAAGCTCTTCCTTAATATATGTGCTGCTCACAATCCTGCCGTCAATCCGTTCCTTTTCCAAAACTTCAAGGTCATAGCCGCATTCCTCCTGCATTTTTTTTAGGAGGGCACCGTCACCTCTGCGCCGGTATCCGAAATGGAAGTCCTCTCCGATCACAATCTTTTTCGCGTCCAGAGATTCGGACAGAATACGGCGCACAAATACCTCCGGTTCCATATGGCTGACCGGCTCTGTAAAAGGGTATTCTATCAGTACATCAATACCCATTTTCTCCAGAAAACACCTGCGTTCACGGTTCGTTAAGAGCATGCTGGCCGGCTGGCCGCTTAAAGACGCCGACGGCGGCAGATCAAACGTAAACACCACGCTGCACAGCCCTTCGTCCTTCGCTTTAAGGATCCGCTCCATCAGTTTCTGATGCCCGCGGTGCACTCCGTCAAATTTGCCCAGCGTCACCGCGCTGGGAGCGTTTAAATGGACGTTCTCAGTATCATATATATATTTCATTTTTACACCCGTCCGGCCCTATCTGCTGTAAAACATTTTCAGCGGTTTATATCCGGATTTATCCTCATATGCAGCATATAACCCGATAAACTGCCCAAAGCTGTCATACATGCGCACAGTCTGCCCGGCATACTGCACCGGCACAGCGTTGCCGTTATGAAGCAGTCTGTCATGACTTTCATCCGCAGTAATCTTAGGATAATCAGCAAAGACAGCATCCACCGGTGTTACAGCGTTTTCCAATATACCCGATCTGACCAGTTCTTCGATTGCGTCCAGCTTCAGCGATTCCTCCAGCCTGAAACGTCCCACCCTCGTGCGCAGCAGGCTCTCCATGCAGCCTCCGCAGCCCAACTCACTGCCTATATCATGGCAAAGCGTGCGGATATAGGTTCCCTTTGAGCAGGTAATTCGCATATGCACTCTTGGCAGCTCCATCTTAAGCACTTCTATCTCATAAATATGAACCGGCCGCGGCTGCCGTTCAACCTCCCGGCCCTGTCTGGCCAGCTCGTAGAGCTTTTTCCCATTCACCTTCAGCGCGGAATACATCGGAGGGATCTGCATATATTCTCCTGCAAAACCTCGGATCACTTCCCGCACCCGCTCCTCCTGTATGCTAACCTCCTGCCGGGACAGTATATTCCCCGTCATATCCTGGGTATCCGTTGAGCATCCAAGCAGAAGTACCGCTTCATAAGTTTTATCTTTATCTGTAAACAAATCACACAGCTTGGTCCCCTTCCCCAGGCAGACCGGCAGCACGCCTTCCGCCTCCGGGTCCAGCGTGCCCGTGTGACCGATTTTTTTCATTTTTAATATACCTCTCATTCTGGCAACAACATCATGAGAGGTATATCCTTTTTCTTTATATACATTGATAATTCCGTCCGTCATACTTAAGACCCGCTTTCAAGCGGCAGCTGCAGTACAATCTGTTGTGAGAGATTGTTTATTACATCGTATACGCTGCCGGTAATCGTACAGCCTGCGGCCTTTTTATGCCCACCGCCGCCGAAATAAGATGCCACCCTGCTGACATCAACCGTATGGTTGGAACGCATGCTCACCTTATACACGTGTGCTTCCATTTCATAAAGGAATATTGCTACTTCTATTCCTTCCGTGATGCGAAGCTGGTCCACAATTCCATCCAGATCCGTGGCATTCACCCCGTAAAAAACCATATCTTTCTGTTTGATTACGGAAAAAATACACTTCTTTTCCAGGAATACCACACTTTCCATCAGCGCTCTTCCCAGTATCTGATTTTGAACATAAGACTTTTTATAAAAGGTGTCATCAATAATCTGAGAATGGTTTATTCCCTTGTCTATCAGCATGCCGCCCGCCTGCATCGTGCGTTGGGTGGTATTGGAATGTTTAAAGACTCCGGTATCGTGTATAATGCCCACATAAAGGCACTCTGCAGCCGCAATGCTGATTTTGTCATAGTCAAACAGATAAAACAGCACTTCGCTGGTGGAACTGGTGTCCGGCTCCACATGATTTGTCTGTGCAAAGCCGGGATTTGTCACATGGTGGTCCAGGCAGACCGTGCGCTTTGCCGCCTCAAAAATCTGTCTTCCTTCGCCAAGCCTTTCCAAATCGCTGGCATCTAAGCTGATGCAGAGATCATAGGTCTCCTTTGTTTCAAAATCGGAGCGGATTTCATCCGCTCCCTTCAGGAAACGGAACACATCGGAAAATGCGCCCAAAAATACATCCGTCCTAAGATCCGGGTTGGTATCCTTCAGATAATTTTGCAAAGCCAGACAGGAACCTACACAGTCCCCATCCGGCCGCACATGGCCGATCACTGCTACGGAAGACGCATTTTTTATCAGTTCATTGATTCTGTCCATACTTACCCTCATTTCTGCGCCGCTCTTAGCGCCAATCCATCCCCTTTAAAGGCCACCAGCCCGCTGATGGCCCACGCGCACTTTCAGCAGTTTCTTATTCATTTCATTATTCTTCTTCGGACAATTCTTCGCCGATTTCCGTTCCGTCTTCATGATTTACCTCATCGATCAGACGTGTCATGTGCACGCCGTATTCGATGGACTGATCAAGAACGAAAGTGATTTCCGGAGTATTTCTAAGATTCACCGTTTTAGCCAGCTGGGTTCTGATATAGCCAACCGCATTCCTAAGGCCGCTTATGGTTGCCTTCGCCTCTTCCTCAGTCCCCAGAACACTGATATATGCCTTGCAGTATTTCAGGTCCGGAGCCACTTCTACCGCTACCACGCTGGTCATGGGATGAATCCTCGGATCCTTGACCTCGCTGCGGATAATGTTGGAGAGTTCCCTTTGAACCTCACTGTTGATTCTGATATTCTTTATACTGTTTTTTCTCATTCTGCTCCTATCTGCGATTCGGTACAGATCTGCCTCTAGCGCGGTACTTCTACCATCGTATAGGCCTCTATCTGGTCGTCCTCTAAAAGATCGTTGAATTTTTCAAATACCAGACCGCATTCATAGCCTTCCTTCACTTCTTTTACATCGTCCTTAAATCTCTTTAAGGAAGCCAGCGAGCCTTCGAAGATCAGATCTTTATCCCGGGTGATTCTGCAGCTGCAGCCTCTGACAAATTTTCCGTCTGTTACATAAGAACCCGCAATGGTTCCTACGCCGGAAGCTTTAAAGGTCTGTCTTACAACCGCATGGCCGATCACCTGTTCCTCAAATACAGGATCAAGCATTCCCTTCATAGCCGCCTCCACATCGGCAATCGCCTGATAGATCACGCGGTACAGCCTAAGATCCACTTTTTCACGTTCCGCTATGGAACGGGCGGTTGCGTCCGGACGCACGTTAAAACCGATGATAATTGCATTAGACGCGCTTGCCAGGCTGACATCGGACTCATTGATGGCGCCTACGCCTCCGTGGATCACCTTAACGACAACCTCTTCATTGGAAAGCTTCACCAGACTCTGTTTAACAGCTTCTACCGAGCCCTGTACATCCGCTTTTATGATGATATTGAGTTCCTTCAGATTACCCGCCTTGATCTGGCTGAACAGATCGTCCAGCGACATCTTCGCCTTAGTATCCTCCAGAAGCTTTTCACGTCCTTCTTTAATAAAGGTATCCGCAAATGTACGGGCTTCTTTCTCTGTCTTCGTGGAGACGAAGATCTCCCCGGCATTGGGCACGTCATTTAAGCCCAGAATCTCCACCGGTACGGAAGGCTTCGCTTCCTTCACTCTTCTTCCCCTGTCATCTATCATTGCCCTTACCTTGCCGAAACATGCGCCGGCCGCGATGGAATCTCCCACATGGAGCGTACCCTTTTGAACCAGTACAGTGGCTACAGGGCCTTTGCCTTTATCAAGTTCCGCCTCAATTACCAGACCTCGGGCGCTCCGGTCAGGATTTGCCTTCAGTTCCTTCACTTCCGCCACCAGCAGTATCATTTCCAGAAGAGTCTGGATGCCCTCTTTCGTATGGGCGGATACCGGAACGAAGATTGTGCTTCCGCCCCAATCCTCCGGAACCAGCTCATATTCCGTCAGCTCCTGCTTCACTCTCTCAACATTCGCGCTGGGCTTATCAATCTTATTGATGGCCACAATAATTTCCACACCGGCAGCCTTGGCATGGCTGATCGCCTCAATCGTCTGCGGCATAACACCGTCATCCGCTGCCACAACCAAGATGGCGATATCGGTGGACTGGGCGCCTCTCATACGCATAGCGGTAAAGGCCTCGTGTCCGGGCGTATCCAGGAAAGTGATCTTCTGACCGTCCACATCCACCACATATGCACCGATATGCTGTGTAATTCCTCCCGCCTCTTTCGCGATCACATTGGTTTCCCTGATCGCATCCAGCAGGGATGTCTTACCGTGGTCTACATGGCCCATAACACAGACCACAGGCGGCCTGGTCACAAGGGTGTCTTCCGGATCTTCCACATCTTTCAGCAGTTCTTCGATTACATCTATCTTGATTTCTTTTTCACACAGATACTCAAATTCAAGCGCGATGGATTCAGCAGTTTCGTAATCCACTTCCTGGTTGATCGTCACGATTTTTCCCTGCAGGAACAGTTTCTTCACGATCGCAGAAGGCTGAAGCTTCATCTTATCCGCCAGTTCCTTAATCGTCAGCACTTCAGGCAGAATGATGCTCTTGATTTCCGGCTCCGCAGGTTTTACAGGTTCCTGCTTGATCGCCTTTCTTGCGGATGGAGCCAGTTTATCTGCCTTCTTATTAAAATCGTCTCTTTCACGCTTATCAAAGCGGTCCTTCTGCTTGTTATCCAGCTTTTTACTTGTCTGCTTCTGGTTCTGAATCACACTGGGCTTAACATAAGAATCCTGTTTGATCACGCTGCTCTGGCCGCTGCGTCCCTGTGTCCTGGGGCCGCCCTGACCCTGACTGCGTCCATCCTGGCTTCTGGTATTGTTATAACCGCCGCCCTGACGGTTATTGCTGTAACCGCCCTGACCGCCCTGACCGCTCTGACTGCGGCCGGCATAGCCGCCCTGGCGGTTGTTGTTAAAACTGCCGCCCTGACGGTTATTGTTGTAGCTTCCGTCCTGGTTTCGGTTATTGTTGTAGCCGCTGCCCTGACGGTTATTATTGTAGCTGCCGTCCTGGTTTCGGTTATTGTTGTAGCCGCCGCCCTGGCGGTTATTGTTATAGCTTCCGTCCTGATTGCGGTTGTTATTGTAGCCGCCGCCCTGGCGGTTATTGTTATAGCTTCCGTCCTGATTGCGGTTGTTATTGTAGCCGCCGCCCTGACGATTATTGTTATAGCTTCCGTCCTGATTGCGGTTGTTATTGTAGCCGCCGCCCTGGCGGTTATTGTTATAGCTTCCGTCCTGATTGCGGTTGTTATTGTAGCCGCCGCCCTGACGGTTGTTGTTGTAGCTTCCGTCCTGGTTATGGTTGTTATTGTAGCCGCCGCCCTGGCGGTTGTTGCTGTAGCTTCCGTCCTGGTTACGGTTGTTATTGTAGCCGCCCTGACGGTTATTGTTGTAGCTTCCGTCCTGGTTACGGTTGTTATTGTAGCCGCCGCCCTGACGGTTGTTGTTATAGCTGCCGTCCTGGTTCCGGTTATTGTTATAGCCGCCCTGACGGTTGCTGTTGTAGCTGCCGTCCTGATTCCGGTTATTATTATAGCCGCTCTGTGCGCGGTCGCCCTGCGGACGGTTCTGGCCGCGTTCCTGCTGTGCAGCCGGTCTGTCGCCCTGAGTTCTCACCGGTCTGTCCGTGCTCTGGGCTGACAGTGTATTCTCATTTGCAGTCTTTTCGGGAACAGCGGCTGATGCCGGAGTTTCTACAGTCTTCGGTGCGGGCGCTGCCGGCGCTGCAACATTCTTCTTTTCCGTGTTCAATTTGTTCTCCGTTACCACCGGCTTAACCGTTTCTGTAACTACTGGCTTTTTTTCTTCAGTTTTAGGAACGGCCGCAGCTTTTGTTTCCGGAACCTTTACCTGTTCGGGAGCTTTAGGAGCCTGCGATGGAGCGGCAGGTTTAACAGGTGCAGGTCTCTGGCCCACAGGTTTAACAGGCGTCTGGCCCGGAGCAGGTCTGCGCTGCCCGCCCTGACCGCCTGATGTTCTTCCGCCGGACGGCTTATTTCTGTTAGAAGCGCTGTTCTGCGGACGAAATACCACAGAACGTTTTTTTTGTACCGGCTGTCCTGCCTGGTCCGGAGCAAGTGCCTTTTTCACCATGGCCACCTGATCATCCTCCAAGGAACTCTGCGGAGTCTTATCCGCAATTCCTCGGGATGCGAGCATATCCACAATCTCACTGCTTGATTTATCCAATTCTTTCGCTAATTCATGTATTCTTGTTTTTGCCATACTTACTACCTCCGACTATTCTACCTGTTAATGTTATCCATTTCCTTAATGATTGCATCCCGGAATCCTTCATCTGTCACCGCCAAAGAAGCCCTTATTTCTTTACCAATGGCCGGCCCCAGTTCGTCCTTCGTACCATAACAGCAGAAAGGCACCTGATAGTAAGTACACATATTGGTAAACATTTTCTTTGTATTATCTGATGCATCTGAAGCGACTATAACCAATGCTGCCTGTTGGGATTTTACGGCCTTCTCCGTGGAAAATTCGCCGCTCTCAATCCTGCCTGCTTTCATGGCAAGACCGAGCAAAGACAACACCCTATCCGTTTTCAATTTCTGTCATCTCCTCCCGAAGCTGGTCATATATTTCCCTCGGTATCGCCATCTTGAAGGAACGTTCCAACCCCTTGTTTTTGATTGCTTTCTCCAGACATTCACGGCAGAAGCATATATATGCGCCCCTTCCGTTCTTCTTTCCGGTAGCATCCAGTAATATATCGCCATCCGCAGTTTTTATTACGCGGAGCATATCACGCTTATTCTTCATCTCCTGACAGCCGACACACTGTCTTACAGGAACCTTTTTCTTCACACTCACCGGCGTCACTCCCACAGATTCTTATTCTTCAGTTTCCTCATCGCGGTCGGCTCCGTTTTCGTCCTGCTCATCGTAACCTTCCTCGTCGTATTCATCCTCATCGGAGTATTCAGTTTCTCCTTCAGGATACTCCTCATAGGTTTCATATTCCTCATAACCGGCATATTCTTCATCCATGTCTTCATTATAGCCGATTTCCTCAAACAGGCCGGACTCTCTCGCCTGGGTCTCGCTCTTGATATCAATCTTATATCCGGTCAGACGGGCTGCGAGCCGTGCGTTCTGCCCCACCTTTCCGATTGCCAGGGACAGCTGATAATCAGGCACTATGACCTGAGCCGTCTTCTCATCCTCATCCGCAACCACACAGATTACCTTTGCCGGGCTCAGCGCATTCTCTATTAAAAGCGCGGGGTTCTCATCCCAGTTAATGATATCGATTTTCTCACCGCGCAGTTCCTCTACAATGGCATTCACTCTGGAACCGTTCACGCCGACACAGGCGCCCACAGGATCCACGTTAGGGTCATTGGAGTACACAGCCAGCTTGGTCCTGGACCCGGCCTCTCTCGCAATTCCCTTAATCTCAACAATGCCGTCTTTCACTTCCGCCACCTCTGATTCAAACAGACGTTTTACCAGTTCCGGATGGGTTCTTGAAACCAGTATTCTCGGTCCCTTGGTGGTATCCTTTACTTCCAGGATATATACTTTAATTCTCTCCGTAGGACGGAATACTTCCCCTTTCACCTGTTCATTTTCATTGAGCATCGCATCGCATTTTCCAAGATTTATGCTGACATTTTTGCCTACATATCTCTGTACGATACCGGTCACCACTTCCTTTTCCTTGCCATAGAACTGGTTGAACAGCACCTTTCTCTCTTCCTCACGGATTTTCTGCAGGATCACGTTTTTCGCATTCTGTGTAGCGATACGGCCGAACTCCTTCGATTTAATCTCCACATGAACCGTATCGCCCAGATTTGCGTGCGCGTCAATATCACGCGCTTTTTCCAGGCTGATCTGCAGCAGATCGTCTTCCACATTCTCCGTAACTTCTTTCTCCGCATACACCTCAAAATCACAGGTGTTCCTGTCTATCACCACCTTAACGTTATCCGCCTTGCCGAAGTGGTTTTTGCATGCGGTGAGAAGGGAATTTTCGATCGCTTCAAGCATCGTATCCTTGCTTATGTCTTTTTCCTTTTCCAATATGTTTAACGCTTCCATTAACTCCTTATTCATTTTTCTGTTATCCTCCTTATTATCGTTTATCGTTTTGAACCGTACACTTATGAAATCAGAAATCAAATGCGAGGCGTATCAGTGCGATTTCTTTTCTGTTCAGTTGCAGTTTTGTATCATCTTCCAATTCAATCGTGACAGTTACCTCATCATAGGAACTAAGGATACCAAAATATTCTTTCTGCCTGTTTAATGGCTTATACAGATGGATCTCCACTTCTTCGCCGATACTGCGTTTAAAGTCCTTTTCTTTTTTTAAAGGTCTCCCCAGCCCCGGTGAGCTCACCTCCAGGATATAGCTTTCTTCAATAAAATCTTTTTCATCCAGCAGATCACCGAACTTGCGGCTGACCGTTTCACAATCGTCCACCGTGATCCCGCCAGGTTTATCAATATAAGCTCTTAAATACTTGTTGCCTCCTTCTTTCACGAACTCCACATCCACCAGTTCAAAATGGTTTTCGTCAATAATCGGAAGCAGGAGCTCCTCCGCCATTTTTTCAATATCCTCTTTCTTTGTCACGGTATCTTCCTTTCTTAGTGTCAAAACACACGACATCCGTCCAAACATATTGAAAGAGTGGACTCTCGCCCACTCTTTCTAATAAAATTTCATATTCATCCTATATAGTATAACACATCATAATCAAATTGCAAGCACTTTTTTATTCAATAGGAAATT
>NZ_QUEE01000023.1 GCF_003477885.1 Lachnotalea sp. AF33-28
TTATGAGGTATTTGGTGGCGAAACGCCAGCCACCCTAACATTTGGCGCTTACCAGGCTTTGTAGAATAGTCACCTCCTCCGTTTCTTTGTTTCTCCAAAATGCTCCCCTTTCATCTGTTTATGGTACAATGAGAATATAAGTGAAACTAAAACATAAAAAAAGCAGCTGATACCCCTTTGATGAGTAATCAGCCGTTTATGAATCTCCCTATCCAATTTTTTTATGGCTCAAATACAAAATGAAGCAACCAGCAGACATAGAAAAACGGCGGTCAGTCTGCCGTTTTCTATGACCATAACATTCTGCATATTCTATGTATAAAAATCTCATGCAAATAGATTCCTCAAAGCATAAAACTCTACCGCTTAACCACTGGCGAATACGAAACCTTTCTTACTATCGTACACATAAGGTCACCTATCCGCCTGATATTATCTAGTCCATGCAGTGGTATCAAATCTGTTTTTGACATACAAAACAGCATAAAAACGTACTAAATGGCATTAAAAAAGACCCGAAACCGGGTCCAGTGACAATAGGACACAAAATACTCCACCGCGTTGTTGGGGAAGAATTCTTTGAATTCTCCGTACAACTGGGCTGCCAATGTCTTGTTATGAGCAATAATTAACGTTGGTTTATTCAACGCCTGGATAACATTAGCCATGGTAAAGGTCTTGCCAGAGCCGGTGACACCAAGTAAGGTCTGAAACTGATTGCCTTCCTGGAAACCTTTTACCAGATCGGCGATCGCCTGGGGCTGATCGCCGGTTGGTGCGTATTCTGATACTAATTCAAAATGATCCATGAAAGATCTCTCCTTTATAATTTAATAAACATCAAATTAACACCAGTATTTCCTCAGCTTAACTTCAACACATGAATATACTATGTTTTATAACTCCATCATTTTTTTGCTTAATATTCTTGTATTACCTATTTGCTTTTCAAACAATAAATCCCAAATATCTAAGCATTGTAAAGATATTTCCTTTTCCTGCTTTGTTTTTCCAGCGCTGGTTTCATCATAAAGTGCTAATATTAATTTAGGAATATCTCTTTTAATTTCCCAAATATTGTCTTCCATCTCACTTATATTTTCTAGAATACAGTAACTCATATTAAAAATTATATCAGAAAATTCTAATAGTCTTCCATTTTCTTCAATATATCTAATAAATGAATCCAGAAGCTTTTGTTCAATTCCAGAAGTCATTATTCGCATTAAAAATTCTTTATCTTCTGATATCACTAATCTATGCTCATCAAATATATGTGTCCATGTATTCTCAATTTCCGCATAGTTAATATGCTCAAGGAACTTAAGTAGACCACATTTTGCACTTTCCTTGTGTTGCTCTACTCCCAAATAAATAGCAAACATATGAACAATTGCTGATCTTTGAATATTATTTAGATTATAAAAATCATTGATAACTTCTGAATATTCTCCATAGCGCATATACATTTCACTAATTGTATAACCGTGAAGTTGTTGCAAGTGTTTATCGTCAGAATAAAATCCCATCAATAACACACTACTTAATTGTTCACTATATTCATCATGCAGTAGAAATAACATACTCCTATCTCGAAATCCTAACATTCTATAATCTGATAAAAACACTTTAACAATTTCATTTTTCGCCCAGTCTCTATCAATATTATAAGAGGGCCACAATGCATATAAACTCGAATATCTAATAATCGGATTTTCATCATTTGTCAGAATTTCGATAGTATGCTTAAAAGCACTCAGAAACTCCTTACAGTTCCATAATATATGGCCTATTGCCTTTGCAGCAACTCCTCTTACCGAATTAATTAAATTAGCTTCAATCATTTCTACTGTATGGGCATCTTTATCATCATCTGTCTTTACTTCGATTTCTCCAATACAAGGATTTTGATGATTTTCTGCAATATCTTTTAACATTTTCAAAACATATTCCGACCATATAATATCCTGTTTCTTTTCAATAATTTCACAATACAGCATTGCCCTTTTGGATTTATAATCGTACCCAAACTTTCTAAACACTTTTTCAATCTCAAAATTATCAATTTCATCCAATTTTTCACTGTATGTCAAACCAGATACGAAAGCGTCAACAAATACACCTTGAACTTCCTCACCGCATACCGACATACCAAGCCAAAATTGCATTGGAGCATCCGATACTGCCTGCCTGAAATCACTTGCAAAATTTCTTAAAGAACTTTCGATATAAGCATTTTTTGTTTCTTTCCACGATTTATGATCATCTGTTGGAATCTTTTTATTTGAAATTATTGATTTCCAAACGTAAAAACTCAGTTTCTTACCAGAAACTGGAGAAATAACATTTTTAGCACAACCATTCACATCATAACGATATATAGAATATCCGTTAAATTCACGGTCCAAAACTTGTTTTAGATTTCTCGCTTCTCGACTCATTCTCCAATTTGGTAATGCATTCAATAGTTCTCTTTGTAAATCCCCCCAGTATTTCCAATAAACAACACCTCCATTCTGAGTTTTATTTTTATTATATTCCATCCTATTTTTTAGTCTTTCTTTTGCATCTGATGGAATAAAATGAATGATTTTATTTTCTAACTCAAAATATACTATGTCTTTGCATTGCATAGAATACTTCTCTATTACCCTTTTTGCCAACAACAATTGATTACCATTACCACTTGTATATTCCAATATTGCCTTGTCAAAAAATTTGCATAAGTAGGATATAATATAATCCTTATATGAATTTGGAAAATACAGTAACGCATCTAACACAATTTCATTATGCAACGCATTTCCCGTCCCCATATAATTTGAAAGTATCCCTAACAAAATCTCTGGTTCCTGCTGTGCAAATTGTTTATTTGCTTTTTTTACAATCTGAATGCATGCTCGTTCTAAAGTAGCTTTATAGAAATATTTTGATGACCATTCTGAATAAACACTTTGTTCATCAGTAGGAATAAATGGCATAAGTATTTCTATCACTTTCCTGTACTCTCTAATTAACATATTTGAATCTTCTAAAACATACTCCTCTTCATAACGATATAAATTTTTTTCATTTTTCTTTGCCCTGTATTTTAACATCAAAGCTAATACTTTGACTATACGAATTTCACACATTTTCATCATTGAAATAATATCTATGTTTCGGTCAAGATATTCTGGAAACTTCTCATAAAATTTCATTTTCAATTCAAAAAACTTATCGTTTCCCTCATTTACATCTCTAAGGAAGCATCTAAACCACCCTCCTCCTTCTTCATCCGCTAATACATATTTTTCCAAGGAATTAATATCATTATCTGCATAATCTGGTGATATTGAAGCATATAATTCAATGACTTTATTTACCTTATTTTCTACATTTATCCAATTTTCTAATTCACCACATTCTCGAAGTTTACTCACATATGCCTTTTTCCCTCTCACCACAATATTAAAAAACGAATTTTCCCATTCTGCTATCCTCAAATACTTATGCACAATTTCAAATACATCTTCATCTGGTTCTGCAATTTGTGACAGTAATTCCAAGAAGACATATTTAAAACTATATCGAATATTGGGCAGAGTTAATAACTCCTCTCCAACCTGTAAAAAATCTGATTTTGATTCCTCCAAGAGTTGCTGCAAAAACATCTGAACTTGATATCGTCTTCCAGGTGTCTGTTTTTCTTTCACTCCAATAATATCAGCAACTTTATTTCCATCATAAAAACTATCAAGCATATATTCTGAAAAAAAGCAATCCAATACAGATTGATGCACCAATGATACAATATTTCCAGACACTATAACAAAACCATTGGATTGCAGAAAATCACAATAGTCCTGTGGCATTTTCAACCGCGAAACTGGAACATTTATTCTTCCAAATTTATCGCAAAACTCTACAAAATGTTCTTTTATTTGTTCTAATGTATCTGACGAAAGGCCGCTTCGATCTGCTTTGCTCTTTAACTGCTTCCACCATTCCTGAACCAACTGCGTGGTTGTATTAACTTCTATCTTCTTTTGTTCCTCATCCAATTGTTCCCAAATGTATAAATTACTTGCAATTGACAATAACTCACGCATCTTTGTAGGAAAAAAATCATAATTTGCTCCTACAATATTTTTCACCGTATCATCTTGCAACTTCCCAATGCAAACTTTTTTCCATTTAATTTTAGTTCTCGCATTTTCAAATATATTTTTTATATTACGATCATTATCTAGATCATAGGAACGGCATACCATTACGATAGAAATTTTATTAGTACGTTCTATATTTATCACTTCAACTTCCCGTATAATATTTTCACATATGGCAAGTGCTTCTCCTGAATGAGCTTGTGTCCATCTTAATGCATCTAATTGATCTAAAATAAGAACTGCATTTTTATCTTTAGACATCGCATCTAAGCAATGAGATACTGATGCCTGCAATCCCATACTTTTGCCCCATATTTCAGTAGTATTCTTTGGAATTCTTTTATCTAGCTTAATCGCCAAATATAGAATTCCTAAATTCTCGCATGATTGAATGATATTTTCTGTACATCCGCTTTTACCAACGCCAGCTTGTCCATGAATGATAACAGAATCCCCATTCAAAATCGATCGCATACAAACAGCCGCCTCACTACGCATAATGCGCCCTGTTGATAAACTTCTGAACGTTTCCTTATATTCATGATTAAGATCAATCATCGCCGGAAGTAATCTATCATCATTTGAAAGATCTCGAAAAACTACATTTTTACTTTTACAAAACTCAGTAAGCATCAACGCATCTATTGGCTTTCCATATACATCCTTAGTTAAAATCAATTCAAGGAATTTAGAGTAAATACTATCTTCATCTCCAACAAACAACAGATTAATTTTTGCTAATAAAATTTCTTTTTGTTCATAATCGCCTTCCTGTCTACAATACGTTCTCGATAGATAGTCAACAGTTAGGGACAAATCATCTTCCTTGTTACAATCTAATCCCATTACATCACAATACTGATGAAAAAGTGTTACTGTTTTAGCTCCCGATCCTTTTATCTGATATTGATAAAAATCTATAGATTTTGAAATATCAGTATCTCGCGCCCTTTGTGTCAAATCTTCAAATAATGTAAATGGTAATGGAGAAACTAAAGAAACCTTACATGCTTTACTACGCTCTAGTTGCTGTTTCCAGTTTGTAAAAATCCCTTTTGTATTCACAGAGCTATATGTCCAATACTCTTCACTTCCAGTCCGGCCCTTACATTGCTGCCCCTCACGAATCCCATTACTATTTCCTATCCACAAATCAACTCCCTTTTCATCATCGCCTATCGCTTCAATAATGACATATGAAATTTTTTCATTTAATACATCTAATAACTTATTAATCGTCCAATTATATTCAAAACGATTTCCGTATTTATCGGCTCTTCCTCCCACTTCATATGCCATATGCGTACCCCCTTGTTTTCAACACCAAATTACCAAACACATTACACTTACCTTGTATAATATTTTTCATTAACACAACTAATATACAACCCACTTGCCGCTCCGACTATATCCAACGAACTCAGCCACATGCTCTTCACTCATCATCGCCAGTTCCTTTTTCAGCGCATACATCGAAACCCCAAGGATTTCTGTCATTTTCTTTTTTGAAATTGAAGGATTTCTCTTTATAAGTACCAATATCTGCTCTCTCAATGATAATCCCTGCAAATCCTCCAACAATGTGTGCGATGGGGTTGAATTTGGGGTTGATGGGGTTGAATTTGGAGTTGACGCATTTTCGTCCTCATGTTTTGTATTCCAAAATCCTTCATGGACAAATAATCTTGTGATAAAGTAACTGCGTGCTTCATCCGTTTCAAACTCTGGTTTTGGCGACCCATTTGCTTCTAATGCATCAAGAATTTTCTTAAATCCTGTATTCCTTCCCTCAGTCAAATGCAGTTCTTTCAGAAAATCCCCTATCCTGCGGTTCCGATACCGACGATTTGATACCCGATATGATTTTAATCCTTCCATTGTTACAGAACGATCCGGTCCCGGAAAACTTAATATCTCTATCCTGTCATTCTCCACTCGAACTTCAATCGGCTCTCTTTCATCATAAGCACGATGATACACCGCATTAGACAGGGCCTCCTCTATTGCTGCGAATGGATAATTGAAAAAGCGGTCTGCCTCTGCACGATCTGGGTGTTTTACTACCTTCTCGGTAATAATGGTATTTCTGATATATTGCAAGGCATCTCTAAGTTGCTGCTGAATCGGCCCTTTAAAAGTCTGTTCAATAATATGATTGCCGCCTAATCCCTCCGGAAACTGTACAACATCTATCTGCGTGTATGGAAAAAATTTATCTGGCTCCATACTAAAAAACATCAATCCTACATTCTTAGGCTTCGTATATTCCGGAAGATTGCTAATAATGTTCATATCACTACATACTTCAACAAAATCTCCCGTTTTTGATTTTTCATACAGTGAGCTTTTAACTTCCTTTAAGTAATTCTGAATAAGTGTTATATTTAAGTCCGATATCTCTGCCTGGTGATTTACACGATCATCAAACGGAATTCGATTTGCTAAATTGAACAGATCTTTTTCTTCGTCATCCGATGGCTCTACTGTATTAGACATTTTCCGTATATAGTGAATGCGTTCTTTATTATCTTTCGCCATCGTTTTCGGAGCTGAATATGGTCTGCTGTCTCCACCCGGACACCAAAGAACAATAAATTTCTTGTTTTCGTAATCCACGACTTCAACTATTGGCATATATGCAGGTCGAATCAGCTTACATTTTGCCAAAATATTTTTTTGACAGGCATCAATTTTATCTACCGGCACGCCCTTAAGTGGGTGGATCGGTTGTCCCTCATTTTCTTCTACACCAATTATGATATACCCGCCACCCCAGTTATCCAGATCATTTGCAAATGCGCAAACCGATTTCAAAGAGGCTTCTGCATTCCAGGTTTCTTTAAATTCGATTCTTGCCCACTCAACAACCTCTCCTGATAATAATGTTTTTATATTTGTTGGTATTGCCATAATTTTTCCTCCTTCAAATATCCTGGAATGTCATTACATCATCCTCTTTTGAATTGGCTACACGCATGTAGCCAATCTAAATTTTTCATCCTCCAATTTCCGAATCATTGGTTCGGAAATTCTATCCCTCAAACTCATGTAAAATTTTCTTATATTTTCTAAATTATCGACAGAAAATCCCCGTCTTTTCAATTCATCTAGCATGTTCTATTTTCTGTCAATTGTTCTCATTACGAATGAAGGTCACCTGTCCACCCAGTCCACCTGGTGTTATTCCGTCCATACAGTCCATATAGTCCACAAAATATGGTATTAACAGCACCAATCAGCACCAATCAGTAGTGGTTGGAAATTCATTTCATAGTAGGACACGAAATATTCCACCGCGTTGTTGGGGAAAAATTTCTTGAATTCACCGTATAATTGGATTGTAATCAACACTTGTAGCATATAAATCAAGTACTTGACAATAAAGAACCTTTTCAGATGATCGAATATCTCTAATTCGGTCAAGTAATTCTTTCCAGTAGTTTCCTCCACCATTTCCTTTTAATCGCTCATCGTCCATTGTGAACCCCTTAACCATATATTCCTTTAAGCGTTCTGTTGCCCATCGACGAAATTGTGTACCCCTGATAGACTTTACTCGATATCCTACAGAGATTATAACATCAAGATTATAATAATTCGTAGGTTTTGTAGAAAAATCGGAATTTCCGATTTTTCTACAGACTCTGATTTGAGTAATTCCCCTTCTGAAAAAACATTTAAAATATGCTCATTTATAGTTGATCTAGCTTTTCCAAATAATTCTGACATCTGATCTATCGTCAACCAAACAGTTTCTTCTTCTACTTTTACTTCGATATGCGTCAATCCATCATCCGTATTATAAAAATAACTTCACCCTGATTTTCCATTTAAATTCCTCCTCGCAATTTGATTTTATATCTAAAAACTCTATAATCTCTTCCATCACACCTGATAATAATTATTTGCATCCACACCAACATCATACCTTCTAATTCCATCTACTCTATTCTGCAGATTATATTCCTCACGAGCATGTATATGTGCATGTAACTGAATACTCCCACTATTCTTCTTCGGCCATGATAACATCGGATAATGCATCAATGCAAAATACTCTCCATTCAATGGCACTGTCTTAAAATCACAAATCTCCTCAAACAACTCTGTATCATATTTTTTGTCATGATTCCCTTTAACTAAAATCTTCTTTCCGTTCATTTTACTGATCAATTCATTTGCCCTATCCATCGGCAAATGATGACTGATATCTCCAAGAATATACACCGTATCATTTTTATGTACTACTGCATTATAATTTCGAATCAAAACCTGATTCATCTCTTGTATATTTTCAAAAGGACGATTCTGCATGCTGATAATTCCACGATGCCCTAAATGTAAATCACTTGTAAAATATATCATGATATCGCCCTACTCCACCACGCTGTTACGGAAATTTCTTTGAATTTGCCATATAGCGGTTCTTTGAGAATTATAACATACACAATAAAAAATGTATAGACGGAATCGGAACATTTGTTCTATCCCTATCATTCTTTTTTGAAATAAAGTTATAAAAGTTACATCCCACTTTCACGCCAGATTCCGCCTTTTATTTTAATCCTAACACTCCAACCTCGCCACTCCAATCCACCCGCAATAAAAATAAGCACCCATCCATCATAATGAACAGGTGCCGCCATCAATCGTGCTCTCATTCAATTATACTTCCGTTCCCCCATCCGGACTACCTCGCGCTATCCCCATAGTTTGACAGCACCCGGGCGCTGGGGTCATCCACATCGCAGCCCTCCCACCGGCGGTTTGGCATCCAGAATCCGGGAATCATTTCCGCTTCGCCCGGATAGTACTTCTCAAATATCTCCCGGTACAGAAGGCTTTCTTTTGTGAACGGCTGCGCGTGCCTGTATTTCCCGCTAAGCCTGGTAAAATCCGCGTCCGTATACAGAGTTTCCGCATACTCCTTTAAATCATCCACCATGCTGTGCCCGACCGCATCGCTGAAGGCCGCCTTTTCCCGCCACAGGATGCCCTCCGGCAGAATATGATCCTTCTCAAATGCCTTACGCAGCAGATATTTTCCCTTTCCATAGGTATTCAGCTTTCTGGCAGGATCGATGGACATCACGTAACGGACGAAATCCAGATCCCCGAAGGGCACTCTGGCTTCCAGGCTGTTGGCCGCCAGACAGCGGTCGGCGCGCAGCACATCGTAATACTGCAGCTCCCGCATTCTTTTTGACGCCTCCTGCTGAAACGCCGCCGCGTCCGGCGCGAAATCTGTATATTTATATCCGAACAGCTCATCCGATATCTCTCCTGTCAGAAGCACCTTGAGATCCGTCTGGCAGTGAATGGCCCTGCATACCAGATACATGCCCATGCTCGCCCGCACCGTTGTGATATCATAGGTCGCCAGCGCTTCTATGACGGTTTCAAGACTGGAGAGCACGTCTTCCTTTGTCATGATGATCTCCGTATGCTCTGCGCCTATGTAATCGGCGGCCTCTCTGGCATATTTTAAATCGATGGCATCCGTATCCATGCCGATCGCAAATGTCCTGATTTTCTTTTTGAGAATGCCGGATGCGATCGCACAGACCAGGCTGGAATCCAGACCGCCGGAAAGCAGAAAGCCCAGCGGCGCATCGGCATCCAGCCGCTTTCTAACCGCTTCTATCAGCTTATCGTGAATTTTGCCTGTGATCACGTCCAGACTGTCGTGCACATAGCTGCGCACCGAAGCGATGTCCTCATACCGCACAAATTCACCGTCACACCAGTAGCAGCCCGGCGGAAAAGGGCGCACTTTATCCACCCACCCGTACAGATTTCTCGCCTCGCTGGCAAATGCTATTTTCCCGCTTAAAGAATATCCGTAAAACAGGGGACGGATTCCTACAGGATCCCTCGCGGCGATGAGCTTTGCGCTCTTTGCGTCATACAGAACACAGGCAAACTCCGCATCCAGATGAGCGAACATTTCCAGACCGTATTCCGCAAACAAGGGCAGCAGTATCTCACAGTCGGAACCGCTCTTAAAGACATAGCCCCTTTCCGCAAGCTCCTCTTTGACCGTCCGAAACCCATAAATCTCTCCGTTGCAGACTGCAAAGCTTCCGTCCCGCTCAAAGGGCTGCATGCCCTCATTTGTCAGTCCCATGATCGCAAGTCTGGCAAACCCCAGATATCCAAAAGGCGTTTTCACAACCTTAATAGCATCCGGACCTCTCATCCTGGTTTTCTCCAGACAGCTTTCCAGCTGCTCTTTGCTGATATCGTCTCCCGCATAACACATGATGGAACACATAGTGAACTCCTCCTTATCCAAGATTGACGCACGTTTTTTCGGATTCCCGCAGGCCGGCCGGCGCACGCTCATCCGTCATAAATCAAAAGCAGGATCATCTGCGCAGTCTCCACCATGTTGGTGCCGGAATCCATGCTGCATTTCTGAATATACCGGAATGCTTCCGGCTCTGTCATATGGTTTCTTTCCATCAGGACCCATTTCGCATTGTTGATATAATTCTGCTCCCGCTGTGTCCGTTTGGGTGGAATGGCTTTTTTCCGTTTCAGACGGCGCTGCTGCTGGGACAGCATCATCTCCACAGTTCCCGCCAGATCGCCGGGCTTTACCGGATAGGTCAGCATCATCACTCCCGAAGGACAGTTCTCTGCCTCTGCCGGTGAGATCAAAAGAAGCATTTCAAAATACTCCGGCAGATATTCCGCTGCCTGAGTATAATGCATATCCGAAACCCTGTAGCTGAAAATCACTACGCCGCTCTCCATCTGATGGGCGAAAGAGAGCGCTGCGGAAGCGGTGGTGCAGACCGCCGCGGTCCCGATTCCCCGCCGGTTCAGCAGATTTTGTATCTGTTTTGCATCCTCCAGTTTAGGCGAAACAACAATTACACTGCTCATCCAGCCCACTCCCGTCTTAAGTCCGGTACAGATACTTTTCCAGTTCCCACTCCGATACCTGCGACATGTACTCGTTCCATTCCGCCTTCTTGGCATTTGTATACAGCCGCACAAATTCCTGTCCCAGCACGTCTTTTACCAAATCGTCCTGTTCCATATATGCGATGGCTTCCCGCAGAGTATACGGAAGCCGGTCGGCCGCTTCATCCACGGCGCTGCCCCGCTCATTAACCTGCCCCGCAGACCGGTCGGCCGTCTCGGGTCCCGGCTCTGTCCTGCGGCTGATTCCATCCAGACCGGCCGCCATTATAAGCGCCAGCGTCAGATACGGATTCGCAGAAGGGTCCGGAAAGCGCAGTTCAATCCTGGTCTGTTCCCCTCTGAAAAAGGGCACTCGGATCAGAGTGTTCCGATGCTTTGCTGTCCAGGCGATATCTCTGGGAGCTTCAAATCCTGACATCAGGCGTTTATAGGAATTGACAAGGGGATTGGACACCGCGCAGATCCCTTTTGCATGGGCCAGGATGCCGCCCATAAACCACTTCGCTTCCCTGCTAAGCCCATTCTCCCCCGCAGGATCACTGAACACATTTCTTCCGTCCTTAAAAAGCGATACGTTGAGATGCATCCCGGAACCGGCTGCGCCGGGGCGGGGTTTCGGCATAAACGTGGCATGCAGACCGAAACGCTTTGCAATGGAACGCACGGCAGTTTTGAAGGTCATGATATTATCTGCGGTTTCCAGCGGCGGCGCATCTTTAAAATCGATCTCATGCTGTGCTGGCGCCGTCTCATGATGGGACGATTCTATCTCAAAACCCATTTCCTCCAACATGAGCACCATGTCTCTCCTGGCATTTTCGCCCAGATCCAGAGGACTTATATCCATATAGCCGGCCTGCTCATGGGTTACGGCAGTGGGAATCCCGTTCTCATCCGTGTGAAACAAAAAGAACTCACACTCCGGGTCCACGCGAAATTCATAGCCCGCGGCCGTACATTTCTCCAATATCTTTTTCAGGATCTCCCGGGGACTTACGAGGAGCGGCGTGCCGTCCGCACGGCAGATATCGCAGAGAAGCCGCGCCACCTTTCCCTGCTGGGGCCTCCAGGGCAGGATTACAAAGGTGTTCAGATCCGGGCACAGATACATATCCTCTTCCCCCTCCCGCAGATCCCCATATACACACGATCCGTCAAATACATAGCGGTTTTCCATCACATTTTTCAGCTGATTCGCAGTCACGGCAGCGTTTTTTAATGTGCCGAACATATCCGTAAACTGCAGACGCACAAATTCCACGTCTTCCTCTTCCACCAATTCCAAAATTTCCTCTCTGGTCTTCATTTTACACTCCCTTATTGAATTAGCCCGGCGCGTTTTATTTACAGGCCGGTATATCCCATCAACGACTCATCCATCTGCCTGGCAGCCTCCCTGCCTTCCGCAATGGCCCAGACTACCAGCGACTGTCCTCTGTGCATATCCCCTGCCGTAAAAACCCGCCCGCTGCCGGTATAACAGGAACCGGGGGCCGTCTCCACATTGCCTTTCGCGTTTAATTTTACACCAAAAGTTTCCGCTGCGTAACCCTCACAGCCCAAAAAGCCTGCCGCTATCAGCACAAGATCTACCGGGATTTCCTTTTCGGTTCCCGGTATGGGCTCCATGGACATCCTGCCCGTCTTCTCATCTCTCACCGGCGCCAGGCTCACAATCTGCGCAGCGCATACATCTTTGCTTTTATTCTTCCGAAAGCCGGTCACCGTAGCCTGATAAATTCTGGGATCATGCCCGAAACAATGTGCGGCTTCCTCCTGGCCGTAATCCGTCTTCAACACCTTCGGCCATTCCGGCCAGGGGTTGTTCAAAGCCCGTGTTTCCGGCGGCTTTGGCATCATTTCCAGCTGTATTACACCGGCCGCTCCCAGACGTACGGCGGTCCCCACACAGTCATTTCCTGTATCACCGCCGCCGACCACCAGGACCTGCCTGCCCTTTACAAGCTTTTCCGGGTTCTGCTTAAAATCGCTGTCCAGCAGGGCTTTGGTTACATTTTTCAGAAAATCCACCGCGAAATAAATGCCCCCGGCATCCCTGCCGGAAACCGCTATATCCCTCGGCCGGGAAGCGCCGCAGGCCAGCAAAATGCGGTCGTACTGACTTAGCAGTTCTTCTCCGGAAATATCCTTTCCCACATCCACATTGCAGAGAAACCTTATGCCGGCTTCCTCCATGAGACGGGTCCGCCTGTCAATGACGCTTTTCTCAAGCTTCATGTTCGGGATGCCATAGCGCAGCAGCCCGCCCGGGCGGTCATTTCTCTCATATACCGTCACGCTGTGGCCGCGGCGGTTCAGCTGCCAGGCCGCCGCCAGCCCGGCGGGGCCGCTGCCGATGACGGCGGCCGTCTTACCGGTCCGGACTTTTGGCGCATCCGCTTTCACAAGGCCGTTCGCAAAAGCATATTCGATCACCGCACGCTCATTTTCCTTTGTGGATACCGGATCACCGTGCAGGCCGCAGGTACAGGCGGCCTCGCACAGGGCCGGGCACACTCTGGAGGTAAACTCCGGAAAACAGTGCGTTTTCGACAGTCGGATATAGGCCTGCTCCCATCTGCCCCGGTACACCAGATCATTGATCTCCGGTATCAGGTTATGCAGCGGGCATCCCGACGCCATTCCTGCGATCATCACGCCCGCCTGACAGAACGGCACGCCGCATTCCATGCATCTGGCCCCCTGCAGGCGCTGCTGTTGTTCGGAGAGCGATCCGTGAAATTCTCTGAAACTGCGTATTCTTTCTTCCGGAGCCGCAATCGGCCCCGTCTCCCGTTCATATTCCAAAAAACCCGTCGGTTTTCCCATGCTCTCCACCTCACTTTCCGCCCAAAGCCGCATAGAAGGCTTCTGTCTGTGCTTCCTGTCTGTCCATGCCCTGCTCCTCAAACTGTGAGGACAGCTGGAGCAGACGTTTATAATCGGCCGGGATGATTTTCTTAAATGCAGGCAGGTATTTTTCAAACTGCGCCAGGATCTCTTTTCCTTTACGGGATCCGGTATTCGCCACATGTGCTTCGATCATGGATCGCAATTCGTCCCGGTCATATTGGGTTTCCACTTTTTCCATGAGCACCATCTCTTTGTTCAGATTTTTATACAGGCAGTTTTTTTCATCCAGAACATAGGCGATGCCGCCGCTCATGCCCGCCGCGAAATTCTTCCCGGCAGATCCCAGCACCGCTACACGGCCTCCGGTCATATATTCACAGCCGTGTTCGCCTACGCCTTCCACGACGGCCGTTGCGCCGGAATTTCTCACGCAGAAGCGTTCTCCTGCCACACCCGCGATATAGGCCTCACCGCCGGTAGCCCCATACAGCGCCACATTTCCGGCGATAATATTGTCCTCCGGCACAAACCCGGCCTTTTCGGGCGCATGCAGCGCCAGTTTGCCGCCGGAGAGCCCCTTTCCAAAATAGTCGTTGCTGTCGCCGCACAGCGAAAGAGTGATGCCCTTCGGCAGAAACGCACCGAAGCTCTGTCCGCCCGCCCCTTCGCACAGGACCTTGACGGTGTCCTCCGGCAGTCCATCCGGATGCCGTCTTGTCACCTCCGCACCCAGCAGCGTGCCGAAAGTGCGGTCCGTGTTGGTCAGCTTCACCCGGCAGGACACCTTTTTTCCCTGATCCACTGCCTGAAGGATCTCCTTATTCCGCAGTAGCACCGTTTCATCCTTCGTCTGTTCCAGCTTGAAATCATACACGCAGGCCGGATCAAACACGGATTCTTTTCGACCCGCAGCCCTGCCGCCAAGCAGGATACGGCTTAAATCCACCTTTGCCTCCAGCTCCGAAAGGTCCTCTCTTATCCTTAGCAGGTCCGTACGCCCCACCATCTCCTCCACGGTGCGCACGCCCAGCTTCGCCATATATTCACGCAGCTGCCGCGCGATGAAGATCATAAAATTCATGACATATTCCGGTTTTCCGGCAAAGCGCTCCCGAAGCTTCGGATTCTGGGTGGCTATGCCCATAGGACACGTATCCAGATTGCAGACGCGCATCATCACACAGCCAAGCGCCACCAGCGGCGCCGTCGCAAATCCGAATTCCTCGGCCCCCAGAAGCGCCGCGACCGCCACATCCCGGCCGCTCATCAGCTTACCGTCGGTCTCTATGATCACCCGGTTGCGCAGCCCGTTCTTAAGGAGCGTCTGATGTGTTTCCGAAAGACCCAGTTCCCAGGGCAGGCCCGCATTGTGGATGGAACTGATGGGAGCCGCGCCGGTGCCGCCGTCATAGCCGGAAATCAAAATGACCTGCGCTCCCGCCTTTGCCACGCCCGCCGCAACGGTGCCCACTCCGGCCTCCGACACGAGTTTCACGGATATTCTGGCATATTTGTTCGCATTTTTCAAATCGTAAATCAGTTGGGCCAGATCCTCTATGGAATAGATATCATGATGGGGCGGCGGTGAAATCAGGCTCACGCCGGGGGTGGAATGCCGCGTTTTCGCGATCCAGGGGTAGACCTTTTTTGCAGGAAGGTGGCCTCCCTCTCCCGGCTTAGCCCCCTGAGCCATCTTGATCTGTATTTCCTTCGCGCTCACCAGATACCGGCTGGTCACGCCGAACCGCCCGCTGGCCACCTGCTTGATGGCGGAGCTTCTGTCGCAGTCCGTCCCCGCGGACTTAAGCCTCTCCTCACTCTCACCGCCCTCTCCGCTGTTGGACTTACCGTGCAGGCGGTTCATGGCTATCGCCAGCGTCTCATGCGCTTCCTCGGAAATAGAGCCATAGGACATGGCGCCCGTCTTAAACCGCTTTACAATGGATTCCACGCTCTCCACCTCTTCGATCGGCACCCCTTTCCCGGGATAGCAGAAGTCCATGAGGCTGCGCAGATAGCCTGTATTTTCCCGATCCGCACACTCTGTATACTCGCAGAACCTTTCATAACTGCCTTCCCTGACCGACTGCTGCAGCAGATGGATTGTCTGCGGATTGTAGCGGTGCTCTTCCCCCTGGCTGCGCATTTTATGGCGTCCCATGGAAGAGAGCGTCAGATCCGTATCAAGTCCCAGCGGGTCAAATGCCTTGGAATGCTGCGCATCGGTTCTGGCCGCAATATCCTTAAGCGTGATGCCGCCCACCCTGCTCACCGTTCCGGTAAAGTATAAGTCTATGACCTCCTGTGCTATGCCCAGCGCCTCAAAGATCTGGCTTCCCTGGTAGGACTGAATGGTGGAAATGCCCATTTTGGAGGCTATCTTCACAATTCCCTGCAGTACCGCGCGGTCATAATCCTCCACTGCGGCATAATAGTCCTTATTTAACAGCCCGTCATCCACCAATTCCGCAATGGCGGCATGGGCCAGATACGGGTTGACTGCGCAGGCGCCGTATCCCAAAAGCGCCGCAAAATCATGCACCTCTCTGGGCTCGCCGGACTCCAGAATCAGGGACAGCGCCGTACATTTCCTGGTTTTCACCAGATGCTTATGAACCGCGGAAACCGCCAGCAGCGAGGGGATGGCCACATGGTTTTCATCCACTCCCCGGTCGGACAGGATCAGGATATTGGCGCCTTTTCGATAAGCCTTATCCACTTCCACGAACAAATGCTCTAAAACCCGGTCCATCGGCGTGCTCTTATAGAAGATAATCGGCACGCTGACCACCTGAAATCCTGCCTTTTTCATTCCCTTGATCTTTAACAGGTCCAAATCCGTCAGAATGGGATTGTTGATTTTCAGCACCTGGCAGTTCTCCGGTTTTTCTTCCAGCAGATTCCCGTTCTTGCCCACATAAACGCTTGTGGAGGTTACGATTTTTTCCCTCACCGCGTCGATCGGCGGGTTTGTCACCTGTGCAAACATCTGTTTAAAATAGGAAAACAGCGGCTGATACTCTTTGGACAGGACCGCCAGCGGCGTATCCGCGCCCATGGCGCCGATCTGCTCCGTGCCGTTAAGAGCCATGGAACAGATGCTCTCCCGGTACTCTTCGTATGTATAGCCAAATGCCTTCTGCAGCCTGGCTCTCTCCTCCCTGCTATAGGAAGGAATTTTTTCATTCGGTATCTTAAGCTCCCTAAGGGAAATCAGATTGCTGTCCAGCCATTCCCCATAGGGCTCTTTATGGGCGTAGTGCTCCTTCAGTTCTTCATCGCTTAGCACCTCTCCCTTTTGTGTATCCACCAGCAGCATTTTCCCCGGATGCAGCCTTTCTTTTTTCAGGATGTGTTCCGGCAAAATCTCCAGTACGCCCACCTCCGATGAGAGGATCAGCCGTCCGTCATCCGTAATATAGTAGCGGGACGGACGCAGTCCGTTTCTGTCCAGCACCGCCCCCATCACATCTCCGTCTGAAAAAAGGATGGACGCCGGACCGTCCCAGGGCTCCATCATGGTGGCATAATACTGATAAAAATCACGCACCTCCTGGGAGATGGTATCATTATTCGCCCATGGCTCCGGTATGGCAACCATCGCGGCCAGAGGCAGCTCCATGCCGCTCATCGCCAGAAATTCCAGTGTATTGTCCAGCATGGCGGAGTCTGAACCGCCTGTATTCACTACAGGCAGCACTTTCGTCAGGTCATCCGCAGAAAAATGCAGCGCGCGCATGGTCTCTTCCCTGGCCAGCATTTTATCCGCATTTCCCCGGATGGTGTTGATTTCGCCGTTATGTACGATAAACCGGTTCGGATGGGCCCGTTCCCAGCTGGGATTTGTATTGGTAGAAAAACGGGAATGCACGATGGCAATAGCGGAGTCGTAATCCGTCTCCTGCAGATCTGTAAAAAAGGTGCGCAGCTGTCCAACCAGAAACATTCCTTTATATACGATGGTCCTGCTGGACAGGGACGGCACATAGGTATTGTCGTTGCTCTGTTCAAATACGCGCCGCACCACATAGAGCCGCCGGTCAAAATCCAGTCCCTTTTGTATATGCTCCGGCTTTTTCACAAAGCCCTGGCAGATCACGGGCATGCATTCTCTGGCCTTGTGGCCCAGCACTCCGGGCTGTACGGGCACATCTCTCCAGCCCAGAAACTCCATGCCCTCTTTCTCCACAATGATCTCAAACATTTTCTTTGCCCGGCTGCGTTTGAGTTCACTCTGCGGAAAGAAAAACATGCCGATCCCGTATTCTCTCTCCCCGCCGATCTCAATCCCGCATTCCCTGCATGCTTTTGCGAAAAAGCGGTGGGAAATCTGAGTCAGAATACCGACACCGTCTCCGGTTTTGCCCTCCGCATCCTTACCCGCGCGGTGTTCCAGATTTTCCACAATCGTCAGGGCGTCCGCCACGATCTGATGGCTCTTCCTTCCCTTTATATGTACAACCGCCCCGATTCCGCAGTTATCATGCTCAAATACCGGATCGTAAAGCCCCTGCTGCATCCGTTCCCGATTCATCGCCATCTCTTCGCCCTCCCGCAGAGTTAATAATTGAAAAAAGGCGCCAAAGAAGCCCGCTCCCGCAAGCCCTTTGACGCCATTGTCATAGGTGTTTTTTTATGCGTTTTAATATAAACCATTCATCCGGATTTGTAAAGACTTATTTTAAAATTGTTGTTCACGGCTGTCGGAAACGTTACTGTTCACAGTTACCGAAAAATTCCCGCATATGAGAGGGCAGGGTATGGTCCTCATTGGGACCCGCTCTCGCTCCGTGAAGCGCGCAGATCGTCACCAACCGCCAGGTTGATGACCTGCGCGCACATCAGTGCGCTTCCTTGTGCGGGCTTCAAGGGATCCCTATGGGGACTATACTCTGCCCCGCTATGTGCTGCTTTATCGGCAGCCGTGAGCAGTAACCCGTAAGCTGTCCGCGTATGGCAGAAAGAAAGACGGCTTTGAAATTTATGCAGGACTAAATTTTTTTCAAATTTTTCTTGACACACAAAAAAAGCGGGTGTATGATGCAAACCGTAAAGCAAAGGCGCTTTGGAAGATTTTCTTCCAGAGCGCTATTTTTTTGCAGGTTCTTCAATCTGATAGAAGAAGCACACTGACGTGTGCGTAGGTCATCAGCCTCCGGCTGGTGACAGGAGAAAGAGGAAGCACACTGACGTGTGCGTAGGTCATCAGCCTCCGGCTGGTGACAGGAGAAAGGAGAGATATTTATGGCAAAAGGAATTCCTGAACTCTATGGCAGCCTGGTTTTCAATGACCGTGTGATGCGCGACAAGCTTCCAATGGATATTTATAAGGCGCTTAAAAAAACGATCGAGAACAACACGCATCTGGAACTGGATGTGGCAAACTCTGTGGCAGTGGCCATGAAGGAATGGGCCGTTGAAAACGGCGCGACTCACTATACACATTGGTTCCAGCCAATGACCGGCTTCACCGCAGAAAAGCATGACAGCTTTATCTCACCTACCGGTGACGGGCAGGTTATCATGGATTTCTCCGGCAAAGAGCTGGTAAAGGGGGAGCCGGATGCCTCCAGCTTTCCTTCCGGCGGCTTAAGGGCCACCTTTGAGGCCAGAGGCTACACCGCCTGGGACCCTACCTCCCCCGCGTTTATCAAAGATAAGACGCTGTATATCCCCACAGCTTTCTGCTCCTATAGCGGCGAAGCGCTGGATAAAAAGACGCCGCTCCTGCGTTCCATGGAAACACTGAATAAGGAAGCTGTGAAAATCCTTCATCTGCTGGGAAAAACAGATGTGACTGGCGTCACCGCGACCATCGGCCCCGAACAGGAGTATTTTCTGGTGGATAAGGCCGATTACGAAAAAAGAAAAGATCTGATCTTTACCGGCAGAACATTGCTGGGGGCGAAGCCTCCCAAGGGGCAGGAAATGGAGGATCACTACTTCGGAGCCTTAAAGCCGCGTGTTTCCGCCTATATGCACGATCTGGACGAAGAGCTCTGGAAACTGGGCATCCCGGCCAAAACCAAGCATAATGAAGTAGCTCCCGCCCAGCATGAGCTGGCTCCGGTCTTTGACACCGCCAACATCGCGGTAGACCATAACCAGCTGACCATGGAAATGATGAAGAAAGTGGCTGACAGACACGGACTCGTATGCCTTCTGCACGAGAAACCTTTTGAGGGCATCAACGGTTCCGGCAAGCATAACAACTGGTCCATGGTCACCAATACCGGCACAAACCTGCTGGATCCTGGCCGTACCCCCACCGAAAACATCCAGTTTCTCGTATTTTTGATGGCGGTCATCAAGGCGGTGGACGAATATGCGGATCTGATGCGCATTTCCGTAGCCAGCGCGGGAAACGACCACAGGCTCGGAGCCAATGAAGCGCCGCCGGCCATTGTTTCCATCTTTCTGGGCGATGAGCTGACCGCAGTCCTACATTCCATAGAAAATGATACCTTTTTCGGGACGCAGCAGAGGGTGCAGATGGAAACCGGCGCTACGGTCCTTCCCCACTTTTTCAAAGACAACACCGACAGAAACCGTACCTCCCCCTTTGCCTTCACCGGCAATAAGTTTGAATTCCGCATGCCGGGTTCCTCCATTTCCGTGGCAGGGCCCAATATCGTGCTGAATACGGCGGTTGCCGAAGCTCTCCGACAGTTCTATGAAGAATTGAAGGATACCCCCGCGGACCAGCTGGATGAGGCGGTGCATGAGCTTGTAAAGCGTGCGATTTTCAAACACAAAAAGGTCATCTTCAACGGCAACGGCTATACGGACGAGTGGGTGGAAGAAGCGCAGAGCCGCGGCCTTTACAACTTAAAGTCCACTCCCGATGCACTCCCATACTTTATAAATAAGAAAAATGTGGATCTCTTTACCGGGCATCATATTTTTACCGAACAGGAGATCTATTCCAGGTATGAAATCCTGCTGGAAAATTACTGCAAGACCATCCATATCGAGGCAAAGACCATGCTGGACATGGTGCGGCGTGAATTCCTTCCTGCCCTGATGGAGTATACGGACCAGGTTGCCTCCTCTGTCAGCCGCAGAAAAAGCATGCTTAAGGAATTTTCCTGTGATGCTTTAGAACAGCTTCTTACCAAGCTTTCCTGCTATTATGAGGAGATGTCCCATATGGTAGAAAAACTGTCTTTCGACCTAGCGAAGGCTGAAGCAGCGGCCGATATGAAAGATGCCGCCCTCTTCTATCAGGAAACAGTGCTCACCGATATGGAATCGCTTAGGAATATCGCGGATGCCGCTGAAGAATATCTTCCCGACAGCGTCCTGCCTTATCCGAATTACGAAAAACTGTTATTCTACGTTTAATCATCGGGAAAGGATATGATACGAAGCCATGTGCAGTCCAATAGTTGATAACGATAAGCTGAAAGAGGAATGCGGCGTATTCGGCATTTTTAATCCTGATGGCGCAGCGGCCGCCCCATCCGTCTATTACGGATTATGCGCCCTGCAGCACAGGGGGCAGGAAGCCTGCGGCATTGCGGTCTGCGATACCGGCGGACCAAAGGGCAACATTTCCTGGCATAAGGATATGGGGCTTGTGGGAGAGGTGTTCCGCCCGTCCGTTTTAAAACAGTTATACGGCAACATCGGAATCGGCCATGTCCGCTATTCCACCACCGGTGCCAGCACCGCAGAAAATGCGCAGCCTCTGGTCCTGAAATATCTGAAAGGCACCCTGGCTCTTGCTCACAACGGCAATCTGACCAATGTGGCAAAGCTGCGCCAGGAGCTTCAGGAAAGCGGCGCAATCTTCCATACCACCACGGACTCTGAAGTGATCGCCTGCTGCATCGCCAGGGAGAGGACCCGGACCGCCAGCGTGGAGGACGCGATCCTGCAGACCGCCCGCAGGCTGAAAGGCGGCTATGCGCTGGTAATCATGAGTCCCAGGAAGCTGGTCGGCGTGCGCGACCCCCTCGGTTTAAAGCCACTGTGCCTTGGAAAACGGGGCAGCAGTTATATCCTCGCATCCGAAAGCTGCGCTCTTACGGCGGTGGGCGCCAGCTTCATCCGTGATATTGCTCCCGGCGAAATCATTACGGTCACCCGGGACCAGGTGCAGACCGACCGCCGCCTCGTCCAGGATAAACATGCGCACTGTATATTTGAATACATTTATTTTGCCCGGCTGGATTCCACGCTGGACTCCGTAAACGTATACGACGCGCGGATCCGCGCCGGCAGGGCGCTGGCCGCCTCCTGCCCTGCAGACGCGGATCTGGTCACCGGGGTTCCCGACTCCGGACTCACGGCCGCGATGGGATATGCACAGGCTTTAAACCTGCCGTTCGCCCACGCATTTCACAAAAACAGCTATGTGGGCAGAACTTTCATCAAACCCACGCAGGAGGAACGGGAGTCGGCCGTCCATCTGAAGCTCGGCGTACTAAAGAGTGTGGTCAGGGATAAGCGGCTCGTCCTGATCGACGATTCCATTGTCCGCGGCACCACGATTGCGGCACTCATCACCATGCTGAAGGAAGCCGGCGCCCGGGAGGTCCATGTGCGCATCAGCTCTCCGCCTTTTCTGTATCCCTGTTTCTACGGAACCGATGTACCCAGCAACGATCAGCTGATTGCCGCCTCTTATACGGCAGACCAGATCTGTGCCAAAATAGGCGCGGATTCCCTCGGTTACATGAAGATCGAAGACCTGAAGCAGATGACCGGGGATCTTGCGTTATGTAAAGCATGCTTTGACAGCCGATATCCGGTATGAATGTCCGCATCACGGCTGTAAGATATTATATATTCCGCTGAAGCGGCCCGCCGCAAGCGGTATTCTATTTCAATTAATTGGAAAATAAAGGAGGAAATGAGTATGAGTGATTTTTCAGCAGTAAACACCATATGGGTGCTGGTAGGAGCCGCTCTTGTATTCTTTATGCAGGCCGGGTTCGCCATGGTCGAAACGGGTTTCACCCGGGCTAAAAACGCCGGCAACATCATCATGAAAAATCTGATGGATTTTTGTATCGGGACTCCGGTGTTCTGGCTTATCGGATTCGGGCTGATGTTCGGAGGCTCCGGTGCCCTGGTTGGCAGTATCCGGGGGATCGCGAGCGAAACCACTTACGGAACCGGCATGCTGCCTGAAGGCGTACCCTTCTTCGCCTTTCTGATCTTTCAGACCGTATTCTGCGCAACCGCCGCTACCATCGTATCCGGCGCCATGGCGGAGCGCACCAAATTTTCCGCCTACTGCGTCTACAGCCTGATCATCAGTCTGGTCATCTATCCGGTATCCGGGCACTGGATCTGGGGCGGCGGATGGCTGTCCGCCCTCGGCTTTCACGATTTTGCCGGTTCCGCCGCCGTTCATATGGTGGGCGGTGTCGCCGCATTTGTCGGCGCAGCGATCCTGGGCCCCCGTATCGGCAAATATACAAAGGACGGCAAGGCGAAAGCGATCCCCGGCCACAGCCTGACGCTGGGCGCTCTGGGCGTTTTTATCCTCTGGTTCTGCTGGTTTGGCTTCAACGGCTGCTCCACCGTATCCATGGAAGGAGAAGCGATCGTTTCTGCAGGCAAGATTTTCGTGACGACAAACCTGGCCGCGGCTGTCGCAACCTGCACCGTCATGATTATCACCTGGATCCGCTATAAAAAGCCCGATGTTTCCATGACCTTAAACGGAACGCTGGCAGGTCTGGTCGCCATCACTGCGGGCTGCGATACCGTATCCCCTGTTTCCTCCGCAATCATCGGCATTCTGTCCGGTCTCACGGTTGTATTCGGCATCGAGTTCATCGACAAGGTACTGAAAGTGGACGATCCGGTGGGCGCCGTAGGCGTACACGGCTTAAACGGCATCCTCGGCACCCTCTGTGTGGGACTCTTCTCAGACGGGGCGGGAACGGATGGCCTGGGTCTCTTTACCGGCGGCGGGTTTCATCTGCTGGGCGTGCAGGCGCTGGGCACAGTATCTGTAATCGCCTGGGTTGCAGCCACCATGACGGTCGTCTTTCTGATCATCAAGCATACCGTGGGACTGCGGGTTTCCGAAGATGAGGAAATCGCGGGCCTGGATATGAAAGAACACGGTCTTATAAGCAGTTATGCGGATTTCATCACCTATGATCACACAGGAAGCATTCCCGAACCGAATCTTTCCACCTCTAAGGCCGCGCTCACAGACGTCTCCGGCGCCGCCCAGGCACCTGCCGAGAGAGTGCCCGGCACAGGAAATGCTGCCGGTGCTGCAAAACTCACAAAAATCACCGTCATCACCCGCCAGAACAAGCTGAACGATTTGATGCAGGCGCTAAACGCCATCGGCGTGACCGGCATCACCGTCACCAACGTCCTCGGATGTGGCACGCAGAAAGGCGCACAGCACTACTACCGCGGTGTGGAAATGGATATGAGCCTGCTGCCCAAGATCAAGATTGAAATCGTCGTCAGCAAAGTGCCTGTGGAACAGGTGATCGAAACAGCCCGCCGTGTGCTCTATACGGGCCGGATCGGGGACGGCAAGCTTTTCATTTACGATATTGAAAACGTAGTGAAGGTCCGCACCGGTGAAGAAGGATGCGCCGCTCTTCAGGACACACCTGAAAACGCCGATTAAGGCCGCAGCATTATTCTTTTGCCCTGAAACTTAAGGTGATCCGGTTCATTTGATGCACCTGATCCATCAATTCCTCAGGTGATACCGTTCCTGCGCCGCTTCTGATCCGGTAGGTGAACTCATAGAAGCCGCCGCTTGCGGCGTCAAAGTTTGTTTCCCAGTAATTATTCATGATCCAGGAATACAGCTTGGCATCATCCATGGGACTATTATCATTTAAGACGCGGGATCCGTATTCCAGCGGCCCTGTCCAAAGCAGCGGCACGTCCGCCGTATTGACGGCTACCCATCCGTCATTTCCTGAAATTCCGTACCCTGCCTGGAGGCAGTAATAGTCCCTATTGGTTCCAGGCAGCTGGTCTACGCCCGGGCGCAGCACGGCGCCGGTCTTTTCAATCCATAATTTCCCATCCCGCAGGCCGAAGGGCAGAGAAAGATAGAGATTCTCCGGCTCCCACACGCTGTCCTTATGTATCCGGACCGAGGCATCCGCCTGGGCAAAATGATGGAATACTCTTAGATTCATGACATAATAGGAGACTCCCGGCAGTTCATAGGAGAATTCTATATCCGTAAATACCTCTCCTTTACAGGCGGTTCTGGCCCCGGCAAATCTTCCGGCCGTCCTCACCACGCCGGCCCCCTTGCGGTTTCTTCCCATATTTCTTCGGACGCTGCAGTAATCATCGCTGCCGGTCAGCGGGGTCACCTCATATACCGGTTGGAAAGCCGCATGCTTCCTGTCCGGCAGAATCAGCTCCTTTTTCTGCGTCTTATCATACCAGCTTGTGATTCCTTCCGATTCTTTCCATTGAATCCTAAGATATTCCGTCTCTATACAGCCGGTTCTGACCTCCGCAGCCGGGTTCTGAAAAAGGCCCTGCACATCCTTTACGCCGTCCACGCCCGTCATATCATAATTATCGGTTGAATGTCCCCGCCCATCCGACTCCGGAATCACTTCCACCATGCGCTCTTTCCCGCCATCCAGCGAAGCTGTGACATAGACATCCGCCCCTCTCGCAGTTCTTAAGTACTGGGACGGCAGGATCTCCTTGCTTTCCATATCGCGTACCGCAAATCCCCGCTCAAGGAGCGGGCGCTCCCAGCTGTCGATGCCCAGCCTGTAGATCCCTTCCGCGCGCCTGTCCTCCCCGTTCACCAGCTTAAAATGCATCGGATTCGCAGGGCCAAGCAGAATCTCCCCCTTCGCCGTTCGGATTTTCCCGAGAGCGATATTGCAGAGGCGGTTGGCTTCCACCGCATAGCCATGCTTCTGCTCGCTGATCAGATTCACATTTTCATTCCAGGGCTCTTCCATGGAAGCGGAATAGCTGAAGGTATGTTCAGAATACAGCATCAGATACCAGTAGATCTCATCCAGCTCTTTTTGGCTTACAATCCGATGGCCAGGATCCAGCGCTAGTATGGATTTCAGCTTGCTCTGGGCCTGTCTGCATATCTTGGTAAATCTGCTGGCAGATCCGGCTCCGTCCGACCACCAGTCCGGCCAGTCGCCTCTGTATACGGGAATCCCGTAACCGCTCTTGGTCACTTCCTGAAAGAAATGGGAGAGCGTCGTCATTTCCATGGTCACATATCCGCCGTATTTTTTGTTCCAACGGTTGATGAACTCCATGATCCTGGGATTTGGCGGCGCATTGTCCGTTACGAGACCGGTCACATTGAGCGGTACAAAAGTAAACGGATAATTTTCCCTCTCCAGCTCTTTTAAATAGCGGCAGATTCTCTTTTCTGACAGTTCCTCCTGTCCTTCCATATATGCTCCTGCCTGAAATTCATCCCTGATGATATAGGAATGCACGGCATCGGGAGCTATGCCCATCTCATTTCCCAGCTGATAGTGGTCTCCGTTCCATACCAGCAGGCGTTCCCCTTCCTTTGTCTCCCAGTAAAACGGCGTCTGTTTCTGAAACAGAGGGAACATACCGTGATGGTTATGAACGCAGGAAAAGAGCTTCCGGATGCCCGCCTCATGAAGCAGGCTCGCATATCCCCAGGAATACCCGTTGATATCCGATGTCATGGCACAATCCATAGCGATCCCTTCATCTCCGGCAAAATCCGCTGCCTTATGCAGATAATGCCGCAGCGTATGCTCATCCACAGCCTCACACAGATTCAGGTAATTGCCGGTCACCTCGATATTTCCCCGTTCCACTGCTTTTAAAAATCTGGTTCTCCAGGACTCATCCGCCTGCTCCCAGAACTGCTCCACACCCCAAAAGGTTTCGCACACCCAGCGAAAGCCATCCCATTCCTTTTTCTCACCGCTTGCAATCGCTTCGCTGATTTCGACCGCCTGACGGATAAAGTCGATCTGACGGGCCGTGATGATCTCCTGCCCATCCGTATATCCGATGTCCGTATGGGTCTGATGTATCACATATATTTTCCAATTTTTCTTTAATGTCTCATATTCTTTCATCGGTGTTTCCTTCTTCGGTTATTTGTTTCCTGAATTGGACTATAGCGCGTGTCTGAAGATTCATTTCAGCAATCTGTGCGCTCCAGAAATTTTAGATTTCTTTGAATCAACTCACATCTTAAAGCCACGCACTCCACGGAACGTTCCGGGTCTTTTGGCGTGTGGAACACATAGTCCACCAGCTTCTCCAGTGTGGTAACCGCCACATGCATCCGGGTATCCGAGGAGGCATAGTAAATAAACACCTCACCCTGTTCGTTGACGATGGCCCCGTTGGTGAACACAACATTGCTCACATCTCCTACACGTTCCCCTCCCCTCGGGCCGATCAGGAGACCGGAAGGTTCCGCGATCACCTTCCACGGTTCCTTCAGATCGGTGGCAAAGGCGTAAATCACATAGCGCAGACCCGCAGCCGTATTGCGCACACCGTGAGCGATATGGATCCACCCCATATCGGTCTTTATGGGGACGGCTCCCGCACCGTTTTTCGCTTCCGTGATGGTATGGTATTTTCTAAGGCTGGTCATCCGTTCTTCATCAACCACAGGGTTGGTAATATCCTCGCAGAGCCCGAAGCCGATGCCGCTTCCGCTGCCCGTCTCGATAAAGTCATCCATCGGCCTGGTATAAAAGGCATATCTGCCGTCCACAAATTCCGGATGCAGCACCACGTTGCGCTGCTGTGGGGACCGAAGGGTCGTAAGGTTGGGCAGACGCTCCCAGTCCTTCAGATTTTTGGTCCGGACAATGCCCGCCGCCGCCACTGCCGCGGAGAGGTCACTTACGGTCTTATCCTTGCTTTCGGAACAGAATACGCCATAGATATAACCGTCCTCATGTTTCGTCAGGCGCATATCATAAACATTGGTCTCCTCCGGACAGGTATCCTCAAAGAGAATCGGATAGTCCCAGAAGCGGAATCCGTCCACCCCGCTGTCGCTCTCAGCCACGCCGAAAAAGGACTTCCGGTCGTTGCCTTCAATGCGGGCGACCAGATAATATTTTCCGTTCAGTTCGATTGCACCGGAATTCATGACCGCGTTGACGCCCAGGCGTTCCATAAAGAACGGGTTTGTCTCCGGATTCAAATCGTAACGCCAGGTCAGCGGTATATGTTCCCTCGTCAGCACCGGATATTCATACCGGTCAAAGACACCGTTGTAAAAATCGGATTTTACATTGGGTCTGGAAATCAGCCTTTCCTGCTTTTCTTTTTCTATATAATATCTTTCATGAAGCATGTCCGTTCTCCCTCTTGTTTCATAAGTACCTGTGCGGCACCTGAATTTGGTTTATCTTTTAGAAGTCTCTTCCCACTCCGGCACGATGAGCTGTGACGGATCAAACTCCGGATGAAGCTCCTGATACCGCCGCACGCCTTCATTCATGATTTCCGACATTTCATCGCAGACCTTCGGAATATCCGCGATGGCCGTTTTCCCGCTCCAGATATCCTCTTCCCATATCTCTGCCGGAGTCCTAAGTCCGGTGATGTCATAGGGCTGCTGCATGGGCGTGGCCGCGCTCACTTCCAGCAGAGCAGCGTATTCCTGCCACTGTATCTTGTCTTTATCCATAGGATTGTCCGTTACCAGAGCCTTGTCCGTAGGCAGATTGATGCCCTCCACATATGCCTCCGCCATCATCTCCTCACTGTAAAACCACCGGTAAACTTCCATCAGCCTGGCCGCCCCTATCTTTTCCACAGAAGCCTTATTGATGGCAATATAGCGGTTATATGCGGTATACTGCTTCCTGGCATCGGCGGGATCCGACACCGGATAAGGTGCTACGCCCCAATGGATCTTAGCCGGAAACTGCGTGGTGAATACACTGTAGTCATAGCTTGCGGAAAAATACATTCCGATGCCCCCGTCGGCAAATCTGGATCTCGCCGGATCATTGTCCAGGCTGTCGGCTCCCGGCACACAGCTTCCGTCCGCCTTAATTTCCATGAGTGTGGTCATCATATCTACCAAGCTGCCATAATCATATCTGCCCGTAACCGGATCATAGCCAAAACATCTGGTGCTGCCGGTTGCGGGCTTCATAACATCATCGCTGAACCAGTCCCCGTATTTTGCCGGAAATATGATACCGTACTCGTTTTTATCCGGATCTGTCAAAATCCTGGCACACTCCCGCAGTTCCTCCAGGGTTGCCGGGGGCTTCGCCTCCCCCTCTTCGTCCACCAGCCCTGCCGCAGCAAACATATCCTTATTATATACCAGTCCGTATGTAGTGGAGCTGTTGGGAAGGATATATGTCTTGCCGTCATAGATATGCTTGTTGTAGGACAGCATTCCGCCAAACCTGCCGATCAGTTCCCGGCCGCCCGGCAGATCCTCTATGGCCTCGATCCAGCCTTCCGTCGCATACTTTTCCAGACTGCCGCCCAAAATCGGAAACATATCCGGTCCCTGTCCTGAAATCAGCGCCACTTCCAGGACCTTTTCTATATCATCTTTCACCTGGTAATCGATCCTGATCTTTTTATCCTTTCCGACGGTGCTGTTCCACTCATTCACTTTCTCCATCACAAAGGATTTATCATGGTAATTGTTTGTCCAGACCGTAACCGTGACGGTCTCATCGGATGTAGCCGCCGTTTCAGCGCAGCCCGTCAAAGCAGACACTGCTATTAAAACTGCCAGACACAGGACAAATGCTCTTTTCATCATATCTCTCCCCCACTTTACTGTCACCAGCCGCAGGCTGATGGCCTATTCTGACAGTCTATTATACCACTGAAACCGCACCGCTGAAAAGCGGCAATTACCGCCTGCACAATTACCCTGCACAGTTACCACCGTTCATCCGAATCCCCTTTGTAGTCAAAATCCGGCAGTCCGGTCGCGCGGTAATAGGTGGACATGATTCCCGGATGAGGGTTCGGGATCATTCCCTTTTCCACACTGGTTCCAGACTGAAGGAAGCGGTAATGCTTAAACGGAATCTTCATCATCCCCTCTTCCGTAAGTATTCCGTCCCAGGACTTGCCTTCCTTGGCCCATAAGCCTTCGCCGAACAGCGTGGTGCTGTCCGCCGTCATCACCGGCACCGCCCCGTATTCCTGCAGAGCCCTGGCAAGCACCATCTCATATTCCGTCAATTGGAACTGCGTCAGATCCAGGTCCGGATCCAGCTGCAGCAGCACGCCCATGGGGATACCGTTGGGATATCCGCCGTCCGTCCAGACGGTGGGCGGGTAGATATGCTCAAGCAGTGCCGTGAACTTACAGGCCCATGTCAGCTTATGCTCGATTCTTCCCTCCATCAGCTCATCGTACATCACGACTCCGGCGACGTTTGGAACACCTGCCGCATGGGAACCGCCGTACATATGGATGCTCTCTCCGTTATGAATCGGAAAGCTGTCCGGATCAAATACGCCGCTGCCGTACAGGTCGTAGGTGATGCCGCTGCAGGACCACCACTGGCCGTCCGGCCTCTGCTGCGCGCCCCACATATCCCAGGCGAGCCCTCTTTCATAATCCACCAGCGACATATGGGAATCGGACTGCTTATCCGGAATCGCATCCTCCGGAATCGGGACATCCTTGCCAAAGCCCGGCGCGTGTCCCATGCGGTGGTTTTCCTCACCGACTGCCTCCACATATTTTTGGGAATGAACATACATCTGTCTTCCCTCTCCGGTATGATATTTGATCCTTTTCTCTACGTTGACGGTTGGGGTATCCCTGGTCACTTCATAGATCGGAAGCGTCCAATTGTACAGATTCATATGGAATCCGTCCTGCCCATTGGGCCCCGCAAGCAGTTTTACATAATGGTCCGACTGCGGATGAAGCGCCGGCGCCTTTTCTATTTTCGTGTTCCAGAAGCTGTCTTCTGCAAAAAATCTCTTAGCCATTACGGTTTCTCCTCTTTATTCTTTCGCTATAATGCGGTCTACAACCAGCTGCCGAAATTCCGGCGACAGCATGGAAAAATATGCGGTAAAGCCTGTCACACGCACCACCAGATCCGGATACAGCGACGGATCCTTATGCGCTTTTAGTATCTTTTTCTCATCGATGATATTGATATTTAAAAGCGTCGCTCCCTTTTCAAACATGGTGCGGATCAGATCGGCAATTTTTTTCACGGCTTCCTCATCCCGGATGAGCCCCGGGTCCAGTTCCAGCTGGATGGGGGCCGTATTGCCATATCCGGGCTGGACATCCGCTATGGTATTGGCCATGGCGGTCACCGCTCCGTCTTTTCTGAATCCCGGCATGGGGTTCGCCCCGTGATTGATGGCCGTCCCCGCTTTTCTTCCGTTTGGCGTAGCCCCTACTGCCTTCCCGAAATCTATGGTATTGGCCCAGGAAAACCATCCCGGGATAAAACAGAAATTGTCCCCCTCAAAGCTCTTACGGTGCACTGCCTCCGCAAAAAAATCCGACAGTTTCCTGCCCCACCAATCGGCTCTGGAGCCTCCCGAGCCGTAATGGGCAACGCTTGTCATCATCCTGCGCGTATATTCCCCGCCCGTTCCTCCATAGTTATTCTGAAGGCATTCGTTCATCTCCATCCAGGACAGCCGGTGTTCCTTCTCTATCCGCTGTTCCAGGCAGGCAAATGAATCGGCCACCACGGCGATCCCGGCTCCGTCGATGGCCAGATTATAGTACATGGCGCCGCCGTCAGAGACGTCATGCCCTTTCTCCACCGGACCGTGGCTAAGCAGATTCAGCAGGAGCTCCGGCTCATTGTATACCTGATATCGCATGTGGAATTTCATGCTCTTTACAGTGACATCCACTGCCCGCAGCAGATGCTTTGTAAACAGGCTCCAAAGCTTATCCACGCCGTATTCATCCTCCGGCAGAGCCATCATTTCCCAAAAGGCCACCTCAAATACCCGCGCCGTATTGATTTTCACCAGGTCATTGAGCGTGTATTCTAGCCCTGGAAGAGACATCCAGTTACAGCCCACCGCAATCCTCTTTCTTGCCAGCTCAGGCGTATAACCGTTTTTTACAAACCCTTCCACGAGAGCTTTATCCCCAGAAAACCGCGGCCATCCGTTCCTGTTTTTAAACAGATACCCCACAGCCTTTAAGAAAAATTCCTCCGGCAGGCCGTCATGCACCCGGACCGTCAGGTTGCAGGAGGTGTCGATCAGGTCGGCTGCCTCCAGTATCAGATAAGAAACGCGGCTTGTCACATCCGTCCCATCGCCGTCCGGCCCTCCGAGCTGATAATAGTGTGTATCGTTCAGCAGCAGACAGGCGATATAATATCTGGCATCGGCATCGTCTATCCGGCCTTCTTTCAGGTCTTTCTCATAATAGGGCCGCAGCAGTTCATCCAGCTGCCCGCCTGCTCCGTCCCGGTTATAGGTTCTCGACGCCATATTGAACCAGCAGATCCACTGGCAGGCTTCCCGCAGCGTCTCGGGCGCCTCCGTCAAAATCCGCTCATTCACCCGCTTCATCTCCGTGAGATTTTCTTTCAGCGCCGGATCTTCTTCCTCCGGTATCATTTCCTCGATCCGCTCTATGGTGTGCCTGATCCATACCTGGACGGCATCGATGGTTTTTTCTTCCGCCTCATAAAATTCCAGGCATTCGCTGCCGTTCTGTTCTTTGTATGTATGGATTTTTCTGCGCAATCCTTCCCAGCCCAGAGTCAGACCGATCGTATAATCCGGCGCGAAGTGGGCGTCGGAGCCGATTCCGGATATGATGTCATATGTTTCAAGCCCCGGCTTCAGATCGGAATAGTCGTAGTCCGGATTCCAGACAGGGCCCTTCATTCTGGACAGGAAGAACATCCATTTCCCGCAGAAGGCATCGTTCGCGTCCACATACACCGGATGCTTCTCCATCAGATCGCAGAAATTCCTGCTCCATCCGTCATACCCATAAAAGGAACCGTTCTCATGATTGGGAATGATCTTCCATTCAAACCCGTCAGGAGGGACGATCCTTCCGTAATCATCCTCATCGAGCCCGCCTTCCACGTCCACCTTTTGCTGTGTCTGCTCCAGCTTTTTCTGTTTCAGGACCGCGATCCTGTCCAGATACTGTTCCATTTTCTGGTTCATAGTTTCCTCCTCACCCGATCCGTACAGTGATTCCCCGATCCGAAGCGGCCCGGGCCAGCCTCTTCATCACGCACTCCTCTGCCGGCTTCTGCCCGTCAAAACGGTTCTCCTTTTCCAGTCCCCGGTATTTCGCATCTCCCAGGGGATTGAAATTTAAAAGCTCATAATAAAGCAGATTGGCATGGATCCCCTGTATATATCCGGAAATAGCCGCAATCTCATCCTCATCCTGATTGACACCCGGTATCACCGGTGTCCGGATGATCATGGGAATGAAACTCTTTGAAAGCCGCGCCGCATTTTCCAATATGAGTTTGTTGCTGACCCCGGTCCATTCTCTGTGTTTGTGCTCATCCAGGAGTTTGATATCGCACATGATGAGGTCTAAAACGGGAAGCATTTTTTCCAACCGGCTCCAGGGCACATTTAAGTTGGTTTCGATTGCCGTCGCAATGTGCCGTTCTTTACATCTGCTTAAAATCTCATATGCAAATTCCTGCTGCAGTAAGACTTCGCCGCCGGACAGGGTCACACCGCCGCCGGAATTGTGATAATATGCTTCATCCTGAAGGATTTCATCCATCACCTCATCCGCACTCATCCTTTTACCGGACATCGCCAGCGCGCCCGGAAAGCATTGCCCGGAACATGTCCCGCAGCGGATACATGCGTTTCTGTCCACACGGATTCTGTCCCCGTCCGTATGCAGCGCGCTTTTTGGGCACACTTCTATGCACTTTCCGCACCGGATGCAGTTTTTCTCATAATACAGAAGTTCCGGTTTCAGCGTTATAGTCTCCGGATTATGGCACCAGGCGCAGTCCATATTGCATCCCTGCAGGAATACGGTGGTCCGGATTCCGGGCCCATCCTTCAGGGAAAATCTCTGTATATCCGTTACAATTCCTTCCATGCTTTTATCCTTCCTGTCATTGGATCACTGTCTTTTTGATTTCGCCCTCATAAATCACTTCATGATCAACAGATATCTTCATCCGCTCCTGATCTATCCACAGATCGACCGGCTGATCCCGGTAAGGGAAGCCTTTGACCTCGTACCAGCCTTCGGGCGCGGGCGCAGGATCGACAGTGAGACCGCCATCCAGTCCGATTTCAAATCCGGCCAGCCCAAACAGGACCGCCTGCAGTCCGGTCACGCCGGCAATGATATTCGCGCGCTTATTCGCAGGCATGCCGGGCTTATCGCAGTAGTGCTCCTGGGGAATATAGGGCGCCATGGTTCCCAGCCAGAAATGACGCCGCAGCACATCCCACGCCAGTTCCGGACGCTTTGCCTTCCACAGCGTCTCCGCCAGTTCCGGCCCTTCTCCGCTGTAGCTTCCGCCGCCGGACCAATCCGGATCATTCAGCTCATAGTGCAGCTCATCCTCCGCCGATATGCTGCTGACTCCGTAAGCCCCCAAAAACCTGCCGTCTACAAGGTGCTTTGCCAGTGCGTCCGTCATGGATTCGTCACATACGCCGAAACGCAGCGCATCATACATCTGAATCGAATAGATATATTCAACATGATGCTCCGGATGAATGCACCGGAACCATCCTGCTTCCTCATCCCACAGGTTCTCACGCAGAGATGTCCGGATGGCCTCCGCTTTACTGCGCCAGCCCGCGGTGTCCTTACGGCCCAGACGCTCCCCGATATCGGAAAGCCGGTCGTAACACCATGCCCGCTCGGCATTGGGGCTGGGAACCACATACTCATACCCGCAGCTTCTCATTTCAAGCAGATTGTGCTGTCTGCCGTAATCCTTTAAATCCTCCCACTCCTCAAGCCGTTCCTCCTCTGCCTGAAACAGAGCCAGGATCTTGTCAAAGAGCTCCAGGCCTTTTCCCGTCATGGTCACAACGGTCCAGTAAAGGTTCATGAGGGACCACATGCTGTAGGAATAGCTGCACCATCCCTGGCCGTCGCCCTTTAAGGACATGCAGATATGCCGGTCGATGCCGGAATCAAGCATTTTATTCAGGAAATCAAGCGTCTTTTCACCCATGAGCATCACCAGGGTTCTGGCGCTGTATCCCGCCACATCCCACGGATAACAGCAGATGGAGCCCCCGTCCATGCCGCTGGTAGCGGGAAACGGGTTTGTCACAAAGGCGTCATTCTCCCAAAGGCAGACCAGCCCGCTGATTAAGGATCTGTGATAATACTCCGTCAGTCCGGGGATATTGCTGTTAAGCGCGGGAATCCCCCTGTCCGCCATCCTAAGCCGTGCTTTCCAGGCCTCTTCTGTCTCTTTCTGCCAGTCAGAGAGCCGGCCGGCCCCCGCAGATTCCCCGGCCTTTGTATAGACAACTGCGGCTTGGCACTCATAGATCTGATCTTTTCCGATTCTTCTCTCCATGCAGTCTTCCAGGACAAGGGTCACCCTTATCTCCCCGTTCTCCCAGACGCAGTCCGAGACTTTCATCATCCCGCTGCCGCCGGCTTTAGGCGGCATGAAATCCCAGGATGACAAATCCGTCAGCCGCGGATGCCCCGGGTCAAACTGCACATTTACCTTTAGAGCCGTTTCCCTGCTAGCCCTGTTTTTAATGCGGATCTTTACAAGAAATCCCGCCTTTTGAAACAGGGGCACCAGCTCGCTTTCCACTGCCAGGGAAATCAGGCCGTTCTGCGTCCTGTAATGATAGGTGCCCTTCCTCACAATTTTGTCGGGCTGCCACGTGCCGCCCGCATAGAGCAGACCGCAGTCCTCCTTCCCCTTATTGCCGGTATCTTCTATATAATGTCCGTCCGCCTCTATGGAAAACGACAGTTTAGTGTCCTCCGCCGCATAAGGCGGTGAGAAGCAGCCCGCCGCTCCGGTCACATTCTCTCCTGCCGGAGCACATGTGCTAAAGCCGCTGTTCACCCAGATATAGTTGGGGGGCGCCGTGCACTTTCTTAGGTCAACGGAAAAATCCTCACTCTGATAGCTCATTTCTGATTTCCTTCCTGAATACTCTTATCCCATTTTAGAAAAGGGAAACGGGAACTGTCTCAACAGTCTCGTTTCCCCTCCCGCATCTTATATCATTTCACATTGCAAATCTGGATTACGATTATTTCACTGCCAGCCACGCATCATACTGTGTCTGCATTTCAGCGATGACTTTCTCAACACCCGCTGTCTTTAACGCTGCCTGGAACTCGGGCAGGTATTCTTCCGGATCATAGAAGCCTTTTTCCAGAAGCGCCTGATACTCGGCAAGAACGCCGTCAAGAGCGGTCACTTCTGCTTCTACGGCAGTCTTATCGAAACGGAAGCCTGCTGTGCAGGAAACTTCTGCTTCTTTATTAAATGCGTCATACTGTTCCTTCTTATCGGCGGACTCATTGTCCAGGAGGCTCGGAGCGTTTACGTTACAAACGATCCATACGCCCGGGTAAGCATAGCCGGATTCAGGAATCAGAGTCACACGGCCGTCTGCCGTCTTGGTGTAATGCTCGCCTTCAATACCGAATGCTGCGAGGTTTGCAAGGGTTTCATCTGTATTCAGAAGCTGTAAGAATTTCATGCAGGCATCCAGCTTGGTGGTCTTCGCATTGATTGCGTATGCGGAACCCGCTGCGGAATCTGTCTCTACATAGCTTCCCGTTAAAGGAATGATCTCCACATCCATGCCAAAACGTGAAGAAGCGTTTGCCTTGCTGTCCGGTGTCATAGCCCAGCGGTAAAAAGCGTTCTCGCCGTTCTTTCTCTTCTCGGTTACGATTTCAGTGCTGATGGAATCCGGAGCGGACTCTTCCTGATTGATATAGCCGGCTTTATTCCAGGAATACATCATATCAACGAATTCTTTGTATTCAGGAGTTTCCATGATGTTTACAATCTTGGTGGTATCGCCGTCGCGGGCAACGCCTGCATATTTTGTCAGGAATGCGAATTTATCCAGTTCGAAGCAGTCAAAGGTCGGGTCCTGTAAAGCGATCGGGTTTGCCATACCGTCTGCATAGCAGTCAGCAAGCATGGGCTCGATGTCTTTTAACTCTTTAACAGCGGAGAGATCCCAGTTGTATTTTTCCACTAAAGACGTGGGAACGGACAGTCCCTGTCCATTGGCGCTCTCTTTGTATACCGGTACGTAGAAATTGCGGCCGGCGCTCTTGGCGGATTCCCATACGGTTTCAGGCATGGAAGCATATAATTCCGGATAGTCGGCAAGCACGTCCGTCAGATCATATACGCTGTTGCCGTCGATGAAGTTGTACAAGTTTGCCCAGGATGCACACCAGAACAGGTCGATGTCATCCCCGCCTGCTAACGCAAGGTCCAGCGCGGTATTCTCAGCGTCATTTAATACGGTTACGGTTACGCCGATCTTAGGCTCGATGTAAGCGTTGATTGCATCTTCCACCGCTTTTTCGTCATCGTTTGTATGCCAGCAGGTACGGTGCCATGTGATGTTTACTGTTTCCTGTGATGCTGCGGTTGTTTCATCTGCAGCAGTGGTTCCCTCGGTACCGGCTTCCTTTGTAGTAGGCGCTTCAGTAGCAGCCACAGTCGGGTCTGCATCCTTCTTCGCACAGCCGGCAAATGATGCGCCGATCATAGTCAGCGTAAGCAGCAGTGCCAGCCCTTTCATAAATTTGTTCCTCATTTTTTCTTCCTCCTTATTATATCTAATATACTGATAATTCTTTATCAGTTTGGAACCTGGTTTTACTACCCCCTTATCAGCCTTTCACAGCTCCCAGGGTAAGACCTTTAATAAAATACTTCTGGAAAAACGGATATGCGATCATAATCGGGCCGAGCACCGTAAAGAGCATGGCCATTCTCGTACTTTCCTTCGGTATCTGGGAAGCCAGCGCATATGCGGCCTCCGAGGATATCTTGCCGCTTGTCAGGATCTCAATGTTCTTTTCGATCCGGATCAGGAGCAGCTGCAGCGGCATTTTGTTGGCGGATGTGATGTACATGTAACTCTTCTGCCAGTCATTCCAGAAGCTGATCGCCGACATGAATCCTAAGGCTGCCAGCATCGGCACCATCAGGGGCATACAGATCTGGCAGTAGATGCGGAATTCCTTCGCCCCGTCAATCTTGGCGGATTCGATCAGGGCGTCTGTGATATTGGTCTGTATGTAAGTGCGCATCATGATTACCGTCATCGCCTGTACAGATGGGATACACAGGATCAGGAGCGTATTTTTAAGATGGTAGACAGACGAGTTAATCATGTAGTTGGATAACTGTCCGCCGTTAAACAGCATGGTGATCAGAAGCATGATGGAAAGGAAACCTTTCAGCTTAAATCCTTTCCGGCTTAATGTATAGGCAAACATGCTCTGAATGAGCAGTCCGGAGAGAGTTCCCACCACCGTAACAAAAATCGTTACACCGTAGGATACAAGCAGCTGATCTCCCATGTTAAAGATATACTTCCACGCGCTTAAGGACCACTCTTCCGGAATGAAGGTAAACCCGTTGGCCGCCAGGCTGGCCTCACTGGTAAAGGAAGCAATCAATACTAAAAGCACCGGCATTACAAACAGGATTGCCAATGCGCAGAGCACGGACGCGAGAACATACTGTCCTGTTTTTATCTTCTTTTTTCTCATTTTCCTTCTCCTTAAAACAGCGAATTCTCAGGGGAAACCTTCCGGACAATCAGGTTTACGGCAATGACCATAACGAATCCGATGATCGACTGATAAAATGTGGTCGCCGCGGTTACACCAAAATCAGTAGCTGTCATTATGGAATTCAGGACGTAACTGTCAAGCACCTGTGTGGTTTTATACAGTGCTCCGGTGTTTCTTGTCACCTGATAGAACAGGCCCGTATCGGAGTGCATGATGTTGCCCAGCCCCAGAAGCAGTTTTACCATCATCATCGGCACCAGCATGGGGAAGGTGATGTAGCGCATCCGCTTCCAGACGTTAGCCCCGTCCAGGGAAGCCGATTCATACAGTTCCTGATCGATTCCCGACAGCACGGACAGATACAGCACCGATCCGTATCCTGTCTGTTTCCACACCGTGATCAGCGAAAGGATCAATGGCCAAAACTGCGCCTGCATATAAAAGTTAACCCTTTCCCCGCCTCCCGATGCGATGATGGAGTTAATCACACCCGTGTTATAATCCAGCAGAGCTTTTACGATATAAGTAACCGCCACATAGGAAATAAATGTAGGCAGGATCATGACGCTGTGGGCATACTTTCCTATTTTCTTAAAGACCAGTTCGTTGACGGCAACGGCCAGCGCAATGCTGCATACCGTTTCAATTGCGGTGAACAAAAGATAATAGGCAATCGTATTGCGGGTAATGCGCCAATATGTATTTCCGGCTAAAAACAGATGTTTAAAATTCTCAAGACCGTTCCATGGGCTTCTGTATAATCCCAAAGAAAAGTCGAATTTCTTAAATGCGAGCACCAGGCCGGTCATCGGTACATAATTGAATAAAATCAGCAGGATCACAGCGGGCAGCGCCATCAGTACCAGTTCCCTGTCCTTCCACAGACCCTTGACTCCCGATTGAAACCGTTTCATCTTTATCTCCTTCCTTCGTTTTGATGAACCTATTATAGCAACGGGTGAAGTGGAATAGAAGTTGATAATTCGTGGACTCTTTGAGAGTGTACAGATAAAGGAGCCGGCGCATTTGTGGTAAAGCGCCGGCTCCGTCTGGGAATTGTTAGATTCTTTTTGCTTTGGATGCTCTTATCAGGGCAATTGCCAATGCTCCGGATAGAAACAGGAGTGCAGCAAAAATGCTTATGGGGGTGTGATCCCCTGCATTCGGGCTGGCTGCCGCTAAGTTATCCGGGGCTGGCGGATTTGGCGTATCCGCCGATGGGGCCGGGCTGACTGGGTCTTTCGCTCCTGTGGAACCGGAAGAGCCAGAGTCTGAGCCTGAATTGGAGCTGCCCGGGTCCGAGTCTGTTTCTAAGTCCGGTCTGTTATCGGTGCCCTGGTCTTTTTTGACAGACAGGATCAGCGTTCCGAATTTGCTGGTATCCTGCCAGTTGTCGCCCGTGCCTGCCCATCCGATGATGTGCTGCCTGCTTCCGTAAATATCCGAGTCATCGTTGGCTACATCAAAGCCGATCGCAAGATCTGCGGCCGGGTCAGTGATATCAAGGGATGCCCACGGAATAGCCATCTCCACGGAGTATCCGTCTTCCAGATCTTTCCATCCGGTCAGGATGCCCTTTCCGTTATCAAATGCGTTCTGTCTGTCTTTGTCCCAGCCGGCGAAGAGCTGCATGTCTTTGCCGCTGTATGCTCCCGCCTTGGAATTGGTCGGATTTAAGAACAGCTCGAAACAATCCTGCATATACTGTCTGTTCTTTTCGTCGCCGAAGCAAAGCGCCTCATCCTGAACGACAGCGGCGACATAGAGATAGTCATCGTCCCACATGGTGCCGAAATTAAAAATGTTATTGGGTGTGCCGGAAAGCGGCTTTGCAGCCTTCTGGCTGATCGCCCAGTCGGCTTCACTGATGTCGCCGTCTACAGTGACTTTGTTATCTGTCCTGACCGCATAGGCGACGGCATTATCCGGATCAGGCAGCAAAGGTGAAGTTTCCGTCCTGTTATAAGTGATTGTTAAAACGGTGGTTCCCTCATTTTTGTAAGGGTCTGTGCCGGTCAGTTTTATTTCGTTTTTGCCTTCTTTTAAAGATACTTTAGTGATAAAGGTATCATCAAGGCTCACGGATACATCTTCGCCGTCAACGCGAAAGCCTGCCAGTGTCTCGCTCACAGATCCGGTGATGACATATTCGGAATCTGTGACCGTTCCGCCCTGTTGATTCACGGTTATAACAGGCGCAACGGAATCGCAGCTCACCTTTACGGTAACTGTCTTTGTGCCTTCTGTGCTGACTGCGGCAACTTCAAATGTGTTGACGCCCTGATTCAGGGTCACCTGATGTTCAAAGGTCAGGTCATCCTTCACTTCCACTACGGTTCCGTTAACTGTAACTTCCGCCGGTACATTTACTCTGCCCTTCAGGGTATAGCCGGTATTATTAACCCTGTCGGCGGTTTTCTCCATGACCAGCGCCAGATAGCTCGGATCGTACTTCACGTTCAATTTTTTAACCGATCTGTTTCCGTTTACATCTTTCGCTTCGATTGTAATGATGTTGCCGCCTTCTGTCAGCGTGATATCCGCGGTAAATGTAAAATCCGCGCCCAGAGCCACTTCTCTTCCATTTACCGTAACACTGGCCTGTTCATCTACACTTCCGCTAAGATGCAGGATCTGATCCCTGCTGGTGTAGGAACCGTTCTCCTCAAACAGCTGAGGGTTTTCGTCCACAGAGACCGCAGGTGCCGCGTGATCCGCTGCGTCTGTCGTAACAATCACGATGCTTCTGGCCGGAACAAATACATCTTTGGCCGTTTCACCGATTATGTTGATGCTGTCCGTATTTTTAACGGACTGGTTCACTTCTGAAGTGGTGTACACCGATGCGCTTTGGCCCTTCAGTCCGCTGATGTCATATGCTTTCGCAACACGGGAGGTATTGGTAATCATGCATACGGTTCCGCTTCCCGTGTTAAACGCCACCAGGTCACTTAGCAGAGCGGCTTTATTCGCCGCAGTCGGATCATCGGTTGACATTCTCTGCACATGGGAGTTCACCGGCACGCTGTTGAACAGCTGGGCCAGAACCTGATAGGTTGTGCCCTTGTAAAGGTCGGTTTTTCCCTCTCCCTCAAGGATCACTTCCTGGTAAGGGTTCTTGGCAGAATATCTCGGATCCCATCCAAGCCACCAGAACCAGGAGTTGATACCGCCCCACGCCAGGTCTGAGGTCAGGATTCTCATCGCTTCAATCGCCCGGTCGATTTCCAGATCGCCCATCTGATTGCCGGCTGTGCAGTACTCCGTCATCCAGGCTTCCTTTTCCGGAAATTTAGCCACATTCTGCGCCCAGTCAATGATATTCTGGTCCGTTGCGTCCTTGCCCTTATAGGAATGACTTGCCAGAACATCAATGGCATCATTGTACTCCGGATCGTTTAAAAGCTCTGAAAAGCCTTCACCCATCCATACGACTGAGTTCTTGTATTCATCGCTTTCCGGTCCCATGAGCTTTACACCGTCATAGCCTGCCGCATCCAGGGTATGGCGCAGCATGATGGCAACCCGCTTATACTGTACCTTATCATACCAGCAGGACTGATATGCGGTGGCAGTGCTCGGTTCATTCTGCAGGCTCATCGCGATCGGCGCGGGCAGTTTCTCTTCTTTTGTCAGATGATCCAGACATTTTACTATATAATCGCAGAAATCCTGTTCCTTATCTTCTAACAGCCTTGCGACACTGCCGTCCGCGTTTGCTTATGTGTGATAAAGAAGCAATAGAAGTGCAAAAAATTTTGCCGTTCC
>NZ_QUEE01000024.1 GCF_003477885.1 Lachnotalea sp. AF33-28
ACATGTTGGTGTCAGGGTAGATGTGTTGGGGTACCCTAACATTTGGCGCTTACGAAGGAGGGGTCATGATGGGAAATACCTACGGCTATATCCGTGTCAGCACGAGAGAGCAGAATGAGGACAGGCAGCTGATCGCCATACGGGAGCTGGCTGTTCCCGAAAATCATATATTTACAGACAGGCAGTCGGGCAAGGATTTTAATCGGCCGCAATATTGCCGGATGATGAGAAGGTTGAAAAAGAATGATCTGCTGTATATAAAAAGCATCGACCGTCTGGGCCGTAACTACGGAGAAATACTGGAGCAGTGGCGCGTTCTTACAAAGGAAAGGGGGATTGATATAGCGGTATTAGATATGCCGCTTCTTGATACGCGCAGAGGAAAGGACCTCATGGGGACTTTTTTAAGCGATATCGTGCTGCAGGTACTTTCATTTGTGGCGGAGAATGAGCGGGCGAATATCCGCCAGCGACAGGCTGAAGGCATTGCGGCCGCAAAAGCCAGAGGCGTCCGGTTCGGGCGTCCCCCGAGACCGCTGCCGGATAACTTCCACAGCGTCTACCGCCGTTGGAAAGTCGGCAGCATTACGGGGACGGCAGCTGCAAAGGAATGCCGGATGCCCCTTGCCACCTTCCGTTACCGGGCGGATATCTATGAAAAGGCGTTGCTGCTTAAAGGTTTATAAGAAAAGGCCGTTTACAGAAATGTGTAGTTTTCTGTAAAACAGGCTTTTTTTTCATTCAGTTTCATATTAGCATAAATCAGTATCATATTCTATTATAAAATGCGTTTTGGTATCCCGGCAGGCAGCAGTAAACGGAAATTTTGCCCGGCAACAGAAAACTACACTATATTGTCGGGAGGATATATCAGAATGTCATTTGAGGATTATGTGAGAAATATCAGAGATCTGGAGGTATGCCGCCGCCGGCTTATGAAATATCGCAGCGGCCAGTCATCAGGGCTTGCGGCGGCCCTGCCGCAGGCAGTTCCAAAGGAACATGGAACGGAGCTGCATTATATAGAAGAGCTGCTTAGAAAATATTATGATCTGAACATCCTCTCACCAAAATACCGAGGAGCTGCCGCCGTGTGTGCGATCTGCCGGTATCTGGATACAGGCAGATGCGTTTCGCTGACCGGAGAAGAGGGAGCGTGCGCACTATATGAAAAAGAACTGTACGGCCAGATGAGTTCGGAGGAGTTGGGGCAGCTATATGAAATGCAGGAGGAGCGAAGCGCAGCGGAAATATTTGGTACCTGCTCAGACTGGCTGATCAAATGGTATAAATCCGTTCGAATTGTGTAATAGGAGGCAGACAGGCCGGAACCGGTATGGTATACTCCATATAGAAAAAAGCGGCGCAGCATGCTGCGCAGACAGGAGAGATTATGGAGCACTCTATAGAAATGGACAGAATAAAATTAGGCGTCTGCTACTATCCGGAGCACTGGGATGCTTCCCTCTGGCAGGACGATCTTAGAAGGATGAAGGAATGCGGCATAGAGATGATCCGGGTGGCAGAATTTGCCTGGAGCCTGATGGAAAGGGAAGAAGGGGTATATGATTTTTCTTTCTGGGACAGGTTTTTAGAGCTGGCAGGTCAGGAGGAGATGCAGGTTATTTTCTGCACGCCCACGGCCACGCCGCCCGCCTGGCTGACGGAAAAGTATCCTGAGGTCTTAAACGCGGACGGCGACGGGCATCTGATCCGTCACGGCATGCGCCGCCACTATAACCTGACATCGATAAAATACAGAGAGCTTTGCGCCAGACTGGTGGAAAAGATGGGAGAACATTTTAACCGCTATCCCTGTATAATCGGCTGGCAGCTGGATAATGAGATCAACTGCGAGATCAGCGAGTATTACGCGCAGAGCGATCATGCGGCATTTCGCAGCTATCTTAAGGAAAAATACAAAACGCTGGATGAGCTCAATGATAAGCTTGGCACCGTGTTCTGGAATCAGACGTATACGGACTGGAACCATATCTTCCTTCCGAGACGTTCCCCGCAGGGGCTGGATATCGCCAACCCCCATCTGAAGCTGGAGCAGAAACGCTTTATATCACGGTCGGCCGTCTCTTTTCTTGCAGAACAGGCCGCGATACTTAAAGTAACGGCGGGCGGACGCTTCATCACCACCAACGGGATCTTTCAGGATATCGACTATCAGGAACTGCTGGATGCCGGCGTGGATTTCATCTGTTATGACAATTACCCCAATTTTGCCTACGACCTGTCCCATAAACCGGGGGAAGGAAACGGCATGAAGGACCGCAACAGTTCCTTTAATCTGGCCAGGGTGCGCAGCATTTCCCCCGTTTTTGGCATCATGGAGCAGCAGTCCGGGCCCGGGGGATGGAATTTCCGCATGATGCAGCCGGCGCCAAAGCCCGGCCAGATGCGCCTTTGGACCTGGCAGGCCATCGCTCACGGCGCGGATATGGTCAGCTATTTCCGCTGGCGCACCTGCAGCGTGGGCACGGAAATCTACTGGCACGGTTTAAATGACTATTCCAATCAGCCTAACCGCAGGCTGGAGGAATTAAAACGGATACATGAAGAACTCGCTAAGGCGGACGGCATCGCAGGTCATCCCTGCCGGGCCAGGGTCGCCATCCTTACCGACTGGGACAATACCTGGGACGGGGAATTTGACCTGTGGCACGGGCCGCTTAGGCAGGCCAGCATGGACGGCTGGTTCTGCGCGCTTCAGCGCAATCATATACCGTTTGATTTTGTCGATTTCAGAGATACTGCGGATGCGGCGGATCTGGCAGGCTATGAACTGATCGTCTACCCGCATGCAACCCTTCTGAACCAGAAGCGCGCGGATATACTGAAGGCTTATGCCGAACAGGGAGGACAGCTGATTCTGGGCTGCCGCAGCGGCTATAAGGATATGTACGGCAGATGCCCGATGCAGGCCATGCCGGGGCCCGCGGCGGATCTGTGCGGTGTCCGTGTGAAGGACTACACGCTGCTGGGACCGATGGATGAGGAAGAGTATCTGATCTGGGACGGCGAGCAGGTATCCGCCCCTGTGTTTAACGACATCCTGGAACCCCTGCCGGGCGCTAAGACCGCCGGAGTGTTCCGAAATAATTACTATGACGGGCAGCCGGCGCTGGTCTATAAGAAGCATGGCAGAGGCAGCGTGTGGTATTTCGGCGCCGGATTTGCCTGTGATACGGCAGAACTGTTTCTGAAAAAACTGGGAATACAATCGCCTGTATACGGCAGGCTGCTGCTTCCGGCGTCTGTGGAGCTGACCGTACGGGGCAGCCGGATGTTCCTGCTCAATTATGATAAGGAGCCCTGTGACATCACACTCAAGGAGCCTTTGCCGGAACTGCTAAGCGGCCGGAAGCTCTCGGGGAAATGTGCCATGGAGCCTTACGGTGTCTGGATTCTGCCGTTTCATGAGTGATGTATCATGAGTGATGTTTCATCAGATATCCATGCCCTTTTTGGCTGGATTATTGATGATGGAGCCGTCCGCGGTAAAACGGCTGCCGTGGCACGGGCAGTCCCAGGTCTGATCTGTCTCGTTCCAGGTCATCGTACATCCTAGATGCGGACAGGTCGGGCCAAAGCCCTTCTTCTTTTCTTCCTCCAGGGTTCCTGCTCTCATGAATTTTTTAAAGATGAGATTTTGCAGCGTGATCCCCATATCCTTAAAAAACGGGCCGGCGGCCGCTGCAATATGCAGGCGCCTGGGGGAAAAAAGTCCTTCAAATTCATTGGTTATATCTGATATTTCATCGGAAAGCATCATTGCCGCGATCATCGCCGTAGTCATCCCCCATTTCTGAAAACCGGACGCCACATAGATATGGGGCGTGGCTCTGGAATAGCGGCCGATAAACGGAAGTCCGTCATGCGGCATGGAATCCTCGTTGGACCACCTGGCGGCAATCTCCGTACCCGGGAAGAAACGTTTGGCGGCCTCTTTCAGCTGTTCGTAGCCGTTTATTTCGCTGCGCGCACCGGTTCGGTGTCCACAGCCGCCAATCAGCAGCGTGTCCCCATAGCTTCGGAAGGAAAATCCGTCTTCACCGGCGCTTAAGTACATGCCGTTTAAGGCCGGTACGGATTTAAGCGCCAGCACATAGGAAAGGCTCTGATGCATGCGGGTGAAATAAAATCCCGGCGCATTGATCATCGGATAATGGGTGGCGATCACGATATCCTGGGCTTTAACCGTATACTCCCCCTCATCCGTTTTCACCGTGAGCCGGTGGCTGTTCACATCCGTAACGAAGGAATGTTCATAGATTTCCAGTCCCCGGGCAAGGGAGGATAAAAACTTCAGCGGATGAAACTGCGCCTGTCCGCTGAAACGCACCGAACCGTCCACCGCAAAAGGAAGCTCCGTATCCGTGACAAATTCGGCGTCAATCCCGCATATTCGGGCTGCCTCCGCCTCTTCGCGGACGTTATCAGTCCCATGAATGCTGTATACATCCGCGTAGGCCGGCAGATAATCGCAGTCAATATGTTTGGATTCAATAATATGTTGATAGGACTTGATGGCCTTCTGATTCGCTTTGGCATATTGCCTTGCCCTTTCCTGACCGTAATTACGGATCAGTTTCGCATAACACAGCCCATGTTGGCTGGTGATTTTCGCTGTCGTATAAGCCGTGGCGCCCAGTCCGATCCGTCTGCCCTCCAGGATTACGACGCGTTTTCCGTGTTCAGCCAGAAAATATGCGGTCAGTATGCCCGCCAGCCCGCCGCCGACTACCGCGGCATCCGCCTCCAGATCCCTGTCAAGGGATGGAAATTCCGGGGCGTTATATTCTTTTAACCATATGGATTCCATACAATATCACCTCTTGCATAGGATTTCCATTTTCTATTATAATATGCATAAAGATGATATTACGCAACAGTTCAGACGGCGGGAAAAATAGTGCAAAAGCAGGCGTTGAGCTTGCTCATAAGACTGTTTTTGCACTATTTTTCACATCGGATGGACATCCGATGCTTCTTGACCGGTTTCTTCGGTCAAGAAGATGAGCCGTCTGAACTGTTACGATATCCGTGTGGATCGGGAAAAGAACTTGCCAGAATATAACAAAGGTTTTATAATAAAAGCTTGTGGGGAATCGTGCCGCATTATGGAGAAAGGCGCGGTGTGCCCGGAGGTTCTTATGAAATATGTATATCAGTTTATGATTATTGCAGGCATCTCCTTTTTAGGGGAACTCTTGAATCAACTGCTGCCGCTGCCGGTTCCGGGCAGTGTCTACGGGCTGCTGATTCTGTTTTTTTGTCTGCTGACAAAAATAATCCGTCTGGATCAGGTGGAGGATGTGGGAGGATGGCTGCTTAGCATTATGCCCATCTGCTTTATCGCCGTCAGCGCCAGCATGATGACCGTTTTAAAGGACGTGCTGGGAAGCCTGGTTCAGATTTTTGTGATTGCGGTGGTGAGCACCCTGGTGGTTATGGTGGTTACCGGAAAGATGGCCCAGTTTTTGATGGAGCGAAAAAAGGACAGGCCGTCAGAAACAAAACAGAGTGCCGCTAAGACGCGGGAAAGCGAGGCGGATTATGAATGAGTTTCTGGCGCAGTCGACCTATTTCGGCTTTTTCCTAAGCATCCTTGTATACTGGTTTTGTTCCCTGGTGCAGAAGAAACTGCCCTATGCGATTTTTAATCCGCTGCTTTGGACTGTGGTCATGATCGTGGTGATCCTGTCCGTGCTTCATATTGATTATGAAGTATATAACAGCAGCGCCAAATACATCACCTATCTGCTGACGCCTGCCACGGTCTGCCTGGCGATTCCGATGTATAAGCAGATTCAGGTGCTCAAGGACAATGCATTCGCGCTGATTGTCAGCATCCTGTGCGGCTGCCTGGCCTGCGCGCTGTCCATCTTCGCAATGTGCTGGTGCTTCGGCCTGGAAACGGAGCTGTATCATTCCCTGCAGTCCAAATCCGTAACCACCGCCATCGCCATAGGCATTACAGGAGAACTGGAAGGCAGCCAGAGCATTACGATCCTTGCGGTGATGATCACGGGCCTGTTCGGCGCCATTGTCGCCAGATTTGTCTGCCGTATTTTTAAAATTACCAATCCTGTGGCTGTGGGTCTGGCCTGCGGTAATTCCGCTCATGCCATCGGCACATCCACCGCCCTTACCTTTGGAGAGGTTCAGGGGGCCATGTCCAGTCTGGCCGTTGTGGTGGCAGGAGTGATTACTGTTGTGGTGGCGCCGCTGTTTGCGGGCCTGCTATAGGAAGACCGGCCCACGGCCGGAGATACTGATCATGGAGGAAGAATGATGCTGGAATTGAAAAATATTTCCTTTGAAGTGGAAGCGGAAAAGGATACCAAGGGCATATTGAAGGATATCAGCCTGAAACTGGATGACAATAAATTTATCGCGATTACCGGCCCCAACGGAGGCGGAAAATCCACGCTGGCCAAGGTCATTGCGGGGATCGAAAAACCCACTTCCGGCCGCATACTGCTGGACGGGGAGGACATCACGGATCTTGGAATCACACAGCGGGCAAAGCTCGGCATCAGCTATGCCTTTCAGCAGCCGGTGCGCTTTAAGGGCGTGACGGTGCTGGATCTGCTTCGTCTGGCGGCAGGCAGGCGGATATCCGTCATGGGCGCCTGCGAGTATCTGTCGGAAGTCGGGCTGTGTGCCAGGGACTACATTAACCGGGAGGTTAACGCCAGCCTGTCCGGTGGGGAGTTAAAGCGCATCGAAATCGCAACAATCATCGCCAGGGGGACGAAGCTCTCTGTGTTTGATGAGCCGGAGGCAGGAATCGATCTGTGGAGCTTCCAGAATCTGATCAAGGTTTTTGAGAAGCTGCACGAGGAGATCCACGGTTCCATCATGATCATCTCCCATCAGGAGAGAATCCTGAAGATTGCCGACGAGATCGTGGTGATAGCGGCCGGCCGGATTGCAGGGCACGGATCCGGAGCAAAGATACTGCCGGAGCTTTTAAATCAGCCAGAAGGCGAGAACTGCAAGTTCTATCAGTGAGATGAAAAAGCTGCATAAAAACGGCAGGCGGCTGCGGCGGTAATAAAGAGGACAGGTGCACGGCAGTGCGCGGAAATGGAGGAACAGATGGACGCGATACAGATGCAATTGCTGGAGGCTGTGGCCGGGCTGCATGAAGTCCCGGCGGGTGCCTATAATATACGTGCGAACGGAAAGAGCGTGGAGAGAAATACCACCGCCAATATCGATATCATATCCAAGGAGGACGGGACCGGAATCGACATCCGCATCAAGCCGGGCACCAGAAACGAGAGCGTGCATATCCCGGTGGTCTTAAGCCAGTCGGGGCTGACGGAGATGGTGTATAACGATTTTTATATAGGCGAAAACGCGGATGTGACGATCATCGCCGGCTGCGGGATCCATAACGGCGGCGACGCCATGTCCAGGCATGACGGGATACACCGCTTCTTTATCGGTAAGAACGCCAGGATCAAATATGTGGAGAAGCATTATGGCAGCGGTGACGGAAAAGGCGAGAGGATCATGAATCCCCAGACCATTGTAGAGATCGATGAAGGTGGCTATATGGAGATGGATACCGTGCAGATCAAAGGCGTGGATTCCACGGAGCGCCTTACTAAGGCGTCCCTTAAAGCAGGGGCAAAGATCGTGGTTATGGAGCGCCTTATGACCCACGGCAGCCAGCATGCGGTCAGCGAGTTTTCTGTGGATTTAAACGGTGAGGATGCCGGCGCGAACATCATTTCCAGATCGGTGGCCAAGGACAGCTCCGATCAGCTGTTTATCTCCGAGATCAACGGAAATGCCAGATGCAGCGGGCATACGGAGTGCGATGCGATCATCATGGGGGATGCCAGAATCAGCGCGGTGCCCAAGATCAGCGCCAATCATCCGGATGCGGCCCTGATACATGAGGCTGCCATCGGCAAGATTGCCGGCGAGCAGATCGTAAAACTCATGACGCTGGGGCTGACGGAGGCGGAAGCGGAAGAGCAGATTGTCAACGGATTTTTGAAGTGATGCCCCATATTGCGCTGTGGGTATATTGTGAGCGGAGTTTGAGAAAATATAATTGAAAAGAGAGCATAAAAACCGAAACTTGTTAGGTAAGTTTCGGTTTTTTGGTGCACCCGGTGTTCTTAGTCTGACCATGAAGTGTTATAAAGAATTTACTCCTGCAAAGTATCCTGCTTATTTTCAGCAGCGGGCGGATTCGGGCCCTTTTTCTTAGGCGTATGCTTCTTCCAGAGCCTGCGGACCAGCAGTACGATACCGAGGATCACTGCGGCCCAGATCAGGAGATAGGGCAGGCTGCTGACGAGCCAGATGAAGAAATCCAGGAAACCGCCGGCGATATCGGCCAGGTTGCCTTCCAACCGCTGGCGTATTTCATCGAAAGTGCCGGTGGGGGCGGGCTCGGTGATCTGCTTTACTTCGGTGATGTCCATGGTGACGGTGCTGTAGGTCACCAGATTGTCATAGGTGCGCAGCTGGGATTCGTTGGACTCCAACTGGTAGCGCACTTCGGTCAGCCGTGACTGGATTTTGATGATGTCTTCCAGGTTCTCAGCCTTCTCCAGCATCGTTATGAGGGATTCCTGCTCGGCCTTCAGGGATTTGATCTTGCTTTCCGTATCCACATACTGCAAGGTTACATCCTGCACCGAGTCATGGCGCCTGGTGACATTGCCGAGAGAGGAGACACAGGTTACAAATTCGTCCAGCCGGTCCTGGGGGATACGGGCGGTCATATAGCCGTACCGGGTGTTCTGATACTGATAGCTGCTGCCGGAAATGTCGGAATTCTCTACGTACCCGCCCAGCTCCTCAATTTTGGCGGACAGGGAAGTAATCAATGAGTCAAATTCTTTGGTCTCCACAGACAGATCCACATTTTTGATGAGTTTCCGCTGGTTTTTTGGTGTGGAAGCCAGAACATCAGTTTCGCTTGTCAGAGATGTGCCGGATGAATCCATGTTTTCCGAGGCGGCCGCGGTTTCAGCCACTGTCTCGTTCCTGTAGGAGGAATTCTCACCTGTGTATGCTCCGGGGAACCCCTGTGAGTCCATGCTCTTGGCACTGCAGCCGCCCACTGTCAGAGCGATGAGCAGAACTGCCGCAGCCAGCGCGGATGCAGCGCGTCTCAGTTTCTTTTTTTCATTCATGTTACCCCTCCTCGTATAATAAGTTTAGAGCTAAAGAAATAAAGCTTTTTAATGTCACCAACCGAAGGTTGATGACCTGCGCACACTTCAGTGTGCTTCCACTTTCCATTATAGTTATCCTGTGAATGAACGTTGAAGCGTGAATACGACCGCTGTGTCTTCCTTGCCGGCCGGTATGGTCAGGCGGTAGGTGCCTGCGGGATCGTCCGGCAGCTCGTATTGCAGAAGGCTGACACCGGCATGAAATGTGCCGCCGGGAGAAAGCGTGACGTTTTCCCCGGCCGTGTCATAGCGGTCCTTCAGGGAAAGCTCCGTCCATGCGCCGTTTACAAGTGACTCCAGGCGGAATGCGGTGTTCATGGACAGTGTTTCCGCAGCCAGGTTGGTGACGGAAACCGGAAGAACGCCGTCAGCGCCAAGGGGGCCTGTGATCTCAAGAGAGGCAGAAGGTGACGGAACCGCCTGTATATCCGCGGCACTAAAGCCCGACAGATCTGTGATCCCTTCTATCTCTGTATCCGCATCGGATGCAGCCGATGCCGCCGAGGTGACGCCGGCCGCCGTTTCCTGCACGGCGTTTTCATGGCCGCTGTTCTGAGCGGGCGATGTGCTCTTCATGCGGAAAAACGGGGTGATGAAATAATTGAACCCTCCTATTATGATGAAAAGCAGGATAAGGGCCGCCGCACTTTTTAAGATCCTGTAAGCAATGCGCCGTTTTCTGCGGCTTCGCTCGCGGACCAGATCCCTGCGAAACGGATACAGCGCTTTCAGCGAATCCGGAGCCGGTATGGCCTGTATCTGTTCATCCAGGCTTTCTTTCAGAGCGTTTTGCAGCATCTGAGCGGCCTTGGAGGAAGTTGCCTGTGTCATAAGTTTACCTCTTTTCTGCGCCTTATGTTGCGCGGGTCAGAATCGTATAGCGGAAGACGGAGCCAGCATTTCCTGCAGCTTTTTTCGCGCCCGGAAGATTCTGACATTCACTGTTTTGGGAGCCACATTTAAAAAGACCGCGGTTTCCTTTTCGGACATCTGATGCAGGTATCTGCATTCCAGCACGGTCCGGTAGGATTCATCCAGGGAGCGTATGCAGGAAAGCAGATATTCGTAGTCTTCTTTTACGATCAGCTCATCCAGGAGATCTGCCTGCCGGCTGTCCGCCGAGTCGGTTTCCGGCACTTCGGAGGAAGGATCCTCCAGCCGGCCTTTTTTACGGAGGATATCGATGGCCCTGCTCTTAGCGATTGTGGCGAGATAGCGCTTCGTCTGAGGGCTGTCCACCGAGTCCACCTTATTAAGATGCTTGGTCAGCACAAGAAAAGAATCCTGGACCGCGTCCTCAGCCAGCTGATAATCATTCAGGATCTGGTTGGCCAGGTACCACATAAAATAGCGGTATTTTTCATAAAGGGCGGTGAACTTGTCTTTTTCTTCCTGTGTATCCACCAATGTTAAAAAAATCAGCATGCTCATCCTCATTTCTGCGCATATCCGGCTGTCTGTTTATAATGTAAGCGGGTATGGCAACACCTGTGCGGCGTGCACAGGCAGTTGATTGACGTCTCTCTGTCTATCATAACGTATGCGGATATACTTTTACTACAAAAATTTAATATTTTTTTAATTTGCTATGCTGCCATTACTGCTCTATAATAACCTTTAGGTTTCCGACCGACTGGTCGGACGGAATACAGCGACAGATATTAAAACATCAGGAATGGAGAAAGCCATGTTATCAAAAATTAGTGTAAAGAAGCCATATACGGTGGTTGTAGCCGTAGTGCTGATCCTGATTCTGGGATTTGTATCCTTTACCAACATGACGACAGATCTGCTGCCCAGCATGAATCTGCCTTATGCGATCGTTATGACCACCTATGTGGGGGCGAGTCCCGAGGAGGTGGAGACAGCGGTGACCAAGCCCATAGAGTCGGCCATGGCCACGGTCAGCAATATACAGAATATCAGTTCCGTATCCAGTGAAAACTATTCCATGGTTATACTGGAGTTTGCGGAAACGACGAATATGGATTCCGTCACCATCGAGATGAGGGAAAGCCTGGATCAGATCGGCGCTTACTGGGACGATTCGGTGGGCAGCCCGATTATCATGAAACTGAACCCGGATATGCTGCCGGTTATGGTGGCGGCGGTGGATGCCGACGGCCTTACCAGCGCTCAGGTGACCCGTCTGGTGCAGGACAGCCTGTCCCAGGAGCTGGAGAGCCTGGAGGGAGTGGCTTCAGTCTCCACCACCGGCGATATTGAAGAAACCATTCAGGTAATCCTGCGCCCGGAGAAGATTGAAGAGGTTAATAACAGGATCCGCGCGTCGCTGGACAGTAAATTCCAGGAGGCCCAGGAAGAGATGGAGAAGGGCCGGGACGAGCTGGAGAGCGGTGAGAAACAGATCGATAACGGTAAACAGCAGTTGGAGAGCGGCAAACAGCAGGCATTTGATCAGATTGCGGAAGGACAGCTCAAGCTGGAGCAGGCGCAGCAGGAGATCATAAGCGGTGAAAACCAGCTGGCGATCCAGGAAGCGCTGATTTCCGATAAGGAGAACACGCTGTCCATGCTCAAGGAAGCTTTAAAAAAGCTGGAGGAAGAGGTGGACAGACTCCAGGGACAGGTAGCCGATGAGGAGAAAAAGGTGGCGGAACAGACAGCCGCCATTGAAAACGGCAGGAAGCAGATACTGGAGATGTTAAAACCGCTCGGCATTACTTCTATTCCGACATCCGCGGAGATTGAGGCGCAGCTTTCGACCCTGGACACCGGCATCAAAGCGCTGGAAGCGCAGATCGCGGAGCTGGAAGCAGCAGGCGCTGGCGAGGAACAGATCGACGCACTTAAGGCGCAGAAGGCGCAGATGGAACAGATGCGTCTTCTGTATGAAAACCTGCAGCCCGGCGTGAAAAACCTGGAAGAGGCAGAACAGCTGCTTTCCATAGAGTCCCAGGCGCTGACAGCCGCCAGAGAGGCGCTGGATAAGGGGAAGGCCGAGCTTTCCTCCATGACACAGCAGATCGGCGAGATGCAGACTGCGATCACCGGCGGCAAAGCGGCGCTGGAAGAAGCCAAAGCAAAGATCGCGGAAGGTAAACTGACGGTGAATGAGGCTATGGTGGAGCTTAGCAAAAACCAGGCTCTGGCCTCCCTTCAGATGAGCGTCTCCGAAGCGCAGTTAAACGCCGCCAAATCACAGATTGAAGCGGGTAAGACGCAGCTGGATGCGGCCGAGGAGGAATTTGAGAAAACCAAAGAAACCGCATATGACAGCGCGGATATGAGCGATGTGATCACCGCATCCATGATCAAGAACATCCTGACCGCCCAGAACTTTTCCATGCCCGCCGGCTATGTGACAGAGGACGGCGTGGACTATATGGTGAGGGTCGGAGATAAGATAGAGGAAGAGGACCAGTTGAAAAACCTGGTTCTGTTCGATCCTGCCGGCATGGGTATCGAGGACGTGGAGCCGATCAGGCTTTCGGATGTGGCCGATGTGTTCACCACGGATAATTCGGATGAGGTCTATGCCAAGATCAACGGCAATCCGGGCATTATCATGACCATGCAGAAGCAGACCGGATATTCCACCGGCGATGTGTCCAATAAGCTGAAGGATAAATTTGAAAAGCTGATGGCGGAGGATGAAACCCTTCATTTTACGGTGCTGATGGATCAGGGTATCTATATCGATATGGTGGTCAACTCCGTGCTTGAGAATATGGCCTTCGGCGGCCTTTTGGCCGTGCTGATCCTGCTGCTATTCCTTAGAGATTTAAAGCCCACGCTGATCATTGCCTGCTCCATCCCGATCAGCCTTCTGACAGCTGTGGTGCTGATGTATTTCAGCGGTGTTACGCTGAATATTATCTCCCTGTCCGGACTGGCCTTAGGAGTGGGTATGCTGGTGGATAACTCCATCGTCGTGATAGAGAATGTTTACCGGCTGCGGAATCAGGGCGTTCCCGCAAAGAAAGCGGCCATAGAAGGAGCGACCCAGGTGGGCGGAGCGATTATGGCATCCACCCTCACTACCGTATCCGTTTTTGCGCCGATCGTATTCACCACAGGTATCACGAGGCAGCTCTTTGTGGATATGGGACTGACCATCGCCTATTCTCTGCTGGCAAGTCTCGTGATCGCCCTGACCCTGGTGCCGATGATGTCTGCGGGAATGCTGGGCCGGTCGGTGGAAAAGAAGCACGGGATCTTCGACAGGATACAGAACGGATATGCGCTGCTGCTTAAGGGCTCGCTGAAGCTGAAACCTCTGGTTCTGATTGGCTCTGTGGTGCTGCTTGCGGTGAGCGGCGTGTGTGCGGTATCCAGAGGGACTTCCATGATGCCTGAAATGGAGAGCACCCAGGTCAGCATCACGATGAGCATGGAGGATCATACGCCTCTTGCAGATCTGGCGGCCATGTCCGACCAGGTGATTGAACGCCTGACAACGATTCCCGATGTGGAGACCGTGGGCGCGATGGCCGGAGGATCCATGATGAGCGGCATCATGGGCGGCGGAGGCGGCAGCTCCTCCGGCGCTGATTCGGTTACCATGTATCTGATTTTAAAGGAAGATAAAGAACTGACCAACGATGAACTGGCAGATGCGATCGAAGAGAAGACTGCGGATTTAAACTGTGAGCTTTCCGTCAGCACTTCCAGCATGGATATGAGCGCGCTGGGCGGCAGCGGCATATCCATACAGATTAAAGGGCGGGATCTGGATAAACTGCAGCAGATCGCAGAGGATGTGGCGGAGCTGGTGCGCGGTGTGGAAGGAACCGCGGAGGTGAGCGACGGCATAGATGAGACCACTGAGGAACTGCGCGTGATCGTCAATAAGGACAGAGCCAGCGAGCATAATCTGACCGTGGCGCAGGTGTATCAGGCCATTGCGGCAGAGCTGGCCAAATCCTCCACCGCGACCACCATATCCAACGATGTGACGGATTATGACGTGGTGGTGCACGATGGGGAGGCAGAGGAGAAGACCAGACAGGATATCCGCGATATGGTCCTTACGGTCACCGACAGAAACGGCGGGAAGGAAGAGGTAAAGCTCTCTGATGTGGCGGATTTCACGGATGCGCAGAGCATGGCGTCCATCCGCAGGAACGCTCAGAGCCGTTATATCACCGTGTCTGCGTCCATCGACAGGAATCACAATATCGGCTTGGTGGCGGCGGATGTACAGAAAGCGCTGGACGGATATAACATGCCGGAAGGCTATACGGCCAAAATGGCAGGTGAGGATGAGAGCATCAATGAGGCGATGGTCGAGCTGTTTAAGATGCTGGCGCTGGCCATTGTATTCATGTATCTGATCATGGTGGCGCAGTTCCAGTCCCTGCTTTCACCGTTTATCATCATGTTCACGATACCGCTGGCATTTACGGGAGGACTGTTCGGACTCTATTTTACTGGAAATGAAATCAGTGTGATCGCTATGATCGGCTTTGTCATGCTGTCCGGCATCATCGTGAACAACGGCATCGTGCTGGTGGACTACATCAACCAGCTGCGCCGGGACGGCATGGCGAAGAAGGAAGCCATTGTGGAGGCGGGGCGGACCCGTCTGCGCCCGATTATCATGACCGCGCTGACCACAGTGCTGGGGCTGTCCACCATGGCTATGGGAATGGGCATGGGAAGCGACATGGTGCAGCCGATGGCCATTGTTACGATCGGAGGGCTGGTGTACGGAACGCTGCTGACGCTGTTTGTGGTACCCTGTATCTATGATGTGTTCAACAGGGAGAAGAAGGGTAAGGAGCAGGAAACGGCGGAACTGGAAACAAAGGAAGAAGCGGGGGAGGATGAGGTTTGATGAAAAAGGAACTGTCTGCGAAGGTTCTGGCTCTGTATCGCGCGGTCTGCACTCTAGTGGATGAGGGCTGCGATATCAATTCGCTGACGGTGTCCCAGATCACGGAAAAGGCCGGAATCGGAAAGGGCACTGCCTATGAATATTTTAAAAGCAAAGAAGAGATTATCGTCAGAGCGCTGATCTATGATTTCAGGATAAAAGCCGGGGAGATACGGGACCGGATCTGCCAGGTCTCCTCTTTCCGGGAAAAAGTCATGGTGATATTGAACTGGCTGGAACTCAATTTCAGCGCCAACAAATCCTTCATGCAGCTGATTAAGATCGGTACGCAGTCTTTTGAGATCAAAGCAGCTTTAAAGGCGGAGTGCCAGAATGGCCTGGACAATGACGGCAGGGAGCTGATGGAAGGCATTGTAAATGAGATGATAAACTCGGGTATAAAGGAGGGGCTGATCGACGCCTCCGCAAACCGCTACTATGCCAGCGCCAGCCTGTCTTCCCAGATCGTCCAGTTTGCGGTATACTTAAGCAGTATGGATACGATTGAGGGCGTTACCGTGCAGGACGCCAAGGATTATGCGCTTGAATGTGTGTTAAAAACTTTATGATGGAAACGCCCGTACGGGCGGAAGATATTGCGGGAGGGCAAATACCATGGATTATACGGCACCGGAGAAGAAAGGCATTTCATCTAAGAAGATACAGGAGTATATTGTAGTACTTGAGAAAAACAGACTGTCCACCCATGACCTGATACTGGCCAGGGGGGATTCTGTTGTGTTTGAAGCATACTGGGAGCCGTTTCACAGCGATTTTCTGCACCGGATGTATTCGGTCAGCAAGAGCTTTGTCTCTCTCGCGGTCGGTTTTCTTGAACAGGACAAAAAGCTGTCACTGGATGACCCGATTTCCAAATATTTTGAAGAGGAACTGAAAAAACAGCAGGACGCCAATATGAGAAACCAGACCATACGCCATATGCTGATGATGTGTACGGCCAAGCTGGAGCGCAACTGGTTTACGGCGAGAACTTCGGACAGGGTCAGGTTCTATTTTGAAAACGATACAAAGCAGTCCCGGCCGTCCGGAACTGTCTTTCAGTATGACAGCACCGGTTCCTTTATCCTGTGTGCCCTGGTGGAACGAATCAGCGGCATGCCGTTTATGGAATACCTGCGCGTAAAGCTTTTTGATAAAATCGGGGTATCCAAAGAGGCGTACTGCCTGAAGTGCCCGGGAGGCCATTCCTGGGGAGATTCCGGCGTGCTCTGCAAACCGGCGGATTTGCTGAAGATCGCGAGGTTTGTCATGAATAAGGGCAGGTGGAACGGCGAGCAGATATTGAATGAAAGATATATCAGTGAAGCCACAGCAAAGCAGGTTGACAATAATTTCTGGGATGAAGATGAATTTGACACGAAGGGCTATGGGTATCAGATCTGGAGAGCCGGTGAAAACGCATGGCTGTTTAACGGCATGGGATGTCAGTTCGCCCTGGGCATTCCGGATAAGGATCTGATCATGGTATATAACGGAGACAATCAGGGAAAAGAATCCGCTAAAAAGATCATCATTGACAGCTTCTTCGATCTGATCGTAAATACGGCAGAGGATGAAGCGATAGAAGGCGGAGAAGAGGCATACGGGCGCCTTTGCTCGTACTGCGGCGGTCTCACGCTGCAGGCCGCTTCAGGCAGCCGGCAGTCGGACTGGATGAGCCGGGTGGACAATGTCACATACCGGATGGATGATAACCCCATGGGCATTACCAGGTTGCAGCTGTCCTTTCATGGGGAGGAAGGCTGTCTGAAATATACCAACGGGCAGGGCGACAAGGAGCTGCGTTTTGGAATATGCCGCAATGTATACGGACCGTTTCCGCAGGAGGGGTATTCTGACGGGGTGGGGTCTGTCTGCGCGCCGGGCAATTTCTACAGATGCGCGGCATCAGGAGCCTGGGTGGAGCCCCATAAGCTGTATATCAAGGTGCAGGTGATCGACCGGTATTTCGGAATTCTGAATATGTTTTTCAGTTTCAGAGACAATCTGGTAGGAGTGTACATGAATAAGTCGGCAGAGGATTTCCTGAATGAGTATGCGGGATATGCCGGCGGGATAGCAGAGGTTTAAATTTTGCACTAATTAGTATTGCAAAAATCAGAACAATCGATTATAATGCAAATAAGAATTAACAGGTGTTAAAAAGCAGCTGTAAATATTTGAGTATAAGGCTTTTGTATATGCAAAAGCCTTATATAAAATGCTGATTTTAACACGTATAAAAACAATTGGAGACAAGAACTATGCAACTGGTTACATCTACAAATTCCCTCGTGCCGCTTGCACTTCTGTAGGGGCTCGGAAAGGAGAATACCATGTGTGAATCTCAATTTAAGTATACTGTGAATACACAGGAGTTTATTTCAAAATGGCTCATAAGCGATGTTATGGAAGTGCCGTTTCACGCGGAGCCTAAGCCCACTGTTTTTCCCGAATACCGTCCGGGAGTCAGTGTTAAGGATAAGGACGGAAAAGAGCGGGTATCCCCCGCCAAGCAGGAGTTCCTTGAGAGGGGGATTTTCCGGAAGGCCGGTTATCCGGCGGAAATTGTGATGGATCAGCTGTATTATCCGTTTGACACAAACCGGGTGGACTGCTCTTCCTTCTGGTCCTATCCGGCGGATATCACTTTCTATGCGAAAGCGGAGATCGAAGTTTGTGAAGACGGCTTTTGGGACTTTCGAATCTTTGCCAGCGGCGCGGTAAAGGTCTGGGTAAACGGTAAGCTGGAAGCTGAGTTTTATCCGTATGAATCCAATATCGAGCAGAACCGGGAGATCCGTTTATACTTTTGTAAAGGCAGTAACGAACTTGTAGTTGGCTGCAATGATTACGGAGAAAGAAATATACAGTTTAAATTTGGATTAAAAAATCTGGGAGAAAGACTGACTGTAAGTCTGCCCGTATCGGTGGATGCGAATAAACTGTGCAGGGTAAACGGTGTGCTTAATTCCCTGTATATGGAGAAATTAAGCTATCAAAGCGGTGCGGTTGAATTTTGCTCCGACCGGTCCTTTACGGAAGAAATGTGTTTGGATATTGACGTATGCGGTATACATAAACAACGGATGATGCATGAGGGGGACTCTATGATCGTATGGGGGGATGTGTCGGAACTTCCTATAGGATATCATGAGTTTTATATCCATACACAGGTTGGACAGTTAGAGGTGGGGGCCAGGCTGTGGGCGGAGGTGTATCCGGAGAAGATGATCACCGCAGCGCCTGCTGCGTATGAAGAACGTGCCGGAGAAGTATTGAAATTTGCGGTGGAACATTCGGGGCCGGGCATGGACCGCTACATCGCATGCCTCGCAACGGGAAGGGAAGGATATGCGGCCTGTGAGGCTGCGATGAAAAACGAGTTGTATCTGGCAGAGCACCGGGGGGATTGTGCCGATTTTGTCATGTTTAAAGTAGCATGGATTTTAAAACGGTACCGCGATCGGATTCCGGAGGAATTTGCAGCACAGCTGGAGAAAACTGTGCTCGGCTTCCGATATTGGTTCGATGAACCCGGAAATGATGCAATGTGGTTTTTCAGTGAGAACCATGCCCTGGCATTTCATACGGATGAACTGCTGGCGGGGGAACTGTATCCGGACAGAGTTTTTTCAAACAGCGGTCTGACAGGGAAAGAACACGTCGAAAAGGCAGGAAAAAGGATTGCAGAGTGGTTTGAAAAGCTGTTTGAGTATGGGTATAACGAATGGTATTCGGCCAGCTATATTGCGGTTGATATGAGAAGCTATATCACTTTATATGAATTAACCGAAAATGAAGAGATACGCAGGATGGCGCAAAAGGCTATGGATTATACCTATGAACTGTATGCCGGGAACAGTTTTGACGGGGTGCTTGGCACCTCAAACGGGCGGACCTATTCCAAGGATCTGCTGGCCAACCATACGATGTCATGTGACAGTGATATCTGGCTCGCCTGGGGATGCGGCTATCTGAACGCAAATGTGAGTCCGGCGATGTATGTCGCCATGTCGGATTACCGTCCGCCGGCCCGGCTTGAGGCCATTGCCAGATGGGAAGAGGACAGGAAGCTGCTGTTAAAGGATAAGCAGGGAACCTTCCGCGTGCCGACGGTGCTGTGCAAGAAAAAGGACTATATGCTGGGCAGCTGTGTGGCGCCCCGCACAGGATATTTCGGATCCCAGGAGCATCTGCTCAACATCTTTCTGGCGGATGCACAGACCCGCATCTGGATCAACCATCCCGGAGAGGGCAAGATCTTCGGCCTGCGCAGACCGGGGTACTTTAACGGTAACGGCCTTACGCCGCTGGTGGAACAGCAGTATAATACGGCGGTTATGAGCTATAACTTTCCGGATGAGCTGCTGCAGCGGACAGAGGTAAATTATGTCCACGCAATCTGTGACAGGAGTGTTTGTGACGAAGTTCTGCTGCAGGAAAAGTGGCTGTTTATCCGGCGCAAGACGGCTTTTGCAGCGATTTATGCTGAAAACGGGCTGCGCTTAAGCGACCGGCAGGCGCTGAAGGGAATTGAGTTCATCTCGGACGGCGTAAACGGCAGCTGGTTTATTAAGGTATCCGACGACCGTGAAGCGGGCAGCTTTGAAGCGTTTCGGGAGTACCTGTCCGCCAATCCGCCTGTGATTGAAGGTGACAGGCTGTATTATAAGGATTTTGAATACGGTGATATGCAGTTTTCTCTTATGGAGGATGGATATACATGGAAGGTTTTGAATATGCCTGCAGCGAAGGAACTTGGATTACGCAGTTTATGATCAGCCCTTTGAGAGAGATCCTGTATGAGGGCATTCCTGCTCCGTACCCACCGCAGTGTAAAGTAAACGGAGAATGGAGTCAGATTATTTCCCCCAGCCGCATGCAGTTTGTAGCGGAAGGAGAATTCGAGAAGCGCGCAGTGCAGTGGCTGGACTGTGAGAAACTGTATATGCCCTTTGAAGGGGAGAAGGTGGAGTATTCCGGCTTTTGGATGCGGGCGACAAAGCTTGATTTTGCTGCAGCCACCTGCATCGTTGCACCCAAGCCGGGTAGTTACCCTTTTAAACTGTCATCCTGCGGAGGGGTGAAGCTGTATGTAAACGGGAACTTACAGGGAAGTTTATTCGGTTATCAGAGAAATCAGGAGCAGTCATTGCCCCTCACCTTAAGCCTTGCGGAGGGGGAAAACCGCATCTATATCGAATGCAACGAACTGGCGGAACGGGATACGCAGTTTTATTTCAAACTGTGTTATCTGGGGCGGACCCCTCTTAAGGGGCAGCTGCCGGCAGAGATTGACAGAGAGCGGATCACAGAGGTACGGGCGCTGCTGGACGGCGCATATCTGGATCGGTTTAACTATCATACGCCGGATATACGCGTTCGTTTCCGGCATCCGTGTTCCGTGCCGACAGACTTAAACGTCAGACTGCAATTTGTGGATGCGCATATCCCGCTGCCTGCGCAAAGCATGCATATACGGCTGCTGCCGGAACAGACCGGCATACAGGCGGGCGGACTCATTGACCGGAAGGCCGGCATGGTGTCCGTTACGCTGTCTGTGGATGTCTGCGGCCTTACGGTCAGCCGGACGCTGCAGTTCGAATACTATGATGAGAGCATTATGGAAGAAGCGCGGGATGCCGATCCGGCGCGCAGAAAAAGAAAAGCCCTGGAATTTTTGGCCCGATACGGGGTGTCGAATTTCCAGAAGGCCCTTGCCATGTATGAAACAGGGACGGATACAGAGCAGGCGGGCCGGATCATGGAAGAAGAAATTATACGGGCTGACAGCCGGTTTGACTGCAGTGATTTCAGGCTGCCCGCATTTTTCTACGCGCTGCGCAGCGGCAAGGTGCCGGGCAGGATAAAGGAGAAGCTTCGTGAAACCATTTTAAATTACCGTTACTGGTTTGATGAACCGGGAAACGATGTGATGTGGTTTTTCAGTGAAAATCATGCCCTTTGCTTTCATGCCTGCGAGCTTTTGGCCGGGGAGATGTTTCCGGAGCGGCAGTTTTCCTACAGCGGCATGACGGGAGAAGAGCACGTGAAAAAAGCCAAAGGACTGCTGCAAAAGTGGTTCGACAACTTTTTGGAGCACGGATTCACCGAGTGGAATTCTGCAGTCTATATTCCGATTGACATAATCGGCATGACTGCGCTGTTTGAACTGGCATCCGACCCGGAGATTAAGCGGTATGCGAAAGCGGCGCTGGATAAAACCTTTGAGATCCTTGCGGTCAACAGTTTTCGCGGTATTGTCGCGGCCAGCTACGGGCGCATCTATTTTAAAAATCTGATTGGCAGGCGCACAGGTGAGGCATCGGCGCTCAACTTTATTGTCAGCGGCGAGGGCTGGCTGAACCAGCACTGTTTTTCAACGGTGCTCATGGCCTTGTCAGATTACATGCCCGGTGAGCGGATCCTGTCACTGTACCGTTCTCCTAAAGAGGGTGCGGTAAACACATCCATACAGGGGGAGACGGGAGTCAGGCTGTACAGTTATAAGGCGCCGGATTACGTGATGGCCAGCGCACAAAACTACCGTCCCGGTAAGCCCGGACTGCAGGAACATGTGTTTCAGCTGATGATAAAGGACTGCGATACACAGATCTGGATCAACCACCCCGGAGAGGCTGTTTACTTCGGGGAGGGGAGGCCTGGCTATTTTGCGGGGAACGGCACGCTGCCCAATGTATTGCAGTACAGGAACCGTGCGGTTATTATATACGATCTCTTGGATCAGGAGGTGGGGTATACCCATGCCTACTGCCCGCTTGCACAGTTTGATGAATGGGTGCAGTGCGGGGAATGGCTGTTTATGCGCAAGCAGGATATCTGTGTTTGCTTGTATGCACAAAACGGCATTGCGATAACCAAAGAGGGTCCGCTTAAATATTTTGAAGTAATCTCAAAAGGACAGCACAACGTGTGGCGTGTGGCTGTTGAGAAGATGGAAAATAGCGGAGAATTCCGCCATACGGCGGAGGCTGTGATGGCAGAACCATGGAAAGCCAGGGAATCTGAAGAAAACTGGGCTGGACTGGAAAATTTACACCTGTTATAATAGTAGGAAAGTAAGCCGCGATTGGAAATATAATCGGAGGAAGAAAGGGGTATTATTGTATGACAACAAAGGAATTGGCCGAGATTATAGGCGTTTCAAGAGTTACACTGTCAAAGGTGATTAACGGTGCGGGCGGAGTATCTCCGAAAATGGAGGAAAAAATCCGCAAGTATATTGAAATGTATAATTTTGAGCCGAACAGTCAGGCGCGCAGCCTTGTGGGGAAGGAAGAACAGATTCTCGGCTTCTTTTCCACTTATTCGGAAGAAAATGCCGGCGCCGGAGAAATATCCTCTCACTTCGCTACGGAAATGATTCATCTGGTGGTGGACAAAGCGCAGAAATCCGATTATAAAACGCTGGTATCCCTGACAAATTCCGCAAAAGATATAAAGACGATCGAGCGGTTCTTCAGCGCCAGGCTGGTGCGCGGCGCGATACTGCTCGGTTATGAGACAGGCAGCGAGGCCATAAAAAGGCTTGCCGGGCGCGGTTATCCGCTGGTGCTCGTCAATCAGGAGATGGATACAAAATTTGACAACGTTTCGGTGGTAAATATGGATGATCAGAACTGGGCATTTGCGGCGATAGAAAAGCTGGTGGAATTCGGACACAGGGATATCATCTATCTGGGCTGCAAGCGTCCGCGTTTGCCCGCGATGAGAAGACAGGACGGTGTGCAGGATGCACTCCGCCGGTATGAGGACCGAATCAGTTCTCTCACCATATTGGACGGAGATTTCAGTGAAGAAAAAGCATACAGCCAGATATATTCGATCTACAGCAGACAGGGCACGCCGAAAGCTACCGGGATATTTGCCGCCAACGATATCATGGCAATCGGGGCGATGCGCGCATTAAAATCATTAAATTACAGGATTCCGGAAGATATTTCCGTGATCGGTTTTGACGATATATCCATATCGAGGTATCTGACCCCGGGCCTGACGACGATGCGGTGCGATTTTGCCAAGATCGCATCGACCTGTGTTGACACACTGATACAGCTGATTGAAGGAAAAGGCAAAGGGCAGCACATTGAGCTCCCTGTGGAGTTCATCATGCGGGGAACCTTAGGAACCTGCGAAAACCTGCTGCTGGGCCGTTCTGTCTGAAAGAGGAACAAGAAAGGGGCTGTGGAAAAATAGAATTAGATCAACTCCTTTTTTTCACAGCCCTATGTAATGAAAAAGAAGCTGCCCGATTAATCCGGCAGCTTCCGCTTTTCCTGCAGCAAAACTCTGTGTATGCTCTTGATTGAGAGGTAGTATTCCTTCGCCAGATCTTCGGCGGTTTTCCCTTTCAAAAAGGAGCGGTAGATTTCGGCATTTCTCTGCCGGATATCTTTCTTAAAGCCGGTGTTGTCGCCCCAGCTGCGGCGGTTTTCCTCCTTGCGGGGAATATAGATGCAGACACCGTCCGCATATTTTTGTATCTGTTCTACCAATTCTTTGGGCAGAAGCTTCTCTGCCTTTATATAGCTCATTTTGCGTCTCCTCATTATTTTAGTGCAAGGATTCACAAAGGCTAATCTCTTTATTTTCATGCGATAGCCTTTGCTACGCACGGATAACGGATCTTGTAGTCATAATAATGCTCCTTTCCTGCTTCAGATCTGCGGGTATACTGTAAAGGAAAAATTGTCTTTATATAAAAATCTTCCAGTGGCTTTTCTGCCCGTTTCAATGATGCCCTGTGTGCACAGTCTTTTTAACTGTCCTCTGGAAATGCCGAGCTTTCGGCTTACCATTCCTTCCAGGCGGCATTCAATCTTAAACTCACTGGTGATCGTGACAGCTATCGGATGCTGTAGTGTTTCCAGGCATAAATCAGGGCCTGAAAGCACAGGAGCGATCCCTTTATAATCCGCTGCGACACGGTTTATTCTGTAGACATCTGTTGAGAACACATACTCCTTTACAAGTTCTTCACTGTTTTCACAGAATTTCTGATATAAGTTTTTGTTTATACTGCGGGCCTCCACTCTGCTTAGAATATCCATGTTCCAGGTATGTCCGCAGTCTTGACACAGGTAAATCAGCCAGACATCCAGCAGATTCTGGTTTGCGTTAATTCGGAATGCATGGCTGCATTCATAGCGGGCGGAAGTGCCGCAGTGCGGGCAGTGGCGGATTACCGCCGGCAGCCCGCACGGGATCAGCCGCCAAGTGACCGTTTCTATATTCATGTTCGCACCGTTCCTAATCGTGTATTTGATTGTTTCACATGTTTAGAAACGGTACGGCTTACGCATTATAAGAATAGCACAGATAGCGTAAATAGAAAACCTCATACTCATTTTCAAAAGAATATGAGGTGGTCTGTGATCAGGAATTTGTATGATAATGCGAAATCTTAAGCTCTCTTACGATCATCAGGGCAGAAATCAGAGCTGCAGTCAGGTCGGCGATGGGGCCGGCGTAGAGGATGCCGTCAATGCCTATAAACAGCGGCAGAATGATGATCAGCGGGAGCAGAAACAAAATCTGCCGGGTCAGTGAGAGAAAGATACCCTTCATCGGCTTTCCAATGGCCGTAAAAAAATTGGACGTAATCGGCTGCAGGAAGTTGAGGAAGGTAAACAGCAGAAAGATACGGAAATAGCTTTCTGCAAATCGGAAATATTCCTCAGAACCGTTGCCGAACAGGGATATGATCTGTCTGGGCAGAAGCTGAAACATCAAAAAGGCCGCCAGGGATATGAGAAAACCGGAAAATATGGCCTTGCGGTAAGCCTCTTTCACCCGGGCAAATCTGCTCGCGCCATAGTTAAAGCTGACGATGGGCTGCAGGCCCTGGGAGATACCGATGACAAAGGAGAAGAATACCTGATTTACCTTGATGATGATGCCTGCGCAGGCCAGCGGAATCGCTTCGCCATATACGGATAGCGCGCCGTAATGCGTCAGGGATTTATTCATGACGATCTGTACGATCATCATGGCCAGCTGGTTGCTGCAGGGCGCGGCTCCTAAGGAGGCGATCCTGCCGATATATCTGCCGCGGATTTTCAGATGCTCTCTGTGAATCGCGGCTGTACGGAAATGGCAGAGATAGTGGAAGGTCATAAAGCCGGAAATGATCTGTCCGATGATCGTGGCGGCAGCTGCGCCGGCCATGCCCCATTGAAAGCCAAATACAAACAGCGCGTCCAGTACGGTGTTGATAACGGCGCCGGTCAGATTGCAGACCATCGAGAATTTCGGATTTCCGTCGGCACGGATCAGATGTCCGCCGCCTGCAGTGAGAATCAGAAAGGGGAAGCCAAAGGCGGTGATTCTGGTATAGGTTCTGGCATATCCCATGACGTTATCCGGTGTCCCGAAAGCAATAAGCATCGGATCCAGAAACAGCTGAGTAAAAATGCAGAGCAAAACGCCGCAGCCAAACAGCATGACGGAGGCGTTTCCTGCGAAGTAAACGGCATCGTCCTTCTCTCCCCGTCCCATGGTCAGATTGAAGGCTGAGGCGCCGCCGATGCCAAACAGCAGGGCGATAGCGATGCAGGAGATGGACAGAGGAAAGGAGATGTTTGTGGCCGCATTGCCCAGTTCTCCCACACTTCTGCCGATAAAAAACTGGTCTACGATATTATAAAGCGCGCTGACCAGCATCGCGATAATGCTGGGAACCGCAAACTGCCGCAGAAGTTTCTGCACCGGCTCAGTACCAAGCGGATTGGAAGTTATTTTTTCGTTCATGTATTTTGCTCCGTTTCTTCATAAAGTGTATGTTCCATTATAGCATAAACAGTTTAATTATGCTAAAATAAGATGAAAAATAACAGTGATACTCGACAGAAAGGGGACAGGTATTATGATTAAGGAAAATCTGAAGAAAGTGGAAGCGCGGGTGGAAAATGCCTGCAGGCGGGCGGGGCGCAGCCCATTGGATGTGACCTTAATCGCAGTCAGCAAGACTAAGCCGGTATCCATGATCCGAGAGGTGATGGAGACCGGGATCGTGGATTTCGGAGAGAATAAAGTGCAGGAGCTGTGCGATAAGACGGAGCAGATACCGGAGAAGCTGAACTGGCACCTGATCGGCCATCTGCAGAGAAATAAAGTGAAATATATCATAGGCAGGGTCTGTATGATCCATTCGGTGGATTCACTGCGTCTGGCGCAGGAGATCCAGAAGGAAGCGGACAAGCACCAGGTGAGTGAAGTCCCGGTGCTGGTGGAGGTCAATATCGGCAATGAGGAGAGCAAAGACGGCGTATCCCCGGAGAATGCGGCGGAATTGGTGCAGGAGATCGCTAAACTGCCTGCGGTCAGAGTCATGGGGCTTATGACGGTAGCGCCTTTTGTGGAGGATCCTGAGGAAAACCGGGAGGCTTTCCGGACCATGCGACGGCTGCGTGATGAGATCGGGGCGCTTAGTATCCCCAATGTGCAGATGAAGGAGCTTTCCATGGGCATGACCGGTGATTTTGAGGTCGCTATAGAAGAAGGCGCCACCATGGTGCGGGTGGGCACGGCTATTTTCGGCGCCAGAAATTAAAGCATCTAAGGCGGCACGCCGGAATAGAGAGGAAGACTATGGTAAAAGCGGTGATATTTGATATGGACGGCACGATGATTGATACGGAAAGAGTATCGGCGGTGCTGTGGGAAAAGGCGGGGGAGGAGTTCGGCTACTGCATCGGCGAGGAAATCCTATGCCGTCTGCGTGGAACCAGCAGAGAAGAGGGCAGGCAGGCCATGCTGTCCTACTTCGGGGCAGAGTTTCCCTTCGATCAGGTCCGGGCAAGACAGCGGGAGATGTTTGATGCCAGGCTTAAGCAGGAAGGAATACCGGTCAAGGAAGGACTACAAGAGCTGCTTGCGTATTTGAAGGATCATGGCTGCCGCATCATGCTGGGCACAGCCACAGCGACGCCGAGGGTGAACTGGTACATGGAAGAACTGGGGATCGGCGGTTACTTTGACGGCATGATCTGTGGAGATATGGTGGCAAGGTGCAAACCGGATCCGGAAATCTTTCTGACAGCGGCGGAGTTTCTGCACTTAAGGCCGTCGGAATGCATGGTGATCGAAGACAGCTTCAACGGTATAAGGGCGGCGTATGCCGGCGGTTTTCTGCCGGTGATGGTGCCGGATCTGGCGGAACCCACACCGGAAATCGAGAGCATGCTGTATGCGAAATGCGATTCGCTGCTGGATGTGAAGGAACTGCTTGACCGGATGTGGAAAGAGGGTCTGCAAGAATCATAAATCGGCAGGATGCCGGCAGAACAGAACTGTCTGCCGGCATCCTGCCGTTTTGTATGGTGCGCCCGGGGGCGCATGTCTGCCGGGCATCTTAAAGGCTATAAGGGGCATTTCATCCCAAGCGTGTTGCGCGGCGGCCGGACAGTTTATATAATACGTATGTAAGCTTACAGTAAACAAATAACGAATAGGAGGCAGCCGTTGAAACTGACTGTGAATGAATGCCTGGACAACAAAGAGACGGAGATTGTGATCAACTGTTCCGTCATGGATCAGAGGCTGAAGCAGCTGATCAGATATATCCGGCAGTATACGTTTTCACTGGAAGGAATGCTGGGGGATGCGCGGCATATTGTCCCGCTGGAGGAAATCTACTACATCGAATCCGTGGATGGACGCACATTTCTGTACTGCGATCAAAATGTATATGAGAGCGGGGAGACCCTGGCCTTTTTGGAGAAACAGCTGGAAAGCAGCACTTTTGTGAGGGTGAGTAAAAACTGCATACTGAATCTGTCTCTGCTGGAAAGCCTGCGCTCCTTTTTGAATCACAGGATAGAGGCGACTATGAAAAACGGCGAGCGGCTGATGGTCACCAGAAATTACCTGGAGCAGTTCAAGATGAGAGTCGGTGAGCTGTAGACGCCGGCTGTCAGGGAAAACCGGAAGCACACTGAAAGTTCGAGGGTCATCAACCTGCGGTGGGTGACATGGAAAGTGAGGAAAATTTATGGAATCAATCAGAAAGTATTATATTCCTAACGCATGTATCAGCTTTACCATACTGGTTTTGTTTCAGTCTGCCGTCAATGCGCTTCGCGGCCGGGACGGCGCCGGTTTCGGCCGGTTCTGCCTGGAAGTCGGCCTGTGCATTCTGCTGGTCTGCGCAGTCGACTTCATTGTGGAACGCTTCAGTTTCCGAAGCGTCCGCGGAATGCTCGCAGGCAAATACATTGCGGAATGCGCCGCCATGCTCCTTTTTGGGTTCCTCTTTGGATGGTTTGAAGCGGGAGCGGCGGGCATTCTGGAGCCGGTTCTGCTGTTTTCATGTGTGTTTGCCGCCATTAATTACCGTGTGCACAGCATGAACCGCCGCGAAGAAGAAAAGCTGAACCGCATCATCCGTGAAAAGCTGGGCAGGTAATGGGTTTTTAGCGTTCTTCAAGGACCTGAAAGATGTAAAACTTCAGATAATAGGATTCATCCGCCGCCCAGAGGATCGGATGGTCCGGTGCCTGAGTGCGAAATTCTACCTGCCTTAACCTGCGGTGGGCGCTCCTTGCGGCTTCACGGATGGTTTTGGCAAACAGCTCGGGATCCATGAAGTGGGAGCAGGAGCAGGTGGCAAGAAATCCGCCGTTTTTCACGAGCTTCATGCCGCGCAGATTGATTTCACGGTAGCCTTTTACCGCATTTTTCACTGTGCTGCGCGATTTGGTGAAAGCGGGGGGATCCAGAATCACGACATCATAGGTTTCGCCGTCCTGCTCCAGCTTCGGCAGCAGTTCGAACACATCGGCGCAGCAAAAGCTCACGCGGTCCTCCAGGCGGTTTAGCGCGGCATTTTCACGGGCCTGCGCGATACCGAGTTCAGAGGCGTCCACGCCCAGCACCTCGGCTGCGCCGGCTATCCCGGCGTTTAATGCAAAGGATCCGGTGTGGGTGAAGCAGTCCAGCACGCGTTTGCCGGGACAGAGTTTCTGTATGGCCGCACGGTTGTATTTCTGATCCAGGAAAAATCCGGTCTTCTGGCCATCCTGGATGTCCACCAGATAGCGGACGCCGTTTTCTAATATCTCCACCTTAGTATCAAAGGGATCTCCGATAAAACCCTTATATCTTTCCATGCCCTCCTGCAGACGGACCTTAGCATCGCTTCGCTCATAGACTCCGCGTATTTGGATGCCGTCTTCGGCCAGGACCTTTTTCAGAGCGTCTATGACGGTAAGCTTGAGGCGGTCGATTCCCAGAGCCAGGGATTCCACCACCAGACAGTCGGAAAATTTATCGATCACGAGCCCCGGAAGAAAATCTGCTTCCCCAAAGACCAGGCGGCAGCTGGTGGTATCCACGGTCTGTCTGCGGTATTCCCAGGCATTTCGGACGCGCATTTCCAGAAAAGCGTCATCTATGACCGCACCGCGGTCACGGGACATCAGGCGGACCGTAATCTTGGAGCGGGTATTTATAAAACCGTATCCGAGAAAATAGCCGTCGAAGTCCACAATATTTACCATATCGCCGTTTTGAAAGCTGCCGGTGATACCGGCAATTTCGTTGTCATATACCCACATGCCGCCGACCTTCAGGGTGCGGCCCTCCCCTTTTTTCAGTGTGACAGTCCCAGAATACATCAGGCAGATCTCCTTTACTTGTTCTGCATTCATCTTAGGTGAAAGTGGCTGTGCTGTCAAGAAATATCAAAATTCTGATAATAATGCCGCCATTTATAGAATTGCCATTCGCTGAAAATGTGCTATGATGGTAACGGACTTATCCATATATGAAAAAGAGGAAATGAGAAGAGAGGAGACAGCATGATTTCAAATGTAAACTTTACGGAGGTTACGGAATCCAAAGTAACTTTATCCTGGGAAGGCGGGCCGGCGGACTGCTACCGGATCTATTGGGCGGACGCGGATTATCCGACGATGCGGTATGCCTTTATTGGGGAAACCAAAGAGCCGCGGTATGAACTGAACCGGTCTGCCCATGTTCCCCATTTTATAAAAATATCTGCGGTGAAGGACGGTGTGGAAGGGGAACTGTCCCAGACGTACCGCACTCCGATCAAAAAAGTGTTTCATGAACAGCTGGAGAAACTCTCCCGCGGACTGATTGCCGTGAAAACGCAGCAGGGCGTTTTTTTAAGCTGGAGACTCATGCTTGAGGAAGTGAGCGGCCATACACAGACCGGTCTTAGCGGGACAGATTTCATCGTATACAAAAACGGCAGAAAGCTCGCCAGAGTGACGGACAGCACGAATTATGAGGATGCGGGCGGAACCATGGAGGATTCCTATAGCGTGGCGCCTGTAAACGGAGACAATGCAGGGGAACCCTGTGACGCGGTGAAGCCCTGGACTTCCGGGGAGAACTACATAGACATCCCGCTGCGCCGTCCGGAAGGAGGCATAACTCCTGCCGGCACAGCCTATGAGTATAACGCCGGGGACATGAGCGTGGGTGACGCGGACGGGGACGGAGAATACGAATACTATGTGAAATGGGATCCGAGCAATGCGAAGGATGTTTCCCATAAAGGCTATACAGGCCCGGCCTTCATCGACTGCTATAAGCTGAACGGCAGGCTTTTGTGGCGGCTGGAACTGGGGAAAAATGTCCGTGCCGGCAGCCATTACACGCAGTTTATGGTCTATGATTTCGACGGTGACGGCAGGGCGGAGATGGCGGTAAAGACCGCGCCGGGAACCAGGATCACCCATTATCGTGAAGACGGTACGGTGCTGTCCTCCGAATATATCACACTGCCTGAAGAGGATGTGAAGAAGGGAATCAGCCATGAGGACAATTTTGTCTGCAGCGCAGAGGGCTACCGCGCACATCTGGCGAAGCTTTTCCGGTCATGGCACATGCATCCGGAGGTGAGGGCAGGCCATTGGCCCGCTACATTGGAAGAGTGCTTTAACAGAGAACCGGAATATTCCTATCCTCTTTCTAAGAAGGATGCGGAGGCTCTTGCGGATTATTTCATCCATGAATTTGCACCTTCCCGCAGCCCGAAAAACCAGCTGGATAATTTTGAGGGTTTTGTATATGACAGCCCCGAGTATCTGACCATGTTTTCCGGAGATGGGCATGAACTGGAGACCGTACGCTATCCCCATGACAGGGTGGACGACGGACTGATGTGGGGGGATTACGCTACAAGAAGGATCGAGCCCTGTAACCGCGTGGACCGTTTCCTCACAGGGGTGGCCTATCTGGACGGGGAGCATCCCTATCTTCTGGCTTGCCGCGGCTATTATACGAGAACCTGCATCGCGGCCTACCGGTTTGCGGAGGGGCATTTCCAGGAGTATTTTAAGATTGATTCCGGTTTTATGCCGATGAGCAACCCGTTTACTGACGATCCCCACAGCAGGAAGGGAACAGATCCTGTATACGGCATACTCTGCGGTCAGGGAAACCACAGCCTGGCAACGGCGGATGTGGACGGAGACGGCTGCCAGGAGATCATATACGGCGCGGCTGTGATTGACCATGACGGAAGTGTGCTCTACAGCCTGTACGGCTATCTGCCCGATGGCACATATACGAAATTCGGGCATGGCGACGCCATGCACACCGGGAAGATCGATCCGGACCGCCCGGGGCTGCAGACCTTCAGTGTGTATGAAAATGGGACGCGGGCGCCTTACGGCTATGCGCTTAGGGATGCGGGAACCGGTGAGGTGATCTTTGGCGAGCCGGGCTTTAAGGATCTGGGCCGCTGTATGGTCGGAGATGTGGATCCTAGCACGAGGGGGCTGCAGGTATGGGTGGATAAAATGTATTCCTGCACGGGCCAGGTGCTGGATCTTCCGCTCCTGGGAACGAACCAGTCCATCCGCTGGGCCGCGGATATGAGCACACAAATCATTGACAGCGGGCACCGGTATGAAGAGTATAACGGGCAGATCTCCGACCTCACCCATGGGGTGATGCTGGATCCGGAGGGCGTGACCACCAACAACAGCACCAAAGGAAATCCCTGCCTGGTAGCGGATCTGTTCGGAGATTTCCGGGAGGAGATATGTCTGCGCAAGACCGACAGCTCCGCCATCCGCATTTTTACCAATACGGAAATCACGGCGCACAAGCTGTTTACGCTGATGCACGATACCCAGTACAGAACTTCGGTGGCATGGCAGAACAACTGCTATAACCAACCCGGATATACGAAATTCTATTATGCCAGCGATATGGATTGGGCTTATGTGCTGCCGGCGCTGCTGTGACAGAAAGAGCGGATTGGAATAAGACTGCGTAATGACAATGGATAATTTGTTTTAGGGGACCACATGAAGAAATGGATAAAGGAAGACTGGGAATTTGAAATCACGGTCACAAAGGGGCAGTTTGATCAGTGCAGGATGGGATTTGAAACGGGTGACCGGTTTATGTGTACCTATGCCTGCCCGGACGGATTCTGTCCGAAGACAATGCCTGTTTTGCATACGCTGTGTGAAATAGCGCGCTGCGGTGGCAATTATAGGCTGCGGGGCAGTGACAGAGACTGGGAGATTGATTTTCCCTGTGCGGACGGTGCCATAGAATTTCGCTTAACTGCGAGGCATTTGGATGGCGTCCAGTGAAGTAAAAAAGCCAGGTGATTGATGTCGCCTGGCTTTTTGCGTGGTGCGCTTTAAATTTATCACACCTTCTGGCATTTCTTAAATACCGGCAGCAGAGCATAGTACAGCTCGTCAAAGATTTCCTTATTCTTCCGGTAGCATTCCGCATTGGCGGCGTTGGGCTCCCGCACGCAGTTTATGTCCAGGAACCGGTCGATGGCGCTGAAATCTTTATAGAGCCCGGCGCCCACGCCCGCGGTGACAGCCGCGCCCATGGAACAGGCCTCTTCCAGCACGGAAGGAACCAGGACTCTGGTGCCGAAGATATCCGCCAGGATCTGCTGCCAGACAGCGCCTCTGGCACCGCCGCCCAGCACCAGGATTTCATCGATGGGAGCGGTCTTCTGCAGTATTTTCAGAATGATATCCAGATTCATGGTGATGCCTTCCATGACGCTTCGCAGGAGATCCTCTCTGGCAGTTTCTGCGCGGATGCCGAAAAATGTCCCTCTCGCGTCCGGATTCCAGCGGGGCGCCCGCTCTCCCAGCAGATAGGGGAGAAAGATCACCCCGCCCGCCCCCGGCGCGCTCTTGGCAATCTCCCGGTTCATGTGGTCATAGGGGGAAGTGCCGTCCAGCCTTGCGTCATAGCATTCCATCCGGCAGACCGTATTTTTCAGCCAGCTGTATGAACCGCCCGCGTACTGCATGGTGCCGTTGGGCGCATACATGCCGGGTACGATATGGGCCCAGGTAACGGTCCGCATCTGCTCATCAAAGACCGGCTGATCGGAGCAGGTCATAACCCAGGCGGAAGTACCCAGGCAGCAGTAGGTTTTGCCGGGGCTTACAGAACCGGCTCCCACGCTGGCCGCAACCCCGTCGCCTCCCCCCATCACCACAGGGGTACCTGCTGACAGTCCGGTTTTAGCCGCCGCGTCTTTTGTGACGCCGCCGGCCACGAAGGTGGAGGGCACGAGTTTTGGCAGCTTGTCATAGTCCACTCCGGCACAGGCAATGATCTCTTCCGACCAGGCAAGCCTCTGCAGGTCGAAGCAGCCGTTGCTGTTGCCGTCGGAATATTCCGTATAGAAATTGCCGGTCAGACGGTAGATGATGTAGTCCTTCGCATTTAATACCTTATAAGTGCGTTCATAGATTTCCGGTTCGTTTTCCTTCACCCACATCAGTTTCTGTATGCCGTAGGAAGCTGTGTTGGGATGGCCGGAGATCCGGTAGTAGTCCCACTGCGTCATCTGCTCCTCTATCCTGGCCGCCTGTTTTCTGGCTCTCTGATCCGCCCAGATGATGGAGGGGCGCAGCGGGCGGCCTTCCCTGTCCACGCAGAGGCAGCCCATCATTTGACCGCTGAAGCTTACGGCAGCGATATCGGCGGGATCTGTGTGGCAGGAGGCGAGCAGCCCTCTGGTGCTTTCGCATACCGCGTTCCACCAGTCATCCGGGTCCTGCTCCACCCAGGTATCGTTAAAATAGTGTGTATCATAAGAGTGTACGGCACTTCCCATCAGTTTTCCTTCTGTGGAAAACAGCGTGGCTTTATCGCCTGAGGTGCCGAGATCATGCGCGAGCAAATATTTCATATACAGTTCTCCTTTTTTATTCTTTCAAAGCAACGATCCAAGCAGCGGTTCCGCTCATTCAGGCACTACGGTCACTTCGAATTTGTTGCGGTCTCCTCTGTATTTCGCTTTTGAATATTCTAACGGCACCCCATTTTTTGCATATCCCACAGATGTGAAATACAAAAGCGGGCTGCCCGGTTTTACCTGTAGGCTTCGGGCGTCCGTCGCCCCCGCCGAGACAGCTTCGATGGTCCTCTGCACATAGAGGATCTTATCGTCGGCGCTGTGGGACTGAAGCGTCTTATAGAGGGATTCGGAAGTGAAATCATGGTCCAGCAGGTAACCGCATCGGTCCTGTGGCAGATATGTCTCCAGAACCACCAGCGGAACCGCATCGGCAAAACGCCGTCTGTGCAGCAGAATGAGCGGTGCTCCTTCCTTAAGCCTTAAGGCATCCGCGGCGGGCTTGTCGGCGGATGTGACCGTCAGTTTCAGAACCTCCGTGCGCGGCGTCATGCCCAGACGCTGGATTTGATCGTTGAAAGACTCCAGCTTTTTGATAAAGTCCTGGTTGATCTTGGGCGCGGAGACAAATGTCCCCTTGCTTTTTACCCGGTAGAGCCAGCCTTCTGTGACCAGCTCTGTGATAGCCTGGCGGATGGTAGTCCTGCTGATGCCAAGGGCCTGACAGATTTCTGCTTCCGTAGGAATGATGCTCCCGGGCGGATAACTGCCGTTTTTGATTTCTGCAAGTATCCGTTCTTTCAGCTGAAAATAAAGGGGAATCGGAACGGTCTTGTCTAGTGGATGGTCGAATAACACGTTTGGTACCTCCAGGAATTTTGTCACTATATGTATCTATATCATAACATAGCGTGCGGATTTGTACAATGACAATTATATGTGCAACATATATAATGATAAGCGATTATAGAGAGCAATATAGACAAAAACATGCATATAACGCGGATGTCATTGACAAAGACCTGTCGGAAGCTTATTATATCATTATGTAGTGACAAAGGGATAAAGAGAGGTGAGCGGATTGGATAAACTGGAATTGGCGAAGATCGCGCTGCTCGGTATGCAGCGGCAGCCCTGGGAGCAGGGGGTGGCCATGCAGGCATTTTTGGAATGCGAAGAGGACCGGATTGTGGCGGCCATGGCAAAGGAGGCGGCTTACCGGCGGATGGAGGACGGCAGGACCGCGGTCTTTGGCGGCACACATGCGGTTACGGATCCCTGTTCCAACGGGGAGGGAATTCTGTATACTTATCGAAACACCGGTGATGAAGAGTTAAAGAAAGCTTTTGATGGACTGCTGGAATGGGCCCTTCATAAGGCTCCCAGAAATGCGGACGGCATCGTCTATCATATGGACAACGCATGTTCCATGTGGGTGGATTCCCTGTATATGCTGCCTCCGTTTCTTGCCTGTGCCGGTAAATATGAAGAGGCGGTGAAGCAGGTGCTGGGCTATTTTAAGCTTTTATATAATAAAGAAAAGCATCTGATGAGCCATATGTGGGATGACAGCGCAGGGGAGTTTCTGCGTAAGGATTTCTGGGGCGTGGGCAACGGATGGGCCCTGGCCGGGACGGCCAGAGTGATCGCCATGCTGCCGGAAGAGATGGAGGGTGAGCGGCGCAGGCTGACCGACATGGAGAGAGAGCTCCTGGACGGAGTCTTAAGCTGCATGCGGGAAGACGGGCTGTTTCATGATGTGCTGGACCGTCCGGATACCTTTGTGGAAACGAACTGCGGTCAGATGACCGCCTATACGATCTATCGGGGCGTTGCGGACGGCTGGCTCGGACGGGAATATCTGCAGGCAGCGGATAAGATGCGCCATGCGGCTGAATCCAAGGTGGATGCCTTCGGCAGGGTGACGGATGTCTGCGGTGCCCCCCGTTTTGACCGGCCGGGATGCGCGCCGGAAGGCAACGCGTTTTATCTGCTGATGGAGTCTGCCTGTGAAAAGCTGCAGCGCGGCGAAATGTGATGTGCGCAGTGTGATATGTAAACAGTGATGTGCGAAAAGGAGAGGCATGCTATGGAGAGAAGAAATCGGATCGCCCTGCTTCAGGATGTGATGAAGCGGGAAGGTGTGGAGGCTGTTCTTGTGGAAAGCGCGGTGAACCGCCGGTATCTCACCTATGTGGATACCAGTGCAGGTGCTTTGATCGTGACAGCGGAGGATGCGGTCTTTCTGGTGGATTTCAGATATATTGAAAAGGCCAGAAAAGAATGTGTGGGCTGTGAGGTCATGCTCTGTCCGGATTTTACCGTGGGGATACAACAGTTTTTGTCCGGCAGAGGGGTACAGGAGGTACTGATTGAGCGGGAGCGCATTTCTCTGATGAGATATGAGGAGCTGACAGGGATCTGCACCGGTCAGCGCTTCAGCACAGATAAAAGCGCGGGCGCTCTGATTGAGGAACTTAGAAAAATCAAAGATCCCTATGAACTTTCCTGCTTCCGACTGGCTCAAAAGATCGGCGATGAGGCGTTCCTGCACATGCTGGACGTGATCCGTCCCGGCAGGATGGAATCAGAACTTAAGATGGAGCTGGGGACCTATATGGTAAAGCTGGGTTCACAGAACTACGGCATGAACTTCATCACATCCTCCGGCATCAAGACTTCTCTGCCCCATGGCGGCAGCGGTGACGCACAGGTGCAGAAGGGCGATTTTGTCATGATGGATTTCGGAGGAACAATAGACGGCTATAGCTCAGATATGACCAGAACCGTGGCGGTGGGATCTGTTACGGACGAGCAGCGCGAGGTGTATGAGCATGTAAAACAGGCGCAGCTTAAGGCGCTGGCCGCCATAAAGCCCGGAGTTACCGGCCAGGCGGTGGATAAAACGGCCAGGGATTATATCTACGGCAAGGGCTATACCGGCTGCTTCGGCCACGGCCTCGGCCACAGTCTCGGACTGGAGATCCACGAAAATCCCCGGTGCAGCGAAATCTGTACTGAGGTTCTGCGTCCAGGCATGATGATGACTGTGGAACCGGGCATTTATCTGGAAGGCCGATTCGGCGTCAGGATCGAGGACATGGGCGTGGTGACGGAAGACGGTTTTGACAATATGACACACAGCGATAAAGAACTGATAGTTGTGGGTTAAACACAAACAGTTGAGACGGCGCAGGTGTGAAGGAAACCTGCGTAAGACCGGATAAGAGGAGACACACGGAAGTGTGCGCATGCCATCAACCTGCGGTTGGAGACATGAAATATGAGGAGGACTGCGTTGAAAACACTGATTGTAGATAAGAACGGCGCGCTTTCGGTACGGGAGATCCCCGTGCCGGAATATGGGGAGTGCCAGGCATTAGTAAAGACGCTAAGCTGCGGCGTCTGCAACGGGACCGATATGAAGCTGATTCACGGATCGTTTAAAAATTTTAACACCTACCCGGCGATTCTGGGACATGAAGGGGTGGGCCGTGTGGTGGAAACCGGCAGCAGGGTGAAACATCTGAAGGTGGGAGACATGGTGCTGCTTCCGTTTCTGGAGCAGGAGACCTGCGGCCTGACTCCCGGATGGGGCGCCTATTCCGAATACGCGGTAGTGGGGGACGCGGATGCGTATATCAGCAGTGGTATGGGACCCGGCACCCGCGAGTGGAGTGAATCCTATCTGGCCCAGACCGTCATCCGGCCGGAGGATAAGGTGGACGCGGTGGGCGCGTCCATGATCATCACCTTCAGAGAGGTCCTAAGCGCCATCCGCAGATTTGGCTTTCAGCCCAATGAGAATGTACTGATTCTGGGCGCAGGGCCTGTGGGGCTGTGCTTTACCAGATTTGCTAAGCTTCTGGGGATGAAGACGGTGATCACCACGGATATCATGCCGGATAAGGTGGAGGCCGCAAAGCGTTTGGGAGCGGATTATGCCTTTGATACTTCCCGGTGTGACATCGAAGAGGAGGTCAGAGGGCTTTTTCCGGACGGAATCGACTATGTGGTGGATGCGGTAGGCATCAACAGCCTGATCAACCAGGGATTAAAGCTTGTGAAGTACAACGGTAGCATGTGCTGCTATGGGATTTCTCCGCGCCTTGGGATGGAGCTTAGCTGGGCCGCGGCCCCCTACAACTGGAATCTGAAATTTGTCCAGTGGCCCAGCAAAAAAGAAGAGGGAGAGGCTCACAGCCAGATCATGGCGTGGATCAACCAGGGAGCGTTAGATCCCATGGATTTCATCTCCCATGTGATACCGTTTGAGAACATAATGGATGCGTTCCGGCTGGTTGAAGAGAGAAGGCCGGATACGAAGAAAATCGTAATCTCCTATGAGGATTAACCGTAAATTCTAATTGTTAAGGAAAGGAAAATTAAGATGACAGAGAGTAAATTATTCTGCGTGCTGCCCGACTATGTCTGCACGCCGGACGGTATGGCAATTGACCGGTATGGCAACCTGGTTCTGTCCTGCCCTAATTATGCCCAGGACGACCTTTCCGGCTGCGTGGTAAAGATTGATAAAGACGGTAATGTGAAGAAATGGTTCGATGTACCGGTGCATCCGGAGACGGGGGTGGCCCGCAATATGGGTATCGCCTTTGATGATGAGTGGAATGTATACCTGTGTGACAACCAGGGCTGGAGCGAACGGGAAGAACTGCTGTTTAAGGGAAGGGTGCTGAAGATAACCGTGGACGATGACGGCAATATCTTAAAATCCGCCGTGGTGGCCGAGCACATGGAGCATCCCAACGGCATCCGCATCCGCGGCGGTTATATGTACGTTACGCAGAGCTACCTGCATCCGGTGCACCGGGAAGACGGAAAGCTTGTGAGCTGCGTCTACCGTTTCCGCCTGGATGAAGAAAATGTGCAGATTACCAACACGCTGGAGGACCCCAATATTTTCGCAACCTTTATCACCCATAATCCGGACTGCCAGTACGGCGCGGACGGCATTGTATTTGACAAAGAAGGAAATCTGTATGTGGGGAATTTCGGGGACGGCGCCGTATACCGTCTGACCTTCAATGAGGATGGGAGCCTGAAGGAAAACAGGGTATTCGCACAGAACCCGAAGGAGCTTCAGAGCACCGACGGAATGATTTTTGACGAAGAGGGAAACCTTTATATAGCGGATTTTTCCGCCAATGCCATCGCCAGGGTGAAAAAGGACGGCACTGTGGAGCGGATCGCCCAGAGCCCGGACTGCACCGGCGTGGACGGCGGCCTGGACCAGCCCGGCGAGCCCATCGTATGGAACGGGCGGATCATCGCATCCTGCTTCGATCTGGTGACAGGCCCGGATAAGGTGAATCAGAAACATGAGATGCCGGCGACACTGGTTGCGCTGGATTTATAAAGAAGGGAGAATAAATAATTATGGGAGTACAGATCACACCGAAGGAACTGGCAGCTTATTTTGACCACACTCAGCTTCGCGCCTATGCGGTGCATGAGGATTTTGTAAAGCTCTGTAAAGAGAGCATGGATTACGGATTTGCGATGGTGGCCATCAATCCGGCCCAGGTGGTGCGTTGCTGCAGGCTGCTTAAAGGCAGTGAAGTGCATGTGGGCGCAGCGGTCGGATTCCCTCTGGGGCAGACCACTGTGGAAGACAAATGCAATGAAACACAAACGGCCATCGCTAACGGTGCGGATGAGATCGACTATGTGATCAACATCACGGAGCTGAAGGAGAAAAATTATTCCTATATTGAAGAAGAAATGGCAAAGATCGTGCAGATCTGCAGGGAAAGCAATGTGATTTCCAAGGTGATTTTCGAAAACTGCTATCTGACGGATCCGGAAAAAGAGGAGATGTGCCGCATCGCGTTAAATGTACGGCCGGATTATATCAAGACCTCCACAGGCTTCGGCACCGGAGGGGCAACCTTTGAGGATGTGGCCCTGATGAAAAGGATCGTGGGCGATCACGTGAAGGTAAAGGCTGCCGGCGGTATCCGTAACCTGGAAACCGCGCTTAAGATGATCGATCTGGGCGTTTCGAGGATCGGTTCCACAGCCAGCGTGGCGATCGTGGAAGAGCTTAAGAAAAGCCTGTAATAAATATGATTGTTGCTATTTACAGTTGCCGTGGGAGTGTAAAATAAAGTGTGTAAGTTACCGGTAACCAAACTTACGCACTTTA
>NZ_QUEE01000025.1 GCF_003477885.1 Lachnotalea sp. AF33-28
ATTGACCGCCGATAAAAAATCAAAAAAATTTACACACTTTACTTGACAAACCCAGAGCATGTGAAAAAATATCTTCCTCCATCCAAATAGCACTCCAGGCGTTCCATGTTATCAGCAGAATATGATCCTTTTTGAGACGCGCTCTCGCTCCGTGAAGCGCGCAGATTGTCACCAAACGCCAGGTTGATGACCTGCGCGCACATCAGTGCAGCTTTATAAAGCTGTGTCCTATTTATATCAAACGCGTATCTTTGAAAGGGTTTGCTAATTTGATATGAAAACATTGATATTTAATGGCTCTCCGAGAAGTACCGGCATGTCTTAACTTTTACACTTTTCTTATCCCTCCACTGTCCATCTGGCCTGCGCCCGCCATATGCGCGAATATTCACCGTTCTTCTGCAGCAGCTCCTCATGGCGGCCAATTTCCGCCACTCTCCCCTCCTTCATTACCACAATCTTGTCCGCCATGCGGCAGATGCCAACCCTATGGGAAATGATGACGGCCGTTTTATCCTTCATCATCTCCATAAAGCGGCTCAATATATCATATTCTATCAGCGGGTCCAAAGCGCTGGTAGGCTCATCCAATATGACGATATCACTTAGGCGGAAAATACATCTGGCAATCGCTACCTTCTGCCACTGCCCGCCGGATAGTTCGCTGCCGCCAAATTCTCTGCCCAGCTTTCCGTCCAACCCTCCCACAATCCGCTTCACTTCATCCAGATCCGCCAGGCGGATAGCCCGGCTGACAGCCGCGTCGTCGCTCATCCGCTCCACATCGGAGATCCCTATATTTTCTCTTAACGTAAAATTGTAACGCACAAAGTTCTGTGAGACCATGGAGATATGGCGAAGCAGGCTGTTTCTGCGCATCCCCGCAATATCCGTTCCGTCGTACAGCACCATACCGTCCTTCGGCTTCAAACAGCCGGTGAGCAGCTTGGTGAGCGTCGTTTTTCCGGAACCGTTTTCTCCCACAATCACGACATGCTCACCTTTTTGCACCTGAAGGTCCACACCGGTCAACGCGTTCTCCTGCATGTTTGGATAGGCGTATGTGACTCCTTCCATATCAATGTCTCCCTTAAACTCAGGATACTCCCTGCCGCCGTCCTGTTCCTCGGGAAGCTCCAGGTATCGGTAATAATCCGACACACTTTTGCCGCAGTAAACAATATCTTCCATGGATCCGGTGAGATTCAGAGCAGCTCCCTGCAGCGTGGAAAACGCCGCTATGCAGCCGGCCAGCTGGGAGATACTGATCATTCCTTTCAACATCAGCCAAATACTCAATGCAATATTTATTCCATAGAATAAGTTTCGGATACAGTGTGCCGCGTTGACACGGATAAAAATTTTATCCTGCAAGCACTTCTGTTCTCTAAGCATCTCATCTCTGGAATCAACCCACCGCTCCTTCAAATAAGAGGTAAATCCCAGTGTTCTCATTTCTTTGACCGGTTCCTTCTTACAAAAAAGTCCCCATAGGTATTCGGCTGTTCTTTCCTTTCCGATCTGTTTATGATACAGTCTGTATTCCAGCTTACGGCTGCGGACTCCAACCAGAAGATTCGGCACTACACTTCCCAAGGCGATCAGAACCAGCCAGGGAGAAAAAGTTCCCATTACGGCAATTGCCGAGATCATGATGATTCCCCGCTCCAAAATATCAAATCCTAAAGAAGCCATCGTCCACAGCTGATTGCCTGTGCTGCATTTTTCCGCTATCTGATAGGCATCATAGGTACGACTGTCCTCAAATGCCTCCTGCGGAAGCTTCTTTGTCTTTAGAAACAGCCTTTGTCCAAACAGCATATGGCTCTTTAACTCAATATGCGCGGTCATTAGTGCGCTGATGCACTGAAGCACGATCGGCACACTCATAACAAAACACAACCCTCCTATCCCGCCCCAGAGACGGTCCCATCCCCGGCCGGTTTCCAGAGATTCCTGCGCCAGTTCAAACACCCGGGTCATAATCCATGGAGTGATGCTCTCAATTGTTATGCCAAGCAAACACAGAATAAGGTAAAGAAGCAGAAACACACGCATCATATGATACACATCCCGTGCGCACCGCCACCATACGGCGGGCAGACCTTTATTTTTCATCGTAACACCTCCATCCCTTACGTTCGCTAACTGCAGGCTGACTAAATTACTCAAATAAATTAGAAACAATTTCGTCGATCTCATCTGCAGTAATTTTTCCTTTATATTGTTCCAGATGGTTGCGCCAGTCTTCATGAAGTTCTTCCAGTGTTTGTCCTGTAACTTCCTGATACACGCTATATGGATCCATAGAACTATATATATTCAGGTAATTCTCCATACCATAATTATTTATCATATAGTGAGTAAAAGAACTCGCAAAATTGTAAGCTCTTGTACGCTTATCTATATTCTTAAATATAGCATTATTTATATCCCCTGTACTTTCAAAAATTTCTGTTACTGTTTCTTTGTCCTCTTCTGAAAATAACCAAAGTGCACAGAGCTTATCAGCATCAATACCATAGTTAGGCTGAGCCGGTTTGCCGGAAACTATATCCTGCATATAAGAAGGCAGTCCTTCACCCAGTGACTTGGATATGCCTAAAGGAAATAGCGTATGCGTAATCTCATGGGCTATCGGAGCCACTCCATGTTCAAAATATTCAATACTCAAGCAGATGTCTGCCATATACATACCGTCAGATGAAGGCAGCCTGTTAGTTGTCGATACAGTAGAATCCACAAACAAAAATGAAATATTAATATTTTTATATTCTGAATACTCCTCTGACTTCCCGGTCAGCCTGGCAATCTCATTGAAATATTCTGCGGCTTCCTGCAGAAACTCCGTTGCATTTTGATAGCCGCTTTTGCTCTTATCCAGTTTATCCCATTCATCACAATAAACGGACATCACCAAATTTTTGCTCCTATACTCGTATCTTAATCCGTCCTCTGATACCTGATCCATACTTGCCACAGCAGTTTCTATAAAGATATTTGCCGCCACGGATGTTGTCTGCGTAACGGACTCCTCTGCAGATGTAGGCAGCCTGCCCGTCGTTATACCTGCGCTATCCTTGCCTGCACATCCGTCAAGCATCAGTATACCTGCCAAAATTACGCAAATGAAACTCTTCCATCTGAATTCACTCATACCCGTGTCTCTGTCCCCTTTTGTCACTAACTGCACGTTTATAACCTGTGCTGCTTATTCAAGTACGCTTCCACTGTTATTGAAATAATTTAGAGATAGCCTCGTCAATCTCTTCTGCGGACATTGCTCCTTCATACTCCATTAAATGTAATTTCCAGTCTTCATGAAGTTCTTCCAGCGTTTTCCCGGTCACTTCCCGGTAGATTTCAGATGGATTGACGGCAGAATACAGTGCCATGTAACTGTCCATTCCATATTTTTCTATTATATAATGTGCAAAGGAACCGGCAAAATTATATGCAGCGTTACGGTAAAGCGGGTCATCAAATGAAGATCTCACTTCTCCTGTCAGCTTAAATACTTCACTTATTTTTTCATCCGCATCAGGGGCAAATAACAGGGTCGCGCAAAGGATATCAACATTCAAACCATAGTTGTGCGGGGCCGGTTTTCCTGCAACAACATCCTGCATATAGGAGGGCAATCCTTCTTTCAATGATCGGGAAGGGCCTGACGGACATATAGCATGAGTAAGTTCGTGAGCGACGGGAGCTGCACCATATTTAAAATATCCTGTATTAAGATGAATCTCTGCCTCAAATTCATCTCCTGCCGCAGACAGTACCGCTGTAAAGGAAACAGAATCTACAAACAAAAACGTTATGTTTACATTTTTATATTCTGAATATTCCTCCGTCTTTCCTGTCAGTCCCACAATATCATTGAAATATTCTGAGGTTTCCTGCAGGAACTCTGTTGCATTTTGATAGCCGTTTTTGCTCTTATCCAGTTTATCCCATTCATCGCAGTAGACGGACATCACCAGATTTTTACTCCGGTACTCATATCTTAATCCGTCCTCTGAAACCTGATCCGTATCTGCCGCTGCAGTCTCTGCAAAGGATTCTTCCGCTGCATTTGCTGTCTGTGCAGTGAATTCCTCCGCCGTTACAGACGGGCCGCCCGCAATTGTATCTGTGCTGTCCTTGCCCACACACCCGCCAAACGTCAGCATACCTGCTAAAATAACCAGCAGCAATCTCTTCCATCTGCATTCTATCATGCCCGTACCTCCTCTCTGTACCAGGAGGCCTGCGCCGAATACATTCTGGCATACAGCCCATTTTTCTCCATCAGCTGCTCATGACTTCCGCTCTCCGCAATCGTTCCTCCGTCTATCACCAGGATTCTGTCCGCCATACGCGCTGACGCCATGCGGTGGGAAATCATGATAGTCCCTCTGTCCCGAAACAGTTTCGAGAAATTCTCATACATCCTGCTCTCCGCGATCGGATCGAGAGACGCTGTCGGCTCATCGAGTATGACATATCTGGAATCCGACACAAAGGCTCTGGCGGTGGCGACCCTCTGCCACTGTCCTTTTGAAAAATCAATGCCGCTTTCGGTCAGCTTGCCAAGCTCCATATCCAGCCCCTCCGGACTTTTTTCCAACAGCTCTTCAGCTCCCGCCTGTATCAGCGCCTCCTTCAGGCGTAAATCGTCATTCAGACAGGACAGATTACCCAACCCTATATTTTCCCTTAAAGTCATCTGATAGCTCTGAAAATCCTGAAATACCACAGTGATCATCTCCCGGCGCATCTGATCGGAAAAGGTGCTGATATCCCTGCCGCCAATCAGTATACGTCCCTGCTCCAGCGGATAAAGTCCGCAGAGAAGCTTGATCATCGTTGTCTTGCCTGAGCCGTTTTCTCCGACAAAAGCCACATGTTCTCCATCGCGGATCGTAAAGCTTACATCCTTTAAAACCGTTCTGCTACTGCCCGGATAGGAGAAACTCACATGGTCAAACCTGATGTCATAATTCGAGAGTTTTTGGCAGAACCCTTCAGCATTGCGAAGCGGCATATGCATCAGATCAATCAGGTAGCTAATTTCCATAGAGCGCTGTAAAAGATTAGATATTAACCACGCGCTGGTGCTCAGTTTACCTAAAACGCTGGTCAGTCCACTGATCACAGAAACCATCTGGCCAAGGGAAATATTTCCTTCAGCCAGCTGTGCTGTTGTCATCACTGCCCCAAAAATAAAATACAGGATCCCAAGCAGCTGGCCGCCACCGTATACAGCGCCCAGGCGGAGATGTTCTTTTCTCATGGCATCATATGTGATTTGATTGTAATGTTTCCATTTGTCCCCCACGTAGTCCACACTGCCGAACATCTTCATCTCATATACCGCGTGTTTATCGGAGAATAGACTGCGGATATCGTTCTCCCTGCGTCTCTGAGACGTCGCATTTTTCCAAAGTTCATTTTTCATATAAGTTGCGTAATAATTCATCAGCGTCATAGGAACCGTAATTAACACAATTCCCATTCCCATCCAGAAAGATACGGAGAAAAACATGAAAAATACAGATACAAGCACAATGATTGTGCCCAAAACAATATAAATCCTGTGAAAGCAGGTCTGTACCAGAACATGGGGTTCCCTCGATATGCGCTCAAACAGATCCTGCGCGCCGGAATCCTCAAAGCAGGAATATTCCAGCATGCTTAGGCGGTCCATAATCACAGGAGCCATTTTCATGTGAAGCTTTCTCCGAATCTTTATAGTAAAAAGCCAGGCATCCAGCCGCTGCAGTGTGATCCAAAGTATCAGCACAAGTACAAGCAGGGTGCCAGACCATATTACATTGCCCAAGGTATCCTGCCTCTTTCCCAGGGATACCGCGCTGTCCACCAGCTGCTGTGTCAGATAAATCTTCATCGCCGGAAACAGGGCGACCAGCACCCCATCAAACAGCACTAACGCCCCTTCCCATGGGGCATAACTAAAAATCTGTTTTATCACCCACAACCAATTGCGCACTACCTTCATAGCTTACCTCCGTCCATACCTCTTACCGGGCTGTTATCCCAAGCGGAGCGTTTTTATTCAATCGGCTGTATTTTCCGATTGAATAGAAAAGGCGCGGAAATCATCCCGCACCATAATCCTAGCATACAATGACGCACCACAAACATTTATGTAACAAAATGCAGAATTCATGTAACAAACCGGCGCATCCTTCTATTTACAGTGAAGATGGATCACCACGGAAAACACATTTCCGTTATTGTCCGTCAAAAGTGTTCCGCCATACCGGTGTACAGTCCTTTCCACACTGCGAAGTCCGATGCCATGATACTGCCTGTTCAGCTTGTCGGTTTCCATGTGTCCGTTTCTGTCTGCAGGAGAAACCGCGATCGCATTGGATACCGCAAAATAATACCCGCCCTCCTGATTCATGAACTTCATGCGGATAAACCGCTCCTCCCCATCGGTGATCTTGCCGCAGGCCTCCATTGCATTGTCTATGATATTGCCGAAGATAGCACAGATATCGGTGGGGGACATGGAAAATCCGTCCAGCGGACACAAATCCAGAATGACCTGGATCTGTCTTTTGCCGGCCTGGAACAGTTTATCTCCCAGCAGGGCATCCATAATCGGATTGCCAGTGCGCACCGGCAGTATGGTGCTCTCAATGGAATCTCCCAGTTCCGACATATACGCTGAAAGCCTCCCATAATCCTTTTCCCCGATCAGCCGATTCATCACATTCATATGGTTGCGCATATCGTGCCAGAGCTGCCTGCTCCGCTCATAATGATCCTCTATACTCTGATAGTATCTGGCGGCATCTGACTGCTGCCGTTCGTTCTCCTGCTCTGTCTGCATTGCCTGCTGTCTCGACTTGAGGCCGTGAAATGTGATTTCCGAAAACAGCTCCTGCAGCCCGATCACCGCAGTGAGCACAAACCTCTGCTGTGCCCACCCCACACAATATTCCTGCTCCGTATGATGGATCAGAAACACAACAATCAGAGAACACACGCCTGTAATGAGCGGAAAACTCCACTCCGCCCGGTTCAGCTGCCATTCCTTTTTATACTGATTCATGCGAATGAACAGGTAATAAATCAGAAGCGTGAGCAGCAGTCCCACAGTAATAAAAAAAGCGAGCCATCTCATAGAATCGCGGAACGCTCCCATGCTGAAAAACAGATCCTGCACCATATATCTTATTATTACGCATGACGCTAAAAACTGCACTGCTGTCACCAGCTTAAGCCAGCAATCTTCTGTTCTGCGGCCAGCATAGCAAAATACTGCCGCTGTAAAGCAGATCACCACACACGCTGTTATCCAGTTCATCTTCTCTTCGTTCCTTCCGTACAATCCGGCTTTGCAGGCCGCAGGTCAAATTCAGAGCAGCAGCCGTTTCATCACATCCACGCTGTACTTTCTTCCTACAGGAAGCACCGTCCCGTTTTCCAGCTCCAGCTCCGTACCTGCAAACCGTCTGACGCGTCCGGCGTTTACCAGAAAACTCCGGTGGCAACGCACGAACATGCCCGCCTCCAGCTGTTTCAGCACACCGTCCAGGCTTTCGTAAAATATGTACTCACACTCCACGGCATACAGGTGAATCAGCCGTTTTTCGCTCTCCATATACAGGATATCCTTCTGACGCACTCTGTGTATTTCCCGTTCAAACTGAAACGTAAATACCGAGCCGTCCCCCAGTTCCCTGATACAGTCTCCAATCACCCTTCCAAGCTGCTGTTCCATCTGGTTTTTCAGCAGATAACGGAAGGCTTTCACCTCATAGCCGGTCTGCATGTAATCCAGGTAGCTGGTGATAAATACAATCAGCCCGCCGCAGTCCATTTCCCGCAGCTTTCGGGCAGCCTCCATGCCGTTCATATCCTTCATCATGATATCCAGAAACAACAGCTGGAAGGTCCAGCCGCCCTGCGCGGCGTGAATCAGTTCCTCGGCGCTCCGGTATTCCTTTATATCCATGTCTATACTGTCCGCAATGGAAAAGGCGGTCAGTTTTTCTCTGATCTGCCTGCAGTATATCTCTTCATCATCGCATATTGCAACCGTAATCACAGTCTGCCCCCCTGTCTGCGGTCCCGCTGTTTCTTTTTTGGCGGCGCTATCTTATTATGGCATGATTGTCCCCTGTTTGCAACGGATTCTTACAGCGGCGATGTCCAATTCCCCCATGAAACCATAAAACGCGCCCTGATCAAACGAATAAACACCGTCTGTTTCAGGGCGCGCTTTTTAAGGCGCTGCCTGGGGTGATTTAATTGCTTTCAGCATTATTTATTCTGCATCTCCAGAACTTCCTTCACCGTATTCTGATAATCTTCAATTCTGGATTCATACAGTTCCTGCGCTCCCATGGCATTAATATCTTCCATAAATTTCAAACGCATTGTTTCAAATTCTTCATCCGTTTCCGCCAGCACCATTTTCGGTATATTCGTCAATACATAGTCCTGAATTCTGGAATCGATTTCCTTCAAATCACCTGTATAGGCCTGGAGCCCTTTCTGCCACGCTTCATCCCAGATATGGTAGCCCGCCTTCGTATAATTCTGCACCGGCGCTGTGATGCCGTACTGATCGCAGTATTCCTTGACCACTCCGGTGCATTTGTATTTTTCGAAATAGGACGCGGTCTTTGAAAGAGCGATAGGCTGATTTGTATCTTCGTTCATGAACGGTCCGAAAAAGCTGCCAAACAGCACGGCTTCCGCGGTTCCGTCATTGAGTCCCTGCACATACGCGTCCAGATACTGCGGTTCGCCGTCAATGATATCCCAGTTCTCACCCTGCACTCCATTCTGGAACAGATAAGAGCCCTCATAGGACCACGCATAGTTCAGCAATTCCATCGCGCGCTCCGGATACTTGCATTTTTTGCTGATCGCATAGGGATCCGCGCCCGGAGTATAAGCATAGCTGCAGGTAAAGGAATCATTCTCAAAATTTTCAAAAGTCACCGGCAGAAACGTCTTATTCGGATCGTTCATGACCGGAACGGTAGCGAACCAGCTAAACGGCGCATAGAGCACCTGGCCTGCCTGTATCTTTTCTACCCACTGGTCATATTTCATCGTCACGCATTCCGGATCCAGGATTCCCATCTGATACGCTTTATTCCAATATTGAAAGAGCTGCCAGGTCGGTGAATCCGCATTCTCCATCGCATTGATATAACCGGTAACATCATAGATGTTGGTCCCAACCAGTCCATAATTGTCCAGCTTGCGGAAACCGATAAACGCCTCAGCCGAACTTAGGGAAAAAGTGTTCCACCCCGGATCTGCCAGGCAGCCGCTGACTGCATACACCTTTTTCCCGTCCTCTGTTTCCGGATAAGCATCCTGCATCTGCTTTAACACATCCAGCATCTGATCCATATTCTCTATCTTGGGCGCGCCGATCTGATTATAAATATCCCAGCGGATATAAGGCGCCACCGTCGGGAAACTGGAGTCATAATCCTCACCGGCGCGCAGCCCGATAAAATACAGCTGTCCGCTTTCATCGCTGTAATACTTTTTTGAAAATTCCAGCGCCTGCTGCCCCGCTTTCTTATTGTTTATTTCCCCTCCGTATTGCTCCACCAAGCCGTCTAACGGGATGATCTGTTCCGAATCTACCAATAGCTGCCTCTGTTCCGGCGTAATCCCCACCACAATATCCGGCAGATCATCCGAGGCGATCAGAGCGTTTAGCTCAGCAGTCAAATCCATCCCGCTGGTGGAAATGATATCCATCGTGATCCCCAGCTTCTCCTCAACAGCCTTCGTAACGGGATCATCCTGTACCCCCGACATCTGAGCGACACCGTTCATCAATACGGTCAGTTTTACTTTTTCTCCTGTAGATCCGCCTTCCGCCGATGCGCCTGAATCCCTCCCGGCACATCCTGTAACCAGCGATGCGAGCATTGCGGACATCACAAGAAATATCCACATTTTCTTTCCCATCTTCATTCCATTACCCTCTCTTTCATTTATTAATATAAATGCTGCGCATTATATTTCCGGCTTTGCTCCTTTCCGGGCACACCTATCCCTTCACCGAGCCTACAAGGATTCCCTTGACGAAAAATTTCTGAAAAAACGGGTACACAAGCATGATCGGAATCATGGTAATCACGGATATGCATGCCTTCATGCTTAAAGCGCTGGTCCGGTTGGCCCGGGCAGCTGCTGTATTGATATCGTTTATGAGGGTGGAATCCATGCTCTGCAGATACTCCAGAAGCAAAAGCTGCAGCGTTTTTAAATTCCTGTCCCTCACCAGATAAAAATTATCCTGCCAGCTGTTCCATTGGTTCACCGCGCTGAAAACAGCCACCGTCGCCAGCACCGGCACACAGACCGGAAAGATGATTTTCGTAAATACCGTAAAGTATCCGGCGCCGTCCATCCTGGCGGCTTCCTCCAGTTCGGCCGGGATTCCTTCGATATAAGTTTTAATCAATATGACATAAAACGCCACCACTGCGGACGGCAGTATGTACAGCAGATAATTATTCTTAAGCCCATAGGCCTTCATCACGATGAAATAGGGGATGATCCCTGCATTCAGGTACATCGTGATCACCAGCATCCGGTAGAATATCTTCCTGCCGATCAGTTCCTTTTTGGTCAGAAGATATGCGAAAAACGAGGAACAGCATATGGTGATCAGCGTGCCCGACACCGCCCTGGATGCGGAGACAAACGCCGCCAGAAGAATGTCCGCCTTACGAAACAGCACTTTATAATTTTCCACAGTGAAGCCCGCCGGAAACAGCCATATATCCTGTCTGGCGGCCTGTGTACTGTTACTTAAGGAATAAATGATCAGATAGTAAAACGGATACATGCAAAGCAGCGCAAACGCCCCTAATATCAGGACATTGCATACATCAAACGGACGGATACGATAACGTTTGTAACTTTTATTCCCTTTCATACTGCGGCTCCTTTTCATTTACGCTTATATAACAGAATTTCCTGTCAGCTTTTTCGCCAGCTTATTGACCGTAAACAGCAGCACAATGCTGACGATGGACTGGCTCATGCCGATGGCCGTAGCGAAGGAAATCTCCCCGTTTCCAAGGCCGATACGGTAGGCATAGGTGGACAGTACCTCCAGCTGCTCCGATACCATCGGATTATAAAATACATAGAACTGATCAAACCCCGCATTGGCAATGCTGCTGACATTCAGCACAAGCAATACAAAAAAAGTGGGCAGAATCCCCTGCAGCGTGATGTAGAGCATTTTCTGAAAACGGTTTGCGCCGTCAACATCCGCGGCATCGTATAACTCCGGATCGATCCCCGCAATGGCGGACATATAGATGATTGCACTCCATCCGATGCTCTTCCACACTCCCAGCAGCATCTGGAAGATATACGCGGCATCCGCATTGGAGAGCAGGTTGGCGGATTCCTTTAGGATGCCGGCCCTAACCAGGATCTGATTGATCTGCCCTTGTGAGCTGAAGAACATAAAGCAGATGGAAAAGACCAGTATCCATGATATAAAATTGGGAAATGACGACATGGTCTGTATCGTTCTTTTGATCTTTGAATTTCTGATTTCCGACAAAAAGATCGCAAACACCGCCGGAAGGGGCGCCGTTAAAATACCCAGAACGCCAAAAATCATAGAATTTCGAAAAGCTGCGATGAATCTGCTGCCGTGCGCAAACAGCTTTTTAAAATTTTCAAGTCCCACAAAGGTCTGCTCCCAGACAGCCTTCCCGGCCTTATAATCCATAAAGGCATACAGCCACCCAAACAGCTGGGCATAATAAAACACAATGATAAACAGGACAAACGGCAGCGCCATAAGCAGCAGCCTGACCTCAGACTTTTTTAATTTTCTTCTGCCGCCCCGCTTTTGCAATGCATCCATAAAGCTCTCCCCCTCACAATTTACTCCATAAATTTTCAGTCTGTTTTCCTCCCGGTCAAAAAGTATTATAACCGCGGCTTAGACCCGGATACAATGGAAAAAATTACATGTTAGTGCATTTTTTATACTTATGCACTTTCTCATCTATGGATTTTGTTGATTTTTACCCTTCCTTTATGTTAAAGTAAAATACGGCACTCTATGGAAGATACGGCGGGGGGACTACTATGTACACAAAAATCAAAAGCTCTGTTTTCTCTAAACTCATACTGTTTTTCGCAGTTGTGCTTTTTATTTCTTTCACAGCAATATTGATTTACAGCAGCCAATATCTCAATCAAAAGGCTGGGAATACGCTGCAGACAGAGAGCATCCGGGCGATCAACCGCATGAACAACTATATCAACGAGAAATACATCACTTCCCAACGCATCCTCGCCTCCCTCTATAAGAATAAATATTACAGCATCATACCGTCTTATCTGACCTCGCCTGCAGATGACACACATGTAAGGCAGAATTTCGCTTCAACGCTGGACGAATTTCTACAGTTTCATTTTTCATCCGATAAAGATATAGTGAATATTGCGCTGGAAATTTACGGGGATCAGAGCATCTATCTGCTGAATAAAGAGGCGAAACGGAGAAGAAATCTGGAGGATGCGCTCCGGGAACAGATGAACGGATATCAGAAGACGGCAAAGGATTACGGAGTCACCTTATTTCCCGCTTACACCAGTGTCCTTTCCCCCTACAGCGGACCGGTAATTCCCATGGTATGCCGCATAAAGAGTACGGACCTGGCGGCGGACCCCGGGTGTATTCTGGTGGATTTCTCCTGCAGGAGCATGGAGGATGAACTTGCGGACTATTCTTCCGAATTTCCTTCCTCCACCCTGTACATCCTGGATTCCCACGGCACCGTCATCTATGATTCTTCGACGGCGCTGACCGGTCAGCCCTATCCCGGATTTTCCCGCCTGACAGCAGACGATATACCCCCGGGCGGCATGGAGGACGGTGAACTGTATACGAACCTGGAATATAACGGCAGCCTGGATCTGTATTTTGTATCCGTTCATCCTCTGCACAGCATCTACAGGACCCTTAAGCCACAGAAAACTTTTATCTATGCTGGGATTATGACGCTCACCGCCGTATCTCTGTTCAGCATCCTGCTGTTTTCCAGACAGTATTTCCGCAGGATTTCCGCCATCTGCTGCGCCATACGTGAAATCCGGTCCGGAAATCTGACGGTGCGCATTAAGTCCCCCGGCCAGACAGATGAGCTTTCGCTGATCTCGGATAATCTGAACGATATGTGCGGCAGGCTGGAACATATGATACAAGAGGTTTACATCAGCCAGATTGAAGCACAGTCCAGTGAGATTCTAAGAAAAGACGCCGAATTAAAACAGAGGGCCGCCGAGCTGTATGCGCTTCAGACACAGATCAACCCCCATTTTCTCTATAATACATTGGAATCCATCCGGATGAGAGCACTCTCCTTTGGCAACAGGGATGTCGCGCAGATGGTCTATCTGCTGTCCACACTGTTTAAACAAAGTCTGAAAACCGGTTTTGTCACCGGTATACCGGAAGAGCTGGATACCTGCCGTCTGTATCTGGAGCTCACCTCATACCGCTATAAGGATAAGATTGACACAGAGATCGAGGTGGACGAGAATGTCCAGGAATGCGGAATCATACGGCATATACTGCAGCCCATCATTGAAAATGCGCTCTGTCACGGCCTTGCACCCGGCAGCGCCCACAACGCGATCCTCATAGCGATCGGCCAGGAGGGCGGGGATATCCTGATTCGGATAAAGGATAACGGCACAGGCATTTCACCGGAACGATTGAACCAGCTGAAGATTCAGTTGAACACCCAGACCTCCCCCCAGGAAAATCGGATCGGCCTCTCCAACGTCCACCAGCGCATCACCGGGATTTTTGGCTGCGGCTACGGCGTCGGTCTGGACAGCATTCCCGGCGAAGGTACAACGGTAACCATTCGCATACCCTATATGACTGTAAAGGAGATGGAAAATTATGTTCAAAGTTTTGCTTGCTGATGACGATCCGTTTATACTGGAAGGACTGCATTACATCGTGGACTGGAAATCCCTCGGACTTGAAATCACCGCAGCAGTGTCAAACGGAAAAGATGCCATGGATTATATCATCTGTCATACGGTGCACATCCTGCTCACCGACATTAAAATGCCCGGGGTGGACGGCATCTCCTTAATACGCTGGATACGCGGGAAAGGCTACGACATACGCTGCATTATTTTAAGCGGGTATGATGATTATCCTTATATGAAACAGGCTCTTCATCTGGATATAGAGAACTATCTGATTAAATCGGTAAATGAGAACGAACTGTCCCGGACTCTGGAGAATATTGTGGAAAAGCTGGAACAGGGCAGCCGGAATTTGCTGCTGCCTTCCGAAAATATCCTGAAAGAAAATGTACTGCTTCGATGGGCGACCGGGCGCATCACCCGTAGAGAATTGGAAGAAAGGATGAACTTTCTGGAACTGCCTGTAAACGGTGTTTATTATCAGGTCTGCGTGCTGCGCGTGCCGGATGCCGCCGATTCAAACGCAGCACTGCCTGTATCCGAAAATTCCTATAGGTTCCGGGATCTTGACGGGGATCTGGTCTTGATACAGTCGCAAGAGGACCCCGCCGGACTTGAGGAGGCGGTAAAACAGCTCGCCGGCAGGTTCTCCTCCGGGGCTCTGCTGTCCGGCCTTCTCACTGTCGGAAAAGCCGTCAAAGGCTCCGGAAACGTAAACGACAGTTACAGAACTGCCAAACAGCTGCAGAATTACAGTCTGATGAGTCCTGACTGCCATATGATCAGTTACGGCATTCCCAGGCCGGAGCATGAAAAATACAGCGCACCCCCAAGCTCTGATATGGAGATCTACTATCAAGCGCTCCTGCAAAACGATCCGGGCAAGGCGGAGAAGATACTCGAGCAGATCTATGGACGGGATTATGATTACCGCGCCTATTCCTACGATTATCTGCAGGCCGCTACCCTGCGCATCTTTTTTTCATTAGCCGATGCCGCCCGTTATCTGCATCTGGATACATTGGATCTGCTGCTCCCTACGGACCTTCTGTACAAAAAAGCGGCTTCGTTTCGTTCGCGCCCGGCCCTGTATCGCTGGATATCCGATACCACTTCCGAATTTTTCCGGCTGAAAAACAGCTGCAAGGGCGCGGGTAGTCCTGTGATTGAACGGATGCACAACTATGCGGAGGCGCATTACAAAGAAGACATCAGCCTGCAGACCATTTCCTTTGAATTTAACGCCAACGCAGCCTATCTTGGCAGGATTTTTAAGGAAGCTACCGGCCAGTCCTTCTCCAGCTATTTAAATCAGGTGCGCATCAAAAAGGCCAAAATGCTGCTGAATGAGACCGGGTGCACCGTACATGAAATCGCAGAGCGGATCGGTTATAACAGCACCAATTATTTTGTAAATGTATTTAAGAAGTATACCGGCTGTTTTCCAAGCCAGTATCGGGAGATGCACAACAGCTGAAATCTATTGCTCTCCGATCAAAAATGTCTTTATCTCATACGGACCGTACTCTGCAGTAAACATATGGTTTACGCATTCGATCTGCTGTTCCTCCTCTTCCATCAGAGAGGCGTCAAAGACCCGCTCCCCCATCTCCTCTGCGATACGAAAACGCACAGCGGTCCTTTTTCCCCACGCCTCATAGGTTCGGATCACAATCCGCTGCGAATCTTCCGCTTCCTTAACGTTCTCGATCACAATATTTTCCCGGTCGGCACTTATCATGGAATAGCTTGCAGGCAGGCTGCCCGCATGAGGGCCCGTAAGCACCGCATACAGCGGGCAGTTCAGCTCATATGCCTTTTCTATCACCTTCCCCTCCCTATATCCTCCCATATGAGGATATAGGGAATAGGTGAAGCGGTGTTTCTCCTTATCCGCATCCGGATTGGGATATATGCCGGATTTTAGAAGGGACAGCCGGATCACTGAACCGTGGATATCGTACCCGTACTTACAGTCATTCAGAACGGCCGCTCCGTATCCGTACTCGGACAGATCCGCCCATTTGTGGGCGCAGACTTCGAATTTTGCCTGTTCCCAGCTGGTATTCGTGTGTGTGGGACGTTCCAGACTGCCGAACTGGATATCATACACAGCACAGCCCGCCGTAATCTCCAGCGGAAATGCGGCCTTTAAAAACAGCTGGCTTTCCCTCCAGTCCACGTCCGTAACGAAATCAATTCTCCGCGATTTCGGATACACGATCATGTCCTGTTGTATCCTGGAGTCCAGAAAATGGCGCACGGTCCGGATACAGGTCCGCACAGGTCCGGTCTCCACCACCTCCGGCCCTGTCTGCAGCCTGGCGCCCCACATTTTTTCCCGATAGGAGGCATCCAGGTTCCAGTTATCGTATTGGGAAGGGCGGTCCTCAAATATCTGAAGCTCATTGACACATTTTCCTTGCTGTACCAGCTCCCTACCGGCCTCTTTATCATAGATGGAATCCGGATACCCCTGCTCATTAAGCCGTATCCTGTAATACGGCGTATCAATCACGCCGTCTTCTGCCTTAACCGGGGTTTTATCTGTCCCGGCAGACGCCGGCTCAACGGAAAACACGCCGTACCCTTTGGGCAAAATCCCGTCAACCCAGAACAGATAACCTCCGTCTTCGGCCGGCTGCCCCGGATATACCGCACCGTCCCGCCTTAGGGACACAGGCACATTTGAATCAATCCGGATCATTCCTTCTCCGGCCGTATACAGGGGATTGAACACAACTGCGCTCCTGCCGGAGGCCGGAATCCTGTCCGCCACAGCCCGCAGCGCTTTCTCAATATTTTGCCTGTCCGTCCTCAATATTTCTTCATACTGGGTTTTTGAGTCTTCATAAACCTCTTTTATCGAAGAACCCGGCAGGATATCGTGAAACTGGTTCAGCAGGGTCAGCTTCCAGCACCGGTTCAGGTCTTCCCTCGGATATAAAAGACCGGTGCGCAGCAGACGGCCGAGCACAGAAAACTGTTCCACATCACAGTTTTTCCATTCGCAAAGCCGGTTATAGCGTTTATTTCTGCCCATGGATGTATAGGTTCCCCTATGAAACTCCAGATACAGTTCCCCCGACCATTCCGGCACATCCCGGTCTTTCAGATTATGCTCCAGCCTGTGAAAAAACTCTTTTGCAAAGCCCTGCTTTGTCCGCGGGATGCCCGTTATGCCCTTTTTCAGCCGGGCGTGCTGTTCCAGCATGTCCGCCGTGGCGCCGCCTCCCCCGTCACCGAAGCCGAAGCAGTTTAAAATATCCTGATTCATCCCTTTATTGCTGTAGCGTTCCCAGCAGCCGGATACCTGGCTGGGCGTAATCTCACCGTTATAGGTGGTGGTAAAATCGTCCGGATCCTCTCCCGGCGTCTTTTTATTCTCCTGAGTTGTTATGAAATACGTCAGGATACCGGTTCCGTCAATCCCTCTCCATACCATTGTATCGTTTGGAATCCGGTTCACTTCATTCCAGCTGATTTTTGTGGTCATGAAATAACGGATTCCCGATTTTTTCAGGATTTGGGGCATGGATGCGCTGTAGCCGAATACGTCGGGCAGCCACAGGATCTCGCAGCGCACTCCGAACTCCCGCCAGAAGAAGCTGCGGCCATAGAGGAGCTGCCGGACCATGGATTCGCCGTTTATCAGGTTGCAGTCCGGTTCCAGCCACATACCGCCCTCCGGCTCCCATCGGCCGGCCTTAACAGCGGCTTTTATCTGCGCATACAGATCCGGATCTTCTTCCTTAACAAATTCATAGAGCTGCGGCTGGCTGGACATAAACCTGTACTCCGAATACTGATCCATCAGCTCCAGGACGGTGTAAAAACTCCTCACCGCCTTCTCAACGGTCTGGCGGAGCGGCCATTTCCAGGCGACATCAATATGTGTGTGGCCTATGCAGTACTCCGTCACGGCCGGCTGCGGGCAGCAGAGCTTATCATAACGGGCTTGCAGATACGCTTCCGCCTCCTTCACCGAACTGTAAAACTGTTCGGAGCCAACCCGGCGCAGATCCAGACAGTTGAGCGTTTCATTCAGCAGCATCAGCATATGCTGTCTTTCATAGCCGTCCTCCGGCAGCAGCACAGCGGCCTCAAACGGCACGAGCAGATCGTAAAAGAGCTTTTGCACATCCTCTCTAAGCACGTAAAAGGTGACTTTCAGGGACACATCCGAATGAGCGTGGTTCTGATATGCGTAGAGGCGCACATCATAGCGCTGTCCCGCTTCGGCCCGCGGGGAAATCCTGCAGGTCCTGTGGTTGACATCCAGGCCGCACCGGTTCCTGCCGTCTATGTTTACTAAAAACTGCGGATTATCGGTATCCCAGTAATTATCCAGGTTTGTTAGCACCTCCATCCATACGGGCCGGTCCCGGTAGATCGGAGGGATCTGAAAGGATAATGCAAAGCAGGCGTGTCCGTCCTCCGATCCCCAGGTATCCCCTTTTTCAAATATCTTCCATCCGGAGATCTCTTCTTTCATCACACTGTCCATCTCATAACCGCAGCTGCGGTACCGGATCTGTTCTGCTTCCAGATACTCTGTCCTGCAGGCATCCTTCAGCACATTCAGCACTGTCCGGATTCTGGATTCATAATACTTCACATTATCCCTCCGTTTCTTACGTCTTTACTGTTCGTTCAGCTTATATTCCGCGTACTGCTCCGTATATTCTTTGATCACATCGGCGCCTCCGCGTTCTCTCCACTGGTCCACACATTTCCTGTATCCGTCTGCGTCGATGCTGCCCATTATGTATTTCACATCCGCATCCATCATCATATTATCCAGTTCACTGGAAAGCTCATCATATGTATCCGACTGCAGCCCGATGGAATCGTTGGTCACCAGGTGCTGATTTCTGTACTCGATGGAGTCATACAGATCCGTCAGCATCTGACTGTCATCGTCCTTGCGGAAATAGGGAGGATAGGGAAAACTCTGATTCAGTCCGTCGGCGGTATCCACGCTAAGCTGTGTTTTGCCGGTTCCCTGATCCATAATCATAACCCGCTTTTCATCCTGAACCTCATAGTGAACACCTTTTACACCGTATGCCATGAAATCCTGATACTCCTGCGTACACAGACTGTCATAGATGCCTAAGATTTCTTTCAGCTCCTCCTCGGTCTGTATCGCACCGTCACCAAAGCGGTTAAACATTACCAGGCCGTTAAAACCTTTTGTAGAAACACATTTCGGTTCTTCCCCTTCAAAATGAAGCGCGGAACCAACCGCGCACACCGCCTCCGGCACAACCTGAGTCAAATTTGCAGAACGGGTGCTGATATCATCGGTTGTACAGAAAATCACGCCGCATTTTCCCTGGTCAAAAGCGCTGGTTCTGTCATTTGCGGTGATTTCCGCAAAATCCTTATTCATATAGCCGCTGTCATACATATCCTTTATGTAGGTTAACATCGTAAGCCACTGATCCGTCGCGAAATCCGGAACCATCTCACCGTTCTCATATCTCCATTCATTGGGAGCACCCATGGCCACAGCCAAAAATTCCAGTCCGTTCCATTCACGGTTATACGGTCCCTGATAAGAAGAAACAAAGCCGTAAGTATCATCGACGCCATTGCCGTCCGGGTCATCCTCTGTAAAAGCTCTCATCACCTCTTTGAATTCCTCAAAAGTCTCAGGCATATCCAGGCCCAGATTATCAAGCCAATCCTGACGGATCACATATCCGCACCTTCCCAGAATCCTTGTCTTGGGAATGCCATAAATTTTACCGTTACGTTTGCAGTTTTCCCAGGTCTGCTCCCCGATAAAATTGTACAGGTTCGGATAATCCTTCAAATAATCGTCCAGAGTCCAGAATCCGCCCCCATCCATCGCCTGGATCATGTTATTGTTCATCAAAACATTGCCGTTGGCGGAAAATATCTTAGGCAGTCCCTTTGACGCGATCAGCGTTGTCACCTTTTCCTCATAGGACAGTGTGGGCACATAATTGATTTCGATCTCTATGCCCATTTTCTCCTCCAGCGCATTATACCATGCGTTATTCTCCATATCCGGAGCCTGGTCCGAAAACAGCTCCTGCATGATCGTTAACCGGACGGAAGAGTCCCCCTCCGCTTCCTTCGCGTTCTGCTCTTTTGACGCGCATCCCCCGCACAGCACAACTGTGAGGGCCAGCAAAGCGGCCAAACCTTTTTTTGTTGTTTTTCTCATATACATTCTCCTTTTTTGTTTTTATCTGAAAGGGGATCAACCCTTGACAGATCCAAGCATCATGCCTTTTGAAAAGCATTTCTGAACAAACGGATACACCAGAAGGATCGGCAGCGTGGCAAATACTATAACCGCATAGCTGACATTCTGCGGCGGTATATAGCCGATGTCACTGACCGCCGAAGCGTCTGAAAATCCGCCGGATGACAGCAGCACGATCTGACGCAGCCAAACCTGAATCGGCCACAGTTCCGAATTATTTACATATAGGACGGCGTCGAAATAGTCGTTCCAGTATCCCACCGCATAAAACAGGGAAAAGGTGGCTACTGCCGGCTTAATCAGCGGCAGGACGATGCGCCGGAAGCTCTGAAAATAATTGCAGCCATCCACCACAGCGGCCTCCTCCAGCTCCTTAGGAAGCGCACTGATGGAAGAACGGATCAGTATCGTGTTATAAGCGCTGATGCAGCCCGGAAGCCACAGAGCCCAGAGCGTATCGGTCATCTTAAGGCCGTTCACCACCAGATAGGTCGGTATCATGCCTCCGCTGAACATCATGGTAAAAACAATGAGCGCATTGAAAAAGCCGCGTCCTTTCAGATGATCTTTAGACAGGGCATAGGCAGTCATCAGAGTCAGCACCATGCTAAGGACTGTGCCCACCAGCGTCACAAAACCGGATACGCCCATGCTCTTAATCAGAGATACGCTGGAAAACAGATATTTGTAGGTTGAAAAATCCAGATGGATCGGATAGATAAAAAATTTCCTCGTCAGTATATCTGACAGCGGGGATACCGATGCCGCAATTACAAACAGAAACGGCACCAGACAGGCTGAGGCCACTGTAAGCAGCACCAGCAGATTCACCAGATCAAAGACACGGCTCCCAACGGACGCCTTAATTTTATTGTTTTTTTTCGCTGCCATCCTAGAATACACCCTCCTCTCCGGCCTTTTTGGCTATTTTATCTGTGATCACCACCAGAATCAGACAGACTGCGGATTTAAACAGGCCCACGGCCGTACCGTAACTGACTCTGCCTTTTTTGATCGCCATCTGATAGACATATGTATCAAATACCTCGCCGACTTCCCGGTTCATAGAATTGAGCATCAGGAAGATCTGTTCAAACCCGTTATTTAAAAAGCTTCCCATGCGCAGGATCAACAATGTAATGATTACACCTTTTAAAGCAGGCAGCGTGATATGCCACATCTGCTGTCTTCTGTTCGCTCCGTCAATCCTCGCCGCTTCATACAGCTGCACGTCCACCCCGGCTAACGCAGCCAGGAAAATGATGGTGCCCCAGCCCGCTTCTTTCCATATCACCTGGAACGTAATCAACGGTGCAAATGAATTCGGTTCGCTCAATACGCTGACATCCCTGCCAAAAATGCCGGAGAGCACTCCGGTCAGCGCACCGCTCTGTGAAGAGAACAGTGTAAAGCAAATGCCGGCCACCACAACCCATGATACGAAATGGGGCAGATACACCACCGACTGAATGATTCCCTTCAGCTTCTCATTTTTTAATTCATTGAGCAGCAGCGCCAGCAGGATCGGCAGAGGAAAATACAAAATTATGTTGTAGACTGCCAGGCGCAGGGTATTCGCGAATATCTGCAGAAATTTTGGATCGGACCAGAGCCTCCGAAAATGCTTCAATCCTACAAAGGAGCTTTTCAATACCCCTACCATCGGATTGTAATCCTGAAACGCCGTAATGAGTCCGAACATCGGACCGTATTTAAATATCAGGAAATACAGCATGCCGGGTAAAATCATCAGATAGAGGATCCAGTCCTTTCGAATGGCCTCCGCCCAACCCCGTTTTTGTTTTTGCTTGTGATTCACCTTGAGAATCCCTTCCTTCCCTCTTTTTGTTCGGCTTTTTTTGCCATGCTGCTATTGTAATGCCAGTTTTAATAAATGTGCAGGCCTAGTATGTCGGATTGCACAATCAAAATCGGAAGTGAGCGGTATTTTTTGATGATCAAAAAGGCAAGTCAAGCCTCAGTATCACCTTTTTTACATCTATCATGAATTTTTGCACAAAAAAATAAGGATGGATTTCCCATCCTTATCCTTTTTATGAATATTGGCTTATTTCTTTTTTAGCTCATACTGCTCCGTCAATTCCGAAATAACCTCTGTTCCTCCCGCTTCCAGCCACTCTTCCAGGGCCGCATTAAATCCCTCATCTCCTATTTCTCCTAAAATATACCTCATAGATGCATTTTGAATGATCCGGTTCAGGCTCTCTTTCTTCTTAATATAAGTAGAGGACTGCAGAAGATCCGCATCGTCGAATACCAGATATGGGCTGCTCTCTTCCATCACCTTTTCCAGCTGCCGTTTCAGCTCGCTGTCTTCGCTTGCTCCTGTCATGCGGTCAAAGGTAAAAATCTGTGTGAAATCCATCATATCCGCATTCAGCTTCAGTGTTCCGTCCTCCATTTTCAGAAGCTCTTTGGATCCGTCCGGATTCTGTACAAAATCCACCTGCTCTACGCCGTAGGTAAACAGATCCTCCTGTTCGCACAGGCTGTTGAAAAAAGACAGCACCCTGCGCAGTTCTTCCTCCGTCCGTATCCCGCCTTCCCCTGATTTATTAAACATCACCATGCCGTTATATCCTCTGTCAGAATTGACCCGTCTGCTTTTGCCACCATTCTCCAGACTGGTCATCACCGCCAGGGAAGCGCCGGGAATCCGGCTTTCCAATTCCGCCTGCAGCCCCAATGCATCATCAATACAGCCGAAACAGCAGCCGGTATTTCCTTCAAGAAAATCCTTCTGGCGCTGCTGCACCGTTGTGATTGAGATCTCTCTTGACATCACCCCCTCATTTATGCACCTGCGAAAAAACCTTAACGCCTCCAGATACTCTTCCGTAAAAAAATCAGGCAGCATGGCGCCATCCCTGTACTCCCAATAGTTCGGACCTCCAAGCACCGTGGTCAGAGTCGCAATACCGTTCCAGGATTTATTTCCATAATCCGTCCAGCAAAAACCCAGGCCGTAAGTATCATCCCGGCCGTTTCCGTCCGGATCCTCATAGGTAAAACGGGTGAGCATCCGATAAAAATCTTCCAATGTGCGCACCTCGGATATCCCCAGCCGCTGCGCCCAATCCGCCCGGTAATACAGCCCGTTTCTCGGCTGGATGCGCAGCCTCGGAATACCGTAAACCGCACCGTCAATCCGGACTGACTCCCAGAACTGCTCTCCGATCAGCTGATACAGCGCCGGATAGTCCTCTATATAATCATCCAGTTTCCAAAATGATCCCGCGGATATGGCGCGGCGCATTACCGGTGAGGACATCAGGCTGTCATTGGCGGCAACCGCCATCGGCAGGCTGTCCGCCGTCGTCATGCGTTCTATGCGGCTCACATAGTTTACGCTTGGAATCCTCTGAACCGTGATCTTTTCTCCCGTCCTGCGCTCCAGCTCCCTGTACCATTCGTTCTCGGTGTCTTCGGCAGTCTGGCTGCCAAACAGTTCGTAGCAGAGGGTTATGGGCCGTTTCTCTTCCTCCCTGGAATCCGCTCCGTCCTGGCTGCAGCCGGCAAGCAGGATAACCGCCATAAAAAGCATCGCATGTAATAAATGTTTCATCCGCTGTTCTTCCTCCGTTTTTCCTTGAAAGGCATCTCAAAATCGATTAGAATAATATAAGAACATTATACCTTAGCTTATTCTTTTCGTAAACGAGGTTATTACATTATATGAGGTGTTTCCGATGATGCTTTCTCCAATGAAAAACAAGCGTTTTGCAAAAGCGGGCGGCAGCCACCGCGTACTTTTTTCCTGGCTCTTATCCTATGCGGTTATTTTTCTGTTTCCCATCGCCTTTCAGTTTTTTACATATCGCCAGGCGGTCTCCACCATCCGCAGCCAGACCATCGAGTCGCAGCGTTTATCGCTTGAAAAGTTTCAGAGCGATATGGACGGTGAATTATCCCTGATCAGCGATTTCGTCTCCCGGATTTCATTGGATGACAACGTGAATTATCTGTTGAACGCCCCCGGCAAATCCGTTTACCTGGAAAGTTACGCCCAAGCCTCAGTGCTGCATCAGATGAACCGCTCTCTAAGCTCCTATGAGCCACATGACAGTCTGATCGACGATTACTACATATTCACGAATAACAGGCTCATCTGGCACAGCCAGGGGATCAGTGAATGGAAGCAGGACAATAGTCTGGCGTGCACCATATGGAACCGCTGTGAAGGGCTGGATCTGACCGAGAACCATATCTTTTCTCTGACGGACGGTCAGGAGCAGTATCTGGTCATTACCTATCCGCTGCCATATGCCTATACTCCGGCAGGCTATATCGCCGTACTTTTGGATTCGGACACGCTTAGAGGCTGTTTAAAGAAATTTACGGTTTTAGACGAAAGCCGTTATTATATAACGGACAACGGCAATGAGGTGCTGGCCTGCCTGTCCCCGGACAGCGATACCGAAGGAAAGAGCTACTACTGCAGTGTCAATTCCGAAGTGATGCCGCTCACCTATGTATCCGCGGTGGAAGTCAGTTTTGCCGACAGCCAGCTCATATTTCTTCGCAGAACGCTTTTGGTGAGTCTGACCAGCTGTATTCTGGGCGGTCTGATTCTGATCGCGTTTTTCACCCGGCGCAATTATTCCCCGGTACAAAAACTGGTCAACACCGTCCGTGAGCATAACACGCTGACGGAAAACGAAATACTGAATGAATACCAGATCGTATCCGGAGCGCTGCAGCAGATATACGAAAAAAATGCTTCGATCGAAGAGGTCGTACAGAGACAGAACAAAACGATCTATTCCTATTATCTTTCTCTCCTGCTCAAAGGAACTCTTAACTGGTCTTCTATGGAGGAATCGCTGATCACAGAGATCGAGCGGGAAGTATTAAAAAAGAACTATCTGCTGCTCCTCACGCTAACGGATGTATCCGAAAAATGGCCGGCCAAACATCCTGAACTTGCGGAAAGCGCTTACTCTTCCTTTTATCAGACGCAGTTCACACAACGGCTTACAGACATGCTGCCTGACGGCATATCCATCTACAGCACGAATGTCTATGATTTCAATGCCTGCATCATCGCCGCGGATGACGTTCTCAAAGACTGGAAAGAGCTGCTTAACTCCTCCCTGGAAACTCTGTCGGAATATCTCGGCACGGCCTGTGAGTTTCAGTACTATTTTGCCGTCAGCGGCATACACGAAGGCATCGCGCAGCTTAACACCAGCTACGAGGAAGCCGCCTACGCGTTATCTTACTGTATCATGAAACAGGATATACGGATCGTCTTTCAGGATGACCTGTCCGCGGAGAAAGGGGATGCCCTGCCCGATTCGTCGGATCATGAAAAGCACCTGATTAATCTGATACAGACGGGCCAGACGGAGGCGGCCGGGGAACTGACCGCACAGTGGATGGATTCCATCGCGTCCAGGAACCTGCCCTTCTGCACCGCCAAGTGCCTGGCAGGCTCCGTTTTGTCCGCCATCATCACCGCCGCCGGCAATATGCAGCAGCACGGCATCTTTGCCACAGACTGCAACCAGGCCGCAGATGAGTTCCTGAAAGCCAACTCCTTTGGCAGACTGGAACATATACTGAAAAGCACGGCCCTCATGATCTCGCAGAAGGCTGCAGACGGCGCTGCGCAGTCCGGCCTGAACGACACCTGGGTCATGCGGATCAACGAGGTGATCGATCAGAATCTTCATGACGAAAATCTGAATATCACCTATATTGCCGATGCGCTGGGAGTGAGTTCCAAATACCTCTCTTCCATCTATATGAAGGCCACGAATACAGGCATCATCGATGTCATACATGAAAAGAGAATCGAACAGGTCAAGGAACTGATCGGACGCAGGGGGTACTCCGTCAGTGAAGCCGCCGCCGAGGTGGGGTACAGCAGTGTCGCGACCCTGAACCGCTGGTTTCGCAAATATGAAGGGATCTCACCGGGGCAGTACCGGAGCAATTGCTAAATCCGCTAGTTTTAATATCAGAAAGCTTCTTTGAAAACTATCAGGAGGTACTGTATGGATAACGCTTCTGTAATACCGAAACACTGGGCTGACAAGCTCGATCACAAAACCGCTTATGCCCTTGAATCCTCTATACTCGCATACTGCGATATTCTGGATCATGATTTATTCTTTTTTCCCGAGTATACCAATCACAAAATGATGCATATCCGCAATATTCTTAAGATAAGCACCCGGCTGATTCCTCCGGAAAGCGACGCAGATCTGACTGCCGGGGATATTGCGGTTTACATCCTTTCTGTGCTGTATCATGATATGGGCATGCACATTACTTATGCAGGATTTCTTCGTATCCTCACAGAAAACTTCTTTGCACATGACTATTCAGAAGTTTATAATGACCGGCCCTGGCCTAAGTTATGGGAGGATTATGTCCGGGAAGCCCGGCTTTGGAATGACAAAATCCGCAAGCAAATTCTTGGGACTGTCGATTGTTTTTCAGCCCTGCACACGCTCTGTGCTCCAAATGAACTACCGGCTGACAGTGCGCTTCTCAATCTGTATGACCGCCTCTTCATCGGAGAATTTCTGCGCCGCAATCACTGCAGAATGGCGTTTGATATCGCCTGTACCGGTTTTCCCTGTGCCGATGGCAGCATTCAGGTGCTTCCCGCGCAATATTCCCTGCTTGTCGGTCATATCGCCCGCTCCCACGGAGAGGACATCTGGAAAATGCTCGATACCATGGAGGCGCAGTATGGCAGCTCTTTTTTAAAGATACGTGATGTACATGTTCTTTATCTGATGGTGCTGCTGCGAATAGCAGATTATTTTGATATCTCCGATGATCGGGCCGCTGTCAGTATCTCACGGCTGTACCATTTCAAAAGTCCTGTTTCCGTCAGAGAATGGCAAAAAAATCAATGTGTCGTTAATATCGCTTTTGGTGCTGCGCGTGATCCCGAATTATTATTTATTGAGACCATCCCCCCATCCAGCAGCAGCATATTTCTAAGCCTGAAGCTGCTGCTGGATGACATGCAGAGGGAACTGGATACCTCCTGGGCCGTATTAGGCGATGTATATGGCAGGTCCCCTGAGAAACTGCATTTGAGTATCCGAAGGATAAAGTCTGATCTGACAAACACGGAGTGCGCAGAGCACCGTGTAAACTACCTGACAGAAAAGATCGCCTTTCGGGCCAATCCCGAACTGTTAAAATTATTAATCGGGCCCCTTTATGATTACCAGCCCGTGTACGGAATACGTGAACTGCTGCAGAATTCCATAGACGCCTGCCATGAAAAGCAGGCGCTATGCCGGCCAAAAGGCGAGAGCTACCATAGCAGGGTAGTCGTGGAATTTATCAGCCGCCCTGACGGGCATGCAACTATACGTGTGAGTGACAACGGAATTGGCATGACCGGAGATGTGATTAAAAATTACTACATGGTTGCCGGCTCCTCCTACCGATACGATCCCGCCTGGAAAAAAGATTATCTGGATCCCGATACCCTTGTCCCCAAAGTGGTTCGCAGCGGAAGATTTGGCATCGGCGTTTTGAGCACTTTTCTGTTGGGCGACAATATCCATGTTGAAACCGTTTCCTATTTGGAACAGATGAAGTACAGCTTCGATGCCCTCCTGGAAAGCGATCAGCTCGATATATTCAGACAGTCCGGGTCAGGTATGGAATCGGGCACCGTCATAACCGTTAACACATCACAGAAGATGCTGAATCAGCTCCGCACGGTTCCTGACTGGTTCTGCGAAAATGAACCGGAAATCGTATTCATTCCGGAAAGCCGTTTGAACCGTTGCGAATACCATCCAATAACTAAAGCCTGGAAAACCTGTGTTCTGTCCACAGGAAATACCGCATATTACCGTTTTCATACAGAGCACCCGGAGATCCCTTCCAATATCTATGTAAACGGACTGCTGACCGAAACAAACAATGCCGGGGTATCCGTAAATATCAGGGAACATTCCGAAGAAATATCGCTTTCTTTAAAAAGAGACCGCATTACAGGAATAAACGCCCGGCCTATAACTGCTGCAGACATACAGGAGGAAATCATACAATCCGTCCTTCTGGCTCGCCTGCTGACCTGTGACCCCTTTGATCTGCCCTATAAAGTGCTCACACATCCGTATCTGGACGGTATGCAGGATAAAATTCTGTTTACTCCTGACGGCTATATACCCATGGGACTCATAAATACAAAAAAGCCGGCACATTTATTCTTTACTGTGTCCCCCGGCATTACGAGTTCAGAGCGCTCCATCCGTTCTTTCTTCAGCAGGACAAAGCTTTCTCTGGATGACGCCTTTTTTACAGACAGCAGCTATATGGGGAAGCCGTGGTCAGGACCGCAAATAAAAATGAATATACCTCTGGAGGACAGTCAGTTTTGCCTGATAGGTTACGTCATAGCCGAAGGGTATTTCGGCGCCGGTTATCCCGACAAATCTGCAATCAGTAACTTGATCGGCCTGGATTCTTCAGATTATTTTTGTTCGCATAGAGGTGAACACAATGAAGTTCTATATATTCATAAAAATCATGTCCGGGAAAACGTCGGTTTGATAGATGATCTTAAATCGCTATGGTTGGAAAAGGCCGGCTGGCCTCTTGCAGTCTACAGTCTGCAAAAAGGCGGCACAAACCGGCAAAGCATTTGGAACGCTGAATTTATATCTGAACTTCTCGGAGATGCGGATCGGACCATTCCATACTCCCCGGAGGACCGAATCAAAAAATATCCCAGGGCTTACGAAGCGCTGGAACTTTATATAAATAACCTGAATTGAATCCTCACCTGTCATTTTTTAATGAAGCACCGTTAAAGTGAAAACGAATCCCGCTCGCGGGATTCTCCTCCTGCGGCGGGCCGTCCTGGCGGCATAATACCTTTTTCCCATTGAACGAAAATAATTCCTCCGATTTACGCATATAATGTGTACTGCAGGTGCCTTCTCTGGCAGGCACCGGACTATGATGCAGATCGGAGGAATCATCCATGTGTAAAAAGAAAACATATATCATCGCGATACTGATCCCGCTCCTGGTCGGAGGTCTTTCGGGATTTCTTGGAATGAACGGGATGGCAGAGTACAAAACGCTGGAAAAGCCGCTGCTTTCGCCGCCGGGATTTCTTTTTCCGATTGTCTGGACCGTCCTGTACGTGCTCATGGGCATCGGCTCTGCCCTCATATACTGTTCTGAAGACCCGAGGAAGGAACACGCCCTGAAAACATACGCCGCACAGCTGGCTGCGAACTTCTTATGGACCATTTTCTTTTTCACATTTAAGTGGAGACTGTTTGCATTTTTCTGGATCATCCTGCTCATCGCACTTGTTATCTCTATGATCCGGCAGTTTGCCGCCATACGTCCCCTGGCTGGGAAACTGCAGCTCCCCTATCTCTACTGGCTGCTGTTTGCCGCATATCTGAATCTGGGAGTCTGGTACCTGAACCGTTAGCAGAGTACCAAACATATGAAATCAGCTTATATAGCGGATACTGGCATCGCCGAAGATCCTTTTTATCTCTTTTCGCAAAAAGTTTTCCGCTTCCGCCCTGATCTCCGGCCGATAGCAGTATCTTCCCCTGCCGCGGCCGGTCATCTTTTCCTTATCATATAAATCCGGACTGTTGGGAAACGCCTCGCTGTTTATGGCCCGATGCACATAGGAATAGGTCATCAGAATGATCTCCAAAAACATCTGTTTTTTCATTTTTTCCGTCAGCCCTTCTTCCAGTTCTTCCAGAAGTCCCGTATACAACGCTTTCCACCCATCGGTCAAAATAACCGGAGCGATCAGAAGGCCGCACGGATATCCCGCCTCACACATGGCATTCACCGCTTCTATCCGAAGCTTTAAACCGGAGGTTCCAAGTTCGATTTTCCGTATGATTTCCTGCGGATTCACGCTCATCCGAAAGATTGTTTTACCTCTGTGGTCCAATCCAAGAAGCGGTTCCACCATATGAAATTTTGTCGGAAACGTCAGCTGTCCGGCGTCCGCTTCCGCAAAATATGGGATGGTGTACTGAAGATTCCCCGTGATTGTATTTTCCAGCACCAGATCACTGTTGCTGCCGATCTCAAAGGTGAGGGGCCGAGCGCTCTCCCGCCCTTTTCTGATCAGCTTGTCAAGCATCTGTTCCCGGTTGACAAACAGCCGCAGATAGGAGCATTTATTGTAATTGCAGACGAGATAACAGTACAGGCACATGGCTGTACAGCCCGATGATGTGTAGGGTACCAGATAATCTGACACCTTATGGTTCTCTGTATATTTATGAGTCTTCCTGATGCCTACGACCAGGCTGCGCTTCATACGGCCGAACTCAGAGTTCGGTTTTTCGCGCATCTTCTGTATCGCGTTGTGACTCTCGATCGGATACCAGGGGATGTCGTCAAACTGCGCTTTCAGCTCTTTGCCAAGATCATAGGACAAACTGGAGGGTTCGTAGTATACTGCTTCGAATTTCATAACGTTCCTTTCATTAAGCCGGTTAAAATTTATAAGTCAGGTAATAGTATGTTCCGTTTCCCGGCAAATCATGAAAGATCAGCTTAATCCAAATTCAGCGGGTTTTGCCCAGCCGTTTCTCTCATCAGAGTCTCAGTCCTTTTATATCCTTTATGCGTGAAAGAATGATATTACAGCTGCTGCTGACCACGCCGGGCAGCGGATCGACGGTTTCCTGAATCAACCGTTCCATTTCCTCATTGGAAGAGGCTACAGCATGGACATGCAGCTTATTTTTTCCGGTTACGCGGTAGATCTGGGTGACAGTCTCATTGCGGTTTAAAAGCTCCGTCACCTGTGCCAGAGTCTCCGGCAGAGTTTCTATTTCAAAATAACAGGATACAGCACCGCTGATCTTCTGCGGGTTAATCACGGTTGTATACTCCTCTATCACACCGCGCTGTTCCAGCGCCTGAATGCGCATTTTAACGGCCACCCTTGATATTCCAACCTGCTGGCCGATATCCGAATAGGACATCCGCGCATTTTTTATCAGAAGTTTCAGGATATTCTGATCCAGTTCATCCAATCCGTCCAGAAACATTCATACTACCTCCTACATTGCATTGTCTTAAATTCTCACTCTCTTTATTATAAGGTATAAAGATACCTAAAGCAATCAGACGATTGACATTTGAATTATATCCTGTTAGAATTGTTACGTTATGTAATTATTATATTTCGTTTTGTAATTGTTGAAAGGAGAATATTACCTATGAACGGTGATCTGACACACGGACCGGTGATGAAAACAATGCTGACATTTGCCGTTCCCATGATATTGGGAAACCTTCTGCAGCAGTGCTACAATGTGGCTGACACTCTGATTGTCGGACGCTTTCTTGGGCCCGACGCTCTGGCTGCCGTTGGATCTTCCTTTACATTGATGACCTTCCTCACTTCCATCCTATTGGGGCTATGCATGGGCAGCGGCGCGGTTTTCTCCATCCGCTTTGGGCAGCAGGATGACGATGGGCTGAAAGAGGGCATGTTCGCATCCTTTGTGCTGATTGCAGCCCTGGCTGTTCTCCTGAATGCGGTCACCGCGCTGTGTACAGATGAAATCATCCTCTTTCTTCAGGTTCCTGCCGAAATACGGGAGCTGATGCACGGATATCTCACTGTTATCTTCTGTGGAATTGCCGCGTCCTTTCTCTATAATTATTTTGCGTCCCTGCTGCGCGCATTGGGCAATTCCATTGTGCCTCTGATATTCCTGGCGGTCTCGGCCGTATTGAATATCCTGTTAGATCTCCTATTTGTGATTGTTTTTAAGCAAGGCGTCGGCGGCGCGGCTTTAGCCACTGTGATCTCACAGTATGTATCCGCAATCGGCATCGCTTTCTATGCCTGGTTTAAACTGCCCCAGCTGCGCATCAGCCGCAGGCACTGCCGCATACGGCGCGCCTGTCTTAAGGAAATCGGCAGCTTCTCGCTCCTGACCTGTGTGCAGCAGTCTGTGATGAACCTGGGCATACTGATGGTCCAGGGGCTGGTCAACAGCTTCGGCACCACGGTCATGGCCGCTTTTGCCGCTGCCGTAAAAATTGACTCCTTCGCTTACATGCCGGTTCAGGATTTCGGCAACGCCTTTTCCACCTTTATTGCTCAAAATTATGGAGCGAAAAAGGTGGATCGGATCCGGGCCGGTTTAAAAGGTGCGGTGCTTGCCGCTCTGGCCTTTTGCATAGTGATCTCCGTATCCGTATGGATATTTGCCCGTCCGCTGATGCTTTTATTCATCAATGAACAGGAAACCGCCATCATCTCCGAGGGCATCCGTTACCTGCATATCGAGGGGGCCTTTTACTGCGGCATCGGCTGTCTCTTCCTGCTGTATGGGCTGTACCGCGCACTGGGAAAACCGGGGATGTCCGTCATACTCACGGTAATCTCTTTGGGCACCCGCGTGGCGCTGGCTTACATATTATCCGCTATTCCGATGTTCGGCGTTGCGGGCATTTGGTGTTCCGTGCCCATCGGATGGCTGCTGGCGGATTCTGTAGGGCTGATTTACTACAGGCTGTGGAAGAAGGAGCTTTAGCTCACTTCCAGTCTGTTAAACAGCAAAAAATAACCCCAGGCATACGCCTGGGGCCTCATCTTTTGTATTTCTTTTGTACCGCACTAACTCTTTTGTATTTTTAACTTCATCCTATGTACTCATGGTATCCTGTGTATATCCGTTCTTCGCTTAAGTAAGGAAGGATAAGAACCATGGGGATTCGATGCGTAGGCATCGGATGCTCCGGATTATACCTTCAAAACTACACATTAACGATCATCTGTTTACATCTTACTTCCAAGTTCTCTACCAGATCTTCCATCCTCAGTTTCCGGATTCTTTGGTCAAGCCCTCGACCTATTAGTAGCAGTCAGCTCCATACATTGCTGCAC
>NZ_QUEE01000026.1 GCF_003477885.1 Lachnotalea sp. AF33-28
GATTAAAATCCACTTTGCCCCCTTCAAAGTGGAAATAAACTTTTCACTTCAGTGCTTGAAAAAAGGATTGAAAAAAGTTAAATTGGGGCTTGCAAATAAGCGTAGAATATGATATCATAATATCCGGTCGCTATTTGGCAGTGAGGTTAAAGGCAAGCTGTAATAGCAAATAGGGCTCCATGGTCAAGCGGTTAAGACATCGCCCTTTCACGGCGGTAACGGGGGTTCGATTCCCCCTGGAGTCATCGGAAAAGTTTTAGGTATAAAAACCGAGCTGTATGGCATAATGTTAGATAAAGCCATAGAGCAGTATAATTAAATATGGCGACGTAGCCAAGTGGTAAGGCAATGGTCTGCAACACCAGTATCCACCGGTTCAAATCCGGTCGTCGCCTCTCTAAGAACCTTGAAAATACTGATTTTTCAAGGTTCTTTTCTTGTCATAAAGTGTGCTGCTGGAAGAAACGGATTACAGTGAGAAAGCCATGTTTTGGAATCGCAGACACCTACCAGAAAATCAAAGTTAATACCAAGCTTAGAGATAACAGATAAAATACCGGTATGGTCATCCTCGAAGAAAACAAGATGAAGCTTATAGTCTGGAAATTTACTGCTGGCCCGATACCACAGATCCATAAATGGCTTTGCGGGATTTAAGAACTTGCATAATCGTTCACCTCAAAATCATTCTATCGTTCTGGTTTGGATATAACAAGGAGGTTCAGGCGATGAAACAGGGGACATTGTTTTATGACAAGGAAAGTGGCAGGTGCGATTTTTGTTATGAGTGCGATGGAGAGACTGTAAATTATGGCGGGATTCATTGCGGGGAGGTATTTGAGTTCTGACTGAATGATGTGTGGATTCCGGCTAGGGTTGAGATGGCGGGTGAGTGGTATCTGGTAGGACTGCCGGGGTTGATAAGTTGGTTCATGGATTCATTCATAAGTTAGTCTTCTTCACTTCAATCAGATAGCGGATACGAGTTTTCAAGGTCTGGGCTACAAAATCAATCTCTCCGCCCTTGTAGGTGGCGAAGTCAGGCGTTTCAAAAGCAATCTCGGCAGGGAAGTCCTGACGTTTCTTTAGATTGATATAAACAAAGTTTTCATTCAAGGTACCGGAAAGCGTTGCCGCATCGGTTCCCGTCAAGGTCAGATAGTAGTTTGCAAGTCCGAGATCCATAAAGTAGCATCGGCTTGCCGGCTTGAAATCCAGGATATCCATTTCCGTAATCTTTGCACAGAAACCGATGATACCGGAAAAATACAGCCAGCTGATGGCCCGATTGCAGACTGCTTTGGATTAATCAAGACACCCTGAGCCTTTTCAAAGCTGCGTGTCTCCAGATAGGTCTCTACTACTTTCGGATATCCGCCAACTTGGCAGTAGATGTCGTAAGTTTCCTTCAGGAGAGTGTAAATATTGCCTGAATCAGGGGTGTCCAATGACAGAGCCTGATATTTTTCATATAAAGCAGAATCGTAGGCAAGCAGGAACTCCTCAAAGGACAGGGTATAAATGGGAATTGCCGTGACATCACCACTGGAATCGCGGAAGTCCGATTCATAGATCTTTCCAAGATAACTTCCGGTAATGATAAAGTGGGATTTAACAGCAAGAGCAGTGTGATAATGCTCGCCCAGTCCCTTTTCAGTCAGGATATCTATTGTTCAAGACCTGATAGCACTTGGTTAAAGCGGTTTAGCCAAATGAAATCATGTACAAAAAGGCACAGATATAGTATCCTGTAATCAGTAAGAGGGAGGTCACAATGAAGCTTGAGGAATTACAAAAACAGTTTGAATGCCCGGATGCAAAACAAAGGGCAATGCCGTTCTGGGCCTGGAACGGAGATTTGAAGGAAGAGGAACTGCTGCGCCAGATAGATATTATGAAAGAAATGGGGTTCGGCGGATTTTTCATGCATTCGCGCACCGGGCTTGAGACGGAGTATTTAGGTGAAGAGTGGTTCCGGTTAATTAACCGATGTGCAGAATACGGAAAGGAGCGGGGCCTCATGCCGTGGCTTTACGATGAGGACCGCTGGCCTTCCGGGTCTGCGGGCGGGATGGTCACACAGGAGGAGAAATACCGCTCCTGGTACATGGTAATGCATACCGTAACGGCCGGAGAATATATAGGGCGGGCGGATGAGACATGCGCGGGCGGCGAAATAAAGCTTCTGACCTATGCGTGCAGACTTGAAGGAACGGCCTATACGGACGGAAGAGAGCTGGCGGAGGGCGAGCTGCCTTCGGACGGGGAAACGGTTCTCATTTTTACGGCAAAACATCCCGAGTGCAGCGATAATTACAACGGATACACATATCTGGATACGATGAACCGTGAGGCGGTGGAATCCTATATCAGAACCACACATGAAGCATACCGGAAGCATTGCGGGGAAAAATTTGGAGCATCAATATACGGTATTTTTACCGACGAACCGCACAGGGGCGCACTCTTCACATTCTTTTCGGATGGGAAGGAAAACGCCGCTCCGTATACGCCCGGATTGTTTGACAAATTCAGGAAGAGGTTCGGTTACGATCTGAAATGCAGGCTGCCGGAGCTGTTCCTGCGAAAGGACAAGAGAGCGCTTTCCAAAACGGCATGGGATTACATAGAGCTCTGCCAGGAACTGTTTCTGGAGAATTTTGCAAAACCGCTGTATGATTGGTGCAGCGAAAACCATCTGGAATTCACCGGACACGTGCTCCATGAGGACTGCCTGTGTGCGCAGACAGTCATGCAGGGATCTCTGATGCGGTTTTACGAGTATATGCACAGGCCGGGCGTGGATGTCTTAGGATCCGGCAACAGGTGTTACTGGATTGCAAAACAGATCGAATCGGTGGCCAGACAGCAGGATAAGAAATGGATGCTCTCGGAGCTGAACGGATGCACGGGATGGCAGACATCCCTGAACACCTATAAAAATATAGGGGACTGGCAGCGCCTTTTCGGAGTGAACTTCCGCTGCCCGCATCTTTCCTGGTATACCATGAAGGGGGAAGCAAAGAGAGACTATCCGGCCAGCATTCTCCACCAGTCGGCCTGGTACCGGGAGTATGAAGCGCTGGAGACGTATTTTGCCAGAATCGGCGTGCTGATGGATGAGGGGGAGCCGGAATGTGAGCTGCTGGTGGTCAGCCCTATCGAGAGCGTGTGGGCCAGAGCGTACAGCGGCGCGTTTTATGGGCTGTCCGCTCGGGATCCGGAAATACAGAGGCTGGAAGAGCAATATGCAAAGGTATTTCACAGCCTGGCCGGCCACAGGATCGATTTCGATTACGGGGATGAAGATCACATCGCCCGGTTCGGACGGGTTGAAAGAGGATGCCTGTATATCGGAAAGCAGGCATATAAAAAGGTGCTGGTGGCCGGATGCGATACGGTCCGAAACACGACGCTTTCCCTGCTTTGTGAGTTTGCCGGCCAGGGTGGCAGCGTTGTCTTTGCGGGCAGGGTACCGGAGTATGTGGATGCCGAACCTTCCGACAAAGCCGTGAAATTTGCGGAATCAGGCCGCCCCTGCCGCATCGCGCTGGAACCCGGCGCCATTGCCGCGGCCTGCAGGAGCGGACGGGAGATAGGGGTTACCGGGGAGGGCAGCGGGGAGATATTCGTTCAAACAAGGCGGTTGGACGGTGCACACAGAAGCGTCATGCTGTTAAACACAGACCGGGACCGCCCGAGACCGGGTCTGACGATCGATCTTGGACAGGGTACGGCTGTAACGAGATGGGATCCGATGACCGGAGAGCGCAGGGCAGAGCACGCCGTAACGGCTGGCGGAAGGTGCCTGCTCAAAACATCGTTCGCTCCGGGGGAATCGAGACTGTATGTGCTGAGAACGGGATGCAGTTCTGAACCGGAGCCGGGGACAGGGATGGAAAACGGGCAGTCTCCGGCCGCAGAGAAGAGAGAGCGCCTGAATACCGTTTATCCGGAGAAATGGAAATACCGCCTGGAGGAGCCGAACGTCTGCGTATTGGACAGGGCCCGGGTAGAGCTGCCCGACGGAACGGTGATTCCGGAGCAGGAGATCCTTAAGGCTGACCGGGCACTCAGGGAGCACTTCAACATATCGGCAAGAGGCGGGGAGATGCTTCAGCCATGGTATGCGAGGAAGTATCGCTCCGACACGGACAAACCTGTCTGCAAGGCTGTGCAGAGGTTCTGCTTTACGGTTGAGACCGTGCCGCAGGATGATATCGAGCTGGTGCTGGAGGATCTGGAGCATACGGGTTCGGTTAGGGTGAACGGGGAGGAGCTTTTAAGAGAGTCCCGCGGCAAATGGATCGACATCTGTTTCGACCGCCTGACCGTGAGCCGGAAGCTGTTGAAATACGGCGAAAATCAGGTGGAGATCACCGTCAGCTATCATAGCACCAGTGGGTTGGAAGCCGTCTATCTGCTGGGAAGCTTTGGTGTCACTGCGGAGCGGGAGAGCGAAAGGATGTATCCTGTGCTCACTGCGCTTCCCGAGAGCATCCGGCTGGGGGACATCACAGAGCAGGGGTTGCTCTTTTACTCGGGAAAGCTGGTATACCTCATGGACATTCCCGCGGACTGGGCCGGCAGGAGAGTGGCCGCCGCGGTTCCGGGATTTGCCGGCTCCTGCGTGGGGCTGCGCTGCGGTTCGGCGGAAAAGCTGATCTGTTTTCCTCCGTATGAGGCAGAGATCACCGAATTAATCGCAAATGGAGGGAAGCTTGAGATTGAGACGGTGCTCACCAGGAGAAATACATTCGGACCGCTTCATATGCTGCCTGCGCTGGTGGACGGCTATGGGCCCGGCAGCTTTGTGACGGAAGGCTCTATGTGGAGCGAGGCGTTTGTGACACTGCCGCAGGGTCTGTTTACGGCGCCGGAATTTTATTGTATAATCTGAACGGATATACGGTTGCTGTTCTTGGCTGCCGATAAAGCCGTTAACAGTTGAAAACCGCGCTGCGGCCTGTTATAATCGACTCATCAAGCCAATATTCCGAGAGGAGAGACAGAAAAAAATGGATCGCTATAGTTCGGAACTGAAAGAGTTTATTTTAAAAAACTGCGGGGGTATGACGCGGGAGGCGCAGGGGCTGCTGAAGTACCCCTATGTGGTCCCCAGTGAGCCCACCTGCCCCTTTTATTCCAAAGCGCTGTGGGACTGGGATTCCTGGCTGGTGAGCATCGCGTTGGGCCAGGTGGAACAGGAGACAGGGGAACAGGGCAGATATCTCATCTATGAACAGGGCTGCATACGCAATTTCCTGGACCATATGAAGGACGGCATCATGCCGATCTGCATCACAAGCGAGGAAATCATGGAGCGCAGGCTGCCCGGCCGCGGCCCTTACGATGACAATATGCATAAGCCGGTGCTGGCGATGCATGCGGCGTCCATCGTACAGAGAAACCGCGGGGACGTATCGTGGGTGAAGCCCTTGCTGCCGCAGCTGGAAGAATTTTTAAACCGCTACCGCGAAAACCATATGCATGCGTCCACCGGCCTGGCCTACTGGCAGGATGATTTTGCAGTGGGCGTGGACAACGACCCGTCCGTCTATTACCGGCCGGAGAAGAGCTGTGCGTCAATCTATCTGAACAGCCTGCTGTACCGGGAGATGCTGGCTCTGGGGTATCTGCTGGAGCTGTCTGGAGATATGGATCATGCGAACCGCTGGAGAAACTACGCTTCGGATCTCGCTGACGCGGTGAACACGCATTGCTGGGATGAGCGGGACGGCACCTATTACAGTGTGGATCTCTGCTTAAGGCCCATAGATCCCTCGGACTGGCTGCATCAGGGGGCTCCCCGGACCTGGGACGGTATTCTGCTGCGCGTGGACAGCTGGAGCAGTTTCCTGCCGATGTGGGCGGGCATAGCATCCGCAGAACAGGCGGGAAGGATGCTTCTGCGATACAGGGATGACCGCACATTCCATTGCCGATACGGCATCCGCACGCTGTCCAGGCTGGAGAAGATGTATGACTTAAGGGCCAGCAACAATCCGTCCAACTGGCTGGGACCGGTATGGGGAATCAGCAACTTCATGGTATTTTCCGGGCTGCACCGCTATGGATTTGAAGAGGATGCGCGGGAGCTGTGTGAAAGGACGGTGGAGCTGTTCGGACGGGATCTGGAGAAAAACGGGTGTCTGCATGAGTATTATCATCCGGATACCGGAGAACCCATCGTGACCTGCGGGTTTGAAAACTGGAATTTCCTTGTGCTCAATATGATTGCCTATCTGGAAGGGGATAAATTTATAGATACTTTTTGAGGCGCCTTTTGGGGGCCGCCGCTTTACCGGCTGATCAACCGGCAGGGCGGCGGCCCCCTTTTGTTAGAGCGTGTTTTGAAATTCATTTCCACAATGTGTGACGCACATCTTACGGAAAGCAATTTTCAGACACGACACGCTCTATTGTATAAAAAGTGGATTGACAATATTCAAGACCTTTGCTATACTTTTGTTAAAAATGACTATACAAATCCATATAATAAAGGCTGAAATTATGCGGAATTACTACTGCAAACAGTAAAAATGCACAAATCTTACCAATAGAAATCTCGTTTTGGGTTAAACCAAATGCGGAAACTATAAAAAATGCACAACGGCTTTTTTGAGAACACTATGGACAAAATGCACAAAAGGCGGTATTTGCGCCTGTCCGATAGAGAAAGCAGGTGGATATGACAATGAATCAGGATAACAGAGAGCTGGCCGATCTGATGAGAAAAGAATTCGCCGGGCTCCAGACGGACCGGCTGATCAAAATCGAGTCGGAGCGAAGGCTGGAGCAGCGGTTCTGTGCCGGCCGGCAGCGCATCAGGGAGGTGATCGGCCAGCTGGTTTCGGAAGGGCTGCTGATCAAGTATGAGGGAAAGGGCACCTATATCGCCCCGATTGTGAAAAACAAATATATGAATCTGATCTGTTCGCCGGATATTAAATTCAGCGATCCGTTTTATAACCGGCTTTTGATGGAGCTGACCAATTATGCCGCTAAAAACAGCGTCAACATGATTCCGCTCACACTTGAGACACTGAAAAACGGGGATATGATATCGCCGGTCCTGATGATCGGGAAGTTTGAGGAACCGGATCTGGAGAAAATCAAAGACGCATATCCAAGGATTATATCTTTTGAAAATTATCCGAATCAGGATGAATTTGCCCAGATCTATTTTGACCATTTCCGGATCGGGCTGAATGCGGCTAAGGTGCTGGATTCATACGGACATAAAAGGGTGATACATATTACCGGACCGGACAAATACGCATCGGCGCTCTACCGCAAGAACGGTTTTATCAGAAGCGCCAGAAAGAACGGGATGGAGCTCACAGTGCTGGAAAGCAAGATGAATTTCATGGGGGGCTATGAACTGGCCGAACAGGTGGAACGGTTAGCCAGGGCTGAGGGCTATACCGCCGTATTTGCGGCTAACGACTGGATGGCCATAGGCCTGATCCAGGCGATGAAAGCTCACGGTGTTGAAGTGCCTGATCAGATATCGGTCCTAAGCGTGGACAATATCCCGCTTGCCGGGCAGTTTTCGCCGGCGCTCACAACCTACTGCCTGGATGCCAATATGATGATCGCCGAGTGCTTTTCGCTCATGGACCGGGCGGCTCAGAGCCCGGCGGAGGAAGGTTTTCACAAGAGGGTGATCCTGCAGCCGGCGCTGATTGCCAGAGATACGCTTAGGCGGCTGGAGTAGTCTGTAAAAGGGCCATGTATCCATCGGGAAAAGTCCCGGACTGAAAGAATAAAATGACGGAGGAAAATGAAATGAGCAAAACAGTGAATGTGAAGGTAAACGCGGCGACTGCGGGAGGCGTACAGGAACACCTCTGGCGCTACATCGGCTACGATGAGTGCAACTACAGCTATACGCCGGAGGGAAAGGAGCTGCTCGCAAAATTCGGAGCCTTAAAAGACGCGCCCTATTATGTCCGGACGCATTTCATGTTCTGCACGGGCAATTGCCATGGAACCTATAAATTCGGTTCCACCAACATATACTGGGAGGATGAAAACGGCAGGCCGGTCTATGATTTTACCTATTATGACAGGATCCTGGACGCCATTTTAGACAGCGGCAACAAGCCTTTTATAGAACTGGGCTTTATGCCCAAAGACCTGGCGGATACCAACTATCTCAAACCGGTGAAGGGCAACTGGGACAGCTATAACCAGTATAAGGATACGGGCTGGACGTGCCCGCCCAAGGATTATGACAAGTGGCATGAGTTTATCAAAACGGTGGCGGAGCACCTGACCGAAAGATATGGGGAAGAGGAAATCGCGGCGTGGTATTTTGAGCTCTGGAACGAGCCGGATATCTTCTATTGGAACGGAACCGCGGCGGAGTACTGCCGGCTCTATGACTATACCGAACATGCGCTGCACGGCGCTGCAAAGAGAGCACGGCTGTCCGGCCCGGCCGTGACCGGCATATTTGAAGGCGGGCATGCCCAGAAGTTCATGCGGTTTTTCCTGGACCACTGCCGCAGAGGAGCGAATTACTGCACGCAGGAAAAGGGAACCCGGCTTGACTTTATCACGTTTCACGCCAAGGGCGGGGGATTCCCCTTCCAGATGCATGCGCCAAAGGAGAACCCTTCCGTGGAAAGCCTGATCCATCAGGTGAAGCTGGGGCTTGATATCATTAAGGAATACGGATATCAGGATCGGGAAGTGGTGCTGTCCGAGGCGGACCCTGACGGATGGGCGGCAGGCGGCGTGTACGATAACGCCAATATGATCTTCCGCAATACGGAATATTACGCCTCCTATGTAGCGTCGTCCTATGCAGAGATCGACCGGTTAAGCGCCGAATACGGCATGAAGGTGCGCCCTCTGGCATGGGCCTTTCTGTTCCCGGGAGAGAGGTGCTTTGAGGGCACCAGGACATTTACCACCCAGGGCATCGATAAAGCGGTGTTTAACCTCTTCAAGATCTATGGGATGCTCGGGAATGAGAAATTAGGTTTTGAGTGTGATAAAGCGAAGCGGCCGGATCCGCAGAAAGTTCAGAAAACGTCCAGATATACCGGAGAAGGCGAAGAGACTTGGGTGACGGGATTTGCGGTAAGAGGAAATGGCGGCGAGATACAGACTGTCATCGCCAGCCACCACAATGACCGGGACCACAGGGAGATAAACAGGATAACGCTTGAAGTGGACGGCCTTAAAGACGGGGAATATGCGGTGGAGCACTACCGCATCGATGTAGAGCACTCCAATCCCTATGCGGAATGGGTGAGACAGGGGTGCCCGCTGTTTCCGGAAGGGGAACAGTACGAGGCTATCAAGAAGCGGGACGGGCTGGAGAAACTGTGTCCCGACAGCGTGATGCAGGCCGCAGACGGGCGGGCAGCGCTGGAATTTGATATGCCCGCCCATGGCGTATCCTGCCTGGTGTTCAGGCGCAATGACAATTAGAAGGGAGAAAACATCATGAAACAGAATCTGTCTGAAAAAACACTGGGAATCATCCACGCATCCCATATAACGATCAAGGCAATGGAGCCCTACATAGAGAGGTATATCCCGGAGGTTCAGATCATGCATCTGTGTGACGATACCATACAGAGGGACAACATCCGGGCAGGTGCGGGAGTTATACCCAAGGTCAACTATTACAAATTCGCACAGTATGCCCATAACCTGGAGGAGGCCGGTGCGGATCTGATCCTGCTGGCATGCTCCACCTTCAACTACGCGGCCGAACTGGGCCGTCCTCTTGTGGACACCCCCATCGCCCAGATCGACCGGCCAATGATGGAGCTGGCCGTGAAAAACGGCAGGAAGATCGGGCTTCTCGCCACGCTGGCCACAACGGTGCCGTCCTCGGAGCGGCTGCTGGATATCGCGGCCGCAGAAGCCAAAGCCAGCATTGAGAGAAAGACGGTACTGTGTCCGGAAGCTTTTGAAGCGTATTCGAGAGGCGACATCGCGCGGCACAATGAGATCCTGGTGGATGCGGTGGATAAGCTCTCAAAAAAGGTGGACTGTATCGTAATGGCCCAGCTGTCCATGTCGGCGCTGGCGCCTGATCTGAAGGACACGGCGGTTCCCGTATATAACAGCGGAGAGACCGGATTTCAGAGAGTGCGGCAGATGCTGGAGCAGATGTGACTCGGAAGGGCGGAAAGAAATGCTGGAAGAGAAGATGCGGCAGGAATTAAATGAAAGAGCGCGTGCGATCAGGGAGAATGTGGTCAGGATGATCGGCGTTGGAAAAGCGGGCCATATTGGCGGCTCCTGCTCCATGGCGGAAATCACGGCGGTTCTGTATTTCTATAAAATGAGGCATGACCCCAAAAATCCGCGGATGAGGGACAGGGACAGATTTATTTTAAGCAAAGGGCATGCGGCGCTCGTGCAGTATGCGGCGCTGATGGAATGCGGCTATTTTGATAAGGAGTCCAGTATCCGTACGCTGAAGTGCCTCGGCAGCAGTTTGCAGGGGCATCCGGATATGAGAAAGCTGCCTGGCATTGAAGCCAACACGGGATCCTTAGGACAGGGGGTATCTCTGGCTTCGGGCATGGCGGCCGGACTGCGGCTTAACGGGATTGATGCCAAAGTGTATGTGGCGGTCGGGGACGGTGAACTGGCGGAAGGCCAGATCTGGGAAGCCCTGTTGTCAGCCGCCAAGTTCAGGCTGGATAATCTGCGGGTGATCATAGATCGCAACGGCCTGCAGGCCACCGGAAGAACCGAGGAGAGATTTCCGATCGGTTCCATAGAGGAGAAGCTTAGGGCATTTGGCCTGGAGACGATAACTGCGGACGGACATGACGTGGGCGCTCTGGCAGCCGCATTTGACCGGGCGGATGAGATAAAAGGCAAACCAACAGCCATTGTAGCCGATACGGTAAAAGGCAAAGGGATCCCATTTGCCGAAGGAGAGGCGGGATATCACAACAAAGCGCTGACGCAGGAACAGTATGAAGAAGCTCTGTCAGCTCTCAAAAAGGGGGGAATCGCATGAACATCCATAATCAGAGAAGCGAATACGGGAAGGCCCTTGTGGAGCTGGGGGAAGAGAATCCGGACATCGTGGTGCTGGAGGCGGATCTGGGAAGGTCTACCATGAGCTGTATGTTTGAAGAAAGATTTCCCGGCCGGTATTTTGAGATGGGAATTGCGGAGCAGAATATGACCAGCTTTGCCGGTGGCCTGGCACTGACCGGAAAAATTGCATTCACCAATACCTTTGCGGTATTTGCGGCCGGAAGAGCTTATGATCAGATCCGCCAGAGCATAGCCACGGCTGAGCTGAATGTGAAGATTGCAGGCAGCAGCAGCGGCCTGTCAGACTTCGGAGACGGGGCTACGCATCAGGCTGTGGACGATGTGGCGCTCATGAGTGCTGTGCCCAATATGACGGTATTTACTCCCTGCGACGGCCCGGAGGTGAGGATGGCAGTGCGGGCGGCTGCCGCCGTGGAAGGGCCCTGCTATATCAGGCTTAGCAGAAACGATGTGGCGGATGTGTTTCCTGCCGGCGCTCAGTACAGGATCGGGGAACCGGTAGTGCTTCGCGAGGGGGAGGACGTGGCGGTATTCACCCATGGTATACTGGCGCAAGAGGCGTTAAAGGCGGCATTGGAGGCCGGGCGCGAGGGCATCAGCGTGAGTGTGATCCATGTCCCCACGGTAAAGCCGCTGAATGAAAATGCGGTGAAAGCCCTGGTAAGCGGGAAAAAGGGTGTGGTCGTGTGCGAGGAATGCAGCATCCGCGGCGGACTCGGCATGCTGGTATCTTATATCCTTAGAGGATCCGCACTGCCTGTGGAATGCGTGGCGGTGATGGATGTATTCGGCCAGTCCGCAGGCTCCCACGAAGAGCTGCTGGCCTGTTACGGCTTGGACAGCGCCGGAATATTGAAAAAAATTATGAAAATAATGCAGGAGGCGTGAAATGATCGGATTTATAGGACTTGGAATCATGGGAAAGCCCATGGCAAAGAATCTGCTGAAAGCAGGTTTTTCCCTGAACATATATGATATCAATGAGACGGCGGCAGAGGAGGTGGCACAGGCGGGCGGAAAGCGCTGCAGCTCCCCCAGGGAGGCTGCCGAAAACAGCGGTATGATCCTCACGATGCTGCCCAATTCCCCCCAGGTGAAGGAAGTGCTTATGGGGAAGAACGGCGTGCTGGAGGGCATGAAACCCGGCAGTATCGTCGTGGATATGAGCTCCATCGATCCCGGCGTATCTGTGGAGCTGGAAAAGGCGGTGTCCGCTGCGGGCGGAGAGATGATAGACGCGCCTGTGAGCGGAGGGGAACCCAAGGCAAAGGATGCCACGCTTTCCTTTATGTGCGGTGGGAAAGAAGAGGTATTTGCACAGGTGAAGCCGGTGCTGGAAAAGATGGGCGCCTCGGTGGTGCTGACCGGGCCCATCGGCAGCGGCAATATGACCAAGCTGGCGAATCAGATCATTGTGGCGGTAAACATCGCAGCCCTCTCGGAGGCGCTCGTGCTGGCGGCCAAGTCCGGAGTGAATCCTGAAAATGTATACAACGCCATAAAGGGAGGGCTTGCCGGGAGCACAGTTATGAACGCAAAGGCTCCCATGATGCTGGACCGCTGCTTTGATCCGGGTTTCCGCATTGAGCTTCATATAAAAGATCTGAAAAATGCGGTAAACGCCTCACAGGCGGTGGATATGGAACTGCCTCTGACCCAGGCTGTTCTGGGAATGATGAATCATCTGAAAGACGAGGGGCTGGAAAAATGCGACCACAGCGCCATTCTCCGCTATTATGAGGAAAAGGAACAGGTGGAAGTAAAGCGGTGAGAGGATGGGCTGGCAGAGCTGAAGCCGGAAAGGATGTAGAATGGAACTGGGATGCTGTATCAATATGCTGGGAAATGCTGCCGATCCCACCGGCAGCAGATATATCCCTCTTATAAAGGAGGCCGGATATGATTATGCCGAGCTTCCTCTGGCGCAGGTGATGGAGCTGGATGAAGAAAAGTTTCAGGAATTGCGGGTACTTCTTAAGCGAGCGGCGCTGCCGTGCAGATGCTGCAATAATTTCTATCCGGCATCCGTCCGGCTGACCGGAGAAAAAGTATCGTCAGAGAAGGCGGAGGAGTATACCAAGAGGGCGGTAAAACGGGCGGAGCTGCTGGGAAGCCGGTTTATAGTCTTTGGCAGCAGCGGCGCAAAAAATGTGCCCGCAGGGTTCCCGGAGGACCGCGCGTTTGAACAGATTGTAAGCGCCCTCCGGATGGCGGCGCGCTATGCTGGGCCCGCGGGAATCCGCATTGCCATTGAGCCCCTGAACCGGAAGGAAAGCAATATCATATGCAGCCTGGCGGAAGGGCGCAGGCTCATGGATGCGGTTGGCAGCCCCCAGGTGGGGCTTCTTGTGGACTTCTACCATTTTGCTGTGGAGAAGGACAGCTATGCCTCTCTGGAAGAGAATGGCGGAAAGATCATCCATGTGCATTTTGCCAGCCCAGAAGGCCGGAGTTTTCCTGCGGAAAACATACCGGAATACGAACGGTTCTTCAAGCTGCTGAAGCTTAACGGGTATGACGGCGGGGTAAGCATTGAAGCCTTTACGGAACGGCCCCGGCAGGACCTCATAAAGGGCGGGAATATTGTCCGGTCCTATTTTAGACAGACAAAAAAGATCAATTAAATAGATTAAATACACACCTTGCGCGGCCCGCAAAACTGTGTTACAATTTACAAAACAGAATAAAGCGGAAAAGCGAAGATGAGGAAAAGTAACCGTATTTCGGGGAAGCAGAGAACTGCCGGTTGGTGCGAGGCAGTCGGGAGAAAGCGGTGAACTGGCCTCGGAGCTGCCGGCTGAAGGCTGCGGGGCGCGCGGTTGTGTAGGTTCGGACGGATATCCCGCCGTAGGAAGGGGAAGGGACATGACAGTGTCTTAGAGTGCACGGCATCGCGCCGTGAAATAGAGTGGTACCGCGTAAGCTTAAATTTACGTCTCTATAAAAGTGTTTATACCTGATAACATTTTTATGGGGATTTTTTTAGTTCTGTTGAAAACGTGCCCATTTGCCGTGAGATGGGTAAATTCGTAACAGGCCAGGGAAGCAGCGCGCCGCACCGGCGCAGAAAAGAGGAGAATATGAAAGCAGAAGGAAAATATGGAAGATCTTATTTTATGCCTCCGGAGGCAACCTATGACTGGGTGAAGAAGGAGAAAATCGAGAAAGCGCCGATCTGGTGCAGCGTGGACTTAAGGGACGGAAACCAGGCGCTGGTGGAGCCCATGGGGCTGGATGAAAAGCTGGAATTTTTTAAGATGCTGGTGGAAATCGGCTTTAAGGAAATCGAAGTGGGATTTCCCGCGGCATCGGATACCGAGTATAATTTCATGCGGGCGCTGATCGAGCAGAACATGATCCCGGAGGATGTGACGGTCCAGGTGCTGACCCAGGCCAGGGAACATATCATAAGAAAGACCTTTGAGGCTGTAAAGGGCGCTCCCCACGCCATCGTACATCTCTATAATTCCACCTCCGTCGCGCAGCGGGAGCAGGTATTCCGTAAGAGCAAAGAAGAGGTGAAAAAGCTGGCTGTGGACGGTGCTAAGCTGTTAAAGAGCCTGGCGGAGGAGACAGAGGGCAATTTCACATTCGAGTACAGCCCGGAGAGCTTTCCGGGCACGGAAGTGGACTATGCCGTCGAGGTATGCAACGCCGTGCTGGATGTGTGGCAGCCGGACGTTGAGCATAAAGCCGTCATCAACATACCCACAACGGTCCAGGTGGCAATGCCCCATGTGTTCGCCACACAGGTGGAGTATATCCATAAGCACCTGAAGTACAGGGATGCGGTTGTGCTGAGCGTCCATCCCCATAATGACAGGGGCTGCGGCATCAGCGATGCGGAATTCGGCGTGCTGGCCGGAGCGGACCGCATCGAGGGGACTCTGTTCGGTAACGGGGAGAGGACCGGTAATGTGGATATCGTGACGCTGGCGATGAATATGTTCTGCCACGGTGTGGACCCCGAACTGGATTTCACCAATATTGCCAAGATCCGGGAGACCTATGAGCTGCTGACCGGCATGAAGGTGTATGAGAGGACGCCCTATGCGGGAGACCTGGTGTTCACCGCATTTTCCGGCTCCCATCAGGATGCGATTTCCAAGGGCATGGCCTGGTGGGAAGAGGGAAAGAGCGACGGCCGCTGGACGGTCCCTTATCTGCCCATCGATCCCAGGGACGTGGGCCGGGAGTACGAATCCGACGTCATCCGCATCAACAGCCAGTCCGGCAAGGGCGGCGTTGCCTTTATACTGAAACAGAATTTTGGCATCTCCATGCCGGATAAGATGAAAGAAGAGGTGGGCTATCTGATCAAAGGGGTATCCGATCAGCGCCATCAGGAGCTGGTTCCCAAGGATATCTACCGCATCTTCGAGGAGCATTATATCAACCAGACCGATATCTTTAATGTGGCGGAAGTCCATTTCAAACAGAATAATGGTATCACCGCGGAGGTGACCATAGAGCAGGACAAAGAGAGACGCGTGATTGAGACCTCCGGGAACGGCCGTCTGGATGCGGTCAGCAACGCGGTTAAAATGTATTTCGGCATCAGCTACGAGCTGACCGAGTATGAGGAGCATGCGATTTCCAGAGGTTCGTCCTCTAAAGCCGCCGCTTATGTGGGCATTGTATGCCGCGGAAAGATGTACTGGGGTGTGGGCATCGATGAGGATATCATCAAGAGCTCCATCGCGGCGCTGGTATCCGCTGTCAATAAGCTGGCCAAAAGCGAGAATGTGAAGGAGGGCAGGGAGGAGAGGATTGTGGATATCATGAACTACATCCAGAAGCACTATTACGATGTGACGCTGGATGTGCTGGCGGAGCAGTTTAACCTCTCCAAGCCGTATCTGTCCAGATATATAAAGGCGAAGTCCGGCATGACCTTCCAGGATGCAGTAAAAAAGGCGCGGATGAAAAAGGCCAGAACACTGCTCAAGGAATCCGGACAGACGGTGGAGTCCGTTGCGGAGAGCGTGGGCTATGATAATGTAGAACACTTCATACGCCTGTTTAAGAAGGCCTATGGGATGACGCCGGTTCAGTTTCGGAGTCAGAATAAATAAGGAACGGAGTATAGGAATAATGAATTACCATACGGTGATATTTGACCTGGACGGAGTGATCTGCCATACGGACCACTACCACTATCAGGCGTGGAAAAGGATTGCGGACAGTCTGGGGATCGAGTTTAATCAGAACATCAATAACCGGCTGCGGGGTGTGAGCCGCATGGACAGCCTGGAAATAATTCTGGAGAAGTATGAAGGGGTTCTGACGGCAGAGGAAAAAGAGCGTCTGGCCGCCGAGAAAAATGAATATTATAAGGAACTGCTCAAGGAGATGACGCCCGATGATTTGAGCTGTGAAGTCAAAGACACTTTGGAAGAGCTTAAGCGCCGTGGGATCACGCTGGCCATCGGATCGTCCAGCAAAAACACGAGATTTATATTAAGCCGGCTGGGGCTGGCGGATTTCTTTGACGCTGTCAGCGACGGCAATAATATCAGCAGGTCTAAGCCGGACCCGGAGGTGTTTTTAAAGGCGGCAGAATTTGCCGGGGCAGATCCTGCCGGCTGCCTTGTGGTGGAGGATGCCAGAGCGGGCGTGGAGGCGGCAAAGGCCGCAGGCATGGACTGCGCCGCTATCGGGGACGCTGCGGACTGCGGCATCGCGGACTATTCCATGAAGGAATTTTCAGAACTTAAAAAGATTGTGTTATAGGATATACCAAGGAAAATACGGCCTATAGAACAAAAAAGCCCTCCGGGCAGGAACGCACTGCGGCGGAATGGAATGATGTCGCTGAAGCGGCCCGCCGCAGGAAAGAATCCCGCGAGCGGGATTCTTTCCTGCATGTATCAGGTTTCCTGATTGGAGAGACGGCGCCGCTTTTTCCATTTGACCAGACACGCGCTTTTATTAAAGAAATAAAAAGCATGTATGGGCACGGAATAAAGCCTTCCCAGTTTCTGCCTGGTGGTGTGCCGGTACAGCGTGCCTCCGCAGCCGGAGATCCTGCGTTCCTTTACGGCTTTTATGAGATCAGCCGCCGTGTGTACCGGCACGTCCAGTTCCGTGTAAGCGGTGCCTACGCAGGCGGACTTATGGGAATCGCTGCCTCCGAACTGCACCTTGCCGTATTTCTCCGCCAGAGCCTGTGCCTTCTCGTTGGATACGCTGCCTTCGCAGGCATTAAACGCCTCAACGAAATCAAATTTCTCTATGATACTGTCGTCCTTGCGGAAACGGCCGGTATTCATAATGCTTAAGTATTTTTCTCCGCAGGGATGCGCGGGACCTATGATGCCGCCGTGCTTATGGATCACATCGATCAGCACTTCAATGGGCAGGCCGCGCACCTCCAGGATGCGCAGCTTCAGATTGTCAGGCATGACGATGATCATGTGTCCCGCATCCCGGGTATCATATTCAATTCCCTTGATCACATCAAACCCGCTGAAGACGTCATCATATTTCAGTTCGTATTTCCATTTGCGAAAGCCGTCATAGCTGTCGTGATCCGTCACCAGCATCCCTGCAAACCCCTGTTCCTTCAGCTGGCGGATATAATCACACAGCGCGACTTTGGAATCGATGGAACCCTCTTTTACATGGCAATGCATGTCAAATTTCATAGATTACCACGACCTTTCCTAAAATATTATCTGTGCCCTGCTGCGTCCGCAGCAGAAAATGGAGGGTTATCCAATATTTATATTATACATCCAAATTGAAAAAATTGGGTGATATAATTGTAAAAAACGTTAGTAAAAACATTTGAATTCGATTATAGTTGTTTTTTGGAAATAAATAGTGTACATTAAAAGCAGTGAAGCTGTCTCCGGGAAATCAGTGGGGGACGGCAGACGGAAAGTATGGCTTAATTCTAGGAGGAAATGCGATGAGAATTCTTGAATCAAAGTTTGTACAGGGATTTATAAAGATGGCTGATGATGGGTACAAGCAGGGCTGGCATGAGAGAAACGGCGGCAACCTGTCCTACCGCCTCAAGGAGTCAGAGGTGGAGTCCATACGCGCCCGTTTAAATGCGCCCGGCGATTGGACGCCCATCGGCACCAGCGTGCCCGGCCTGGCAGGCGAATTTTTCATGGTGACCGGAACGGGAAAATATTTCCGTAACATCAGCGTGGATCCGGAGGTCTGCGTTGCAATCATAGAGCTGGACGATATCGGGGAAAATTACCGCATCCGCTGGGGTCTGGTGGAAGGCGGCGGGCCTACCAGCGAGCTGCCCACCCATCTGATGAACCATGAGGTGAAGAAACGCGTGACAGGCGGCAGGCACCGTGTGATCTATCATGCCCATACCACCAATACCATCGCGCTGACCTTTGTGCTGCCGCTGACGGATGAGGTGTTCACGAGAGAGCTTTGGGAGATGGCCACAGAATGCCCTGTGGTGTTCCCCGAAGGGGTCGGCGTGATCGGATGGATGGTGCCGGGCGGCCGGGACATCGCCATAGAGACCAGCAAACTGATGGAGAAATATAATGTGGCGATCTGGGCGCATCACGGTATGTTCTGCTCAGGGGAAGACTTTGACCTGACCTTCGGACTCATGCATACGGTGGAAAAATCCGCAGAAATACTGATCAAGGTGCTTTCCATGAGCCCCACCAAGCTGCAGACGATCACTCCGGACAATTTCAGATCTCTGGAAAAGGATTTTCATGTGGAGCTTCCGGAACGGTTTTTATATGAGAAATAAGAGCAATTAATATTTGGCGGGAATCGGGCCGGAACAAGGCCCGGTTCCGCCGCTTCTAATCTGTATTATCTTTAAGTTCTTAACATAATCCCAAAATATATTTCAATAAAATCAATCTGCATGCCGGCACTTTGCGTTCTGCAAAACCGCCGCCAAAGGTTGAGAGAATACTGGCAGAAAAGGGGCAGTTTATCATTGCAGTATTTATTTTTGTCCGATTCAGGCAGTCAAACGGCGCACCCATACGGCGGGTGCTGTTTTGATGTACCTGTTCCATCTCATTTACCCATGTCCCTGACTCTCGTATGCAGAGAAAGCGGCGGGAAAGAATATCTGATGCAACAATATAAGGAATGGCTTGACCGGGAGAGCAGAAGCGCACTGTGGGATGCAGAAGCCTGCGGCCGTATTTTCAGCGCCTGGAGCCGCATGTGGAAGGAGGCACAGCGCGGCTGCCGCAGATGGGACGGGCGGGCTGTCCTCTCCGGCGCCGCACTGCTGCTTTGTCCCGGGCGTTTTTATCTGGCGGGGGCTGGGCAGATGCGCGCCTACTCTTACTCCCGCGGCAGGCTTTCTGCACTTTACATTCCAAGGCGGGATCTGCAGACGCCCTGCTTCCTGTCCGGCCCGGAGTCGGCAGGTGAGATCTATATCCTGATGGCCGACGTGCCCGGAATCGATCGGAAGGAGCGGCGGATGATTCAGATCTTAAGCGGGATCCGGGAGCGCGCGGGAGAGGCGGAAAAACTGAGGGGGCTTTTCTGCGCTGCAGAATCCATACGTGAGCTGATCTGCCGGCCGGCCCCGGAGAGCATTTTTTATCCTGCCGCGCTTGTGATGAGGAGCTGAACTGCTCATTAAATGGTGTTTTCCTATTGAATAAAAAAAATGCCGGAGCGGATAATAAGGTTATTATAAATAGAAAGCCCGGAGGATATACAAAACTATGGAGCATCCATTTCATACCGTAACAGCCGCCGACATAGACACACTAAAAAAATATTTTCCCCTTCGCGCGCATAAGTCCTGTGACAGCGTGTTTCTGGACATGTTTTTATGGAAGGACTATTACAGGGTCCGGATTCGGGAGACAAAAGGGCGCGCCCTGGAATGGATACAGGAAGTGGACGGGAAGCTGTATGCGGGAATTCCTGTCTGTGCGCCGGAAGACCTGCCGCGCTTTTTCCTGAACACACAGGAATATTTTAACAGGGAAGAAAAGAAAAAAATGGTGGTCTATTCGGCGGATGAGGAGGCTGTGGAACTTTTAAATCTGCCGGAGAGCGGGTACCTGGTGGAGGAGAAACCGGAATATGCGGATTATCTGTACGATGCCGACGCGCTGCGCAGCCTTTCCGGAAAAAAGTACCATAAAAAGAAAAACCACGTCAACGCATTCCGGAAGGAATATGACGGGAGATTTTGTTACCGGCCTCTTAACTGCGGACAGACCGATGCAGTTGCGGAATTTTTGAGCCGCTGGAAGGAGATGCGCGGGGAGGAAACCGATGAGCAGCTGGAGGCTGAGCTGCGCGGTATAAGCGATATCCTAAAGCACTGCAGCCAGGTGCAGGCCAGGATGGCGGGCATATATGTGGATGAAACGCTGGAAGCATTTACCCTTGGGAGTTATAATGAGGAAAAGAGGATGGCCATCATTCATATTGAGAAGGCCAATCCAACTATCCGGGGGCTCTACCCCTTTATCAACCAGCAGTTTTTAATTCATGAGTTTCCGGATGCGCTTTTGGTAAACCGGGAGGATGACGCGGGAGTGGAGGGGCTGCGCAAGGCGAAGCTCTCCTGGCACCCGGTGGATATGGCGAGAAAATACAGGATAGAACAGAGGTAAGATGATCAGATATCTGGGACAGGAAGAGAAGGAAAAATCAAAAGAGCTGTGGCGTCAGGCATTTCCTGAAGAGCGCGAAGCGTATACGGAATTTTATTACCGGCAGGCAGTTTGGGGCAATCAGATCCTTGCAGAGGAAGAGGACGGGCAGGTACTCTCGATGCTCCACCGCAATCCCTACCGGATGCAGATCAGAGACACGGTGTGGCCGGTCTGCTATATCGTCGGTGTGGCGACCCGCCGGGATCACCGCAGGAGGGGGCTGATGAGAAAGCTGATGGTGCGGTGCCTGCAGGATTTATATGAGGAAGAGATCCCCATGGCCTATCTCATGCCTGCAGACCGGGCATATTACACACCGTTTGATTTTTCGGATATCACATATCACGAATTTTACCGGGGCAATCCGGAGGATGCGGGGGAATGCATGCCGGCGGACAGCACGGCACCGGAAGAGACCGCCGAGTACTGCAACCGGATGCTGGCCTGCTGGTATGAGGCCTATACGCTGCGGGATGCGTCATACTGCGAGCGCCGCCGGCAGGAGCTAAAGAGCGAAGGCGGGGACATGGAATTTCTCTGCCGGGAGGGAAAGCGCAGGGGCGTTATTTCCTATGTGCAGGACGGCGGCACATACGAGATCCAGGAGATTCTGCGGGAGCCGTCCTTTGCGGGCAGGGCTCCGGAAGAAATATTTGAACGGAAATATACGGCGCCGATCATGGGCAGAGTGACCCATGGAAAACGGTTTATGAAGCTGCTGCGGTCGGACAGGGACATTGAACTGACCATTGATCTGGAGGATTCCCTGATCCCGGGCAATACGGGACGTTATCATCTGCATGTCGGCAGGGATGCCTGCCAGGCGGTGCGTCTGCCGAAAGAGGATGAATCAGCCGGGAGCGAAGACGGGGAGATTATCCGTGTATCGCCCCAGGGCCTGACATCCCTGCTTTTCGGGCAGACCGGCGCAGGACAGCTCATGGAGGAAGGCCATGTAAAGGGCGGGGCTGCTGCTGCGGAATGCCTTGCACATCTGCGGCCGGTATCCGGGGTCTGTATCATGGAGATTGTATAGATTTCTTGTGAAGTATTGTTCGGAAATTGACAACTAACCGATCGGAATTATTCTGTACGCCGGATATTGAATCCTGTAAAATTATAAGCATAAAAACATACAGGAGGATGTGTAATGAAAAAAGGTTTAATTATTTTGGCCGCTGTGATGCTGCTAAGCGCTGCATTAGCGGGATGTTTCGGCTCCGCGGGAAGAGCGGATGCACCGGATTCGGAAACGGAAACAGGAGGAGCTGTTGAACCGTACAATGTTGTGATTTCGGTTTTTTATGTGGGCACAGTACCGAAGGATCTGGAGCTGGTGGAAGAGGCAATTAATAAAATAACCGTGGATGCGATTGACTGTACAGTTACGCTGCTTCCTATTTCCGCATCAGAGGCATCGGCCAAGTTCAGTCTGTGGGTTTCCAATGGGGAAAAAATAGATCTTATGTCCAGCTTCCCGCTAGATCTGGGTACATGCATAGCGAATAATTCTGTAGTGCAGTTGGATGATCTGTTGTCGGAACATGCACCGTATATCTCGTCCCTGGATAAACGCTATCTGGGCTCGAAATATAACGGCGGTATCTATGGGATACCTGTTATGCAGAGAACCTATGGTGCGGTAGGAGGTATTGTGGTCCGCAATGATATCATGAAGGAAGTCGGCCTGAATTATACAGAGGAAGATATTGTCGATTATGAGGATCTGGATGCAATGTTTGCCCTGGTTCATGAAAAATATCCGGAAATGATAACTTACGGTTTTGGCGGCACGCTGCTGGGCACGGCAGCAGGGTACTTTATTCCGGTTGAGAGCTTTTCTGTGGCCGGCATGGGTGCGGGCGTATTGATGAACGGCGGTGTGGATACCACGGAAATTGTGAATCTGTTTGAGACGGATGAATATAGAGAATATCTGGACTGGATGCGCAGATGGAATCAGGCGGGGTATATTTCGCCGGATGCGGCGACCACCACGGATGCTAGTGAATGGCTCAAAGCCGGGCGTGCTTTTTCGAGTGCGAACAGCATAGCGGAGCCGGGCGCTTCGGAGAGCTCCAGCCAATCCTGTGGAAGAGACGTGACAGTGTTGTATCAGCAGGAGCCAATGGTAAAGAGTGATACATATTCCGCCGCGCCGTGGATCATTCCGATTACAAGTGAACGTCCGGAAAAAGCATTGGAATTTTTGGATTTCATGTATGAGAGTAAAGAAGTCGCCAATCTGATTCAGTATGGTATCGAGGGTGTACATTACGATATGACCGATGAAGATATGATTATAAAGCTTCGTGAAGACCGGGCTTACACCAATCTGTTTGGCCTCTATGGAAATAAAATGAATGTATACATGGTGGCGCCAAACAAGAATTCTGTGTATGAGGAATCAGCAGTATTTTCCGAGAGGGCGCTGGAAAGAACTTCAACAGCAGCAGGCTACCGATTTGTGCCGGAGAATGTCACGGCAGAGCTGGCTGCGATCAGCAATGTTATGGGTGAATATATTGCAAGCCTGGAGTACGGCTTTGTAGATGTGGATACGGTTCTGCCTCAGTTTAATCAGGCTCTGAAAAATGCCGGTATCGATAAAGTCATAGCAGAAAATCAGAAACAATTTGATGAATGGCTGAAAACACAGGAATAGAAAGAAAGTTAGGGGAGCAGTGAATGCCGCATATGAATAAGAAACGCATGTATAAATCCATACGGTTTAAAATTGTGATGTTCGTATTAGGGATTTTCATTCCCCTTAATGTATTGATTTTGTTGTTAACGAATGCTCTTATGAAAGACATGGAACAGCATGTTTTTAAAAGCGAAGAAAATGCCCTGAAAATGTATCGGAACCAAATTGAGATTTACTTTGACGCCATGGAACAGTATCTTAGCGGAATCCTTATGGATTCCGCTTGGAACGGACTGAATTTCGAACGTGAAAATCAGGATTACATCATGACGAAAAACAGGCTGTGGAACAAATTAGTCAGCAATATGGAGGAGTATCCGCTGGCTGGCGCATTTTATATACATATTAAAACCAGCGATGAACGGCTTTTTGCCAGAAATGTGGAAAAACTTACCTTAGAGGAAGCGGAGGACGTAAAAGCGTGTATTTCGGATTCTGTGGGACAGCGGGTCTGGGATATCCTTGTCTGTAAGTCGGGAAATTATGTGGTAAAAAGCTTCAGCAACAGTTATATGCAGATAAGTGTTGCAGTAAAAGAAACAGAGCTGCTGAATTTATGGGACAGCGAGGGCGCGGATCTGATTTTATTATCGGACATATTGCCGATACACCAAAGAGAACTGTATCCTGGGTCTTATTTTGGTCTGGAGGAGGAATCGGAACAGTTCTATGTCCTGTGTGAACCGTACACGTCGGCAAGCTTTTCTATTGTCCGGCTGATACCGCAGTATGACATTAAGACAAGAATTTTCTACGGTTATCGACTGCTGCTTTATCTGTCCCTTATCGGACTTATTGCGGTGCCGTTTATTTATCTGGTGTTGGAAAGGATTTTATTAAGGCCCCTTCGGGAGATCGAAGCCGCAATCCTGAAAATCAAGCAGGGAAATATATCCTATCGAATTACGAAATTCGGATATTCCGTGGAATTTCAAAATATTATGAGGTCATTCAACAGGATGCTGGATCAGATTGTTGATTTGGAAAAGAAGACTTACGATCTGGAAATTGAAAAGAAAGAGGCACAATTGGATAGTCTTCGACTGCAGATCAACCCCCATCTGCTGCTGAATTCTCTTAATACGGTCTATAGCCTGGCACAGATGAAAAAGTATGACGGGATACAAACCTATGTGCTGAATCTGGTAAATTATTTTCGCTATTCCCTTCGGAATACTGAGGAGTACGTCCAGTTGGGAAAGGAAATAGATTTTATAAAATGTTATCTGGAAATACAGCGGATCCGGTATCCTGGCAGATTCTATGCGCTCTACAATATAGACGAAGAACTGTCGGCGGAGCCTGTCCCGCCGCTGATTATAGAAAATTTTGTGGAAAACAGCTCAAAGTATGCCTGGGAGGAGGACCGCCCGATTGAGATCGTTATCACGGTTAAGGCCGACGGTCATTTTCTGCGGATCTCAGTCAGCGATAACGGAAAGGGGATCGAGGAGACGATCCTTAACAAAATCAAGGCGGAACAGATAATTGAGGATAGCCGTGGCAGACATATAGGCATTTATAACTGCGTGAAGCGGCTGCGATTGTTTTATGGAGAAGCAGCTATATTTTCGGTTGCTTCCAGGCCGGGAGAAGGGACACAGGTATGGATGAAGATTCCCAGAAAGGAGCAGCATTTTGATGAACTTGTTGATAGTAGACGATGAAATCCTGACAATAGAGGGAATTATGCATGGAGTGGATTGGGACAGACTCTCCTTTGACAAGGTCTTAACCAGTTGTACGATAGATAAGGCAAGGCGCTTTTTTCAGGAATATGCCATTGATATCCTGCTGTGTGATATCGAAATGCCGGAGGGTACCGGTTTGGATCTTTTGGAATGGATACGGGACGCAGGATATAAAACAGAATGTGTTTTTCTCACTTGTCATGAGGAATTCACCTATGCTAAAAAAGCCATTGAACTGCAGAGCTTTGATTATATACTGAAACCGATTCCCTATGAGGAGCTGACGCAAAAGCTGGGACAGGTGGCGGCACGGGTGGAAAAGGACCGTCAGTCAGAGCAATATCAGGCATATGGAAAGCAATGGATCCGGGAGAAATGTTTTTCAGAGGAAAAGACAGATGAGAAAGGTACAAAGGCAATTATTGAGGAAGTAAAGAATTATATAAGGGAACATATTGGGGAGGAGCTTTCGGCCAATAAGATTGCCGGACATGTATTCATCAGTCCGGATTATTTGACAAGGATCCTGAAAAAGGAAGAATCCTGTACGTTGGTGGAATACATCACGAAGGAGCGGATGTTTTTTGCATCAGAGCTCTTAAAAACCATGGATTTCCCCACCAGTGTTGTGTCCCTTAAAGCCGGCTACAGTGATTACTGCTATTTCAGCAAAGTATTTAAAAAAATTTATGGGATTTCTCCCAGCCAGTATAAAAAGGTACATAGGCTGAATGGAGGGAAACCCCCGGTATGATACAGGGAGGTGTTTCGATTGTACCTAAAGCGAGTTGCAAAGATAAAGAAATATTTACCTATTTATTTTATGATGGTTCCGGGTATTCTGTACCTTCTTATTAATAATTACCTGCCTATGGCGGGGATTGTAATAGCATTTAAAAAGCTGGATTGGAAAAAGGGAATATTTAAAAGTGACTGGGTGGGGCTGGAAAACTTCACCTATTTATTTAAGACAGATGATGCATTTATCATGACGCGTAATACTATTTTATACAATTTGCTGTTTATTACCCTGGGGATGATCTGTGCTGTAAGCGTTGCGATTTTGCTGAATGAGATCCGCAGCAAGACGGCAAAGAAATTGTACCAAAGTCTGATTCTGCTTCCGTACTTGATGTCAATGGTTATCATCAGTTATTTGGCATATGCGATTCTAAGCAACGAGACCGGATTTCTAAATAAAAGTATTTTGCCGCTGTTTGGTATGGAACCAATCAGCTGGTATCAGGAGAAAAAGTACTGGCCGTTTATCCTGACCATCATCAATATCTGGAAGAGTGTTGGATTTTCGTGCATCATCTATTTAGCCAGCATAGTAGGTATCAATCCGGAGTATTATGAAGCGGCCAGATTGGAAGGAGCCGGCAAATGGAAACAGATCAGGTATATCACTCTGCCTCTGCTTATGCCGACGGTTATTACGATGTTCATTTTGAATATCGGAGGAATCTTCCGTTCGGATTTTGGCTTGTTTTATCTGGTTCCAAGAGGATCGGGTATCTTAAATTCAGTGACTCAGACGATTGATACATATGTGTACAAAGGTCTTATGCAGCAGGGAAATCTCTCCATGTCCTCGGCGGCAGGTGTTTACCAGTCTGTAGTTGGATTTATTACCATACTGGCATCCAATGCTCTGGTGAGAAAATTGGATAAGGAAAGTGCATTGTTTTAGAGAGGAGTAGAGTCTATGTTAAACTATAGAGGAGACAGAACTGCGCGGCTGATTGCAAACATTGTGATGACAGTGCTTAGCGTATGCGCGCTGCTGCCTTTCCTGCTGCTTGTGGGCGCATCGTTTACAGAAGAAAAAGCGGCTGTATTGAACGGATTTTCCATCATCCCATCGCAGTTCGGGCTGGGGGCTTATCAGTATATCCTTAAAGAATTTGGAACCATCGGAAGAGCATACCTGATTACCATTGTAGTAACCGTGGTTGGAACTGCTCTTAGTATGACCATTACTACCCTTATGGCCTATGCTCTGACAAAAAGGGTGCCTGGGGTCAAGATATTGAATTTTCTGGTGATCTTTACCATGCTCTTTAACGGCGGACTGGTTCCCACCTATTATGTTTATTCAAATATTCTCCGAGTCAAGGATACGATTTGGGCCTTGATCGTCCCGGGCTTGCTGATGAACGCATTCAGCATTATGCTGGTGAAGAACTATTTTCGAACTGCTATACCTAAGGAGCTGCTGGAAAGCGCCAAAATGGACGGAGCAGGGCAAGCTACAGTGCTGACTAAGATTGTACTGCCCTTATCCACGCCAATTCTGGCAACAATCGGTATCAATTCAGCACTTGCTTATTGGAATGACTGGACGAATGGGCTTTATTATCTGACGGATGCCAGACTGTTCAGCCTCCAAACGATACTGAATAAAATTAATGAAAATGTTCAGTTTTTAGCAAACAACAGTGACAAACTTTCGGGAATTGTAAATACGTCGGATCTGCCAACCACAACCATGCGCATGGCAGTGGCGGTGATTGGGATCCTGCCTGTTGTATTTATCTTTCCGTTTTTTCAAAAGTACTTTATTAAGGGCATTACCATAGGAGCGGTCAAGGGATGAGTGTACTTTCACAAAGACACAGAGTCCGGCGTTTTTAAAGCGGAAGGCAACATCATAGTATGCGTTAAGCGAGTGTATCATGGCTCCGGCAGGGGCGATAGAAAGACGAGGGAATAATATGGAAACATTTAATAAAACTGCGGTGCCGTTTCGCGTTGCACTGGGATTAGGGCAGGGAATCGATATAGGGCTTTCAAAGGGAATTATCTATCAGATCGGAGAAGAGAAGGCAACAACGATGAAGGAATTACAGAAGATGTATATCGGTGCCGGCTCAACGGAGATGTATGTGAGGATTGCCACGAAACGGTATAATGATGACGACACTTATCATGCAAGGATCCACAACCTGGAGACCAGCCTGGAGTATTGCCGGGTTGCAGCGGCTCTGGATCAACCGATCAATCCGGAAATAATGTGTGCTCATACCTATATGGATGCCAGCATACAGCAGGCCCCGGATTTCAGGGATTATCCTGAAATCTCAAAACCGGACAAGGAATGGAGTGAATATTCTTTGGAGGAGATGTGCAGTGTGCTGGAACAGTACGGGGAGCTGGTTGCCCGGGAGGTTTTGGCGACGGGATGCAGAGTGGAATATTGGAATTTAGGAAATGAGGCCAACTATGGGTTCGCCGGTGTTAACTTGGGTCTGAAAACCGCAGTGAATCCGAAATTGTGCAGGCTGGACAGCCATATTGAAATGGAACGTGTTGATATGGAGCATGTTGATGTGTATTTTTTCAAAGAAAATATCTGGAAGTATAACGGGCAAATGATGGCGTCATTGGCAAAAGGAATAAAGAAAGCGCATCCGGGAGCTAAATTTGGAAGTCATATAGCCGGTCTGTTCGATGCGCCCACCAGCGTTGCCTACTTCAAAACTTTGCTGGAGAATGGAGTGGAACTAAGTCAGGCGGGGATCAGCATTTATCCTACTATGAATCTTGCAGAGATATATCACGACTATATCGGGATAATGAAGAAGGTGATCAGGGCGATCGTGGATGAATGCGGTCTGCCGGTGTTTGTAGCAGAATACGGATACCCATCCAGGATTATGGGAGGATTTGCATGGAATCAGCCAGTCAAAGGATATGAGCTGACGGCGGAGGGACAAGCCCGGTTTACGGCTGATTTTATTGCATGGTTGAAAGAATATGGAGGAAGCGGGATTCGTCCGTGGGCGCCGGATCTGCTGGGCTGGGATCCGGGCTGGGAGCCTATGTCCCTGTTTTCTTATGACGGACAAACGAAAATTGCATCGGCAAAACCTGTGATTGAATGCTTCAAATGAAAGAATGTCCGTTCACAGCCGGCAGGTAAAAGGAATCTCGCGTAGCAATGAGATGCCGTGAATTTGTTGTGAAAGTGCTTAAAATGTGCTAGAATAAGCCCATACAAATGTTTTTGAAAAACGTAGAGTGTAAGCATACGCAAGTGTGCGTATGTCATTAACCTGCGGTTTTATGACATAGGAGGGCGGGCATGGACGCAAAGAGTCAATTGAAGAAATGGGTGGAAGAGGGCCGCAGCATTGTCTTCTTCGGCGGCGCCGGCGTTTCCACCGAAAGCAATATTCCGGATTTTCGCAGCGCGGACGGTTTGTATAATCAGCAGTATAAATATCCTCCGGAAACCATCATCAGCCACAGCTTTTATCTTAGGGAGCCGGAGGAATTTTTCCGATTTTACCGCAACAAGATGCTGTATCTGGACGCAAAACCCAATAAGGCGCATCTGGCGCTGGCTTCACTGGAGAAAGCGGGAAAGCTAAAGGCGGTGATCACTCAGAACATAGACGGCCTGCATCAGGCCGCAGGCAGCAGAGAAGTGCTGGAGCTGCACGGCAGCGTACACCGCAATACCTGCAGCCGGTGCGGAAAATTTTATGATGCCGCCTTTGTAAAAAACGCGGACGGCGTGCCCAAATGCGAATGCGGGGGGACGGTGAAACCGGATGTGGTGCTTTATGAGGAATGCCTGGATACGAAGGTGATGCAGAAAGCGGTACAGTATATTGAACATGCGGATGTGCTGATTGTGGGCGGCACCTCACTGACCGTTTACCCCGCAGCGGGCCTGATTGAGTACTATACGGGCAGCAGGCTGGTGCTGATCAACAAGAGCGCCACGCCCATGGACAGCCGTGCGGATCTGATTATAACAGAACCCATCGGGGAGGCGCTTGGCATGTTCCTGAATGAAGAGGATCTGGAGGCAATGCGATGACACAATTTGAAGTAGGGGATATTGTAAAGCTTAAAAAACCTCATCCCTGCGGCAGCAGCGAATGGGAAGTGCTCAGGGTGGGCATCGATTTCCGCCTCAAATGCATGGGCTGCGGCCATCAGATCATGGTCAGCCGCAAGCTGGTGGAAAAGAACTGCCGCCAGGTGCGAAAGCCGGACGGGGGGCAGTGAACAGTAACCGACCGTTACAGTTTTTTGCCACAACCGAAAGAAAATCCTTGCAAATTCTGGATTCCTATGATAAACTAACTATTCGTGATATATTATAATTATCCTTGTTCCCTGTGAAAATCAGGGGGCCAGAGACCAAAAGGAGGTACGAGAAGCATGAACAAATACGAATTAGCGTTAGTATTAAATGCTAAACTCGAAGATGAACCCAGAGCAGCCGCAGTCGAAAAAGTGAAGGAATACATCGCTCGTTTCGGCGGTACTGTAACCAACATTGATGAATGGGGTAAGAGAAGACTGGCTTACGAAGTTCAGAAGATGAGAGAGGGCTTTTACTATTTCATCCAATTCGAGTCCGATTCCACATGCCCGAACGAGCTGGAGCACCGCGTGCGGATCATGGAGCCGGTTATCAGATATTTGATCGTTAAACAGGAAGCATAATCCTATCAGCAGAAAGATACAGGTGATCGTATGAATAAAGTGATTTTAGTTGGCAGACTGACAAGAGATCCTGAAGTGCGTTATTCACAGGGTGAGCGCCAGATGGCAATCACCAGATATACGCTGGCTGTGGACAGGCGTGGCCGCAGAAGTGCGGGAGGCGATGAGCAGCAGACAGCTGATTTCATTCCATGCGTGGCATTTGACAGGGCAGGTGAATTCGCGGAGAAGTATTTCCGTCAGGGAATGCGCGTTGCCGTCAGCGGCAGGATTCAGACTGGCAGCTACACAAACAGAGACGGTCAGAAGGTTTATACGACTGAGGTCATAATTGATGATCAGGAATTCGCCGACGGAAAGAACTCGGGCGGCGACATGGGCGGCGGCTATAGCCCGGCGCAAAGACCTGCTCCCAGCAGCGCTGTGGGCGACGGTTTCATGAATATTCCGGATGGAGTGGAAGACGAGGGCCTTCCCTTTAACTAGAGGAAATTAAACAGGAGGTTATGGAAATGGCTGTGAATAACAGAGACAGAGCGGATTCCGGCAAGAGAAGAATGGGCCGCAGAAGAAAAAAAGTTTGCGTGTTCTGTGGTGAGAAAAACGCAGTAATTGACTACAAGGACGTGAATAAATTAAAAAGATATGTATCTGAAAGAGGTAAGATTCTTCCCAGAAGAATCACCGGCAACTGTGCAAAGCATCAGAGAGCTCTGACTGTTGCGATCAAGAGAGCAAGACATATCGCTTTAATGCCTTATACAATGGATTAATTTAAACGGCATGACAGGATGTCTCCGAAACCTTATAACGGTTTCGGGGACATTTTTGATTTAACGGGCGCTTGTATAAAAATATATGTGCATAATATACAAATATGTTTGCCTTATATATTGGGAAATATAACGAAAATACCTTCCTTACAGCGAAATCACTGACATTTTGCCCATAAAAGTGGTAAAATGGAACTATGTTCAGAAGAAGGTATAGTTTATGGATATTTAAAGTAAATCGGACGGGAGGCTGCCGGATGAATATGTTTCAAAAAGGCGATTTTGTAGTTTACGGTACGGTAGGGGTCTGCAGAGTGGAGGATATCACGACGCTGGATATGGAAGGCGTTTCCAGAGATAAGCTGTACTATATGCTGCACCCCTGGTACAAAGAAAACAGCACGGTATATACACCGGTTGACAATGAAAAAGCGGTGATCCGCAGCGTGCTGGACAGAGAGACTGCCTTGAACCTGATTGAGGAGATACCCGCTCTGGAATGCTTTGAGACAGACAATGACAAGCAGCGGGAGGAAGAATACAAGAAAGCCCTGAAAAGCTGTCAGTGCAGGGAATGGGTCCGCCTGATAAAGACTTCTTATCTAAGGGCCATGGACCGGATCGCGCAGGGAAAGAAAACCACCATGGTGGATGATAAATATTTTAAGAAAGCGGAAGAGGAGCTTTACGATGAGCTTTCCGTTTCTCTCGGAATCCCTGTGGACCGGGTGAAGGAATATATACAGGACAGGATCGAGGGAAAACTAATAAAGTAAAACTGCTGTAAAGCGGAGACTGCCCCGCAGGCGGATGGATAGCCATCCACCTGCGTTTTTTTTATTTCATTTGAAAGAAATCATATAATCATTGTTCGGGTGTACGGGAAGTTGTTACTGTTTACACGCTGCCGATAAAGCAGCGTATGAGAGGGCAGGGTATGGTCCTCATAGGG
>NZ_QUEE01000027.1 GCF_003477885.1 Lachnotalea sp. AF33-28
TGACCAAAAGATCCGGAAACGGATACTGGAAGATCTGGTAGAGAACTTGGTAAGAAGATGTAAAAAAGATGTTGATAATGTGTAGTTTTGAGGGTATAATAAAAAAGAGAAAACGCCATTCCTCGATAGCTCAGTCGGTAGAGCACGCGGCTGTTAACCGCGCTGTCGTAGGTTCGAGTCCTACTCGGGGAGCTTAAAAGACCTATAGACATAAGTGCATAGGTCTTTTGCTTATCTAAAAAACAAAAAAACAAGTATAAGGTTGTGTTGCAAAACTGGTGAAAGAGATCACCGGCGATCAGCACGGGCCGTTTGTCTAACATCGGACAAGCGGTTTTTTTGTGCAAAAAAATAACGGTAATACAAAAGTGGTGGAAGCCTACCGGTCCTTGACGAAGGAGGTGATACCTTTCAGGTTCGGATGGATGAAGAGATGATGGAAATGGCAGACAGTATACAGAAGTATAGTATTCTGATTCCCTGTCTGGTACGGCCGGAAAGAGCGGGGGATATGAGATGGTGTCCTGTCATCGGAGAAAAAAGGCAGCTGCTTTAGCATGATTAGAAACAGTACTATGTATCCCAGGCTTACGGATATGCAGAAACAGCTGTTAAAGGGCTGGGAACGTCTGCCACCGGAATAGAGAGAAAACCAGACGGTTTTTCTTGAAAGCTTGTGAGACAAAAAAATCATACGGAAATGTGAAAAGGAGAATGCTGTGGATGATCCATCTACAGTGTTCTTTTTTTCGATGGAGTAGAAACATAGTGGCGGAAAAGATAGGAGGATCGATGTTTTAGAAAGCAGAATCAGAGGGAAGAGGAGAGGGAAAAAGAGAAATGCAGGGAGAGAACCGGCCGGTAAAAGAGGGAAACGGCGATGCAGAGGAATGGCTGGAGGTCATGGTGGATCGTCTGGTGGAATATTTTGTGGCGGAAGACAGCCAATATCTAAACCGTCTGGAAAGGGGACTCATCGGAAAGGAAAGTACTTTACTTATATTTTTGATAAGGTTATAATAATTAGAATCCCAATGTTTGGAAAATATGTGGAGGAATAGATGAAAAGAGAAATAAGTATCTTACTGCTTATCCCCCTTTTATTATCAGGTTGCTATTCTGGAAGGATCAATACAACCAGTGAGGGAAACGATTTAGTGTGTGAAAGTCTTAGTATGGCTATTGAAAGAGAAACAATAAATGAAAGTCAAATAATCCAAGAAACATCACAGTTAACGATGAATGGTGAAAAATTGAAAGGCGCAAATCAAGTTGAAGGAACTGATTTATACATTATGGAAGGGTTAGATGAAATTCCATTAAGTGAATTGGATGATACAGAAACTAAAACGGCAAATGCAAACTATAATGTGGCGGTTGCCAGCGGTAATTGGATTTTTTTCATATGTGCAGGTAATAGCATTTTTCGCATGCGGTCAGATGCTAACGTTGGTCAAATGATTCTTTATGATCAAATGTTACTGGGTACTAATTGGTATGGTCAAATAAGAGCATTGCAGGTGTATGGGGAGTATTTACTTTTTTTTCATGATAGTCTGGGATTATGCCGTATAAAAATGGATGGAACGGATTTTCGGATTATATGGGAGAATGGATATCAGAAATACTGTGTATTAGAAGATGAAATATATTTTTTGAATAATAATTGTATTTATCAAATGAATCTTGATGGATCTGATATAAAAGAAATCGTCCCTATTCCAGATAATATGTCCCTAATTCATTTTGCGGTCAAAGATGATATGATTTATTATATAGGTACAGTAGAACCCAAAATGTCGGTCTTATGTAGTTTTTCAATATCTGAAACTGTTTCGAAAATATTATATCAATATAGGTCCCCTGGCATTGGTGATTCGGGTTTTCAGATAAAAGATGATAAGATATATATTGTAAACAAGGGAATAGATATTTATAATATTAAAACTTCCAAGTTAATAGAAAATTATGTTATTGACAATGAATTAGAAATACATGGGATTACCATACAAGATGATAAAATATATTATGTTGCGATAGGATTTGAAACAAAACAAAGTGGTTTATATGAAGTTGTAAACGGTAAAAATAAACTAATGTTGACATCCGAGAAAGCTGGATTTGCACTATCTGAGTCTTGGTTTTTGTGTGTTTCCGGAGGATATCTATATACGCAGAAAGAGGCAGACGGTATGGATCGAGGCATGGAATACAAACCAATCGTAAGAATTTCAACTCATGCAAAAAAAGGTACTTATAGGGTGGAACAATTCAATTTTGATCCATATAAATTAGAAACCAGTGGTATATTTGTTTTAGAAGAAGCGGTGGATAAGATCGGACTATATCGCAGCCTTTGTTCTTTGGCAAGATTACATGAAGCCGATGAATTGATTATTTTAGGAGAAAAATATCACGGTTTTCATCAATAAAACAACGTAAAAGAATATATATCAAGCAACAAAGCATTCGAAAATAGCATGAATCACTGATACGAATTTGAGCAGCTCAAATGATGTAATCAGTGGATATCATGCTATTTTTATTTAGATTCAGATAGGGTGTTTTAGCTGCCTGAAACGCTCAGGGTTGAATGTAGTTTATAAAAAAAGATAATATTTTCTTCCTTTATAGACAATATTATCACCTTGTCTATAAAAATGAGACAGCTTATAATTAAAGTACCAAGTTTGACAAATTCATATACTAAGGGAGGAAAACAATGAAGAGAAAAAGATTAACAGCCATTTTGAGCAGTATACTTTTGGTTGTAATGCTTGTGTCTGGATGTTCGGAGACAAAAAATGCACCGACACAAGATGGCAGTACAGTAAGCCAGCCCCAAGGGAAGGTGGAGCTAAAGGCATGGATGAGAGGAAGCGGAAATGAGAGTACCGCTACGATTGTTACTGATGAGTTCAATGAAAAGCAGAGCGATATTAAAGTAAATTATGAGGTGTACGGAGATAACTATACTGATGTGGTAAAACTGGCTTTTGCATCCAATGAGATGCCGGATTATTTTTCTGTAGCTACAATTGGCGACTTAAAACAATATGTGGATGCAGGCTATCTTGCCCCTTTGGACGATTATATTTCAGATGAGTTTCGTGAAAAAATCAATCCTTCGGCTCTGGCACAGTATACATATGACGGTAAAGTATATGGGATTGCAGATAGTGCACGTTTTATTCGTCTCTATTACAATCGGGATCTGTTCGAAAAGTCGGGACTGGATCCAAATCAACCGCCGAAGACATTAGAAGAAATGCTGACATTTGCAAAGCAGATAACTGAGGCTGGAAAAGGCGAATATTTTGGTTTCGGCCTACCTATTAAATCCGGCTCAACATGGGAAAGAAACATTGATAATATTGCGATCCTTTCAGGGCTGACCGGTCCGTGGGCATTTGATTATACAACGGGACGCTTTGATTTTGCAAAACAAACTCCGATTATCGAATACTTTCATGAACTGTACGCGTCAGGCAGTATAATGCCTGGTTCAGAATCTATGGACATTGAGATGGTACGTGCTAATTTTGCTACGGATAAGATTGCAATGTACTTTGACGGTAACTGGATGATAAATGGATACAATAATGAAATTGAAGCTGCTAAAAATTTGAATTATGATACGGCACTGGTTCCTATTTTTGATGGACAAAAGCGCGCGAAGGATTATCTGACTATGGATAGCGGGCTGGCTGTGAGCATAAATTCAAAACATATTGCTGAGGCTGTCAAAGCAATTGAATACACAACATTAAATTTGTATGATGCATCCATGAATAAATATCCGGACAGGATTGCTCCAGCTTTTTCCCTTGTAGAGGAGGTAAATGTACGTATCAACAGTATGGACGAAGTAAAATCTACGAAGGGAATGTCGGGTATTAAAGACATGGAAAATCTTTCGTCCTTTCCGGTAGTCCCAAGCCAAAAAATCACTCTTGAGGGTGACAGCCGTGAGGTAGTATATCCAATTCTGGTTATTGAAGGCAAAGATATCGAAAAAGAACTGCAGAAATTGTCCGACAGCTATAATGCTGCGTTGGACAAAGCGATTGAGCAGGGAGTTCTGGATGAAAGCGATTTGAAGCCGGAAGGTTTTGATTATTATACTCGTTAGGCTTTCTGTTATGGGCGGAATGCAATAATGTGAATCGCATTCCGCCTTTTTAAAATCTGTATATAGAAATTTAAGCAGGTGAGATAATATATGAGAACTACATATAAAAATAAAAAGCACCGGTTCGGCTGCAAAATTCAAATTGCTTTGATGCTTGCACCACTGCTTGCTTTGTTCTTGCTTTTCAATGTGTACCCATTACTGTGCTCTGTTTTTTACAGCTTCACAAAGTATAATGGAGTTGCAGTTCAGTCTTTTGTGGGTTTTGATAACTATAAAAGGATGTTCCACGATACCTCATGGTGGAAGAGCGTTTGGAACACATTGCAATTTACGGTAATGGGTTATGTGGTACAAGTTCCGCTTTCTCTTTTAACAGCGGTATTGCTTAATGGTAAGATACGTGGAAGAAATTTCTTAAGAACTACATTTTTTCTGCCAAATGTAACAAGCACTGCAATTATCGGTATTATTTTTTATTTTATGTTTGCGTCTTATAACGGCATTGTAAATGGCCTGCTGCAATCAGTTGGATTGATTGAAAGACCGATTGAGTGGCTGGCTAATGTAACTTTGGCGAAATGGGTTATTATTCTATTGAATACATGGGGGCAGTTTGGCTTTTTTATGGTGCTGTTCCTGGCGGCCATTCAGCGGATTCCGTTGGAATTGTATGAAAGTGCGGTTATAGATGGTGCAAATACAAGGCAAAAATTTACTCGTATTACATTCCCTCTGTTGGGCTCAATGTTTCCTGTAATAACTATGATGGTAATATTGAATGCGTTCCAGTTATTTGATTCTGTAAAGGTGATTACGAATGGAGGGCCCGGAAATGAAACTTCCGTTATGGCTTTACACATTTACAATTACTTTTTCAGCACCTCGGGAGCACAACAGGGATATGCATCAGCATTGAGTGTAGGCGCCACGGTTATTACAGCTCTGGTTGGAGCTCTGTATCTGGGCCTGACTGGTAAAAAGTTTCATGATTCATAGGAGTAGTTATATTATGAAAATTTTAAAATACAAAATAAGTAAAATATTTATATATTTATTCTTGAGCCTGCTCCTCATTTTTACATTATTTCCGCTGGTGTATGCATTTTTTGGCTCCTTTAAGAGCAATCTTGAATTCTTAGCGGGAGGTTCTAATATATTCCCGGAAAAATGGAATATCGAGAACTATATTTTTGCATGGCGAGAGGCTAATTTTGCTCGGTATACGTTTAATAGTGTTTTTATTTCAGTGATGACAACTGTTTTAACATTGATTATAGCTGGAATGGCATCCTATGTACTTGTCCATATCGCTGGAAAGATGAAGGGCTTTTTGATGGCTCTGATGGGTATGGTAATGTTTGTTCCCAATGCAGTTCTCATTTATCCAATATTTAAAATGTGTAAAATGCTGGGCTTAATGGGAAGTTTGTGGAGCATGGTGCTTACTCAGACGGCTTCTGTTCTTCCGTTCACGGTTATATTGGTTACTTCGTATATGTCCGGTGTCAGTAAGGAAATTGAAGAAGCTGCTGAAATAGACGGATGTGGTTTCTTTGGAATCTTCTTGCGTATTGTTATGCCTTTGAGTAAGCCAATCCTGGCTACATCTGCGTTATTTGCATTTAAAAATGCCTGGAATAGCTACTTGCTTCCGCTCGCACTTTCAATTTCCAAACCGGAACTTCGCCCTTTGACGGTAGGCGTTTTAGCGCTTAAAGATGTGGGAGAAGGCATATCATCATGGAATATTATGATAGCCGGCAGCGTGATATCTATTGTACCGATGGTCATTTTGTATATATTTATGAATCGATATTTCATCGAAGGAATGACTTCTGGTTCTGTGAAAGGTTAAATAAAAGATAGGAGATTCTTCATATGGAGATATCAACGGTAAACGTTAAGGATTTAGTAGAAAAAGGAATTGCAATCCTTACCGAACCCCCAAAACGGCTGCCTACTGATACCATGACGGATGCACCGTTACTGGGTAATGGAGATTTAGGTGCCGCAATTGGCGGAGATGGTGCAGAGCAAGTCTTTTATTTGGGAAAGAATGATTTTTGGACGCAAGCACATTTGGCGCAAACGGACAAGCAGCGACAGCAGCGCCTCCTGGAAAAAGAAGGACGCCGTTCGGGCACTCGCATTGTTCCGGCCGGCTGGTTGAAGATTGAAGTGCCGGCGTTACAAGGGTGTTCCTATCATACGGAACAAAATCCTTATTATGCGGAGGTTTTATCCGTATATCAAAAGGGTGATATGGATGTACGTTACACCTCTTTTATAAGTGCAGAAAAAAATATTCTTGCAGTGGAGATGGAAAATATAGGTAAAGATCCTCTGCATATAATATTTTCTTCAATGCCCGGTATTTTCGGTACGTCAGAGATTTATGGATATTCTGATGGGATAAGAGATGATACTTTATGGTGGGAATATCCGGCAGAGCCTTATTCGCTGAAGGGAAGCCGATGGCTGTTTGCCAGTATTGCTACAGATATTATGACGCAGTATCATCCGGAATATATAAGTGACAAAGGAGGAGAATTTTGGCTGTTACCAGATAAAAAGGTTCATATGATTATGGCTGTTCTGAGTGATTTGGATGCGGCAGATGCCAGGGAACAGGCCTGCAAGCTTTGTATTTCTTCAATTGTACAGTATGCAGAAATACGGGAGGAACATCGAACATGGTGGAAAAGCTACTGGGAGAAATCTTTTGTCCAGACTGGTGATGATATATTGGATGCTTATTATTATTCGTCACTTTATTTTATTGGATCTGCGGTTCGATCAGGAAAAGTACAGCCAGGTTTATATGGACCGTGGATAACAAGTGACCGTCCGAAATGGACAGGCTCTTACACAATTAATTATAATTATGAATCACCGTATTTCTGTCTGTATACTGCTAACCGGACGGAATTGGCAGAGTCATATGTTGACCCGCTTTTGGAGATTATCCCAATCGGTCAATTATATGCAAAAAATAAATTTGACCGTCCTGGAATCTGCCTTCCTGTGGAAATAGGGCCTTGGGGGACGGTTTGCTGTTCTCTGTTTCACCATCAGAAAATAAATGCCGCCTATTGCTGCTGTAATATTTTTATGCATTACTACATGACTTTGGATGAGACGATCGCACGAAAGGCATATCCTTTTGTATGGGAGGTCGTCCAATTCTGGGAAGCAGATTTAGTGTGGGAACATGGATGCTATAATATAGTAGGTGACTGCCTGTATGAGGAGTATTCCTGTAACGAGGAAGAAAAGAACAATGTGCTTGCGTTAGGCGCTTTGCGCATGTTATTTCGCGGAATATTGGACCTGAGTGAGGCTCTAAGCCTTCATGAAGAAAAAAAAGAAAAGTGGGAGCACATACTAAACCACCTCGCTCCGTTTCCAACGTTTATTCATAAGGGGGAAGAGGTGTTTAAGTTCAGCGAAAATGGCATCCCCTGGATAGATAGAGATACAGCTGTTTGTCTCCGTCAGATCTATCCTTTTAACTGTATTGGTCTGGATTCACCGCCGGAACTGCTCCGGATAGCACTAAATACGGTCTGTCACAGAAATAATCATTTCGATGATTTTAATTCATTTTGTGAATATACCGTTATGTGTGCACGTGTAGGGAGGGATCCTCAACTGTTATATGATAAACTCATAGAACAATGTCTGCTGCGCTCCTTTCCTAATCGGTTTATCTGGCATGGCGGTGGAGGTATGGAAGATTGCAGCGGTGTCACAAGCGGAATTAACGAAATGATGCTGCAGAGTCATGAAGGAGTGGTGAGAATTTTTCCTGTTTGGCCACGGGATAAAGATGCTTCTTTCTACAGACTGCGTGCTTATGGAGCCTTTTTGGTCAGTGCGATGATCGAGCAGAATTATGTAAAAGTAATCCGTGTGGAAAGCGAAAAAGGTATGGAATTGACTATTGCGCTGCCATGGGAGCACACGTCAATGAAAATCAACGGAAATAGTGCTGCAGTAATTGATGAAAGAAGAGCCGTGATTCCGACAAAACAGGGCGATGTTATAGAGTTCGAAGAAAGAATCTGCCTTCATACTGGACAGTGATTAGGAGGAAGATAAATGTATAACAACCTTTCACAGCGTTTGGCTGATACAATTATCAAGAGATACCCGGAAGCCGATCTGTACCCTTACCGTTCATGGAGTTATCCGCAGGGATATTTACTTATTGGCATGATAAAGCTGTGGAATGCCACAGGAAACATACGTTATCGGGATTATATTTACACATTCTGTAAGGCGCATGTCTCTGCGGATGGAAGTATTCTTGGTTTCACAGGCTGCAGTATGGATGACATGATGGCTGGCGCAGTTTTGGCTTGGATGTACGAGCAGACTGGGGAGGAACGCTATGCGGCTGCCTGCCGCCGTATTTATAATGCATTTCAGGATTATCCAAGGACGCGGGAAGGTGGATTCCTTCACAATCGCACAGAATACCCTGGTGAAATGTGGGTGGATGGTGTGTTCATGGGACAGATGTTTTACTGTAGATATGGCCGTGTCTTCCATGAACCGGCTTGCTTTGACGAGACTAAACGACAGCTGGAGCTGATTTACTATTATTGCCACACACACGGCGGCATGCTGGTTCATGCGTACAGTGAAGATTCACGTGCAGTCTGGGCGGGAAAGGACGGACGCTCGGAATGCGTTTGGAGTGAGGGACTGGGTTGGTATGCACTGATTCTAACCGAGGTGCTGGGTAATGTGCCACAAGAGCGTGGAGCCTGGCAGACTGCATGCCGCCAGTTAAAAGCTTTACTGGCGGGACTTTTAGCGATGCAGGATGAGAAGACAGGACTTTGGTATCAAATAGTAGACCGCCCAGATCATCCAGATAACTGGTGTGATACTTCTGGCAGTGCAATGTTCACATATGCATTTGCTTATGCACTGCAACATGGCTTAGTGATAGATGCAGCCTATAAAAAGTGCGCTGGAAGAGGCTATGAAGCACTCTTGAAACGAGCGGTAATGAATGAAAATGGGCTTATTGATGTTTACGGTGCGTGTGAAGGTCTGTGCGTGCAAAAATGTTTTGATGATTATATCCGCTACCCTCAGAAGGTGAACGCGCAGGAGGCCGTATGCGGCTGCCTTTGGGCAGCTGTGGCTTCAGAGTTTCATGTGTAACAGAGAAGTTCTACGCGCTTTGAAGTTACCTCCCAATTACACTTTGAAATTTTTCAAACAAGATTTTTTGTATTCGGAAGGCTTTTGACCGGTACGCTTTTCGAACAGTCTGCTAAAGTATTTTGTATCTTTGTATCCAAGCGTTTCTGCAATTTCATACACATGAAAATCATTCATCAGCATTTTTTTTGATTCCTTAATTTTGAAATCTGTCACATAATCTGTAAAAAGCTGCCCGGTTTCCTTTTTAAACAGCCGGCACATGTAGGTTGGTGAGATATGAAAAAGTTGTGAGACTGAATTCAGACTTAAATCTTCTGACAAATGTGTCTTAATATATTCCTGGATGCGGGGGATTATGGCCGGAGCCTTTAAGTTGTTGATTCTTAGAAACTCTGTGTAAAGCTCTTTTAAAATGGAACTGGTAATGTTTTCAATTTGGCGTGGCTGGGTGACTGAATAGATAAACTTTATGTTTCCCAGACAGTCTGTAGAAGCATTGTTTTTTGAATAATCAAAAACGTCTCCTAAAGCATGGAATCCTAACAGGAGCAAATTGATAGATAGGATCTGTAATCCTACTAAAGGCATTTGTAAACTGACAGCATATTGCAGTATACTTCCTGAACAGTTTATGATTGCCTCAATATCCGCCTGCGCTAATGCATTTTTATATACGTCCCACAACTTAGCCGGTATTACTTCGACAAAATGAGCGTGATCCAGATTGTCCATATAGCGGTTCACAGAGTTTGCCCCCTTAAGCAGCGTGAATACCAGGGAGCGGGTTGCTTCCTGTACAGAAAGAGGAATTTGATGAATAAGATGATATGTCCCTCCAACACCGAGTGTAACCGTACAGGACAACTCTGCATTAAGCATGGCATGAAACCTTTTGAGAGAATCCGCAAGTTTCTTTTCCGGTGGTGTGGATGTAATCAGGATGAGGACAAATGATGTGGGCGTGTGCTTGTAATGCAGAATATTATCACATAATAGTTTCCTCGATACGTCCACGAGTGTTTCTCTTATTTTTTCCACTGGCGTACTGCCATTAGGTAATTCAACATATAGAGCAGTATAATATCCTTGAGGGATATGGACGGTTTCCATGCAATCTAACAATGAGAGCGCTTCTCTTTCATTATCGAAATAAGAATTGCAGAAGTCCCGCAGGGCAAGATCGTTAACGGCGCTGCAAAGGGACTCATATCGCCTTTGTTCCGCATTTTGTGCCCGCACAAGCTGTATACTGCGTATTGCTTTTTGAACTGCCAGAATCAGTTCATCTTCATCAATAGGTTTGAGAATGTAGTCTATCACGCCCAGCTCGATGCCGGATTTGGCATAGTTAAAATCGGAGTAGCCGCTGATGATGATAAAGCGGGTATCCGTATTTGCGGTCTGCGCTACCATTTCAAGGCCGCTCATACTGGTCATACAGATATCAGTAATTACTATATCCGGACGCAGAGATTGGATCATAGCTGCACCTTGCGCACCGTCAACCGATTCTCCGATGATTTCACAATCCAATGCATTCCAGTCAATCAAGAGGTGTAAACCCTGGAGGATATTTTTCTCGTCATCAACTAAAAAAACAGTATATGATGCCATGAGCTATACTCCTTTCTTTGCTTTTGGAATATTGATTATTACAGTGGTGCCGTTACCTGGACTGGAAGAAATGTAAAGTGCGTGTTCAGGGCCATATTCCAGCATAAGGCGGCAGGAGATATTTCGCAGGCCAATGTTTTTGTATATATCTTTCTCTTCTTGAAAATCTATCGGTAATTGCAGCATTTTATTTTGAGCGGCTAGTGCTTCAGGCTGTATTCCTATTCCATTGTCATGTATGCTGAAAATAATGGAGTCACCGTTGTCTTCACCGGATATATAAAGATCCCCCGGTTCATTGGTATGCTCGTATCCATGTAGGATGCTGTTTTCAATGATTGGCTGGAAAATCAGGCTGATGACAGGAGTCAATAACAAACTGTCATCAAGATCAATGTGTAATGAAAATCGGTTGTCGTATCGTATATTTTGTAGATCGACATACGCTTTTACATGCTTGATTTCATCAGCGACCAGGTTGTTTTTATGATGCCGGTCCAGAGTGATGCGAAATAACTTACCCAGGTTTTTGATCATGATTGCGACTTCGATGTCCTGATTGACAACCGCCTTCATTCGGATCGATTCCAGAGTGTTGAAAAGAAAATGAGGGTTAATTTGCTGCTGTAATGCTTCTAACTGCGCTTGTTTTTGATGAAGTTCTGCTGTATAGACATTTTGAATGAGATCATTTATTTTACAAATCATTAAGTCAAAGCTTTGAGAGAGATGTCCGATTTCATCGTTGGTGAAAATATTGGTCTGAATTTGGAAATTACCATCACGTACAGCATCCGCGGCTTGGGTGAGCTTTCGAATCGGGCGGACAAATCGGTGTGAAAGATAGACGGACAGAAGAATAAGCACAATAATTAAGCCACGGGTGGTCCACCTGGAAAATCGTTCAAAGGATTGAACGCTGTAGAAAAGCTTATCCGTGGGGACGTGGATATCTACGGATACATCCCATGTGGATGAGGAAGAATGAACAGTAAAATATTGATCTGAACGATTAAAAACATCTGCCGAGAAGTCCTCGCCGTACAGTCCGTCTGAGTTGGCAACTAGAGAACCGTTGGATGTGGTTACTACAATGGTGCCTCCGTTATCTTTAAGAACAGGCCCTACATCGATGAGATTCAAAATGTCGTTGCAGTCCAAAATAAGATAAAGCATACCTGCTATCTGATAATTCTGATCTTTAATAAGGCGTCCAAGCGCAAAAACTGGCTTGCCGTCACTATGGTATAAATAGTCTAACGAGTGTGCGGGAAATATAACGAGTTTCCCGGCAGCGCTGCGTATTTGCTCTTGGTCTGCAATCTCAAAAAAACGCGGATAATCGCTGATGCTATTGGCAATACCTGTTACATAAGCTTCATTATCTTTATCCAGCAAAATAATACTGTGAATGTTGACTTGCTGCATGGATAATGTAAATAATTGTTTATTGATAACGGAAGTGTTATTATATTTATCCATGGGTGTTTCAAATTCTGTGCACGTCAATGCATTGATTAATTCTGTGTTTAATAAAGTTGTTCGGGTCAAGCGGTTGAGTTCATCAAAATAGTTTTCAAGGTTTATAACAATTTGACGGGAAAAAAGCTCTACATATTCGGAAGTGTTATCACGGATATTTTTCGCGGCGGTTAAGTTTAGCAGCCGCATAGATAAAGTAAAGGGGAGAACAATCAATAAAGCAAAACTCAAAATCAGTTTAGCGAAAAGACTAAATTGACGATGACGATGTGGCATAAGCTACCTCACAATCATAAAAACGTGGTAAAAATCGGTCCGTTTATTATTATAGGCCGGTTGTATTTGGATGTAAAGCGGATTGGAATAATTGAATAAAAGCATTTATGTAAAGACTGGAAAATATGGTTGGACCCTAGCTGAGCCGGTTTGAATATTGCTTGTTATTCAATATAGGTATGATATAATTGGCCTATATAAGGTGAGAAAGTATGTCTCTGATCCTTTGGGACGGGCATTGGCAGTTTAGTAATTCGGAATTAAAAATAACTCTATTATGAAACCGGGTATACATATGAATCTTAAGCAAAAATATACAATAGCAGACAGCATAAAAGTGCCGCTTGAGTGCGCTCCCCAATGGATAACGGTGAAATAAAAGAGAGCGGAACGCACCAAGAACTGATGAGTTCCGGTGGATTATATGCGCGCATGTATCATGCACAGCAGGAATGGTATGATTTTAAACCGACTATGATGGAGTAAGCATAATTATGAACAGCAAAGATGCTTTTGCCGAAAATTCCTTTATTTATAATCGAAAATTTAATATTCTGGATTCCGTTCGTATTCCATTTCAGTATGCGCCGGCCTGTGTGTGCCAGATCGTAATCCTGGATGTGATGCTGGCTTTCGTGCCGGTATGCAATACATATGCGGTGTCCGGATTCATTAACAACGCTCTGTCGTTTCTTAACGGCAGTACAGGTATGGGAGCGGCAACCGGGTATATAGCGGCGATCGTCGCCCTGCTGATGTTCAGGCATATGGCCGGAATCGGTAAATCGTTAAGCCATACCAGACTGATCCACAGGCTGAAAGAGACCTTTCAGATGGATGTCAGGATGCATCGTGCACGTCTGCTATACAGGTATTTTGAAGATGCCGAAACCTGTGATCTAATTGAGCGCGTGGGTAATGATGCGGATGAACGCATTGATAAAAGCTTCCGGAATGTGATGAATATTGCTAGTCTGTGCGTATCCGTCGCAGGTGTCATGGTGACGCTGACGGTACAGATCTGGTGGGCTGGCATAGCCATATTGGCGCTGGCGGTTCCGCTGATGCTCCTGGCGGTCAGAAGCGGAAAGGCGGATTATAAGATGACTCAGGAGATGACAGGCAGGCAGCGCCGGTATAATTACCTGAAGGAAATGCTGCTGGGACGCAGCTATGTCTGCGAACGCGATTTGTTCCAGTATACGGAACCGATCGCTGCGGAATACCGGAAAGAGTATGAGGAAGTCCGGCAGAAAGACTGCCGGGCAAAGCGCGGATGGTTTATAAAGCTTAAGATCGGCGGTCTGGCGACAAGCCTTTTGTCCTATTCGATGATGCTTATCCTGCTGTTCCCCGTTATCCGTGGAACGCTAAGCATAGGCATGTATCTGGCCCTGGTCGGAACCGTGCTGGAACTTGTGAGCTTTCTTTCCTGGCAGATTACAGCCTATATGGATGCCATGGCAAAAGACATGGTATTTTACTCGGAACTGTCACAGATGATGGAATTGGAGACAGCAGAAGGGGATACGCTGAATGACAGAAAAGAAAAAGCGGTTTTTGGCCGGATTGAATTTTGTAATGTCCATTTTACATATCCGGGGCAGGATCATGAAATATTGAGAGGCTTGAGCCTGACCATTGAGAACGGAAAGTCTTATTCGTTTGTGGGGATAAACGGCGCTGGGAAAACAACAGTGATTAAGCTCCTGACTGGCCTGTATAAGGACTATACCGGTGAAATACTGGTGGACGGCAGGGAATTGCGCACTTTAAGCCAGGAATATTTAAGAGGACTGTTCGGCTGTATATATCAGGATTACTGCAGATATGAAATTATATTCTCCGAAAACATTACATTGGATACAGATGCGGATCTTTCGGATGATAAGTTTTTATCCTGCCTTAAGAATGCTGGTCTGGAAGAGCTGTCGGGCAGACTCGCGGATGGCGTTCGGACAAATCTGGGAAAGCTTGAGGAGAATGGCGTCGGCTTATCCGGAGGGGAATGGCAGAAGGTTGCACTGGCAAGAGCTCTGTACCAGAATGCGGCTGTACTGATACTGGATGAGCCGACTGCCTCCATGGATCCCAGAGCTGAATTTGAGGTGTACCAGACATTTAAAAGAACGTTTAAGGCACATACGGTTATCATGATCAGCCACAGGCTGGGGTCGACTTTGATGGCGGATCATATTTTTGTGCTGTCTGACGGTAAAATTGCAGAACAGGGGAGCCATCAAAAGCTTATGAAGCTGCAGGGGATCTATGCAGATATGTATAATAGGCAGAGAAGGTGGTATCAGGATGAAATTTCATAAAAGAAACTTGATAAAGACAGCTGCCATGATCACGCCGCTGGTCTGGAAGGTATGCCCGGTTTATTTTGCTGCGTTTATTGCGGTCAGTATAGTGCATGGTCTGTCCCACGGAGTTAATACGTTTGTTACGGCGGGGCTGTATAATGCGCTGCTGGAATCCCTGCAGAGCGGGGAGTACCGTTCCCTGGTAATCTGCATATTTCTGCTGGGCGGCATAACTGTACTCGTGCAGATTTTGAACGGCCTTAATAATTACATGACTTATGTATGGCAGAGCAGGGCCAAAGGAGCGCTGACTGCGGACCTGATGGAAAAAACAGGCCATATCGATCCCGCTTTATATGAGGATTCCAGACTGCTGGACTCTGTGGAAAAGGCGGAAAGCGGTATAGAAAGCGTTCTTGGCTTTGTATTTACGGAAAGCAGCGTACTTACTATGTATCTGCCATATTTTCTTTTTATGAGCATTTATCTGTACTGCCTTCGCCCAATCCTTGTTCTGGTTATTCTGCTGATTTTTCTGCCGGTTCTTGCAGGTCAGATCATTAAAAGCAAAGTATATGGAAGCAAAGAAGATGCCATTGCAAGTGACAGAAGAAAAATGAAGTATTATGACAGCTGCATCTGCGGAAAGGATTATATCAAGGAGAGCAGACAGCTGGGAGCGGTTCCTTTTTTTTGCGGTGAAATATGAAGAAGCGCTGCACCGCTTCCTTTATGAAGACTGGAAGGCCGCTGTGAAAGCCGGTAAGACAGACTTTTTGACAAAGGGTACGGCTTTTATAGGTTATGCATCTGTCCTGGTTTTACTGATTGACTCTGTTTTAAAGGGGTATATTACGGTCGGTGAATTTGCGGCGGTATTTTCCTCCATTTCATTTATGTTTTCAATTATGGAGGAGGTAATCGGAGGTCATCTTGGCTCCCTTGCAAAGAATTACTCTGCTGTACAGAACTATTTGAGCTGCTTTGAGCTGGATGAAAAGAAAACAGCGGTCCGGACAGAAGATAGAGCGGACTGTATACGGCTGGAGCACGTGGACTTTATGTATCCTGCCCAAAAAGATAAAGCATTAAGCAATATAAATCTGACCGTCCCATATGGAAGCCGGATAGCAATCGTGGGAAGCAACGGTGCGGGTAAATCAACACTGGCGAAAATTATTCTTGGTATTTATCATCCTGTAAACGGCAAAGTTATTTTCGGCAGAACAGCGGCAGGAGAAGAACCACGCCTTTCGGCGGTGTTTCAGGATTATAACCGTTATAAAATGTCATTAAAGCGGAATATTATAATCAGCGACTGGAAGAAACAAAGTGATGTAAAGGACGCAATAGAATTTGCCGATATTGATAGCGAAAGCCGTTCTTTCCCCAACGGCCTTGATACAATGCTGTCAAAGGAATTCGGAGGAGAAGATTTATCGGGTGGGCAGTGGCAGAGAGTTGCAATAGCACGCGGAGTATTCCGCAACCATCATTTGTTGGTGCTGGATGAGCCCACATCCGCGATAGACCCGCTGGAGGAAAATTTCTTCTATGAAAAACTGCTGGGAATATCAAAGAAAGTAACTGTCATTACCGTGACACACCGGTTGGCAGCGGCAAGGCTGGCCGATCAGATCTGGGTTATGGATAGGGGAAAGGTATTGGAAATCGGAAATCACAAAGAGTTAATGATAAAAAAGGGAATCTATTATCAGATGTGGAATTCGCAGGTAGATGTGAGCCAAAAACAGGAGGCCGCCATACAATGAAAGTCACTAAACAGGATATACGTCCCGGGCTAAGGGCCAGAGGAAGAGCCCTTAAGATCCTCCTGCCATACTTTACGGAACGGAAATTCCGAATGTCAAACCGTTTCCTTGACTGTTTTCTTAAGGGCAGATGGCTGGGAAGAACCTCCCGTATGAGAGAGTATTACATACCGCGGCCGGATGGGACCGCTTTGAGGGTCTGCGTCTGCCGCGCCAGAAAGGGCGGTGGGACAGCCGCAACGGGGCTTCTATGGATGCATGGAGGCGGATTTGCCATCGGGCTTCCGGAACAGGATTCTGCATTTATCGACCGTTTTACAGAAGACGGTTCCTGTGTCGTTGTCTCGCCGGATTATCGCCGATCGACAGAACGGCCATATCCTGCGGCTCTTAAGGACTGTTACCGGGCGCTGCTGTGGATGAAGGCGAATGCTAAGAAGCTGGGAATACGAACCGATCAGCTGTTCGTGGGCGGAGACAGCGCTGGCGGAGGCCTTACAGCCGCGCTCTGCCTGTACGCAAGAGACCGCGGGGAGGTGGCGGTCGCCTTTCAGATGCCGCTGTATCCTATGCTGGATGACCGGATGATATCGGACAGCGCGGTGGAGAATGATGCGCCGGTGTGGAATTCCCAATCCAATGAAAACGCATGGAGGCTCTACCTGGGCGCGCGATTTGGCAGACCGGATACATCAGCCTATGCGGCTCCTGCAAGAGCAGCCGATCTGCCCGGCCTGCCGCCGGCATGCACCTACGTGGGGACGGTTGAGCCCTTTCATGATGAAACTGTGGCTTATGTGGCGGAGCTTCGCAGACAGGGCATTCCTGTCTTCTTTAAGGAGTTTGCAGGATGCTATCACGGATTTGATATCGTCTGTCCGGGCAGCGGGGCGGCAAAGGAGGCAAAACGGTTTTTAATGAGATCCTTCCGTTATGCGCAGAAACATTATTATTGCCCGCAGCCGGAATCAAATCTGCAAACACAACCGCAGTCAAAACGGCGTGCCGAATAATCGCTGTTGCTCCACTGTGGTAAAGATGTCAGGATACGCCACCAAAAGTTAGTTTTCGCCATGTTCCTGTTCACAAAAATAGTTTATTCTATAAAGTAGATAAATAAAAAATAATGGAGACAGGAGGAGATGTATCATTATGGGATTTAACGGTTTAGGGATGAATCTGGGCAATTTATCGCGTTTATCCGATGCGAAGACGCGTTCTGTCAGCCCCGAGAATTTTAACGGAGAAAAAGGCGGCGGGGGCCGGGCGGTGAAGGGCACGGGTGAGAGCGCCGCAAGGGATTTAGGTATCGGCTGGAAGATATCGCCGTCCATCGTAATAGGCGCCCATGAGACGGCAGAGATCGCCGATATTGAAGGTCCGGGAGCGATCCAGCACATATGGATGACGCCCACAGGCGTATGGCGGCAGACGATCATACGCATTTATTGGGAGGACAGCGAATACCCTTCTGTGGAATGCCCGATCGGGGATTTCTTTGCCTGCGCGTATCAGGAGGGCGAATTCATGCCGGTAAATTCCGCGGCGGTCTGTGTCAATCCGGGATCGGCATTTAACTGCTACTGGGAGATGCCGTTTCGGAAGAAATGCCGTATCACCATAGAGAATCTGGCGGATAAGGAGACGGTTTTATTCTATCAGATCGATTATACACTGACGGAAGTGCCGGAGGACTGCGCGTATTTCCATGCTCAGTTCCGCAGAACCAATCCATTGCCGTATAAGCAGGTTTATACGATCGCGGACGGCATAACCGGCAAGGGACAGTACGTGGGTACCTATATGGCCTGGGGGGTCAACAACTGCGGCTGGTGGGGTGAAGGCGAGATCAAGTTCTATATGGACGGCGACGCAGAGTATCCTACCATCTGCGGAACCGGCACGGAGGACTATTTCTGCGGCTCCTATAATTTTGATGTTAAAGGTCAGTACCGGGAGTTTAGCACGCCGTATGCCGGCATGCCCAAGGTGGTGCGCGGGGACGGAGCATACGGTTCACAGCAGAGGTTTTCCCTGTACCGCTGGCACATCTGCGATCCGATCCGCTTTGAAGAAAACCTGAGGGTGACGATACAGGCCCTTGGATGGAGGAGCGGCGGCAGGTATCTGCCTCTGCAGGATGACATATCCTCCGTAGCTTACTGGTATCAGACGCTGCCTTCAGCCAGGTTTCCGAAACTGCCTGACGCGGACGGGCTTGAGATCATATAATTCAATATCTGATGAGGTGACAGGCGCTGTGCATATGCAGCGCCTGTTTTGGTGTGGTGCGCCCGGCGGCAGCCTGTTAAGCTAAAATAGAGAAAATAGAGAAAAAACTAAGAAAAATTGAAGAGGGAGAGGCGCTGTGGTAAAATATAACAATACCGATGCGGGTGAAAAATATGTTGGGGGTATTATACGATGGCTATTGACAGAGAATCATTGGTAAAAAGACACAATCCGGTGCTGGAGGCGGCGGATTTTTCTTCCCCGCTCACCGTTGGAAACGGTGAGCTGTGTTTTACCGCAGATATCACGGGCATGCAGACTCTGTATGGCACGTACAGGCGCACTAAGATGCCCCTGTGTACCATGGCGCAGTGGGGCTGGCATACGGAGCCGGTATCAGGAGAACAGTATGCCTATGAACAGAAAGATGTAATAGAGACAGAATATGATTTTAACGGTCGCAGAGTCACCTATCCGGTGGAGTGTGTTCCGGGCAATGAGCGGGTGTACCATTGGTTGCGTCAGAATCCTCACAGGATGAACCTTATGCGGATCGGTCTTGTGTGGCGTTCCTGCGGGGCCGGCGCGGCACAGTGTTTTGAAGAGATCGGTGAGGCGGAGATTGATGCTGTACGGCAGGAGCTGCATTTGGAGAGCGGCATGCTGGAAAGCCGCTTTGAGGCAGGGGGCATGCCTTTTTTCATTACATCCTGCTGTGCTTCCGGTCAGGATACGCTGGCGTTCTCACTTCAGTCGCAGGCATTGGCGATGTCGAAGGCTGCTGTACTTATTGAATTTCCTTATGGGAGCCCGGATATGTCCGGAGCCGACTGGGCACAGGCAGAAAAGCACCGTACTGAGTACGTCTGTGGGGAAAAAGAGGAAATATGGCGCTGCGTATTCGAAAGAACCCTGGACAGAGACCGTTACCGCGTGACGCTTATGTCGGAACAGACAGCGGAACTGGTGAAGGCCGGTGAGCATGCCTTTCTGCTCCTGGCCGGCAGTGAAAGCTTTGCGTTTGCAGTGACGCTGGAGCGATGCGGATTAACGGAAAAAACGCTTAAACCTATGCTTCCCGCCGATGCGGTACAAAGTTCTAAGGAGGGCTGGAAGGATTACTGGACCAGGACCGGCATCATACAGCTTCATGAAAGCCGCGACGAGAGGGCAAATGAACTGGAACGCAGGATCGTACTGTCCCAGTATCTGCTGGCGGCAAACTGCAGCGGGTCCGTACCGCCTCAGGAGACCGGCCTCACCTGTAACAGCTGGTATGGGAAAAGCCACCTGGAAATGTTCTTCTGGCATGAAGCATATCTGCCGCTCTGGGGCAGGACCGACATGCTGGAGAAAAGCCTGGGGTGGTATATGGAGCATCTTCCACAGGCCAGGGAGAACGCGTCTAAAAATGGGTATAAGGGAGCCAGATGGCCGAAAATGGTGGCGGAGTCCGCGCAGGACAGTCCGTCTCCGATCGCGCCCCTCTTAATTTGGCAGCAGCCCCACATCATCTATATGCTTCATATGGCTTATCTGGAGAACCGGAACCTGGAGTTCGCAGAAAAGTATTATATTCTGGTAAAAGAAACGGCGGATTTTATGGCGGACTATGCGGTAAAGAACAAAGACGGGGTTTATGAGCTGCTGCCGCCGCTGATACCTGTGCAGGAATGCCATCCGCCAAAGGATACAGCCAATCCGGCGTTTGAGCTGGAATACTGGGTTTATACCTTAAGAATTGCTGTACAGTGGGCGCGGATGCTGGGCAGAGAGGTGCCGGACGGATGGCGTGATACTGCGGATCATATGGCTCCCTCCCCGGTAAAGGACGGGTTTTATCTGGCGCATAGCCGCTGCCCTGATACCTATGAGTCCTTCAATAGGGATCACCCCTCCATGCTGATGGCGTATGGGATGATCGACAGCGGCAGGATGGATCCGGAGGCGGTGAGAAACTCCCTGTACAAAGTTATGGAAGTGTGGCAGGAACAAACTCTCTGGGGCTGGGACTTTGCGGTGATGGCCATGACGGCGGTGCGCCTGGGGGAACCGGAACTGGCTGTAGAACTGCTGCTAAAGGATACATGTAAAAATGCCTATATTAAAAATGGGCACAACCGTCAGGAGACCAGGGACGATCTGCCGCTTTATCTGCCGGGCAACGGTTCCCTTTTGCTGGCGGCGGCTATGATGGCCGCCGGGTACAGCGGGTGCGGCCATCCATGCCCGGGATTTCCCGATGATGGAAACTGGAAAGTGGAGTATGAGGGGATTCATCCGCTGCCCTGCTGAATCCGCCTGGGCCAAATTAGCGCTGGTAATCCCGGGTGAGTCATTGTATAATACAGATATTATACAACGCTGATTTTCGTCTGCGAAGCAGACAATTGACGGTTTTCCAATAAAGGATAATGGTGTGAAGATGTCGATGAGAGTGGAGAAAAAACAGAATATGATATGGAAAACGCTTTTCCTAGGTATTCTGGTTTTCGTTTTAATGTGTACCGGCAGCGAAAGCGTTTATGCCGCATCGGACGGCGGTGAGGGAAGCTCTGCAGACAGCGGGGATGAAACGGTGACTCTAAGAGTTGCATTTCCGATGCTGGAGGGCCTAAGTGAGTTCGACGGAAACGGAAATCCCACTGGCCTTGTGGTAGACTATCTGAATGAAATCTCAAAATATACAAACTGGAATTACGAATATATACCGGTGGATCCCGAGCTGATGATTGATAAGTTTATAGCGGGTGAATTTGACCTGATGGGAGGGACTTTCTACGACGAGAGTTTTGAAGGCTTATTCGCCTACCCGGAATACAGTATGGGCAGTAATCGGGCGGTCCTACTGGCCAGGCGAGAGGATGACACGGTTAAGGGCAGCGACTTGCGCACCTTGAATGGGAAGACGATCGGGGTATTTGAGAAAGCGGCAGAGAAAATCCGCAGGCTTCAGGAATACTTGAGATTTAATGATCTGGACTGCGAACTGAAGTATTACACTAAGGAAGATATGATTGAGGGAAACCTGTATCATCGCCTGGAAAATAAGGAAGTGGATCTGCTCCTTGGCAATGATAAGGAAGATGCGGAGCAATTCCGCGCGGTCACTTCTTTTGAGGCTCAGCCGTATTACATCGTTACAAATCCCGGACGTCAGGATATTCTGGACGGCCTGAATATGGCCCTTGGGAAGATTCTTGAATCAGATCCGGATTTTGCGGAAGAACATTACAATGCGAATATGTCGGGCCAGGCACAGCGTGACATTGTTTTCAATTCAGAGGAATTGGAATATATTGAACATGCGGAAACGATAAAGGTGGCTGTCGTAAAGGGCTGGCATCCTTTGTACTGTGCGCCTGATGTGCGGGAGCATCATAACGGTATTATCGCGGATTTTCTGCAGGAAGTTACAAGAGTCAGCGGGCTGAAGTTCACCTATATTTATGCGGGCAGCTATTCAGAAGCGATACAACTGCTTCAGGAAGGGAAGGCAGATATGCTGGGAGGCTTTCTGGACTCGGACACGGCGGCTTTAGAATATGGCCTGGCCCTGACAAAACCTTACATCAGCCTGAACTGCATTGTGGTTAAAAATAAATATGTCAGCTATCCCGACAGCGGGCTCACAGGCGCTGTTGTCAATGGACGCACAATGCCTGATTCAGTAAATGCCGGCGAGGTTCGATATTATGACAGCATAACGGACGGACTGGAGGCGGTGAACAGCGGTGAGGCTGATTTCTTTTACGGGCTTTCGGCCGCGATAGAAGAGGATCTGCAGCGGGAACATTATCCAAATGTGACGTCCATTGCAACCGTTAATAAGAGTACGGATATTTCCGTCGCGCTTTTGCGCCCGGTGGAAACCGAGCTATTGACAATTTTTAATAAAGTTATAGGGAATATGTCCAAACAGACAAGGAATGCGATTCTGGACAGAAATCTGGTGTCGATGGGCTCGTCCTCCGTAAGCCTGTCGGAGCTGATGTATGCCAATCCCCTGGCCTTTATAGCAGCTGTCAGCGTATTTGTGCTCTTTATAGCGGGTGTTTTGCTGATCATAGGCAGAGCGAAAGTAAAGAACGCCCTGATGGAGACCGAACTTAGGCGCGCGGAGGCTGAAAACCATGCAAAGGGTGAGTTCCTTTCCAGAATGAGCCATGAGATCCGGACCCCGATGAATGCTATTATGGGCCTGTCCGATCTCGCCTGTATGGCGGAAAACGTTCCCCCCGAGTTGGAGAGGGAACTGGTGAAGATTCGGGAATCCTCCAGATATTTGCTGACCCTGATCAACGATATATTGGATATGTCCAGGATAGAAAACGGTATGATGGAACTGACGCCGGAGAGATTTTTTATGGACCGGGAGATGGAAGAAGTCTGCAGCATGATGGAAGTGCAGGCGGTTAAGACCCGTATACAGTTTCACTCTGATATCCAAGTGCAGCACAACTGTCTGTGCGGCGATGCAATCCGCCTGCGTCAGGTGCTGATCAATCTGCTGTCCAACGCATTTAAGTTTACGAAGGAAGAGGGAGAAGTGTTTCTTCAGGTGAAAGAGATGTCTTATGACGGTAAAGAGGCAGAAGTATATTTTGCCGTCAGAGATACGGGAATAGGAATTGATAAGGACAGCCAGACGATGATCTTCGGCGCGTTCGAGCAGGTAGGATCCAATATATCAAAAAGTGAAGGAACCGGTCTTGGGCTGCCGATTAGCAGAACGCTGGTTCAGCTCATGGGCGGCGAATTATGTGTGAAAAGTGAATCCGGACAGGGAGCGGAATTTTATTTTACCGCAGCCTTTCCTGTCTGTGAGGAAGATAAAGAGGAGCCGGAGGCGGAACAGGAGATTCTGCTTACAGGCATCAGGATCCTGCTTGCTGAGGACAATGACCTGAATGCTGAAATCGCGATGGAACTGCTGGCCATAAAGGGGGTTGCGGTGGAACGGGCCGCCAACGGCAGGCAGGCGGTGGAGATGTATCAGGCAAATCCTCCCGGATACTACAGTGTGGTCCTGATGGACCTGCAGATGCCGGAAATGAACGGTCTCATGGCCGCGGCGAAGATCCGTTCCTGCGGACGGGAAGATTCTGAAAGCCTTCCCATCATCGCGATGACGGCAAATACCTTTCAGGAAGATGTGGATGGGGCAAAGGAGGCCGGGATGAATGAGTTTATACCTAAACCGGTGGATCCTGGTTTTATGTACCGGATTATCGGAGAGCAGCTGAACTAAACTTCGCTCCGTGAAGCTCGCAGATTGTCACCAGCCGCCAGGCTGATGACCTGCGCGCACGTCAGTGCGCCGCCTTGCGCGGGTTTTACGGGAGCCCTATGAGGACCATGCTCCGGACAGTTATACGCTTCTTGACCGTTTGTTTCGGTCAGGAAGATGAGCCGTCTGAACTGTTACAAAGCTTGAAAAAAGGGCTGAAGTGAAAAGTTTATTTCCACTTTGAAAACGGTTGAAAAATAAGTGGC
>NZ_QUEE01000028.1 GCF_003477885.1 Lachnotalea sp. AF33-28
AATGCTCATGTACGGTAAGGAAGCAAGCAACCGAAAACAAGAGATAGACCGCCAGCACTACACTATTCCGAACCAAAGACCAAAAGATAAGCATTGTGGGAAAATCTAAACTTTTGGATTTTCCTACAATGCCAACTACGGCGGAATCCCTCCCACTCCTTATATCTTTCTGTATACATTGAATTTGTATTTAGTAAAATGCAGACAACACCACGGATCGGCTTTTGGTTGGACAATTCCAACCAAACACCACAGCAGACAGCAGAAAACATTCTGAACGCTAGGAAGCCGGTATGATTGTTACATATAAGGGGAAGAAAAATTTCTTTTAGGTACTTGCTTTCCTAAAACTGATGTGATACAATGATAATGATTTAATCCAGAAAAGGAGTAAAAAATATGCGGCAAGGTATTCTTAAATAAAACTATAATCAAATAGTGGGAACAAAGGATTATGATAGCTCCTTTTGTAGGGGCTTAGTTTTTTGTACCCAATTTAAGAATACTTTTGCCTTATCAATTTTGACATATCCCCAAAAACAGCAATCACAAACAGGTGTATGCTGTATATGTGTATGTCCGCAACTTATAATCCCCAGTGGTAAAAGTATTTTACTGCTGGGGATTTTTATGCCCTTTGGGGCTGTAAAGGGAGGACAATCACATGAAAATAATCAATATTGGAATTCTTGCCCATGTAGACGCTGGAAAGACGACCTTGACGGAGAGCCTGCTATATGCCAGCGGAGCCATTTCAGAACCGGGGAGCGTCGAAAAAGGGACAACGAGGACGGACACCATGTTTTTGGAGCGGCAGCGTGGGATTACCATTCAAGCGGCAGTCACTTCCTTCCAGTGGCACAGATGTAAAGTTAACATTGTGGATACGCCCGGCCACATGGATTTTTTGGCGGAGGTGTACCGCTCTTTGGCTGTTTTAGATGGGGCCATCTTGGTGATCTCCGCTAAAGATGGCGTGCAGGCCCAGACCCGTATTCTGTTCCATGCCCTGCGGAAAATGAACATTCCCACCGTTATCTTTATCAACAAGATCGACCAGGCTGGCGTTGATTTGCAGAGCGTGGTTCAGTCTGTTCGGGATAAGCTCTCCGCCGATATTATCATCAAGCAGACGGTGTCGCTGTCCCCGGAAATAGTCCTGGAGGAAAATACCGACATAGAAGCATGGGATGCGGTCATCGAAAATAACGATGAATTATTGGAAAAGTATATCGCAGGAGAACCAATCAGCCGGGAAAAACTTGCGCGGGAGGAACAGCAGCGGGTTCAAGACGCCTCCCTGTTCCCAGTCTATCATGGCAGCGCCAAAAATGGCCTTGGCATTCAACCGTTGATGGATGCGGTGACAGGGCTGTTCCAACCGATTGGGGAACAGGGGGGCGCCGCCCTATGCGGCAGCGTTTTCAAGGTTGAGTACACCGATTGCGGCCAGCGGCGTGTCTATCTACGGTTATACAGCGGAACGCTGCGCCTGCGGGATACGGTGGCCCTGGCCGGGAGAGAAAAGCTGAAAATCACAGAGATGCGTATTCCATCCAAAGGGGAAATTGTTCGGACAGACACCGCTTATCAGGGTGAAATTGTTATCCTTCCCAGCGACAGCGTGAGGTTAAACGATGTATTAGGGGACCAAACCCGGCTCCCTCGTAAAAGGTGGCGCGAGGACCCCCTCCCCATGCTGCGGACGACGATTGCGCCGAAAACGGCAGCGCAAAGAGAACGGCTGCTGGACGCTCTTACGCAACTTGCGGATACTGACCCGCTTTTGCGTTGCGAAGTGGATTCCATCACCCATGAGATCATTCTTTCTTTTTTGGGCCGGGTGCAGTTGGAGGTTGTTTCCGCTTTGCTGTCGGAAAAATACAAGCTTGAAACAGTGGTAAAGGAACCCTCCGTCATTTATATGGAGCGGCCGCTCAAAGCAGCCAGCCACACCATCCATATCGAGGTGCCGCCCAACCCGTTTTGGGCATCCATAGGACTGTCTGTTACACCACTCTCGCTTGGCTCCGGTGTACAATACGAGAGCCGGGTTTCGCTGGGATACTTGAACCAGAGTTTTCAAAACGCTGTCAGGGATGGTATCCGTTACGGGCTGGAGCAGGGCTTGTTCGGCTGGAACGTAACGGACTGTAAGATTTGCTTTGAATACGGGCTTTATTACAGTCCGGTCAGCACGCCGGCGGACTTCCGCTCATTGGCCCCGATTGTATTGGAACAGGCATTGAAGGAATCGGGGACGCAGCTGCTGGAACCTTATCTCTCCTTCATCCTCTATGCGCCCCAGGAATACCTTTCCAGGGCTTATCATGATGCACCGAAATACTGTGCCACCATCGAAACGGCCCAGGTAAAAAAGGATGAAGTTGTCTTTACTGGCGAGATTCCCGCCCGCTGTATACAGGCATACCGTACTGATCTGGCCTTTTACACCAACGGGCGGAGCGTATGCCTTACAGAGCTGAAAGGATATCAGGCCGCTGTCGGTCAGCCGGTCATCCAGCCCCGCCGTCCAAACAGCCGCCTGGACAAGGTGCGCCATATGTTTCAGAAGGTAATGTAAAGATACATAATCGTCAAGACGGCAACAATCAGAAGTTATGGAGGGTAACAATGGAATATAGTAAGGAAGATTTAATGGAAGCAAAAAAGCAAATTTGGGGAGTGGGAGAGAACATGGGAACAGAGGAAAGTAAAAAAATCTGGGAGGAGAACGCACAATTTTGGGATAATGCAATGGGTGACGAATCTAATGAATTTCACAGAGAGGTAGTGCGTCCCAAAGTAACGGAACTTCTATCTCCTAATCCTGCGGATTACATTTTGGATATTGCGTGTGGCAATGGAAATTATTCTTCGTATCTTGCACAAAGAGGCGCTTCGGTTGTCGCTTTTGATTACAGCAAAAAAATGATAGAATTGGCTAAAAGACGGCAATCACAATATGCAAAACAAATTGAATTTTGTGTGGCGGATGCGACCGATAGAAAAAGTATATTAGAATTAAAAAGAAATCGAGCCTTTACGAAAGCAGTTTCTAATATGGCAATTATGGATATTACGGATATTGAACCACTTCTTATGGCTGTTTATGAACTGTTGCAGGAAAGCGGAATTTTTGTCTTTGCAACGCAACACCCTTGTTTTGTCACGTTGACTGAAAAATATATGACACCGCACAGTTACTATGATATAGCGATTGAAGGGCAACCGAAAGAGCAGATTTATTATCATCGTTCCATACAAGATATTTTTAACCTTTGTTTTAGAGCTGGATTTGTCATTGATGGATTTTATGAAGAATGTTTTAAAACCAACAAAGAAATTCCTATGGTAATGATAGTAAGGCTTAAGAAGGTAAAACGTGATAGCTTAAAATAAATTCAAGTTTGTCGGGTAAATAGCAAACCCAGCCGAGCCAGTCAACGGTCAAGATGAACGGCGCATATGCGCAGCCGTTGACAGCCCCGCCCGCCTTTGCTGGTAGGCAATCAAGGGGCGACAGCAAGAAGTGCCACCGCCCCGCACTATTATTCAGAAAGGGGAATTTCCATGACCGACCAGATAGCCTATCAAGAATATATCCAGCGCAGGTACAACGCCTTTTGCAAGACTGTTATCCGCTGTGCCGCCTTGGACAAGATTTTGAAGCTTAAACGGCAATGGGAACGGCAAGTTTCCCTTGACTATCTGATGAACGAGAAGTTTGTCCAGTTTGCCGCGTCGGAGCCGGACGAGGAATACCCATTTACCGTCTGCGGTCAGACCGTCCTGCTCTGCAACGCCGCCCTTGCCGACGCGATCTCTGTTTTGCCGGAGCAGACGCGGGAAGAAATCCTGCGCTATTACTTTCTGCGCCAGCCGCAGCGCGTGATCGGCGCGTGTATTGGCCGGTCACGCAGCACAGCGGGGCGGCATATCCAGCTTGCCTTGCAGCGGCTACGCGAAGAAATGGGGGTGAGCCGGTATGAGTAGACTTCTCCCCTATGAAACAATCCTCAAAGCCCGTGAGGGCGACCCAGAAGCCGTGAACGCTGTCCTGCTCCACTACGCCGGATATATCCGCTATTTCTCAAAAGTGAACGGGCAGGTCAACGCCGAGGTGGAGGACTATGTAAAGCAGCGGTTAATTGACTGTCAATTCAAGTTCCGGCTTGACGAACCACCGGACAAGTCATAAAAACTGAATACCAGCCGCCACCGACGCGGCCAGCGAAAGCAGTAAGTCTTGAAAAAGATTTACTGCTTTTTTTGTTGTCCGGCTCCGCTCCCGGCCATTTTGCCCCCTGCCGGTTGTAGTAGTAAGCGAGGAGGGAATTTTTCTGCCCTGGTGTTTGGCATTTGGAGCATTTACCCGTAGTAGAGGGCAAAGAGAAAGGATTTCTCCAACACCGGGTAGAAACCACTGCGTCCGGTGTCATTTTAGCGAAAGCGGGCAGGAATGCCCTTTACAGGATTAGTAGTAGCAGAAAAAGAGAAACAAACTTTTGTGGTTGCAGTTTTCCAAAAAAGTGGCGGACGGAAGTGAGAGAAAGTTTGCAGTCACGGAGAGCAAGTTTCTACCACGGTGCCAAAATCCGCAATTCTGCAGTTTTGCCCCTCGCGGGAAACTTGTTGGGGAGTGCCTTCCCCAAACCCTGCTCATGCGCCCTTACGGGCGAGAAAGGAGGTCACACCATGCGAAAGAAATACAACACGCCCCACCGCAGCCGCGTTGTGAAAACCCGGCTGTCCGAAGATGAGTATGCCGACTTCACAGCGCGGCTTGCGCCCTATGGTATCAGCCAGTCCGAATTTCTCCGGCAGGCGATACGGCGGGCGACCATACGCCCGGTTGTCCATGTGTCGTCGGTCAATGACGAGTTGCTTTCCGCTGTCGGGAAGCTGACAGCCGAGTACGGCAGGATCGGCGGCAACCTCAATCAGATTGCCCGGTATCTGAACGAATACGGCGTACCCTACAACACCCTTTCCGGCGAGGTACGCGCCGCCATATCCGACCTTGCCGTCCTCAAGTATGAAGTCCTCAAGAAAGTAGGTGACGCGGTTGGCAACACTCAAGCATATCAACTCTAAAAACGCCGACTACGGAGCCGCCGAGCAATATCTTCTCTTTGAGCATGACGAGTTTACCATGAAGCCCGTCCTTGATGAAACCGGCAGGCTTATCCCCCGCGAGGACTACCGGCTGTCCACGCTGAACTGCGACGGGGAGGATTTTGCCGTTGCGTGTATGCGGGCCAATCTCCGCTATCAGAAAAACCAGCGGCGGGAAGATGTGAAAAGCCACCACTACATCATCAGCTTTGACCCGCGGGACGGGCCGGACAACGGCCTGACCGTAGACCGGGCGCAGGCGTTGGGGGAACAATTCTGTAAAGAGCATTTTCCCGGCCACCAGGCCCTTGTCTGCACCCACCCGGACGGGCATAACCACAGCGGCAACATTCATGTGCATATCGTCATAAACAGCCTGCGGATTGAGGAAGTGCCGTTCCTGCCCTACATGGACAGGCCGGCCGATACGAAAGTCGGCTGCAAGCACCGATGTACCGACGCTGCCCTGCGCTACTTCAAATCCGAAGTCATGGAGATGTGCCACCGGGAGGGGCTTTATCAAATCGACCTCTTGAACGGCAGCAAGAACCGCGTCACCGACCGGGAGTATTGGGCGCAGAAAAAGGGACAGGCCGCGCTGGACAAGCAGAACGCCCCCATGATTGCCGATAGTATCACGCCCCGGCAGACCAAGTTTGAAACGAACAAGGAGAAGCTGCGGCAGACCCTACGGAAAGCCCTTGCCACCGCCGCCAGCTTTGACGAGTTTTCCTCTCTGTTGCTGCAGGAGGGTGTGACCGTCAAGGAGAGCCGGGGGCGGCTTTCCTACCTCACGCCGGACAGGACAAAGCCAATTACCGCCCGGAAGCTGGGCGACGATTTTGACCGCGCCGCTGTCTTTGCCGTTTTAGAGCAAAACGCCGCCAGAGCAGCCGAAGCGCCAGCCAGATCCCCCGATCCCCCACGCACCATAAAAGACCGCTTGCAGGTTGCCAGAGCCGAGATAGCCGCCCCGAAACAGGACGGAGTGCAGCGGCTTGTGGACATTGAGCAGAAAATGGCCGAGGGCAAAGGCCGGGGCTATGAACGCTGGGCGAAGATACACAATCTGAAGCAGGCCGCCAAAACGCTGTCCGTCTACCAGCAATACGGCTTTACTTCCCCGGAGCAGTTAGAAGCCGCCGTTGACACCGCCTATCAGGAAATGCGCCAGACCAGCAGCAAGCTGAAAACGCTGGAAACGAAGCTACAAGGGAAAAAGGAGTTGCAGCAACAGGTACTTGCCTATGCCAAGACCAAGCCCGCCCGCGACGGGCTGAAAGCGCAGAAATCCGAGAAAGCCCGCGCCGCATACCGGCAGGCAAACGAGAGCGATTTTATCATAGCCGAAGCAGCCGCCCGGTATTTCAAGGCGCATGGCATTACCAAGCTGCCCGCCCGGAAAGCGTTGCAGTCCGAGATTGAGCAGCTTATCTCCGAGAAAGACGGCCTGTATAACACCTATCACGAACAGAAACAGCGGTTCAAGGAGTTGCAGACCGTCAAGCGGAACATCGACCAGATTTTGCGCCGGGAGGAACCCCACCGCAGAAAGGAGCAGAGCCATGAGCGATAAGTTACCGAGAATGGACTACCGCCAGCACCGGCGGGCGCGGCGGCTGGTACATGAGTGCTGTAACTACGATGAGGGGAATTGCCTGCTGTTAGACGACGGGGAGCCTTGCGTGTGCGTCCAGAGCATTTCCTTTTCCCTCATGTGCCGCTGGTTCCGTGTGGCTGTCCTGCCCCTTGACGGGGAACTGGCCGCAGCCCTCTTGTACCGGGGGAGCCGAAAACGGTGTGCGGTCTGCGGCGCGGCATTTGTCCCCAAATCCAACCGGGGGAAATACTGCCCCGGCTGCGCCGGACGCATGAAGAAGCTCAAAGCCGCCGAGAGAAAGCGGAAACAAAGGCAGAAATGTCACGCTTTAGAGCCTTTCAAACCCGCATAAATCAAGGCTTTTTTCGTGGGTGTCAAAGGGTACGCGATACATTTATCCTTTTCCCCCGGAAACGCCGTTCTAAGGCGTGACAAAACGCCAAAATCAACCCGAAACACAGGGAGGTGATACTATCGCTGATTATATCATGGCAGACACGCCGCTGCCTATCTATCTGCCCTACCCCCGTTTCCTGCTGAAAATGGAGATTTCCCAGACCGCCAAGCTGCTGTATTCGCTGCTGTTAGACCGTTCCACACTCTCCCAGAAGAACAAGTGGCAGGACGACGAGGGCAGGATATATATTATCTATCCCATCGCGGAGATAGCCGAAATACTGGATAAGGGCAGTACCACCATAAAGGGGGCGCTTAATGAACTGGACATGGCGGGGCTGCTGGAACGGGAACGGGGCGGCTTCTCCGCACCGAACCGGCTTTATGTCAAAGTGCCGCGAGTGCCACAGGTACAGTTTTCCGACCAACTGATGGCCGGAAATCCGACCCTCATAGAGCCGGAAAACCGTCCTACTGATGGTCAGAAAACCGACCTTATGATGGTCGGAAAACCGTCCCCTAACCAAACTACTATAAACAACCTTACAGAGAGCCAAACAAAGGGAGTGAGTGGGGAGCCGCCCGCGCCCTATGGCCGATACCAGAATATTTTTCTGTCGCAGACCGAATACGACGAGTTGCAGGCAGAGTACCCCGACAGGCTGGAACGGTTCATTGAGGAAATGAGCCGCTACCTTGCCGCCAACGGGAAAAGCTACCAGAACTATGCCGCCGCCCTGCGGATATGGGCGGGGAACGACAAAAAGGAAGCCCCGAAAAAGGGCATACCAGACTACTCATGCAAGGAGGGCGAGAGTTTATGAAGAACGAAATCAACGCTGTTTTGGAGAATATGACCGCTGCCACCCCGGAGCCGGAGGACTACACCGGCGAGGACGGTTTACTGTACTGCGGCAAGTGCCGCAAGCCGAAAGAAGCCTATTTTGCGCCGGATAAGGCCGCTATCTTTGGCCGTGACCGCCACCCGGCAGAGTGCGACTGCCAGAGAGCCGCCCGCGAGGAACGGGAGGCCGCCGAGAAGCGGCGCAGGCACTTTGACACCGTGGAGGAACTGAAACGCCGGGGCTTTACCGACCCCACCATGCGGGACTGGACTTTTGAGAACGACAACGGCAGGAACCCGCAGGCCGGGATTGCCCGCCGGTATGTGGAGCATTGGGAGGATATGCGAACCGACAATATCGGCTGCCTGTTCTGGGGCGGCGTTGGAACCGGGAAAAGCTACCTTGCGGGCTGTATCGCAAACGCCCTCATGGAGAAAGAAATCCCCGTCCACATGACGAACTTTGCCCTTATCCTCAATGACCTTGCCGCCAGCTTCGAGGGCAGGAACGAATACATTTCCCGCCTTTGCCGCTATCCGCTGCTTATCCTTGACGACTTCGGCATGGAGCGCGGCACCGAGTACGGATTGGAACAGGTTTTCAATGTGATTGACAGCCGCTACCGCAGCGGCAAGCCGCTGATCGTCACGACCAACCTCACGCTGGACGACCTGCGGAACCCGGAGGACACCGCCCATTCCCGGATTTATGACCGCCTGCTTTCCATGTGCGTCCCGGTACGCTTTACCGGCGACAACTTCCGGCAGGAAACCGCGCAGCGGAAAATGGAGAGCATGAAGAAACTGATTACCGACTGAAAGGAGTATTGCCTATGGCAGATAGACAGCAGCACGACACCCGCACCACCCGCCGCCCCGACTGCGTGACGGAAATCCGCATGGGCAATTCCGTCCTTGTCGTGTCCGGCTATTTCAAGAAAGACACCACGACCACCGCCGCCGACAAAATGGCGCGGGTACTGGAAGCGGAAGCCGCTGCTACACAAAAATCGGCAATTTAACAAATCATAAAGAAGCAGATTTTACACTTTTGCCGCTATACAGCCCTCCCTATTCCGTGGTACAATGAAACCACGGAATAGTGGGGCTGGCTGTCGGAAACGGAGGATTTTATGTTAAGACAAGCCACCCAAAACCTCATTACCGCCCTTTATCCGAGATTGTCCCATGAGGACGAGTTGCAAGGCGAAAGCAATTCCATATCGAACCAGAAAAGGATTTTGGAAACCTACGCCAAGCAGAACGGCTTTACCAATCTGCGCTGGTACACCGACGACGGCTTTTCCGGCGCGAACTTCCAGCGCCCCGGTTTTCAAGCCATGCTTGCAGACATTGAAGCCGGGAAAGTGGGTACGGTCATCGTCAAGGACATGAGCCGGTTAGGGCGAAACTACTTGCAGGTGGGATTTTACACGGAAATGCTGTTCCCTCAAAAGGGAGTGCGTTTTATCGCTGTCAACGACAATGTGGACAGCGCAAACGGCGGCATGGACAACGATTTTACCCCTCTGCGAAATCTGTTCAACGAATGGCTGGTGAGAGATACGAGCAAGAAAATCAAAGCAGTAAAACGAGCAAAAGGCATGAGTGGAAAGCCTGTTACCAGCAAGCCGGTATATGGCTATCTCATGGACGAGGACGAGAACTATCTCGTTGACGAGGAAACCGCGCCGGTTGTCCAGCAGATATACCAGCTTTGCCTTGCCGGGAATGGCCCGACCAAGATTGCCCGTATGCTTACGGAGCAGCAAATCCCCACGCCGGGGACGCTGGAATACCGCAGGACAGGCAGCACCCGCCGCTACCACCCCGGCTATGAGTGCAAATGGGCGACGAACACCGTCGTTCATATCCTCGAAAACCGGGAGTACACCGGCTGTCTGGTAAACTTCAAGACGGAGAAGCCCTCTTACAAGGTCAAGCACAGTGTAGAGAACCCCGTGGAGAAGCAGGCCATTTTTGAGAACCACCATGAGCCTATCATAGACCGGGAAACATGGGAGCGCGTGCAGGAGTTACGCAAGCAGCGCAAACGCCCGAACCGCTATGATGAAGTGGGGCTGTTCTCCGGTATGCTGTTCTGCGCCGACTGCGGCCATGTGATGTACCAGCAGCGGTATCAGAACAAAACCCGCAAGCAGGACTGTTACATCTGCGGCAGCTACAAGAAGCGCACCCGCGACTGTACGGCGCACTTTATCCGCACCGATCTGTTGACCGCTGGTGTCCTGGCAAATCTCCGGCAAGTGACCGAATACGCAGCCAAGCATGAGAGCCGGTTTGTGAAACTACTTGTCCAGCAGAACGAGATCGGCGGCAAGCGAAAGACCGCCGCAGCCATCAAGCAGCTTGAACAGGCGCAGGAACGCATTTCTGAAATCAGCCGCATTATCAAGCGGCTGTATGAGGACAATGTAAACGGCAAAATCAGCGATGAGCGTTTCATGGAACTGTCGGCTGACTACGAAGCCGAGCAAGCGGAGCTGAAAAAGAGAGCCGCCGCCCTGCAAGCCGAACTGGACAAGTCACAGGCAGCTACCGTCAACGCCGAGAAATTTATGGGCATTGTCCGCAAGCACCTTGCCTTTGAAGAACTGACCCCCACTCTCTTGCGGGAAATGATCGAGAAAATTGTGGTGCATGAGTGCAGCTATGATGAGAACGGCACCCGCAGGCAGGACATTGAGATTTATTACAGCTTTGTCGGCAAGATTGACTTGCCCGAATAACCGCCCGACCTATCCGACACAATGGCCAAGTGTCGGATAGGAACGGCAAAATTTTTTGCACTTCTATTGCTTCTTTATCACACATAAGCAAA
>NZ_QUEE01000029.1:0-288 GCF_003477885.1 Lachnotalea sp. AF33-28
TGACCAAAAGATCCGGAAACGGATACTGGAAGATCTGGTAGAGAACTTGGTAAAAGGATGTAAACAGATGATCGTTAATGTGTAGTTTTGAAGGTATAATCTTCAAGGCCCAGTGGCTCAGTTGGTTAGAGCGCCGCCCTGTCACGGCGGAGGTCGACGGTTCGAGTCCGTTCTGGGTCGTTTCAACAGTATGGGGTCTTAGCTCAGCTGGGAGAGCATCTGCCTTACAAGCAGAGGGTCATAGGTTCGAGCCCTATAGGCCCCACTTCTGAAAAATAAAATGATTTA
>NZ_QUEE01000029.1:298-7589 GCF_003477885.1 Lachnotalea sp. AF33-28
CTTCTGAAAAATAAAATGATTTAATTGCCGTAGTATTTTGCCGATGTGGCTCAATTGGCAGAGCAGCTGATTTGTAATCAGCAGGTTATCGGTTCGAGTCCGATCATCGGCTTATGGATGGATTCCCGAGTGGCCAAAGGGGGCAGACTGTAAATCTGTTGGCGACGCCTTCGAAGGTTCGAATCCTTCTCCATCCACTTAAAAGAATGAAAATTCTTTTATCCATAATTTCATATTTATTAAACGTCGCGGGGTGGAGCAGTCCGGAAGCTCGTCGGGCTCATAACCCGAAGGTCGCAGGTTCAAATCCTGCCCCCGCAACTCAATGCCCAGATAGCTCAGTCGGTAGAGCAGAGGACTGAAAATCCTCGTGTCGCTGGTTCGATTCCGGCTCTGGGCATTTGTCATGCCAACATGACATTTGTCCCGAAGTCCATCATTCCGGGGCATATTTCGCTTTACAAGGATGGGATACTAGCTCAGGTGGTAGAGCACTTGACTTTTAATCAAGTTGTCCGGGGTTCGAGTCCCCGGTGTCTCATGAATGAAAGAGGCCTGCAAACCTAAGAAATACAAGGTTTGCAGGCTTTTTTGCTGTTGCGCTGTCTATTCCATGGGCCTGCCGCTTCCATACCAATAATACACATTTTTATTATGTGGATGGAGTTCTCCATTGAGTTTCGTATAGAGGGCATTGGCGGCATCATTCGTATCCTGAGTGATTAAAAAGGTATAATGTATGTTCAGGGACTCAGCATCCTTTATTGTTAAATCCATCAAAGTCTGCGCGATGTGGCGGTGACGGTATTCTTCTTTCACAAAGCAGTGATAGATCAGCATCATATCATTGCCCAGATCCATCCGTGGAAGAAGATAAGCCAGAACATAGCCGCATACCTGCTGGTCTTCATAAGCCATATATACACAGATGTGTGTGTCATCTAAAAAGGCGCGGGCCTTTTCTTCACTGATATGCTGATTCCGAAAATCTTCAACGATTTTTTGCAGCCATGTCCGGTCCTGACTGTCCAGTTTCCTGTAATTGACCATACTCTTATCCTCCTGATAATAAGCCGCTGTTTTAAATAAGTCATTTGTTAAATACATAAAGATCAAACAGCTCCTTGTTATATTCATCAGCACCGTCCATATTTGCGGATTTAAATACCGGTGCATCCATTCCTTCCTGCTTCATAAGCTCAACCAGGCAGCCCATCAGACAGTGGGCAATGAAACTGCTGGTAATGGTGCTGACCGGTCCCATTTTTGTATCGGTTCCGATCTGTGTGGTGGCATCACCATAGGGCGCGTGATTATCCAGCACAGCGTCCGCTATTTCAAAAAGACGCAGTCCGCTCGGATGCCGTGAGGATATGGTCCGGGTGTGTTCCAGGGAGGTGATTGCAATGATACGGACGCCCTTTTTTTTCGCGCGCAGGGCATACTCTGTGACAAGAGAATTTCGGCCTGAGTTACTCACTATGATAAGCACATCACCGTTATGTATTTCATAAATTTCGTCCAGAGTATCCGCGTAATCAGCAGTGCGTTCCAGCCGGGTGCTTTTGGTAGGATGGGTTAGTGTTGTCAACTCAATTTCGCATATGGGATGTACCTTGGCATACCCGCCTGCCCGGCAGTAGATATCCTGTCCGATCATGTAGGAATGTCCAGTTCCAAAGACAAAAATTTTGCCGCCGTGTTTCTCGGCTTCCAACAGTATTTTTGCGGCTTCAAGGATGCTTTCAGATTCCGCGGCCGCTTCATTGATCCGGTCACAGACTTCTTTCTTATAAGTTTCCAAAAAATTCATTGCTGCACCTCCTCCTAATGCTGATATATACTATAGTGGAATCAATTATAGTATAACAACAGCAAAGACTATTTGCTACTATTTTTTTAAAAGGAAATTACCCCGCAGCCGTAAAGACGGCTGTCCGGGCTGTGGGGTTTTGATGAAAGCTATGCATTTTCTCCGCCGGGGCCGTCTTTGCGCTCCCTTTTGTCGGGGAAGGAATAGCGCACCTGATCGGTTGCGCTATTATTAGCAGGTCCGTGTTCGGATTTGTTTTTTTCCTGGTGTTCTACGCGGTCTTTATTTATTTCCATAGTCAAGTCTCCTTTCGCTGTCACCAACCGAAGGTTGATGACCTACGCACACTTCAGTGTGCTTCCTCTTTTACTTCTTCTGTTGTACAACTATATTTTTACCAAATGGATAAGTTGTATTAGTTTATGGAATAATTATTTTAATGGTAATTTTTGATATTTTTCATATATTTTTCATATATTTATCTAATATATTCTGGTGCTGCATACAAAGCTGGGGTATAATTGATTCAATGAGCAATCCGGAGATGCCCGGCGGACATCCCAGGATATAACAATGTAAAGAGAGGATGACATGCAATGGCCATATACAGCGAGGAGATCAGCCATGTTTTAGATTCATTACAAAGTTCTTCCGATCAGGGGCTGACAGAGGCTCTAGTTACCGAAAGGCAGGAAAAATACGGGGAGAATAAGCTGGCTGAAAAGAAGAAAAAGACGAATCTGCAGCGCTTTTTCGAACAGTTTAAGGATGCCATGATCATCATATTACTGATCGCGGCGGCGATATCCTTTACGATAGGCTGTGTGGAAGGGGATACGGGCGAATTTTTTGAACCGATTCTGATCCTGTTTATTGTAGTTATGAATGCGGTGCTGGGTGTATTTCAGGAGAGCAAAGCGGAAAAAGCTCTGGAGGCGCTTCAGAACCTGTCGGCACCTCATGCGCGCGTTATAAGAAACGGCGCGGAAGAGGTTGTGGATGCCGTAAAGCTGGTTCCGGGAGATATCATTAAGGTGGAAGCGGGGGATTATGTTCCTGCCGACGCCAGACTGATCCGATCTGCCAGCCTGAAATCCGAAGAGTCCGCTCTTACAGGCGAATCTGTGCCGGCCGAAAAAGAATGGAATGCGGTGGTAGAGGAAAAGGCTCCGTTGGGAGACCGCAAAAATATGATTTATTCCGGCTGCAGCATTACCTACGGAACCGGATTGGCCGTGGTGACGTCTACGGGCATGCAGACGGAGATGGGTAAGATCGCAAACTTGCTGGATAATGAGAGCGATACCCAGACACCTCTGCAGCAGAAGCTCGCCCAGCTCGGAAAATACCTGGGATTTATGGCGCTGGCTATCTGTGCGGTGATCTTTATTGTGGGCATTATTGACGGAATCGATGTTCTGGAAATATTTATGACCGCGGTATCACTGGCTGTGGCCGCCATACCGGAAGGACTTCCGGCAATCGTGACAGTGGTGCTCTCCATTGGTGTTCAGCGCATGGTCACAAAAAATGCGATCATACGCAGACTGCCCGCGGTGGAGACGCTTGGCAGCGCGTCCGTGATCTGCTCGGATAAGACGGGTACGCTGACGATGAACCAGATGACTCTCAAGAAAGCCTGGCTGGCGGACAGCAAAGAGATGGAAGAGATCAGCGACGCTGATTCGGAACCTGTGAAAAAGCTGCTGCAGTACGGAATCCTGTGCAGTGACGGATCGATTGTGGAAGATGGCGAGGGCAAGATAAAACATATAGGTGATCCTACGGAAACGTCGATTATCTATGCGGGCTATCGCAACGGATTTACAAAGGAAGAGCTCAACGAACGGTATCCGCGTCTGGCGGAGATCCCGTTTGATTCTGACCGCAAGCTTATGAGCACGGTCAACCGCGTGGATGGCGAGAATGTTGTGATTGTAAAAGGTGCCTTTGATATCCTGGCGGACCGTTGTGTTGCCGGAGATGTTGAGGCCGGGAAAAAAGCGACCGAGGATATGAGCAGGCAGGCGCTGCGTGTGCTGGCGGTTGCCTGTAAGAGGATTGATGAGATTCCGGAAGATGTGACGCCTGAACTTCTGGAAAACGGTCTGACATTTATGGGACTTGTGGGAATGATTGATCCGCCCAGGGCGGAGGCTAAGGAAGCTGTGCGCATCTGCCGTGAGGCAGGCATACGTCCGGTCATGATCACCGGCGATCATGTGGTGACCGCGTCGGCCATCGCCAAAGAGCTGGGCATCATGTCCGAGGAGGACATGGCGGTTACAGGCTCCCAGTTAAATGATATGACGGAAGAAGAGCTTGAGAAGCAGGTAAGACATATCTCGGTTTACGCAAGAGTATCACCGGAGGATAAAATCAGGATCGTCCATGCATGGCAGAAGCAGGGTGAGATTGTTTCCATGACCGGAGACGGAGTGAATGACGCGCCTGCGCTGAAGGCCGCGGATATCGGCTGTGCGATGGGGATCACCGGCACGGATGTGGCAAAGGGAGCTGCGGATATGACCCTTACGGATGATAATTTCGCCACCATCGTAGATGCGGTGAAGGAAGGCCGTGGAATCTATGATAATATCCGCAAAGCGGTAGGATTCCTGCTGGGAACGAACATCGGGGAGGTTATGACAGTATTTTTTGCCATGCTGTTCTGGAAAACATCACCTCTGCTTTCCATGCAGCTGTTATGGATCAACCTGGTGACCGACAGCCTGCCAGCGATTGCGCTGGGTATGGAAGCGGTGGATCCGGATGTGATGAAGCGCCGCCCGAAGCCGAAAGAAGAAGGCATATTCGCACACGGCCTGGGAGTGAGGATTGTCCTGCAGGGCTTTATGTTTGCGGTGCTGACGCTGTTTGGATTTTATCAGGGCATGCGTGTGACAAACGATGTAGCCGGAGGGCGCACGATGGCATTTATCATTCTGGCCATCTCCCAGGTAGTGCATTCTTACAACATGCGTTCAGAAAAATCCTTGTTTAAGACAGGTGTGTTCACGAATAAAAAACTGAATTATGCAGCATTGCTGTCCTTTGTGCTGGTCTGCGCGGTAGTGTTCATACCCCCGTTCAGGCTGGCGTTCGGGCTGATTGCACTTCCTGTAAATCTGTATGTGGAAGCGTTTGCCCTGACTCTGGTGTCTGTGGTCGTGCTGGAGATTTCCAAGGCCTGCGGTCTGATCAAGCATCAGAAATAAACAGCTGACGTAAATTTTTCGCGCAAGAGAGGATCATACCCTGCCCTCTCTTGCGCTGATTTATCGGCAGATGAGAATAGTCATGAATATTGAAATAATAGAATACAGGTGATGATCTATGAAAGGTTTATATGAAGATCTGCTGGATTATGCGGCATCCGATTATTATCCGTTTCATATGCCGGGGCATAAACGCCGTCTGCAAAGCTTTGAGAACCCGTTTTCTTTTGATATTACGGAGATAGAAGGTTTTGATGATCTGCATCATCCGGATGGGATCCTGCTTAGGTGTATGGAAGAGGCAGCCGGACTTTACGGGGCGGACAGAACCTATTATCTCGTGAATGGGTCTTCCTGCGGTATTCTGGCCGCGATCCACGCCTCGGTTTCCACAGGCGGCCGGATACTGATGGCCAGAAACTGCCATAAGTCCGCTTATTATGGAGTTTTCCTCAAAAGCCTGGTTCCGTCGTACACTTATCCACAAATCATGCCGGATTTTGGGGCGTTTGGTGGATGCAGCCCGTTACAGATCGAAAAAATGTTGACAGAGCATCCAGACACTGAGGCTGTGATTATAACATCTCCCACCTATGAGGGGGTTGTATCGGACATTGAGGCTGTTTCAAAAATCTGTCACAGGCACGGATGTGTGCTGATCGTGGATGAGGCACATGGTGCCCATTTTGGCTTTCAGCATGATTTTCCGGAATCTGCAGTTCTAAAAGGGGCCGATCTGGTGATACAGAGCCTGCATAAAACTCTTCCGTCCCTCACTCAGACCGCACTGCTGCATGTAAAAGGAAACCGTGTATCCGTAGAAAAGCTCGAGAGGTATTTGTCCGTATTTCAGAGTTCCAGCCCGTCCTATGTGTTGATGGCATCCATGGACAGTTGTATACGCTATATGAGGGATGAGGGGCGTCAGGCTATGGAGATTTACGCGGGACGTCTGCACAGGTTAAGGAAAAATCTTAGTGAAATGACAGGATTGAAAATTTTGGATAGCCATAAACGGGGAACCTGTGATATATTTGATATGGATATTTCCAAGATTGTGATTTCCGCGTCAGGCACCGGGAGAACCGGCAGGCAGCTGTACGATTATATGCTGGATAAATATCATATACAGGCTGAAATGTGTACGGACTCCTATGTTCTGTTTATGACCAGCCTGGCCGATACGGAGGAAGGGTTCCGGCGGCTTGAATATGCCCTGCTTCAGACGGATGAGCGGTGGACTTCAGGTAAAGAGGCGGAGCATACGGAACGGTCGGATCTGTCTGTTTCGGGGCAGGTCATGCAGCGCCCGGCTATGATGGTGAAGCCTTCGGAAGCGCTGGAATATCCGATGGAGGAAGTGCCTTTGAAAGATTCGGCGGGAAAAATCGCCGGAGATTATATATACATTTATCCTCCGGGCATCCCTTTGCTGGTTCCCGGTGAACAGATCGGGCAGCAGGCCCTTGACAGGCTGCTCTGCTATCAGGAGAGCGGTCTGAAAGTCCGCGGCCTGTCGGATGCACAGGAAAAAAAGATAAAAGTACTGAAAGATACTTAAGGAGTTTAGATGGGCAGAATCTATTTTTTGATGGGCAAAAGCGCCTCCGGAAAAGATACGGTATACAAGCTATTGATGGAAGAAGTGAAAAGCGGACTAAAAAAATTCGTGATCTACACCACCAGGCCCATAAGGGACGGCGAGAAGGACGGTGTGGAATATCACTTTGTGACGGATGAGGATTTATGCCGCTTGGAAGCCGAAGGAAAAGTGATTGAAAAGCGGGTATACAAGACGGTAGCAGGCCCCTGGACTTATTTTACGGCAGACGACGGCCAGATCGATTTAAAGAGCGGAAATTACCTGACTATCGGGACTCTGGAATCCTATGAAAAGCTGAAAGCTTACTTCGGTGAAGAGAGTGTGTTTCCGATTTACATCTATCTGGACGACGGTGAGCGTCTCAAACGTGCTGTAGAAAGAGAGCGCCGTCAGGAAAACCCGAACTATCGCGAACTCTGCAGAAGGTTTCTTGCAGACGAAGAAGATTTCAAAGAAGAGAACCTGCTTCGCTACGGAATCAAAAAGAGATATGAAAATACAGATTTAGAAACCTGTCTAAAACAGATAATGAGTGATATAGAAACAGAAAAAACTACCTGAGGTGGGGGAGAGTGTGGTATAATATCCACGAAGGCAATGAGCAGTGCGGAAGAAAGCAGCGGTAGCCGGCCGTTGTGCTTGCACATAAGGCCGGCT
>NZ_QUEE01000003.1 GCF_003477885.1 Lachnotalea sp. AF33-28
GGCGGTCTATCTCTTGTTTTCGGTTGCTTGCTTCCTTACCGTACATGAGCATTGTGCCCGGTGCTGTAGTCCTGGTTGGTCTTCATGGAGGAAGGCGGGGACCAGATGTTTAATGTGTACTCGGTCACTCCGTAGTCGAATACGCCAATTTTCAGCTTCGCCGCCAGGGAATCCATGAGATCGGTGAAATTACCGCTGTCATCCACAACGCTTCCCCTAAGCTCCTGGCGGAAACGGGTGATCCCCATCTCTTCAAACAGAGCTTTATGCACCGCTGTCTTATCCCCAAAGACAGCAATCTCCTGGTTGGACGGGTATACACCCCAGCCGGTGATGGTCTGATAAAGCGGATCCAAAACCTCAGCGTTGTAATGGACCTCCGGCTTCTTCTCCGGCTGCTTGTCGTCCTCTGCGGCAGGATAATCCACGATGCGCACCTCATCCAGCCGGCAGAATACATTCCAGTCCGTAAAGCTTTCCGTTGTCGCGCCGATGGTCATTCCGGCAATTCTGCCCCAGTTGAACTGATCCGCCGAAATTTCATTCCTTGTAACCGTGTTGGTTGCTTTATCATACTCTTCGTCAAAACATTTGCCGTTTTCCAGCAGGGCGGAGAATGGAATGGATACTTTCTTCCAGGTCCGTGCGCCAAAAACAGCCTCTTTTACTACCAGTTCATCACTGAAAGACAGTCTGAGAGCCGGATATTTTCCGCCCGCTTCGCAGAGGAGGCCCACCTGTACATCCGCGGGAACGGACTCCGGGTTATACCAGAACTCCAGTGCAGCAGTATCCTCTTTGCCGCGCATATCGAGGGGAGATCCCATGACCATCTTCAGCCATTCATAGCCATTGCCATAGCCCTGCTTTACTTTCAGCCGCTGCCATGCATTTCCTTGTGGTGCATCCGGCGCGTTTGCGCCTGAATCAACCGGCGTGCTTACGCCTTCCACCCCGGAACTCAATGTCCAGATGCCGCTTGGGTAAGCATCCAGGAAAAGGTCCTGTACCACTGTCGGCTCCGTAACCGGTTTATCATCCTGCTCCGTGGTCCTTACAAAACAGATTTCATCCAGTCTGCACCAGCTGGCCTGCGTGGGAAACGCTTCCGTCGTTGCACCGATCGTCATGCCGTCGATTCTGTTCCAGCTAAATTTTGAACTGTCGTACTCGGCTGTGGGTTCACCCTTCTCCTCATAATACATGGTTCCGTTCATCTCAAATTCGGACAGCGGTATTACAACCTTTTTCCATTTCCAGTCGCCGTAATCCTCAGGCTGCAGATTCAGATACTCATTGAGGGAGATGCGCAGGGTCGGATGTTTGCCGGCCGCCTCGCAGGTAATTCCCACCTGCAGGTCCTGTGCGGCGACAAGCGGATTAAACCAGAACTGCAGCGCATCCTTCTCCGGATCCAGACCTGTGATCGGGTTGTGGAGCACTTTCACCCACTGATATTTAACGCCTTCCGCACGGCTGTCCAGTTTAAAACGCTGGACATAAGCGCCCTGCTTGGCATTCTCATTCGCAAGATCAGCCGGCGGCGTGCTCACGTCCGCTGCCGATGAGGTCACATACCACGCTCCGCATTCACCGAAGCTGTCCAGGAACAGATCCTGAATGTGTGTGTATTCCGGGTCCGCAGGATTCTCCGGGTCCGCGGGAACTTCAGAATCGCCCGCCAGCTTTACCAGGGAAACATTATCCAGCCTGCACCAATGCGCCTGCTGGTCCGATGCCAGCCCTTCTGTCGTTGCACCGATGGTCATGCCGGCCACTCTGGTCAGTTCGAACTCTTCTTTGGGCAGCTCGGCCGTATCCACCTCTGTCGTAGCCGGATTATACTCTTCGTCGTAACACCTGCCCTTATCCAGCAGGTCTTTTAACGGAACGGTGACTTGATACCAGTTTCCGTCCCCATAGTTCACCGTATTGAAATCCAGATAGTCCTCCAGGGATAGACGCAGAGTCGGATGCTTGCCGCTCTTTTCGCACGCAATGCCCACCTGTATGCTGTCCCGCTCTATAAGCGGGTTGAACATAAACTGAAGAGCAGCCGTTTCCGGATCTATTTCCAGCGGGTCGCAGAGCAGCTTTGTCCATTCATACTGCCCTGTGCCTGACGCATTGCCCATAAGCTTTAACCTCATGGACCTTCCCTCGTAGGATGCCGCATTTTCATCATAGGCGATGGACACCCGAACCGGGCTGGAAGTAGCCACCCAGGCATTGGCGTCCACATATAAATCTTTCAAATGCTCCGGCTCGTCCGGATCGGGGTCTGCCGGGTTTGTCGGGTCTGTGGGATCCGTCGGGTCTGTTGGGTCCGTCGGGTCTGTTGGGTTTGTCGGGTCCGTGGGATCCGTTGGATCCGTCGGGTTTGTTGGATCTGTGGGATCCGTCGGATCCGTCGGGTTTGTTGGATCTGTTGGATCCGTATCTCCCGCCGCTTCCACAAATACAATTTCATCCACATTGCACCAGTTCGAACCGAACTGCGGATTTATACCGGTTGTAGCAGTTCCGAATGTCACCCCTAAAAGGACGTCCCAGGCAAACAATGCCGTGTCTATCACTTCTTCGGCTTCGTTATAGCAGACCCCCTTTTCCTTCAGATCTTTGAACGGTATGTTGATCTGCTTGTACGCTCCATATTCATCCGCGGTTATGTAGTCCGACATCGATACCCGCAGCGTATATATCTCGCTGTCCTTCCGGCATACAAGCCCCACCTGCATATCTTCCGGTTTAATATTAAAATCATCTTCCATAAACCAGAATCTTAGGGATGCTTTATCTGCGTCGACATCTGTGACAGCCTCATTTTTAACCACCTTCACCCACTCATAAGCGTCAGCTCCGCTGTTTATTTTCCAGCGGTAGGAATGCGTGCCTTCTTTCACTTTTTCGGCCGCCGTATCTCTCGTCACGTCTCCGTGCGCCGACTTAAGAATATTGCCGCGTTCCATCGAAATATTATCCAGAAGGATCTCGTGGATAATATTTGCGCCTTCTCCTGCCGCCCGGACATGCGGCATCGCAGGTCCGCAGAGATTTAATATCATCGCTGCAGCCAGAAAAAAAGCGCCGAACCTTTTCATAGCTTTTTCTGCACGTTTAAACAACATCTTCTCCTCCTTAACTTTTTAGCCGGCGGCTGTTTTTAAGCCGCCCGTTAATTTTATATTATTATAAGTTTTCAGAATCCACCGGCCGATTCTGATCGCTTATGAATAATCAATTTTTCTCCTGACCCATGTTTCCGATTATAGCAATAACGGTTCCTTTCAAGAAGTTGATATTTTGTAGACTGGGCGGGGCGGGACGCGCATTTGTGGGAACACTTGCAATTTTTTGTATATCGTGTATACTTTCTTTATCCGTTACTTTTCATCAGATGAGGATTTGAATATGATTACATCCGCCATTTTTATTTTGATCATTGCCGTTATCTATTTTTTTATCGGCCTGAAAAACAACTTCAGATATGTAATACTTTTGCATATCGCGTCCATCTCGCTGCTGATGATCGTCTCCACCATTTACATCTTTAAGCTTAGCAGCTATTCATTCTCCTCTTCTCTGGATTTCAAGCTGTATCAGCTGTTTAACAGGCTCGGCCCCAATATTTCCGACATCTCCCGCCTGCATAATATCTGTATCGCCCTGCTCATGTTTTCTTCGTTTCTGTTTGTATTTTTATTCCGCAGCTCAAAGCGGTCTCTGCTGCTTTTATGTCTGCCCATCCTGTATTTTGTAATTACGAACGATCCCGGCATCACCTGGAGCATCTTCCTGCGCACCGGCGAGCCCAACAGCAACGCCTTTCTGTCGTTTTTTGTAACCTTTAACCGTTACTTTTCCACAGCGCTGTTTTTCTTTTATACCCTGCTGCCCTTTTTTATACTGGCCTATTCCATCACTCACACGCGGATCCGGAGCTATCGGAAGGACTGCATCACCTTTGCAGTCTGCCTGGCGCTGTTTGACATATTTGTGTATCTGACATTTTTCGGAGGCATCTTCAGATATATCCTGTTCAATCAGGTGAATCTGCTGAAATTTCCTCACGAAATGCCCAGCACAAGCACCATCGATGCGTTTCTGCCCTACAGCATCGTCTACATTACGCTGGCTGTCTTTGTCCTCACCTCTCTCTTCCATCCGTTTCTGGAATGGAAGGTGTTCAACCGGCGGGAAATGGCCCAGAACGCACAGCTCATGAACCAGAACATGAAAATCATACTGCATTCCTATAAGAATGCCTTTCTGGGCATCCAGCGCCTGACCAACCTGGCCGATGAGTATGCCCAGGCCCAAAATCAGGAAAAGCTGCTGTACTGTACCCAGCAGCTAAACCAGATCGCCGCCTCCAATTTAGACAGCATCACGCAGACAATTGAGATGTTAAAAAGCGTAACTCTAAAATACAGCATCGTGGATATCACCGCATGCATTGAGACCGCTGTTTATAACAGCTCCCTTTCCCCTAAAATAACCGTGGAAAGAAATTATGACCCCAAAGCAGAGCATACATTAAAGCTCTACGGCGACTTCGATTATCTCCAGGAAGTCTTTCTCAATCTGCTGTCCAACGCGGAGTACGCCCTTAAGAAAAAGAACGGCCCCGATCCGATGATTAAAATCAACATTCTCTCAGAATCGGATATCTGTTCGATTGAAATATGGGATAACGGGTGCGGGATCGAACGCAGCCAGATCAAAAATATTTTTAAAACATATTACTCCACCAAGTCGTCCTCCAGCAATTTCGGCATCGGACTAAACTATGTGGAGACAGTTGTCAAGCAGCACCACGGCAACATCACCGTACAGAGTGAAGTAGGACAGTACACTTCTTTTCAGATCGTGCTGCCGCGCAATAAAATTAATTCAGGGGGGAATAAAAATGATACATTGGGCGATATGCGATGATGCGGAATATCTGTGCAAAAGCTTCGAGTGGGCTTTTGAAAAGGAACCGGATCTGGTATTTGACGGCTTCGCCACAGACGAGCAATCATGCCTGGAACTGGTTAAAGAGAAACGGCCGGAGATTCTTCTGCAGGATATCCAGATGGAAGAGCCGACCACAGGGATCGAGATCATCCCAAAGCTGAAAGAGATTGTGCCGGATTTAAAAATCATCATGCTCACCAATTACGACGATGACAATTACGTCTTTTCCGCGTTTGTAAACGGCGCCACCGATTATGTGCTGAAGACGCTCCCCAACGGGGAAATCCTGCAGGCGCTGCGCAATGTCAGCGAAAATAAGACTTCTCTGCGCCCGGAAATCGCCAAGAAGCTGGTTCAAAAAAGCAGTGAAATCCAGAAGCAAAACCTGTCTCTGGTCTACTCCATCAATATGCTCACGAAGCTCTCCACCAGCGAGTTTGAGGTGCTGCGGCAGTGCTACTACGGAGAATCCTACAAACAGATCGCCGAGGAACGCTTTGTGGATGTCAGCACCATACGCACTCTCGCTTCGAGAATCATTAAAAAATTTGAGTACGACAGCATGAAAAATCTGGTCAAGGCTTTAAGCAAACTCAAGGTATTTGAATATTTAGACAGCCAGGGACTCTAACCCTGGCTGATTTCTTCGTATACCGCATTTCTAAGCCTGTCCTGGTAGGCGTGGCTGGCGGAACCGAACATGTGCTGTACATAGAATACCGCGATCTCATTTTCCCTGTCCACAGATACATAGGAACCGGCTGCGCCGTCCCAGCCGAAGGTGCCCCGCGAAGCGAGGGAATTCGCCCTTTGGGCATCATCCACGATATATACGCCGAGGCCGTAATGATATCCGGCTCCCCAGGACACTCTTTTTACATAGGTCTCCTGCCATGCCGCATCAAAGGCCGGCATTGCCATCCGGTCTATGCTCTCACGTCCGATAATTCTTCTCCCATCCGGGGTGAGGCCGTTGTTGCAGAGCATTTCCACAAACTTTCCGTAATCATCCAGGCAGGAAACGATTCCCGCTCCGCCGCTTTCATAGGCGTCTCCCAGCACATAAGGATTCCTCTGATCACAGGGCCTGCCGCATCGGTCCTGTTCGTTATAGCGGTACAGCACGGCCATCCGGCCCTGAAGCGCTTCAGGCACATGGAAAAAGGTCGAATTCATTTCCAGCGGATCTAATATCTCACGTTTGATAAATTCATAAAAGCTCATCCCGGATATGACCTCGATCAAAGCCCCCAGCACATCATGGCAGAGGCTGTACTGAAAACAGGTCCCGGGCTGGAATGAGAGCGGACGTCTGCTTAAATAGCGGACGGTTTCAAGGGTGGGGAAATGATTGTCCGTAGCCGCCCCGGCAGCCTTTATCACTCCGTCATCCAGGGTATAATCGAGCCCTGCGGACATGGTGAAAAGGTGACGGATGAGTATCGGGCTTTGCGGCGCCGTTTCTCCCACCGTCACATCAAAAAATTCGGGGATATATTTTCCCACCGGCTCATCCAGCTGATACTTGCCACGTTCCAGCAGTATCATGGCCGCCGTACAGGTCATCACCTTGGTGCAGGAAAAGAGATGATACAGTTCATCTCCCTTGAGCGTGATTCCCCGCTCCTTATCCTGAAAGCCCGCAATATGGCAAAAGACCTGCCTGTGCTTATAGTATACCACGCATCCGCGGCCCGGTCCGGCGCCATAGCGTTCTCCCTCATCTAATATTGACTTCACTTTTGCAAATTTCATTTGCTGACTCCTCCTTCTGACTCCCGTTCCAGCATCATGGCCGCATACAGGGCCGCTGACCAGCCGTAGTCGCGGATCGCCGACATGCGGACTCCCATTTCTCTCGGCTTCAGGGAAATGCCCTTGCGTGATAAGTCAGACGGGCAGACCGCATCATTGCTGTCATAAAATTCAAAGAGTACGCCTTCTTTGAGATACCACTCCGTCATGACTGACAGTGAACCCTCCGTCAGCCGGGCGGCTTCCTCCCGGTAGCCGTAGTCGCGCAGGCCGCAGGCAATCATATAGTTAAAATTAATCCAGACGGGCCCTCTCCACATATCGGTTCCGAATGTCCTGTCCTTCTTTGATATGCTCGGTATCCCGATTCTCGTGCCAAACGTCGCCGGATCAAACAGATCCTTTACCAGCAGGGCCGCCTTCTCTTTTGTACAGATCCCTGCGAACAGAGGTAAAAATGAGGATACGGCGCTGACCTTTTTAAGTGTTTTGCTCTCGGTCTCCCGGTCATAATACCGCCCGTCCTCCCGGTCATACAGCACCGTGTTGACCGCATCACGGATTCTCCCAAAAAGCTGTTTGCAGTGAGCCGCATCCTCTGTCTTTCCTAGAAGGGCGGCGATTTTCTCCATACAGCGCAGCTCGTGTGCCATATAGCAGGAAAAATCGATACAGTCCATGGGTTTCGCCGCATCGAAGCGCGGGGAGTTGTCCATTCCGCATTCATCGCACCGGCAGTTTGGGGAATCCGGATTTACATCCCATTCGAAAAGGTAATTGTGATTCGTATCACGGTTCTTAAAATTCCATTCCAGGTACCGCTTGAGGCTGTCATAGGAGTCTGACAGCCAGTCCGTGCGGCCGGTCTTTTCATAGAGCTTATATATTCCCCATGCAATCACCGGGGGCTGGGTAACTTCGCTGCTCCAGTCCGGGGCGGACATATGGGGGATGAATCCGTCCGGCCGCTGTACAGCAAACAGAGAGCGGACTGTCTCATATGCGAGCATAGGATCTATATGGACATTGCCGAAGGAATGGAACACCGAATCCCACAGCCAGAAATATTTATGGGGCAGGCGGTCCGGAGTGCTCCAGCGCTGCCGGAATCTGCCCTCCGGCGTATAGATCTGTGTCTTCATGACTGAGAAGCATTTGCAGAGTGTCTTTGCCTCGTCATCGGTCAAACGGTCCACAGGCACGCGCTTAAAATAATCCAGCTTTTTCATTGCCGCCTCCTGCGGATCGGCCTGCAAAGCTTTTGCCGCCTCCTCACAGGCGGACTGCTCCTCCTCCGTCCGGCAGAGCGCAAAGAAAATCCGCCCCTGTCTTCTTTGGCTTAAGAAAGCATAGACATGCTCCCCATCGCTGAACACTGCGGTATCTCCCATTTCTTTTTTCTGCAGCAGGTCGGCATGGCAGCAGGGTTTTGCCAGATTTTCCGGACAGTAACCAAGCACCGCATTCTGTTTCAGGAACAGAAAACCGAAGGGCTCCGTTTGATTGAATTTTCCGGTGATCACATCGGATGCCACCGCTTCAAAACTAAAATCGGATACCTCCTTCAGCCGGAGATACATCTCTACGCGGTGGGAATCAAATGCAATGCCGATGTGCTCTGACATCAGCTGCCCGCACATGCTGTCCTTTAATGTATTGGTTCCTTCTATGCCGGAAAAGGCAAACAGCGCGCCGTTTCCCCATATATTCGGATAAATCATGCCTTCCACTCCCTATTTTCGTTATCGTTTCGTCTGTGCCGGCTAAGCATTTAATACTTTCACGCTCCGCCCTTTCGTTCGTTTCCCCTTATACAGCAGACGGTAGGAACTGCTCATTTCCCCGGCCGCAAGATGCAGGATGAGTTCGCCGTCATCGCATTCCGGTAAAATATGATGGACCGTTGGCCCGAGCAGATTTTTTCCGGCCTCCACCGGCGGGTAATCCCAGCGCAGGATATTTCTGCGCATTCCTCCGATTTCCAGACAGATCTCTACGGTACCGGAGGCGGCCTCCTCCTTACTGTCATTCAGAACCCAGATCTGCGCTTCAAACATTTCTCCGCCCGCATATACGAATTTCTGAATGCGTGCGGACGCGAGGATGGGCCTTAGCGCCTGTTTTACCGCTTCGTATGAAGGTTTGGGTTCGGCCGGATAATTGATCAGGGAATTGTTTGCCGCAGTCGGCCAGGGTTCGTTCAGGCACCAGCTAAGCGCCATGGAACAGTATGGCTGCTGCCGGCGGGCTTCCTCAAAAACCGCTTTTAATCCTTCGCCCTGAAGCCACTGGCTTTTATCGGCCAGCTTAGCAAGCTCCGTCTGTTTTCCAAAATAATCTTCAATCAGATCTATGCAGGACCATGTCGTATCTCCGGGAAACCATGCGCCGAACGCATGATGCGCCCGCAGGGAAGCATTATCCGCAAACGGTTCCAGCTTTTCTTCCGGTATATATTTTTTTAAATACTCCCTGCCGGATATGGATGGGATGCCAAATTCCGTATATGCGCTGCAGTGAGCCTTCTGCATCGCCGCAAAAACCTCATCGCCGTTATGGTACCGGAAAAGATAGCCCCCATGCCCCATCCCCATCAGGGGCGATGTCATGATAAAGGGACGTTTGGGGTCCATTTCAAGGCAAAGCTTATTCAGCAGGCGCAGCGCCAGTTTCTGATCGTCCATGCCGGACCAGTTATTGAACAGTTCATTTCCGCCGCACCATAATACCAGGCTCGGATGATCCTTCACCCGCCCGATGATCGCCTCCGCCTCGCTTTTCAGTATCTTCAGATAATGACGGCTGTCATAGTAATCGTTGCATGCCAGCGGGAAATCCTGCCAGACCATGATCCCCTGCTCATCACACAGTTCGAAAAAGCTGTCCTTATTTATGTAGGCGCCTCCCCAGCAGCGCAGCATATTCATATGCGCTTCCCGGGCACGGGCGATGAGCGGTTCGTAAGTCTGCCTCGTCACCTCGCCGGGAAATACATCCGGATTTACAAAATTGGACCCCTTCGCGAACACCGGTCGGTTGTTCAGAACCAGCGTGACCGGCGGAACGCTTCTCGTCTTAGGGAAGTCGGAAGGCTCCTCCCACGCTCCTTCATTCATACAGAGCCGGACTGTCCTGAAACCTACACGTCCGCATTTCATATCGCCATTGGGAAGAACCGCTCTCCACCGGTAGAGCGCCGGTTTTCCGCAGCCATTGCACCACCACAGCTGCGGGTTTAATATGCTTAAGGTCACTTTCTTCCCGCGGCCGGTGTAAATCACTGTTCCATCAGGATCTTCCACCGTCCACTCCGGCTCTCCGGGTCCACACACAGAGCTTGAGCAGACGATATCCGCCCGGTCCAGCTCTCCGGTCAGGGTATACCGGACTCCCGCAGTCGTAAGATGGCCTGCCGGCCTTTTTACAATGCGTAAATCTTCATAGATTCCCAGAGGGATCAGCCTCGGATGCCAGTCCCAGCCATAAGCCGCAGCCGGTTTGACGCTTTGCCTGGCCTCTTCTCTCGTGCCCGGCTGTCCTGATCTGTCCTTGGGGACAGGATAGATCACCACCTCGACGGTGCAGTCCCGCCCGGCATACTGCGTCAGATCCAGCCGGATCGGCCGGAACATCCCTTCCTGATGCAGCAGCAGGGCTCGGTCCACCATAATATCAAATTCATAGTCGATCCCGCCGCATAACAGCTCCAGCCGCTCACCCGGCAGAACCTCCTGAAGCTTTGTCCTGCAGCGGTACATCCAGCAGCAGTCCTCCATCCAGCGGTAATCCAGGAAATTCAGATCATACCGGTAATCCGGCCACCCCTTTGCTCTCGCCCAGTCCAGCTGCACCGCGCCCGGCACCTGCGCCGGGACCAGCTCCTCAGGTTCCCCGCAGGGGCTGGCCATATATCCGACTAACCAATCCATATCATACCCCCTGTATTGTCACCGACCGCAGGCTGATAACCTGCGCGCACTTTCATGCGCTTCTTTCCGCTGCAACGGTCTTCATTCATTATACCTGCTGCGTTTCCATAATGAAGTTGATATTTTGTGGACTGTGATCCGGCCGCTTCTACCAGCTGCGCACTCCCCGAATATGCAGAAAGCGGACTCTCTCATATATATAAGAATCCAGCGGGCGCATATAGGCATCAAAGCTGTGTGCGGCCACATAGATCCGGCTGCCTTCCACCGCGACAATGACAGGGCTGTGATAAAATCCGTTAGCATTTCCCAGCTGCACGATGTCCCCCGGCTGGACGCCGGCCTGATCCGTTTCCGCAGCATACGGACCCACTGATTTATTGCCCACGAGAAAATTGTATAGATATGACACTCCTGTCCAGCTCGGTGACCGGTCAGAGCTGCTGTTATAATACCATCCCATCACCGGGGTATAGTTCATGCCCCCGCTTCCCGTATAGATACACTGGGATGCAAAATTGGTGCAGTCGCCCCCTAGCTTTTCAAAATCCAGATACCGCGGATTTCTGCCCAGCGCCCACCTTTCGGCATATTGCAATGCCGCTTCCCGCCGATAGCCTGTTTCCCTCATATGGATGTGTTTCCCTTTTATTTGCTTATTAATAGGATATACAGGGGAAGGCATTTGTGTTCAGTGTATTATGTATCTGCCGGAAGCGGGATAGGATTTTTTCATGTTAAAGAGCCAGTTCAAGCCCGTATTCATGCAGGATGAAATCATCCTCTATGACTTCATCATTATAAAGCATACTCAGAATGAAATATAATTTCTTTTCCATTTTCTCTGGCAAATCTTATTTCTTTTTTTGTCATTTCACCTATGTATCCTTCAATATCCACAACATAAATCGCATCTGAAAGTTCTATTCTTTTAAGCTGTGCTTCCTCTAAGATAGCCCTATCAGCAGATGTTAATTCATCTTTTTTCAATCCATAAATACACTGCAATACATTAAACCTATGTTGTGTTTCCAATTCAAATGCTATCCTCTGCATTTCATGTTCAAATCTCATACTGCCACAAATTGTAATAGTTCTCATTTTCTTTATCCCCACAATTTCAAATTTTCCAACCTAATTAACTGTAATTTGCTATCGACAATCACTTTCTTTACGATGTCCTATTCCATTTCTATAATCTTCTAATAATGTTTCGTGATATATTGCTTGCATGATATCACCAGCACTTTTGTATGTCTCAATAGCAATTTTCATCATCTGTTCAGTCAAATTCATTGGTAATTCATCCCAATTACTTATTGCTATCCACGGGAAGGAACGAAACCTTTGAGCATCCCCAATCAAAAACATATAACCAATTAGTTTGCTGTCTCTAAATGCAAAATAGAATTGCGGTCTTTCTCCATCTATGGATTTATCCATAACCCGTTGCATTGTTTTGATTTTTCCATAGGCGGGGTAGAAGCCAATAGAACTTAATGAATTTAGAGCCAAAGCTCGCTGCTCCTCAGACATATCTCGATAATTCAAAATCTGCTCCATTTTTTATCCCTCATTTCATATGTAAGGTAATGCTTAAAAAGGCGTTGATAAGTGTACTTGGCAGCGTTATAATAAATGCACGACAAGAAAACTTGGCAAATTCATTTGGAGGTTTCCATTATGAACAAGGACGAAATTTTAGCAAAAAGCAGAGCGGAAAATAAGAACAAGGATGTATACGAGCAAGAAGTCTTAACGCAGGCAAGTAAAAGCGCAGTCATAGTTCAGTTGGTTTTGGCGGCTATCTTTTTCGTGACACAGATATTTGTCGGCAAAGGCATAAACTGGGGACTTTGGGCGCTTGTTTTTAGCGCGAATATGACGATCTTCTGGGTGAAATATATTAAACTTCGCCGTAAGCATGAGCTTGTGATGGCAATCGTCTATACGATATTTGTATCCGTAATGTCCGGATACCACATCTATAATCTGATTGTATCTTCCATGATCCTGTAAGGCGGTGGAAAATATGGATGATAAGCTGATATTAAAAAACCGCCTTAAAGAAACACGGGCAGAATTGAAATTATCCCAGAATCAACTGGCGGATATGGTTGGCGTGTCTCGGAACACGATCAGCTCCATCGAAACAGGCCAGTTCAATCCTACAGCGAAATTGGCACTGGTTCTCTGTATTGCATTGGATAAAAAGTTTGAAGATCTGTTCTACTTTTGAAGCTAATGCATTTAAAATCGCAGACCTGTGTCCACTCGGACAGGCTTCTATCAACTTCGATACTGGCTCGGTTAATTCAAATTTCCTGCCCTATAAACTGGGATTTATACATTTTCCACCATCAATTCCTTGCACTTCCATTCTTCGCCCAAAACGCAATATGTTTCAGTTGTATCAAGAATCACATCATCAAAACCAACTGCTTTATAGCAATAATAAGCAGGAAAATTGTTTTCAAAAACTCCTAACGTTGCTCTTTTAGCTCCATATATCTCAAACACAAACTTTAGTCCCAATCGAAGCATCGTTTTCCCATAGCTTTTCCCACGTTTTTCGGGATTTATAATAACAAACCCAAAACGCAATTCGTCCAATGATTCATTAGGATTTCTTAACGTAAAAAAACCAACGATTCCTGTTTCATCAAATGCAGTAAACGGCATTAAAGATTCAACGGAACGAAATTCATTTTGTGTTATAGGATAATTTCCAAGTACACCTGCCGTCCACTTATAAAATGCTATTTCATCTTGACACCACGATAAAATCGTATTTGCGTCCGCAGCTTTATATGGTCTTATTCTAATCATATTTTCTCCCTTGCAAATTCATATTTATTGATACACCTCTTATCCCCATAAGACGCATGCTCTCAACAAGACTATTTTTCTGCAATTTGTTACCACTTGTCATAATGAATCTTTTCCGGTTCCCAGCGGAATTTTAGCAATCTCAGTTATACTGATCCCAGGATTACTGCCAATCAACATACTTGTTTGAATCTCCGGCTGTGATAGTGTGATACCATTTCCATAATCTACATCACGCTTTTCTATCTGAACATTTTGTGAATTACTCGTTCCAACAAATTAAATTTGCCAGCATAACATACATAAATGAAATTTTATACAAGCTCCTCCTTATTTACAGCACAGCACCTATATCCTCAATATCTCTGATCCAGCTTTGAATGGCAGCGTCATATTCTTGTCTTTTTTCAGGGTCTTTAATATATCCTCTCATCATTTCCAACTGATGCTGATAGTAGAATTTCAACCTGGTAAGAAGCGCAGGCAGACCAGCTATATTCTCCATTTGACCTGCGCGGACAGCCTTGAGATATTGATGAAGGGAAACTGAAATTTCATCTGCGGAAGTCCCCGCACACTTTTTGAAATCGCGAAGTGTCCACTGTCTCTCAAATATATTCCTCTTTTGCCAGCCATCATATTGTTCGTCATAAGTGTTGACAATACGGGATAAAAATTCCTCTGCTTCTTTCGGAAACGATACACATTTGCTTTCTTCTTCACCGCCCCCTATCCCTGCATCCATCAGTACCTGAACCCCGCCAATTTCCTGTCCGTCATATCTGGATGCAGAAAGCAGGGAGACAGCAAGCGCAGTTCCAGCTTCTTCCGGTGACACGATAGCCTCTTGGTTCAGCTCATAAAACTCCTCTGTAGTCAGTCCCATCAGCGGCGCAACACTCTGTATGCCTTCCATAGCCGTTTTTGTCTTTACAAGCCCCGGTCCAAAACTAAAAACTGACACCCCTGTATCTTCCAGCTCTGCTGACAGCGTATTCGCCAATTCCACCTGCGCGGTTTTAAAGACCTCGTATCCTCCCATGTATGCCACAGCACCTGAGGAAGACATGAAAACAACAGCTCCTTGATTCTGCTCTTGCATATGGGGAAGAAAATATTGCATAAGTTGAAGCGGTCCACGAAGATGTACCAGATAACTTTCATCCCACTTTTTCAGGGATAGCTGCTTTACAGAATCAAAAGGTGTTATGGTTGCATTATGAATAATCGCATAGGGACAGCCAAATTGACTGAAAACCTGGCTGCAAAACTGGTAGATATAATCCGTGTCTGTAAGATCCAGAGGCAGGAAATGCGCCCGTCCCGGGGCTATTTCCAAAATGCAGGACTCGGCCGCTCTCCCTCTCTGTTCATTCACTTCACCAATTATGATATTGGCTCCCATATATGCAAGAGCTTTCCCCGCTTCCAGAGCAATCCCACCGCCGCCGCCAGTGATAACCACAGTTTTATTTAAAAGAGCGGTGGTATCCGTGATATGTTCTATAAGCATTTTCTTCCTCTTCCCTTTATTTATTTGAAATAGTTTTCTCTGCATAATCAAGCAATTTTGTACCATAGCCTTTTCCCTGCGCGGCAGGCAGGACAAACAGTCGTCTTATCTCATTTTTCTTTATTGTAACAGTACCAATAAATGTATGCTTTGTATCGTAACAAAGAAAGACCCGATTTTGCATAATATCATTGGCTATATTGGTTTCGCTGTGATGTGCAAGAAAAAATTTTACTGCCCCTTTTGGATAGTAATGAGGATATATTTCCAAAATTGTAGTCTCCGTAATCTTTTTCACCAAAAGCAAATCCTCCAAGGTGGCCTGCCTGATATCCATTCCTGTATTTCCCTCCTTTTTCCCTTCTGCTACCAAATATAGATTGGGATAAATATTTTGACTAATATAGCACCCACCCCTACCATCCAAAATGTTTCTCAGGGAGAATAACAATTCCGACTACCAGCATCAAAAAATGTAACCATGAGCGAATATCAATGTAACACATTCCATATGCAAATGCCATATTGGCGTTATCAATTGTCTGTAACAATAATGGAAGTTAAAATATTCTTTTTCATAGAATCCGTTTTCTGATACGTATGTATTTTATTCAAAATGTTTATCTAAAGCTCCTGTAAATTATTGTTTTCAGTTTGGTAAACTGGAAGTTGTAACATCGTGAACTGTGGTTATATGATACGTTCAGCATATATTTCTGCATTTATATACCATTCGCCATCATCTTTTACAGTAATGTTCTCCCAATGAAAGCGATTATCCTCTATACTAGTAAAAACCCACTTTCTTCTTACATCATTGACGAAAGTGAGTATTATCATGTCATCTTGTTTTTTTTGCCTCAAGTCGTATTATTTTTCCAGTATAACCGTAAGCTACATCCCATGCGTATGTGTCGGGATTATAGATACGCAACGATGTCCCATATTCATAATCAGGCAAAATGATAACATCTTGAACAGCCATTCCTTCAAGAACCCATGAGAAATGCCATTCACCTTTAATTGCAAGGGAATTGTTACCCTCAATATAGTTTATTGCCCAACTACCGATAAGTTTTCCAAAATAATTAAACTCGTCAGGTAATGCTGTGTTTTTACTCTCACTTGTTAATGCCTCGAAAAAATCTTGCATTGGTAATTCCTCCTATATAAATAAACTCTATTACAAATTCAATCAGCCCGACAAACTGGAATCTTATTTATGAATTACTTTTCTCATACCAGAGCCACAAAAATCATGAGGAATTAACTTAAACCCCATTTTTTGATAGAATGTTTCTTTCCCCTTTTCCGCAATTAGCTGTATACTGGAACGTCCGTTGATTGGCGTTTCGTCATCAACATATTTGATTATCATATTGATTATTTGACTTCCAACACCATTTTTTTGATAAGCAGGATGTACTATAATATCAACAATCATATAATACAGACCATCTCCTATCAATCTTCCCATGCCAATAGTTTGGTTATTTTCAACTGCTATTACTGTATATAAACTGCTGTTAAGTGCCTTTTGAGTCTGTTGCTCTGAAAAATTTAGCCAATTGACACTTTCTCTTAGTCTATAATAATCTTCGTAGCATAACATATTTTCTTTGTATTCCATGTGTTTTCTCCAACAATTCAAATTAATCTCTTGCTTATAAAATGGAATGTAAAACCATCTGAATAAGCAGAATTAAAATCACACCAATCCCACATACAGTAACTACCTGACAAGCTGGAATCTGAGCTATTCTCTATAAATATTTTTCCCAAAATTATAAGCTTCATTAAGATGGTTCGTTTTATCAATTTGTGGTTTTCCATTTGTATCTCCACAACCCCCAGCAAGCAACATTCCTTTATCATTGAATCCAATATAATTTATGATTGCAAATTTGTAATATGATACCGCTTGTTCATATGTCCAAAAGAAATTATCAGCTGATGTCATCAGTAAAGCAGCATCTTTTATTGGATATTTTTCATATCGACCTAAAGGAGGATCAGCATCCTCTTCTGCAATACAGTAAAATCTCTCAACAAATGCTTTTATTTTAGAAGACAGTGTCCAAAACAATAGCGGCGAAGCAAACACAATCAAATCTGACGATTTAATTTTAGGAATAAGTTCATTGAACCCATCCTTTTGCACACAAGGTTTTCCATATAACTTATCCGTTTATATACATTTGACCGATAAAAGCGTTTTAATATCATCAAACCGCTCCCTGCATGTGACGCGGTAGTGAATCCATCCGCCGTCACCACAGGGATACTTATGGTCGATCTGTTCCCGCGTACCCGTTTGCACCTGGCTGTATATGGATTCAAACTGCTTGTTTGATAATCTCATCATCACGGTAAATGCGTTCTCCTCGGCAAAAACGTGACAGATCAGCTTCTTATTTTTTCGATGGGCGATTCCCCAGCCGTATTGATTCCCATAGGGAAACGTGATTGCCTGCCCGGTTCCAAATGTGCCAGACAACCACTCATTCAGCTGTGTAAACAGATTCGCGCAGGCTCCACAATACGCTGTCATCTGCGCTATGGTCGGTTCCTCTTGTTTATTTAACATTCTCTCATACATACAATTCTCCTAATTTACGTTCACATTCACGCATTACACGCCAAATACGCCCATTTCCTGCAAATCGTTACCACTTATCATAATGGATCTTTCCCGGTTCCCAGCGGCCCCGTAATTCCTTTTCCTCATCAGGCCAGCCGAATGCGATCACCGCGACGGGTTCCAGTTTAGAGGGCAGCTCTAACGCAGCAATCATCCACTTCCGCCAATCAGAGTTTGATGCCACTCCGCACCAAACGCCTCCCAGCCCAAGGCCATGAATACCGAGCAGGATGTTCTGTGTGGCAGCAGCACAGTCCGCGTACAAAAACTCTTTCATTCCCTCTATATTCTTATCGCCACAGATGACGATGGCACCAGCAGCGGATCCAAGCATAGTCGCCTGTGAGTTTTGTGAGGCAAGTTCTGCCAGAAGCTGTCTGTTCCTTATAACGATGAAATGCCAGGGCCGCTTATTTTTTGCCGTAGGCGCATACATTCCACAGCAAAGCATTGCCGTGACCATATCGTCCCCGACGGGCCTTGAGGTAAACTTACGTATGCTTTGCCGCGTTTTTATTGCCGCCAGTACATCCATTCCGCTGCTGACAGCAACGGGCTCTTCCTGTTTCCTGCCGGCAGGTTCCAGCTCTTCGGAGGACATGGTGACATGCGCGTTCATGGTCCGTCCGTCAAATCCAATGGACATTTGTAACGTCTTATCTAAAACCATTAGAAACTTTCCGCCGCCGCGGGATAATAATTTACCGCGGTATGAGGTGCCGTTGATTGTTCCGCTTACATAGATCGTGCCCTTCGGTTTACAAAATCGTACCCTTGCATCGAACGGGATTTCAAGAAAGGTTCTTCTGCCTATATCATCCTTGTGAATTGGTGACTCAAATATTTCCATGATTTCTCCTTTCGATCCCGGCAAGCCTCTCTGTCGCCCAAAACAGACAATACTAATAGCAAATAGATAATCACTCTCTTTTTCGATTTATGTTAGTAGCTTATGTTAAAACAATATTGTTATCAATATTGGCGTGACCCAACCTTGGAAAAGACTTCAAGGAAAACAAATGAAATAATCAGCACTTGCCATATTGGTAATTTACTGCATACCGTATTTCTTGCTCTTAAACTTGTTAATAACAGTTCCCACGATTACACCTAATATAAGTCCAAATACTAAGCCGTAACACATAAATATTCCTATTTTCCCTTGAAAAATCCCTAAAACACAACCAGTTGCCAGCCCCAATATCATTCCTGTAAACATATATATAATGATTGATTTATTATCTTTATTCATAGTCTTTCTCCTCCACAACTTCCAAACTGAGACTTAATATTCTGTCTCTATGCAGCCGACTTGCGGGCAGCAATCTCCGCACAGACCAGCCTGGCAATATGCTACTCGTTCTATCAGTTTATTATTAAGCTCCTCGACAAACGCACGGTGTTCTGGTTCAACTGCCGATAGAAACTCTCTGAATGAAACTTTTTCATTTGCCATGATCTTTTCTCCTTAAATTCCATTTTTCCAGCCCCAACAACTGGAATTTATTTATTTCCTTTTTTCTATCACCACTGAACTTACAATCGCATAAATAATTGTTCCAATAGCAATGACAATAACAACAGGAAAAATCCAATCCTGTTTAAATAGTGCGTCAAGGGCATTTAGCGAAAAGATTATTCCAATTGACAAAAAAATAACGCCTGACTGCTTATAATGTGGTTTTTTGTTCATTCTTTTACGTTCTTCCTTTGATGCCCATAGATACGCATTGTTAAACAGAAATCCTTTCTCCATAAATTGTAAAACAGCAATCACAAATGCGATTATTGCTATAACAAAACAAATAATTCCTACCACCATTTCCTTTCACCTCTATAACTATCATATACCTCTCTTCAAGTGTCTTCATTCCCATCTTTCTGTAAAACGCATTATCCATCGTTGGTATTCTTTTCGAATTATTAAATCTTATATTCTATCATTTTCACCCCTGCGCCTTCAAATTCGTCTCCCCGACAAGCTGGAATCTGAGCTATTCTCTATAAATATTCTTCCCAAAATTATAAGCTTCATTAAGATGATTCGTTTTATCAATTTGTGGTTTTCCATTTGTATCTCCACACCCCCCAGCAAGCAACATTCCTTTATCATTGAATCCAATATAATTTATAATTGCAAATTTGTAATATGATACCGCTTGTTCATATGTCCAAAAGTAATTATCAGCTGATGTCATCAGTAAAGCAGCATCTTTTATTGGATATTTTTCATATCGTCCTAAAGGAGGATCAGCATCTTCTTCTGCAATACAGTAGAATCTCTCAATAAATGCTTTAATTTTAGAAGACAGTGTCCAAAACAATAGCGGCGAAGCAAACACAATCAAATCTGCTGATTTAATTTTAGGAATAAGTTCATTGAACCCATCCTTTTGCACACAAGGTTTTCCATAACGACAGGCATTACAGCCTATACACCCTTTTACCTCCGTTTTATTGAGTGAAATATTTTCCACAAAATTTCCAGTCTCTTTTGCACCCCGGATAAACGCATCTACTAATTGACTTGTATTACCATTAACTCGTCCGCCGCCTTGTATTACTAATATATTTTTCATCTTTTATACTACTCCTGCAAACTTCAAATTTCCCAACCTGATTAACTGGGATTTGTAACACTGTGAACTGTGGTTATATGATACGTTCAGCATAAATTTCTGCATTTATATACCATTCGCCATCATCTTTTACAGTAATATTTTCCCAATGAAAACGATTATCCTCTATATTAGTAAAAACCCACTTTCTTCTTTCATCATTGACGAAAGTGAGCATTATCATGTCATCTTGTTTTTTTGCCTCAAGTCGTATTATTTTTCCAGTATAACCATAAGCTACATCCCATGCGTGTGTGTCGGGATTATAGATACGCAACGATGTCCCATATTCATAATCAGGCAGAATAATAACATCTTGAATAGCCATTCCTTCAAGGACCCATGAGAAATGCCATTCACCTTTCATTGCAAGGGAATTGTTACTCTCAATATAGTTTATTGCCCAACTACCGATAAGTTTTCCAAAATAATTAAACTCGTCAGGTAATGCTGTGTTTTTCCTCTCACTTGTTAATGCTTCGAAAAAATCTTTCATTGGTAATTCCTCCTATATAAATAAGCTCTATTACAAATAAAAACAGCTTGTAACGATACGCTCCAAAACATCCAGTTTTTCCTGATAGTTACTGGGCAAGTTTGAAATCCGGCTCAAATCACTGGGATCGAAATGGTAAATGATATGTCTTAAAACCTGCCCATAGATAAAACAAATTTGGGCGGAAACCTCTTCATCATGTAAATGAACATGGCATAAAGACGATATACAGCTGCACAATTCGGCAAATGCCTTTTCATGAAAAAAGTTTTCCTCATGTAAATAATATAGAAAGCTATTGTCCTTTGCTTCAAAGTTGTCTTGCAACACTTTTAGATATTCCATGACGATAATCCCTTTCATTCGCCTTGTCCGCCAAATACGATGTTACTGATCAGATAATATTCACCCGCCATAATAGTAGGTAATGCCAGCTATTCCATTCAAAACTTTGGTTTATCAGTCCATCTTCCAGCGAATTATAATTTTTATGATCACACAGATTATTAATACAATCATCAAGGCCATACCGGCAATCTGGATCCCGGTATACCATGGAGCAGACTGCATAGCATACAAATCAGGATGATTTTTATAATCAAAATATTTATACACAGCCCCTCCGATAAATACACAGGTGAATGTACCCATAAGTATGTTTATAAAGTTGTTAATCTTTTTAAGCATTTTTCTCTCCCCTTGCAAAATATATCTGATTTAGAATCCGATCCGTACTTCATTCCGCCTCCGCTATACCGGAGTGTTCCTCCCGTGTAAGATTTTTCAGCCACAGGTATTTCTTATACCGGGGATACAGCCAGGGCAGTTTCACGATTTCGTCCGCACACATCAGGATATATACTACAATCACCGGCCAGTTAAACACGAAAGTACCAAGCAATGCCAGCGGCAGCGCAAAGCACCAGGTCGCGAAAAATACGCTGACCGCATCGTATCTGGCATCGCCTCCAGCCGGGAAAATCCCACAGACGATGACCGTATTGACCGAATAGGCAAAAACATAAAACGCGCTGAAGATCAGCATGATAACCAGATAGTGCTTTGCAGTTTCCGACAGTGTAAAGAACTCCGTCACAACAGGGCCGAGGATACAGAGAAGCGCCATATGGATACCGCCGGTCCAAAAGGAGATATGGCAGAATTTCCTTCCATATTCTCTGGCTTTGTCAAAGAGTCTCTGACCGAGAAGCTTCCCAAGCATGATTCCCGCACCTGCGGAAATCCCCTTGCAGATACAGGTTATGAGCTCCTGCGCTACAGAAGCAATGGACGCGGCTGCTGTGGCGTCAGAACCCAGGTGCCCCATAATCAGCGAGTGCATGGAAAATCCGAATCCCCATGCAAGCGAACTGCCGAGCATGGGCAGCGCGATTTTAAATAAATCTTTAGTTACATCGGCCGAAAACCACCGGAATCCCTGCATGTCGGGGCGGATGCTTTCCCCACGGTGGGATTGTGCGATACACCAGATGAGCGCAACCAATTCCACAGCAACCGTAGAATAGGCTGAGCCGTTTGCCCCGAGTTTCGGCACGCCCGCAATACCGTATATCAGGAAAAAATCAAGTACGACGTCCGTAATGAGGGTGACAACGGAAATCAAAACACTCCTTGTTGCTTTCCCTTCCAGTTTCATCATAAGATAATAACACTGCGTGATGCCGCTAAACAGATAGGAAATGCCTACCGCACGAAGATAGGAGGCTCCGATTTCAATTAAGGCAGCGTCCGGCGTATAAATGCGCATCAAAATCTCCGGCGTAAACAGTGCCAGCATTGAAAAAACAAAGGAGATTCCAAATGCCCATTTCATGAGCATACAGAACAGGTTTTTCACCATGATCCGGTCGCCTTTTCCCCAATATTGAGCGAGCAGCGCACCGCCGCCGCCAACCACAGCACCGCTGAACAGGTTCATGATAAACGCGATTTGATTCGCCAGCGAAACCGCAGAAACCGCATCCTGCGTCAGACGGCCCAGCATCAGCGCATCCGATGCGCCAATCAGGGCGACCAGAAGGTTCTGTAACCCGATTGGCACGGCAAAGGATAGCAGCTCTTTGTAAAAATCGTTTTTTTCTATTGGCCTTATTGAACGCTTTAACATCGTATTAATACCTCATGATCGAATTATTTAAAGTAAAATATTTCATAAGCTGCTGTTGTCAGCGTCCCCTTTCAACAGCCAGGAATTTGCCTCCGCTCATATACTAAATCCGTAATTCCGTTATAACTTTTAGTCTGAAGCAATCTAAGCTTTATTTCTTTCCCGGATGTATCAAACAGACGGATACCGTCTCCTAAAATAGTCGGGATGACATTTATATAGTATTTATCGATCAGGTCATTTTGGATGAGCTGGTTTACGATGGATGCGCCCCCGCAGATCCAGATATTTTTGCCTGCCTGGGCTTTTAACCTGGTAATCAATTGAACGGGATTCTCCCGGGTAAACTTGATACGTTCCGTTGGCTGCTTCGGATGATGCGTGATGATATAACTGGTAAGATCGGGATACATCCACTCATCGGGGGATAATTCTGTCACAAGCTGTTCATAGGTGTTCGCCCCCATAATGACCGTATCAATATCCCTGATAAACTCTGCATAGGATGCCATGTCATTTTCTCCGGATTTTTCACCCCCAAGCCACCCTACGCCGCCATTTACATCCGCAATATATCCATCAAGACTCATCGCAATAAACAGTATAATTTTTCTCATTTCTTTGAATCCCGCCTCTCTGATCCCGCTTACTGAAATAATTCCTTTTTAAAATCCGATTCTGCGCCTTTCCGGCCAGGGGCACGCTTTCCACTGCCCGCCGTCCTGCTCCTCGCCGCCGGTCAGCAGATCCACAGCCGCATCCGCGATATAACTTAAATAGGTTTCAGCATCGCTGTCGCCGCACAGCAGTTTCCACATCAGCCCTCCGAACAGATAAGATTGGGCGAACTCCCTCCAGCTGTGCATCTCGTCTTTTACGCGCCGGGTCAGATCCCACAGGATGCCTTCCGCCTCGCCTCTGGTAAGCCAGCCCAGATAGCAGCCCCAGCGGGCAAGCATGGCGGCCCGGCCGATATCCCATCCCAGCATGAATTCCGGCGCATACCTGTCCTTAAAATGCTGCGCGAACCGCCATCCCCGGCAGACGGAAGCGCACTCCTCTTCATCCGTTTCCCCAGCCAGCAGTTCTTCCGGCGAAGATGCCTCACAGTACATCCTGTACCGCATCACATACCCCTCTTCGGTCAGATAGCGGATGGTGTCCAGCAGGCCCCCGCGGCCGTCGATGCCCCAGGACCGGCGCACCACTGAAGCCACCTGCTGCTCCAGAACGGGAATGTGTTCTTCCACATCCATGGAGTCCAAGTCATGCCCATTTAGAAAGGATACAATGCCGGACAGCAGGATGCCGAACTGCGCCCACCTCGGGTCATCTCCGGAATACGGAACAGGTTCCGGTTCCGGCATCGCGCCAATCTGTGCCATTTTCACCTCTGCAATCCGATAAAGTTCCTGTTCGTCCTCCAGATCCAGTTCTTCCTCTTCTTCGTCTTCGTCCTCATCCTCCTCCATTGCAAGCGTTTCCAACGCCGCCGAAATGACCCCCATATCTTCGCCGAAGAGTTTTTCCATCATGCCGTCCACGCTCATGGAAGCGTATTGGGATACCTGCCTCTCCACTTCCTGACGCATCTGCTCTTCTGAGTACGCCATCTGCGCAAGGCCGTCCGGCCCAAGCATCTGCCCCAGGATTTCCACCTGACGCTGCCCGCCTGCGGCCTGCTGCTCTGCTGTCTGCTGCTCTGCTTCCCGCTGTTTTTCCTCCTTAGCCTTCTCCCGCTCTTCCTTCTCTTTCGCTTCAGCATCAGCTTTTTTTGCGATCTCTTCGCTCCTTTTAAACATATCATCCATAGCACTCTGTGTCTGTTCGTTCACCTGTTGAATGTGTTTCATAATCTCATCGTAATCAAACATATCCTTCTCCTTTGCCATAGTCTGCCGTTTTTATTTTATTATCTACTATCATACTGTAAACCGGATATAACCGCAATACGGCAAAATCGTTAATGCATCTTTCTCTGACTCCGGTATGCGCCCGGTGTGATTCCCGTGTGCTTTCTAAAAGCATTTTGGAAGTGGCTTTGGGATGAAAATCCAAGATAAGCCGCAATCTGCTCCAGTGATTTATCGCTTATCTCCAGCAGGCGCTTTGCCTCATTAAGCTTGAGAGCCGTCACATAACTTCCGACGCTCATCCCGGTCCGCTCCTGAAACAGAGAGCACAGATAGGTGCGGTTGAGTCCAAGCTCATGGGAGAGCTCTTCTGTGGTTACCCGCCTGTCAATATGCTGAAAAATATAATCCCTCGCCCGGCGGATGCGGGGATCATTCTTTTCTCCGCAGGTAGCATCTGCCACCCGCCGGGTAAAATCCCGAACCATTGCGACCTGCAGCCCCATCACCTCCTGACAGGTCTTCAGCAGTTCCACCTTCTGAATGTAGACATCGCTTAATGAAAAGGCGGATTCCCGATCCAGGCCTCCCCGTATGGCTGCTCTTGTAACCAGGGCTGCAGTGCATATAAACAGGTTTTTCTGCTGCCTGATGGCATCGTTAGCCATGATCCCTGCCCGCCCCACCGGCGGCGATGCTATCATGGCTGACAGATCCTCCACTCGTCCGTGTTCTACAATAGAAAGCAATAACTGCTCCAGTTCGTAAGTATTATGTACAAATCCGTACTGCTGCTTTGCCGGAGATGACGTTTCCCCGCCGGGAATTAAGGGCAGCGCCTCATCTGTCAGAAGATCCTTGACGTTTAACTTCTCATCATTTATAAAGTAATTTAATGTACAAAGGATCTGCAGAAAATTCCGTAAGGGATAGGTTGGAATGGACTGCATATACTCCATCAATTCCCTGGCCCGGCCGGGCGCTTCACCCATGGAGCGGAGAATCTCGCACGCTGCGGCCCGGTCAGGATTCACCTGGGCCACAGGCCCCATCACAAGGCTCACAGGCGCATGTTTCATGCGGAACAGGCCATAAAACAGAAATGTATCCGTCATATGATAACTTACATTTCCCGGATTTTCAAAGATGCGCTTTTCCTCCAGAACCGCCGGATCCGGTGTAAAATCGCTGTGATGATACAGTCCTGCCAGACGGCCCTCCCGATAAATACGCACCGGAACCCCGGACAGGCTCGCCAGTGCGTTCGCCATATACTCATAGTCCACTTCCATTCAGCTCCTCCTCTAATAAAAACGGATCACGCTCACAAGACAATTTATTTCATAGATCCAGCTCTCCTGCACAATAAAATATACTGCAGATTATAGTATGAACCAGACAAATTTGCAAGACATACAGGGGCTGTTTTGCTACAATATTTACAAATAAATCAAACCGATAATTGGATTATTTGTGAAAAGGAGAGAATCCGATGGCAGGAAAACAACTGTTTGACAAAAAAGGGCTTCAAAGCCGAATTCTATCCGATCAGGTGACAGGGAAGGAAAAATGGCTGGGATACCTGGCGGGGCCGGCCGGCGCCCTGCTTTTAAATGCGGTTCTCGGCTCCTACCTGAACGCTTACTACACGGATGTATTGAAACTGACTCATATATGGGGAGGTCTTTTTTTGGCGCTGTTCCCTGTTATGTCCAAGATCATCGATGCCATAACAAACGTTGTTATGGGGCAGATCATCGAGCATACCAGGACTAAGCAGGGAAAAGCAAGGCCCTGGCTGCTGCTGTCCGCGCCCCTGATGGCAGTTACAGGCATTCTGCTGTTTACGGTCCCGAACGCCTCCGAAACCGTTCAGGCCATCTGGGTCATGCTGTCGTACAACCTGTTTTATTCCTTTGCGTTTACTATCTATAATATGAGCCACAGCCTGATGGTCCCGCTCTCCACCCGGGACACCACAAAACGGGGCGGGCTTTCCGTATTCAACAACATCGCTTCCGTGATGATATCCGGAATCATAGTGGCTCTCATATTTCCTATGGTGGTTCTTCCCGCTCTGGGAGTTGATAAGAGCAAATGGATCCTGGTAATGAGCCTCATCGCCGTAATCGCTTTGCCGCTGACTCTGATTGAATATTTCTTTACCAGGGAAAGGGTTACAGAGGAGCAGTCCGGACAGTCCGGAAAAACTGTCTCAATCGGCAGACAGCTGAAGCTGGCCTTTTCAGACAAATACTGGATTATCCTGCTGCTCTATTCCTTCACCTACTTTTTCGGAAACAATATCAAGAACATTTCCCTGCTCTACTACTGCAATTATGTATTGGGTACATACAACGACGGCTTTACACAGACGATGGTGTCGGTCATCGGCGGAATCCCGATGGGAATCGGCATATTCGCCGTGTGGCCCCTGGCAAAGAAATTCGGCAAACGCAATGTCACGCTGGCAGGATTTATCCTCTATGCCGCCGGCGGCGCCATATGCCTCATGGCACCGAAGAATATGGCGGTGGTGCTGATCGGCCAGTTCATTAAAAACACGGGAGGTCTCCCCTGTGCCTATGTATTCTCCGCCCTGCTGGCTGATGTGCTGGACCACATGGAGTGGAAAGGCGGTTTCCGTATTGACGGCCTTACCGCATCTATGAACAGCGTCATCACCACCGTCTGCGTGGGGCTCTCCAGCGGGCTGTTCAACCTTCTGCTGGCCTTAAGCGGCTATGCGGCTCCGGAGCTGATCAACGGCCGGACGGTAGCCGCCGTACAGAATCCCGCCACCCAAAATGCGATCACTGCGTGCTTTTTAGGGGTCGAAATCGTTACCGCCGTCATCCTGGTGATTCTCCTCTCCGGGCTTTCGGTAGAGAAAGTCATCCATAAGGAACAGGCCGAGATCAAAGCCCGTCAGGAGGGAACGCCGCAATGAAAGCAATCCGTTTAAAAACAGAATATTTGACTAACCCTATGGGCATCGATACCGTTGCTCCCCGGCTGTTCTGGAACTGTGAGGGCGGCATCACCCAGACAGCCTGGCAGATCATGGCCCAGGTAAACGGGCAGACCGTTTGGGACAGCCAAAAGACGGCGTCTTCCTCCATGCATGCCGTCTACAGCGGCAGAGCGCTTCAAAGCCGTGATACCGTGATCTGGAAAGCGCGGCTATGGGATGAACGCGATGAGGCCGGCGAATGGTCAGAAGAAGCATCTTTCGAGATCGGCCTTCTGCGGGCGGAAGACTGGCAAGCCCAGTGGATCACAGGCGATTACACGCCCCGGACTAAAAAGAGCCTTCTGCGTGCATATATGGGCAAAACAGCCAGGCGCTATCCGGTGGACTGCTTCTGCAGGACCTTTTCTGCCGGCTGCGCAGTAAAGGCCAGGCTGTATATAACCGCCTGCGGGGTCTACGAAGCCCGGCTCAATGGCCGCCGCGCCGGAGATTTCATTATGGCCCCCGGCTATACGGATTACCGGAGACGGGTTCAGTACCAGACTTATGACGTACTGCCCCTGCTAAAATCAGGGGAAAATACGCTGACCGTCCGGCTGGCCGACGGCTGGTACCGGGGCAGTGTGGGAGCATGGGGCCTGCTGTGCCAGTACGGATATGAAACCAAGCTCCTGGCCCGGCTGGAGCTGACGGACGCAAGCGGCAGGATAACCGCCATATGTACGGACGGCAGCTGGCGCTGGTCCAACGACGGCCCCGTCCGGTTCGCCGACAACAAGGACGGGGAAATATTGGATGCACGGATGGTTCCCAGCTATTCAGGGGCCGCCAGGGTCACCAGGCATGCAGTGATCCCCACCGCCTCCAATAACGTGCCAGTCACCGAACATGAGCGCTTTATCCCAAATGCAATTATTACTCCATCCGGGAAAACAGTACTGGATTTTGGGCAGAATATTGCCGGATATATCTCCTTCTCACTTATGGCAGAGGCCGGGCAGCGTGTGGTTCTGCGATTCGGAGAGCTGCTGGATGGGGACGGGGAATTCACCCAGAAAAATATCCAATGTGCGCGCAAAGGCCGGGTCACCCCGCAGCAGACGGTGGATTATACCTGCAGGGAAGGGGTCAACGAATATAAGACAGCATTTGCTGTGTTTGGCTTTCAGTATGCCCTGCTGGATACCGATGTCTGCTGGGAACCGGAGGATTTCACCGCCATTGCGGTTTACTCCGATCTGGAACGTACCGGCAGATTTAACAGTTCAAGCCCTCTTTTGAACCGTTTTGTCGAAAATACCGTATGGTCGGCCAAAAACAATCATCTGGACATACCGACCGACTGTCCAACCCGTGAACGCCATGGCTGGACCGGAGACGCACAGATCTTTTTCCGCTCGGCCGCCTATCTTTTCGATTATGCTGCGTTCTCCCGGAAATATCTGCGGGATCTGTACGACTGGCAGAAGAAAAACGGGAAACTGCCTCAGATCGCCCCCTATGGCGGTGTGGATTTCTATATGGCGCCCATGGACGGTTCGGTGGGCTGGGCGGATGCAGGGGTGCTGATTCCGTACTTTTTCTGGAAACAGTACGCAGATGCTGCAATACTTAGTGAACACTACAATAAAATGCGCAGCTATGCCCATTTTATGATGAACCGTGTCGGCAGATGGTATCCCACTGCCCGCTCCACAGGCCTTCAGAAAGCGGACAAAAAGAACATCGTAAACAGCGGCCAGTCTTTCGGTGAATGGGCAGAACCGGCCGACGTGTATCCGCTCAACTGGTTTAAGGAAATGTCGGTGCCTCACCCGGAGGAGTCAACCGCCTATACCAGCTTTGTGATGGAAGCCATGGCGCAGATTGCCGAGACGCTTAGCAAGCCTGAGGATGCCGCAGAGTACCGCGCCTGCGCGGCACGAACGCGGAAAGGCTATCAGGCTTTGCGGCGGCAGAGCCGTTTTTCTCTCGATACAGACCGGCAGGCGTCTCTGGTACGTCCGCTGTATATGAAACTGCTGGATGAGCAGCAGACTGTGTATGCGAAAAAACGGCTTATTAAGGCGCTGGAGCATTACGGCTGGCGGATTGGCACAGGGTTTTTATCCACGCCGCTCATACTGTATGTGCTGGCTGAAATCGATATAGAGGCCGCTTATAAGCTGCTGGAAAATGAAGCAATGCCCGGCTGGCTCTTCATGTCAAAGTCGGGTGCAAACACCGTCTGGGAAAGCTGGGAAGGCATGGTGGCACAGGGCGGCATTGCTTCCCTGGACCACTACTCCAAAGGTGCAGTGTGCCAGTGGCTGTTTGATACCATGTGCGGCATTCAGATAAAGACAGAGAACCGCTTTACCGTTGCGCCCCGCCCGGGCGGACATTTCACCCATGCAGAAGCAGAATATCTAAGCGTATACGGAACAGTCAAGTGCGGCTGGAAACGGGAAAATGGCAAAATCATCTATACGGTTTCCGTTCCCTGTAACTGCACTGCGGATCTCATGCTGCCCGGAGGCCGGAAAAAGACGCTTTTTGCCGGAAACCATACATTTGAAGAAATTGACGTCCACGGCCGGACGGATACGGAGGAATCGGTATGAACATTCGGGAACTAATCCAAAATATGACACTGGAAGAAAAAGCATGGTACCTCTGCGGCTGCACCAACATGGGTACCATGCCGATCCCCCGGCTTAGCATCCCGGCTTTGAAATTCTCTGACGGCCCTCACGGCGTCCGGGCTTTGAAAGAGGGCGGTGACAGCATGAGCGGTATTTCCAACAGCCTGCCCTCCACCAGCTTTCCCACGGCCGCCACTGCTGCCAACAGCTGGAACCCGGATAATCTTCGGCGCATGGGCCAGGCCCTCGGGGAGGAATGCCTAAACTACGGCATCCATGTGCTCCTTGGGCCAGCGGTAAATATCAAGCGCAATCCGCTGGCGGGACGGAATTTTGAGTATTTCTCTGAAGATCCCCTGATCGCCGGTGAGCTGGGCGCGGCTTTTACAGAAGGAGTACAGAGTACCGGTGTAGGGGCTGCGGTCAAACATTTTGCCGCCAATAACTCAGAGAATTTCCGATTTACCGGCAACTCCGTCGTTGACGAACGGGCGCTGCGGGAAATCTATCTGAAAGGGTTCGAGCGCATCGTCAAAAAGGCTCACCCATTTTCCATGATGTGCGCTTATAATCAGATCAACGGGGAATTCTGCGCCCAGAACAAATGGCTCTTAACGGATGTTTTAAGGCAGGAATGGGGATTTGACGGTGTGGTCATGACCGATTGGGGCGCCGTCAAAGAGCGGGTTAAAGGTGTAAAAGCCGGTCTGGATCTGGAAATGCCGGGCATGGAACCGCACAATGTCCGGTCGGTCATCCGTGCCGTACAGTCCGGCAGCCTGTCCGAAGAAGCGGTGGATACGGCGGTTTCCAATATGCTCGCCCTCATCCGCCGGGTTTCCCGACAGAAGAACGCCTCCTGTGATTTTCAAGCCCACGCCGGCCTCGCAGCAGAAATTGCCGCGGACAGCGCTGTGCTGCTGAAAAATGACGGCATCCTCCCGTTAAGCAGGGATCAAAAATACCTGATCATCGGCGATCTCTTCCATTATATGCGCTATCAGGGCTCCGGTTCCTCCCTCATCAATCCGCAGATCCTTCAAACACCCGAAGCCGAATTCACAGCCCGGGGCGTGGACTATTCCTATGTCCGCGGCTATCGGGAGAGCGAAACCGGGCTGGAACCCGAGTACCTGGCGCAGGCGCTTAGAGAGGCAGAACATGCTGATTATATCCTGGTATTTGCCGGACAGACAGATTATGTGGAATCCGAGGGCTTTGACCGGGAAAGTATGTCGCTGCCCGAAAATCAGCTTGTTCTTCTGACAGAGCTGGCAAAATTGGGCCGGAAGGCCGTGCTGGTACTCTTCGGCGGAAGCAGCATTGAACTGCCCTTCGCCGATGGATTTAACGCAGTTTTAAATCTCTTTCTTCCCGGCGAATGCGGCGGAACAGCCGCGTATCAGCTCCTGTTCGGAGAAAAGAACCCTTCCGGCAAACTGGCCGAGACCTGGGCAGAACGTTACGAAGATGTGCCCTTTGGCAGCCTCTTCAGTAAAAATCCGGTGGAAGCTTACAGAGAATCCGTATATGTGGGCTACCGCTACTACTTAAGCGCTGGGAAAAGAGTGCGTTATCCGTTCGGCTTCGGCCTAAGCTATACCGAATTTACATACAGTGATCTGAAACTGGATACACAAGACGGAGAATACACGGCAGGTCTGAATGTAAGCAATACCGGCAGATTTGACGGCGCAGAGGTTGTGCAGCTCTATGTGTCCGCACCTGAAAGCGGGGTTTTTAAGCCTCTGCGGGAACTAAGAGGTTTTTCCAAAGTGTTTGTAGCTGCTGGCCGGACAGAACATGTGACCGTCCGCTTTTCGCAGGACGATCTGCGCTATTATCATCCGGGACTTAAAAAATGGGTGCTGGAACCTGGAACGTACCGGATACAGATCGGCGCAAGCTGCGAGGATATCCGGCTGGAGACAGAATTAAAGATTACCGGAGAAACGGTTCCTTCCCCCTATTCCGAAGCCGTGCTGGCCGCATACGGCAATGCCGCCGGGCTGCCGGAGATCTCCGACCATGTTTTCTCCTCGCTGATCGGCCGCTCCATCCCGGTTTATGAAATGGGAAAACGGCCGTATACCATGGAAACAACACTGGGGGAATTTGATACCCTATTCGGCGCTGTCATAAAAAAGGCCATAGTAAACGTAGGCGTCAAACAGTACAAAAAAGCCTGTAAAATGCCGGACGGACCGGAAAAAGAGAGGGAAAAGAAGGCAGGGCTCTTTATCTCAAAAATGATGCCGTCCAACTCCCTGCGTTCCCTCTGCTACTCTTCCGCCGGCGGCTTAAAATATCCTGTCGCAAAAGGCATGCTGGAAATTGCCAACGGACACATCCTCCGCGGCATCCGGGCTATGCTGGGAAAATAAAGCTCCCTGTTATTTTGTAATTTCCTTTAACAGTTCGTCCAGCCAGTTTCCTTCAAACAGTTCGATCACGCCCCTGTCGCAGGCCGCAGCCAGCTTCGGATCGATGGGCAGCTTCGCAATGGCCGAGATGCCGTGTTTCTGTGCGATGCTGTCAATATGGCTTTCTCCGAATACCGGGATCTGCTCGCCGCACTTGGGACAGGCTACATAGCTCATGTTTTCCACCAGCGCCAGCACGGGGATATTCATCATACCGGCCATGTTGACCGCCTTCTCCACGATCATGCCCACCAGCTCCTGCGGGGAAGCCACGATCACCACGCCGTCCACCGGTATGGACTGAAATACGGTCAGCGGCACGTCCCCGGTTCCCGGCGGCATGTCGATAAACATATAGTCCACATCGCCCCAGATGACGTCCGTCCAGAACTGTTTCACAGCTCCGGCGATCAACGGGCCGCGCCATACCACAGGGTCGGTCTCGTTCTCCGTCAGAAAATTCAGGGACATAATGCGGATGCCTGTCTGGGATTCCACCGGATACAGACCCGACTCGCTGCCGTCTGCATGGCAGTGAAGCCCAAAAGCGGTGGGGATGGACGGGCCGGTGATATCCGCGTCCAGAATCGCAGTGCTGTATCCCTCACGGCGTGCCATCACCGCCAGCATGGAGGTGACAAGGCTTTTGCCCACGCCTCCCTTTCCGCTGACAACGCCGATTACCTTTTTAATATGGCTCCCGTCATGGGGTTTTGCGAGAAGGCTCTCTCTCTCACGCTCACTGCAGCTCTCGCCGCAGCTCTCACAGTTGTGTGAACAGTTTTCACTCATAATACTAACCTCCTAAGATCCTGTATCATTGTCCGATACTCATACAAATCTTATTATACGCGGTTTGTGACATATATCAACAAGTTTTTCTGACATATGCCATAAATCAGCAGCTAAGAACGGCCGTCCCTCCACAGCACGATTTCACCGCTCTCCCTGGTTTTTACCAGATCGATCAGCCTCTGATTCGCGGAGCCGCGAAACTGCAGGGATATGTCCTTTAGCGCCTCCACAAACCGGCCGTCCACCAGCACATCGACCAGCTCCAGCATGGGAACGGTCGCCTCACAGTTGGCATAGTTTCCCTCCGCCGTCAGTTCCTCCAGCGTAAAACCCGAATAAGCCCAGACGGTTTTGTCCGGGAACCGCTCTCTCACCCGCCGCAGAAACGGCAGCAGTTCCCGCTGGTTGGCCGGTTCAAAGGGTTCGCCTCCCAACAGCGTAAGCCCGTTGATGTGTGAGGGTTTTAACATCTCCAATATGGACTCCTCCGTCTCTGCCGTAAAAGGCTGTCCATAAGCGAAATCCCATGTCTGGGGCTGAAAACAGTATTCACAGTGGTTCGTACAGCCTGAAACGAACAGTGTTACCCGCACCCCGATTCCGTTGGCAATGTCGCAGTTTTTAATTTCTCCGTAATTCACGGTCATGCCCTCCCTTGTCACCAACCGGAGGTTGATGACCTGCGCACACCTCAGTGTGCTTCCAATTTAGATACGGACAGGGACATCCGGCATGGATGCCCCTGTCCCTGCAGTACCTATTCAGACGGTGCATTATAAATGCATCACGCGTTCCTTGATCTCCTGGGTGCGCCCCTGATTCCAGAACTGAGTCCCGATATAGCCGCAGGTCCTGCGCGCCACATTCATCTTGTCCTGATCCTGGTTGCCGCACTGCGGGCAGGTCCACACCAGCTTGCCGTCCTGCTCGCGGATCTCAATCTCACCGTCCCAGCCGCACACCTGGCAGTAATCGCTCTTGGTGTTGAGCTCCGCATACATGATGTTGTCATAGATAAATTTGATCAGCTGCAGAACAGCCTCCAGGTTGTGCTGCATGTTGGGCACCTCCACATAGCTGATGGCTCCGCCGGTGGAAAGAGCCTGGAACTGTGATTCAAATTTCAGCTTTTCAAAAGCATCCATTTCCTCTGTCACGTGGACATGATAGCTGTTGGTGATATAGCCCTTATCCGTCACGCCTTCGATGATACCGAACCGGCGCTGCAGGCATTTGGCGAATTTATAGGTCGTGGATTCCAGCGGCGTGCCGTAAATGCCAAACCCAATCGACGTCTCGTCTTTCCAGCGTTCACATGCGGCGTTCATATATTTCATGATATCCAGAGCGAACGGTGTGGCGGACGGATCCGTATGGGACTTGCCGGTCATATAGCGCACGCACTCACACAGTCCCGCATAGCCCAGGGAAATCGTGGAGTAACCGCCCACCAGCAGCTTGTCGATGGGCTCGCCTTTCTTAAGGCGGGCACATGCGCCGTACTGCCACAGGATCGGCGCTGCATCCGACAGAGTCCCTTTGAGCCTCTCATGACGGCACATCAGCGCGCGGTAGCACAGATCCAGCCGTTCATCGAAAATCTTCCAAAATTTCTCCATGCTCCCGCCGGAAGAGAGCGCCACATCCACCAGGTTCAGCGTCACCACACCCTGATTGAAACGCCCGTAGAATTTATAGTTTCCGTTCTCATCCTTCCACGGAGACAGAGCGCTGCGGCAGCCCATGACGGGGAAGCAGTTGCCCTCTTTTAATTCCTTCATCTTCTTTTCGGAAATATAATCCGGCACCAGACGTTTGGACGTACATTTTGCGGCGAGTTCCGTCAGATAATAGTAAGGGGCATCCTCATGGATGTTATCCTCCTCCAGTACATAGATCAGTTTCGGGAATGCCGGCGTCACCCACACGCCCTTTTCATTCTTAACACCCTGATAGCGCTGTTCCAGGACTTCCTCTATGATCATGGCCAGATCGTGCTTTTCTCCCTCACTCTTTGCTTCATTCAGGTACATGAATACCGTTACAAACGGAGCCTGTCCGTTCGTGGTGAGCAGCGTCACCACCTGGTACTGGATAGTCTGTACGCCGCGTCGGATCTCCTCCCGCAGCCGTTCCTCCACCATGTGGTTGATTTTCTCCACAGAAATGTCCGCGCCGATATACTTGATTTCATGCAGCACCTGCTGACGGATCTTTTCCCTGCTGACCTGCACGAACGGAGCCAGATGCGCCAATGATATGGACTGCCCGCCATACTGGTTGGATGCCACCTGCGCGATGATCTGCGTAGCGATATTGCAGGCGGTGGAAAAGCTGTGAGGCCGTTCGATGAGCGTCCCGGTAATCACCGTGCCGTTTTGCAGCATGTCCTCCAGATTTACCAGATCGCAGTTATGCATGTGCTGTGCGAAATAATCGGTATCGTGAAAATGGATGATCCCTTCATTATGAGCATCCACAATCTCCTGCGGCAGCAACAGGCGGCTGCTGATGTCCTTGGACACCTCTCCCGCCATATAGTCTCTCTGTGTCGAGTTGACCACCGGATTTTTATTGGAATTTTCCTGCTTGGCTTCTTCGTTGTTGCATTCAATCAGGCTTAAAATCTTGTCATCGGTCGTGTTGGACTGACGAACCAGAGTGCGGGTATAACGGTAGGTGATATACGCCTTAGCCGCCTCGAATGCTCCATGGGCCATGATCTGGTGCTCCACCATATCCTGAACCTCTTCCACGCTGGGCGAACGTCCCAGTTGTTCGCAGGACAGCACAACGCTCTCCGCGATTCTCTGAATCTGCATGGAGGTCATGCGGGCTGTTTCTGCCACTGCCTCATTTGCCTTAGTAATAGCGAGAACAATCTTGTCAATGTCGAATACGGCCTCCGAGCCGTTGCGTTTAATAATCTTCATACACTCTGCGTCCTTCCTTCAAATGCGCCCTGCTATCCACTATATTGTGTAGCCGGCCTTATGAATGATAGCATATATAGTATCAAATGTCAATCAATCGAACAACCGCGTTTTGTACTTCTCGTGTATAATTCTCTTCCATATTTATCCACACTTTGGTGTGCTTCCTCTTCTAAGCGCAGAAAAAGCCGATGCTTCCGCGCATAATAATCGCAGAAGTCATCAGCTTTATAAACAGTTTCACTGCTTCCCGCCGGCAGCGGCATCCAGCCATCGGTGCAGCGTTTCCAAGAGCTGATCAGGGTCAATCGGTTTGGCCACATGTTCATTCATCCCGGCCTCCGCCGCCCGGTAGGCGTCATCGGCAAACGCGTTGGCTGTAAGGGCGATGATCGGAATATCCGCTGCATCCGGCCTTTCGCCTGCACCCATCAGGCGTATAGCTTTGGCAGCTTCATATCCGTCCATCACCGGCATCTGTATGTCCATCAGGATCAGAGAGTAGGTACCGGGAGGATTGGAAGCAAACAGATCCACGGCCTGCCTGCCGTCACAGGCACAGGCCGTTTCCAGCCCGGCCATGTTCAGGAGTTCCCCAGCTATTTCCCGGTTCAGGTCGTTGTCCTCCACCAGCAGGATACGGGTGCCCGGCGCAAAACCGGTGCTGTTTGCCTTCTGCGATTTTAAAACAGGCTCTTTGACCGGTTTCTCCTCCTGCGCCAGCTTCAAAAAGACGGTCACCGTAAAGCAGGTTCCCTCATTGATCCGGCTCCGAACACGAATCGTCCCATTCATCATCTGCACCAGATTATTTGTGATTGCCAGGCCCAGGCCCGTTCCCTGAACCGCCGCCACCCGCGCATCCCCGGCCCGTTCAAATGGCAGAAACATCTTATCCAGAAATTCCTCCGCAATGCCGATCCCATTGTCTTCCACTGTGAATACAAAACATCCTACTCCACGGCGGCTGGAGATTTTCTCCTCGGCCCGCAGGCTGATGTGTCCTCCATTCTGCGTATATTTCACCGCATTGGACAGCAGATTGAGAAGTATCTGCTGCACCCGCATGGAATCGCCGCTGACCAGATCATTGTCCGCACAGCAGCTCCAGTCCAGCAGCTGTTCCTTCTTCTGCGCATCCGTACGTATGATATCCAGCACCGTAATCAGCATATCCTTTACTGAAAACACCGTCTCGTTTAATCCCACATCTCCGGACTCGATCTTGGACATATCCAGCACTTCGCCTATCAGCCCCAGCAGATGATCGCCTGACGTCCTAATCTTTGTCAGACAGTCCGCGACCTTTTCCTTATTATCCAAAAATCGCTCCGCAATGGATGCCATGCCCAATATGGCATTCATCGGAGTCCGTATGTCATGGCTCATCCTGGAAAGGAACTCCGATTTAGCCTGATTGGCCTGCCGTGCGCCTTCATATGCCTCTTCCAGTGCCTGTTTAGCGGCCTTTTCTTCTTCCCTGCGCTCAAGCTCCTTCCGTTTTTCGTCACTTACATTGCGCAGTGTCAGTATAGCCGTCCTGGCCTCCGCATTCCGGATAGAAACCGGATGGATCTCAAGACGCAGCCAGGAAGAAGGCTGTCCGTCCGACGTGTTCCGCCTGAATTCCACCTCTGCGTGGCCGCTGATCGGCGGAAACCACTGCAAAAGCCTGTCCCTGTCACATACCTGCGCCACCTGGGGCCAGTCCTCCTGTCTTACATAATCCAGGACGGACCGGCACAGATATCCGGAAAAGCTGCCGCTGCGGTTAAAACTCATTAAATCCTCTCTCTTGGGAAGACGTACAGCATAATACCGGTCTTCCGTGAGATTTACATAAAATATGCTCACATACACCCCGCTGATCGCATTCAGAGCGGACTGATTCATATGCAGGCGCTGGCTGTTTTCCGAAAGGGTTTCCTTCATGCTGTGAATGTTTCGGATTGTGCCCACCACACGGAATGGCCGGCCGTCTTTCATGATCAGACGGCTGCTCACCAGATGCCACCGGTAATCTCCGGGGGCCGAATCCGGCGTAACCACGCGCACCTCAAACATCTCCCCTCTTCCGTTGCAGATATTATCAATAGCTCTGGGCGCGTCCTCCGGATGGATGAAATTCTCGTCCAGGAGCACCTGTGAATAGTGCAAAAGCTCCCTGCGTATCACGCCCTGGCCCGGCCGGGGTTCATAGCTTATAAATACATCGGAATCCATCAGGTATTCAAACATCGTATCGTTGCCGGCCTCCATGGCCACACGGTACATTTCCTGTTCTTCATCGAGCTGCTGCTGAAGTTTCTTCTGTTCGGTAATATCAATAAGAGTCCTCTGGATGATGGCCTCGCCTTTTTCCGTCCGGCCTACCACCATATTGCTCCCATCCAGCCAGTGAAGCGAGCCGTCGTGCCACAGTGCGCGGTACACGCGGTCCTGCCGGTCTCCCACCTCAACAAGCTGCCGGTAGGTCTGCCTTAGCATATCCTGATCTTCTTCAAGCACAGTCCCAAGCACGCCTCTGTGCCAGTCATACAGCCCCTCTTCCATGCTGTCATATCCTAAAAGAGACAGCGCCGCCCGGTTCAGAGAAATCAGCTCAGATTCCCCGTCCTCATGGTAAACAAAACGCAGGATGCCGCAGGGTACCGTATCATATATGCTGGTGAGCAGCTGCGTCTGCTCGCGCAGTCTCTGGGCATCCTCCTCTTCGCGGGTGATATCCAGATACAGGCTGTTCACCATCCACCGGCCTTCCGCATCCAGGGATTTCTTACCGCTGTCAATGATCCATTTGAGGCTGCCGTCCTTACAGCGCACACGGTATCTGGTGGAATAAGACAGTCCGCCGCCGCTGAACGCTTCGGCGCAGTCCGCAAGAGCCTTATGAAGATCGGGCGGATAAACCGCTCCTACCGCACTGCCGCCCGTCACCTCCAGGAACTCCTCCACCGTATATCCGAACAGCGCCGCCGCTTCCCTGCTGACAAAAGCAAAGGAATAGCTGTCATCGTCATTGCTGATCTTAAGCCCTCCGGCGATGGAGGACATGATCACATCCATCTGCCGGTTCTGCTGCAGTGTCTGCTCCTCCAGTTTTGCCAGCCGTTCCTGCACAAATTCATAGGACTGCCTTCCGACCTTTTCAGGAAAAAATTCTCCTCCGACCATCTCCTGGTACGGATTTGAACAGTGTATATGCGAACAGAGCAGCCCTTTTTCCGCCTCCTGAAATACAAATGTCACGCGCTGATGCACCTTGAGATACATTTTCACCTCGGGCGCAGTAGCGATCCACATCCGTCCTGAAACCACATAAAGGCCCGGCACGGGCTCTATGGCATCATACTCCTCATCCAGGATCTCGCACTTGGGAATGGCATCTTTAAACCTTCCGAACATCTCCTTTGCCGCATCATATCCCGCAATATACTGCTCTTCACCCGCACCCACCCAGGTAAACTGCGGTGCAAAATATTCGGCCACGCCCGCCGCATTGCCTTCACAGTAATGCATATGCATCAAACGGCTCGCGAGGGCTTCTGCCTCTTTAAGACGCCGGTTATGTATCTCTTCGCGTTTATTCTCCACCTTTGTATCCGCCTTTTCTAGGTAAACAATTCTAATAAACATGATACTTGATTGTGATGCCATCGTCAAGGCAAAACAGAGGCGGGAAAAACTCCCGAGGCAAAAGACTGTTTAGAGAGATTGCCCTAGCCTTTCATTCCGGTAGTCGCAATCCCTTCCACAAAATACTTCTGGGCCGCAAAGAACAGTATAATCAAGGGAAGCACCGCTACAAAGGCCATCGCCATCACGCGGCTCCAGACCACCACCGACTCGGCATCCAGCGATAACCGCAGCGCCAGAGAGATCACGTATTTCTTCACGGAGCTGATGAAGATCAGAGGGTTCATATAATCGTTATAGGTCCACAGAAACTGGAACAGACCTGCGGAGAACAGGGCCGGCTTCTGCAGCGGCAGCAGTATGTTCCAGTATACGCGGAAGGTTCCGCAGCCATCCATATATGCTGACTCATCCAGATCCCTGGGGAGCCCTCTCATGAACTGGATCAGCATGAAGATAAAAAAGGGATAGGTACCCAGCAGGGCCGGTATATAAAACGGCAGATAGGTATCCAGCCACCCCAGTGAGTTGTACAAGCTGTAGCGCGGGATGATGATCACAGCATTGGGCAGCATCAGTGTCGCAATCAGCAGCATGAATAGAAGCTTCTTCCCCGGAAACCGAAACCTCGCAAATCCGTAAGCCACCAGGGAGCAGGTCATCACGGTCAGAAGCGTGGTGGGCACGGTCATTTTAAATGTATTAATGAAATAATCCGTATAGGTAGTCCTTCCCGTGCTTCTCCAACCTTCTATGAAGCTGTCCAGAGAGAAAGACTCCGGCAGCAGCTTCAGCGATCCGAATATCTCTTCATTGGTCTTAAACGCGGCAAAAAACATCCAGAGGATCGGATAGAGCATCAGCACCCCTATGAAGGTAATAATCACATAAGTAATAATCAGATTTATTCTCTTTTTCGTTTTTTTCTTCATGAGCCCATCCTCCTAAAACTCTCCGCCGTCTTCGTAATACACCCATCCGGAGGAGGATTTAAACAGCAAGAGCGTTACCGCCATAATCACTGCAAAAATCACCCAGGAGATCGTGCTGGCATATCCCATTTTATAATTCTGGAACGCCTCTTTATACAGCTTGATCCCCAGCAGATAGGTGGCCTTCACCGGGCCGCCGTTGGTGATCACAGCCGCTGAAGTATATGCCTGCAGCGCATTAATCGTCTGCATGATCATGTTGAAAAAGATGATTGGGGTGATCTGCGGAAGCGTGATCCGGAAAAAACATTTCCATTTGTCCGCGCCGTCGATCTGCGCGGCTTCATATAAAGAGGCAGGCACCTGTTTCAACGCGGCCAGAAACATCACCATGGAGGAACCAAACTGCCAGATTTCAAGCATACAGATGGTTTTGAGCGCCACCCCCGGGTTTCCCAGCCACTGGATTGCGGGAAGATGCAGGAAGCCTAAAACGGCATTGATGACTCCGTCGTCCATAAACATCAGCTTCCATAAAAGCGCCACGGCCACACTGCCTCCGAACAGGGAGGGTATATAGAACACGGTCCGGATCAGATTGATGCCTTTCATATTTTTGTTCAGGAGCAGGGCGACCAGCAGGGACATGATCAGTTTGCCCGGAACGGTGTAGAGCGTATAGACCAGCGTCACCATAAAGGATTTCTTAAAATCCGTGTCCACGGTAAACAGGGTGATGTAATTTTTCAGGCCGACCCATTCCGGAGAGGCCATCACATTATACTGACAAAATGAATAATACAGGGATGCCAGAAAAGGATACAGCTGCAGCAGCAGAAAGCCGGCCAGCCATGGCGCCACATAGACTAATCCCATGCAGTCCCTTTTTCTCCATCTCTTCACCTTAACTTTTTCCACAGTCGGATTCTCCCTTCTTAAAAATACTGCCGCCTGTACCCGCCATCAGTGGGTGCAAGCGGCAGATCCTGTAACCTGAATCGGTCAGTTTTTGGAGTCCAGGAAATTCTGCATCAGCGTTATGCCGTTTTTGGCGACCTCTTCCGGAGTTCCCTGTCCATAGGCGATCTGGCTGATCATATCTCTTAATATCTGTCCGTACTCCTCTTCCGTGGTCATGCCCATCTCATTGGTGCCATGATAGCTGGCCTGAAGGATGTCGACCGTATCCTTTGCGATGCCTTCCAGCTTGCCCAGCTTAGCGCAGACGCTCTGGCCTACGGATGTTGGCGGCACGGAACGGACTGTGGTCAGGATCTCTGCGGCCTCTTCACTGTTATAAAAATAGTCCAGGAACATTACGGCCTCCTCAATGTGTTCCGATGACTTGGATACGCACATATACTGAGGGCAGTTCGCGTAGAAACCGTCATTTTTGGCGCTGCTCATCACCGGCATATAGCCGGCTGCAAATTCACAGTCTGGGCAGGCCGCCGTGGCGACTTCCGCTGTGGAAGAGGAAAGGAACATGCCCACATAGGTCTCGCCGGATATCCATTTGGGATCTGTCTGCAGTGAATCGCCGGAGCTGTATGCCGCGATATCCGCCAGCGGAGGAATCACCTTGTTATCGTACAGATCTTTGATATAGGTCAGACACTGCACCAGCTCTTCCTCAGTAAATCCCAGCTCTGCGGTGGCATCCACCACCATGGTGCTGCCTGTCAGCTGCAGCAGATAGGGTCTCATGATACAGGCAGCCAGCTCGCTGTCCCCGATGTCGACCAGATACGCGGAGGAATCGTACGCCTGAAGCTGTTTGCCCAGCTCGATTAATGTATCCCAGTTCATCTCTTCCTTGCTGTCGGGGAACAGGATGCCGGCTTTATCCGCCAGAGTCTTGTTGTAGATAAAGGAGTAGCCGGAGATTCCGGTGGGCAGCCCGTACTGCTTTCCACCGATGTTGCCGTTCTGTTCCAGGAAGCTGCTCTCAAAGGTGGTCAAATCAATCCTGTCCGCATAGTCGTTGAAATCGATGAAATAGTTGTCATTGGATTTCACATAGCCGGGCAGCCAACCGGGACCCATCTGTATGATATCCGCCGCATTGCCCGAGCTCAACTGTGTCGTCAGCTTTTCCTGATAACCGTCGGAAGAGCCGTACTCTGGCTCAATCGTGATCCAGTCGTACTTGGCCTCAAACGCCTCGATGGCCTTTAGGGTTGCCTCCGCCCTCTCATCACCGCCCCACCACATAAAGCGCAGCGTGACCGGATCATGCTTTTCATCCAATGCCGCAGAAGTCTCTCCCGCCGCCGTTCCTCCCGCCTCCGCAGCTGTGGTGGTTCCGGTTGTATCGGAGCCGCAGGCACAGAGGCCTGCCATCAGGATGACACACATCACAAGCGCCAAAACCCGTGAAATTTTTCTCATATCAATATTCCTCCTCTTCTTAAAAGCGTTGTCCGCCGTCTTTTGATAGATAAATTATAGCGAAAATTCCGTCTCCGAAACAGATATTTGAATTGCGTTTTCTCCCCTCTTTTTGCTGACTTCCCTAGACGGCAGGTATCCGATTTTGTTATTTTTCTTCTTTTTTTGCGCCGGCCTTAAGATCCAGCATCCGCTCCTCGCCGGACGAGAGTTCCATTATCCATTCCCGGTCCTGCCAGCAGATAGAAAAGTGTCCGCCCTGTTTTGCGCGGATGCCGGCCTTTATGAGCCGTCCTTCCTTCCACTCCAGAAACAGCGCCGCTTTGCCGGGTACGCACACCCCCTCCAGCTTTCCCTCCGGCCAGGTGTCCGGCAAAGCCGGCAGCAGCCGGATCCGGTTCTCATCCGCCTGTACCAGCATATGAATGATATCCGCAGCTGCGCCCAGATTTCCGTCGATCTGGAATATGGTGCCTGTGGGATTTAAGGGATGCGTGTCCATCAGATTGCAGTTGGTGGAATTGTTCAGCATCTTTACCAGATGCTCATGGGCTTCGTTACCCATATGAAGGGCGGAAAAAAATCCAATCACCCATGCGCAGCTCCAGCCCGTATGGCCGCCGCCCCACAGAAGCCGTCTGTTCAGCGTACGCTTAGCGGCCTCTGCCAGCTCCGGCGTACCGTCCACAGTGATCTCATGCCCCGGATACAGCGCATAGAGCTGGGAGATGTGCCGGTGGCCCGGCTCAATCTCATCATAGTCCTCCCTCCACTCCATGATCTGTCCGTGTTTTCCGATCCTTAGAGGAGGAAGCTTTTCCGGAATCTTCTCAGCCGCCTCCACAACCTCATCCCGGATACCCAGGATTTCTGAGGCCTTCAGATAGTCACCGATCAGCTCTCTAAGCAGTTCATTGTCCATAGCAGGGCCGGCCGTCACCCTGCCCTGCGTGCCATCGGCCATGATATATGTATTCTCCGGAGAACAGGAGGGACAGGTTAAAAGCATTCCAGCCTCTTCCACAAGAAAATCCTCATAAAACAACACTGCCTCCCGCAGGATGCCATACATGGAAGAGAGCCACTCCTTATCCTGGCAATACAGATAATGATTCCAGATATGCAGGCACAGCCATGCGCCGCCCATCACCCAGTAGGTGGCCGGAATCCAGAAGTCCTGCGGGGCACAGTCCCCCCATAAATCGGTGTTGTGGTGGGCCGCAAATCCCCTGCAGCCATACATCCTCATGGCAACCTCATGCCCGCTTTTCTGCATCCTTTTCAGCAGATCAAACAGAGGCATATGGCATTCCGGCAGATTGCAGCATTCGGCGGGCCAGTAGTTCATCTCCGTATTGATATTGATCGTGAACTTGGAATCCCATTTCGGGTTCATCTTATCGTTCCATATGCCCTGGAGATTGGCAGGCAGCGTTCCCGGCCTGCTGGAAGAGATCAGCAGATAGCGCCCGAAATTAAAATAGGTGACCAAGAGCCCGTTGTCCCTGCCGCGCTCTTTCAGCAGTTTAAGTCTCTCTCCGGTGGATTCCCCTGCATGCATGTCCTCGCCCAGGCTTAAAAAGACCCGGTTATACAGCTCCCGATAATCCTTCAGATGGTTCCTTCGGATGTTTTCAAAACCGGCCTTTGCGGCATTTTCAAGCTGCAGCAGCGCCGTTTTCTCGTAATCCTCCCCACAGTAATAGCTGGTCCCGGCGCCGATCAAGACCGTCGCAGCATCCGCTCCGTCCACCACTATATGCTCTCCAATCACCGAAACCCTGCCGCCTTCCGCCTGCACGCTGACCGCGCCGCAGAAGCGCACTCCGTCAAGACCTCCTGATCCCTTCAGCATCACACAGGATTCGCCCGCCTTCCCCGACCAGTCCAGAAAGCGGTCGCGCTCCAGCAAGCAGGAAAAAAACAGCGCGCCCTCACGGTCAGCGGTAAGATGAACTGCGATAACCTGATCCGGATAAGAGGCCAGCGTCTCCCTCCGGTAGGTGATTCCGCATTGCGTATAAGTCAGACTGTGCACGCCTTCCGCCAGGGAAAGCCAGCGCCGGTAGGATGTTACTGCCGTCTCCGCCCCCTTGTCTTCACAGGCCTTTTCCTGAACGCGGTACCGGTCAGGTCGGTATCGGTCGGCAGACAGCACCCCCGGAGTCCTCATATCAAGATGAAGCCTTCCCAGCGGCTGATAGGGTCTCATACTTTGAGGAGTGCCGGAAAAAGCATATTTCAGCAGTTCCTCCGCCTCCGGAATGCGCTGATCCAGGATCAGCCGGCGCACCTTCTCAAGATTGGGCAGCGCGTCCGGATTGATTCGATCCATGGGGCCGCCATACCAGATGCTGTCCTCATTTAACTGCATGATCTCATGCTCCGGATCTCCGTAGATCATCGCTCCGATCCTTCCGTTGCCTACGGGCAGAGCTTCATCCCATCCCCCTGCGGGTGTACAATACCACAGCTCTTCATTCGTTCCCATATTCCGCTCTCCTGTCCTTTCCCGGTTTTGTTCCGGTTTCTTCTGATTTCATTCTACCGGAAATTATTCTTTTCCAAAAGGCATTTGTGTTACGGTTTCTATACCATTTTTGTCAGTTTGCGCAAACGGAGGGTATCAGGTTTTGTCATTTTTCTTCTTTATTTGTGTTCTTTGCCTTCAAACGGTTTCCGGGCGCTTTGTGCGCTTTTATTTTCGGAATAAAAATGATATGATTTTATCAGCATCTCTACGATTCAGAAAACGGGGGAATTCATATGTACAGGCTTCTTATTATTGATGATGAGGAAAAAATCCGTGAAGGAATCGCCAACCTGTTCCCTTGGAACAACATCGGTTTCGAAATAGCCGGGGAGTATTCCAACGGAGAGGATGCGCTGGAATACATAGCTGCCCATCCTGTGGATGTGGTCTTCACCGATATCTGCATGCCGGTCATGGATGGGATCTGCCTGTCCTCCATTCTGATGGAGAAAAACATCAAAGTGGTTTATTTCAGCAGCTATCAGAATTTCGAATACGCCCAGAGCGCCCTGCGCAATCAGGTGGTGGACTATCTGGTCAAGCCAATCAAATATGACGAGCTGGTCTCCTGCTTCGAGAGGGTCAAGAAAATGCTGGACGGGGAGCGCCGTTTCTCTTCTGTTTCCGAACAGCCGGCGCCGGACAATGCGGCGGATGAAACCTACTATCAGGCCATCATTCGGACCGTCACCGACTATCTGAAGGAAAACTACAGGGAGGCGGCATTGGAGGAGGCGGCCGCGCTGGTATCCCTAAGCCCTTCGTATCTTTCCCGGCTTTTTACGGAGAAAACCGGCCGGCATTTCACGGATCATCTGCTGCAGATCCGCATGGAGAAGGCTCTCGCGATGATGAAGGATATCTCCTACCGGCAGTATGAGATAGCGTACCGGATCGGATATGACAATCCCAAGAATTTTTCCCGGGCCTTCAAGGCTTATTACGGCGTGACGCCGCAGGAATACCGCAATAACCCGGGCATATTGAACGGCCGTAAGAAGGAGTAAGTCCGTATGATGATGAAAAAATTCTTTCTCAAACGTTTGAAATACTATTTTCTGCTGATGCTGATCCCCACTGTCATTCTGTTCTGTATCTCCATGGGGATCACGATCCGTCAGGGCAATCAGGCGCTCTGTGCCACCGCTGACAACAACCTTTCCAGCGTACAGGAAAATATCAATCTTGTCATCAACAACGCTCTGTATCAACACGACCTCATGACCAACAACCCCCAGCTGAATCTGGCGCTGCAGAAGGTCCTTCTTTTCTCTGCCATGGATTATTCCGATTATATCTTTTTAAACAGCATGAAGGCGATATTGGCCAGCATCGCCAACTCCCATCCCTATATTTCCTCCATTTATCTCTATCTGGACCATTATACGGATTTTTTCTCTTCCAGCAAGGGGGTCTGCTATCTGGAGGATTACTATGACACATCCTGGTACAGCACCTATAAGAATCTGTCTGACGATGAGAATATGTGGATCGAGGCCAGGCAGCTGATCGAATCTTCTTACTCGCCTCCAAGGGATATCATTACAGTCTATCAGCGCATGACTTATTACAAGGGCGTAATTGTGGTCAATATTGACGCGGCAGAATTCAAACAGATCCTGGCATCCATGATCACGCAGCAGGATGAGAATTTTTACCTGCTCAACTGCAATCAGGAAGTTCTGGTCAGCCATCAGGGAGAGGGCGACCTGTCCATCGACTTTTCCTCGGTCTTTCAGGCCTATTCCGGTCCGGACGGACTGCCCAATCATCAGTGGATGAACACCGAAAACGGCGTATGTATGATCACGGTGCGCCACTTTGACGATTTTAACATCTATCTGATCTCCGCCATCGGCATCGGCGCAATGCTGGACAAGCTGCTGGAGCTGTCCTATCTGCTGATCCTAGTGCTTTTTTTCAACTGCCTTCTGATCTTCTTTCTGGCCTATGAGACCACCAAGAGGAGCTTTGTTCAGATAAACTATGTCATCGAGTCCCTGCAGAACGCGGAAAACGGCATCTACCCCGGTCCTCACGAGGTCCCTTTTAACGATGAATTCGGGGTCATCATGAACAACGTGATCTCGCTGTTTTTAAATACCACATTTTTAAACAGCCAGCTGCAGGAACAGAAATATAAAAAAGAAGCCGCAGAGCTGGCTGCGCTGCAGCTGCAGATCAATCCTCATTTTCTATTCAACACGCTGCAGACGCTGAATATGGAATCACTGAAGCTCTCCTGCGGATCACCCACCTCTGTGAACCGCATCATCGAACAGCTTTCAGACATCCTAAAATATTCTCTGGCCGATTCAAAAAAGATGGTGAATCTGGAGGATGAGATCGCCTATCTGAAAAAATATATCTCCATCCAGAATTACCGGTTCGGCGAACTGTTTGTCATATACTATGAGATCGAACCCGGATTGGAGCAGATGCAGGTGATGCGCCTGATCCTACAGCCCATGATTGAAAACAGCATCGATCACGGTATACGGCCGCTTCGGAGGCTTGGCTTCATCAAATTGAAAATATACAGCAAGGACGGACAGATCTGCTTTGTGGTCATCGATACCGGCGTGGGCATGTCCAGGGAAGAGGTGCGCACCCTTTATGAACGGATCTTTGACAGCAACAGCAGAAACATCGGTCTGACCAATGTCAACCGACGGCTGATCCTGCGTTATGGGGAGAAAAGCGCGCTGCATATCCAGAGCCATCGGGGGATGGGAACCTGCATATCCTTTTCAATCCCAATGGACGGGGTGGCGACGCAATAAAACTGTTACAGAATTTGCATTATTATGCCGCAAAGTGTCACAAAAGGTGTCGGGGCGTGTCTAATAAATCAGGAGGGACAAAATTATGGATTATAAAATAACTGAAGACCTGTCAATTCTCATTGACCAGGCAACCGCAGGGGATGAAAAAGCACTTGAAACACTCCTTAGCAGTGTACAGGATCTGGTGTTTAACCTTTCTCTGCGGATGTTGGGTACATTTCCCGATGCGGAGGATGCATCCCAGGAGATATTACTGAAGGTCATAACACACTTATCGGCTTTTAAAAAGGAAAGCGCTTTTTCTACATGGGTGTTTCGCATCGCGGTAAACCATCTGAAAAATTACAGGAGAAGCATGTTTGCTCATCAACCGTTAAGTTTTGAGTACTACGGATATGATATCGAGAACGGAAAAGCACAGGATATACCGGATCTGACTCAGGATGTTGAAAAGGCCGTTCTGGCGGAAGAGCTGAAGATGTCCTGCACCAATGTCATGCTGCAGTGCCTGGATGCAAAAAGCCGCTGTATCTTCATCCTGGGAACGATGTTTAAAGCAGACAGCCGTATAGCCGGTGACATTCTGGGCATCTCAGCAGAAACTTACCGCAAGCGCCTTTCAAGGGTACGAAAAAAAATGGCTGACTTTCTGGAAAACTACTGCGGCGAATACGGAAGCGGTAAATGCCGGTGTGAGCGCAGAATCAATTATGCCATACAGACCCGGCGCCTTAATCCGGAAAGGCTCGATTACTCATCGTCATCGGAAATCCCGTCACAAGCCCTTTTTGATGTCAAACAGGCTATGGAGGAGATTGACGGTCTCTCCGGCAGTTTTCAGTTCTGCAAAGCTTACCGGTCTCCAAAGACTGCCCGGGAATTTTTAAAAGATTTTCTCAAATCTACACAAATTCATATTATACAGGAGAACTGATGGATACTAAACTCATACTGCAATATCTCACCGAATTAAAAAACAATAACAGCCGGGAGTTCTATCATGCGCATAAAGAGGAATTTAAATATGCCAACGAAGAATTTAAGAAACTGTTAAAGGAACTGATTCTGCAAATCGGAAGGACAGACAGCAGCGTACTTCACAACGATCCGAAGGATCTCACCTTTAAGCTGATGAGAGACACCCGTTTCAGCCATGACAAATCCCCTTACAATCCCTCATTCCGCGCCCATATAGGTCCGTGCGGCAAGCTCCCCATACCGGCAGGCTATTACATTATGCTCGCGCCGGACGGCCGATCCTTCCTGGGCGGTGGTTTGTTTGCCGACATGTTTAAAGACGCCACGGCGATGGTCCGATCCCATATTGCCGCCAATACCGGTGAATGGAAACGCATCCTTTCCGATCCGCAATTTCAAAAGTATTTTACCGTCCGGGGCACGGCGTTAAAAAAAGTGCCTGAGGGCTTTGATCCAAAAAGCCCTCAGGCGGAGTATCTGAAATATAAAAGCTGGTATCTGGAATATCCGGTAAGCGATCAGATGGTGTGTGATTCCGGTCAGTTCATAAAACTTGCCGAAGCGGTGTTTCAGGCCATGCAGCCTTTCAACGCCTTTATAAACAGGGCGCTGGCAGGTTTTGTCATGCCTCAAAGAGGATAGGGACTGGTTACGAACGCTCCCCGGCCAGCTCTCTAAGCCTGATACAGACAGCCTGATATGCCTCCTGCGGATCTTCGATGCCGGCTACCGCCTGCTCCATCGGGCACGGCCCTGTTCCCGCACGGTTGATGATTCCGCCGGCCGTGCTGTCACAGCAGGCTTCTATACCGTGAGCCTCTAAAACCCGGACCGCGCCCTCGCTCATCACGCGGGCATATACCTCCCGGACACCCATGAGGACATACAGGAAGGCTGCCGCCTTTCCCACCACTTTATCCGCCGCCGAAAAACCCTTCAGCTCTGTCTTTTTCTCCAGCCATTCTTTGAGGGGAAGAACGCCCCGCTTCGTGCTGGTGTGGGTGATTCCGTCTTTATATAATACACATGTATAGCCGCCGTTTTCCATGAGGCGCTTGGCCTCCGCCAGATTTGGATTCATCTTTCTGCCCGCCTTTTTTTGTGGGTTATCTTATCATTTTTTCTCTGAATTGGCAAGTGCCTTATTCTCCGCTCCGAACCTGCTCTCCGCGTTGATATAGCATGCGCCGCCATCTCATCAAAAGCCCCTTTTATAACATTAACACGGCAGTCCCATAATTACACAGGACGGGGATGGAATCTCCAATTCATGCCCCGTCCATGACAGTCTGCCGGTCTTTTCATTAAAGAAAAACGTCTGAACAACATCTGTGTGCTGGATTCCCACCACCAGCAGCTTTCCGTCCGGAGTAAAGCAGAATTCCCGGCAATGGTCTCCTGCCAGCATCGCATGTGACGGCGGTTTCAGCATACCTGTGATCGGATCCCGGGAATAGACTGCAATAGAGTTATGGCCCCGATTACCTGCAAGCACATAGTTACCGGAAGGGTGTATATGGATTGCAGACGCATAATTAGGACCTTCATAGCCGTCCAGCCTTCTCGTGGAAAGCCTTTGGATTTCCTGCAGCATACAGGCATCTTCCGGTCTGTACGCAAAGACAAAAACCTCGCAACTTAATTCTGAAACCATGTACAGATATTTTCCGTCTTTACTGAAAGCCAGCTGCCGCGGTCCGCTTCCCTTCGGTCCATGCCAGGTATATATCCGCCGGTAACGCACAGCGTCATAGAGATAGATACAGTCCAGGCCGCAGTCCGCCACCACAGCATAATTCCCGTCCGGCGTCAACACCGATGCATGGATATGAGACGGTGTTCCATTGGGTTCCGAATGCTGCTTTACCGCAGCCGGCTCTCTGATGGCCCCATTTTTCTCCAGCGGATAGACTGCCCAAAGGCCGTTGCGGAATACGGAAACATAAAGCATGCGGCGTATCTCATCCATTGCCACGTGGCAGGGCCATCCACCATAAGCGTATCTTCTGTTGATTGGCTCCGGCACGCCGCAGTTGATTTTATAGGACGCTATTCCTCCTCCCGGCGTACCTTCATACTCCAACGATTCCATCACCGCATACAGATACCGGCCGTCATGTGACAGGCACAGATATGCAGAATTTTCTGCCTCACAGACAGAAATTATCTGCATATCTCCCTGTGCCGGATCCACGTCTACCACATAGATTCCCTTTGATCCTCTAAGAGAATTCGTCCCCACATAGCATCTAAGCCATCCGTCCATCCTGTCCATCCTCCAAAAGCCGGTCCAAATGTATGCGCAGGCAGTAGCTCTGCCTGGAATTCTCACAGGCCAGATAGATCATGCCGGCTTTATCCGCCGCGAAATGAGGATAAAACATCACCGTATCTTCTCCGGTCAGAGGTATCTTCCTCACCCATGTCTTCATTCCGTCCCGGCTGACCCAGATGCTTAAATTCTTTCGCTGCGTCATTTGATTTCCTTTCACATCATTATGGACCAGCAGTATTTTATCCTCGTACTTTTCCAGCACAATTTTAGAGCTGGCACTGGGAATGGCGCACACCGCCGCTTCCGACCACGTGCGGCCATAATCATAGCTGTCGGAACGGTAAAGAAATTCACTTTTCTCCGCACGCATCAGCATAACCACATGCCCCGCTTCCACTTCCACACATGCATTCTCCATCAGTGGATACTGTGCCTTTAAATCTCCGTATGTATGAAAAGAACTTCCCCCATCCGACGATATCATTGCCCCGCAGCAGGACGGCCAATCCATATGGATATCATTACCCACGGGAATCTGTTCCCAATCCCATTTCCGGTCGGTCTGCTGCCAGTAAACGGGAAACAGCCAGTCTCCGTTGGACAGTATAATGCCGTGTCTGGTATTTACATGGGCAGAGGGACCGGGAACCGATACAGGCTCGCTCCAGGTGCGTCCGCAGTCTCTTGTGACGGACATAAACGTGCAGATTTCCCGGTACCGGGACTCCGCAGCGTACGTCTGCACAAATAACAACGGAAGCGTTCCTCCTGTAAATATTTCTGTCGTATAAGCGGCCCGGCTCCTGTGGTAGAACAGTACCTCGGGCTCTGTCCAAGTTCTGCCCGCATCAAAACTGCGCACCGCCAGCGTCACATTACGGTTGTCCGGCTCCAGAGGGCCGCCGCTTAACAATGTACATAAGAGTGATCCGTCCGGCATCACGGCCAGAACCGGCTCTCTGGCGTATCCCCACCCGTCTGCGCTGTCCAGTATCAGTGAACAGTCAAAATAAAAACCTTGATCCACCTATATTTCCTCCATTCTTCCAATGTACGCCCGGTATCCAGCAAAGTCATGTGCAAAGAGACTATGGGAGTACAATTCGATAAATCTGCATTGCACCGGATAACGCCCTGTACCCTGACCGATGACCGGTCTTTAAATCCCATAATTCCAGTGCTCCCTTTGAATCTCCATATTCCTCATTGACGATGAGCAGCGCATTCTCTTCCCGATACAGAAAACTGCGGGGCCAGCCGCAGGAAGTGAAGAGGCGCGCTTCCCTAAGCGTTCCTTCCGGCTCCACAATAAATTCCTTTATCTGGTTTAGCCCGCGCACGCCTGCATAAAGCCTGTCGCCATCCGGTGTAATTTGAAGGACTGAGGCAAGGCTGTCCTTAACCCCTGCGCAATCCAGGCATATTCTCTGCATCGCTTTCCATCTATTGTTCTCGGATTTCCCGTATACTACGAGTTCATTGGACAGTTCCGCCAGCAGATAGAGAATCTCCTTAGACGGATGAAAGGCCATATTGCGCGGACCGGATCCGGGTCTTTCCTCCATCCTGTGCCAGGCAGAATCTGCCGCAAGACCATTCTCCTCAATGTAATACCAGGCATCTCCCCCCAGATCCGCCATATAACAAATACCGCCTGTGCATTCAATGAAATGCGGATGCGAGTGTTCCTGCCGGGTTTCTACCGGACCGCAGCCGTCAAACGCAATGTCTGCAGTCTGTGATCCGATTTTACCCCCGGATATGCCCACAGCGGTTATCCTGCCCGATCCATAGGCCGCGGCCAACAGATGTTCCTCTTTGCTGTCGACACTCATATAGCTGATGCCCTTCCAGTCGAACGTCCGGCAGTCCACTGAATCGAGCAAACCGTTTTCGCGGTCAATTCGGAAGGATTGAATATAAGATCTGTCCGGTCCGTACCTTCCTGCGGCATAAAGATATCCGTCCTTAGTCCCTGTCATGTATTCCAGATTTTTCAGCATGGCAGCCTGTTTTACCTCAATCAATGCCGTTTCTGACGCATTGACCAGTTTTATCAGATTGATTCCGTCCTCCGGCGTCTCTCCAAAGGTACTGCAGTATAGATATTCCATCATTCACCCGCCTTGTCTATCACCTGTTTTGTAAAACTGGTATCACGGTATATTTTACCTGCCAGTATCTCCTCCTCGGAGATTCTGCACAGCAGGATCTCCTTACAATTAAATCGGGAATAGTCGTATATGATGTAAATATTTCCTTCCTTGTCTTCGGCGGCATCAGGGTAGGAAACATCTTCCCGTTCATCCAGTATTAGATTGCCGCTCCAGCTCATCCCATCGTCCTGGGAAAGCCAGGCCGTCAGATTGCTGCGCTTTGCCTTCCCATCTTCCGGCAGATGATTCACCATCAGCAACCGGCCTGATTTCAACCTCCCGATATAAAATCTGGAATCCGGTCCCCATATCCCGGCTCTCCTGATATTATTCCAGCTTCTACCCTCATCGCAGGAAAAGGCCTCTCCAATCCCGTCGGGCAGCCGCAGCAGCATCCAAAGACTCCCATCAATTTTTTGTACCACCATAGGTTCATCATAGTATCTGCCTTCGATATCGAATCCTCCCCGCAAATGGAAGGATATGTCCTTTACGTGTTTACCTGAACCGTCGGCTTCACACAATTTGATCCGTCTGTCAAGATCACCCTGGTCAAATGCATATGGAACATTGTTCCACAAAGACAGGGCCAGCAGCCATTCACCTTGTTTCCCGATCATTGGCTTATTCAGCATGACGCCGTCCGTTATCCGTACGCTCCGGCTCCATCTTAACCGTTCCTCTTCAGGATTATGGCAGATACTCATAAACACTCCCGCTCTGCCGTCAAAGCCGCCGAAACTCTGTGACCAGAACAGGATCAGCCGTCCATCAGGCGCAGTCCACAGACACATGTCAAAGGCCCGGACATACCCTTCCGGATCCACAGCGGCAATCGGTTCCGACCAGTGCTGTCCGTCTGCAGACCTCTCCACCACCACATAGTTATCCGGACCCTCTCCCTCCCCGCCGCTGTAAAAGGCGCAATAGAAGATTTTACATTCTGTGATGGCAATTGACGGAATTCCCTGCCATTTTCGGTTCTTCCTCCGGTATTTCCCAAGATCAGCAGTTCTGACGGCCGCCGGGACCAGTGCCAGATCCTTTTGCCGAAGCGTCTCATTCGTAACAGGTACCTGCTGTAATCCAACCATATCTAATATCTCTCCGCATTCAGTAAAAACTTAAGTTCACGGGCGTTGATCCTCTTTTGTGAAGCATGCAGGCTCTCCTTGAGCTCTCCGACATTCCAGGGTCCTATAATGGGAATAACCTGAAATGGCTGAGCATAGAGATACGCCAGTGTCAGCTCCAGCGCAGACGCATTGCATAGCGCGCACAGTTTTTCCACCCGGCCGGCTCGTTCTATAGATTCCTGATTGTAAAACATGCTTCTGGGAAATTCATATTTCTCATCTGTTACGAATCCGGGCTCATGGCAAAGGACGAAAAATCCGGCCGCCTGGGAGGTATACGCGGTCACCGGTCTGCCGGTTTCTTCATGATAGGTAAAAATATCATCGGTCATATGGCTCTGGATAGCCGCTTCCACCGCATCATCATTTGGCTTGGCCATATTAAACATGATTTCGTGAGCCGCAAAGGTCTTAAGCTTATGTTTCCTCGCGTAGGCATCCGCCTCGCGCATCCTGGAGGCCGTCCAGTTCGAACATGCGAAATAACGGATCTTTCCTTCTCTCTCCAGCTCATTCAGTGTTTCTATAATCTCCCCCACATCCCTTAAAGGATCATCCTGATGCAGATAATAAAGATCAATATAGTCCGTCTTAAGATTTAGTAAGCTGTCTTCCAGATCGCCTCTGATCTGTTCCGGAGCCAGCCGCTTTACTCCCGGCGCGTCCACGGCATCAGCGGATCCCTTCGTAGCCAGCACAATTTTATCCCGCAGGCGGTGAAGACGCATCCATCTGCCCAAAAGCTGCTCGGAAAGCGGCTTATTACCCGGGTTCCACCTGCCATACACATTTGCCGTATCGATAAAATTGCCGCCGCAGCCGATATAACAGTCCAATATATCCAGAGACGTCTTATCGTCAAAGCGGCTGCCCAGGGCACCGGTTCCCAAAGCAATATCCGTAACCCTAAGATTTGTGCCTTCCAATCGTGTCATATCCATGTTCTTTTCCTCCTAACCCTTTATCGCGCCCACTGTGATTCCTCTTGCAAAGTATTTTTGAAAAAACGGAAAAATAACGATCAGTGGCACAATGCCCGTCACCGCTATAGCCATCCGTACGGTGATAGTCGGCATCTTGGCCAGGGCGCTGGCTGCGTCCACGTTGCCCGACATGCTCTGTGTCATAAACTGTATATCCAACAGTATCCGGTTCAGATAATTCTGCAAGCTGAACAGTTTCGGCTGTGTGATGTATAGCAGGCCGTTGTACCAGTCATTCCAGTAACCGATCCCGATCAGGAGCCCCACCGTTGCCAGAATCGGTTTGGAGATCGGCATCACAATCCGAAAAAACACCGGGAATTCCCCCGCGCCGTCAATTTTACCGGATTCAATCAACTCCCTGGGCACATTGGCTTCAAAGAATGTCCTGGCCAGCAGTATATTAAATCCATTGATCAGAATATTGGTCGGTATAAGCAGCGCCCACAGCGTGTTTTTAATATGAAATGTATTGACATACATCAAATAGGTCGGAACCATGCCGCCGTTAAAGAGCAGGGTAAAAAACACGAAAAAGTTCATTACCCGGCGTCCGGGCAGCTCCCGCCGTGACAGGGCATAGCCGAACAGTGCTGTAAACAAAAGTCCTGCCGCAGTTCCGGTTACCGTCACAAAGATGGATATCCCATAGGCCCTGAAAATAGTCTCCCCTTGGGTAATCAGGTATTTATATGCATCAAGACTCCATTTTCCGGGCAGGAAGGAATATCCGCTGCGAAACACAGTGTCATTGTCGGACAGAGACGATATCATCAGCAACGCAATCGGCAGCACACAGAATAAAGCCAGTATCATCAGCAATACATGCGCCGTCACTGCGGGCATATTACCTTTTCTTTTTTTCATATCTCACCGCCTTCAGAATAATGCATTTTCCGGACTTATCTTTCTCACAGCCATGTTTACGGCAAGGACCAGGAGAAAGCCGACCGCTGACTGGTATACGCCGGCCGCTGCTGCCATCCCGACGTCTCCCATCTGGGTGAGAGCCCGGTATACATAGGTATCAATCGTATTGGTAGTACTGAAAATCGCACCGGAATTCTGGGTGACCTGGTAAAACAGTCCGAAGTCCGAATAAAAGATCTTTCCTACCGCCAACAATGTCATCATAATAACCACCGGTTTTAAAAAGGACAGCGTGATATAAAATATCTGCTGCAGCTTTCCCGCGCCGTCCAGCTGTGCCGCCTCATAATAGGACTGATCGATGGAAATCACACTGGCATAGAAAATGATAGCCTGAAAACCGAAAGATTTCCAGGTATTCACCACCGGGAGAATCGCAGGCCAGTATTTGGCCTCGTTATACCAGGAAACTGGAGCTTTCCCCAGCGGCTCCAGTATGCTTTTATTGAGAAATCCTACATCCGTACTTAAAAACGAGAACACCAGGTAGCTGATTATAATCATCGAAAACAGATACGGAAGCAAGATCACAGTCTGATAAAATTTCAGTGCTTTCCTACTCGTTACCTCATTGAGCAATATAGCTACCACAATGCCGGTCACAGTATTTATAGCAATAAAGGCCAGATTATACAGAATCGTATTTCTGGTAATAACGACAGCCGCAGAATTTTTAAATAAGAACTCAAAATTCTTAAATCCGATCCAGTCGCTGTGATAGATCCCTTTTGCGTAATCAAAATTTTTAAAGGCAACTACAAGTCCGCTAAGCGGCAGGTAATTATTGATAAAAAGATACAGCAGTCCCGGCAGCGCCATAATATAAAGCGGCAGCAGCTTTTTTATTGTTCTTCCCTTTCTTTTCATCCTGCCCTCCTTTGCCGGGGCAGGCGGCTTATTGCGCCGCCGCCCATTCATCCAGCTGTCTCTGTTTTTCTTCGATCACCGTATCTATGCCGGCGTCTTTCAGCGCCTGCCGGAACTTCGGCAGATTTTCTGCGGGATCAATGACACCGTTTTCCAGAGACAGACGGTACTCGTCAAATACTGCCTGTACGGCCGCGGCCTCCGTCTTGACCGAAGTGGGATCGAATACAAATCCCAGCGCTTTCGATTTGACTGCCGTATCATTAAACTCTTTAAAACGTTCGTTCAGATTTTCCGGATCTGTATTCCATATATAGCTTAGATATCTGTTACCGAAAGCATAAGTCGCGCTTAATGTATAGCCTGATGTGTCCGCCGTTACGCCTTCCGGATAGGTAATCCATCTGTCGCTGTCCTGTACATGCTGATAATGCTTTCCCTCGATTCCCCAGGTCAAGGCATTGTAAACCTCCTCATCACTGTAGAGCAGATTGATAAATTCCAGCACCTTCTCCGGATTTTCACAAGTTACCGGAATCGCCTGGATGATGGCGCCCACCTGCTGGGTGTTGGTAAATGCAGGATTCACAGTTACCGCATCGCAGGGTATTCCCGTCATATTGCTGCTGTCCGTCGGAACCCCCGGATGAAGCAGGGACATGGTGGTACAGACCTTTCCGGTCTTAAAATACGCGACTCCGGTATCTGGGTTCGTTGAGGCATCCGGAAGGATATATCCTTTCTGATTCCACTCCCTGGCTTTGTTAACACACTCTTCATAGTAATCCGTGTCAAAGAGATTAACCGCCTTAAGCTCTCCCTGTCCATGGTCCATCAGCACACCCATATCATCGCCCAAACTGTCGTAGGTCTTAAATATGCTGTCCAGCACGCTCGTGCCCTGTGCCTGGGGCTGTGTTACATACCGATCTGTTTCACCTTCCTTCATCCGCATGAACAGATCGTCCAGTTCCTCCACCGTCAGGCCTTTCCCGGTATCCACGCCATATTTCTCCGCAATATCTTTGCGTATAATTATCCCATAGGCATTGGCCATATCCCGAAGAGTCGGAAAACCGTAGACTTTACCATTGACTGTAGAAGCCTTCAGGAAATCTCCTGCCGCAGCCATTGCCTCCGGTGCATATTTCTCGATTGTTGCCATATCAAGCCCCAGTATCTTATTGGCAGCCACGTCCGTGCTGAAAGTCGTTTTCGCAGAAGCATTATACAGATCCAGCTTCTCTTTGCTTGTCACCATCAGGTTAATCTGCTGCTGGTAATTGGCGCCTGTCATCGGCATCAGCTTCACTCTGGCGCCGATTTTCTTCTCAACGATGTCGCTTAAATTCTGTTCAACCAGATCCCAATCCGCCTGCTGCACCCACACATCAAACGCATATGTGATCGTATACGGTTCTCCTCCAGCAGCCTCCTGCGTCGCGGCCTCTTTCGTGTGATCCGCACTCCCTGGAGACGATCCAGGAGTATTTCCCCTGCCGCACCCGCAAAGGAACAGGCCGCAGATCAACAACGCTGCGATTAATCTTTGCATAGCTTTTCTTTCCATGTCTTACCTCCTCTGAATTTAACAGTTTACTGCCGAAACCTCTTTACGGTTATAAGTATACCCTTATCATAAGGCCCTTCTCTACCCGATTTTCGACTTCCATTTATGAATCTTAGTCCATTATGAAAATGGATCCCGCTCGCGGGATTCTCCGCCTGCGGCGGGTCGCCCTGGCGACATACTACCTTCCCGCCGCAGTGCGATCCTAAGCGGAGTGTTTTTTGTCCAATAGGTCGTATTTTCCCGTTGAACAATAAAAACCCCGCAGGATGTGCGGGGTAAAACGTGTGCAGCCGGGCGGTTTCAGTTTTTAGTACGCCCCGGCGTGATTACTGCGGGCAGGATGAACCGTCGCTGTTCTTTCTGTATTCAACAGGACTTACGCCTGTTTCCCTTTTAAACATTGCGGAAAAATTGGACATATTGGCATACCCGCACCTCACCGCAATCTCGCTCACCGTGATATCCGGGTATAACAGCAGCTTTTTTGCCATTTCCAGCTGTTCTTTTAATATATATCTGTTAACGGAGCAGCCAGTGTCTTTCTTAAAACGCCGGTCCAAATAATCCGGGTTTAAAAACATAGCCTCTGCTATTTTTATCCGGTTCAGATCCTCCTCCAGATGTTCCTTTACATATTTTTTCACTTTCTCCACCAGTGTCAGAGGCTCCCGAACCTCCCGAAGCGCCTCTGCCACATCGTTAAGGATTCTCTCCACCCAGGCCTGCATGGCCCTTACTGAGCCAATGGCTCCTATCCTGTTATAACCGTTGTCCCTATAGTAAAGAAACTGATGGGCATGTATTCCGTTTTCCTGAAGCCCTGCATACAGCACCTGTTCCAAATCATATTGCAGCATCTGCAGAGCGCTGCGGTTAAGCCGGCCAGTTTCTTTATTCAAGTTAAGCCAGATTGTGATCCGTTCCGACAGTTCCTTTGTTCTTCCGCAGTCAATTAAGGCCGGCCAGGAAGACATCTCCGGAAGGCAGACCTTAGCTGCTTTTGTCTCCAATTCCTCACCGTCAAAAACGCCGTGTATGCAGCAAACATTATTCATAGCAGTCTGGCGCAGCCTGTTTACCTCCTCTTCTGTTTCCCAGGCTCTGCAATATTTTCCCATATATATGCCCATACGGTCCGCCAGCCCGCTGTTGCCGAACATATCTGCGGCCGCTGCTTTCAGGGTATCGGCTCCGTCTGCATCCGTAAAGCAAAGCGCCGCCATCGCATGGGGTGAAAGAGCAGGAACCCGGTATTCACAGTGAAGCCGCTTAAGGATATCTGCCACGGCGGCTTTCAGACAGGTGATTTCCTCTGCAGGCACCGTGTCTGAATAGCTGTGAAACAGGATCGGAATCAGTGTCCTGCTCCATTCCGCCTCACAGTTTCTGGCCTCAGCTGCCTGTCGTACCTCTTCTTCACTTCCTAGAAGCCCCCGCAGGCAATCCTCCCAGAAATGCTCCTCCCAGGAGGACTTGAACCGATTCCACAGTTCTCCGCCCGCCTGCAGCTTGCGCCGCGCCCTGTCTGTCTCCAGTTTAACAGCGGCCTTTCTTATTATTTTATCGATATCCTCCTCCGTTACCGGTTTTAACAGATAGTCAAAACTACCATATCTTAAAGCAGTACGCGCGTAATCAAACTGAGCGTGACAGGTGAGCATAATCACTTCCAGGCTTGGACAATTCTCCTTTGCCCATTTCAGCAGTTCAAGACCGTCCGTCTGCGGCATCTCTATATCGCAGAGCATCAGATCCACCTGTTTTTCCAGCAGCAGCTGTTTGGCCCGGGCAGCATTCATAGCAGTGTAAATCTCCGTTACACCTGTCATTTCCCAATCCGTAATGCTAAGCAGGTCTTCTATGATCAAATACTCATCGTCAACAATCAGCAGATTCATCCGTTCTCCTCTCCTCCGGCAGTTCCATCTTTATCATCGCTCCTCCGGTCTCCTTATTGCTGATGGCCAATGCGGCGCAGTCCTGGTAGTGGATCCAGAGCCTGTCCCTGATATTTTGAATGCCGATATGCTCTCTGCCTTCCCGAACGATCTTTTCATGCCTCTCAAGCTTATGCAGAATATCTTCCGGCATTCCGGCACCGTCATCTTCAACTGTAATACACAGCTTATGGTCCTTCAGCTTTGCAGTTACCGATATCAGCAGTTCTCTGGAAAAATCTGCAGCGTATTTTATGGAATTTTCCACAAACGTCAGGATGCACATGGACGGAACACGGCAAAGCTCGGCATCCTCATCAATCTCATACCTGAAATGTATGCTGCCGGCATAACGTTGCCTCTGAATGGCCATATAATTCAAAGTGAAATCCACCTCGTCCCTTAACAACACCATATCCCCGCTGCCGGAAAATACATGTTTAAAATAATTGATCAGCCAGGTGAGCATCATCTGCACATGGCCGCTGTCCTTTTTCTTATTCAACAGGTAAACGGTATTTAACGCATTTAAAAAAAAATGGGGATTGATCTGCAGACGGGAACACTGTTCATAGAGCTCCTGCTTCTTTTTCTCTTTCTCGTATACATCGATTTTAAGCCTGGATATCTTCTCCATCATGCTGTTAAAGGCACTGCCGACAATATGGTACTCCCCCATATTATCCATATTGGGCATTCGAAGTTCCATCCCTTCCTCGTCCACCCTTTTCATTATCCCTACAATCAAACGGATTGGCTGAATAAACCAGCGGTACATCGCAATGCACAGAATCGGCAGAAGTATCAGCAGCACGGCACCGAATATCATGCTGATCCTGGTAAATGAGCGGATCTCCTCATATAGAGTTCTTACCGGGATCGTTATATTAACCTGAGAATCCGTGCCGCTTACAGGAATGCTGACCACCAGATCCGTCCTGCTCCCGCCTCTGTCTTCCGCAGAATCCCCAGCAGTATAATAAACATAATATTCGCTTAAATTCACTGCCTGAATCGTTTCAATCAGTCTTCCCAGGCTTATCACGCATCCAATGGCCATGGCGTCCGATTCAAACGTTTTTATCAGGTACTGGTTACCGTCAATTTCTATAAGCTTCCACAAATCCTTTGCTCCAAACCCATCTATCATCAGAAGCGCAAGCTGATCCTTTATTTCCCAGTTGGGCGTTTTCGCGCTTTTTTGTGCCGATGCAACCAGCATAATGGTGCTGTCCGCTTTCCGATAGGTAAAAAAGTAATCGGCCGGACGATAGACAAGTATATCGTCATTCAGCCTATTATACAGCTTCTGCTTTGCCAGCGCATTGATCAGCTCGCTGTTTTTTCCCGAATATGCCACATTGTAATATTCTGAAGTATCACTGATGCGCAGCAGATACTCCGCGATACTGTTCAGATTTGCTTTCAGGTCATTGGCGTAATATTCTCCCATGGACTGATAGGTTTTTTCCGCCTTGTCCCGGATCGTCCTTATCGCTTTGATATTGCTGTACGCCAGCATAGCTATCACGCAGATGATGATAACGGCGATGCTCACATTCACTCTGACAAGCACAGACTGCTTCATTTTTCCCGACATCATCCGATTTCCCCCCTGAAATACAGATTACTTTATAAATGATCATATCGAAATGAATTCTTTCCGTCAAGGCATTCCTGTAGACGATTTATAATATTATAATTCACGATCATCGTAACTTTTTTGTGTTATACTATTGTAGTAGAAATAACGAGCATTACCAGCCTCCGCCCGAAGCTTGAGAAAGGAGCGTACACCATGTCCGACAACCGAATATATGCAGCCATTGACCTAAAATCCTTTTACGCTTCCGTAGAGTGCCGGGAGCGGAATCTTGACCCTCTGACCACAAACCTTGTGGTTGCGGATCAGAGCAGAACAGAAAAGACCATCTGCCTCGCAGTCTCCCCCTCCCTGAAGTCCTGCGGCATTTCCGGCAGGCCGAGACTGTTTGAGGTGGTACAGAGGGTAAAGCAGGTGAATGCTGAACGGCAGAGGAATGCTCCGAATCACAGGTTTGAAGGTTCCTCCTGCAGCGAGACCGAGCTCAAAGCCAATCCGGCGCTGGCGCTGGACTACATCGTTGCCGAGCCGCGCATGGCTTACTATATGGAATACAGCACAAGAATCTATGAGATATATCTGAAATATGCGGCTCCGGAGGACATCCACGTCTACTCCATAGACGAGGTTTTTCTGGATGTCACCGCATATCTGAAACCCAATCGGATGACCGCGCGGGAATTTACAAGAATGATCATACAAGATGTGCAGGAATCCGTCGGAATCACCGCTACAGCGGGCATTGGGACAAATCTTTACCTCTGTAAGACGGCCATGGACATAGTCGCAAAGCGAACCGAACCCGATGAAGGCGGGGTCCGGATAGCGGAGCTTAACGAGATATCTTACCGGCGGCTGCTTTGGAGCCATCAGCCGATTACGGATTTCTGGCGTGTCGGCCAGGGTTACGCAAAGAAATTACGGGATGTAGGGTTATATACGATGGGCGATATAGCGAGATGTTCGGTCGGCAGTCCGGACGATTATCACAATGAAGAGCTGCTCTATCGGATATTCGGCATCAACGCCGAGCTGCTGATCGACCACGCCTGGGGATGGGAGCCCTGCACCATTGCAGATATCAAAGCCTATAAACCTGCGGAAAGCAGTTTAAGCTCCGGGCAGGTCCTGCACTGCCCTTACACCTTTGAGAAAGCAGAACTGGTTGTCAGGGAAATGACAGAGTCGCTGGCACTGGAACTGGTGGATAAAGGGCTTGTGGCCGACCAGATCGTTCTGACCGTTGGATATGATATCGAAAATCTGACCGATCCGGACAGAAGGAATCGCTATAAAGGTCCGGTCACCGCTGACCATTACGGAAGAAAAGTTCCGAAACACGCCCATGGCACGGCTGGCCTCGGCAGAAAAACTTCTTCCGCCATGCTGATGACCAATGCGGTGACACAGCTCTACGACCGGATCGTGGACAGGGATCTGCTTATCAGGAGAATTACCCTTGCGGCGAATCACGTCATAGAAGAAAACGCCGCCGCAGAGACAGATCAATTTGAACAGCTGGATCTGTTTACGGATTACGGCGAACTGCAAAAGAAACAGGAAAAAGAGAACGCCGCCTTAGAGCGTGAAAAAAACATGCAGAAGGCTATGCTGGACATTAAAAAGAAATTTGGCAAAAATGCCATATTAAAAGGTATAAACCTGGAGGAAGGGGCTACCGCCAGGAAACGCAATGAACAGATCGGCGGCCATAAGGCCTGAATCCAGCAGAAGAGGATAGCGATATGCCGGAACACAAGAATCCACAAAAATACGATGATATCATAAACATGCCGCACTATCAGTCCAAGTCGCACCCGCATATGTCAAATCACGACCGTGCCGCACAGTTTTGCCCATTTGCAGCTTTGACCGGATACGGCGCTGCGATCAGGGAAACCGCCCGCCTCACCGACGAAAGATGGGATCCCGATGAATATATGAAAGCAATGCTGGACAGCAAACTGCAGATCATCGCGGATCATCTCCATTCCGAAAACGAGGTCACCATCACTTTTTTTAAACCGGATGATAAAAAATCCGGCGGAGCTTACCTGACCTGTACCGGGTTTGTGAAGAAGATTGATGTATATGAAGGCACAGTGATTATGGCGGACAAAACAGCAATCCCTATCAAGCAGATCTGTGATATAGAAAGCAGCCTGTTCCGGGAACTGGATGCGGACATCTATGATGTTACTATTCACGGCTACCGATAAAGCAGCGCATGGCGGGGCAGAGTATGGTCCTCATTGGGATCCCTTGAAGCCCGCCGGTTCTTTCGCTGCGTAGTTTAGCAGCGTTAGAACCGCTGCGCGCTTCACGGAGCGAGAGCGCGTCCCAATGAGGACCATACTCTGCCCCGCTATGCGCGGGAGGTTTACGGTAACTGTGCACAATAATTTAGAGCTGTAAGCCATTGCATATCTTCAAAGTGAATGATATAATATAACCGGTTTCAGAAGAAACCTGTGCCCGCAGAAGCGGGACCTTTCAATGAGGGATCTCATATTGCAGTACCGTTATGTTTGTCCAATCTTCGCCATGAAGGTGATATTCTCCGGAGGGAGAACCAGTCTTCATGGCGTTTTTTTGTTCAACAGGGGGCGCACCCCTGTTCAGTACTGCAGACATAATTCCATTCTATGAAAGGCGGTGATTTCCGTGTGTATGATAAGCGGTACAGGCATCCGTTTCGCATATGAAGCGGACGGCCGTCTCAAACGCGTGCTCCGCGATCTGGACATCCAGATTCAACGGGGTGAATTTGCCGTCGTGCTGGGGGCCAACGGGAGCGGCAAATCCACACTTGTTAAACATTTTAACGCCCTGCTGCCGCTTCAGAAGGGGGAGCTGACTGTCGCAGGCATCAATGCAGCGGGCCGGTCGGATATCTGGAGGCTGCGCAGGGTCTGCGGGATGGTCTTTCAGAATCCCGACAACCAGTTTGTCTCATCCGTAGTGGAGGAGGACGTGGCTTTCGGACTGGAAAATTATGAGGTGCCGCGGGAACAGATTCCGGACAGGGTACGGAAAGCTCTGCGTCTGGTAGGTATGGAAGGCTATGAAAATCGGTCGCCCCACTCCCTGTCAGGGGGACAGAAACAGCGCGTCGCGCTGGCAGGAGTCCTTGCGTTGGAACCGGATATCGTGATACTGGATGAAGTTACCGCCATGCTCGATCCGCAAGGCAGGCAGGAAGTTCTGGAATCGGTCCGCAGGCTGCATGAGCAAGAGAAGAAAACAGTTGTCATGATCACGCATTATATAGAGGAAGCGGTCCTCGCGGACCGGGTCTTCCTCCTGGGAGACGGCGTCCTGCAGGCATGCGGCACGCCGCGCGAAATACTGACAGATCCGCAGCTTTTGGATAAGGCGGGGCTCACGCCCCCTCTTCCCGTAAAGATCTATTACGATTTATACAAAACGGGAATCCGCCTGGACCGGATTCCTCTGACCAATGAGGAGCTGGTGGAAGAATTATGTCAATTGAACTGAATCACATATCCTGTTCCTATCCTGGAGGTGCTCAGGAATCCGTCACCGTGTTCGACGATTTCAGCCTGCATATTGCTGACGGCGAGTTCATCGGGATAATGGGACATACCGGATGCGGCAAGACAACACTGCTGCAGCTGATGGCCGGACTCATCGCGCCGTCCGGGGGAGAAGTCCTGATCAATGGAGAGGATATTAATAAAGCCGGATATGACAGGAGCATCCTGCGGCGAAGCGTGGGCATAGTCTTTCAGTATCCGGAATACCAGCTTTTTGAGACCACGGTGGAAAAAGATGTGGCCTTTGGTTTAAAACACAGCGGGCTTAGCCGCGCGGAGGTGCGTGAAAGGGTGATATGGGCGCTTACGCTGATGGGATTCTCATATGAAAATATCCGCACTCGTTCACCTCTCACACTCTCCGGCGGTGAAAAGCGCCGGGTGGCCATCGCCGGCGTGCTGGCCGTAAAACCGGACATACTAATGTTTGATGAGCCGATTGCGGGACTCGACCCCCAAAACCGCACGGCGTTTCTTGAACTGGCCGCACAGCTGAACAGACAGGGAACTACCGTCATCATCGTGTCCCATAATGCAGATGCGCTGGCCGAATCGGTATGCAGACTGATCGTGATGGACCGCGGACGGACAGTAATGGACGGTACGCCCAACTCTGTGTTCGCCGATCCGGTACGGATGCAGGAACTGCATCTGGGCGTCAGCACTCCGCGGGCAATTGCGGATATGCTGGCTAAACGGGGGATTCCGATCGCTCCGGACATCATCCGGTATGAGGAACTGCTCCTGGAACTTCGGATGAATCTGAAAGCACGCTGAAAACGGGCTGATGCGTGCAATGTCGTCAGCCTGCGGCCGGTTACATGGAGGAAACTTGTTATGAATACGATGCCTTCCGGACAATATATCACAGGCACTTCTATGCTCCATCGCCTCGATGCCAGAGGGAAACTAATCTGTATGTTCGTGTTGCTTACCGCGGTAATCCTGACATCCACACTGTGGGGATATATATTCATCATCGCGGTGACAGCGGCTCTCATGCTGTTTTCCGCACTGCCCGCTGCCGCCCTTTTTACACCCTTAAGACGGCTGTGGCTGTTTTTCACCGTCATCTTTTTAATGAACGCTCTGTTTTTTGACGGAAACGCTCCCTTATGCTCCTGGTGGATTTTTCATATCACAGCGGCAGGACTCTCACAAGGGGCGCAGGTGGTTCTGCGTGTCCTTCTGGTGGTACTTTTAAGCAATATACTCACCTGCACCACACGGCCCATGGAGCTGACAGGTGCCTTAGAAAGCCTTCTGAAACCGCTGAAGCTGTTTCGTATACCGGTGGAGGATATCGCCATGATCCTTAGCGTAGCGATCCAGTTCATACCCACCCTGTCCGAAGAAGCTGATATGATCAAGAAAGCGCAGACAGCCCGGGGCGCACGCTTCGAAAGCAGACGGCTGACAGATAAAGCAGCCAGCGTCGCTCCTCTGGTGGTTCCCATCTTTCTGTCCGCATTCCGCAGGGCGGATGAACTGTCCATGGCCATGGAGGCCCGCGGATACCGCAATGCCGGCTCCCGGACCAAAAAAGACCGTCATGCGCTTCATCTGCCGGATTACCTGGCGCTGACCGCAAGCATGATGATCTGCGCCGCTTCGGTATTTATTTTTTAACAACTAAATTCTATGGAGGAAAAAATCATGAATCAAATGTCCTATGTAAAACGTTCCATTCTCACCGCCGTATGCATTGCGCTGTGCGTCGTGCTGCCCATGGCATTCCATGCGATTCCCAATGCGGGCAGCATCTACTGCCCTATGCACATCCCGGTTCTGCTCTGCGGGCTGATCGCCGGCTGGCCATTCGGACTTCTCTGCGGACTGGCTGGCCCGTTGCTCTCCAGCCTGCTGACCGGCATGCCCGCCACGGCATATCTGCCTATAATGATGATGGAACTGGCTCTGTACGGCCTGCTCACAGGCCTCTTTATGCAGCTCATACATACCAGGAAAATTTATGTGGATCTCTATATCAGCCTGGTCATAAGCCTACTCGCCGGACGCGTGCTGGCCGGCATTGCCAGAGCCCTGATATTCGCTCCGGGCAGCTATTCAATATCGGCATGGGCAACCGGCTATTTCATCACCTGTCTTCCCGGCCTGGTCATCCAGCTGGCCCTGGTTCCCACCATCGTATTCGCACTGGAAAAAGCAAGACTGATCCCTGTGCGCTATCCGGTTGAAGAGGGTTAAAAGCGGCTATGAATGAGATCAGCCTAAATCATACCTTTGAATATTATTTAAGAAACAGCGCTGCCAAGCATCCTTCCATGCAGGCGCAGGATATTGTGAAACTTTGTTTCCAGGCCGCCTTCGGCGCGGAGCATCTCCTTCGGGGAACGGACGAAGCCGCGGCCGGCATCCGGCTTATGGAAGAGTTCAAACAGGTTCCCGCCGGCGCCGGCGAAAACCTGTTTGAACGGATCTCCAGCAACTATTGCCGGATAAATCTCGGAGCATGGAAGGCGCGCCATCTGCCGCCCGAATGGCTGCTTCGGCTGTTTGTTCTGACCGCCGGACAGCCTCACGGCAGTGCCGGCCGTTTTACTGATTACCTAAAGGAGGCCGAAACGCTCATATGCGCCGGCCTCCTGCCTGTTTCCAGTCAGCAATGGCACTCCTTTCTCGGCGGATACCATCCAGAAAATGCTCTGCCAGTGCATCACAGCGAAATATACCGTACGCGGGAACACCCGGCATACCGGGTCGTTTCCACACGTTATCTCTGGATGCTTCCTGTACTTGAACAGCTTGCCGCTCTGCCCCGTTTTGCAGACGCCCATGTGATTGCCGTCGACGGCTGCTGCGCCTCTGGAAAAACTACCTGCTCTCTGGAACTGGCGGACGTGCTCGGTGCAGGCCTCATCCATATGGATGACTTTTTCCTGCCACTTAACCTGCGTACGGAGAAACGCCTCGCAGCGCCCGGTGGCAACATCCATTACGAACGCTTCATAGATGAAGTACTGCCGAATATCGCTTCGCCGGCCGTATTTACCTACCGCCGTTTCGACTGTCAAGCCCTTGATTATACACAAGATATACCTGTACGTGCCTCTGCCTGGAGGGTTGCGGAGGGCGCATATGCCTGTCATCCTCTGCTGGGAGAATATATGGATCTGCGCCTGTTCTTCCATGTGGGTCCTGCAGAACAGCTGAAACGCATTCGCCAAAGGGACGGGGAAGAGGCGCTGCAGAATTTCATCCGCCGCTGGATTCCTATGGAAAACTCATATTTTCAGGCCTTTCAAATCAGGGAAAATGCCGATATGGTGCTTCAGACGTACGAAATCAGCCCAGCGCCACATCAAGAATCATCATCACTATAAATCCGGCCGCAAAGCCGATGGTAGCGATGTTGGAATGCTCTCCCTGTGAGGCTTCCGGTATCAGTTCTTCCACCACCACATATATCATGGCCCCAGCGGCAAATGCCAGCAGATAAGGAAGAACCGGCACGATCAGGGATGCCAGCAGGATCGTGAGAAGCGCCCCGATGGGCTCCACTATACCTGAAAGCATACCCAGAATGAAAGATCTTCCACGGCTTTTGCCCTCGCTTTTCAGCGGCATGGAGATAATTGCCCCCTCCGGGAAATTCTGTATCGCTATGCCGATGGACAGAGCCAGCGCTCCGGCCAGCGTGATATTGCTGTTGCCCGACATGGCCCCGGCGAACACGACGCCTACGGCCATGCCCTCCGGTATATTATGCAGTGTCACAGCCAGAACCAGCATCGTAGTTCGAGACAGAGAACTCTTCACTCCCTCCGGTGCACCGTTATCTATATGCAGATGCGGAATTATTCTGTCCATCAGCAGCAAAAAGCCTATTCCGGCCGCAAATCCCACCGCCGCAGGAACAAATGCCAGCTTCCCCATGGGTTCCGACATCTCCATAGCCGGTATCAAAAGCGACCACACCGATGCCGCCACCATGACGCCGGAAGCAAATCCCAGCAAAATTTTCTGCAACAGCGGCTTTATGTCATTTTTCATAAAAATCACGCAGGCGGCACCTGCTGTGGTTCCGATAAAAGGAATCAGTATCCCAATTAATGTATTCGTATTCATATTCTGTACTCCATTTCTGCAGTTATTCTTTCTTTATATCAGGTGAACGGGATGTTTCCCGCTTCTCCTATTATACGATATAACGGAACAGGAATCCAGACTTTCCAGCATTTCTCCTGTGGTGAAAATACCGGGATTGACGAATTTAAAAAATACGTTTAATATATGACTGAAACAATCTTCATTTTTGTGCCATACTATAGATAAATAAGAAAGGTGGTATACCCGATGTACTGCACACGAAATATCAGCGAACATATTCATTGGATCGGCGGCAATGACCGCCGGCTTGCCCTGTTTGAAAATCTGTTTCCCATTCCCAACGGCGTATCCTATAACTCCTATCTGATCATGGATGAAAAGACTGCTCTGATGGATACGGTGGACGCTTCCATCAGCCGGCTGTTCTTTGAAAATGTCGATCACGTGTTAAACGGCCGCACGCTGGATTACCTGATCGTAAACCATATGGAGCCGGACCACTGCGCAAACATCGATGAACTGGTCCGCCGTTACCCGGATATGAAGGTGGTTGGCAACGCAAAAACCCTCCAATTTTTTAATCAGTTCTATCATATGGATCTGGAAGGGCGTACGGTTATCGTCAAGGAAAATGACACTCTGAATCTGGGCGCTCATACGCTCCGCTTTCTGATGGCTCCCATGGTGCACTGGCCCGAGGTCATGATCTCCTATGAGGAATCGGAAAAGGTATTGTTCTCCGCCGACGCATTCGGAACTTTCGGCGCTCCCGGCGGCACTGTTTTCAATGACGAAATTGACTTTGACCGCGACTGGCTGGAGGACGCCAGAAGATATTACAGCAACATTGTCGGAAAATACGGCCCACAGGTACAGGCTGTCCTTAAGAAGGCTTCCTCTCTTGACATCCGTATCATCTGCCCTCTCCACGGACCGATCTGGAGAACCGATTTAGAATATCTGATCGGCAAGTATGACAAATGGAGCCGCTATGAACCGGAAGATATCTGCGCCGCCATTTTTTACGGCTCCATGTACGGGGACACCGAAAATGCTGCAGACCATCTCGCCGCGCTGTTAGCGGAGGCCGGCGTAAAGAGCAGGGTGTATGATGTATCGAAAACTCACATGTCCTATTTGATTTCCGAAGCATTCCGCTGCAGCCATCTGGTATTTGCCGCTCCTACTTACAACAACGGACTGTATCCGGCCATGGAGTCTTTCCTGCTGGATATGAAAGCCCTGAATCTGCAGAACCGCACAGCTGCTATCATTGAAAACGGCACCTGGGCTCCGCAGGCCGGTAAGATCATGCGGGAGCATCTGGGCGGGATGAAGGGCATGGCTGTGCTGGAACCCAGCCTGACCATCCGCTCCTCCATGAAGGAGTCCCAGGCAGACGATATGAAAGCGCTCGCACAGGCGATTGCGGAATCAATCGCTGAGAAACAGTAAAAAAGGATAATGCTCAGCAGGGTGCATTTTAAATGAATAAAGCTGCCGGTCTCATAGGACAAGTCACAGTCCCGCAAGAGCCCGGCAGCTTTTATATTTTTCCGTTCATCAGATCACGATCCAGCCCAGAGAGTTTGCAATGGAGCTGATCAGGATCAGAATGATAAATATCGGCGCCACATATTTCATAAACACCTCGAACAGGCGCTTTCTGCGGAACGGTCCGTTAATCTCCACCTCTTCCACAATCGTCTCCGGCTTAATCACATATCCTACAAAGATACAGAACAGGAACGCGACAATCGGCATCAGCACGCTATTGCTTAAGAAGTCGAAGAAATCCAGTATGCTCATACCCAGCGGCTTGACATTCCCCCACGCGCCGAATCCCAGAGAGGAAGGGATTCCTACGGCGATCGCCGCCAGCATAACGATTATGCAGGTGAGCCTGCGGTTCCAGTGAAACTGATCCTGGATTATGGATACAATGGTTTCCATCAGGGAAATGGCGGAAGTAAGCGCTGCAAAGAGCACCAGCAAAAAGAACAGCGCGCCCACCGCGCTCCCAAACTTCATCGCTCCGAACACCTTGGGCAGCATGATGAACATCAGTCCGGGGCCTGCATTGAGATTTTCACCGCCGTTAAAGGCAAATACGGCCGGGATGATCATCAGGCCAGCGATAAAAGCGATGCCGAAGTCAAACACCTCGATCTGCTTTACACTGGACTCCAACTTCACTTCTTTCTTCATATAGGAACCGTATGTAATCATGATACCCATGGCAAGCGACATGGAATAAAACAGCTGTCCCATGGCCGAGAGCACCGTCATGGTGGAAAACTTGCTGAAATCCGGTTTCAGATAATAGAGAACGCCTTCTCCCGCGCCCGGCATCAATACAACATAGCCGGCCACAATCACCGACAGCACCACAAGTATGGGCATCATCACCTTGCTGGCCTTTTCCACGCCCTTCTCCACACCAAACAGTACAATGACTGCCGTAGCTACGATAAATAAGGCGAGCCACAAAACCGGTTCTCCGGTCTGCCCTATAAACGCCTCAAAATATCCGTTCTCTGCGGCGGCAGCGCCCTGGGCCCCGATAAACGTCACCAGATATTTCACAACCCATCCGCCGATCACGCAGTAATATGGGAAAATGAGCATGGGCACGCAGGAAGTGAGCACCCCGAGGAATTTCCATTTCTTGCTCAAACTGCTGAACGCCTCAATCGCGCTCTGCCCTGTCTTGCGTCCCAGAGCGATCTCGCCGATCATCAGCACAAAACCAAATGTGACCGCAAGCACCAGATACACCAGCAGGAATATACCTCCGCCATACTTCGCCGCCAGATAGGGAAATCTCCATATATTTCCCAAACCCACCGCCGATCCGGCTGCTGCCAGCACAAATCCGATCTTACCGGTAAAACTGCTGCGTTCCTTATTCATGTCTCAAAAACCCCCTGTATATTGATTAGCGATACGTCTGCTTCGCAGACGAAAATCAGCGCTGGTATAATGTCTGCCGCCATTATACCATATCAGCAAGCTGATATGTCCCTCCGGGAGATGCGCATGATTTTCAGCGGAAATTGTCTGCTTCGCAGACGAAAATCAGCGCTGGTATAATGTCTGCCGCCATTATACCAAATAGACGCCCTCCGTGCAACCACTTTTGTCCGCGCTATATACACACGCCTGTATATACACGAACCGTAAACCGTCAGCAGTCAAGGCTGCCGATAAAGCAGCACATGACAGGACAGGGTATGGTCCTCATGGGGGTCCCTTGAAGCCCGCCGGTACTTTGGTTGTGTATTTTACAACCTTAGTACCGTTGCGCGCTTCACGGAGCGAGAGCGCGTCCCTATGAGGACCATACCCTGTCCTGTCATGTGCGGAAATCACCAGTAACTGTGACCGGCCGCCGTCTCTCAAAAGGGCACCGCTTCCATAATCAGATTTTTCAGACGGTTGCGGAAATCCGCCGCCAGTATATCCGTCTTATCCATCACCATAATTCCCAGCTCTTTCGCCCTGCGGTTCATGGGCGTATTCAATTTCTTCGTATCAGCCAGTGTGATCAGGATGGACTTGCCATAGCTGCCGCCAAGCCTTGACTGTATCACCATCAGTTCATTCACAGCGTCCGCATCCGGTTCGGCCTGTTTGCAGGAAATAAAGACCGGAATTGAGGATTTCATCAGCACCACATCGATTTCATTTCCCAGTATCTCCACTCCGTCATAGGCGTTCCAATCCAGGATGGCGCCGCACCGCACATCTTCAAAAACCGGGATCTGGCTTGCATGTATATAGACGAACAGCTCCAGCCAGGAGCCGAATGTCAGCAGCGTCTGTCTGGCGCTCTGCGACGGAAAACGGAAGGAAACGCTCTTCCTTCCGAATGTAAGATCCCTGATAAACCCAAACCTCGCAGCATCCCTTAACAGCTTTTCGGATGGCTCCAATGTCTGTTTATTTTTGTTTATAAGCGGATATGGCGCGTCGAACTGCAGCCCGCCCTGTCTGCCCATACCGGCCTGCAGATAGAGACAGGTTTTTTTCCATTCCGCGCTGTTGCGCAGAACCGTCCGGCACATCCCCATTGTCTGGCGGTACCAGGCAGGTTCTGGAGCCTGCTTGGAATAGCCCATCAGGTATGCGCCCGATACAAATATATAATCATCCAGGTTAAGGCTGTGCAGCGGATACGAGTCCTCCGGATGATTGATCTCCGCCATGCTTCCGCTTCCCATGTTCAGATGATACATCGGAAGGCCCCGCTCCACGCCCTGACTGTAGCCGCAGATCAGCATCAGCTCAGGCCCTCCTGTCAGATCGAATGCGAACTCATCGGACCCTTCCAGGATCTTACTTAGAACCTGGCTTATCTCTTCCATATTGCCGGCATCTACCGGATATTTTTCCATGACCAGCTGGGGCAGATGTGCCTGGCACCCTTTAAACAGGTGATGCACATCCGCCTTTTTCTCAAACTGTTTATCATAGAGGTAGATCACTTTTTCCGGCTGATAGGATAATACCGCCATCATATTGGCGGTGACGTTCCTGTCATAGAAATCGATCAACGTCCTCAAGTGAAACCTCCTTACTGAAGTTTTTCTCTCATAACTTCTAACGCCTTGTCAAGCTGAGCATCCGTATCGCCTTCCCCGCGTTCCACCACCACATCCGGTTCAATGCCGATGCCGTGTATATTGTTGCCGTTAGGAGTATAGTAGTCCGCTACTGTGATCTTTAGCGCAGTTTTGTCTTTTAACGGTATCAGCGACTGCACAATTCCCTTGCCGTAGGAGGTGGTGCCGACCAGCGTGCCCGCGCCGTAGTCCTTGATCGCTCCGGCCAGAACTTCGGATGCGCTGGCTGAATTGCCGTCGATCAGCACCACCAGCGGCTTGTTGAACTGATGCTCCTCATCAGAGGTATATTCATCCCGGTTTCCGTATTTGTCTTCCGTATAGACGATCAAGCCTTCCGGCAGGAACGCATCGGCAATATCCACCGCGCTGGTGAGCAGGCCGCCGGGATTTCCGCGCAGATCCAGAATCAGCCCCTGCATCCCCATGCCCTCCAGCGTAGAGATTGCCGCCATCATCTGATCGTAGCTGACATCCTCAAAATCAGAGAAAGCAATGTATCCGATCCGGTCCTCTTTCATCTCGTATTCAATCGTGGTGATCTCCACCTGACGGCGCTCCACATCCAGGCTTAAGGTTTCCCCCGTGCCTTCGCGGAACACCTCTATATTGACCGCTTCGCCTTCTTCACCCTTAATCTTTGTGACTACCAAGTTCAGATCCATGCCGGTCACTTCCGTACCGGCCACCTTCATTACCATATCGCCGGCCTGCAGGCCGCTCTCCATGGCCGGGCTGTTTTTAAACACTTTGGAAATTGTGATGATGCCTGTATTGATATTCTGGGAAACCTGAACACCTATGCCGTAATAACGCCCTGTGGAAGACTCCATCATGGACGTATATTCATCCGCCGTGTAATAGGTTGAATACGGATCCGCCAGTCCGGCCATCAGGCCTTTATATATACCGTTTTTCAGATCCTCCTCATCATAGTCATACAGATAGTATCCGTCGATATATTTCTCCAGCAGGTCCACCTTATCCTGCACATCCTTCTGCTGGAGCAGAGAGTTTGTATCCTGCTGCGAGGAACCGCTCCCATAGTTTTCCACCGGTATTCTGTTCGCGTTTTTCAGGTCTGCCGCATGAAAGTAAAATGTGATGACACACACCACCGCGGTCAGCAGCGTGCCTGTTACTATGCCAAGCAGCATCCCCCTGCCGAATTTATTGTCCTGTTTATTTTCCATTCGTCCGCATCCTTCCTGATCCTGTTTTTCCCAATATAACGCCGCTTTACCGGGTTGTCAATGACATATTCTTATAAGCGTGCGCCGCCGCGCACACTTGCAATATTATTCACGGTTGATAAAACAGCGCATGGCGGGAAGTTACAGCACTGCACTTGCAGAAAAACAGGGGCTTCCTTCCCCTGTTTTTTATAATATTTGAAAAAGAATCCCGCCAGCGAACCGTTACGGGCTCACATACCCCAGGGGATCCACATAAGTCCCGTCTTTGGCCACTCCAAAATGCAGGTGAGGCCCTGTGGATTTACCTGTAGAACCCACTTTCGCGATCACCTGGCCTTGGGAGACCTTTTCCCCTGCCTCCACTTCCAGTACAGAGCAGTGACAGTAGGCAGTCGTAATTCCGTTTCCGTGATAAATCTTTATATAATTGCCGTTAATGGACGTATATCCCGCTACCGTCACCGTTCCTTCCGCGGCTGCCACAATATCCGTGCCAGTGGGCGCGCCCACATCCAGACCGCTGTGAAAGGCGCCCTTCTCCCCGGTGACCGGATCCACCCGGCTTCCGTAATAGGAGGTGATTCTCTTGCTGTCGGGAAGCGGCCAGATAAACCCTGTATTCGTATTGCCGCCCTCTGCCGGAGTCTCAGGTACGGTCTCGCCGTTTTCCTCCGCCCTGCGGCTCTCCTCCTCCGCCTTACGGCTGGCCTCTTCCTTAGATGCCTGAATGGAGGCTTCCACCGATTCCTCGATGCGCTTGATGATCTCCTTCTGTTCCCCGATCTCATCCTCGAAGTCCAGTACCTGCCCGGCGGCGTGATCGATCTTGGCCTCGGTCTTCTCCACTTCCAGCGTCTTGGCCTCTACCATTGTCTCCAGAGAGTTCTGCTTGGCTTCGTTCTGTTCCTTCAGGTCAGCCAGTTCCGCCAGCTCGGTCTCAAGCGCGCTCTCCTTCTGGCTGATTCCCTCCACCGTATCTTCATACACCCCCAGCATCTTTCTATCATATTCAGAAATCTGGGAAATATACTCCGCTCTGTTTAACACTTCCGCAAAGGATTCGGCAGAAAGCAGCAGTTCCAGATAAGACACCGGACTGTTTTCATACATATAGCGGATGCGCAGCTTCATCGCTTCATACTGCTCTTCCTCATCCGCTTTGGCCCCGGCTAACTCCTCCTTTGTGCGGTCGATCTCGGCCTGCTTCTCCTCCATCTGCCCGGCGATCTTTTCCAGCTCGGCGTAGGTCGCATTCAGGTCCTTATCCAGCTCTTCTATATACTTTTCAAGGTCACCTTTCAGCGCCTCCAACTCCTTCAGGCGCTTTTCTGTTTCCTTTTTCTCCTGTTCCAGGCGGTCGATCTCCCCCTTGGCGTCATCCACACCGGATGCGCTGCTGCTCGCAAGGGAAAAGCCTCCTATCATAAATGCTGTCAAAAACGCCAGCAGCATGCAGATATACTTTTTATGCGCTAATTTCAAGCCTTACCTCCTCACCCGGTCAGCGCAATCACTATACCCGCAGGTGCCTGCGTATGGAAAAGATACTTCCGAAGAAACCGATACCAGCACCCAGGATCAACGCAACCGGAGTCAATATGCCAAACACCTGGTTCACCGGCAAAAATACCAGCACACCAGACAATATACTGAATTTCTCCATTGCGAAACCAACCACCTTTTCATAAATCTGGTATACCACTACCAGGGGCAGGCTTGCTCCCACCAGTCCGATCAGAAGGCCTTCCACAACGAAAGGTTCCCGGATAAAGAAATTGGTGGCGCCGATCAGTTTCATAATACGGATTTCTTCTTTACGTACAGCGATCGACAGGGAAATTTTGTTGGCGATCAAAAAAATGGCAACCGCCAGCAGTATGATCAGTATTCCCGCCGAAACCAGTGTGATCAGTCGGTTCACGCTCACCAGGGCATCCGCCACCAGCGCAGAATAATTCACCTTTCTCACACCGTTGAGACCTTTTAAGTATTCCACAAATTCGTCCTGATTCTCCACATCTTTCAGAAATATTTCATAGGAATCGCATTCCGCCAGCGGATTGTCCTTCACATAACCGTCCGCCAGATTCGGAGCATCTTTAAAATAGTCCTGTCTGAATTCTTCCCATGCCTCGTCCGAGGATATAAAACGCATCCTCTCCACCTCGGGCCTAAGGGCGATCTCCTCGCCGATCGCCTGGATTGCCTCCATCGCCATGCCCTCATTGAAGAAAACTGTGATTCCCACAGAGCTCTCCATGGTCTTTACCATATTCTGAAAATTGGATGTGATGGAATAGAACACACACAGCAGAAAAACGCAGGCCGCAATGGTTCCCACCGAGGCCAGCGAAAACAGCTTATTCTTCCAAATGTTTTTTATGCCCTGCCTGAGACAGTACCAAAATGTGCTTATCTTCATTGTACATATCCACCTTTATCATCACTGACTATGACGCCTCTCTGCATGGTGAGAACACGTTTCTGCATCTCATCCACGATCTCCCGGTTATGGGTTACCACCACTACCGTGGTTCCATTCTGATTGACCTGATCCAGAATGCGCATAATCTCCCTGGAATTCTCAGGATCCAGGTTACCGGTGGGCTCGTCCGCAAACAGATACTCCGGCTTATTCACCAGCGCCCGCGCGATGGCCACGCGCTGCTGTTCACCGCCGGAGAGCTGTCTCGGATAGCTCTTATATTTGGCGGACAGACCTACCATATTCAGCATCTCAGGCACCCGGCGGCGAATCTCCTTTCCGGAGGCGGAGATCACTCTCTGCGCAAAGGCTATGTTATCATAGGCGTTCCGATCTTTTAGAAGGCGGAAATCCTGAAATACCACGCCGATCCTGCGGCGGTATTTCGGTATGTAGCGTTTCTTCATCTTATTGATGTTGACGCCATCCACAGTAATAGAACCGGAGTCCGGCTCCAGTTCCTTCATGAGCAGCTTGATCAGCGTGGACTTGCCGGAACCGCTGCTGCCGACGATAAATACAAACTCACCGTCCTCAATGGTCAGGTTTATCCCGCGAATCGCTTTTGTTCCGCTTTTGTAACTCTTACATACATCTTTTAGTACAATCATTATTTACCCTCTGTAGATAGTTCATTGGTGCCCCGGCATAGCGGCCATTTTGAAGGGCGGGCCCGAAGGCCCGCTCTTTCTCTAGTTGTTTAATGTCTCCATGTAATTCATATATTTCACTACCATGAGCGCGATCTTAAACGTGATCGCATCTTCAAACACACGCAGGTCCAGCCCAGTGCTCTTCTGCAGCTTATCCAAACGGTATACCAGAGTATTTCTGTGTATATACAGCTGTCTGGATGTCTCGGAGACATTCAGGTTGTTCTCAAAGAATTTATTGATTGTGGTCAGCGTCTCCTCATCCAGGTCATCCGGTGATTTCCCGTCAAAGATCTCCTTGATAAACATGCGGCAGAGAGACATGGGCAGCTGATAGATCAGACGGCCGATGCCTAAGTTGTTGTAAGCCACCACATTTTTATCGCTGTAGAAAATCTTGCCCACATCCAGCGCCATCTTAGCTTCCTTATAGGATCTTGAAACCTCTTTGATCTCATGCACAATGGTGCCATATGCCACGTGCACCTTGGTCATCGCCTCGGTATTGAGCATATCCAGGATCACCTTGGCGGTCTTTTCCATATCGTCATAGGTCTCGCCCGGCTTCAGCTCCTTCACCAGGATGATATTTTTCTCATCCACTGCGGTGATGAAATCCTTGGTCTTGGCGGAGAACAGGCTCTTCACCGTCTCCAGGGCGTTGGTATCATTTTCATTCTTTGTTTCTATAACAAATACCACACGTTTCACATTGATGTCAATATGAAGTTTCTTGGCACGATTGTAAATATCTACCAGCAGCAGGTTGTCCAGCAGCAGATTCTTGATAAAGTTGTCCTTGTCAAAGCGTTCCTTATAAGCCACAAGCAGGTTCTGGATCTGGAATGCTACTACCTTTCCCACCATGTATACATCATCCCCGCCGCCCTTGGCGAGCAGGATGTATTCCAGCTGATGCTCGTCAAACACCTTGAAGAACTGATAGCCCTGGATCACCTGGCTGTCCGCGGGAGAATCCACAAACGCGACTACGGAGACCTCATACTGTTCCGCATCCGGAAACGTGGTCGCCAGCACCTTGCCTTCGGTATCACAGACACACAGATCTGTTCTGGTAATTCCTTTTAACCCCTCAATCGTATTCTGAAGTATCTGGTTTGAAATCATTTCGCACACTCCTTATTCTCTTCTATTTGCCGGAAATCCCATCGGAATTGCCGGATGCTCTGCTCCATATCTGTTTTCAAATTTACTTCTATGTACACCTTTCTTTATTTTAATGCATAAGTAGAAAAAAAAAAAGAGGAAATGTACATATTTTATACATTTCCTCAAATTTTTAAAATTTTCCGATTACAAAGGAGAATTTATTAGTTTAAAATCACTAATTCGGTATCCTTATCAAAGATATGTATCTTTGTCAGATCCATAGCAAATTTCACCGTGTCACCAGGTCTGGCTGTTGTACGGGGATGAACTCTGGCTGTGAAGTTCACTTCTTCGATATCAAAGTACAGATAAACTTCCGCACCTAACATCTCGTAAACTCTGATCACAGCTTCAAAGATACTTCCGGGAGAGTTCGCAAGGAACGCTTCCTCATCATGGATATCCTCAGGACGGATACCGAGAACAACCGTCTTTCCGTCATAACCGCCATCCAGCAGGATCTTGGATTTCGCTTCAGGAAGGATAATGGTGTGCTCACCAAAAGTCAGTGTGGCTTCGCTGCCCTTCTTGCTAACGGTAGCTTCGATCATGTTCATCTGAGGAGATCCGATGAATCCGGCAACGAACTTATTGCAAGGCTTATCATACAGGTTCTGAGGAGTATCTACCTGCTGAATGATACCGTCTTTCAGAACTACGATTCTGGTACCCAGTGTCATAGCTTCTGTCTGGTCATGGGTTACATAGATGATCGTAGTTTCCAGTCTCTGATGCAGTTTGGAAATCTCGATACGCATCTGTACACGGAGTTTTGCATCCAGGTTGGACAGCGGCTCATCCATAAGGAATACCTTAGGATTACGAACGATAGCACGTCCCATAGCAACACGCTGTCTCTGACCACCGGACAGAGCCTTCGGTTTACGGTCTAACAGCATCTCGATACCCAGGATTCTTGCAGCTTCATTCACCTGTCTCTCGATTTCTGCCTTAGGTGTTTTTCTTAATTTTAAGCCGAATGCCATGTTATCATACACGGTCATATGCGGATACAGAGCATAGTTCTGGAAAACCATCGCGATATCTCTGTCCTTAGGCTCTACGTCATTTACAAGCTTGTCTCCAATGTATAATTCACCGGAGCTGATCTCTTCCAGTCCTGCGATCATACGAAGTGTTGTAGATTTACCACAACCTGAAGGTCCAACGAAGATGATGAATTCTTTGTCAGCGATCTCAAGATTGAAATCTTTTACCGCAACGAATCCATTCGGGTAAACCTTACATACATTTCTTAATGATAAACTAGCCATTTTTCATCCTCCATTTTCAAACTGACTATTATGGTGTTATTGAATCATGGTTTTATCATACACCAACCGCTATTTTAATGCCATATTTTAATTTACCAAAAAGTTTTTTGGGGATTTGTCTATTTTGTATACGGCAAAAAAAAAGTGAGTTTAATTACAAATAATTGTCCAAAATCCTATTTTTTACTGTCTAAATTCTCTAAACCCTTCTCCCAGAACTTCCCTGGCATCACTCACTATGACGAATGCGTTCGGATCAATCTGCTCCACAATGTCCTTTAACTGCACGATTTCCTTCTTGGAAACCACGCAGTAAAGCACTGTCTTGTCCTCATTTGAGTACATTCCTGTGGCTCTAAGGCCCGTCACGCCGCGGTCAAGCCTCTGCATGATCTGCTCTGCAATCTCCTCACAGCAGCCCGATATGACATAGGCCTGCTTGGCGAATTTCGTTCCCTCTATGATGCTGTCGGAGACCTTGCTGATGATGAATACGGCCAGCACCGCATACAGCGCATACTGTATGCCGAAGATAAAGGCGCCTGCCAGCACGATGGTCCCGTCCAGCACCTGGAGGATCTCCGCCACCGAATAATGCTTTAAATAGCGCTGTATGAGCACCGCCAGCAGATCCGTTCCTCCGGTGGTGGCCATGGAGGACAGCACAAGGCCCAGCCCTACGCCCGTCAGCACGCCGCCGAAGATGGCGGTCAGAAACAGATCGTCCTTAAGCAGCACCATGCCGGGAATCACGCCCAGGAAAGCAGACAGGGCCAGTGTAGCCGCCAGCGTCCTGGCTAAGAATCTGGCGCCCTTTATCTTAACCGCGAAGAAAAAGAGGGGGATATTCAGCACCACCGTCGTGAGCCACAGCGGCAGGCCCGTCAGTTTTTTTACAATGATAGCGATGCCGGAGACTCCGCCGGTTACCAGGTTCATCGGCTCAAACAGGGCGTTAATGGCAAACGCCATGATAAACGTCCCCACCAGTATGCGGACATAATCCGCAGCAGCATTTTTCTTCAGCTTCTGGTTCATTGAGCCTCCCATTTCCCAAGCAGGTCCTCTGCCTGTACATTGCCGTCCCGCCTGCACATTAAGACCTTCACCTCGTCGTGATCCATGCCGGCGTAGTAGCAGTCATAATAGATATGTTTTCGCTCTTTTCTGCTTAAGAATTCTGTCGTCTGGGCATCGAAATACGCCTTTTCTCCCTGACGCCCCAGCACGTATGCCGCTGATGCTTCCGCCTGTCCTTCCTTACGCTTTCCAAAAACCTTCATGGAGTCGCCGCTGCTGCTGCGGAAAGGCCGGCCGCTATACGGCGCATTGATCTCCAGACCTGTGTAAAAATAATCCCCATTCTCATACAGAATATCGGAATCCACAATCATGCCATCACCTCACACAATACCTTACTCCTATTTTGCAGTAAATAAGCTTTTTTATGCATGTAAGCGTAAGACGGCGCACGGCGCAAAATTCCGCATCAGTTATAAAATGAAAAACATAGCGATACAGAGTATTATGCCCAGAATGGCCCATATATCCACCACATGCCTGGGCTTTAAGTCCTTATCCTGTATAGATCGGACGCTTTCAGCAGCTTTTCGCTTTTTAGACGAGAAGAGAACACGGAGGTGTCCGAAACGTCCGTTTCTTTTAGCAATGGCGATCAGCAGCAAAACCGCCAGGGCTGTGGTTGCTATGGCAATGAACCCCATGACAAGGATGCCGGAAGCCAGAAACAGATTCTGCAGAGCCTCGGCGGACATGCCGGGGTAGAGCGCACTTAAGCCTGACTCTTCCAGGGCTGCCGACAAATCTCCGGAGGCAGCGCCGCCGTCTGAGGGCGCTGTCAGATAGGTCAGGACCACGCTGGTTCCGTTGTACAGAAAATGCGCAAGCATAGACGCATAAATGCTTCCGGTAGCTTCGATCAGCAGCACGAACATGATACCCATAAAGAATGCATAGCAGAACTGGTTTAAGTTCATGTGCAGCAGCCCAAACATCAGGGCGCTTATGAAGGCGCCGGTCCAGATGCCTCTGCGGCGGTAGGTGTGATAGAGCATACCCCGGCAGAAAAATTCTTCAAATACCGCGGGCACAACCGCGATTACCAGCAGGGCTGCCGGCATGGGCAGTCCCGACAGTATGTCCAGCACTCCGGCGGCCGCATTGTCCGCAAAGAACATGGAGAACATGTTGATTACCATGATCAGCGGATACATGCAGTATGTGAACAGGACCACTAAAAGCACGGTCAGCAGATCCAGACGTTTCCTTTGTATCCATCGAAACGGATTGTTCCGGGTCACCAGGCAGTAAATGGCCGTGGGAAGCATGATCCCAATCTCTCCTGCCACCAGCAGCACCGGCACCGGAACGGGGATATATCGGGCAAGGAAACCGGTGAAGAAACTGACTGCCAGATAGGACAGCACGGTCACCGGAAACAGTATGTTCGCACCTCTTATCGTCTTCATTTTCTTCCTCTTTTCTTAATGCCAGTTATATTTTTCGGATAGATTTCTCTCCCATAGCTATGCGGCCTTCCTTGAGCAAATGGCCAACCGCCCGTTTAAACGCATTTTTACTGATGCCCAGCTCTCGTTTAATCACTTCCGGGGACGCTTTGTCGGTAAACGGCAGCACGCCTGCATATTCATCTATGACCTTCATGATCTGTTCGGCATCATCTTCGATCTGCAGATAGGCTTTCTCCCTGACAGACAGATCCAGCCGCCCGTCCTCCCGAACCCGGGCCACCCTGGCGCGGACACGGTCGCCGCACCGTAAGGGCTTCGCCGTCTCTCCGGCCGGAATGCGGCCGTGATAGCGGCAGTCCACAGCCACAAAGGCTCCCAGACGCTCATTCACTTCATATACAATGCCTTCCACCTGATCGTCCGTTTTGTAGGGAGAGCCCTCTTCCAGATAATCGTACACTTTCATCGTGGCGCAGAGACGGCTGCTTTTGTCGATATAGAGCGCTGCAAGGCACTCATCCCCTTCTTTTACCTTGTAAGTCTGTTCCTTAAAGGGAAGAAACAGATCCTTGTCCAGTCCCCAGTCCAAAAATGCGCCGATCCGGCTCACGGATACCACTTTCATCACTGCCGGATGCCCGAAAACCACTGCGGGTTCCTGGGTGGTGGCCACCAGCCTGTCCTCTGAGTCACGGTAAATAAACACCTCCAGGCTGTCCCCAACCGCCGTGCCCTCCGGCACCAGCTTGCGGGGCAGCAGCACAGCCTGACCTTTCTCCTCTTTCTCCCCCACATAAACGCCGTGGTCCGTGGTTCTGCATACGGTCAGAACCTGCTTCTTACCCAATTCTATCATGGATTACCTCTTTTCCTTCTATCCTGGTTTAAGCCAAAAATTCCATGGCCGTGCAGGGCAGTCCGCCCTCGTCATACAGTGTGACGGCATAGCCGTCCTGAAGATGCGCGGTCACGGGATGCAGCACATCTCCCAGCACAGCGGCCTTCTTATACTCCACGCGCAGCCTGGAGGGCATAAAGCCGGCCGGCAGCGTTTCCTGAGCCATAAATACATACTGGGCGTTGTTTACATGGTGGTTTGTATCGATCTGATTTCTGCCGATCGTGATGGGAACGCCCTTTTCCCCTTCTTTTACGGGCTGAAGCTTGCGGCCGGAGTATCCCATATCCAGACGCGGTTCTCTCTCATAACCGCGTATCTCATCCTCCGAGGCCTTAACGGGCCTGCCGCTGTCGGTATCCACATAAAACCAGACGGAATTCGCCTTGACCAGATACTTCCCGGCCATATCGCGCATAAAGAAGTTACGGTATCCGTAAAACGCTTTAAAATCATACGGATAAGTGCCTGTCTGCACCGTCTCTCCAAGCTTTGGCCGGCGCAGGATCTCAAGCTGCCAGGAATTGAGCAGCCAGGCGCGGTGCCTGCCCTTAAGCATCTCAAGGCCAAGATTTAAATCCTCCGACTGAAATGTGCTGCAGTCCTGAAAATAGTTTAATATGTTCCCCAGCTTGAGCTGCCGGTCCTGGTCCACCTCGCTGTATCTGATTCTGTTTTCTATTATGTACATAGTTCGCCTCATTTCTGCATCTGTGTCCAAACAAATGACACGGTTTTATTATAACCTGCCGGCGCCGGCTGCGCAAGCTTTTCACTGTAAACACTTTCCTGTTAAAATCAATAAAAAATCACTGGGACAAGAACGAAAAAAACCGCAGCACCTGATGTGCTGCGGCATTCTAAAAAGCTGGGCTACCAGGATTCGAACCTGGAAATGCTGGAGTCAGAGTCCAGTGCCTTACCGTTTGGCGATAGCCCAATCTGTAACGAACAAATGGTATTATATACGATAATTTCTATTTTGACAAGCCCTAATTTTTATTTTTTTATATTTTTTGTGTTTTTTATTCTGTGTTTTTAAGAGCACACGGCAGGGGCATATACCAATAAGGACCGTACCCCGCCCTGCACGCGCATGAAGTTTGCAAATACCTCGGAGGACAACACTCTGACCCGTTTTCAGCAGGTTCCACCCATATAACTTTTTTCCGCTGTTATCACACAGTGGCATCTCTGATCGCGCTCTGCCACCCTTGCCGTAATGCGCTTTTTCATAGCGTCCATGTCCTCCGACCGCATGCTGCGCGGCAGCACCAGGTCGAATATGAGGTTTATGCTGTCCCTGCCGTGCACGAGACGAAAATCGTGAAAGCTTAATTCTTCGCATTCTTCCTTCACCACTTCTTCCAGCATCGCCCGGAACTGCTGCACCTCTTCGCTGCGCGTATCTATGGGATCCATATGTATCACAAGAAAGATCCCCAGAGTCCGCATGGCATCCCGCTCTATCCGGTCCACGATCTCATGGGACGCCTCTATATCCGCGTCACAGGGCACTTCAGCGTGGATCGATGCCATGCTGCGTGAAGGACCGTAATTGTGCACAATCAGGTCATGGCTTCCCACAATCCCGTCATAACCCTCAACAAACTCCGTAATGCTTTTGTATAACTCCGGATCCCCGGCCTCCCCGATCAGCGAATTGACGGTCTCTTTAGCGATGTTAAACCCCGCATACATGATCATGCCGGATACCACCACGCCCACATAGCCGTCGATATTCCAATGCAGAAACCTGTAAATCAGGATAGATCCCACCGTGGCCGCAGTCACCAGCACATCGTTCATGGAATCCACGGCCGTCGCCTTCAGCACGGAAGAATTCACACGCTTGGACAGCCGCCTGTTAAAAAATGACAGCCACAGTTTCACCCCGATGGAAAGCAGCAGGATGCAAAGTGAAAGGCCGCCGAAGATCAACTCCTCCGGATGAAGGATCTTCTGAAAGGAGCTCTTTAGAAACGTCCAGCCCACCTCCAGCACCAGAAAGGACACAATCAATGTGGTAATATACTCTATCCTGCCATGGCCGAAGGGATGATCCGCATCCGCCGGCTTCTCCGCCATCCGTATTCCCACAAAGCTGATGACAGATGACGCGGCATCCGACAGGTTGTTAAACGCGTCCGACATGACGGAAACACTGCGGATCAGCATGCCTGTTACCAGTTTTACCGCAAACAGCAGCACATTGCAGGCAATTCCCACCACGCTTGAGAGCATCCCATAAGCCGTCCGCACCTTGATGCTGCCTGTATTCCGATAATCCTTAACAAATTTTCTAACCAGTAATTCCGTCATTTTATTCCTCCGGCATCTTTTAATATGTATCCGTCTCTGCATCTCTCCAGCATCGGCCGGAATTTTTCCACCGGCATCGGCTTTGCAAATACATAGCCCTGGACCACATCACACCCGATATTTCTTAGAAAATCCACCTGTTCCACGCTTTCCACCCCTTCTGCGATCGTCCGCATCCGGAGCTCCCGCGCCATGGAAACGACATGCGAGATGACGATCCTCTCCCGCTTAATATCCACGCCCTCCCTGAAAAAGAGCACATCCAGCTTGAGGATGTCAAGAGGCAGGTTTTTCAGGATGTTTAAGGAGCTGTAGCCCGCCCCAAAATCATCCAGCGAGCAGAGAAAGCCCTGTTTTTTAAGCTCCAGAACCGCAGAGCAGAATATATCGATGTCTTCCAGGATGATGCTTTCCGTAAATTCAAGCTCCAGCAGTCCGTCCGGAATTCCGTATCTGTTTTTCACGCTCACATAATAGTCCACAAAATCCGGCTGCAGAAGTCCCAGGCGGGATACATTCACCGCAATGTTCAGCTCTTGCCCACCGTTTTTAAGATGGTCTGCAAGCCAGATGCAGGCATTTTCAAACATATATCGGTCTAATGAAACAATAAATCCGTTTTTCTCAAACACCGGTATGAAGACCCCGGGCGATATCAGCTCCTGATCGGTCTGCCAGCGCGCCAGCACCTCCGCTCCGGCAATCCGGTCCTGCTGCTGTATATTCACCTTAGGTTGAAAATAGAGCACAAATTCCCTGTTCTTAAGCGCCGCCCTCATCCGGGACTCCAGCTCCGTCTCCCTGTAGACCAGACCGCGCATTTCTTCCGAATAAAAAGCCACCCTGCTGCCGCCCATTTCCTTCACCGATTCCTGAGCTATCTTCGCTCGGTCTATCATATCGTTTAAGGACAGATGCTCTACAAATTCTCCCGCACAGTACGCCCCTATCACGATCTCCAGGCAGAATCCTCTCGCATCCGTTTCTCCCCAATAGTTGACCGCAGCGGCCAGCCTGTCAAACCAGTCCGTAAATTCTGCACGGCTGATCTGGCCGATGATCCCGACAAAATTATCCGCCGATGTGCGGCAAAAGTATTCGTCTTCGTTCACACTGTCCAGAAAAACCGATGACAGACACTTTAGAATCCTGTCTCCTTCGTGATATCCGAACATATCATTAAAGTACTTAAATTTTTTGATATCACAGTACCACACTACAAAGTCACGGTCATGGCGCTTTCTGATGTAATCCTGCACAACCGTCCTGAATTTATTCAGATTCCAATTGCCCGTCAGGGGATCCGTATAAGCCAGCTCTTCCAGCCGGTTCCTGTGCTTCTGCTCCTGTGTATTCATCCGATAGTAGATCACCAGAAAAAACAGCAGCATTACCACCACAAAAGTCAGCGAGTAAGCCACCAGCTTTCCGTAAGTCTGGTGCACCAGAGACTTCGGCACCGCTCCTACCACAAACCAGCCGCCGGCGTCCAGAGGCTCAAAGGCCAGATAATATTGCCCGTCGCCTATCGTGCACACCGTACTTGCCGGTGTTTGCTTTTTTGAAGCCTCTGAAGCGGCCAGAAATGCCTCCTCAAGCTCTCCTGCCAGCCTGGCCAGGCTCTCGGCCAGCTGTGCGGAATGCTCGGAATGAATCACCACCTGTCCTGCTCTATTTACGATGCAGGAGAGTCCATAGCCGTCAAAAATCGGGGTATTTAATATATTGGCATAGATTTCAGGCCGGTTGGCGGCAAACAGGACTCCTTCGGGCCCTTCTTCCGCCTGAAGCGGCACAGCCACGCCGATCAGCTGTTCCTCACCCATATAGGCGGCGTCTATGGTGTCCATCGCGGGCCTGCCTTCAAGCGCATCTATAAAGATCGGCTCCTGTGAGAAGTCGACTTTCTCATAATAGTTTCCCTCCAGCTCCACCAGCTCTCCGACTCCGCGGCTGTTGATGATCCCCATCTGCAGAAACGAGTTATTATCGTTGATCTTCCTTAAGATATGCTCCATGTCCTCAAACGCAGAATCTATCCGATCCGCAATGCTGTAGGAAATCCCCAGCAGAGTCTGGATATCTCCGTCTATCTGTTTTTCTATCGCAGTCTTATTCTGGATCACTGCATCCTGCAGTTTGCTCTCATTGTCCTGCTCGTTTAAAATGAGTATCTGAAACAGGAACACACCGATACACAGAATAAAGAGAACGCCTGCCAGTATCATGGCAAGGAACGTATGCCGTTTCTTTTTTTCCAGTCTTTCCATATCCCGGTCCCGCCTCACATCTCTTCTTGATAGTGTCCGCACAGCATTTTGATTTCCGCAGCATAGCCGTCCAGATCATTGGGCGTCTCCAGATAGAACGGCAGTTTTTTAAGATCCGGATGATTCATCATACGCACCAGAGCCTCCGCTCCTATATTTCCCTCTCCGATTTTGGCATGCCTGTCCTTACGGCTGCCCAGCACATTTTTACTGTCATTTAAATGCACAGCCTTCAGCCTGTCCATCCCTATTATGCGGTCAAATTCGTCCAGCACCGCATCCAGCGAATGTGCGATATCATAACCCCCGTCAAACACATGACAGGTATCCAGACACACGCCCATCTTCTCCGAAAGCTTTACACCGTCCAGTATGGCCCTAAGCTCTTCAAAACGTCCGCCCACCTCGCTGCCCTTGCCTGCCATCGTCTCCAGCAGAACCGTCGTATGCATGTCCGGCCACAGCACCGTATTCAGCATTTCAACGATATACTGGATGCCGGTCTCAGTGCCCTGCTTCACATGGCTTCCCGGGTGGAAATTATAGAGATTTCCTGGCAGATACTCCATCCGTTCCAGGTCCTCTTTCATGGCTCTGACCGCAAACCCCCTGGTCTTTTCTTCAGCAGAACAGCCGTTTAACGTGTAGGGGGCATGGGCAAGGATCACGCTGATCTCATGCTCTTTGGCGTAATCCAAATACCGTCGTATATCTTCTATGTCCAAAGCCCGCACATTGCCTCCCCTGGGATTGCGCGAAAAGAACTGAAACGTATTGGCCCCGATCCGGACCGCTTCTTCCCCCATGGCCAGATAGCCTTTGGAGATGGAAAGGTGACATCCTATTTTTAACATATCATTTTCTCCTGACTGTGAGTTCCGGTCGGTCTGTGAAATGAACAAAAACAGCCCCCTAAGTTTCCCTGGGGGCCCGCATGCGGATAACAGGAGTCGAACCTGCACGGTCTCCCACTGGAACCTAAATCCAGCGCGTCTGCCAATTCCGCCATATCCGCATTCCCCTGAATTATACCCGATGAAAAGGCAGGTTGTCAACAGAATCGTCGGAACCTATGATAAAAAACCTGTTTTTGCCGTTCTGTTTTGCCTGATACATGGCCTGATCCGCCAGTCTGTATACTTCCTGATAGTTTCCGCCGTGCGCCGGGATGGCTGCTATGCCGATGCTGGCCGTAATTTTCAGGGCTTCGCCTCCGATGCTGATATCCCTTAAATGCTCCAAGAGCCGGCCGGCCTTTTCTGCGGCTGCCGGGACGCTGTCTGTATCCGCCATAAACACCACGAATTCGTCGCCGCCCGCTCTGCCTGCCAGGTCTGTTTGCCGGAATACTCTTCGTATCACTGTTCCCACCTGTGCAAGGAGACGGTCCCCAGTCATGTGTCCCAGCCGGTCGTTGACCAGCTTGAAATTATCGATATCAATCATAAACAGGAAGCCGTGCACCCCGGCCGCGATCCTGGTCTCTATGCCCGTCTCCGCCGCATATTTATTAAGAAGTCCCGTGGTCGCGTCTACGGTGGACTTTTCCAGCAGCTCCTGCTCTTTGATTTTGCGTTCACTCACGTCCATCAGCTTTGCCAAAAGCTGGACGGGCATTCCCTTGTCATCTCTCACCACCTGATAGCGTAAGCCGCACCAGATATATTCTCCGTCCAGCCCAAGCAGGCGCACCTCCTGCTCCATGGGTTCTTCCGTCTCAATATCAGGATACTCAAATATCCGCTTTACCGCCGGCCGGTCATCCGGATGTATCAGCCGATCCGCCTGCGTACCTTGATTTGCCGGGTGTATCGTGAGTTCCTTTAACGGAAGCAGTTCGACGGCATTGGGCGTAAAGCTTAATGTATCCGTCCGGTAGTTATAGCTGCACAGAACCGTATCTGAAAATTTAGCCAATATGGCATACCCTGATTCCTGCAGGCGCAGCCTTCGTTCCTGGCGCATCAGCACCGTAAACAGGATCACTCCCAGCACTGCAATCAGCAGGATCAGCAGCAGGCTTATGGCCACCATATCCTGCAGGATACGGCCGGAATACTCCGATACATTATCCGCGTTCAGCAGGTTCACTATATGCCAGCCATTGTACCCGAGATCCGTTACGGAGATAAATACCATATGCCCGTCGATTAAGCCCAGCTTTTCAGTTTCGCCGTTGTGTCCGGCCATGCGCGCGATCGCTAAAGACAGCTCATCATTCCTGCCGATCCCCCGGGTCTCCTCGATCAGATTCCGAGGGGCAGGCTCACCGTCTTCGGGGTTGAATTGCTCCCCTACCGGTATCAGGTCCCCGTTTTCCTTGACCAGACAGCTTACCGCATGGTCATGCAGGGAATTGGTGATTACGCTCTGCACCAGCAGTTCTCCGTCCAGCACACTGCGCAGTACGCCCACCACCTCACCATGCTGTATCACCGGTACCGCAACGCTGAAGTAGTAACGTCCTCCCCGGCGGCGCGAAAACCGTACATCGCTGATCACGTTTTCCCGGTTCATCAACCGGTTGTATGTCTCCCTATAACTTTCGTTTTCTCCGACCTCCTTCATGGACACACGCAGATCCTCCATGGACTGATATTCCACGTCGTATCTTTCCTTGTTCTCGCTGATGGCTTCCAGATACTCCATCAGCCATCCGCTGTCCACCGAAGCATCCGATGTTTCAAATATTGCTGCAATCGCTTCCAAAGTGCCGGTGATATCTTCGATAACCGCCTGCATCTCCCTGTTCTGGCTCTCCGTGTAAGCCATCAGGTTCTCCTCCACAAGGGAGTCAAACACATGGTTCAGGCGCAGCCGAAAGCCGACAAATGCAAGACAGGTTGTTATACTGAACAGCATTATGCCGGCGGCAAACAGAATCACGCTCTTTTTATTGCTCTTGTTGTCGCTCCTCACCTTAGATTCCTCCAATGTCCGCATGCTTCAACCACCGATGATCCCGCGCGGCAGCTTTTCCAGTACGATGCCACCCACACAGCCGATCACCGCGCCGGATACGGTCCCCGCAATCAGCAGAACCGGAAAATAATAAAATACGCTGGATGACCCCAGTGTCAGAGCCGCCACACAGATCTGGCCGATATTATGGGATATGCCTCCTGCAACACTCACGCCAATTTTACTGAAGTACCGGCATTTTCTGCAAAGCAGCATTACACCCAGGCTTAGCATCCCTCCGGCCAGGCTGTAAATCATATAAAACATGCCATTAAAAGCCAGTCCGGAAAGCACAATACGGACCAATGATATGAGAAGGGCGCCCCATGGCCCGCATAGATAGATTGCCGCAAAAACCACCAGATTCGCCAATCCGATCTTTATGCCCGGTATGCCCAGATTGCCAAAGGGAATCAACGCCTCCACCCAGCTTAATATAAATGCCAGGGCAACCAGCATCCCATATTTTGCAACCTTTCCGTTCATCTCACCACCCCGTCTAGCGCCGGGCGGCCGGAATTGACCGCCGTCACCACAACCTTATTGGGAAGGCAGACAATCGTCTCCCCGTTATCCCTGATTTTATGCTGATGCACGCAGAGCTTATCGGGGCAGCTCGCGTCCGTAACATCCGCATATCCGTCTTTTATCACGAGCAGGTTGGTTCCCCCTGCGGCGCCCTGAATCAAAATCTCCTGATCCTCGTCCAGAGGATATCTGCCGTATTCCTGCCCATCCACCGTCACGACCGCCCACTGTGCAGCGACGCTGCCCATATAGCGGTAAACCAGCAGCGATACCGCTGCAACGGCCAGTATGGAACCGATCAGGATGAAATCTCCTTTTTTCACATACACCTCCTAAGTCTGCAAAAACGCCTCCGGCATATCTGCTTCGGCCAGTATACCAGTACTGACTGTCTTGCAATATACCGGAGGCCTTATTCTGTCTGATATCAGTCTCCCTGTCCGCCTAATCCGGATCTTAACCGGCTCACTGCTGCGCCTGTCTGAAACAGTCCTCAACGAGGTTTACAAATCCACCGACGCTGATGCTCACCGATGCGACCGCATCCGTCTTGCCGGCTTCGTCCATCGCAATCCCATCCACGGACTGGTTGGCGATCACATAATCCGCAAGCGCCTTTGACTGCTCATGCCACTTCGGCCCGCTTTCCGTCATCACATATTTGCCGTCCATGGACAGCTGGCTCTTGGTCACGCCCGATTCATCCACACAGTCATAGCTTAGGGCGGTCACCGCGCCGCCGGATACCGTCATGGTCACAATACCCTTGTAACCATCGATAAATTCACTGTCCTGCGCAGTGTAAGTGCCGTCTTTGTAAGCTGTCTCTGATCCGGCGCCGGAAGCCTTAGACAGGCAGTCCTTCACCAGATTCACGAATTCACCCACGCTGATGCTGACGGAAGCCACCGCGTCGGTTTTTCCTTCCTCATCCATCGTGACCCCGTCCACAGACTGGTTCGCAATCACATAGTCCGCAAGCGCCTGTGCCTGCTCATGCCACTTCGGGCCGTTCTCCGTCATCACATACTGGCCGTCCATGGACAGCTGGCTCTTAGTCGCGCCAGACTCATCCGTGCAGTCGTAGGTCAGCGCTGTGATCTTGCCGCCTGACACCGTCATCGTCACCATGCCTTTATAACCATTATGATATTCCGGGCTCTCCTGGGTGTATGTCCCGTCTTTCAGGCCAACGGACGGCTTAGCCGCCTCTTTCTGAATAAACATTTTATCGATGTAATCTGTGCCGAACACACAGACTGCCCCCAGCACGATCATCAGGATCAGGCCGATCAGCCCTTTTGCTTTCTGACTCATTTTTTCTGATCTCACTGTCGGTTCTCCTCTCATACTCTCATATGCATCATATTGTAGCATTTTTTGTCAAAAATCACAATATATTTTGCTAACCAGATTCCGCCAGAAACAGCGATAGGTTACTATTCACAGTTGCCGTAAACTTCCCGCGCATGTCGGCAGCCGTGAATAGTAACGCAATAGTGACTGTACCGTTCCGTTTGTGTCCGGCTGCCTCACCGGTTTGCAGGCAGTAACATGGGATCCTCCTTTTGCTTACGGTATGCGGTGGGCGTCATGCGAAAGCGGGAATGAAAATGCCTGCTGAAGGACGGTGCGTCTCCAAAGCCGCAGGAATATGCGATTTCCGTTACGGTATAATCAGTTTCTTTTAGGAGCCGGGCGGCTATATGGAGCCGATATCTGATCAGGTACTGTTTGGGAGACAGATTTTTCTCGGCGCAGAAGAGGCGGTACAGGTAGGTGCGGTCTACCCCCACATGTTCCGCAATATCTGTGATATGGATGTCATACACGTAGTTATGGTGGATATATTCCAGGGCTTTCTTTAGGTATTCCCTGGAAGCAGGTTTTTTTTCGGCACCGCCTTCTGCCAGCAGATGGGAAAAGAGCTCATACAGCAGGCCGGTATAGGCGTAGCTGTTTCCCTCTCCGGCCTGGTTTCTGCGATGAAGCTCAAAAAGGACGGCTTCAAGGTTTAGGCCTGCGTTATTTCTCACCGGCTGTTCTTCCCAAAGTCCGCAGCTTTTCAATATGCTGGCAGCCTCATAGCCGTCGAAACCGACCCAGCAGTATTCCCATGGGGTTTCTCTGTCCGCTTCATAATAAGTGATCTGTCCCGGAAGGATCAGGAAAAGGTCTCCGGCGTGAAGCGAATGCACTCTGCCGTTTTCATGGAAACGGCCGCTCCCCTTCACCACATAGTGGATCAGATAATGGGTGCGGATTGCGGGTCCGAAGGAGTGGGACGGATCGCACTTTTCATAACCGGTAAAATAAAGAATCAGAGGATCCGAATACCGGACTCCCGCCGTTATCTCCACATCTTTTTTATCCATAGCCGTATTTTCCCCCAAAAAATATGCTTTTATAAATACGGGACGCAAATTTCGTGCAGAATGCTCCAGCTTCCGCTTGAGCTTTGGATCTGCTTTACTCTCCCGTACTCATAAATGCAACATAATGACAAATATACGTAACATAAAACAATGCTTTTCATGATTGCCTGCTCTATAATCAGCATTGTATAACAACTGCGGTTTTTTGGCAACCCGGCCCCACTTGCAATGCATCAGGCAGGCTCTGCGGGGTGCCGGTTTCCGGTCAGTTACCGCATGTAAAATCAGAATAATTAATTGGGAAGGCAGGTAACAGTAAAATGGCAAAAATTACATTTATGGGCGCAGGCAGCACAGTCTTTGTCAGAAACGTAATCGGTGACTGCATGTGTGCTCCGGCATTGCAGGATGCGGAAATTGCGCTCTATGACATCGATTCTAAGAGGCTTGCGGAATCAGAGATCATGTTGAAAGCCCTGAACAAAAATATTAATGAGGGACGATCAGCCATCCGCACATATTTGGGACCGGACAACCGGAAGGAAGCGCTTAGAGATGCGGATTTCGTAGTAAATGCGATACAGGTAGGATTTTACGATCCCTGTACAATCATCGACTTTGAGGTTCCGAAAAAATACGGCCTGCGGCAGACCATCGCAGATACGCTTGGGATCGGCGGAATCATGAGGGGACTGCGCACCATTCCCGTTCTGGAAGAATTTGCGGCGGATATGGAAGAAGTATGCCCCAACGCCCTGTTCCTCAATTATACAAATCCCATGGCCATACTGACCGGTTATATGCAGCGCTATACGAAGGTTAAAACCGTCGGCCTGTGCCACAGCGTGCAGGTATGCTCCGAAAACCTGCTGAAGGATCTGGGCATGGAGGATAAGCTGGAGGGCCGCAAAGAACTGATCGCGGGCATCAACCATATGGGATGGCTGCTGGAATTGCGTGATAGGGACGGAAACGACCTGTATCCCGAAGTGCGCAAGAGGGCTCTTGAGAAAAACGCGGCGGGCAAACATCACGATATGGTCCGCTATGAATACATCCGCCATCTGGGCTATTACTGCACCGAGTCCAGCGAGCACAATGCGGAATACAACCCGTTTTTCCTGAAGGCGGATCACCCGGAACTGGTGGATCAGTTCAATATCCCCCTGGATGAATATCCAAGGCGGTGTATTAAGCAGATTGCGGACTGGGAGGACGAGAAGAACAGGATCCTGAAGGACGGCATCATCAGCCATGACAGATCCAGGGAATATGCTTCCCATATCATGGAAGCCGTGCTCACCAACCAGCCGTTAAAGATCGGCGGAAATGTCGTGAATAACGGCCTGATCTCTAACCTGCCGAATGACGCTTGTGTGGAAGTGCCCTGTCTGGTGGACGGTATGGGCATTCATCCCTGTTATGTGGGCAGACTGCCGGTACAGCTGGCGGCCATGAACATGACCAACATCAACGCGCAGCTGATGACCATTGAAGCCGCAAGGACCAGACGCAAGGAGGATATCTACCGTGCCGCCATGCTGGATCCCCATACTGCTGCGGAGCTGTCTCTTGATGAGATCGTCAGGATGTGCGACGATCTGATTGAAGCGCACGGAAGCTATATGGAGATGTATCATTAATACTCCGTGTGAAAGAGGGACGGAGTAAACTAAACATTGCCCGCGGACAGTATTAAACTGTCCGGCGGGCAATATTTTATTAGATGAAGTCTGTGCACCCGCGCTTATTTAATCGCCGGAGTCCACAAAACAGCATCCCAGTCTGTATTTTTCAGATCCTCAACCGCCTGTGCGAAGGAACGGTCCATCTGCCAGCCCCCGTTTGTCCGCTCTGCCAGCGTGTATACGATGGAACAGGATGCGGATTCCTTGTTATACACATCAAAATACAGGACTATTTTTGCAGGATTGCTCGCACTGTCGGGAACCGCCAGCCAGTTGATGCTTCCCACTGCAGGATGTTCTTCCCCATACAGCACCTCATAGGAGCTGCCTCTGCTGTAATAACCGGCCGGTAGATCGGCGATCTGATCAGGGAGCATAGCCGGCCCGATCTTCGGGGGCTGCTGCGGAGTGCCGGAAATCAGTGTGTTTTCATAAGGCTGCACGCTGACAGCGGCACCGGTTGTTACATTATAGACGATCTGCCAGATCCTGTCGCTTTTGGAGCCTGTCAGCGGCATGAGCAGGCAGCTGCATACATCCGCAGGATCATAATCCGCGGCATACCCATACGCCTTAGGATCGAATTTTACAGGTGTCAGTCCTTCTGTATCCGCATCATACAGCCTGACATAATTCTCATATTCCAGTTCCTCAAGGCCATATGCCCCACGCTCTTTACTGCCCATCGCGTTGGACAGGGCGTACAGCTCGCCGAACGCTCCCTCCATAATATAGCTCTTCCACACTCTGCCGGTCAGAAAGCCGGATAAATCCAGAGAGCCGATCACTCTGTCTATATCATCGTCACACAGCAGACGGTCGGTGTACCACAAGTCCTGTTCTTCGGACAGCGTATAGTAAATTGCCTTGGGGATTCTGATTTCAAGCAGTCTGCCGCCTTCCAAAACGATGTAGTAGACACGTACCAGGGTGATACCGTTGGATACTTTGGGTGTTTCGCTTGTATCATACGGACCGTCGATGCCCAGATACAGGGTCTGAATCTCCTTTATCTTATCTAAAACCACTGAGGGCCAGGCAAATTCCGCTTTATCTACCGTGACAGGCTTACTGACCTCAACGGTATGATTTCTGTGACGGTAGGGCAGAATCTCCTCTCCGTCTTCTTCCGTCACCGTTTCGTCCGAATACATGGAAAGATACGTTGCCGGAAAATCGCACTGCCAGAAATTATTTGCAGGATCAACGACACCGGACTCCGTTTCCGTCCAGCCGGCAGGAGCTTCTGCCATGCATCCGTTTCCAAGGGAAAAGCTTGACCATTGCGGGTAAGCCGGATAGCCTTCTGTGCCTGTTTCGGCGGACAGCAGAATAAGCGTCTCTTCCAGGGTCTTGCCGGCAAAAGGATCTGTATATGGCACGGTGGGTTCCGAAGGCGCATTCGTTTCCGAATTCTCCGTTTCAGAACTCTCCGTCCGTTCTTCGCTCTCCTTAGAGGGATCCGCAGATGTCCCGGCAGCCGGCGGCTCAGCGGGACTTCCCGTCCCCGATGAGGGACAGCCTGTCAGCAGAAAAAGAGCTGCTGCTGCCAACAGAACTGCCATGCACAGTCCGGCGGCTAAGGTAAGCCTGCGGTAACGGCACACTGCCTGGATTCGTTCCTTCAGATTCTCCTTGCTGTCCTCCACGGAAAGCAGGGACGGGGACTGCCTGCAGCCAACATTATGTTTTCCCGCCAGATGTATCAGCGTCATGCCGTAATCTCTGCGTTTTTCCTCTCCTATCAGCTTTAGCACGCCGGCATCAGCGCACATCTCTGCCGCCTTTCTCTGCTGGCGGGCCGCTATCCATACCATCGGATTAAACCAATGGAAGCAGCAGGCAAGCAGGGCGGCTGTCTTCCAGATCCCATCCCTATGCTTCAGATGTGCCAGTTCATGCAGCAGGATATATTCCCGTTCTGTCTCTGACAGTTTCAGGTATACATCCTCGTTGATCAGTAAAACTTTCTGTATACCGTATACGGCAGCCACCGATACCCTGTCGGTCGCAATGATCTGCTCCGGCGCCGGCATTCCGTATCTGTCCGAGACACGGCGTATCTCATGGCTGACGGCGGCCCGGACAGATTTTCTGCCGATCCTCACGCGCATGTGTACCACCGTGATCACATAGATAAGAAATACCGCATCCGCTCCTACCACATAAAGTACGGGCAGCATCTTTAGCAGAACAAGGCCGATCCTCTCCGACAGGCTTGTGTGCCCTTCCGGCGCCGCAGACTGCGAATTTTCTTTCATCTCCCCGGCAAACGCTGACTGGCCCGGATCTGAAAGCTGTCCATCCTTTGTAAATGCATCGGCACCGGCATCCGCATATATTCCCTTTAACTGCGCGGCCGCAATACCTGTCAAAGCATCTGTCCGGCTCTGTGTCTGCACAGGCGCCACCCATCTGTATATACTGAACCCGGCAGGCAGAGTGGAAGGAATCAGCATCCTTATAAGCAGCAGCGTCCAGGCAGCATACAGAAAAATGGGCGGTATCTTTTTTCTGCCGATTCTGGAAATCAGAAATAAGATTCCCGAGGCTGCCGCACACATGGCAGAGACCAGGAGTATATCAGTCATTAATGAGTTCATCGTCTTCTTTCCTTTCTGTATCATCGGTGAGAGGGTTTCTTTTTATCTCGCACAGCTTCAGTGCCCTGTCTCTTTCCCGTTCGGCGCATCCATATCGCCCAAAAGATCCAAAAGCTCCTGTATATCTTCCTGGCTTAATCTGCCTGCCAGCTCCTCATCACCGAGAAAAGCGCAGAAAAGCTGCTTGACATTGCCATCGAACACCTTTTTAATAAAGCTGCGGCTTTCCATGATCTGGCAGTCCCGCTCCGCAACCTGCGGGGAATATAGGTAGCCCTTGCTCTTTTTCTGTGTTGTCAGCACGCCTTTCTTCACCAACCGCGACAGATAAGTCTGTATCGTTGTCTGGCTCCAGCCCGTATCTTTAAGCCGTTCCAGTATCTGCGGCAGCGCCAGCGGCGCTTCCTGCCAGAGCACTTTCATCACCTGCCATTCCGCTTCCGATACGGATTTCAAATCTTCTCTGTGTCCCATAACCGTTTCCTCCTGTTTCTATGCTGTTGATCCGATCTTTAAACTATATTTGTAGTTTATCATATTTATAGTCTACCTCTTTAAACTACATTTGTCAATCATTATTGTTAAAATATTTCAGAATTTTTCAGCGGATTTTTCAGCAGCTTGTAACAGTTCAGATGGCGCATCTTCTTGACCGAAAAAAACGGTCACATCTGCCGTAAATTTCCCGCGTATGACAGGACAGAGTATGCTCCTCATCGGGATGCGCTGTAACTTTGATCATGGCAAACTCATTAATTTTTAAAACGCAGGGGAATTAGATTCGGAACGCACAGCCTGCATACACCGGTGTCAGACCGGATGCAACCGCGCAGGAAAGAAATGAAAAGCGGACAGAAATTTGTATAGAATACGGAACGGACAAATCGCAGGGCACAAGTGGGTTATAAAATGAGAAACGAGCATCGAATCGTATTACTTCGACACTCGTTCCTACACTATCTCGTCCATTGGACTTCTCCTTTTAAGTTTTTCTTTTTCCTGTGTTTAGTATTATGATACTAAACGAAGCTTAAGTTTCCGGTGGTCTGTACCTCTCTTTCTTAGATTTTGTACTGCTTTGTTTTGTTGTTTTTATTATATATGAGGCGTTTCGTTTTGTCAATACTATTTTGATATTTTATTTATTTTATCTGATTCTATTTTAATTGTCCAAATTGTATCTATTTTTTTATCAATATATTCTTTTTTATCTAATTATAAATGCCTGAAGAAATGCAATTGTCGATGCGTTCCTTCAGGCAGTCCGTGTGGTTCAGGCAGATATATGTCGAACCTAAATATATGTGTTACGCGCGGTAATATACGGAATTCCAGCGCAGCTCATTTTTCAGGCTGCGAATCGTGGTGTCTTTATCTATGAATACAGCCTCAATGCCCATAGCTGCGGCCCAGTCTCCCATCTGCTCTGCGGTGAGATCATAGGAAAATGCGGTATGATGCGCTCCGCCGGCAAGAATCCAGCTTTCCGCGCCTATATAGAGATCCGGTTCCGGCCTCCAGAACGCGCTGGCTACCGGCAGCTTCGGCATCGGTATCTCCTGCTTCAGGCATTCCACATCATTGATCAGCAGGCGGAAACGTGTGCCCAGGTCAATGAGGGAAACAGCCACAGCCTTGCCCGGCTTGGATGTAAATACCAGGCGGGCCGGATCCTCTCTGTTGCCCATGGTCAGAGGACTCACTTTTATCGCCGGCTTTCCTTCTGCAATGCTGGGGCATACCTCAAGCATATGGGACTGCAGGATGCCTTCTTTGCCGGGAACCAGGTTATAGGTGTAGTCTTCCATGAAGGAGGTTCCTTTTGCATCCGGTGTATTTGCCGCCATCAGCTTCATCAGCCGCACCATGGCAGCTGTTTTCCAGTCACCCTCGGCTCCGAAGCCGTATCCTTTTTCCATCAGTCTCTGCATAGCAAGGCCTGGCAGCTGTTTCATGCCATGGAGCATCTCAAAATTAGTCACCACCGCATGATAATTCTTTTCTGTCAGAAATTTTTCAAATCCCAGCTCCATGGCCGCCTGAACCGCCACATGCTCGCGGAATTCTTTTTCATCGCGCTCTTCTGTCAGTATATCATAAGTATCATAGTATTCCTCAACCAGCGCATTCACATCCTGCTGCGGCACCGCATCCACGTATTCTGCCACATCGGTGATGCTGTATGCATCGATTTCCCAGCCAAATTTGATATGCGCTTCCACCTTATCGCCTTCGGTTACAGCCACGTTTCTCATATTATCACCGACGCGCACCACACGGATATGGCTGCTCTCCATGATGCCGATAGCCGTGCGCATCCAGCCGGCTATTTTATTAAGCACACGCGCATCGCTCCAATGGCCCACCACTACCTTGCGCTCGATTCCCATACGGGTCACAATATGGCCGTATTCGCGGTCACCGTGGGCGGACTGATTGGTATTCATAAAATCCATGTCAATGGTGTCATAGGGTATCTCCTGATTGAACTGCGTATGCAGGTGCATCAGAGGCTTACGGTATTCCTGAAGCCCTAATATCCAGGATTTGGCAGGAGAAAAGGTGTGCATCCAGGTGATCACACCCGCGCACTCCTCATCGGCATTAGCCTCATTAAAAAGCCTGCGTATGCTGGCATTGTCGATCAGAGTATCCTTCCAGACCAGTTCAAAGGGCAGAAGGCCTGACTGATTCATCCCTTCCACCATAATTTTGGAATGCTGCGCTACTTCCCTTAAGCACTCCTCTCCATAGAGATCCTGTGAACCTGTGGCAAACCAGAATTTGTAATTTTTAGACGGCATTTTTTGTCCTCCTTTTTATTGTCACCAACCGAAGGGGGATGACCTGTGCGCACTTCAGTGTGTTTCCTTTTTTATTGTTAAAATCTCTCAAAACATCTTAAGCCTTGGGATGCGGACAAACACTGTTTCATTTCGCCGCGGTAGAGTTCTGTACAATCAGTTCCGGATCGATCAGCCGCGTCACACGGCTGTCAGTGTCAGCGATGCCCCCCAGTTTCTCCAGCAAAAGTTCCGCGGCCATCTCCCCCAGTTTCTCCTGCGGATGAGCGATGGTGGTCAAGCTCACACCCCCATAGTGGGCTCCGGCGGAATTGTCATAACCGGTTACGGAAATATCCTCCGGCACCCGAATCCCGTCTTCTGTCAGCGCTCGAATCACATCCAGCGCAATCTGATCGTTATAACAAACCACGCCGTCCACAGGCATGGTGCGCAGCATTGTGCGGATCATTGCGGCCGGCTTTACTTTTCTGTCCTCCGTATGAAACCAGATCACATAATCAGGATCGTAATAGAGCCCGGCTTCCTGCAGGGCCATTGCATAACCCTTATGCCGTTCCCTTCCCTGGCTGTCATCGGCCTTAAATATGCCCGCTATATGCCTGTGTCCTGTACCGGTCAGATGACTGGTCAGCAGATATCCTCCGCGGCAGTCATCCATCAGTATATGGGGCTTATCCAGCATTCTGGGATAGCATCCCTGGATAAATACATAAGGAATTCCGGATGCCTCAAGACGTTCATAGAGGTGGGTATGCCTGCAGAAGATCTGGCTTTTGCTGGGTTCGATTATGAGCCCGTCAATCCCTTTATCCATCACGTCTTCCAGGCATTTGGCCTCATTGCTGCGGCTGTTGCCGGTATTTTTAAGCAAGATACTGTAGCCGTTCTCAGTCATAACCCGGTAAATCCCCTGGATCAGCCTTGGAAATATGTAATCCGATATATAGGTTGTAATTACCGCAACCGTCTTTGTAGGCCTGCTGCCCCTGGTCCGATCACAGCAGAAAGTTCCCCTTCCATGTTCCGCGGCGATATATCCTTCATTTTCCAGAATCCCCAGCGCCTTTCTCACGGTATGGCGGCTTATATTATAAATATCCGCCAGGGCATTCTCAGAAGGCAGTTTATCCCCCGGCCGGATCCTCCCCGCAAGCATATCCTCCTTAAGTTGTTCCATCAGAACCAAATACTTACACGTCCCACTCTTCATCCGCTCACATCCCTCCCCTACATTATAAAACTTGTACGCTCAATGTTACAAGTTGTTTTTTGCACGCAGGCAATGAGCAGTGCGGGAATATGTGAACACGGAGCTCCGTTGTGCTCGCACATAAGGCGCTCCGTGTTCGCATATTCCCATAGGGCGAAGCCCGTGAGCGAGATGGAGCGCAGCGGAATCGAGCGCACTGCAGACCCAAACCGACGATCCCCCCTCCCCCCAAGCGTCCTGCGCAGCAGCAGCTCGTCTCATCCCCCCATTTACACCACGCCCTCCCCCATGCTATACTATATTCATCTTCCCGCCAACCCTTCCCTCCGCCTCCACGCCAGGCCCACACACAATCATGAAAATAGACCGCTTATTCCAAATCGTAATCCTCTTACTAAACAAAGGCACCCTCACCGCCAGCCAGTTGGCCAAACATTTCGGTGTAACCGCCCGAACCATCTACCGTGACATTGAGACCCTGTCCGTCTGCGGCATCCCCGTGACCATGACTCCAGGGCACAACGGAGGCATACAGCTGCTGGATGATTATACACTATCCCGCACCTATTTCAGCGACGCAGAAAAAGACAACATCCTGCTGGCCTTACAGACTTTAAACGTCACCGATTTTCCAGACGCCGACCGGGCTCTGAAGCGCATGGCCTCTCTCTTTCGCAGCGTCCCCAAAGAGCCGTGGATCACTGTAGATTATGTGCCGTGGGGCAGTCAGCCCCATAATTTCCGGGAATTTGACCAGATCCGCTCCTCCATTTTGGACAGGCGTTATGTAGAATTTCATTACACCAACTCCAGCAACGAGCAAAAACAGGTGAAGATCGAGCCACATCAGCTGATCTTCAAAGGGGCAGCCTGGTATCTGAAGGGGTGGGATACCGACAAGCGGGCTTTCCGCACCTATAAACTGACCAGAATGAAAAATTTCCAGATATGCGAAGACCACTTTGAAACTCCCCATCAGGAACAAAACGAAAAGTCGGCATCCGATGTCACTTCCTGTTCTGCGCCCCTGCTGATCCTTCATTTTCATCCCGACACCCTGTACCGTCTCTACGATAATTTCACCGACAGCGATATGACACATAACGAAGATGGGACGATCACCGTACAGGCCCGTTTTCCCGTGGATGAGTGGCTGTACGGATACCTGTTAAGCTTTGGGGATAAGGTGCAGGTGCTGGAACCGGCCAAAATCAGGGAGCATCTTGCCGAACGGATAGACCGTATGTACCGTCTCTATCACCCTGAAATCTTTTCACAATCCTGAAGGATCGGCTGTATTTCAAACGTGTTCAGGACAGCCTGTCGAAACAAAAGCAGCCGGACACCAGTGCAAATCTGCACGGTATCCGGCCGATATCTTCGATTACAGGATGTGTCTATGATATAATGTGAGGACATAGATCAGATATCGTCCTCTGCTTTTATACCGTATTCCAGATATAAGCTGCTGCGGAATGCCTTATCATTGACCGCCCGAAGTAAATCATCTGTTCGGGAATCGCGTATAAGTCTGGACGTCAAATCAGCAAATAACTCTTCACCTTCTGTTCGTCCAGCTTTTCGCCCTTCTATTCGTCCAGCTTCTCGTCCAGCCTCCCGTCCTTCTATTCGTCCAGCCTCCCGTCCCTTTTTCTCTCCAAGCTCTGTGTAATACTCTCGGATCGTCGTTTCATCCGACGCCTGCATCTCACGTCTCAAATATTCGTAACGTAATGCCTTGTCCATATTTATTTTTTCCAATTCATCCACCGCTGCCTGCATATACTCATTTGTCTTTGCCATATTGGTCAGTACCTCCCAATCTTTAGACGATATCAGCTTTGCCCATCGGTATACGTCAGAGTCTTTTTCCTCTTCCGATACCTTTTCCAACTGATTTAAGTATAACATGCGCAGCCCCAGCTTGTCACTATATACCTCACCGCTCTCCTTCATCAATCGCACTCTTTCGTAAAAACGCTCTGCCTGTTCCAGCTGAAACCCCAGTATGCTGATATGGATGCATTCCTCCAGCATCCTGTAGCCTTCTCCCTTTTTTATATCCTCCAAAAACATCCTGCACAAATAAAACAGAGAGCGTTCTTCCCAATAGGGGAACGATAGAAGCTGCATTTCCAGATTGATTTTTTTCTGACTGTTCAAATGCACTTTAATATCCAGAATTCCTTCCCGATCCTCCGGGTAGTCTCCTCGCACAAAGGTATCGGGAAACTCCAGGTCGGCAATCTGCTGCGGATCCATGTCAAGCAGGGCGCTTAAGAGTCCTGTCAGGGCTTTTTTATTCCGGAACGCCGTCTTAAATGCGAAATCATTTGTCAGACAGATATTCAGTGTCGCATCGCTGTCCGCCAGTTCCCGAATCATCCGGTCTCTTTCATCGGCAGGCCGTAGAACCGTTTCGTTTGAGAAAGCTAATCCGGGAATAATCTGTCTCTTTTGTCTTTTTTTCCTCGTCATCTTTAAACTCTCCTCTGTATAATTTTAGTGCGCAAAAATCAGGAAACGCCCAAAAAACAGAGCAGGTTCCCGTAATTTATGCATACTCAAGTGAGAAACAGGCGGCGAAACTGCCGCATGAATCAGGATAAACTCCTGAAAAGAATAGTAAATAGATCGATCGGTGCTTATAACTTTACCATAAGCTCTGTTAAACATCAATCTTATAAGAAGGTTAATATGGATGAATTCGGAACTTTCACCCATTAGAACGTACGCCCGCCGAGTATCAAAAAAAGCCGGGTACCAATACAAATCTGCACGGCAACCGGCCGATATCCCTCATCATAGCATGTGTCCTAATGAAGGAAGCATTGCCCGCGCACAGTCCATCGAACGCAGTTCGAACTTTATTGGCTGTGCTACCCAATTGACGATATCAGATGTATGTATCCTTATGATCCAATGTAAAGACGCGAATCAGATTTCGTCCTCTGCTTTTATGCCATATTCCAAATATAAGCTGCTGCGAAATGCCTTATCATTGGCCGCCCGAAGTAAATCATCTGTTCGGGAATCGCGTATAAGTCTGGACGTCAAATCAGCAAATAACTCTTCACCTTCTGTTCGTCCAGCCTCCCGCCCTTCTGATCGTCCAGCCTCCCGTCCCTTTTTCTCTCCAAGCTCTGTGTAATACTCTCGGATCGTCGTTTCATCCGACGCCTGCATCTCACGTCTCAAATATTCATAGCGCAATGCCTTGTCCAGGTTTATTTTTTCCAATTCATCTACCGCTGCCTGCATATACTCGTTTGTCTTTGCCATATTGGTCAGTACCCCCCAATCTTTAGACGATATCAGCTTTGCCCAATGGTATACGTCAGAGTCTTTTTCCTCTTCCGATACCTTTTCCAACTGATTTAAGTATAACATGCGCAGCCCCAGCTTGTCACTATATACCTTACCGCTCTCCTTCATCAACCGCACTCTTTCGTAAAAACGGTCTGCCTGTTCCAGATGAAACCCCAGTATGCTGATATGGATGCATTCCTCCAGCATCCTATAGCCTTCTCCCTTTTTTATATCCTCCAAAAACATCCTGCACAAATAAAACAGAGAGCGTTCTTCCCAATAGGGGAACGATAGAAGCTGCATTTCCAGATTGATTTTTTTCTGACTGTTCAAATGCACTTTAATATCCAGAATTCCTTCCCGATCCTCCGGGTAGTCTCCTCGCACAAAGGTATCGGGAAACTCCAGGTCGGCAATCTGCTGCGGATCCATGTCAAGCAGGGCGCTTAAGAGTCCTGTCAGGGGTTTTTTATTGGGGGACGCCGTCTTAAATGCGAAATCATTCGTCAGACAGATATTCAGTGTTGCATCGCTGTCCGCCAGTTCCCGGATCATCCGGTCTCTTTCATCGGCAGGCCGTAGAACCGTTTCATTTGAGAAAGCTAATCCGGGAATAATCTGTCTCTTTTGTCTTTTTTTCCTCGTCATCTTTAAACTCTCCTCTGTATAATTTTAGGACGCAAAAATCAGGAAACGCCCAAAAACAGAGCAGGTTCCCATAATTTCTGCTTACTCAAGTGGGAAACAGGCGGCGAAACTGTCGCACGAATCAGGATAAACTCCTGAAAAGAATGATAAATAGATCTATCGGTGCTTATAACTTTACCATAAGCCATGTTAAAAATCAATCCTAAGAAAGTTAATATAATTCAGCAATATAATTCCTATATACGAAAACAAAGGCCGTGCCCTCCCGGTTTTTATACCGGGAGAGAACGGCCAGTCAACACTTTATTTATTTCTTCAAAATCTCCGCATATGCCGCTTTCATTCCCTGATCTTCAATCAAATCATAGTACTTTTGTACATCAGGGATCATATCTGTCAGATCAGACTGCCAATACTCTTCCTTTTTCAGGATCTCCTCCACGCTGGCGCCTTTCATAAATTCCATCACCTCAGGCACATCATTCGACTTATCAGTGCGGTAAAATGCGATCAGAGCAGCCATGGAGAATGTCAGAGCCGGCGGATAGACGCCGTTTTGCTCCTTATACTCCAGAATGGTAGGCAGCACGCGCACCTGGAATTTGCTCACGGAATTAAGCGCTATGGACAAAAGCATATGTTTGATGAACGGATTGGAGAATCTCTCCAGCACCGCCTCGCCGAATTTGATATCGGTCTCGGTATTCCCCAAGGTGGGCACGATTTCTTCAAAGATACACTTCTTAAGGAATGCACACACAGTCTCATCCTTCAGACACTCACCCACAGTTTCCAGTCCGTACAGATATGCGCCCAATACCATGGACGTGTGGGCACCGTTTAAGATACGCACCTTTCTCTTCTTGTAAGGGTCCACATTATCGGTCCATACCACATTGATGCCGGCTTTGTTAAAGGGAAGTTCCTCTTCAAAATGACCTTCAATCACCCACAGATGGAAGATTTCACCGGTATCAATCATATTGTCCTTATAGCCGATCTGCTTGGTGAGCTCCTCGACTTCATCCCTGGGATATCCGGTTACAATGCGGTCCACCAGAGTGTTGCAGAAGGTATTCTCTTTCTTCAGCCATTTCTCGAAATCCTCACCCAGTTCCCACAGCTTCGCGTATTTGTTCACACATTCGCGCAGAAGATCCGCATTGTGATCCGTCAGCTCGCAGGGAAGCAGGATAAAACCATTAAGGCCCGTCTGGAATCTCTTATATAAGAACTGAGTCAGCTTCGCAGGGTAAGACTTAGCAGGACGGTCGGTCAGTTTCTCAGTACCCAGATACTCGATTCCTGCCTCTGTGGTGTTGGAGATGATCACCCTTAAATCCGGATTTTCAGCCAACGCCATATAACTGTCAAAATCCGTATAGGGGTTGATCGCTCTGGAAACGGACTCAATATAAGTGCGCTCATTCACCACCTGGCCGTTATCCACACCGCGAAGGAACAGGTTATACTTGCAGTCCTGCGCATTCAACATGTCCACCATACCTTTTTCAATCGGTTGTATAATCACAACTTTGCCGTCATATACGCCCTGTACGTTCATCTTGTGGAAAAAATAATCTATGAACGCACGCAGGAAACCGCCCTCACCGAACTGCATCACTGTTTCTTTTACTTGACTGCTCATTTTCTAATCCTCCATAAATATGTAAGTGCTTACATCCTTCTAAACACCTAATCCTTTTCAATTCTCCTTTACTATACAATACTTTCACTTACAATACAAGAGGATTTCCATATTTTTTGTAAATGCTTACATACTTTTCTTTACTGTTTACAGCGCCGCAGCCCTCCCGCATATGGCAGGGCAGAGCACGGTCTACATTGGGACACTCTCTCGCTCCTGTTCGGCGGCCCAAAGAAGCATTCGGAAACAGGCGCAATCGACTCAATTGCCGGATCGTGTCGGATTGTACTGCAAGACCAAAGTTGTATCCGCGCCCTTTTTTTGCTATAGTAATATACGTATTTCTGTTTTACCCCATATTTGTTCCTAACATCAGCCTTATTGCTTTATAGCTTAACATGAATCCGATGCATACAGTCATATCCTGCTCCGGCATGATATGATTTTAACTTAACGTTAATGTAACCCTGATCCCATTCACCCTTAATAGGTTAACGTTAAGCTCTGGATGAGGCTGGCTGCAGCACTAATGTAAAGGAGGTGTTAACCGTGCAAGATTTACCTAAAGACCCTGTCATGCTGCTCAGTGCAATTAACTTAAAGTTAAGGGATTACTATAAGAGTCTGGATGAATTATGCGAAGACTTAAATATAAGCAGAGATGAACTTGAGATGAAGTTAAAGCAGATAGATTATGCATATGATGCGGATGCCAATCAGTTTAAATGACCGCTGTCAGCATAAAACCCCGGGCTGGGGACTATATTCAGTCCCCGGCCCCATTATCTTCCTTCTTCACTACCGGCACCCACACCTCATACTGGGCATTGGCAGGGTCCGCATTCAGATACACCTCGATATCCGGTGCATCTGCATATTCATAGCCTGATGTCGGAAGCCATTCCCTGATAACGCGCTGCTCCAGTTCCTGTAAAGATATATTGGTTCCGGAACCCGGAAATACCGCCCATGTCGAAGCGGGCACATAATACTCTTCCAGTCCCTGACCGGCCGGCATGCTGCTGGCCACTGCTATATAATAGCGCCATTCCTCTTCATCATTGCAGGCACTCACACCCAGAAGCCCCATCGGCTGACCGTTCATCATGGCCGCCAGCCTGCCTATAGTCCCGTCTGCAGCAGCCTGCTGCCACATCTTAGGTACCGTCATAAAGTTCTGTTCCAATTCTTTATGCAATGGCTGTGATACTCCAATAATTCGAAAACCCTCTTTCTCTACCACCCGATAATTCATTTCTTCTACCCCTTTCACGGTTATCTTAAAGCTGATCGGAGGATAGGTTCTAAGCGCTGCGCCTTCTTTTCTAGCTGCAGATGGTGAGATCCCCTGCACGCTTTGAAACGCACGGTTAAATGCCGTGGGTGACGCATAGCCATATTTCAGCGCTATATCAATAATCTTCTCATCTCCGCTTTGCAGATCCACCGCGGCCAGTGACATCTTCCTGCGCCTGATATACTCTGACAGCGGAATACCCGCCATATAAGCAAACATGCGTTGAAAATGATAGGTGGAACAGCAGGCCGCCTTGGCGGCCTCCGCATAATCCACATCCCGGGTGAGATGTTCTTCGATATAATTGATGGCTTTGTTTAAACGCTCGATCCATTCCATGTGATTCAGCTCCTTTGGTTATGGGGGTATTATAGATGTTTGAAAGGGAAAAGTCCTCTCTTTTGGTGCACGAAAAAGAGAGATTGCTGTTCGCAGTTATCGTAAATTTTCCGCGCATGCCAGGGCAGGATATGGTCCTCGGCGGGACACGCTCTCGCTCCGTGAAGCGCGCAACGGTTCTAACGCTGCAAACTACGCAGCGAAAGAACCGGCGGGCTTCAAGGGATCCCTATGAGGACCATATCCTGCCCTGGCATGCGCTGATTTATCGGCAACTATGAACAGCAGCGGAAAGCATTAAATATTTGTTATCTCAATTCCATCTGACTAATTCCTTTAAATTTATATACAGCTGATTAATTAAATCAAGTATTCTGCAGTACAGCCATCCGGTTACAATAGATGTTCTTCCCATGTCATAAACGAGAAATCTATTAGCTCACAACACATTTCGTATATAGAAATCGATTCTTATGCTTACGCACCACCATTATAGCATATATAGAGCGGCAAACAAACGAATATTTTTTTACTTAATTAATTAAGATGTGATCTTCTTGTGTACTGTTAACTGCTGTATTCTTATGCTCTTTAACTGAGTTTATTATAACAGCGACCTCTGTTTTATATATTATAATTTCTTTGACTTTATTGACCATAAAACTAACATGCTAAAGGCTAAGACAACGTATGCGATACCGCTTTGAATGGTTCGTTCTCAATGCTAATTCTGTTAATAATAGTCATAACTCAATTTTCGCTGACGACGCTTCGGTTCTGTTCAAATATGTAAATCAATATACACAAACATTTTTTAACGCAATAACTTGGGCTCGATAAGTGGTAACGAAGCTAATGAAAAATGGACTATACAAAGAATTATTATCATTGTATAGTCCATTTTTACAGTCCTTTTATTTTAAAATAGTCCCCTCATATATACTCATATCCAAAAATTTCTAAGATTATGACGGATAATATGTACCCGTTGTTTGTAAAGTGATTGGTTCAGATCCTCCATTTTTTCCATATACCGTAGCATATACTGTAAAACGGTAGCTTTCATTAACATTTGCAAGCCTATTTCTATGGAAATTAAAATCCCGTGGTAAATCTGTATTTTGTGTAGTCAGGTCCAAATAAGTAATAACAACTTGGTATTTTCCATTTGCATCCTTCATTTCTAATTGGGCCCGTGCAGTAATGTAAGAGCAAGTGGAATCCCCATTAATATTAGCATCCATATATACTCTTCCATTATTAAAACTTAGTGCAATACCCGTCGTAGATACATACTCCCAGCAAGGCATTATTTCATTTCCATCTTCATCCAAGTAAACGACTCTATTATCATTGCTTTCATCTGCTAATGATACTGTCGCAAAACAACTTGTTAACAATAATGCCAACACTAAAACAGCTGCTATTTTCCTATACATATGTACTCCTTTATTAAACTATTCCATTATACTGTTACCAATATTAACAAGTTCTTCTTTACTTAACCTACCTTCGCTAGTAATACTATAGCGAATAATACCGTTATCCCAATAAAGTATAGTATCTTTATTACCACTTTTAGGTGTCAGATAATCTGCTCTATACAGATCTCGTATCCATACCTCTTCAGAATTATAATCATGATACTCTGCATCATAACCATTCTGAGAACTATAGGATTTGGTCCAATAATAAATTTCCAACATTACTCCGTTTTCATCGGTATAATAAAGGGTTTTATTTGATGCGCCTGAATCCTCACTTATCAATTTATACCCTTCTGGTATATAGGTAGGCGTATTCATCTGGTCAATATTGATATTCGCATCACCATTTTGCTCAACCTTATAAATCCCATAATCCTTTTCCACACCCTCGCCCAAGTTAGCTTGGACCGACTGTGGTCTAAGTACAAATACTCCAGCCACGATGGCAGCTGCGGCTATTCCGATCCCAGCGTTCTGCCACAGACGTGACTTTTTCCACCTCCTCTTTTCATTATTTTTGCCTTGCTCAACTTCGAGTTCCTGGTAGAGCCTTACGACATTATCAGTCTCTGTCTTTCGCGGATCGGCCTTATGGTCGTCCTTTTGGAGATCGCTGGCGAATAAGTCCTTCATGTTCTTTTGATGCCGTTCGGAAAATTTATGCTTCATGGACTCTTCAGAAGGGAGATGATCCATTGAACTCATGAATTCTTCTTTCAGTGCCTTACGCAGCATTGCATCAAAAACCTCATCAGAACGTTTGTCTTTCGCCATACTTTCCCTCCTCCATTTCCATCGCTTTCTTCAAGGCTTTTTTCGCCCGTAACACCTTCACGGCCACATACTGTGTTGAGATGTTCAAAGCCTTAGCGATCTCAGGATTGGTGAGTTCTGCCACAAAGCGCAGGTACAGTATCTGTCGGGTATCCTCATCCAGTTTTCTGAAAGCCCTGCGCAGTGTGCTGCATTCTTCTGCTTCAATGATTCGGTCAAGCGGTTCCGGGGATTCATCCACAAAAGTATCCAGAGTATCGATACAGTCCGCTCCTTTACTCTTTTTCCTTCTGAAAAAATCCAGACATTTTCTTCTGATAATTGTCATCAGAAAACATTTTGTCTGCAGCGCATCCACGATACCTATTTTCTCAATTTGTTCAGCTACCTTGAGAAATGTGTCCTGCGTCAGGTCTTCCGCCGCCCGATCATCCTCCACAATCTCCATCGCTACATGCCATACTAAACCTGAATATCTGTCATACAGGTTCTCCAGTAACTCTTTATCATTGGTAGTTAACAGTGCCATAGTCTCTCCTCCATATTTATTCCGCATATAGAAACGCAGCTGACTTGAAATTATAACACTGCATCGGCGAAATTAATATTTTTAATATTTATGTCACATTTTTGTAACAATTGGTATTAATTTGCCTTCGGAAACATCTATTTGAATCTCTGAGCCCGGCTCGACATTGTCGCTCAGCATAAGTTTCGCAGCCAGAGTTTCCACATGTTTCTGCAGATAACGTTTCAGAGGCCTCGCTCCATACACGGGATCATATCCATTCTCTACAATAAATGCTTTCGCCTCATCTGTCAACGTTATTTTTATTTCTCTTTCATCCAAACGTTTATTTACGTCGTCCAGCAGCAAATTGATGATGCCGCCGATGTTATCTCTGGTCAGAGGTTTAAACATGATGATCTCATCCAGCCGGTTTAAAAATTCGGGGCGGAAATGTCCCTGAAGCTCCTGCATCACCATTTCCTCGTTCTCAGGGCGGATATTGCCGTCCTCATCAATGCCATCCAGCAGATAGCCGGACCCGATATTAGAGGTCATGATCAGGATCGTATTTTTAAAATCCACGGTACGCCCCTGTGAATCCGTAATACGCCCGTCATCCAGCACCTGAAGCAGCACGTTGAACACATCAGGATGGGCCTTTTCAATTTCATCAAACAGCACTACTGAATAAGGTTTGCGGCGCACGGCTTCGGTCAGCTGGCCGCCCTCATCATAGCCCACATATCCCGGAGGCGCTCCAATCAGCCTGGATACGGAATGTTTCTCCATGTATTCGCTCATATCGATGCGGACCATATTCTGTTCATCGTCAAACAGGCTCTCGGCCAGGGCTTTGGCCAGTTCAGTTTTGCCGACGCCGGTAGGGCCTAAGAACAGGAAGGAACCAATGGGCTTACTGGGGTCCTTGATGCCGGCTTTCGAACGGATAATGGCCTCCGTCACCTTTTCCACGCCTTCATCCTGACCGATCACGCGTTTGTGCAGCTCTTCATCCAGATGCAGAGTTTTGTTGCGCTCGCTCTCCGTCAGCTTGGATACAGGGATGCCGGTCCAGCGGGATACGATCTTGGAGATCTCCTCATCCGTCACGCTTTCATGTACCAGCGCCAGGTCCTTAGCGTTCACCTGGGCCTCCTCTATCTCCAGCTGCTTTTCCAGCTGCGGCAGGCGGCCATACATCAGCTCCGCCGCCTTATTCAGGTCATAGTTCTGCTGAGCCGCCTGGATCTGGCTGTTGATGCTGTCTATTTCCTCGCGCAGTTTCCGCAGTTTCTCCACAGAGTTCTTTTCGTTGTCCCACTGTGCTTTGCGATTTGCGAATTCTTCCCTCTGGTCCGCCAGCTCCTTCTGCAGGTTTTCCAGGCGTTCTTTGCTTAAACGGTCCGTCTCTTTTTTAAGCGCCGCCTCTTCGATTTCCATCTGCATGATCTTCCTGGACAGTTCATCCAGTTCCGTGGGCATGGAGTCCAGTTCGGTCTTGATCAGCGCACAGGCTTCATCCACCAGGTCTATCGCTTTATCCGGCAGGAAACGGTCCGAGATATAACGGTGGGATAAAACTGCCGCCGTCACCAGCGCGGAGTCCGTAATCTTAACGCCATGATAAACCTCATAGCGGTCCTTGATACCGCGTAGGATTGATATCGTATCCTCCACCGTGGGTTCATCCACCAGAACGGGCTGGAATCTTCGTTCCAGGGCCGGGTCCTTTTCGATATATTTCCTGTATTCATCCAATGTGGTGGCACCGATGCAGTGCAGCTCGCCTCTGGCCAGCATGGGCTTTAACATGTTGCCCGCATCCATAGCACCCTCTGTCTTTCCTGCGCCGACAATCGTATGCAGTTCATCGATGAACAGTATGATCTTACCTTCGCTCTTTTTAACCTCTTCCAGAACGGCTTTCAGCCTCTCCTCGAATTCACCGCGGTATTTCGCTCCCGCTACCAGCGCGCCCATATCCAGCGCAAATATCGTCTTATCCTTCAGCCCTTCCGGCACGTCTCCACGCACAATTCTCTGCGCCAAACCCTCTACCACCGCGGTTTTTCCGACACCGGGTTCACCGATCAGCACCGGGTTGTTTTTGGTCTTTCTGGAAAGGATGCGGACCACATTGCGGATCTCAGCGTCCCGTCCGATCACAGGATCGAGTTCCTGTTTGGACGCCCGCTCCACCAGGTTTGTGCCGTATTTATTCAGTGTATCATAAGTGGCCTCCGGGTTATCCGAAGTCACCCTCTGATTGCCTCTGACGGACTGCAGCGCCTGCAGGAAGCGTTCTCTGGTGATGCCGTATTCCTTGATGATGGAATTCATTCCGGCATTGGGATACTTCAGCAGAGCCAGAAATAAATGCTCTACGGAGACATATTCATCCCCCATCGCCTTCGCCTCATCCTCAGCGTTAATGAGTACCTGGTTTAACGCGTTGCTGATATAGAGTTTTCCGCCGCCGGACACTTTTACCTTTTTGGCGAGAAGCTCAGCCACCTTTCCCTGGAAATGCTCCAGATTGATGTCCATCTTTTCTATCAGCTTCAGGATCAGACTGTCCTCCAGCTGTATCAGGCTGGCCAGCAGGTGCTCCTGATCAATCTCCTGGTTGCCGTATTCATAAGCAAGTTTTTCACAGTTTTGTACCGCCTGCAGTGAGTTCTGTGTAAATTTGTTGATGTTCATAAACAGCTGCCTCCTTCTATATAAGTGCTGTATTTCCTTTACGAAAGTCTGAACAGATCCCCGCCGGGCATCGGTTTTTCTCATTTACACCCCGCTCTTGTTTGTCTGTTCTATAACTACTATAACAGAGTTTTTCTGTTTGTCAATAGACATTTGTGAATTATTCATGAAATCTCAACTCACGGATATGCCACTCTTTTCCCTATTATAATAGGATGACTTCTTTTCATATATTTATCAATTATAATTCGCGTATCGCGTATTTGCTTTGCCTGTGAAACGCCACCGCTGGCAACCCGAGGATCAGAATAAATCCCGCTCACAGGATTCTCCGCCTGCGGCAGGTCGCTTTAGCAACATAATACTTTCCCGCCGCAGTGCGATCCTAAGCGGAGCGCTTTTGTTCAATAGGTCGTATTTTCCTATTGAATAATAAAGACGGCCTGTGTTCCGTTAATCCGAAACACAGGCCGTTCTGTTTTTTAATGAAATAACTCGTCTTCCTCATCCATACCGTCATCATCATGATCGCAGCTGCAGTCCCCGCCGTCACGTCCATAAAATTCCTTGCCCACAACCCGTTTCCTGTCTCTTGCCTCTTCCACCAGATCGGACAGCATACTCTTCACCTCTCTGGGCTTTTTAATATTTTTCAGCAGTATTTCCTTTTCCCGGTCCACTTTGCAGGACAGCACGATGGTGCCGGTGCCGAATATCTTTTGCCCAAGCGACTGCTGCAGCGTCAGATCCACGATGCGGTACAGGAGAACTTCATCAAATACGGTATTAAACAGTCCCGTCTGCTGATACAGCCGGTCATTACTCACTTCATATTTTGTAAAGCTGAATGGAAACCACATGAAATGCTTTCTGTCCTTCCAGACCGTCTCATGGACAGCCCCATCACCTGTCTTTGCCATAAGGCTTCCTCCTATTCCATATATTCCTCAAGCCATTTCATATATTCGTAATAATCGCCGGAGTTCACTAAAGAGGCAGCAAATGCCAGCAGCATGAGCGTGATTGCCAGTCCGACAATGCCGATCACAATACCAGCGATCGCCAGGCCGCGATAAGCGGATTTTCTGCCCAGCACGCTGAATATAATCGCGAGCACCGCGCAGGGAATCGCTACATAATACAGACAGCAGGCCAGTATGCTGACTAATGAAAGCACAAACCCCGCAATTGCAAATCCGTTTCCGTTGCCCTTCGCAGGCTGCTGATACGGTTCCTGTCCGCCGTTGTAGCTGTACTGCGATCCGTTCTGTCCCTGATCGCTGTAGGTATAATTATAGCTGTCTCCCGTACTGTCTCCGCTTGCATAGCTGTCCAGCACAGTGCCGCATTCAGGACAAACCTTGGTTCCGTCTTCCAGTTCCTTACCACATTTCACACAAAACATCTTTTTTCCCCTTTCCTGTTCCATAAATATTCAGCGCATGGCCAGCCTTGTGGGGTACAAGCACTGTCGTAATCCAAGTCAGCTGAAATACATTCAGCGGTATACCGCTCATTATTTTTTATTATATGATATACGTTTCGAAAACACAAGCAGAACTGCTTGTATTTCAAGTGCGGATCGTGTAAAATAGAAGTATCCGAAGCCAAAAGGATTTCTTGCGGTCAGGAGCCCAATTCAAGATTCGTACTGACAGTTTCGGGTATGCCCGGGCAGGAAGGCGATGGAACATATAACGGTTAGCTCATGGATATGATCCGCGTCTTTGACGCGGATTTTTTATTCAATCGTAAAATACGACCTATTGAATAAAAACGCTCATATTCCATGGATGCAGAGAAGAGGAGAATTATGGAAAACAGAGTATCCGTTATCAGCATTATCATAGAAGACGCCGATGCAGCCCCCAGAGTCAACGACCTGCTGCATGAGAACCGCAACTATGTAATAGGAAGAATGGGCATCCCATATAAAGAAAGAGGAGTATCCATCATCAGCGTGGTGATGGACGCGCCGGGCGCCGTGACCAGCGCCCTGTCGGGAAAGCTGGGCATGATAAAAGGCGTGACAACCAAAACACTGACTGCAAAGCTGAAAGACTGATGCTGGCGTCCGGCAGGGGCCTGCCGCACCGCATGACTGAGGAAAGGTAAAGTACTGCAGACCTATTTTTCAGAAAAAAGGAGAGAAAACAACATGAAAAAACTAGTATCTGTTCTGCTGGCAGCCGTATTATGCATGGCTGTCATCACAGGCTGTTCTTCCAATAACAGCCAGGAGACCACACAAGCGGCAGCAACTCCCGCGGCAACAGAGACGGAATCCGTCCCGCCTTCCACCGAAAAGCCTTCGGAGAGCGAGACGCAGACAGCGCCGGCCGGTGATACAGGCGATGCAATCCGCATCGGCGGCCTGAAGGGCCCCACATCCATGGGTATGGTGAAGCTGATGCAGGATGCGGAAGACGGAACCACCGCCAACAATTATGAATTCACCATTACCGCGCTGGTGGATGAGATGACCGCTAAGCTGATTCAGGGCGAGCTGGATATGGCGGCGCTTCCCGCAAATCTGGCTTCTGTTCTGTACAACAATACAAAAGGCGGTGTTTCTCTGCTGGCCGTCAACACCCTGGGCGTGATCTATATCGTTGACCGGGGCGACAGTGTAAATTCCGTGGCGGATCTGAAGGGCAAGACAATCTATGCCACAGGCAAGGGCTCTACGCCGGAATTCGCACTTAATTACATTCTTCAGCAAAATGGCCTGGATCCCGCGTCGGATCTGACCGTCGAGTGGAAAACGGAAGCCACCGAGGTGGTCGCTGCGCTGCAGCAGACCGAGGACGGCATCGCCATGCTGCCGCAGCCTTTCGTTACTGTAGCGCAGACTTCCATTGAGGGTCTGCGGATCGCGCTGGATCTGACCAAGGAATGGGATGCGCTGGAGAACGGAAGCACGCTGATCACCGGCGTACTGGTAGTCCGCACGGAATTTGCCAAAGAGCATGCTGACCAGATCTCCACTTTCCTCGATGAGTACAAGGCTTCCGCGGAATACGCCAACAGCAATGTGGACGATGCGGCAGCTCTGATTGAAAAATATGACATTGTGAAAGCGGCCATTGCCAAGAAGGCTCTGCCCTACTGTAATATCACCTTCATGGAAGGGGAAGAAATGAAGGCGGCAATGAACGGCTATCTGCAGACGCTCTATGACCAGGCACCTGCCGCAATAGGCGGAGCGATGCCGGACGATGCTTTCTACTATGAGAGATAAAAATCGGCAAAGGCTCGAAAAGGCCGGAGCAGTCCTGTTCGCTCTGATCGTATGGCAGATCGCTTCCCTGATGCTCGGACAGGAGCTGCTGCTGGTATCCCCGATAAAGGTGGTGCAGCGGCTGTTATCGCTCTGTGCGGTTCCGGATTTCTGGGATTCCATAGGCTTCTCCTTCGTGCGCATCATGGAGGGATTTTTTACAGCCCTTTTGGCAGGGACCGTTCTCGCTGTAGCCGCGGGCCGTTTTCATCTGGTGGATGTGCTTTTATGGCCGTTTATGGCAGCCATAAAAGCCACCCCCGTGGCTTCCTTTATCATTTTATGCCTGGTCTGGCTGAATTCAGCCAGCTTGTCTGTATTTATTGCATTTCTGATGGTGCTGCCGATCATCTATACCAACATGCTGGAGGGCATCACCAATACGGATAAAAAATTGCTGGAGATGGCCGATGTGTTTCACATCGGCCTGTTTCGCAGAATTCATTATATCTACCTGCCGCAGCTCATGCCCTATTTTCTGGCAGCATGCAGCGTTTCTCTGGGTCTGGCCTGGAAGTCCGGCATCGCGGCGGAAGTCATCGGCATACCGGACGGCTCCATCGGCGAAAAGCTGTATAAGGCAAAGCTGTATCTGAATTCCACAGATCTGTTTGCCTGGACCGTTGCCATAGTCGTAGTCAGCATCGTGGTAGAAAAGCTGTTTCTGATGATCATACGAAGAATTTACCGCAGACTGGAGGCCTCCTGATGGATACAGTGATAAAAGATCTGAATAAGGCTTTTGGAGATAACCAGGTGCTCAAAGGCTTCTCCGCCCGTTTCCCGGAACATAAGATCACCTGCATCATGGGAAAATCCGGCTACGGAAAGACCACTCTTCTCAATATTCTGATGGGGCTGCTGCCCGCCGATTCCGGCAGTGTTGAGGGAATCCCCCCGCTCTTTAGCGCAGTTTTTCAGGAAAACCGGCTCTGCGACAGTTTTACCGCTTACTCAAATATCCGTATGGCCTGCAAAAAGAGCGTCTCTTCTGCCGATATCCGGAAGCACCTGATTGAAGTCGGACTTAAGGACAGCCTTGATGAACCGGTCAGGATATTGAGCGGCGGCATGAAGCGCCGCGTATCCATAGTCCGCGCCGTGCTGGCTGATGGGGATATGATATTTATGGACGAACCGTTTAAGGGGCTGGACGATAAAACAAAAGCTGTCACCGCGGAATATGTGAAGCGGCACAGAAGGGACCGTACGGTTCTCATGGTGACCCACAGCAGGGAAGAGACAGATTTGATGGGCGGCCAAATATTTTACATGGATCTCCCTGCCTCATCTCCGGCCGCTGCAAATACACATAGCGCATGCTATTTACGCGACATAAAAAGGAGCGAAAAGTCATGAAGATTGAAACAAAACAGGAAATATTAGAAGTGCTGCGCATGCCCTTTGAGGAATACCGGCATACGGTCATGGCGGAGGCAGCCCGCATCCACAGAGAGGAAAACGGGAATATCCTCACGGCAACCGCCATGCTGGGCTATGACAACATCTGTAAAAACCAATGCCTCTACTGCGGCATGAGGGCTGGAAACAGCGCGGTGAAACGCTATCGCCTGGATCAGGAGGAAGTCATCCGCTGGATCGGCGTAGCGCAGGCCAAAGGCTTCGGCCGTCTCTTTCTGGTCTCCGGGGAAGATCCCAAATACGGATTCGATCATCTGCTTGCCATTGTCCATGCGGCCAAACATGCCGGCATGCATGTCAGCCTGGCCTGCGGTGAGTTCTCTCTGGAGCAGTACCGTGAGCTAAAAAATGCCGGAGCCGACGAATACGTGATGAAATTTGAGATGTCCGACCGTGAAGACTTTGACCGTTTAAATCCGTCCACCAGCTTTGAGAAACGTATAAAGAACATCGGGTATATCAAACAGTGCGGCCTCAAGCTGGCCTCCGGCAATATCGTGGGCTATCCCGGCCATAATGACAGCAAGGCCGCCGACGATATCCTCCTTATGAAGGAACTTGAAATCAGCTGGGCGCCGGTAATTCCCTATATGCCGGCATTAAACACGCCTCTTGCCAAAGAGGGAGGCCCCGGAAGCATTGAAACCAATCTCAAGGAAATCTCCATCCTGCGCATCATGATGCATTCTCTGGATATCACGGCGCAGCAGCCCGGCCGCAATCTGGCCCAGGGCCTGGCTTCTACAGAGGGTAACCTTGAGGCGCTTAAGGCCGGCGCCAATATGCTGTTTGCGGATATGCTGCCGGATGCCATGGCCAAAAACTTCAGCGTGGTGGACAACCGCAGCGGAATGGGAATGGCACATCTGGAAGAGATGGCTAAGCTGTCCGGCATGGAACTGAAGCTTAGGGCAAATTGAAACATTCGCCCTGCGAGAGTATTTAGGACCGATTTATCGGGATACCGGAGGCAAGAGGCTCATACCTTTTGCCTCCTCTCTTCTATCAGCGGTCAGCGCCTCGTTTTAAGGCTTTCAGCCGCAGTATCAGTATGAGGGCTGTCAAAAGGAGCATCGCCGATACGGTCAGCGGCGCAGTATCCCCCGATGCGGGGGCCTGCGCTATTCTGCCGTAACGCCTCTCATTCCTGCTATTATTTCTGTCCCTGCCTTCGGACCGGTCCGCCCTCTTCCAATCCGCCAAACCGGAATCACCTGTTTTTTCATATTCTGCCGTCTCATGTCCGTCTGCTGCCGTTTCCCCGTCAGAAGGTTTTTCCCTTTTTTTCGTGATATCAAGCCGTGCAGTCACACAGGCCGTTTCCGGTGATAAATAAGAAATTGTCAGGAGATGGCTGCCGCTGTCCGCTTCATATCCGGGAACCGTGCTGCTTTCAACCACACGGTAGCACCCCAGATAAAGACCCTCCAGCACGCCGCTGCCGTCTTCTCCTATTTCTATCAAGCCGATCAAATCGTCCGCCTCATAGACCGCGCCTGTTCTTCCGTCCGGATGCAGGATATTCCCGGCCGCATAGACGCTGTAGCGGCTGCCTGCGAACACAGATTTTTTCATCTCCTGCGCGCCTTCTCCCGCATCTTCTTCCTCCGCTTTGACATACAGTTCGATCGCGCCTTTAACCGGCGTGCATTCAAGCAATGCCCTGTCCGGTTCTTTATTCTGCGCATCTTTTGCGTCCAGCGTAAGGATGGCCTTTTCATCAGAGCGCAGATATCCGGTGGTATAAGTATCCATTCTCTCTGTTCTGGCCTCTGTCTGTTTAAAATAATAGGTTCCCGGAAGCAGGCAGGCTCCGTCTTTATCTTGGTCAATAAATCCTCTGCCATCCTCATCCGTAACCACTTCCGCCACACGCTCATCCGCCTCATAGATAACAGTCCCGGAGCCATCCGGATAAATCAGATCCTCTGCCGCATACAGCGCGGCCCGCACATCCCGGAGAGGGTTACGGTTTTCAATATCCCTGACCAGCAGGGCCGCTTCGGCTGAAAGGGGAGAGCTAAGGCAGAGCGCTTTAGCAACTGCATAAGGTCCGTCCTCCGCCATCGGCTTCAGGATCAGTTCCTGACGCCGCACGGTTTTCTCATATCCCGCCCGGGGAGCGGATTCCAGAAAATAGTACCTGCCCGGAAAAACAGGGCGTCCGTCCAGGTCAGCGGTCACCTCCGCCGTACCGTCCGGTCCGGTGGTAATTTCCGCCACCAGCCTGCCGCTTTGATGCCATACCGTGCCGCTGGCGTCCGGATGGCGGATGTCTTCCGCGGCATAAAGACCGGCCTGTACGCCTTCCAGTGGATAGCCGGTGCGGCTGTCGGCAGCCGAATATATAATTTTACCCTTTATGCTTAAATTGGTCAGCTTTAATGCGGGATTCAGGCCGCTCTCTTCTGAAGCGGTCACTGTAAACTCATGAATCTCCTGATCCGGCAGATAACCCGGCGCCTCCTTTTCTGTCAGGCAGTATTTACCGGGAAAGAGACCCGCAAACTCCCCCGATCCCGATGCGCCGGTGCGGATACTGCCTGCGTGAGAGCCCTTTTCATGGACAATTCCGCTCTTGCCGTCCGGATGCAGGATATCTTCAGCTGCGGTGATCTCAAAGGCCGCCGCCACAGGGTTCCCGTTTTCCTCATCGGTCTTTTCTACCTTAAGAGTGCCTGTCAGCGGCAGATTATAGATAGTTTGTATAATTTCTTCCTCGATTTCGCCGGCAGACTCTTCTGATGCGGTCCGAAGATGGACCGGATACACCTCCTTTGGCAGCTCATATGCCGATGCATAGCTGTCATATTGCTGCATTCTTGGCCGTGTCTCCCGTATATAGTAATCCCCGCCATACAGTTCCCTGATGAGAGCCTCTCCCCCCGCATCCGTAACGGCCTGTTCCACCAGTTCGTCCTTTTCATATAAAACCGCGCCTGTATCCGGATTGAGAATTTTCCGAGCGGCATACACACTTAATTCCACGTTTTCAAGCGGCTCTTCGGTTATCTGATCCAGCACCCGTATCCGCAGATCGCTGAACACCGCATCCGTAGCCAGCAGGAAATCGGAAACCGGCCCGATATTACCTGCCCTGTCGATGGCAGCAATATGGACATAACGGTTTGCCGCCTCCTTCACACAAAAATCGAGCCGCCGTTTTGCCGTCAGATGCACTTCATCGGCTCCGGGCGTTAATTCTGCCCGGGGACTGCTATCCAGCTTCCACAGATATCCCATGACTCCGGATAGCAGCGTTTCCGTACAGATATTTGAAATATCAAGGCAGTCCGAACTGCCGGGCGCATATGCCTCTGTTTTAAAATCGTAGGATGTACCGTTATCCTCCGGTTCCTCCCATACGACGGCCTGTATCCTGCACCCTGCTGTCTCCGGCAGAACGGATAGGAACCGCACCTTTTCCGGGGCCGCCAGATCGTTGGCCTGCTCATCCTTGCAGGATTTCAGCGCTGCCGGCTCCCCGTATATCTTCTCCCAGCGCGCTTCTCCCGCCAGGCTGCGCCAGGCCAGATAGTTTGCTTCGGGATTCTCATAGTTCCATTCCAGAACCGCCCCGCCCTTCATGCCGGCCAAAGATACATCTGCCTTTGTCTCAAGAGATAAAAGATCGAGTTTTTGATGAGCCGACGGCCCTACATTTCCCGCTTTATCCACAGCGGCAATATGGACATATCCCGCTGTGCTTTTCTCAACCGTTATAAAGGGCTGTGCCGTATAAACACCGTTTTCCATGGTCACCTCGGTGTCCGGCTCATCATCCGGCAGCACGAGATAACCCTGTATTCCGGAAGTGACTGTCTCCTCCCTGATATTGGAGACCGCTGTTTTCGTATAGGCAGACGGCAAAGTGATGACGGCCATGCCGCTGCCCCACCGGTCCGCTTCACCGAATGAGCCGTTCTTGAGCTCCGGGCTTAAGTAACCCGACCCTCCGCCGCCCCCTCCGGTTCCCTTTAAGCTGCTTCGGCCGCCATACCATCCACCCCCTCCGGCGCCGGGGTCCCAGCCGCTTCCTAATACCGGCTCCCCTTTGCCGAACGCCCAGCCGGAGGTCTGGGTTCCGCCGGTCCCTGCCATTTCTGTCAGAATCCATTGGCTGCAGTACCATGCGTTTCCTCCGCAGATACCGCCGCCGGCCCCTCCTCTGCCGTCATTCCAGCCGGAAGCATAGGACTTTTCCACATCCGGCGGATCTCCGATATCATCCGATCCGCCTCCGCCTCCCGCGACGATCAATACGGATTCGCGCTGGTCCGACAGGTCAGCCAACAGCCCGCTTCGCCTGGCGATATGAGTCGCGCCGCCTCCGCTTCCCCCTCCTCCGGAACCGGTATCCTGGCCGCCTCCGCCGTTATAGCCTCCGTCAGGATCCACAGCGTTGATCCTTCCGGCTCCGCCCACCGTCACATAAACGGTATCTCCTTCCTTCAGCCAGACCTCACCCGCTGCGAAACCGCCCAAGCCGCCGTAGGAGCCTCTGGGACTATTGTTTCCCGGCGTGTTGCCGCCACCGGATGCGCCCCATACCTCAAGCCCGTAAGTGCCTTCTATCGGCGCCGTAAAGCTGCGAATGCCGCCGGTATAAGAAAATGTAACGGAACCGCCGCTCATGATGTCCTCCGCAGCCTCCGCACGGTACCGGTAAACACTTCCCGTATCCTCCGGTTCGCTCCAGGAAAGCTTTGCCGTCTTAGGGTCCGTCGAGACAGCCCGGCATCCGGCAGGCATGCCCGGGAGCCCGCGGTCATTGGCCAAAGGGTCCCGGTAGGACTTATCCGTCTGCAGCTCCGATATTTTGACGAACTCCTGATCCCCTTCCCCCATACGGTACAGGTTATACCCCGAGGCATCCCCCACATACCGGGTCCAGTCCAGACAGATCCCTCCCTTCCGGTATTCCACGGGATTTCCGTCGGCATCTGCTGCCGTAAAGGGCGCCATGGATAAATCGGTGGATGAGTCCAAGAGCAGTGGCGCCGCTTCCTGCCAGACCGCCGTATATTCGCGGTCCCCCAAGGAACCCTGATCGACGGTCACCGTCATGCTGTGATCCGCCCCGGCACCGGACCATCCGCCGAAATGACAGCCTTCTTTCACCGGGTTACAGAGTGTGAATGTCTCTGTCTCCACAGTATATGTGGAAGGATTGTCCCCCTTCACCTCTCCGCCTTGCAGGTGGAGAAGAATCTTATAAACCTCGGGAGTCCACAAGGCGGTCAGAGTGCCGTCCGTTTCACCGAATATATAGCGGTTTCCTTCTATGCTCCCCCCTCCGTCCGGCTTCCATCCCTCAAAACGGTACCCCTCCCGACAGGGAACCGCTGGAACATATACGGCGCCCCTGACATCTTTTACCCTGCATTCGCCTTCATAACTTCCTCCGGCGGGATCTATGGTCAGGGTGCTGGAAACCGCATAAATCCTGATATAGCCGCTGCTTCCGTCCATCGCATAGCTGTCATGGCCGTTGGCTCCGTCGGCGGATTCCGCCTCCAGCACAGCAATGCCCTGTACGGTATCCGCCGAAAGGTATCCCATGCCTCCGCTTCCCCCCAGATCTCCGTCCAGCGCTTCCGTCCAATACGGGTCCCAGCCGGCGTAGCAGAAATATGTATTGGAACCGGCCGGAAAACCTCCCCCGCCGCCTCCGCCGTCCGGCATCCACGGGTCGGCATAGAGCAGGAAATCTTCGGACTGGCGCTTTCTGACTTCCGCCCATATATCCTCTTCCGTAAAATACTGCTGTCCGTTCATGCCGCCGTATACTGCCGCAAAACCGGCAGTCCCGCCCAAGGCAGTCCCGTCTCCGCCGGTGCTGTGTTTTCCTCCTCCGCCTCCTCCGCCGGCGGCGGCAAGCAGAATCTCCCCGCACCATACGGATGAACTCCCTCCGCCCCCGCCGCTGCTGGGTCCTGCCTGTCCGTCAGGATATCCCGGTACGGTCCATGCACCTCCCCCGCCAGGCCGGAGGCGCAGCGTCACATTTTCAGCCGCATGGATTTTCAGCCGCAGCAAACCGCCCTTGCCGCCTTTGAAGGTGTCGCCTCCGCCCTCTCCCCCGGCCAGTTCTATCCGGTAATCCGCTCCCGCAGTCAGCGTGAATTCGCCCTCCACCGGGGCTTTGCCGCTGCCTTCCCACTCCCCGATCAGCGAATATGCCGCACCGTCATCCTGCTGTGTGAATGAGATGTTATCCTCTCCTGTGGCCGCGCGCAGGCTGCCCGCAGTCAGCAGCGGGGCATAATTCGCCGTCAGGATCAAATCCTCGCCGGCTGTATGGAGGATGCCCGTCTTTTCATCAAGCTTTGCGTCTCCGGTGACGGTCCAGCCCAAAAATCCGCAGCCCTCTTTTACCGGACTCTCCAGCGCCACCTCGCCGAAAGCCTCCGCTTCCAGCACCGCATCCTCTGTGCCCTGATAACTTCCCCCATCCGTAAAAAGGCGGATGCGGACCGTGCCTGGCACGGGCGGTTCGTCCGGCGTGGGCGCTTCGTCCAGCGCAGGCGGTTCGTCCACTGAAGCGTTATCCGAAACGGACGGCACCAAGCCGCTGCCGGACACAGCCTCCGGTTGTTTTTTTACTGGCAGTCCTCCGTCATCCTGTCCGGCCGCATCTGTCCTAAGAGCCGGATCAAGCGCTGCAGACAACGTTAACAGCGCTGCCGTACAGATCATCAAAACTCTGCTCACTATATTTTTGTGAATTTTTTTCATAAAACCTCTTTTCCCGTACACAAACAGAACCAGGGCGGCTTCAGCAGCCATACCCAGCCTTTGTGCAGCGGCGTTCAATTTGCTGTCGGCGATTCGTCCCTCCGCCCGCAAAAGCAGAAGCATCCTCGCTTATTTTGCTGCTTAATTTAGTTAAACAATGACCTATAGGGATTACTTGCAGGAAACCTGCGAACACTGTGTCAGACAGACACAGCCGATCTATGCGCGGAAGCATAGAGGAAATTGTGCTAACTATAGCATAGGATGAAACAGTTGTCAAGGAATATCCTTTCTGTCCCGGCGATATATTGTAGTAAATACCTACCGGAGCATTATCCTATGGAAACGGAATTAGATCATGTGAAAAAGCGTCTGGCAGAGAGGCTTACGATCTGCCTGGCAGCGCTGGCGCTCTGTTTTGGCGCAGTTATGTATGCGCCGGCAGTGGCTTCCGTAAGCGGGAAGATACAGGCAAAGGAGCTCCCGGTTTACAGCGTTGAAACAGAACAGAAACAGGTTGCACTGTCCTTTGATGCCGCCTGGAGCAATGAATATACGGAAGAACTGCTGGCTGTGCTGAAGGAGTACGATGTCAGGGCAACTTTTTTCATCACCGGGGATTGGGCCGGGAAATATCCGGATGATGTGAAGGCCATCGCGGCAGCCGGACACGATTTGGGCAACCACAGTGAAAGCCATCCGAACTTAAGCCTCATGGATATGGCGGAGATCAAAGCGGAGATAGAGGCAGCCCACAGCATGGTCCGCGAACTGACCGGTGTGGAAATGGAGCTGTTTCGTCCGCCTTACGGCAGTTATAATGACAGCGTGGTGAAAGCCGCCAGGGAATGCGGTTATATCCCTGTCCAGTGGTCGGTGGACAGCCTGGACTGGAAAGACTACGGCGTTAAGTCTATCGTTAAAATGGTCTGCAACAACAGATATCTGGGAAACGGCGCAATTATTCTCCTTCACAACGGAGCCAAATATACGCCCCAGGCGCTGTCTCTGATCATTGAAGGGCTGGAGAGCCAGGGATATGAAATCGTCCCGATCTCACAGCTGCTCATACGCGGAAGCTATCATCTGGACCACACAGGAAAACAGATCAGAGATTAACGTTTTCCGGAACGCAGACATTTCGGGCTCCATACATCAACCAAAACGGTTCGTATGCATAGTATATATAAAACACGAAAGGACCTCTGATATCATGATCCGTTCAAATAATCCTTCCAATTGCCCAAACTGTTCCAATAATCCGGGCCGTCCTCCTGCAGGGCCGCCTCCCTGGGGGCCTCCGCCCGGCAGGCCTCCCATGGGGCCTGGACCCGGCAGACCCCCTATGGGGCCATGGCCCGGCAGACCCCCTATGGGACCCGGACCCGGCAGACCTCCTATGGGACCCGGACCCGGCAGACCTCCTATGGGGCCTGGACCCGGCAGACCTCCTATGGGACCTGGACCCGGCAGACCTCCTATGGGACCTGGACCCGGCAGACCTCCTATGGGGCCTGGACCCGGCAGACCTCCCATGGGGCCCGGACCCGGCAGACCTCCCATGGGACCTGGACCCGGCAGACCTCCCATGGGGCCCGGACCCGGCAGACCTCCTATGGGGCCTGGGCCTGGCAGACCTCCTATGGGGCCTGACTCTAACAGGCCTCCGGAAAGCGAATGCCCCTGTAACAGACATTAATGTAACCAAATTCAGCAGGCGGAATCCTCCGCCTGCGGCGGGTGCTTTAGCGGCATAATACCTTTCCGCCGCAGTGCGATCCTAAGCGGAGCGTTTTTTTATTCAATAGGGCGCATTTTCCTATTGAGATTAGGGTGTTAAAGACACATGAATCCTATGATAGTAAAAAGGCGTTCCGTGCCGCAGATTGATCTGCAGTACGGAACGCCTTTATTAACACACTTTTACTCTATGCTTCCACAAAATCGGACAGATCCGGGAATTCTACCGTCACTGCCTGACCCGGATTGTTGTAAACAGCATCCATATTCAGAGTCAGGGTGATCTCCTGACCTTCCACAGTCATCGTCATAACCATAGTCATGCTTTCTTGTGCTATGTAACCGTCTTTATTTACCAGAGCAGTTCCGGTAACGTCGCCCACAGTCATATTGGCATCCGCATCAGGACCCAGAACATCCGACAGCTGTCCCATCACGCTGTCCACATAATCGGTCAGCTTGGAGCCGTCAGCCACAAAGCTGATTTCATATTCGCCGTTGTCTTTGGCTTCCATTTTGAGTTCCTTCATCGCTTCCGCGCCGATGCCGCCCATGGCGGTGCTGTCTTCCACCTGATCCACAGCAGCTTCCACATCCATGGCCTGCTTTGCCTTCTGGCCTGCCATCTCAGTATAGAAGTAACCGTCCTTATAGTACATGTTCATATCCACGGCCTGGCCCATCAGTTCCATGCCCATGGACATGTTCATCTGCATTTCTTCGGTCGTCAGGCCCGCGGCCTTCAGTGCGATGTCGGAACTGATCGTCAGTTCCTCACCGCCGACAGCCATGTTCATGTCCATATTCATTGTCATATCCGTATCCTGAAGCGCATTCGTCTTCTCCATGGCGCTCTTGTATACTTCCTCAGCGCTCATTTCCTTACCGCTTCCCTTGGACTGGCAGCCTGCGGCACTGACAAGCATTGCCATCGCCATTAACAGCGCAAGTATCTTTTTCATAAAAAAAATCCTCCTTCTAATATCCCCAGACAACCGTTATCTTTCTGCCCGCATCTCACTGTGCAGGAAATCATCGTATGCCAGAGCGATGCCTTCTTCCAGCTCTGTCCTGTAGGTCCAGCCCAGCCCGCAAAGCTTTGACACATCCAGAAGCTTCCTGGGAGTGCCGTCCGGTTTGGTGGTATCAAATACGATCTCGCCCTCATAGCCGATTACCTTTTTCACAATCCGTGCCAATTCGGCGATTGTCACCTCTTTGCCGGTACCCAGATTCACCGTTTCATCGCCGCTGTAGGTATTCATCAGGTACAGGCAGGCGTCCGCCAGATCGTCCACATAGAGGAATTCACGCAGAGGCGTGCCGGTTCCCCATACGGTCACCGTCGGCGCACCGCTCACTTTCGCCTCGTGAAATCTGCGGATCATGGCGGGAAGCACATGGGAATTCTTAGGGTGATAGTTATCGTTCGGGCCGTAGAGATTTGTCGGCATCACGCTGATATAATCCGTGCCGTACTGCCGGTTTAAATAAGTGCAGTATTTAAGTCCGGATATTTTCGCCAGAGCGTATGCCTCATTGGTCTGCTCCAGTTCGCTGGTCAGCAGGCAGCTCTCCGGCATGGGCTGGGGCGCCATGCGCGGATAGATGCAGGAAGAACCCAGAAACATCAGCTTTTTCACCTTATTGTCAAAGGCGCTTTTGATCACATTCATCTCCAGGATCATATTGTCATACATAAAATCGGCGGGATATGTGTTGTTGGCCATGATACCGCCCACCTTGGCCGCAGCCAGAAACACATAGTCCGGCTTCTCTTTTGCAAAGAACTGCTCCACCGCATCCTGTCTGCGCAGATCCAGCTCTTTGGAAGTTCTGGTCACAATATTGTGATACCCTTCCTGTTCCAGCTTTCTGACAATTGCCGAGCCTACCATACCGCGATGGCCGGCGACATAGATTTTACTGTCTTTTTCCATTTCAAACTCCGTTTCCGTGCAGAATGCATATGCTCTGCAGCAATGTCCTTTATAATATAAACCCAATCAGTCCATTTTGCAAGTTATGCTTCGCAAGACGCGTTAGCCGCCCTGCATTCCTCTGCGCTCATGTTCGCGATCTCGCGCATGTCGCTGTCCACCATCATGCTCACCAGGCCTTTAAAATCCACCTTGCGCTTCCAGCCCAGTTCACGCTCAGCCTTTGAGGCGTCTCCCCAGAGGAACTCCACTTCCGCGGGACGGAAGTACCTTGGATTCACCTCAACCAAAAGCTTGCCGGTCTTTCTGCAGTAGCCTTTTTCGTCCACGCCGGCGCCCTTCCATTCCACCTCTACGCCCACTTCACGGAAAGCCAGTTCCACAAACTCCCGCACCGTATGGGTCTCATTGGTGGCCAGCACATAGTCGCCGGGCTTATCCTGCTGAAGGATGCGCCACATGCCTTCCACATAATCTCCGGCAAATCCCCAGTCACGTTTCGCGTCCATATTGCCCAGAGAAAGCTTCTCCTGCTTGCCGGCCATGATGGAAGCCACCGCCCTGGTGATCTTGCGGGTTACGAAGGTCTCTCCCCGTCTGGGGGATTCGTGGTTGAACAGAATGCCGTTGCAGGCGAACAGGTTATAGGATTCCCTGTAATTCACCGTGATCCAGTAGGAGTACAGCTTGGCCGCGCCATAGGGGCTCTTGGGATAAAACGGTGTCTTTTCGCTCTGCGGAGCAGTCTCGGGCAGCCCGCCGAAGAGTTCGGAAGTGGAAGCCTGGTAAAACTTGCAGTCCACGCCGCTCTTTTTGATGGCGTCCAGCAGTCTTAACGTGCCGATGCCGGTGGTCTCTGCGGTATATTCGGGAACCTCGAACGATACCGCCACATGGGACTGCGCCGCCAGGTTATAGATTTCGTCAGGCTGAATCTGTTCAATCAGTCGGTTTAAATTGCTGGAATCGGTCAGATCCCCGTGGTGCAGGAAAAAGGTCTGATTGCGCAGCTCCTCATTTTCATACAGATGATCAATTCTGTCCGTGGCGATGCTGGAATGCCTGCGGATGATGCCGTGTACCTCATAACCTTTTTCCAGCAGTAGCTCTGCCAGATAAGAACCGTCCTGTCCGGTAATACCGGTGATAAGCGCTGTTTTTTTCATGTTATTCCTCCAAATATAATTTCACATAGTATTATCTTTTCACTTTTCTTTGAAAGTATAGTATAGTATAATCATATAATCAACATTAAAAATTGCTTAAAAAAGGTAAAATATTGCTATGGCCAAATCACAGGTTATCGAAACCAAACGAATACTGCATACCCCCAGCGACTTCGCTAAATCCACGCTTTTCTATGTCCAGGAGGCCGGCCGGCTGCGCAGTCTGAAGTCCCATGTCAGCAGGCGTGAGCATCTGGATTCCTTCCTGTTTCTGATCGTGCTGTCAGGGGAAGGGGCCGTGACCTACAGGGACAGGCGGTATCATCTAAGGGCCGGCGACTGCGTGTTCATCGACTGCAAACCGGGCTATTCCCACCAGAGCAGTGAAAAAAATCCCTGGGAGCTGATGTGGGTGCATTTTAACGGGCCGATGGCGCAAAACTATTACCAGTACTATCATGCCACCCTGGGAGGGAATTTATTCCATACCGCCGCTCCGGCAGAGTTTACCGCTCCGATTCAGCATCTGATCGATATGCATGCCGGGAAAAGCACCTGGGATGAAATCATGGCCTCCAAGTATATCACCGATATTCTGACCATGTGCGTGTCCGTGCCGAAACAGCAGGAGCTGATTTTAGACAGCGGCATCGTCCAGAAGCTCAAGCTGGTCCGCGAATACATTGACGAACATTTCCAAAATAAAATATCCCTGGATGAGCTGGCGGAAACCTGCTTTGTCAGCAAATACCATCTCTCCAGGGAATTCAAGCGCATGTACGGCATCACGGTGGGCAGCTATATCCTGGCCCGGCGGATCACGCTGGCCAAAGAAATGCTCCGTTTTACCGGCCAGTCCATCGAATCCATCGCCGGGGCCTGCGGGATTCCCGATACCAGCTATTTTAACAAGGTATTCCGTAAATCTGAGGGAATGACTGCCAGTGAATACCGCAGAAAGTGGTAACGCAAAAGAAAGGACACAAATGAAAACTAACTCTGTAACGAACCATACCGTATTCCTCCGGCACAATAGGACAGACGGACGCCAAGGCCAAACGGACGCCGCTTGGACGGTCAAACGGCCGTTTCCCGCATTTTTGGCGGCTGCCGGCGCGGCTTTTCTGCTGGCACTCCTTTTGGAACTGCTTCTTTTTAATTTCCGATGGCTGGGGTCTTTGTCCAATCAGCCTCTAAAGGGCCTGGTTCCCGCAGCGGGCAGCGGCATGACCGACAACGGGGACGGCACATATACAGTCCGCAGCAGAGGCGAACCTATACTGGAATTTACCGGCATCGGCCATAAACTGGACAATATCCATCTGGATGCGGAGGTGCTGCAGGAAGATAAGGAGGGCATAACCGCGCCTTCGAAGAAGGTGCGCACGTTTTCCTTCGTCATACTGGCACAGGATGAAGCCAACACCGATTATTTTGAGCTGCCGGAGCATGTGAGCTCCCATTCGCTGAAGGAAAGCCAGTATTTTCATTTAAGCCTTTCCGGGAAATCGGACAAGCTTGCCATCCGTTTTTCGGGTCTGGAGGGACAAACGGTCCGCGTACATGACATCAGCTTCAATGTCCGCGTGCCGCTGCACTTTTCCGCCATTCGGCTCTTTGTCTGCTTTTTCCTGATCCTGTTCATCTATTATGCAAGACCTGAATCAGGCATTTACCGGCACATTTTCGATCCGTCCAACGGGGTGCAGACGGCGCTGATTTTCCTGACGGGCATCGTGCTGTCCGTATTTCTGGCTTCCCTGTCCCGTGCTAACCCGCTGTTTACCGCCCCTGCCTGGGAGCATCATCAGCAATACCAGGAGCTGGCTCACTCCATGGCGGACGGGCATTATTATCTGGATGAGGAGCCCTCCAAAGAGCTGACGGAACTGGAAAATCCGTACGATCCTGCCCTAAGAAAGGAAATGGACGTGAGCTATCAGTGGGATACGGCCTATTATAACGGCAGGTACTACGTTTATTTCGGCGTGACGCCGGAACTGCTGTTTTATCTGCCCTATTATCTGGTCACCGGCAACGACCTGCCCAATCACACTGTGGTCATCATCGCTCAGACCGCTTATGTCTTCGGCATGCTGGCGCTGATGCGGGAATTTATCAAAAAGTATTTCAGCCGGATTCCGTTTTTCAGCTTTCTTCTGCTCACCGTGACCGCCATAATCGGCAGCGGCGCCGTCTATATCGCGAAAAGACCGGATCTGTATCACGTTCCGATCATCACAGCGCTGGCGCTGACCGCCTGGGGGCTGACACTCTGGATTTCGGCCGTCCGGCCGGATGCGGCAGACGGAAGGAAGGAAACGTCCTTAAAGGCCAGGCTCCCCCGGGGCCGGTACAGCTGGCCGCGCATGCTGGCAGGATCCTGCTGCATGGCAGCCGTGGCCGGAAGCCGCCCGCAGCTCCTTGTGGGAAGTCTGCTGGCACTGCCGCTGTTTATGGGGATTCTCAAAAAAGAGAACCGCAGAGAGCTGTGGAAACTGCTGGCGCTGGCCCTTCCTTATCTGGGCATCGCTGCTTTTCTGATGTACTATAACTATGCGCGTTTTGGGTCAGCGCTGGATTTCGGAGCCAACTATAACCTGACCACCAACGATATGACCCGCCGCGGATTCGTGCCGGGGCGTATCCCGCTGGGCATCTTCACCTATCTTTTGCAGCCTCCGAAGATCAATGCCCGCTTTCCGTTCCTTTATACGGCGGACATACTGACCACCTACCCGGGGAAAACTATCCAGGAAGCCGCCTTTGGCGGCCTGTTCACCACTAATCTGATCCTGATGGCCCTGTTTGCCGTCAGATATGCCGCAGGATGGCTTAGAAAAAAGAAGCTGTTCGCGTTCTGTATGCTCTGCACGGCGGGCGCGTTCTTAATCGTCGTCGCGGATACCGAGATGGCCGGCATCCTTACACGATACAAAAGTGATTTCGGTCTGTTTTTCTTTCTTCCGGCGCTGCTGATCCTGTTTTCGCTGATGGAAGCCCACGCGGGCAAACGGTGGATGGGCGCGTTTCATCAGGTGCTCTTCTGGGCCGGCTTTTGCAGCCTGGGGTATCATGCGCTGCTGATACTCGCAAAATGCTCCTACTCCTGGCAGACCGCAAATCCTCTGCTGTATGAGAGAATCGCAAGGCTGGTACAGTTCTGGCTTTAAGTTTTGCGGCGCACGGTATCAAAAACGCAGTATGCCAGCAGGGCGATGAGAATGCCCGCGGCGGCGCCCAGGCTGTCAATGCACACGTCCTGCAGGCTGGGGCCCCTGCCTGCTACAAAGCTTTGATGGAATTCATCGCTCCCCGCGTAGGCCGCGCAGATGAGAAGTGTGAGGCCGGCCTTTTTCCATATTGCCGGCGGGAAGGTGAACATTGTTAACATCACGCTGATACCCAGCATGCAATAGACGGTCATATGGGCGGCCTTGCGGACACAGAAGCCGAGTATTTGGGTGAGCTTAGGCGTCATAGCTCCGTTCAGGTCCTGTCCTGTGATCCGGTCGAACAGATCGACCGCCGTCTGCAGGACCGAATCGCTTAGCGCTCCGGACTGTTGGCCGTTCTCAGCGGAAAACCGAAAGATCAGGATCATCCAAAACAGCGCTAATAGTATCCCGGTCCAGCGCAGGATCCTGCGCCGGCGGGTCAGCTTGACTTTGTTTCTCTTTTTTGATCTGCCAAATCCGTATTTGAAAGCAGTGCATTTCCCGTTATCCATGTTTCCTCCCGCCTTTCGATTGTCTGATTGGATATATTTCACAGTTTCATTGTTCTGTATCCTGTATTATATGGCAAAATATTCATTTTCATATTATTTTTGTATGATATTTACAATAATTTGATTCATTATTTGTTTACTATTTTGTGTTATAATTTGTCGTATTCTGCGTTACTATTAGCGGAATCGGAAATGAGATTATCCCCCCCAACAAACCGTACACCATCAAATATGTCTAACGCCCTTTAGACGCTATAATCTCGTTTCCGTTCCTGAAAAAGGCAGTCTGCCCAGCGCATTGTGCCGGCAGGCTGTCTTTTTCAACTATTGTTACGTATTCTTAGGGGCATGATCTGCTTCTTCCAGCCCCGTTTCTGCTTTTCTTGCAATACTATCATATATTATCAGAGTTCTGCTGCACAGGCAAGCGCCTGCCGCATTTTCTAATTACTAATAGCGCATATTAATCTTCGCTATTATAATAAATCACATCCCGCGGATTTCTGCCCTTATCTTTCTCATTCACTTCATCAGGGCTGCCCGCGATATTACTGCCGGCCAAACTGATGACCGGCAGATCTTTTCTTTGGTGTCGTTTTTCAGCCTTTGACCGCTCCCACCATCACCCCTTTGGTAAAGTATTTCTGTATGAATGGATATACCATCAGTATGGGTACCGTGGCGATTACCGTACATGCCATTTTTACCGCCTTATCCGGCGGGGCGCCGCCGGTGTCATAATAGTCCATGGCGATCTCCGAAACCTGAGACGTCAGCTGTATGATCGAACGCAGCTGAATCTGGATCGGGAATTTTTCCGCGGTCTTTAAATAGATCATGGAGTTGAAATAATCATTCCAGAATCCCACGCCGTAAAACAGTGAAATCGATGCGATTACAGGCTTGGATAACGGCAGCATGATCTTCACAAAGGTGCCTGTATCCCCGCAGCCGTCCACATAGGCCGCATCCTCCAGCTCACCTGGCAGCTCCTGAAAGAACTTCTTGATGATGATCATATTAAACGGGCTGATCAGCGCCGGAAGGATCAGCGCCCAGTAAGTGTCGTACAGCCCATACGCGCAGTAGACAATATAGGACGGGATCATGCCGCCTCCAAAGAGCATCGTGATTATGACCATGTTCATGATCAGATTCCGCCCTCTGAAATGCGGTTTAGAAAGAGGGTAGGCAAACAGTATAGTAAACACCATGCACAGCGCGGTACCAAGCACGGTTAAAATGATTGAATTTTTCAGCCCCCGCAGGATGTTGGCCGTCCTCACGGCATATTTATACGCATTCAGCGACCATACCTCGGGTATGATGAAAAAAGCTTTTTCCGTCAATTCTTTATTGGTGGCGAAGGAGCCGCCCAGGATATAGAGAAACGGCAGTATCGCCGAGACCGCCACAAGCCCCAGCATCGTATATATCATCACGTCCACGATCCGGTCTCCCGGGCTTTTTCTGATCTTAATATCCTTCTTTTTATGTAAGACAGCCATACTATTCCCCTCTCTTTAATATAATCCGCTTTCTCCGAATCTCTTGGCGATCCGGTCCGATCCGAGCACGAGAATCATGCCCACCACGGACTTAAACATTCCCGCCGCTGCCGAGAAGGAATACTGGCCGTTTGTAATGCCCCTGGTAAAAATGTAAGTATCAAATACATCCGCCATCGACATGTTCAAATCGTTCCTCATCAGAAAGATCTGCTCATAGCCGGTATTTAAAAGTCCGCCCACGCGCAGGATCAGCATCATGATCACAGTGGATTTGATGGACGGCAGCGTGATATGCCACATCAGCTTGAAACGTCCCGCGCCGTCCATGCGCGCCGCCTCATACATCTCCTGATCCACGCCGGCCAGAGCGGCCAGGAATATGATCGTGCCGTATCCGGTCTCCCGCCAGATATCCTGACCCACAATCATCCCCCAGAAGGACGAGCTTTTGGACAGGATATCAAAAGAATGCCCTGTAATGTTCTGAAATATCAGATTGACCGCGCCGTCCTTCACATTAAACAGCTGATAGGTCAGGCTTGCTATGATCACCCAGGATACGAAATGCGGGATATACACCAGGGTCTGTATGGTTCTTTTATAGGCGCTGTGCCTGATCTCATTCAGAAACAGCGATAATATGATCGGCATGGGGAAAAATGCGATCAGCTGCAGTATGCTGATTCCCAGAGTATTGCGCAGCAGCCGGAAAAAATCCGGCGTGTCGAAAAACTTTTTAAACTGCAGAAGCCCCACCCAGGCGCTTCCCCAGATCCCCTTAAACGGGCTGTAATCCTTAAATGCGATTACAAGGCCCCCCATGGGCACATACCGGAACATAAGAAAATAAATGACGCCCGGCAGAACCATGAAATACAATCCCTTATGTCTTAAAAAATATTGCCAGTTGCTCATCTCATTGGTCTTAACGGACCTGTTTTTATTCTTGCCAGCCATATAAGGACCGCCTTTCTTTCTTCTATCCGCTCACTACACATGATGGCGCTGCCTGTATCTCATATAGCAGTGCCAGTCCTCCCTGGTCAGCGCATGTGTCCCTCTCCTGATGTGATACGCGATGTGCCCCTCCTGCAGCATATCTCCGGCCTTAGGATATCCCCGGCAGACCAGGCCGTCCAGCCCCAGAAACTCATAGGCCGGCGATGCCGCCGCGCAGCTTAAGAACTCTGACTTTGGATCCGCCCAGCTGTCTTTGGATGCGCTGGATATATACACCCGCCGCGGCGCCGTAAGGGCCAGCAGGAAGTGCTGGTCAAAGGGCAGCAGTTCCGGGTGATACGCATATTTCTGCAGATTGCCGCAAAACCAGTGTCTGCTTAAATTCTCAATCCGTTCACCGGTTTTGCCACGGAACAGGGCGGCGCCCCCGGCGCCGGATCCGGCGCTGATCACCAGAGAACAGCGCTGATCCAGGGCGGCGCTAAGCAGCGCCGCCTTACCGAGTCTGGAATGCCCCACAACGGCGATCCTGCCGGTATCTATATCCTGCCTTGTCATCAGATAATCGGTCACCCGGCTGATTCCGTATGCCCACATGGCGATCTTACCCCATCCTATGTAAGGAGTCTTTTCACAGAGACCGCCCACGCCTTCCAGCTCCGCCTCCGGCCGGTCCGGCATGATATCCTGATAGTATACTGTGACCGCCGCATAATGGCAGTCGATCAGCTCTTCCACAATCTCCGTGCCCGGAAAGCCCGTCATATACAGAAACACCGCAGGCTTTTGGACCTCTTTGGGTATAGCCAGCCGGACAGGGTAACAGCATACGCCTCTCACCGTGCTCACCCGAATCAGGACCGTTTCTATGACTGCCTTGCCGCCGTAGGCGTCCGGGTCAAGCTTTACGGTTTCTGCGGATACACTGCACTCACGGAATGACATGAATCCGTACAGTTCCCGTAAGATTGCCTCCCGCATCTGTGTCCGCTTCTGTTCCCACTGTTCTGCATCCGTGATCTTCTTTCCGTCAAGGAGCATGAAATCGGGCAGATTTCTCCTTTTCAGTTCCTCCTCGATTTCCTGCATTCCGTCCTTATTTTTCACTCTTACATCCTCTTTCAATGCGCCTTTTTGCTATTTGTTTGCGAGGTACTGTTCATTTACCTCTTCGATGATCTGTCCGCCGCCGTTCTGGTACCATTTATCCCATACGGCCCGCAGGCCCGCTTCATCGATTTCGCCGCAGATATACTGGCTTCTGGCCTGCGTAATCCACTCGTCCAGCATGGCTCCCACATCGGAATAGGTGGTGGAATTGAGCAGATAGGAGGTGGCAGGGTTAAACACCGCGCACTCCTCATTCTTTTTATAGACCTCCGACTGTTTCACCTCGCGCTCCGTCATGACGGGCATCGGATCGGTGAGAACGCCATAATCGGGAAGCCTCGGTTCCATCGTTTCCAGCCCTTTATAGCCTACGGAAAGTTCGCTGTTTTCGATATCCAGATCCACCAGGTTTCCCTCAGCATCGGTTTCCCAGTGGATCCCTTCCAGGCCGTACTCCATCAGAAGCCTGGCTTCATTGGTGCTGAAACGGTCGATCATGGTCAGCGCCGCCTCAATCTTCTCCGGCGTATCGCAGGTAGTGGCGCTGATTGTAAGGAAACCGTTATAACCGGCCGTCGCTGTGGTCTTTTTGTTGATCGGCCCTACAAGCTGCATGGCCGCCGGTTCATCAGGGTTCATTACCGAAGGAGTAAAGCTGTCTTCCGCCACAAAGTAGTCCCAGATCTTGCGGGCATTGTCCATCACATCCACGAAAACGCCGCATTCTCCGGTCTTGGTCGCCTCCATGATGGTTGTTCCTTCACGCACCGCCCAATCGGAAGGCATCAGGCCGTCTTCATATATCTTTCTGAACCAGTTGAGGGCATCCATATATTCATCCTGCATATGAACCGGCACCAGCCGTCCTTCCTCTTCAGCCCAGCCATTGCCCACGCCAAACCAGGACTGCATGATATCGAAATCGCCGGTATAATTCGTCATCTCAAGGCCATAGGTGTCATCCTTTCCGTTCCCGTCCGGATCCTCATAGGTAAATTTCCAGAGCATGTCATATACATCCTCAACGGTCTGGGGATCTTCGGTAATCCCCACCTTCAAAGCCCAGTCTTTTCTGTAGGAAAGGCCGTTTCTGCCGATGATCCTGGTGCGCGGAATGCCGATCAGCTGTCCGCCCACCGACAGTGCATCCGCAACATTCTCATTCATCTGGGACAGGTACGGATACTTCTGTGAATCCCATATATAGTCGTTGAGATTTACAAAAGCGCCGTTCTGGGCGGCGGATACGATATTCCCTTTCAGATTCCAGTGCACGATCACCATAGGCATGGACTCTGGCTTGGCAAGCATGAGGGGAATCTGATTGTCCGCATCCTGCATCCAGTCTATTGACATCTTCACGCCGCAGATCTCCTCCAGCCTGGAGCGGATTTCCTCTCCGTATTCGCCGGAATTGCTCATGCCTGCGTAGATATCGATGGCGGCTATGGAAACTTCCACCGGCTCCTTTCCTCCGGCCGGCTGCGTTTCATTATCCTTTGCCGCGCCGCTCTGCGGCATCTGCTCGCTCTGCATCGGGGTCTCTTTGGATGTTCCGCTGCCGCCGGATTTGCAGGCGCCAAGGGACAGTATAACGGAGAGCGCCAGCATGACCGCCGCGGTTCTCCTCATTGTCTTTCTGAATATTCTTCTCTTCATAAAGATATCCTCCTCGCTGGTTTAATGTGTTGGTTTGAATGCGCAGATTTACATAGATCTAAATCTGCAGATTTAAATATTTTTACCGCTTTCAGGATTTTCCGGAAACCTGTTGAACTCATCCTATCACCGGGCAGAGATGATTGAAATAATCATTTGATTAATCGGTCAAATTATATAGTTTTTCCATTTGTTTTTAGTTAGTAATGCACAAAAACAATCACTTCATTCCCGGAGAGATATGAAGTGATTGTTTTTCGCATGTTTTGAGGGGAAGTGGCGCACTGATGTGCTAGAGCGTGTTTGAAAATTCATTTCCGCAACTGCACGCTCTAGTGAAGCCTCCGGAATTTTCCCGGTGTCAGGCCTGTGCATTTGCTGAAAAAACGGATAAAATTCTGGGTATTTGAGTAGTTCAGCGCGGCGGCGATCTCATTTACTTTCATATCTGTCTGGAGGAGCATGCGCTTGGCCTCTTCCAGTTTATATTCCTCGGCAATATCGCTGTATGATTTATTGCTCACCAGCTTCAGCGCCTTCCAGACATAGGCGGAATCAACCCCGAGTATATCCGCACACTCATAAAGGGTCAGATTTCCTTTATGCTGGTCGATGAGACGGTACACGCTCTCGGCAATGCTGCCGGATTTATCGTTGATCAGGGAAAGCCGTTCCTTAAATACAGCGTCAATCAGCGTGTGCCGAACATAGCTGCTGATCCCGGACAGCTCCATGCCGTCCAGTATATCCTGATAGATTCTGCCGATCCCGTTGGGATTAATTTTCTCAATATCCACCTGTATCTGAAATGCTACCAGCAGAATCGCATTGACATAGCTCAATATACATGCCCGGATCTCTTCAACAGACCCGGCGCTGTTGCCCAGATACTCAAAAAACTCCTCCGTAATCCTATGGCTTTCCTGTTCGTCCATGGAACGGATACTCCTCTGGACCGCCTTTTCATAAGAAAGATCGTATTTTTTACCCCCATAATCCTTATCAACGGTCAGATCGGATATATAGTAAAAGAGGCCGGTTTCATTTACGCCGGCAATATTCTGCGTGAGCAGGGCGTTGACGCTCTCCCTGTATGAATTGTGTACATGGCCGTAATTGGAATGAACAGAACTCACACCCATGCGTATGTGGCTTCCGAATGCGGTCCCTATGTACTCACTGACAGCGGCATAATAGCTTCCGATCTCGTTCTGAAGCTCCTCCTCCGATTCCGCAGCCAGCAAGGCGCAGATTGTACCGGCATGATATACCGCAGGCATCCAGGGGATCTGTCTGACTTTATCCGGCATATTCTGCAGGATTTTGAGGCTGATCGCATCCTCATTCAGATTGCTCTGTTCCTCCGCATCGCCCCGTGAATCCAGAACCAGTACCGCAGAGACAAAATACTTCCGCGGCGCTCTGCAAAATTCTTCTGTGTAATCCCTCCACTCTGCTTCCGAGATTTCCCCTCGGATCAGCCTCAGTTCAAACAGTTCCTCCAGGTGCGCCTGCTGCTGGGTTACGGTCTCCTCCAGAGCGGTCTTATCCTTTCTCAAATGCTGGAACTGATCCGATAGATAGTAGATCTCATTTCCCTGTATTTTATTGCGTTCTTCCTTCCCTGCCATGTCCCTGATCAGCGCTCCTACGGGATAGTAAATGGCCAGGACCGCCAGAATAAAGGAGAGAAACATAAGTATGATATTGGCCAGAAACCAGCCTCCGGATAATCCGCTGCCCGCCAGAAAGCCTTTGTTCACATCGTAAACCATAAAGAAGGTCCAGCCAAGAAAGCCCGACCTGGCCGATGATATCACGTATGTATTGCTGCCCGCATCATCCTTTTTATTTATAGGTTCCGAAACCTGCAGACCTTCTTCCTTCATGCGGACGCACTCATCAATCATTCGGCTGTCGGAAACGTAAACCGCGTTCCCGTCATCGTCCAGCACGATGATCTCCTCACATTCATTCAGCCAGGGAGTGATCCAGGCGTCATACTGCTTCGGAGAGACATTGACGATCAGCCGCGCATACTCATTGAAGCTGTTAAACGGCAGCCCTATGACCAGATTCAGCCCTTCCGTATCAATGCTGAAACGGTAGTTCTTATCCCCCTGTTTCACCGCATCCGCAGCATCCGCATAAGCCCAGTAATTTTTAGGCGCTTCGCCGCTTTCCCAGTTTAAATACTTCTCAAGCGCATCCGCATTCACAATCTCTGGCACGGAAAAAAGCCCCTTATTGCTCAGCACCCATCCAGTTTTATAATTAATCAGAGCAAAACCGGAGACATCCGTGGTATTCTTATTCAGGACGTTGAATGCCTGGGTATATCTGCTGTAGTCAGAATAGGACATCTCATTCTCAATCAGCCAATTGACGCTTTCGCTCTCTATGGCGATCAGATAGTGGTTCTGAAGCGCTTCCGTCCTGTCATTAAAATTCTTGATAATCTGCAGGATTCTTTCGGATGCTTCTTTTCTGGCGTTTAAGTTTCTCTGATATTTGTATTCGGAATATTTGTAGACGGAAAAAAGGACCAGCATGATACAGATCAGACTGAGGCTGATCAGCACGATGAGCCGTTTGTAGCTGATCCTGGCAAGATATTTACGCTTACGATTTTTCAATGTTTTCCCCCCGGATATAAGAGCGTGTTTGAAAGTGCTTTTTCGTTATAACTATGACATTTTTCATTATACCAAAGATGCGCATGATTTCAAATGGCAATTAGAAGATGCTCTGTCTTAAACCGCCTCGAATTCTCAAAATAAAAGAAGCTGTGCGGCTCCAGGGCATACCGGATCCAAACAGCTTCTTTTGCATGTGAAAGAAAATTTTAATGCCATGTGGACGTGCGGCAGGCATCCGTATGCGGCCTTTTGGAAACGCCTATTGATATTATCAACTAGGACTAAGGGGGGATTTCCTATTCAGCCGCGGACCTCCTGACGCATGTCCACTTTTATGACATGAAACCTCTGAAGATTTCTTTTATATTCTACTACATTTTTCCTTTCCATGCATTGGTATATATTACAAAATATTCCATGAAAGTTTGTATAATTTTTAGTGTAATATTTTAAGGTCTGCTGCGTTTCTAATAGATTAGTCTATAACGATCTCATTTGGCCCATTAAATGCCTTCAAGGACGGAAGATTTCTGTTCTTTAATATAGCGGCCGTTTCCTGTGTGCCGAACCTGCCATCTCCCAGGTTCCCCTCTTCATCCCTGTCATAATACTGCGGCAGCGTGCAGTCTATAAAAGCCAGCCCGGGTTGGGTCAGGCGAAGCAGCTGGTCTGTAAAACCGCCGAATCCATGGTGCGGGATCTGCACACAGTCCGTCTTCCATCTGTCATCCCCTTGTGGAATCCGCTCCAGCATCTTGGAAAGCGACCCGTCCGTGATATCTCCGGTAATCATAATGCGATAACCGCCGAAATCAAAGTTCAGCACCAGCGAGTTGCTGTTCACATGATAGATTGTCCCGTCAAAGCTGTGCAGGCAGTCCACCGTTATTCCGCCGATCTCAAGCCTGTCATCCGCCAGCATAGGGATAAACGGGATGTCTGCTATGCTGTTTCTTGCAGCTTCAAACTCATCGAACAGCAGATATTCATTGAGCGCCTTTAAATCCTTGCCCTCTGCCTCCTCAGTGAAGTACTCCGGGGTAAACGGGGAATAATACACATTTTGAATCGTCAGCCCGTTGTGCCCTTCCTTATTGACATTGTATAAAAAGGCGCCTATATGGTCCACATGGGGATGAGTCAGAAACCAGCCCTTTACCACGCCTCCACGTTCCATCAGAAAATCGTGGAGATAATCTCCGTCTCCCTTAAAGCCGCCGTCTATGACTATGAGTTCACCTCCGGGCAGCTCTATCACATAGGACGCGCCCTGATTGCCCGTCTGGAGTGGCAGCTGCCAGAAACGGTAAGTACCCTTCTCCTGGCCGGAATGGACGGTTATACGGGCCGCTTCCTGGTTATCAAAGCCAATATTATAATAGTCTGCGCCCGCTGCCGAATCTTCCGCCTGGGACAGGCGGGCTGATATCCCGTCCAGCTGTGCGCCCAGAACATTGATCTTCTGGTTAAATTTATATGCCAGCAGACCTGCAGCCGCTATGAGGAGGACTGCGGCCAGCATGGCGGCCGTATGTGCAATTCTTTTTTTATTCAACTGTTTTCCTGCTTTCTGTAATGGCTGCGCAGTTCGGCGCGTTTTGATGAATTTTGTCGTATTTTGTCGATCTGTGCATCAATTTAATACATGGCTTTTGTAATTTGTAAATGGTACTTTCAAAGCGAATGACTAAATGCCCCGCTGGCAGGCAGCGGGGCATCCGATTCCAATACGGCAATAGACTTCTCATAATGCCGTACAGGCTCTTTACAATGCAATTATATAACTGCCTGTAAATTATTTTTATAATATGGATTTTAAAAATTCCACCATCACATCACCCAGATGCGCCTTGCCTGCGCTGTTTAAATGTATCCTGTCCACCGTGTAATCGGCCTGGTTGGACGGGCTGAAATCTGAACCGTAGTACAGATCGATGACCGGCACGCTCTGCGCCGAGGCCACCTCTTTAATCGCATCGGCATAGGAATTGAGAGTCAGGCCAAGCGTATTGCCCGAATCATAGGTATTGTACGGTGTCACCACGATAATCTGGGCTCCGGGAACGCGTTTTCTCACTTCGTCGATGATGTGGGAAAGCCCCCCCTTTACCGTTGAGGTATCCGTAATCTCACCAATGGCGTGATCAAAGATCAGGTCATTGACACCGGCAAATATGGTAATCACATTCGCGTCCGTCGGTATGGTCTGGATCCTTGCTCCCAGCCACTTATCGCTTCCGTCATCCGCCAGATAGGCGCCGGCTTTTCCGGCATTGTCAAAACCTGAGAAGCCGAAATAATTTGTGACCGTATCCTGCCATCCGCCCTGGGCGGTAATGCTGTCCCCGAAACTGCACCATTTCTTGCCGTTCCCCGCATTGCTCGGGCTCGGAGGAGAGGTCGGCTGTTCCGGCGGAGGCGCCTGCTCGCCGTTTCCCGGATCCCCGCCCGGATTGGGCGCATTGGTTTCCGCTATTGTAGTCGTCTCCGGAACCGGTTCCTCCGTGGTGAGGTATTTGCTGTTTACATAGGCCTCTTTGCCCTTATAGCTCACCTGGCTCCACCCGTTGTCGCAGATGCCGGTCCTCGTCACCTTCTGTCCTTTGGCCAGTCCGCCGACCTTATCCGCCTTCGCGCTCCAGAACTCACGCACATTTACAGATGTGGTCGCCCAGACGGTTTCCTCCACGGTTTTGATATCTACCGGAGCAAATGTTTCTTTCTCCGTAGTCTCCTCTGTGGGTTCTTCTGTGGTCGCCTCTTCGGTTGTCTCCTCCGTGGTTTCCTCCGTTGCAGGCTCTGCCGTCTGCTCCTGTGTGGTATTTGCTTCGCTTGTCTGAAGCTCTTTCTGTGTTTCAGTCGGTTCCGATGTCTGTTCCTGATTCGCCCTGAAGCTGCAGCCGCTTAAAAGCAGCGCAGCAGTCAGAAGCATGGCCAGCAGAGCCGGGCCTCTCTTGTGAATGTAAGTTTTCATAGGATCCTTTCATCCTCCTGTAAGAAGTTTATGGTTTATTGTATTCCAATACTACTTTCTTATGAGTTGCTGCCCGTCATTTGTGATGCAGACGCTGTCCACCACTTTCTGCAGCACCTTGTCGTAAACCACGATATTGATGCTCTCTTTGTTCAGCGCCCACTCCCGCAGATCGATCATGACGGAGGCGATATCCGAGCCGCAGGTGATTTCCCATGCGATTCCGCCCAGCTCCTGTGTGTAAGCGGCTTGAGGCGCTTCTGTGGAATCATCCACCAGAATCTTACCGCCGTCAATCATGCACACATAATTATTGTCACGGTGGACCAGCTCCTCCGTATCGATTCCAAGATCCCCCAGAGCTCCCATCACCTCTTCGCCGATGGCCATCTGATCCGGCTTGATCACAATGCCCACCGCGTATTCCGGATCGGATAGGTAGCTTAAATAGGTGACAGGGTCTCCTTCCGCTCCTGTCTTGCCGGCGATTACTTCGCGCTCGTAACGCTCCAGCATCGTGTTCCATCCAGCGTAGTCCGTATTCTGGCGGTTATCCTCCAGTTGGAAATGATCTTTTAAATATCGCCCGAAATAATCGGTCACTTTTGCCGCACCCGCAGGATTCAGATGCTCCGAGTCATAAAAATCTTTGCTGAAATCGATACCAAGTTCGTCCATATGGTACATCAGATTTATATAATGCTGTCCGGCCGCCTGCAGGATCTGGCCGGCCTTATTATAGCACGCCTGGTAGTCGTCCGCAGCTATATAGGGAAATACCGTGAATACCAGTTCTACGTTATTCTTCGCCGCCAGATTCACTATTTTCTCCAGCGCCTCTACCGTATCCTCCGTCAGCTCCTTTGTCTGATCCGCAGGTATTACATTGGGGCTGGTAAACTCCACATTGCCCCAGCGAAGCTCCGTCCCTCCGGTATTATTATAGGGCCGTTCTGTCAGATAGAGAAAGTCCTCCTTCTCCAGTTCATTCCATCTAGTGTGATATAGGAACATATTATAAAAAAGTTCCAGCCGCAGCGATTTGGGAGCGGCATTCATAATCGCACCGATTTTGCTGGCCCCCCACTGCAGGTTGTCCACACTTTTGTGCAGGTTAGCTGCATCATCGTTGATCTGCGACTCAAATGCATAATACAGATCCACCACAACGACTTTGGGATGCTGCTTTTTGATCGCCTCTTTGATGTAATAATACGTCATGTTCAGGCGCTGACCGTGCTGGCCGATGTTGTAGGAGGTAAACCCGTAATTTTCCCAGAGCTTCATGGGGAGCACTCCGTTGAGCATATGGCTGGAACCCGCAAAGATCACATCCACACTGTCCTCTTCCAACTCATAAAACCCGCCCATAACAGCCTTGGAATATTTCTGTTCCAGCAAGGCGCTGTTTACGGACAAAACCGCTATGAGCACCGCCAAAAATCCGGCAAAAGCGGCTAATCTTCTTATTTTTTTCATGGGCACCTCTCCTAAAACTGAAAATAGATGAACTGGCTGGCATCAAATCCAGGTCCGTAGACGCCCAGATTCAAAATGGCCAGTATCGCCAATATATAAATCAGCCAGCGAAACCACAGTCCCTGCTTCGCCAGTGTCTCTCTGATGTGCATGCCTTTGTACTTAAGAAGGCTCACCACAAACAGCACTCCGATACAGATAAGCGTCAGGTAAAATTCCGGCTCCTTCAGCCCCAGAGTAAACAGAGAGCCGTCCACCAGCATCCAGGGATAAAAGTAATTCTTGAACCGTTTAAATATCTCAATGGCCGCGTATATGCTGTCGGCCCGGAAAAACACCCATGTGAAATTAATCAGTCCGAAGGTCACCGCAGCCTTCAGAAGTTTATGGCTGAACGAGGAACGGTCGATACGGAAAATACGGACCAGCCGGTCGCGGACAGGTTTTAAGAGAGAACCGACCACCTGAAATGCGCCGTTAAAAAAGCCCCACAGCACGAATGTCCAGCTGGCCCCGTGCCACAGGCCGCTGGCCAGAAAAACAATCATTATGTTGAGATAATGCCGCACTTTGCCGCACCGGTTTCCACCCAGAGGAATATACAGGTAATCCCTGAACCAGGTGGTCAGCGAGATATGCCAGCGGCGCCAGAAGCCGGCCACGGATGTGGCAAAATAAGGCGTATCAAAGTTATCCATCAGCTTAAAGCCCATGACCTGTGCCGCGCCTATGGCGATATTGGAATAGCTCGCGAAATCACAGTAAATCTGTATGGCAAAAAAGAGGGTCGCCACCAGCAGCGGAACTCCTGTCTGATGCTGCCAGGTGCCATATACAGAGTTTACCAGAATCGCCACCCTGTCGGCTATGACAAGTTTCTGGAAATATCCCCAAAGCATCAGTAAAAGCCCGTCTCTGGCCCTCGTAAAGCTGAATGTATGTCTCTGACCGATCTGGGTGAGCAGGTTTTTGGATCGTTCAATGGGCCCTGCCACCAGCTGCGGGAAGAAGGACACAAACAGCGCGTATTTCGCCACATTCCTCTCGACATAGATATCCCCCCTGTATACATCCATGGTATAGCTTAGAGCCTGGAAGGTATAGAAGGATATGCCCACCGGCAGGATCACATCGAACTCGGGCTGTACCAGCGTTATATTGAGAGCACCCAGCACCCGGTTTAAATTATCCACCGCAAAATCAAAATACTTGAAGAAAAACAGTATGGACAGATTCAGAATGAGGCTGACCGCCACCCAGAATTTCCGCCAGAAATTTCTTTTTCTCTGATCCTCCATCTTATTGGCCTGATCGATCAGCAGGCCGCTTAGATATGTCAGCAGCGTGGAGGTCGCCATCAGCAGCGCATACTGCGGGTTCCAGCACATATAGAAATAGTAGCTGGCTCCCAACAGCCACAGATAGCGTATCTTATGGGGTATCAGAAAATAAACCAGTGTTACCACCGGGAAAAAGATCAAAAATGATATCGAGTTAAAAAGCATAATTCCTCCGCTCTGTGCTGTATGGGCACGTATTTTCCCACCTGTCTGGCCCGGACAGGCTGATGGTTCCATGGGGTTCATTATAACCTGTCTTCCGGGAATTTACAACCTTGCGGCCGTTATGGACGTGTTAAATTTTTCTTACGATGTCTGCATTGGCTGTAATATCCTGTTTCATTGTTGTTATCCCTGCGGGAATGTATTATAATTATATCCAAATGAAAGTCTTCTAAAGTTTTACTCGCTGGAGGTCTCCCATGAATCACCTGAAAAAACACGTTAAATTATACAGCTTTATATTTGCCTGTATGGCCATATACAGCATATCCTTCGCGATTAATCTGGAAAACGGCAGCCTGGTCATCAGCAACAGTGTATTTTCACTCATTTTTCTGCTTTGTTTTTATCTAATCATAAGCAAAGGCATTCTGGCAGCCAATAAGTGCAACCTACGCTTTTGTACTATAATGGGATTGATTTTCTCATCCTTTCTTATTATCGGCAGAGAAATATACGTTCATTCAGGTATTGACTATTCGGCAAAAGGGATGTTCCATAAAGCATTCCTGATCTGTTCCCTAGGCATACTGTTTGCTGCGGTGCTGCTGATTATGCTAAACTTCCTGTCCTCCGCTGCCGGCAAGGTGAAAAATATCGGTCCGGGCAGCCGTCTGCAAATACTTGCGGGTCTGAGAAGCTCTGTATTTGTCATCTGGGCATTTATATTTCTGTGCTGGCTTCCGGTATTTCTGGCCTTTTATCCCGGCATATTCGCCTATGATGTGCCCAACCAGGTGAGCCAGCTGCATTTTAGAGAATTCACCTCACATCATCCTGTTCTCCATACATTATATCTTGGCATTTGCATCGGAATCGGAAAACAGTTTCATTCATACAATCTGGGAGTTGCGATCTACACGCTGTCACAGATGGCCGTCATGTCTGCCATATTTGCGTATACATGCAGCAAACTGAACCGCTGGGGAGCCCCTGTATGGGTCTGGGTATTATCCATACTATATTTCGCGCTGCATCCGTTAAACTCCATGTTTGCAGTCAGCACTACAAAGGATGTGCTGTTCACCGGTTTTCTGCTGTTGCTGATTATTTTTCTATATGAAATGTTTAGAGAGCCTGATATTTTTGTACATTCAATTTTTCTTCAGGCACGTTTTCTTGTTACGGTGATATTAATGGCCAGTTTCCGCAACAATGGTTTGTATGCGTTTCTGCTGTGTATCCCTTTTATACTCATGTTACAGAAAAAGCGCCGGCTGCGTCTGACGCTTATCTGCGCGGCTGCAGCGCTGGCTTATCTGCTTTTTATAAACATCCTTCATCGCGGTCTGCACGTATCCTCCGGCAGTATTGCCGAAATGCTCAGCATACCCATACAGCAATTCGCTCGGGTTACTGCGCTTCATCAGGAGGAACTGGCTGATGAAGACCTGCAGGCTCTCTATGGCTATATTGATGAGGAAAAACTGACGCTATATAATGCCTACCTCGCAGATCCTGTAAAGGATGGATTTAATCAGGAAGCATTTTATGAAAATACAAAAGGATTTGTAAAGTTATGGGTACGGCTGGGGCTCAAATACCCTGGGACCTACGCGGATGCGTTTCTGACCTGCAGCCTGGGCAACTGGTATCCGAATATGAATTATCCCAATATGCATCCTTACATGGAGACGTCCGTTAAGGATGTCTATCTGGATCTGCCATTTGAACGCCAGAGCAAACTTCCATGGCTGGAGGAGCTCTACGGAAAACTGGCTTATGATACGCCCCACCAAGGATATCCGATTGTTTCCATGCTGTTTCAACCCGCCTTTTTTTCATGGTTTCTGCTGTTTGCGGCGGCCTACTGTGTCCATGTGAAGAACCGTCCAGGTTTCCTCGCGCTGATGCCGCTGACGGGCCTGTGGCTGACACTGCTGCTGGCGCCAATCGCTCTGATGCGCTACTCATATCCTTTAGCCGCCGCGCTTCCTATTATGATCTGGTTTATGCTGGACAGGCACAGCTGTCCGCAGCCAGAAAATGCAGGATAGAGTTAAACGTCTAACCTGCATTTATCTTTATCGTTTTATGCTGTTTAAGTACAATTCAAACAACTGCCTATGCTTTTTTACAAGCACACTTAAGATAATTCCGCATACCCACATCAGGATGCCGATCACAGCTACGATGCAAGCCACGATCAATGTGGGAAAACGGAGCACCAGGCCGGTCTTAATATATTCGGCCAATACCGGCAGGAAAAAGATCAAGGCAATCAGCTCGCACAGAAGCATGATGACGGTAAAAAAGCTATAAGGCTTATAGTCGCGGAAGAGAGTCGCGATGGTCTTTAACACTTTAACTCCGTCACTGACCGTATTCAGCTTGGAAACACTGCCTTCCGGACGGTCACGGTAGGTTACCGGGATCTCTTTCAGATAAAAGTTCTTGTCCAGCGCGTGTATCGTCATCTCCGTCTCAATTTCAAACCCTTTTGACAGCACTGGGAAGGACTTTACAAACAGGCGGCTGAATGCCCGGTACCCGGTCATGATATCGCGGACATCACTCTTAAACAAATGGTTGATCAGACCGCGCACCACACGATTGCCGGTATTGTGGAACGGTCTCTTATTTTCTGTGAAATAGGTGGAGGACAGCCTGTCCCCAATCACCATATCCACCCCGCCTTCCAGCACAAGATCACACATCTGTCTGGCATTTTCAGCCGGATATGTGTCATCCCCGTCGATCATCAGATAGCAGTCCGCGTCGATTTCCCGAAACATGGTGCGGATCACGTTTCCTTTTCCCTGACGGTGCTCATAGCGCACGGTCGCCCCGGCCTCCCGGGCAATTTCATCCGTATGGTCAGATGAGTTATTATCATAGACATATATCTCCGCTTCAGGCAGAGCTTCCCTGTAATCTTCGATCACCTTTTTGATCGTCAGGCTTTCATTATAGCAGGGTATCAAGATGGCAATTTTATTCATAGGTTCCTCCAGTTTGCTTTGAAATCTATTATAGCGGTCCTTTTACAGGATTTCAATTTAATTTTTAGTATAAATACGGTATTTTCCGCATTGCGTATAGCTAAATCCTGCTTCATCCAGCAATTCCATCTGTACTTTGTCCGAAGCTATAATATAAACCGCGTCCTCCTCCGGAATTGAAGGCAATTCAAAATAATAATTCCGATAATGATTTACTGAATCCTGCCGCGAACCCGTAAACTCTTCCGGCGTGATCTTCTCTTCCAGACAAATAAAGATATATGGCTGCTGTTCCTCTCCTGCATCCACATAAATCCTTCTCTGCTCTTGATCCGCCACAGTATCATCCACATATCGGACAGCTTCGGTCAGGTCCCGGTAAAAGTACGTGCGCAGATCCTCGGCATGATTCACATAATAGTATTTTCCAAAAAACAGAAACAGCACTCCATACAGCACCGTCATTACAGGCCCCAGCGCCCTGTGCCAGTTTGATATATGCTGTATTCCCAGCGCAATGAATACCGCAAGCATCAGATAAACAGCATTGGACTTATTGATGATATAGCCGTCAAATACAACCAGCGCACAGATCAGAGCGCTGAAAAACATAAAAAGCGGAATCAGCCGCGGCGAGTATTCCTTATGATTCTTCAGATCCTTCCAGGACCTTAACATATACAGTACCGCACCTGTCGCTACCAGCGGAAGTGAGATATAATACAGCGTTCCAAACTGAGGATCCGCATTATAGTCCAGATGGTCATGGGTCAGCAGGGTCCAGAACAGTTTCAGGTTTTTCGGGATATTGGCCGGTGAAAATTCCGCGCCCCTGTAGTAAAGCAGCTTGGGGATCGTAAAAAATCCGGTCTTTATCTCCGGCAGCAACCCATTATTAACCGCCAGCATCAGCATCAGCGGCAAAGCCAGAAAAAATACAGGTACTCCCAAAGCAAACAGATTTTTCACCTTTAATCTGCGGATGCTGAAAAGGTAAATCAGCGTAAAAAGCAGAAATAGGGGCAGAATCAAAAAAGTCAAAGCATAGGTATACAGCGTGAGGCCAAGCGAGATTCCGGCAGCTATAAACAGGCTTGTCTTCTCCTTTTTTACCGCCAGCATCAGCCAATACACGGACATTGTAAAAAATCCCAGCAGCAGATTGCAGTCCAGCCCCCAGCGGGAAGCCATGATAAAATACGGACATATGGTAATAAAAAGGGCTGTCAGCACAGCCGTGCGCCTGTTCCACATTTCTTTCACAATCAGATATCCAAACACATAGACGAGCACGCCTGACAAAAGTGCAGGCAGACGCACCGCCGTCATGCTAAAGCCGAATATTTTAATAAATAAAGCTGCCAGATACGCATAAAGAGCGCTCTGTCCGGCATCAAAGTTGATCAGATACACCGGAAAGGGATTCTGATATCTGTCCGTGCCAAAACGTGCCAGATTATAGGCGTCATAAGCCATCCCAGCCTCATCCACATGCATACCGGCAGGGTTCACTCCGAACTGCCAGAGCCGGGTCACCGCAAACAGGATGGTTATCACGGCTAACGCCAGGGATGCTCTGTGCTGTTTTATCCATCTCATAACTTTACCTGTCTCCACAGCATGCTCCTTCCTTAGATCAATGTCAGCGGATACCATCCACAGTATAGAGCCGGTATCCACAATATTCTTCTTCTGTAAATCCGTTATCCACAAGTTTATCCGCCATTTCCTCATTCGTGTTAATAATATACACACCGCTCCTATTCGTCTCCTCCGGGAAGAAGGTGCAATACCCGTCATAGTTCCTCGGCTGTCCGCTCTCCGCTTCCCTCATAAATACATAGGGAGAAGTCCGGTTCTGCAGCAGCAGATAGATATCCGCCTGCATCACCCCGCCGGTATCCAGATAAACCGTGCGATCCGGATATTCCTCGGATACATGTGCAACAACCTTCATCACCGTATCATTGAAATATTCCTGCGGATAGCGGTCCGCAGGGTATCGGAAATAATAATACCCGGAAAAACATACAAACAACACCAGATAACAGATTCCGGCGGCTGCTATGCTCTTTCTGTAACGGCGGTACAGCCAGCGAAGAAACAGAACGATGAAGAAAACCAGTGAAAAGAATACCGCATTTGACTTATTTACCACCCTGGCATCGGCCGTCACCAGTCCGCAGCAGAGCACGCTGAAGAACATGATAAACACAAAGGTATCAATTGTGATCTTTCTATCCCTGACGGCCCTTAATGCGCTCCTGCCGCACAGGCATGCGCCGGCAATCACCAGTGGAACAGAAATATAATAAAGTGTGCCGAACTCCGGAAAAGCGTTGTATTCCAGCGGGCCGAAAAAGAGGATGCTTTTCAGCATCTGAAGGCCGTTTTTCAAATTGGCAAGGGATATTTCTGCGCCGCGGTAAGCGAAGAGCTTGGGAATAGTAAAAAACGGCGTGCTGATTTCGCCGCGTCCCAGCATATTGACTGCCAGAAATAATAACAGCGGAGATGCCAACAGCCCTAATGGAATGCAAAATGCCCAGAACTGCTTCCAGATGATACTCCGGCTGCGGATCAGGCAGATTAAAACAAACAGCAGAAACACCGGCAGCGTGATCCAGGATAAGCTGTAGGTGTAGAGCGTCAGGCCAAAAAAGCACCCCGCCGCAGCAAACAGCCGGCAGCGCCGCACTTTCACAGCCTTCCACAGCCAATAGACCGACAGTGTAAAAAATCCCAGAAAAAGGTTGCAGTCCAATCCGAATCTGGAGGCCATGATGAAATAAGGGCATACAGTAAGCAGTCCGGCCGCTGTCAGAGCTGCCCTGCGCCCATAAGCTTCCTTCACCAGCAGACTCCCGAACAGCACGGCGATTCCGTTAACTATCACACCTGGCAGCCGTACCGCAAATACAGAAAATCCCATAAGCTTCACGCAGATTGCTGCCAGATACGCGTACATTGCGCTCTGGCCGTCCCCATAATTGATTAAATACACCGGAAAATGCTTCAGATACCGGTCCGTTCCGAAATTCGCAAGGCAGTAGGCATCATAAGCCATGCCCGCCTCATCCACATGCAGGCCTCTGGGAATATCCGCAAGCATCCACAGTCTGGTTACGGCAAACAGCAGCGCGATCCCTGCTGCCGCCAGCCAAAACATTTTTTTATTGTCCCGAAACATTGCTGCTTTTTTCCTTTCTGCGCCTGAACATCCACCATACTGCCAGCACGGCCAGTGTCACTGTATTAAGTAGCAGCGCAAGATGCTGAACCGCCGTCCCGGTATACTTTACAGTCATCGTTCCGCCGTTCACAGTACTTTCAGGGTACAGGCGAACGGTTCCGTTAAAACCGTTTCCGTCCAATGCGCAGGGAGTCCGTTTTCCGCTTTCATCCGTCAGCCACGCGGCATATCCTTTGTACCAGACGAGGGGCACATCCAACCATCTGCAGGCACCCTCAAAATCAAACTGCAGTCCCTGACCGCGGATATCCGAAAATTCCAGTTCCCTCCCATCATCCGTGCGGACAAGACGGTCCTGGATTACTATCTCCTTCACCTCCGGATCGGTTTTTGGATCCCGTATAGGCTGAAAGTATTTCTCTTCCGCACTCTTGGGAAGCCATTCCCCCTGCACGAGATTAAAAGTGTTTTCCCCATAGGTATAGAAGTCATTCTTAATATCATAGTAATCGATCTTATAATGCTCATAATACAAAGTCCCGCTTAATACCATGCAAGCCAGGACACCGGTCATGATCTCCCTCCGATACCTGCCTCCAAACTTGAGAACTGCCATCAACCCGATTGCAACGGCAAGAAACAGGGAAGCGATGGCATAAAAACGCCAGGGAAACTGTATGTTATTGAGCAGCGGCTGAACCAGTTTCCAGGGGAAATAGTCAGACGTTACCCACAGTGTCGCAAAACCCATAATGAGAAACCATCTGATCGTCCTGCGCTGTCGTTTATTCTCCTCACACTTTGGCAGCACCAGAGCGAGCAGGCACATCAGAAGTATCGCGATGTCAAAATTATAGGTATAGTCCAGGAAATTAATGCTGAAGATCTGCGGAAGCAGCGCTGCATTGTCGCTGACCAGCGTCCAGGGCTGTCCAAAACGCATCTCGAGGCTTAGCAGCTGTTCCAAAAACGGCAACCAATATGCCGCAGTTGCCATCAGAACAATCACCGCAGTCAAACATAACTTCACAAATTTTCTGCCATTGAGTACCACACGCTTAAAATAGATCAGACAGAGCACAAATGCCACACATAAAGCGCTGACCAGGGAAATCGTGTGAGAATACATCAGCCCCCAAAATCCGATCCCCAATACCCAGGGCCTCTCATACTCTTCAAATATCAGATTATAAAGACCGTATATGACGAGCGGAAAGAATACAAAAGCCTGCGTTTCCCCCAGTGATCCCCTGGTATACAGATTCGCCAGATGGTATTGGGACATTGTATACACAATGGCCGCCACCGATGCCGCGGTTTTCTCCTTCCCGCTGATACGGTATGCCGCATACAACATGGTGAGATAACTTCCGGCGATACATAAAAACGCAAATACTTTATAGCTCGGCTCGATCCCCACACCGAGTATACGTAAAACAGCCGGTATATAAAGGAACAGTTCCGGATAGCACAGTGATGATGCATATCCGTAGCCATTCAGGAATATCGGCCCTATTTTCACCGGAAACTGCCCGTCTTTCAACCCTTCACTGATATTCTCGATGCGCAGCAGATGATAACCCAGATCTTCACCGCTATGCATCATGTGAGTCGCTAGCGGTAGGCAGACATAACCGATCGCCAGGGCTGATATCAGCAGCAGAAATTTGTTGTCTTTTGCCCATGCAATAACTCTTTTCACATTTTCTCCTTTACCGTTCACCCATATGTTTCTGCCGGAGCATGATCACGCCACAGATGGCGCAGCCCGCCAGTGTCAGAAAGGAGAGCGCCTCCGCCGCATGATAGATCGTCTTTCCCGTGTATCTGACCGTAAAGCTCCCCTCTGTCCGGCCGGGCAGATATACCCGGATCACATTGTTATCTCCGGCTGTCAATGTCAGCCTTTCACCGCTGCTGTCCACAGCGCTGTAGCCCGGATACCAGAGAAGAGGGATCTCAATGAAACTTTCGTTCGATGCGCTGTTGTCCTGATAGGAAACGGTGTCCGTCGTTCCGTTCTTTGAATAGCCGGTTACTGACACGGCCTCATCCGACACTGTATAAGCATTGCCCACTAACAGTTCAGACTGCGTGCCTTCCAGAAGATATTCCTGATTCATTCCGATCGTGCTGGTTAAATCCACGGCCTGCGCCTTTCTTAGGAAAACCGGCTGATCCGTAGCCACGGTTCCGAACGCAACCGCTCCCAGCATTCCGGTCAAGAGCACTGCGGCCATCAGAGCAGTCTTCTGACGCATGTTCCATTTTATCTCAGCCTTCTGAAGCAGCAGAGCAGAAGCTGCGATTACCAGTAGACTGGAAAATCCCAGCAGTCTCCATGGGAACTGGATCATAGCGGCCAGGCTGTTAACCGGGCCTATTCCCTGCAGTTTCTGCCACGGTATCAGGCTTGTAGATCCCAGCAGCATCAGCAGCCCATAAATATACAGCCTTTTACCGTAGCTTCCTTTTTCTTTCTTATAGATAAAATACACAATCCCGCAAACCAGAATGCACAGCGCAGCCAAAAGCCCCGGCGTCATAGACATCTCGCCGCCGATCCCCCCGTCCAGATTGTGAGAATAGCCGTAGCGGTCCGAAAACAGATTAAAGAGCTGCGCCGGAATCACCGCATTATTGAAAAAAATACTTAAGCCGTCCGAAGTATGTTTCAGCTTCAGGTCAAGCCTGTAAAAGTCAAAAAACGGCACAATGTACCACAGGTTCAAAAGCAAAATGAGCGCCACGGTTTTAACCAGCCCAAGCCACCTTTTTTCTTTTAAAAGCTTTGGCAGATAGATCACCCCCATCGTCACCGCAAACATCAGGGTCAGCAGGGTGGTTATCATATGGGACTGCAGTATCGCGCTGGCTCCGATCACCAGCTGATACCACTTTTTCTTATCTCCCAGAAACAGGTTATAGATCCCCGCCACCACAAGCGGAAGGAAACAGAGCGCCAGGATTTCACCCAATGCGGACCTCTGAATCACACATGCCACGCGGTAACTGGATACCGTATATATAAAGGATGCAAGAGCCGCCGTATACCTGGATTTTGTCATGTCCTTCATGGCATAATACATAATGAAGGCCGTGGCTGTATTGATCAGCAATAAGAACAGCTGAAAGGATCCCACAACGGACATCCCCATGAGCCGGAAAACAGCAGGTATATACAGGAACAGTTCCGGATACAGAACCGGAGTGGCATAGCCATATCCGTTCGCATGGGTGGGATGTATGCGCACAGGAAACTGGCCGCTTAGCAGCCCGTCCTTAATGCCTTCTATGCGATACAGCTGAAAATTCATGTCATGGCCCTGTGTCAGATAATCTGTAAAAAGCGGATAACTGGAAAGCAGCACTCCGAAAGCCAGAATCAGCAGAATCTTCAGCTTTGCATCCGGCATGCGCCGCCGGAAATAGTAAAAGCCAAAGAGTATATATACTGCGGCAAATAATACGATGTTAACCACCGTATCCGTATAGAGAGGCCTGTCCGCCATCACCGTAACGGAATGAATCTCCACGGGGATGCCCGGCTCACTGACCGTCCTTACATAGATAATATTTACCGGTCTCTCCAGTTCCAATGTATAGCTGTTGACGCTGATGCCGTTGGATATCTTATCCCGCATCAGCACCCCGTGCTCCAGGGAATAGAACTCCACCGCCGCATCGTCCGTAGTCCCTGCAACCAGCGTTCCTAAATCAACCCTGTAGGTTCCCCTTCCAAGAGATAAGCCGGGAAGCACTTCAACAGTTCCGCTTTCATCCACTGTGCTTTCCGCACTGAGAACACTGGTGCGGTCCAGCCAGAGCTGAAAAGAAAAAATGATACAGAGAATGAAACCGAAAGCAGCATAGACTATTGTTTCCCTGTGGTTTTTCAATATTTTATAAATTACATTCATGGATTACCTCTCGTCCATTGCCGACCGCATATCCGTCAGTAAATATCCGCATCAAAACATATGGGGAAGTCTTCGAAACCGGAACCGAAGTTCCAGAAGCCATCCCCATCCTGCGATTATGCCTTTTCCCTGCTGATATAGATCGGCCTTCTCTTGGTCTCCAGATAGGTTTTGGCCAGATACTGTCCCAGCACGCCTATACAGAACAGCTGAATACCGCCGATAAAAATAATGATGCATGCCAGTGACGGCCAGCCTGCCGTCGGGTCTCCAAAGCAGAGCGCCCGGATCACAATAAATAAAATCGCAATCACAGCCACAATACAGAGTAAAATTCCAAAATAGGAGGCCAGCGCCAGCGGCGCTGTAGAAAATGCCATAATTCCTTCCAGAGAGTATTTAAACAGCTTCCAGAAAGACCATTTTGTTTCTCCGGCCACTCTCTCCACATTTTCATATTCTAACCATTTGGTGCGGAATCCAACCCACCCGAAGATTCCCTTCGTAAAGCGGTTGTACTCCGACATGGAGAGAATCGCGTCCACCATCTGCCTGGTCATCAGGCGGTAATCCCGGGCGCCGTCCACAATTTCCGTATTTGAAATCTTATTCATTAACCGATAAAACATGCGCGCAAAAAAGGACCGGATCACAGGCTCGCCCTTCCTGCTGACACGTCTGGTAGCTACCGAGTCATAACCCTCTTCTTTGATCGCCAGATACATCTCCATAAGATAAGCCGGCGGATCCTGAAGGTCCGCATCCATCAAAACCGCATAATCCCCGGTACAATTTTCAAGTCCGGCATAGATCGCCGCTTCTTTTCCGAAATTTCTGGAAAAAGAGATGTAATGCACGCAGTCATCTTTGGATTTCAGCCCTTTAATAACCTGTAATGTGGTATCTTTTGATCCATCATCCACAAATATCAATTCAAATTTCACGTCTTTTTTCTCAAACTCCGGCTTGATTTTGCAGATTTCATCATAAAAAAAGGGCAGGCTCTTTTCTTCATTATAACTTGGTACAATTATGGAAATTGTTTCACTCATTTGTTTTCATCCCTCTCTGGATTTTAAACGGATCTTTTTACCATATTAGCACAAAACGCAGGAAGTGCCAAGTCCCCCTGCGTTTACAATTGTCTTTCAATTAATTCACTGCCAGAACTGAATACCGTTCGCCAAAGCCTGATATAGGCTCCGCTTTAAATCAATAATTGAGTTTGTAAACAAAATAAATATATTGTAGCCGTAGCTTAGAAAACACAAAAAGGCGGTCAGTGCATAAATCTCACCTTTACCCGCTCTGTCATCCATCCATTCAACCATTGCCAGCAGGACTATAACTGCAGCCAAAAAGAAAAACACGGCAAAATCTCCTATATATCCAAACAATATGCCAGCCATCTGTGTATCCGCCACCATGACAGCAAAACCGGATCCTAAAAGCAGTATTGTCAGCAAATATATTTTCTTATCCTTTAAGGCGCTTCTGAATCTGTAAAAAAAGCACCCGGCAAGCAGTATAATATTGCTGGTGAACAACCCGCCATACATCGTATCGCTGACAGTAGTCCCCATATAAGAAGTTTCCATTGCCGTACCCGCAAAAAATGGGAACTGTGAAATCATGTTCGGCGTCTGAAATAAATATGAAAATATCCCCAAGCCAATCCGATCCAAAACAAACCCTCTTCGTGTCATATCATTCGTAGTGAGGTTGTAATTCGCGCCGAAATCCACCGGCGATCCGAACCGCAGGGTATTATAAACCATCAATGCAGCACCTACCGCAATCAACGGCAGCGCAAAGGCTGCTATCTGCGCCGCATATCTGTGCTCTCTTCTCTGCTGTGGAGTGACCTTTACAAAATACTTCCAAAACAGCGGCACCGCTGTAAAACCGATCAACAGCATCTGCGGTCTGCATCCGGCTATAAGCGCTATGAAAAGAGATCCCAGCGCGAGGCGGGAGCATGTAAGTCCGCTGTTCCCCTCTTTTTCAGCTGAAAGCCAGAAATACAATCCAAGGACAGCCGAAGTGATCGCCGTTATCCTGGGAACATTGTAAAAATCCGAATGAACGACAGAATACAGCACCCCTGATCCCATGATCATGAGACTGCTGAACAGCAGATAAAATAAAAACGGCGTTTTCCTGAAATACTTTTTGATCAGCTGATGCACTAACAGCATAATTCCTACCACAAAGGCGGCTCCACAGATATAAAAATCCAAATGCATCCGCAGCGGCCCGCCGGTTATGAGGTAGTAGGGCAGATAAAAAATCAGTGCCGGAATCACACCAAAGTACACATAATATCTGCCATTATAATAAGCATAGTCCCACAAATACTCCACACCCTCTGCCCCACGAAGTCCGGGATCATAGGGGTTATCCAATGCGGCCAGCCTGGGATCCGGCTGGTCATCCAGATATAGCTGTCCCTTTGCCAGCACCTCAGCTAGCGCAGGATATGGCGAAAGATCCGGATTGTCCGAATAATCCGCCTGATAAATCATAAACCACAAAAATGCTATCTGTACGCAGGCGGCCGCTATAATCACAGCCCGCTGCCAGATTTTACGCGGATTATATCTGTATTTGTAAAACTGTGAATTCGGACGAAGCAGCCACCCAAGCCACAGTATCATTGCAACTATCACAACCCTGCTCCAGGAAATGCTCATGGGACGCTGCGGATTTAAAGACAGGTCATGAATAATTACGTTCTTTCCTGCCATTTCGTTAATCACAACTTTAATTCGAAAACTATCTCCATACAGATGCAGGTTTATATACTGGCTCGGCAGACTGTCGTGCAGAAGGATCTGATCCGGAAGCTGGTAATAATCCTGGTTTCCTTCATCCGAAACATAGATCGTTGCCCTGATTCCGTTTGTATATAAATCACTGTCCGCCTGCTGCTGCATATCCAGATGAATACTGTCTATCTTCTGATAAGGAAAATTCAGCTCAATGAAACTCTCTCCTTCTTCATCCACATGGTAAATATTATCGTCAACCAGAGTCAGACCCTGATACGTTACTTTAACATCTCTTGCGGGCTCATAAAACAGCGATTCGTAATGCCGGAAATTAAACAGGGTTATTTCCAATAAAACCGCGATAAAAATGCCAGACAGCAAGCCCTTGATTAACTGACGGCATGCATCCTTTCTGTTTTTAATCATAATTCCTTTCCGCTTCAAAAGCATCTATATCTGAAATCACATCAGGTATACAGGCACATCCGTGATCCGTGCCCCGAAAACTACTGCCACAAAAGCGCCAGCCGTCAGAATAAAAACAGATACTATGATTTTATTCTCCTGGCTCAAATTCAAGGCCCATTGCCGAAGCGCTGCGCCTCCCAGGCAGCAAAACATAAAAAATAGAATACTGTATAACCACTGTGTGCTGAAGACCGTTTTCAAATAGCCAGTTATTCCTAATACCGGTATATCCGCAGGTGTCACCCCATAACGCAGCATACGCGACAATAAGATCCAGCCTAAACATACCAGTGCCGCAGCCCCGCTGAACCACGTCCTCTTCGCTCTGATACATTGCAGCACTGTGCCGCAGACCGCAGGCAGTACACAAACCTCCAGGCCTTCTATCAATGAATACCGCTCCATCAGCACTCCCAGCCTAAACCAGCAGATCATATAGAAAAAGGTCAGCCATGCGGCCAATACATGTTCCCCTGTCAGCAGGCCAAAAAACCAGAAAGCTGAACAGACACAGCAAATATTTAGAATCAGCTGTATGCCATGTATGACCCATATCTGCATCCCGGTACTGAAATGCAGCTTTTGCAGCAGGGCCAGATACCCCGGCAGCTCACTGCCAAAGGTCAGATATCCTGTAAACGCCGGATAACTGGCAAGAAGCAGCGCAATACACAGAAAAATTGCCAACATTCTTTTTTCAATCCGTTTCATCCGATGCCTTTCTCTTTTTCCGCCCGATCCACCAAACTGTCATTACCAATGCTCCGGCAGCCGAACCAAATGCCGCAAGACGATAAGCGGTTTTTCCTCCATAGTATACCCTGACTGCCCCTTCGGAGTAATCCTTAAGCAACACGCACAGAACGTTATTTTCTCCTGCCGCAGTCTTAAGCACTTCCCCATTCTCATCTTTCACAGTATAACCGGGATACCATAGCAGCGGCAGTTCTGCTCTCTGATTTTCCCCTTCATTCACATAGGAAAACGTTATATGAGTACCTGTTTTATGATAATTCTCTATCGTAACCACAGACCGGTCTGCCGATATTCCCTCTTGATACAGCAGTGCATCATCCGTCCCCTGCATCAGATACTCCTTGCCCAGGCCCATCGCATTTACCTGCGGAACCGCTTCCAATGCATTCATAAAGGTATTTTGCCGAAAAACCTTAGTGCCGATCATAATCGCCGGAATCAGAGCGGATATAATCAGCGCATATGAAACGGCCCGTCTGACTTTTACCGACAAAACCTCCCAACTCTCCAACACCAGGGCGGTCCCGGTCAGTATCAAAACCGATGCCGGACCCAGAAGGCGCATGGGAAATTGAATCCAGCCAGCAGCTTTATTGATAATACCTATATTCTGCAGTTTCTCCCAGGGCAGTATCGATGTGGAAAGCAGCAGCAGCGCCAATGCGGTACACCAGCATCTCCCGATAAAACGGTTATTCTCTGATTTCGGCCTGGCAGCTATAAATGCGGTCAGCAGCGCCAGACCTAAAAACACGCTCATACCGGGAGTCATTGACATTTCTCCTAGTATTCCATGTTCCGGTGTATATGCTATGCCGAAATTGTCCCCTAATAAATTGAACAGCTGCGCAGGAATAATCGTATTCAGATAATAAATTCCTTTCCCGCTCCCCTGTATATTCAGATTCAGAGGCTGTCTGTAAAAATCCAGAAAAGGCACCAGAAACCACAGATTAAGTATGAAGGTACAAGCGCAAAACAGCAGCAGTTCCTTCCACCTTTTTTCTTTGACAACATTCCTCCGATACATCCATATCATAACTATGCCCACACAAAGAGCAAGAAATGTGGATATGATATGTGACTGAAGGATGCCGGTGACTCCGATCACCAGCAACGGCCAGCGCTTTCTGTTTCCGGACAGCAGTTCATACCCTCCGGCTACAATCAGTGGAAAGAAACACATGCCCAGGACCTCACCCAGCGCACCGCGGATAAAGATACATCCCAGCCGATAGACAGAAAGGGTATATATAAAGGAACACAGCGCCGAGTTTTTGCGCCCGCATGCCAAAGTGCGCATGGAACCGTACATGATCAGAAATGTGCCCGCATTAATAAAGACCAGAAAAATTTTATAAGCAAACACCGCCGGCATCCCCAGCAATACCATTACTGCAGGAATATACAAGAAAAGCCCCGGATATAGCGCCAAGGCAGCATACCCATATCCATTGTTCAGATCAGGCTGAATCAGAGCCGGAAATTGTCCGTTCCTGACAGCCTCACAAAGTCCGATGATTCTGTTAATATGAAAGCTGATATCATGAGCATCTTTTATGTCCGCCGTGAACAGTGGAAAACAGGACAGTATAAGCGCTGCCCCAAACAAAATCCACACCTTGCTTTTTTCCTGTTTTACCATGCTCCACCTCATTTTATTCCGCCTTATCTCCAGAATTGAATGGCATTGGCAACTTTGTAGTACCAGTTGTGATTGATTCCAATATTAGAATTGACAAATATCATGAGGAAATTATACAGCAGGCTTAATGCGCATAATACCACAATGATCCTGTACCAGCTGTCCCGGTACTCACTCTCCCGGGTCCTCTCTGCCAGAGATAAGAGAACCGTGACCGCAGGCAGGAAGAAAAAGATCGCAAAATCCCCCGCATAGCCGATCAGTATTCCCGCCATCTGTGTATCAGCCACAGTGATTACAAAACCGAAAACCAGTGACATCAGCATAAAGAGATATATTTTTTTCTCCTTAAGCGCCTCTTTAAATTTAAACAGAAAGAATCCTGCCACGAGAACAATATTGCAAGCTATCAAACCTCCGTAAGGGGTATCGTGAATAGTCACACCCATATAATTGGTCAAAAATGTGGAGGAAGATATAAAAGGAAACTGTGATACGGTCGCCGGAAGCTGAAACAAGAAGCTGAAAAGCCCTAATCCGATACGGTCCCATACAAACCCTCTGCGCGTCATATCATTTGTGGTTAAATTATAGTTCGCCCCAAAATCAAATACTGATCCGAAACGCACATAATTATAATACATGAGACCTGCCCCCACCAATATTAAAGGCGCAGCAAAACAGGCTATCCAGACCGCATTCTTTTTCTTAAATCCCTCCTTCATCGGTCTGCGTATCATTGCATTCCAAAACAGCGGAAACGCGAAGAATCCTGCCAGCAGCATCTGCGGCCTGCTGCCGCCGCAAAAGGCGATAAAGAGAGAGCCGAGAGCCAAACGCCAGGGAATCAGATCGTCCGAATCATCTTTCTTTGCAGACATCCAGAAATAGAGTCCCAGCACGGTGACCGTTATGGACATGATTTTTGGCACACTGTAAAAATCCGGGTGAAGGGCCAGGTATAATACGCCGGCACCATTGATAATCACAGCGCTGAACAACATATATAAAATGAACGGGGTCTTTCTAAAATACTTTTTCACCAACTGATGCATGAGCAGCAGCACTCCTGCCACAAAAGCCGCACTGCAGATCATGATATCCAGATGTATCGGAAAACTGTGCCCGGTCAGCAGATAAAATGGCAGGTAAAACAGCAGTGCCGGTATCACACCAAAATAGACATAATATTTTCCGTTATAGTAGGCGTAATCCCACAGAAATGCGACACCTCCGTCAGCCTGCCTCAAACTGTTGTCATAGGGGTTGGACAGAGCTTTCAGCTCATCAGAAGGCTCAATATCCAGGTATACCTGGCCCTTTGCCAATACTTCAGCCAATGCCGGATAAGGCGTGTCGGCAGGATCCACCGAATAATTCACTTTATATGTCAGTATAGCAAACATACCCATCTGCACTAACGCAAAGCCAATAATAATCAATCTCTGCATTTTCTTTTTAGGATTATATTCGCAGGCATAGAATCCCGATTTTGGACGGAAAATATAGATCAACAGGCACAGCATAAATACCGTGCCCACACGAAAAACGGAAAAAAGCACCGGGCGTTCCGCATTCAGTGAAATGTCATTAATCACAATGTTTTTGCCGGGAACATCCTGTATCAATATTTTGATTTTATCGGCTTTTCCCGCAGTATGAAGTGTCAGATACTGACTGGCTTTATTATCCGGCACTATGATCTGTGAAGGCATATCATAATAATAAGCATTACCTTCATCCGTTGCGGATAAAGTAATCTTAACGCCATTTGCATACAATTCGCTGACCACTTCCTGTTTCATATCAATATGAATATTCTTAATATTCTGATATGGGAATGCGAGCTCTATATACGCATCACTTTCGGCTGTTACATTATAAACACCGTTCCCCCGGTCCGTCAGACCGACATAGTTTACCTGTACTCCTTCAACGTCTTCAAAAAACATGGACTGAAAAAAACGAAAATTAAAAACAAATACCTCCAATACCACAGCAAGCAGTGCACAGATACCGATGACTTTCATCCAATGAAAATATCCAGTAGTTTTCCTCTCCATCATTTATTCCCTTCTATCACCCTAAACTTATATACCTGCAGTTCGTATCCCCGGCAGGGAATAACATCCACAATCTCTCCAACGACATTATCCTCCTTATACATCGCCTGTATATAATCCAAATCAAAATAATCTTTGCATATAACATAGATATCATCCCGGTATGCAATCGCATCTTTCAGATCCGTTATACCGGCCTTCTCCAGTTTCCTGTAATAAATATCCGAAAAGGCAATCCAGTCTCCCATAGACATGGAATTGATATATCCTACCTCTTTGTTATGATACAGTATTCCTGTAAAATTAGAGATTGAATCCACATCCATAAGATAAAAATTGTCGCTGTGATCCGTTACATAATCAACCATTTTCTGGTAGTCGGTATTAAACCAGGCGGTATCAACTGCCAGTTTATACAGTTCATATACGCTGTATACCGCCGATCCCGCTATAATCAGGCCTGCCGCAGCAGCAGCTATCCTTTTTATGCCCCGTTTTATATGACCGTTCACCCATACTCCCAACGATCCCCGCAGACGGCTGTAAAATCCCAGCGCAGACATGAATAGCAGCAAATGCATTGTTTCCCCGATTCTCCAGGGAAAATACCTGCGATATCCCAAATACAGCCACATCAAAATCTGTACAGCAATAAACAGCAGTCCCCATATCAGGTTTGTCCAGTCCTTTTTGCAGACCAGAAGCAGAAACAGCACCACCCACAAAAGCATCGCGATGTAGCTGAGCGGAGCATAAACATGGTAAAAGAACTGATGGCGCGCCTCTTTTACACCATCCCATACCCTATCTGTAAACGTAAATTCATTTTCTTTCAGTTCTTTGCTCTTTTCTGCGATCTTCCGAAAAGTATCCGTCGTGAGCGAGTCATCCAATCCCACCGCGTACCGGACAAGCGCCTCCCTGGTCTCCTCACTGACACCGATGCTCTCATAAAAATCACGGTTTTCCTCATACGGCGGATATTTATAATAATCATAGATATCGATGCGATAATCGGTGTATTCGAAGAAATCATCCCATACATCCCCCCGGTAACACAGCTCATTCCCCACATAATTCAGACCCAGGACAGCAAAAAAAGCGGCCGGAAACAGGAATGACTTCCATTTCAGTTTTTTCCGGAACGGATAATGCTTCCATAGAAAGATCATGCCGGCAATCGGAATCATCATGAGAAATACATGCTCCCGTATCTCGTAAGTAACAAGCATCAGAATACCGGAAAGCAGATAAGTACTCAATTTTTCCTCAGAGACCATATACCAGAAAAGGCCTGTAATCCCCAGCGCAGCCGCTGCTGTTGTGTACGTAAAGATCACTGTTTTTGACAACCATACGGCGGTAAATACCGCAAGAATGAGCAAGCCTGTCCACACGCGCTTTTTTACGGTGTCCATCCAGGACAGGATGCGGTACATCACAAGCGCCAGACACAGGGAGTGACAGGCAACCATCGTCAGACCGTACCAGTCCGTGCCGTTATAGATCTGATATAAAATCTTCAGAAGATAGCTGAACGGATATTTTATAAATATCATATGCGCATCCGGATAGCCCAGATATGCTCCGGAAACGATATCCCTTACAAAACGGTCGTCGTTTACACCGTAAACAAACGGCATAAACGCTCTGGCGGCCAGTATATACAGGCCTACCGCAAAAACGCAGCACGCCAGCAGAATAATTTTCTTTTTATATGTTATTTTCGTCATAGGCTAAACCATCCATTATCTCCCTGGCCGGATCATTCTGCCAGATATGGCCCATTATAATACAGATTGTTGCCAACCACAAGTTTTCATAACATTACTTTTCTTCAAAAAGCAAAATTTCACGAATTGTCCAGTGATTCTCCACTGGTGATGATTGAGGTCCAATCACCATCCTCACATATCTACACTCTACTGGAGGAAAGGAAAAGACAGATGTACCACCCAGGGTATATTCTAATTCACTCCAGTTTAATTCATCATTTGATACAAAAATACGCAAATTTTGAGGATAATTATACCACTCCGTTTCTTCTGTCAGCGCTATACCGCTCAAACGGTGTACATCCTTCATCGTAAAAGCAAAGACCATCCCTTCTTCCTGATACCCTCCAGACCATCCAGTAAAACTGTCATTATCTACTGCATATTCTGCCGACTGCAATTCATGCTGATGACTCGCAGCCACCACCTCAAAGGGTGAATTTACAGTAAAATCTGCTGTATTATACTCTTCGTAAAAGCGACGATAAAGATTCAGCATCAGCCGCACCGGCTTCACCGTATCTTCATGACATATTTTCACGCCATAGATCTTAGCAGGCTGCAATAATGTCACATGCAGTATCCGGTCATCCCAATCCACATCGCCCAGTTCGTTTGCCGCCATCCAGTTTTGTCCATCCAAAGTAACCAAAATATCAATATTTCCTGCCAGAGAGTCTTCCATGGTCTGCAGGGATATCTTTCCTGTAGTAATTGGTTCATTCAGAATACCGGTCAATTCCGTCCGGTCGCTGCTATCGCGCGTCCAATTAATACCGTTGATATTGTACTTCAGGCTGCGTGCCTCATTATTTTCCTGCAACACCGATGTGGAATACCAATCCCAACGTCCATTACATATAACGCCCAATACGATTCCATTTACCCGAATCTCATGCTCTTTATTATAAAAATAATACTGTCCTTTTGGGTCATCTACTGATTCCGTTGGCTGCCAGGTTATATAATCTGCTGGTTCTTCTATTGAAACAAATTTAAACCTCCGCTTATCTTCTTCTGTCAGTCCATTTTCCGCCCAATCTATTCTCATATGAGTACGAATATTTTCATTTCTTGGATCATTATCCAGAATATATTGTAACAGATCTGCAGTTGTAATCCCCCAATAATCTTTTTCGAACTTATTATTAGCATATTTTTCAGCAAAAGAATTAAAGTATGCATATTCATATGGATGATATATGCCAATTCTCACACCGATATATATAAATGCAACAGCTAGAAGTGCTATCGGAAGCCACTGAATGCATCTCTTTTCAGCCAGTTTCAAAAAACATTCAAATCCCCATACAGCAAGCAATGCAATCAACGGATAAATAAAATAAAAATGTCTCCAACCGTTATACAAAACCGGCCGTCTTACCATAACGTACAGTAGCGGAATCAACAGACTGAATACTACAAGAAAGCGTTCCGCTTTCCAATTTTTTCTTATAATACTGCAAACTGTACCCGTTGCAGCTAAAAACAAATAGACTCCAGGGACCGTAATCAGAATCCAGCCGAACAAATAATGCCATGGCAGACTTTTCGCATCATAACTAATGCCCATGTACAGATCTCTTATCTCCCAAACTGTATAGTCGGAGAAAGTCTTATAAGTATTAATAATTTCAACTACCGGGTTATGCCAGGTTACCGGTGATATAAATATATAAAAAAGGATACTGCCTAAACCTGCTGCCATCGAAATCACAATACTGCATTTTGCATTTCGGGATCGAATTCCTCTAATGACAACCAATACAAGACATACCGAAATTATTACCGCTCCAACTATTCTCGTATTCACGCATAATGCGGTTGTAATTGCCAGCGCCAGTGTCCGTTTCCAGTTTTGTTCATCCAAAAACAACACTGCACTGTATAAATTTACCGTAAAAACTGATAAAAACAATGAATCTTTTATATTGTGAAAGGAGTCCGCAAGTATCCTGGGGCATAAAATGAAGATCAATGTGCCGGCTAGTGCTAACCCAATGCGGCCTGTGAAGCGTTTTGTCATCTTGTAGAAAAAAATCGATGCAATAAAAAAAAGTAAATAAATATATATATGTCTGATCAGCAATACTTGTCTCATGGGAAGCCGAAAACCAAACAAATGCTCTACCGCAACCATAGGTAATTGCATTGCAACACCATAATAGCGGTCTTTCCACTCATGCAGCGGGGCAACATTTGGGAAATCCACCGTGTCAGTTTTAATATCAGCTACAGCTGGAACAAGATATTTGTATACTACAAGACTGCTGTTTCTTTCAGGTATCTCATCCACTGAAATCCCGTAATCCTTCATAACCAGACAACCATACACAAAAAATACTATAAAGAATAATGCGACAACCGCTTTACTGAAAGAAAATCTCTTTGATATCATTTTCATACTCTGCTCTTGGCTCCACTCTTTCTTTTTTACATATACCACGCACTGGTAAACAACAGTCTCCCATAATAGTACACCCCTGACAAAGTATGACATACAAGCAGTATACTCCCCGTCCAGAAAATACACTTCATCTTACGGTCCGACCCACATGCCCGCCACGAATACTTCTGGAAAAAACGAATAGCCGTTACTATAAAGAGAACTCCCATAGCCAGCTGCCAGGCCCAACAAAAATTACCGCTGTTAGGTTCATTGACTTCTATCAGTAACATCGCTTCCAGTAATGCAGTTAAATAGAACACGATTGAAAGCCATAACAGTTTATCCTTAAATATATATTTTCTTAAAACAATAATTACAAACAGCGGAAATGCTATGGCGACCACAATGGAAAACCAAGGGTGCGGGGACCAGCGCGATAAAATCTCCATTACATCTATCTGCATATTTCTTTCCTGTTCCGGTGAAAAGACGCTAAAAAACTGGTATAGCATATAGAGAGCTGCCGGTGTAAAAATCAAAGCGGACTTTAAGCAAAAGACAAAGCATTTCCCCTTTGTAACGATAAGTTCTATCAATAAAAACAGCATTACTGCGGGCAGGAATCCCTGGATGAAGGAAGGCTTGGTAAAACAGCTTATGAGTAAAATCACCGACAGACACATCATCCACCGCAATTCACCTTTTTTGCTATCATGAAAGCCATCTGTGCCATAACGTTCATAAAGCCAGAAAAACAAAAATACAGCTGCGATAGCAAAAGGTTTCACCGCCAGATTGGTTGGATTATGCCAGATAGTCGGCCCAATATAATCAATGAAATTGCGTGCATCCATAAATGGGATCCTTATTGCAGCCACAAAGGAAAGTCCCAATGTCAAAGCAGCGATTCCCCAATTAGAGCACTGGTTTTTAAGAGCTGACTTTACCAGGCAGTATGTTACAGATACCGTCAGAAAAGCAAATCCTGCTGAAACTACTGCAGCCGCATAATTGAGGGAAACATGTAATTTGTTAGCCCACAGCTGTACTCCCAAATGCCATAAAGGGTAGAAATTAAACTTAATATACTGTGGGTCCACACGCCCAGCACCTGCAAAACGTGCATGGACAGCAAAATCCGCATACATTTCCCCCATCTGTTTCAGTGTCATCGCAAAGGATGCCAACACAACTGCCAGGCAGATTACAATATACCAAATATCAGTTTTTATTTTTTTATTCATTTGTGCCTCCATACCTTTACTTTGTTTCATACAGCAGCAATTCCCATATAGACCAATGATTTTCTGTTTGATCTGCTACAGGTCCCAATACCATCCTTACATAACGGCACTCCACCGGTGCAAAGCTGAATATAACATTGTCTTCTGTACTGACATCCAATTCTGTCCATTCCTGTTCATCTGCAGAAACAAATATCCTTAAATGCTCCGGATAATTATACCACTCTTCTTCCAGGTTCATGGCAATTTTGCTTAGTGTATGAGGTGTTTTCATTGTGAATGCAAACACCATTCCTTCTTCTTGATAACCGGCTGTCCAGCTTGTTTCATTATTGTTATCAATTGCATATTCTGCAGGATTCTCAGGAGACTGGCTGCTTGCTGCAACAACTTCAAAAGGAGAATTATCGCTGTAATCAACAGAATTCTGTTCATAGAGCCGGCGGTAAAGATTAATTTTCCAAACGTTTTCTTTTCCGTTTTCCGGGTAAACTATTTTGATACCACAGATCCCTACGAGCTCATCCATATAATAATGAATAATCCCATCATCTAACTGCCGCCGTGCGGACTGATCCAGACTGATCCAGTTTCCGCTGCCATCATCTATATAAACTTGAGTTTTAACAGCCAAATAAGAAGATACTGTCTCCAATGCCAGTTTAGATGTATATATAGGGATAGACAGAGAACCATGCAGTACTGCACTGCTTCCGTTAATCATTTTATCCCAGCTTATGCCGTTCAAGTTATAAGTCAGAACGTCACTCCCTGATGCTTCCTCCACAATACTATAAGAATATTCATCCCACTGGCTATAATATAGTGCACTAAGCCCGATCCCATGCTTTTCTACTATATACTCTTTGGGGTAAAAATAATAGGGATTATGAACTGCGCTCTCCTGCGAGGCAGTTGGCTGATAGGTTGTATAAACAGCCCCCTTACTGCTTCCCATTAAATGCAGTCTCTCCCGCTGGCTGACAGACAATTTATTGGCCGCCCAACCCATATGAAGATAAACATCAAGCTTCTCACTTTTATCATTCTTCAGCAGATCTTCAAGCAGTTCATTGGTAGTCATTCCCCAATAATCTTTTTCAAAATACTTATCCGCATAGTTTGCCGCGACAGGATTAAAATAGGCATATTCATAAGGATGCCAATCCCACACGCGTGCGACCGCTAAAATAGCTGTTACGATCAATCCGGCATCAACCACTCTTTTCCAACGGTTTGCATGGAATAGACTCCTTAGCGACTGGACTCCAAATACTGCCATCAGCGCTATTGCTGCATATACAAAATAGAAATGCCTCCAGCCATTATATAAAACCGGTCTGGCTGCAATCACATACAGGATTGGAACTGCTATGGTGACTAAAAGCATCCAGCCAAAATAGCTTTGCTTTTTTATTCGCAGGCAGTGTATAACCCCAATTCCTGCAAATGTGACGGTGATGAGTGGCAATGTAATGAGCATCCATACCGGAAGGTAATGCCATGGCAGCTGTGAGGCATCATAATATCTTCCCAAATAGAAGTTCGTACCCTCCCAGGCGGTATAATCAGAAAAAGTCCTATATACATTAATTATTTCCTTTAACGGATCATGCCATGTAACAGGAGTGATTAAGACATAAAACAGGATGCTTAAACAACCGGCCCCCAATATCAGCGCCCACTTTTTTCTCAATGTATGCTGCCGTATATTCTTTATAAATACCAGCAGCAAACAGACAGCAATTGCAACCGCTCCCACAATACGTGTATTTACACAGAATGCAGTAATACCGGCAAGCAGGAGCATTCTCTTCCAATTCTGTTTCTCTAAAAAAAGGGCAGCGCAATACAGGTTTACAGTGAATACTGACAGGAATACCGAGTCTTTTATATTATAAAAAGAATCCGCTAACGTACGGGGATAAAGGATAAAGAACATTGTTCCCAAAATCGCAGTGTAAATATTGCCCGTAATTTTCTTTGCGAGCTTATAGAAAAAACAAGCTGCTATAAACGACAACAGGAATACATAATAATGCCTGAGTTGGAGCACATCCTTTAAAGGAAGGCAAAACTTAAACATATGCTCTACAGCCACTGCCGGCAGCTGCAACGCTACTCCATAGTAGCGATCTCTCCACTGAAGCAAATCTGATACCTCTGTAAAATCCACAGAATCTGTTACAATATCAGAAACCCCGGGGAAAATATATTTATATGTGACCAGACTGCTGTTGCGCTCCATAATTTCATCTACTGATATACTATAATCTGAACACACAATAAAACCATAGATTAAAAAAAGAGCAAAAAATACAACCACGATTATTGGTTCTCTGCCAAATTTAAAATTGGTTTTTCTCATACTGTTTTCCTCATTTATTTATGTTTTCTCTATTTTAACAGGATTTGTCCGGACATTCAACGCCCAGCCGCCATTAAATCTACTTCATACGCAGAAAAGACCTGCATTTGCAGGCCTCTCTTTATTTATCATCACAATCCACTGAAGCATATGGTTCATTTTCTGCTGCATCTTTATCTATGCTTTTTCCATCTGTCTTTTCACTAATTATATATCTGGGACGCCCTTTACTCTCCAGATATATCTTACCAATGTACTCGCCAATGACACCGATCGAAAGCATCTGAATACCGCTTAAAAAACAGATAATGCAGGTCGTCGATGCCCAGCCAGCCACAGTATTTCCTCGTATTTCCTGAACAATTGACCAGATAATCCCCGCGAAACTAATTACCGCAATTAGAATTCCCAGTTTAGTGATCAAATGTATTGGACGAACGGAAAGACTGGTTATACCGTCAAAAGCCAATGCAATCATTTTTTTTAGTGAATAGTGACTTTCACCTGCAATTCTTTCTTTTCGTTCGTAATAAACACTCGTGCTTTTAAAACCAACCAGTGGAAACATCCCTCTTAGGAAAATATTCACTTCTTTAAAGTTTGAGAACTCCTTCAGCACCCGGTTACTGACCAACCGATAGTCCGCATGATTAAAAACTACTTCTGCGCCCATCCAGTTCATCAGCCGGTAAAAACCTTCTGCTGTAAAGCGTTTAAAGAAAGTATCGCTCTCACGGCTGCTACGCACACCATATACCACTTCGCAGCCATCCATATAGGCTGCAATCATGTTGTCTATGGCATTGACGTCGTCCTGCCCGTCGCAATCAATTGTAATTGTTATATCGCAGTGATCCATCGCTTCCATCAGACCTGCCAAAACAGAATTCTGATGCCCGCGGTTGCGGCTCTGCCGAATGCCAGTATAATGCTTGTCTTGTTTGGATAATTGGCAAATGATTTTCCATGTATTGTCCTTAGAACCGTCATCCACAAACAATATGCGGCTCTGGTCGCTCACAGCTTGTCGACTGATCAAGCTCTGAAGCTTATCCAGAAACATGCTGCAGGTTATGGGAAGAACTTTCTCTTCGTTATAGCATGGTATTATAATATATAATTCAGGGATGTTCATGGTATGCTCCGTTTCTACAAAATCTTCCTATGTCACATACGAAAGCTGTTACATGCTTCGATCACTCTCTCTATTTCATCTTCTCTAAGTTCAGGAAACATTGGCAGAGAACAGCAATGCTCTGCCAGGTATTCCGCATTGGGACAGTCTCCTCTCTTATAATTCAGAAAAGAATAAGCTTTCTGTAAGTGACATGGAATTGGATAATGCATATCACACATAATTCCCTTGCTATCCATGTGCCGCAAAAAAGCATCTCTGTCCGGTACGGTAACTACATAAAGATGATAAACTGTTTCTGTATTATCCGGATGTCTCTGTAATGTTATATATGGATTTATAATTTCACGATCATATCTTTTACCAATCGTTCTTCTTTTAGCAGTCCATGCATCCAGGTACTTCAAAGATACGCTTAACACAGCACCCTGTATTCCTTCTAATCTCATATTATAACCAATTTCATCGTGATGATATCTTATGTCACTGCCATGATTCTTAAGGCGTATTATATGTTCGATGTATGGCCAATAATCAGATGTTACGCTGCCACCCTCTCCAAAACAGCATAAATTTTTACCTGGATAAAAGCTAAAGCATCCAATGTCAACTAAACCACCGGTTTTCCTGCCTTTATATAAAGCACCATGTGCCTGTGCGCAATCCTCTACGACATGTAATCCATAACATTTTGCAATTTTTGTAACTTCATCCACATCAAAAGGCTGACCGTATAAATGAACTCCAATAATAGCTTTAGTTTTTTTTGTAACGGCATCTTCGATTTTATTGGCATCCAACTCCCATGTATCCGATGTACAATCCACAAAGACAGGTGTTGCCCCCGCGTATGTAGGTCCCCATGCCGTTGCTATAAAAGTATTAGCCGGCACGATCACTTCATCCCCTATACCTATCCCCAACGCCATCATAGCACAGTGCAATGCTGATGTGCCATTATTCACGCCGGTGGCAGCAGCAACTCCACAATATGTCGCAAATTCTTCATCAAACTTGTCTGCATAGATGCCGCCTGAAAAAGATCCTGCATCACATGCCTTGGCAATTGCATCCAGATATTCCTCTCTATGGCTCTCAAAAAGGCGATTTAAATCAATTCTTTTTATAGGTTCTATCATCTTATCTCCTATACTATTTTTTAATTATCTCGCTGAAAACATAATTTTTTGAGTCTGAAGTGTTTTTTAATATATGATCCAGATACTTCGATATTATAGCCAGCATAGCAAAAATACCAGAAAATCCAAAACTGATAAACACTATAATTGAAGTCCAGCCATCTGCTATATTTTCAGAAAAATATGATATGATGCTATAGATACCCATGCCAATGGATATTGTTAAAAATACCATTGAGATCATAACCATAAATTTCACCATAAAATCAGTATAGTATATCAAAGTATCCGCCATTAAAGAAATATTAATAAAAAAACCTCTTCTGTTATGATAAACCACATCCGTATACACATGAGTACAGCGCAGCCCTGACATCGCATATGTAACATTTCTATTTACAATTTTATTTCCCATTGCAGACACTTTATTCTGACCTCGGCGGCTAGACATAATTGCTATCGCAGACCGTATTCTTTCTACTGTTTCATACTTAATAAAATGGTTAAGTATACTATAGAAAATCTTCGAAGTTTTACGCTGACGGCGTGGAGTTAAACAAACAAAATCAGATCCGCCCTGGCACTTTATGTACATTTCCCATATTTCATTAACAGAAAATTCGCAATTTATATTTTCAATTTCTAAAATATAATCACCAATTGCGCAATCTATTCCGGCTTCCATTCCCTGTGCGGGTTTATGTGTTCTAGAAAGTCTAACAATCGAGCACTTTAAATCAACTTTTTCTATTAACTCATCCATATTATCCAATGAATTATTGTCAACTAATATAAATTCATAATGTTTAAAGTGATTCCGTAAAAATTCATCCATTAATCGCACTTTTGATAACAACTGAATTTGATTCATGCCGTGTTGTAGCAGTATTACAACAGACAAATAATTATCCTGCATATATTCCATATACACCTGACCTCTAATCTAAAATCGTATCCAAATCGTACATTGTATTTATTTTACCAGAAAATACAGTATAAAAACAGGGATTTTTATTGTACTGCCTTATAATAGTTGGTCTGCTGTCATCTATCTCTGACATCTTAAGTATGGGTTTTATAGTAAAAAGTGATTTCACGTAATTAATATCAATATCATTGCATATATATTTCTTAGCAATCTGAAGCATTTCATAAAACAGTGTCTGGGGCCTTGCAGGGCACGAATTGCAATTCTCGATTTTCATGCTGGTACACCCTATATTTTTGTTCTGGCAGGGAAACACAGGAAACATATTGTAGGATGTCATATGCGGAGTCCTGGAAACGGTAGTTATAGAATGGTAGCCGCTTTTTCCAAAAGGCATAACGGAAAAAAACGGGCCATCCATAACCGTGAGACCAGTTCTCCTCATATTCTCAGATACTCTACACAAAATCACTTCACATAATTCATACTTAATAGGCAGCATCTCAAACCCAAATACCGCATGAATCTGATTTGTAGCGGCATAAGATGCGTTTAATATATATGGGGTTTTAATTGCTATACCAGTATCGAGATAAATGATATAATTCTCACCGCTGATATCTGCCTTTTCGATATAGTGTTGAAAATAAAATTTTACATCGGCTTTTAAAGCTTCCTCATACATTTTTCGCATAAGTAATTCAGCATCAAAGCTATACTCATGTGTCAGATATGCTTCTTCAATTGTAAGAGGACTAAAAAATTTTTCTTTATTTATCTTGTCACATTTCAAATTGAGGTTGAAGCAAAATTTTTCGAACTGTTTACTATTGGTCCAGCTATAATCACGGGCAATTGCATAGATTTGGTCAAATTCCGTGTATACACAATCCCCAAAATCTTTCATAAAGCGTTCAAAATACATTGAAGATTTAGCTGCAGTTGCATATGATCTCGGGTAATGGTAGCCATTGTGCAGCCGAGCCTGATTTATATAAGATCCTCGCATAAAAGGTGCTTTTTCAATTTCAATTAACGCTACCTTTTTGCCGCTAATTGCAAGCTTTCGGGCCGCATACAATCCATACATACCGGCCCCAATAATCACATTATCAAAACATTTCACCATTTTTCCCCTTGTATTCTATATTTCTCTGCGCAGACTAATAATTCGTTCTAAGTAGTTGCTCACTGTCTTACAAACATTCACCTTTGTATCATAGTCATCCTTCCATACCACAGGAATTTCTTCAATCTTCATACACAGCCTTTCAGCGCGCAGCAATAACTCAGCGCAATAAAACCACCCCTTATCATTGCTGGATATATTCACCAGATTCTCAATTGCCTCTTTTCGAAAAAATTGAAAACCACACATGGTATCATGTACCTTTGCTTTAAATGCGAAATGAATCAGCAAATCCAGACCACGTGATGTTATTTCTCTTGTCAGCTTTCTTCCAATAACTTTAGAACTGGGGCTAAGACGATTTCCCTTAACTATATCCACATCTGATCTTGAATCAAAAATCTTCAATACCGTCAACATATGCCTGATATTAGTAGACAAATCAATATCCATATATCCTATAATATCGCTTTTATTCTCTATAACAGCCGTTTTAAAAGCAACTCCAAAACCCCTCTCTTTCAAAGAAATATAGTCGATTCTTGCGTCCTCCTTTTGTAACTCTTTTATCAACTCCAACGTACGATCGGTTGAACCATTATCAACAATAGTTATCCTGAAATTGTCCAGATGGTTGGAATCCAGAAATTGCAGTGTCCGTCTTATACCTATGGGCATTCTTTTTTCTTCATTAAGCACAGGAAATACTATATTTACATTCATTGTCATTCATCCCCGCTAATATATAATTTCATTTCGTGTATACGCCAAAAAGACATTGTTTCTTCTGTATTACCCAATACCAAGCGAATAAACTGTGCTTTTACCGGTTCTAAAATATACAATTGATTATCCTGCGTTACCGCATGCACTTTCGTCCAATTTTTTCCATCGCATGACACTTCCAACTGCAAATTTCTTGGATAGTCCCAAGTACTATTCCCTAAAGTTAACTCCACTGCTGTAAGTATCTGTTCCCGTCTTAAGACGCTTTCAAAAAACATACCTCTTTTTTGAATTCTATCCGTTGTCCAATATGTATCTTCGTCATTATCAATTGCAAAATACGCTGCCGCTGTATTATCCGACGCTTGAGCTGTGATAACATCAGATTCACTTATCTCCTCATCCTCTAGTCGCCTGCTGTACAGCTCAATTGTTATATCATATTGTGCAGTAGATGGCAAACTAATTCGCAACATCTCGATCTTTCTCTCATCAAATAACTGGGGATAGTAGGTTTCATTATTTACTTTATACCAGTTTTCAGCATTATCGGCAACTTCAACCATGATTTCATCATATGCAAAGGATGATTCACTTTCCAATTTAGTCCAAACCATATCTGCTGTTACCGGTTGTTTTAACAAGCCTGTCCAGATATCCTTTTCTTCATCCTTATGATATATCCATTGTATCGAACCACTTAAATATGCTTTGGAGCCGTACTTACCGCCATTTACAAATTGACTAGATATAACTCTTTGTTGTTCCCGCTCAAAAATACTGCATAGAACAATATCATCCACAGTAATATCCCGCAATCGCTGAAACATATGCTGTCTCTCAAATCGCTCATTAGTATCACCCACATACAGATGTATTAAATAATCAGCTTCAGAAGGGTCCTCTACAATTTCCACCCGTCTCTGATCAGATTCGTTAAGCCGCCATACACACATACTGGTTTCCTCACTGCACCAGACTTTTATATGATCTCTTGTGTCATACATAGCAATATTTTTCAGTGCTGCATATTCTGAAACTCCCCAATAGTCTTTTTCAAAACTGCCTTCAACAAAATTACGTGCTATAGGATTAAAATAGATATATTCAAAAGGATGATTTTTTATAATCCAGAACATAGTTATTAATATAGCACCGCCTATGCTTCCTGCACTTATCCACTTCCACCATTTTAAGTTTAAAAATTTTCCCAGCAATTCTCTACATCCAAGCAATGCAAAAAATGCCATAAACGGATAAATAAAATAAAAATGACGCCATCCATTGTACAATGTCGGTGAAAACAATACAACATAGATTATCGGAATTATCATGCAAAGCAGAAGGAACAGTTTATTCCAGGTTACACCTTCAAATTTAATCTTCCGTATAACACGTATATACATATTTTTTACTTGAAAAACAAGACCGGTTCCTAATAACAACTGCAAAAACAGAGGTGTAGTCATTATTATCCACAAAGGGAGATAATAAAACGGTATATCCGAAGGTCTGTAATATTGACCCATAAACAAGATCGGGCCTTCATAACCGCCATAATCAGAAAAGGTCTTTATAGTATCTATTATCCCCTTAACAGGATTTACCCATGTGATTGGAGTGATCATCACATAAAATCCTAATGAAAGAACACCTTCAAGAAACGCGTATACCAAATACTTTCTCCAGGTTTTATCCGCAAATCCTCGCAATATAAGAACTATAAGACATGATGCAATCACTATTGCACCAACGATTCTTGCATTTGTACATAATGCGCCAATAAACGCAAAAAGAATCATGTTCCACCACATCGGGTGTTCAATCATTTTAACGCCAAAATATGCTGTAATCAGGTATAATGACAGTCCAACCAGATCTTTAATATTATAAAAAGAATCCGCTAAAATTCTGGGTGAAATAATCAGGAATACCACTCCCAGCAATGCCCATCTCCAGCTATTAAAAAAATATTTACACAGTAAATAAAATATTATTGACGCGAGCCAGAACAGCAAAAAAACATATAAATGACGCATCTCATAAATATCATGATAACTCATTTGGAACCCATTATGGCTTTCCGCCCAGACTAATGGCTGTTGGATAGCGGTACCATAATAACGGTAATGGTAATCCTCAAAATCTGGCAGTTCTTTGAAGTTAACAGTTTCGGTTACCCAATCCTTGATCACGGGATGTGTATATTCATAGGTTATAAGGCTGCTGTCTCTTTCTATGGGTTCATCCCAGGAGATTCCATAATGCTTATAGACACACAATCCATAAATTAAAAACGCGGCAAAAAACAGTATCGGTATTACTATTGCGAAACTATGGCTTATAGTATCCTTAGTCAATAAGATTCTCTCTTTCTTCAAACAATAATACCTCCCATATACTCCAGTGATTCTGTACGCCTGCTCCCGGTCCAAGTACAAGCCTCACATACTGACAATCAATTGGTTCAAAACTAAATATTACGTCCTTATTGGAACTATATTTAATCTCTGACCATTCCTGTTCATCACTGGAAACAAATATTCTTAAGTCCTTCGGAACATTATACCACTCATCTTCTATATCAAGAGCGATTTGACTCAATCGATGCGGCGTTTTCATAGTAAATGCAAAAACCATGCCTTCCTCCTGATATCCGGCGGTCCAATATGTCCCATTATCATTATCAACTGCTTCTTCCACCCTATGTTCAAAGCCCTGATGTGTCGTTGCAACAACCTCAAATGGTGAATTCTGCGAGAAATCCTCTGTATTTAACTCCTCATATGACATACGGTAAAGATTTATTCTCCAGTTTATATTTTCATCTATCTTTCCATGGCATATACGAACTCCTTTAATTGTCTCAGCACTATCAAAATAAATATGAACTAATCTTCCATCGTATTCAACGTTCCCATGATCTGTCGCTGCTATCCAGGTATCATCTTCTGTAAGTACCATTATTTCCGTATTATTCCACATATCATTTCTATCAACTTCAATGGATATCTTACCAGTTATAATAGGAATGGACAACATGCCTGTTAATTCCGTCTTACCCCCATCCAAACGTCTTCCCCACTCAATTCCATTAAGATTAACTCTTAATCCGTCCTTTTTTTCTTCTAAAATGCAGGTTGAATATAAATCCCAGTTCCCATCATATAAGGCACCTAATTTTATGTCATCTACCTCAATGACATGTTCTTTATTATAAAAATAGTAATATCCATCCGGTTCTGTCATAGACTCCGTTGGCTGCCATATAATGTAATCCGCATCATGAGCTTCTGCCAATTCAAAACGCTGACGTTCTTTATCTGTCAGCCGATTCAATGCCCAATCCAAATGAATATGGAGGTTAATCCCCTCTTCCCGTTCATCATGTTCCAGCATATACTGAAGCAACTCATAAGAGGTTACCCCCCAATAATCCTTTTCAAAATTTTTATCCGCATATTTTTCTGCTATAGGATTAAAATAAGAATATTCATGGGGATGGTATTTCCATATTCTTATACCTATACACATAAGCGCTCCGCAAAATACGATATATAGGATTTGTATCCTTTTTCTGTCTTTTAATATGCTCTTTATTGCATCCAATCCCCATACTGAAAAAAGAGCTATTATAGAATAGATAAAATAAAAATGTCTCCATCCATTATAAAGCACCGGCCTTGTCAACACTACATATAAAACAGGGATCAGCAGGCAAAGGGCAGCCATAATTTTTTCCGCACTTATTTTCTTAGGAATAAAACAGGTAATCCCACCGATAACGCCTAAGACTATATATAAATATGGCACTGTTATCAGGATCCAGACAATAAGGTAATGCCATGGAAGCTGTGTCGCATCATAATGTGCACCTAAGTAAAAGTTATTTCCAACCCAAGCCGTATAATCGGAAAATGTCTTATAGATATTAAACATTTCAGTGATTGGACTATGCCACGTAACCGGAGTAATAAGGATATATATTAAAATACTTAAAACCGCCGCACCGATCATATATGGCAGACAACATTTCCACTCATGTCTATATAACGCCCTTACTAATATAACAGCAAGACAGACAGCAATTAATATCGCACCGACAATTCTTGTATTTACACATAATGCAGTAGCAACCGCAAACGCAATCATCCTTTTAGCATTTTGCTTTTCAAGAAATTTGAAGGCCGTATATAGGTTTATAGTAAAAATTGATAAAAATAATGAATCTTTTATATTGTAAAAAGAATCCGCTAACGTTCTTGGTCCAAGAATATATATAGCCGTGCCCAACAGTGCCATATAGATATTGCCAGTCAAATGCCTTGTTATTTTAAAGAAAAATATTGATGCTATAAAAAACATGAGAAATACATATGCATGCCTCATCATTAATGCTTGACCGACAGACATATTAAAGCCAAATAAATGCTCAATAAATACTGTAGGAAGTTGCAATGCCACTCCATAATACCTGTCCCTCCACTCGAGGAATGGAGGGAAATCTGCAAAATTCACAGAGCGTGTAGCAATAGATGATACACTCGGAAATATATATTTATAGGTTACAAGGCTACTTCGTCTCTCATATATTTCATCAACAGAGATCCCATAATCTTTCCATACCAAACACCCATAAATAAAAAATGCCCCAAAAAATAGTATAGTAAAAGCTTTCTTTTTATCGATCCTCTTTAACATCGCCGCGTACCTCAGTTTCTCCAGAATTGAAGTAAGTTTAAAACCTTTTGATGAAGCATATAGCCTTCATGAATATTTGAGTCATTAAATATAAAAAGTACATTATATAAAAGGCTTATCAAACATACACTTGCAGTAAAGCCATATACTATATTACTTTGCCGGTCATATGCTTTTTCAAGCAGAGTTAAAATTACAAGCACAGCTGCCAGAAAGAAAAACAATGCAAAATCTGCATAGTATCTTGTAAGTATTCCCGCCAGTTGGCAATCTGCGATGGAAATAACTAAACCTGAAATGATCGATATAATTGTAATGCCATATAACTTCTTAGACTTTAGTTCTTGATTAACAATAAAAAATAGCGGACCACTAAAAAGTAACACATTATTCGCAAACAATCCACCATACATATCCTCTGATATGGTTCGTCCCATATATTCTGTTGTTAAGACAGATTTCGTTATAAAAGGAAATTGGGCAACAATGTTAGGAGGCTGTAACAGATATGTAAACAGCCCAAACCCTGTGCGTCCAAAAACGAACCCCCTTTTAGTCATATCATTAGTGGTCAAATTATAGTTCGCTCCAAAATCAACAATCGATCCGAATCTAATATAATTATAATACATAATTCCCGCTGCCACCAATATAATTGGTGCCGCAAAACATGCTATATTGATAAAATATTTCCCAGTAATTTCTTTTCTAATTGGCCTTACAATGAAGTAGCTTGTAAAAAGCGGAAACGCAAGCAGTCCTATCATAAGAATTTGGGGTCGGCATCCAGCAATACAGGCGATGCATAGTGACCCCAACATGAGTCTCCAGGAAATTAATTCTCCAGTTTGTTTAATAGATGAAAACCAGAAATAAAGTCCCCATACTGCAAAAGTTACCGCAAACAATATAGGTTCAGAATAAAAATCAGCATGCAAGAGCAGATACAAAACCCCTATTCCATTTGTAACTGTCGTAGATATAAGTAAATATAATATAAAGGGTATCTTTTTAAAACGCTTATTGATCACTTCCCGAATTAATATAAATATACCTGTCACGAGCAATGCACTGCAGAAATAAAAATCCACTCGTGCTGGTAAGCTATTTCCTGTTAGCAAATAATAGGGCAAATGGAACAATAATACTGGCACTATACCAAAATAAACATAATATCTTCCATTATAGAATGCATAATCCCAGTAAAAAGAGGCATTTGATGCCCAACGTAAATCCCTATCATATGGATTATCTAATGCAAGTAATTCCTGTGAGGGCTGTAGATCCAGATAGGCTTGTCCCTTAGCCAATGATTTTGCCAGTAATTCATACGGTGAAGGCTCTGGTGTAGTATTATCCAACTGTGTAACTAAAAAAGAAAACATTCCAACTAATATAAATATCACTATAAATGTTACTATTTTTTGCTTACCACTTTTATTATCATACATACATTTATAAAATCCATTTTTAGGGATTAATATATATACTACGCAAATTAGAAAACAGCATATTAAGACACGCATTACTGAAAAAACAAATGGAACAGATGCGTTTAATGATATATCATGAATTATTATATTAGCCCCAGCGAAACTCGGATCAATAACTATTTTAACCTGGCAGATTTTACCTGCACCATTTAGATTCATATATTGGCTTTGCTTTATCTCATGCGTAACAACTCTTTCAGGAAGAGCATAATAAAATTTATTACCTTCATCAGCTATAAACAAGCTCACGCCTGCTCCGTTATTATATTTACCATTACGCTTTTCGGGTTGAATATCGATGTGAACATTTTCAATCTTCTGATATGGAAAAGATATTTCTATATATGCCTCTTCATTAAGGACGGCAAATGTATTTTCTTTTATTTGTTCCATACCAGTTACGTTCATTTCGATATCTTTTACATCATCTAAATTCAGTGAGCAATAATGAGAAATATTAAATACTGTTACCTCTAATAAAACGCTTATAGCTATACTAAATAATAATATTTTCAAGTAACGTTTTAAATAAATATTTAATTTCCAACTCTGATTTAAAATATTATTCATGATTGCCTCTATTTTTATCTAATTTTGATGTCTAAATTTAATACCTCTCTGATAAATTATACCATAAATTTAATAGTTTACCAGAGGAAACACAAAATTGAGCGATTGATGGGCTGTTCTTGGCTTCACACAATTTAGATTGTTTTTTATAATAATATATACTATACTATAAGTGTTTCCCATTTATGATACTAGCAAAATACTTTATTTATCAAATTGAAAAACCATGAATAATCATACACTGAATGACATACGAATCGCACATCTCATTTTAGCACATAAAGATCCTGAATTCATACACTATTTGGCTGAACGTTTATCAGCTTTTTCTGATGTATATATTCATATTGATAAACGTAAGGATGAATCTGAATTCAAAAAACGCTTGAAAAATAATAGGCATTGTTTTTTTACTAAAAAACGTTTTAGATGTGACTGGGGAGGCTCTGGAGCAATTAATGCTGAAATTGAGTTAATAAAAAATGCACAATCTAATACTGCCTACGATCGTTTAATTTTTTTACAGGGTGCTGATTATCCGATTAAATCTGATCACTTCATTATTAATTATTTCAAAAATAATCGCGACATAGAGTTCATTAGAGGCTGTTGCTGCACGAACTCCTCTAATTCTTATTTTTATGGCAAATGCAGGTATTATATGTATTATAATAACCCTAATTTTATAAAGCGAGCTATCAATTCATTTACTTTTAAATCGAAAATAACGTTACGGAAAGGATACATTAATGATTTAGGAAAACGCTATAATATATACTGGGGAAGTGCTCAATGGGCTTTAACAGGAAAGTGTGCAAATTATATAATAGATTTTTTTGATAAGCATAAAAAATTTAATAAATGGTTTAAACATGCCTTTCCGGCAGATGAACTTTATTTTACTACTGTTGTAATGAATTCTCCATTTAGAAATTATACATCACATTCAGGTCCTGAAAAAGAAAAAGAAGGATTGGTTAATTGGATGAATTTGGATTATTTTGTTTACCTTCCAGGAAAAATTAAAATTTTTACGATGGAAGATTACGAATTACTAAAGAGCAGACCCGAATTATATGCCAGAAAAATGGATGTGCAAAACTCAATGGGCTTAATTAAGCAGTTAGATTTATTAGAATAACATTAATAGGGATATCTTATGATGTTAGGGTCAAAAGTTATCGCGGATACCACATCAGCCTAATAATACCTTGAAAGTTTCGCACAACTAGTTTTTAGAACCAAAACTATCGCTACTAATGGACGTTATTCCACTAGTGTATCATAAACACCACACCATACTCCAGTTGATACTTCCCAAAGGCACCAGCTTTGAATTCCTTACCCAATCGGATATAAATACGATTGCGAACCATATCAATTCAACCCCAAGGGAAAGCCTTGGTGAAGAAACATTAAAAGCGGATCCGCTTTAACTACTAATCAACTATCTCAAAAATCTGTTGTCGGACTGGAAGTAAACTTTTCACATTTTTTTAATATGATCGGTAGAATTCAGGCCCTGCACACTGATTCGCAGTAGTCCGTTTGCCATGTCCCAAAACAAAGTAAGCGTCAAATGTTAGGGTGGCTGGCGCTCCGCCACCAAATACCTCATAATGGTAGATAGCTAGATGCAAGCACTTCGCTCTGGAATACGATACATCTCATTGATAGGTGCGAGCATTTCACTACACATTTATGGAGATATTGAAAATATCCAGTTACAATGCCATAGTCCCGGCTGATCAGCAGTTCCAACTAATTATGGAATGCAGGAACAGTGGACTCTCCGATTATCAGTGGTGCAAGGAGCACGGGATCCATCCGGGAACCTTCTATAACTGGGTCAGCAGACTTAGGAAGAAGGCCTGCTGCGAAATCCCTGAGTCAATTTCCAAAGCGGAGCCTTCACCGGATCAGGACGTGGTTCGCTTAAATTTAAATTCAAAAGCAGAGAATCCGCAGGCGATGCTCCTATGCCAACCAGCGTCTGCGAATCCAACCTGTATTGCAGATATTTTTGCCAAGATAGAAATTTATCTGGGCAATGTGACAATCCGTATCGCCAATGGAACCGGGCCGGCTATACTTGAACGGGTTCTGTTCCTTGTGAAAGGCACTGTGTGTTAGGCGATATCTCCGTGGCGGACAACATCTATCAAGGTCCTGCTGCGTGAACCGGATGGATATGTGCTCCTTTACAAGAGACTGAATGTTGCACAGGGACGATATCGTTGGCCACGGAAACGTTCAGAAGCTCAGGCAATTACCTGGCGGCAGCTGGACTGGCTGCTAAACGGACTGGATGTTGAACAGCCAAAGGCGATCCAGACCAGTTGAAAATTATCGTGAAATCGACGAAATTTTCCAGTGACATTTCTGATGAAAACGTGGATAACTCTTTCTCTTTTCATCCAGGACGGGATAACTCCTGCGTGATTTCCATTTCATCGCTTTTCATCTTATTCTGAAACTGCCATAACAGAAAACGTCTCAGTTTATCCATCTTATGGCTGCTCTCCGCGTCGGTTATCCACCGTCATTATGACGAACACCTGGCCGTGACGAATTCGCTTTTTTCTTCAATTTCTGGTAAAATACCAGTAACGAAACAGAGGAGCGAAGGACCATGGCATCCAGTGCAAAGGACATCCAGTTCAAGGAACTGAAGGATACGATCTCACAACTGAATACAACCATCCGTACCCAGAATGATCTGATCCTATCCCTGCAGAAGAGTAACCGCTCAATAGCCGGTACCTTGCTAATCACAAGGTCGCTGTTATTTGCGCCCCTGTGATTCCTGTATTTTGGGTTTCCTGATGTGATCTGGCAGCTTATCTGACCATGGAAGCAGATCCTGCAGGAATGATCGGTCTCTGTCATCCGCATGCTTTGGTATCTCTGTCAGAAGATATTCAAAATAGTCATACGGCTTCAGATTGTTTGCTTTCGCAGTCTCGGCAATGCTGTAAATAATCGCAGAACTGGCTGCTCCATTGATGGTATCAATCATCTGCCAGTTTTTCTTTCCAACGCAGAAGCCACGGATAGCTCGTTCGCTGGCATTATTATCGATCGGCACATCACCATCCGTAAGGGATACCATGAGATACTTCTCCTGATTTAAGGCATACGTAAATGCCTCCCGGAGCTTGCCTGTTGATGGAACTTCCGCATCATGCAGTTTGAGGTACAACATTTGGCGTTTACCTTCTTTTCGAGAAAAAACGTATCTGTGCCATATAGAAATAGTCCCCGGAAACTTCTGTATTTTCGTACTTTCTGCGAATTGACATCCGGCCTTATACCACGACTTTCGGATGGTGTTCTTCAAAGGCATCTTTCTGGTCCAGGGAAAGGCATCACGGTCCAGGCGTTTCATAAGGAATTATCAATGAACTTTATCATCAAATCAACTAAGTCTGGAAAGAACCCATTTGGCGCTTACTTTCAAGTTGCAAATGTCTGTTCTTGACTATCTTAGCTTTCGATTTTTTTCTAATTGCTTTTTTAATTTCAAATATTGGTTATAAACTTTATACATTATAAAATGAAGATAGCTTGATGCTCTCTTTACAAAAGAAAGATCCTCATTTTGCCATTCCATCGACCAGTATTGCTTTATATACCACTTCAAATCCATCGGAACCTGTATTACTTTACTTCCAGTTAGACGTATTGTGACCTGTGGAAATATCATATGAAAATGTTCTCTTACCACAGAGCAAATTGGCATTTCATAAGTGTCAATCCTTAAATCATTAAAAGTGTCCACATGTTCCTGATTAAATCGAACGTTCATATGATTCAAGATTCCTTTTGATATTTGCTTAATCAACGTGGGTGTTGGATGGTTAGGATCAAAAAACAATTGCTGACTCCGATAGTTTTTTAAAATGTAATCAGCAATCTTTATATTCCACGCCTCTTCTCTTATTTTAATTTTTTGAATGAAAGAATTAAACATTGCATCTAAATTTATTAAACCCCAGACTTCATTCGGTCTGATATTTCCAGTATAGAGATCCAATGTTTGCTGCAAGGTATAACCTCTACTATATGCGAAATCCAGGAGCATATCGCGAAAAAACACAGTCCCTCCCCCCCATACAAATTCCTTTTCTTCTGTGTACTGTGGAAAAAAGCACATAGGAAGATGATATAAGTTAGGTACCGATATAACCTGACATCCAGGTTTAAGCTGTTTAATAATGTTTTCAGATGCGTACTCACTGCCATACCGATTATTAAACTGAATGCTTTGATGGATGAAAATATCACATTTATAGAATACTTCACACTGAAAATATCTTGTACTTTTAATGTCCTGTATTGCTTTTATGGGAAAAATCGCATACAGCTTAGTAAACTCTGGAACCGACTGCAGTATATCCCTTATGGCAGTCATGTGACAGTTTCCATAAAGAATACATATTTTCTTTCCACCATGTTTATCACGAAATTCTTGAAAACGTTCATTTTCTTGTTTTATCATATTTCATAGCCTTTAATTTGAATAACAGATTTCATAGATATCCTTTTATTCCTCTTATACCAAATAATGGTTTTTTCTTATTAATGCCAATAAATAATTTCGATGTTTCTTCTGAAGCATTGAAATAAGGAATAACATGCTATTAGGCAATAACACAACAATGCATAATTTCAAGCTTAATCCTAAAATTCCACCCATTACAACCATCTCACAGATTAAATATGTAAAATAAGCTACAATCAATATTACAGCACAATAAACACCGCAATAAAAAAAATATTCGGCAGATGACCGTTTAAAATACAATCTGATCGTAATAATTGTAGTGCCAATGATAGAAAAGATAAACACTGCAATAATAGAAGCGAAGATTATACCCGCCAAACCAAATTTTAACCCTAAAGATATATTTAATGTCAAATTTATTATTATCTCAAAAATCTCTAACCAACGAAATTCCCACCATAAGCCTGCGGCATTTGAATATACCGATCTGATTTGTCCCATTTGAACAATATAAAAATAAATACAAAATAAGAGCATAATTTCAAACGATGCTATCAGTTCTTTTCCTACCCATAAATCCATAAACGGCTGATACAAACATAACATTGCAATTGTACACCAGCCTCCTATCCAACTCATGTAATAGTTAAATCTTTTAAAATCCTCATAATTCTTTTCAACTGTTTCAATGGCAACGCTGTTTCCTACACCAGCAGATATGGACTGAACGATCACACCAAGAAATCCCAAGACAGCCGAAAATACATAATAATAATTTCCATAAATCGTCACAGCAAGCAGACCGCAGCAAGCAGAAAGAACAATACTGTCCAATGAATTACGAGTTGTCTTAGAAACTTGGCTAATAGCCAGTCCTTTCATCTGTTTTACAATCTTCTGCTTCTTTTCTTCCCCTATTATGCCTTTACACCTTAATTCCGGGAATCTATGTTTTGTAATATATGCAACAACTAGATTATTAGCAATTGTAAAAATAACATTCCATATGATATAAGCATAATAATTCTTCCAAATTATCAGTACTATAATCTGAATAATACACTTTAATGTATCCAGAATCGAACTAACATTGTTGATAATATCCTGCCTTTGCGATGCCGATAAAAGAACATTTTTGTAAGCAAATGCCAGGTAGCTAAACACCGTATTTACAAGATATATTACAAACAGGAAATACAGATTAATAGTATCCGGATATGAGCCCTTTATTAAATATTTAAGGAATGGCATAATTATAATTCCGGCCATTAAAATAACAACGCCAACAATCCTGTATATCTTCCGGTAAAATGCCATCAACGCACAGATTGCGTCATTATCACCATCCGCCATTGGTTTATAAAGGCTAAAAATAACCGCACTGGAAAATCCCAATTCCGTCATATTTAATACTTGCAGAATAGATGCAAACAGGGTACTCAATCCGGCATACTCTACGCCAAGCTCTCGAATAATGATCGTCCTAATAATAAATGGTAATGTTAATACTATAATTTTGTTAAGCATTCCGCTCAGCATATTTCTTTTAGCATTAAAGGTTCTGTTTTTGGTCATGTCTCAATTGTTTTCTCCACTTAAGTGAAATTTATCCTATCACAAATTTCCATACCTGTTGCTTGCTATATATTCAATAAAATCACGTACAGCTCCATTGCCACCAGTAAAAGGTGATATATAGTCAGAAATATTTTTCACACTTCTGACTGCATCAAATGGGCAACCTATCAACCCATTTGCTTCTTTTATTGGATTCATACATTCCAAATCCAATATATCATCACCAATATAAGCAACATGTTTTAAGGTGTATATTTTACCAGTCTTTTGGGAAAAGAAATGTAATATTTCCATCAGTTGCTGATATTTATCCCGCACTCCTTGGAAATAGTATTTAATGTTCAACTCATCACAGCGATTTTTTAAATATATACTTTTACGTGCAGTAATAATTACGGGCCAGATATCCATTTTAGGTAAAATATCTTTTATGCCACACCCATCTTTTACATCAAATCTCTTAAATAACTCCCCACTTTCCCCCATATATATTTTCCCATCGGTGAGTGTTCCGTCAACGTCCATAACTAATATTTTTATACTGTATTTCATCGCTTAACTACTCCTTAAAACACATACGTAATTCTAATGTATATGTTTTTTCACTAAATCAATATAATTTAATCAATAACATAGTTTAATATGCCTTCTTATAATATTGCAATGCAGTAACAAAGTTTTTTTATATTTTCAATTTTAGTTAACTATTTGTTCAAAACGCGAAGGAGTTACAAAATGGATCCGCATATTCTGATTTCTTCGTGAATTTACAAAATCAATCAACATTTCTGTAATCTCTTTATTTATCTTTTGAGAATCTACTTTTACTGATGATAATTCCATATCTTGTGATACATAATTAAGTTCTTGATGCCCATTGGGATCATAGCCATCAAATCCGGCAAAGGAGACATCATCCACTCCTAGATTATCCAACAATCGCAGAAGCATAATACAAGAATTATCCATACACTCCCATCCGCACTTAATAAGTTTAATAAATGAAACAATTTTAGTGTGTTCATCCAGACTGTGTTCTAATAAATTGGAAGTAATGATTTTATCAGCAGAAGCAAATTTATTATTTGTTTTCCAATAACGATATCTTTTGGTATTGCTCATATATATATAGTCAGCCTGAAAATCATCTGAAACAAAGTTAACGGAGATAACAATTGGTTTATATCTATCAATATATGTCTGGATAGCTGTTGCATGTGTAGTGATTGTACTTCCCGGCGCAAGTATCAAAATAGAACGGTTTTTCATCTCACATCGTAATTCTTCCATTGTATCCAAATCGTCCACATCTGATGATAGTAGTTCCAGATATGTTTTGTCGAGTAAATCATAATCGTATCGTTTTCTTGCATCCGTACCTATTCGATTCAAAATATATCGTATATCTTTTGAACGAATACTATTTTTTTTCGAAAGATATGAAATATTATTTACATGTGCACTGTAACATCCTGCAACAAAATATTGCGTCGTATATCCCCAAGTACAACGATTTCTAATGCCATCCATATATGTGTCAATAAGATCCAGCAAAACGTCCATATCATATGGATATCCCAATTTGGATCCCATATACTGCGCAATTAACTCAGTTGGTGTATTCCCTGCACCACGCCCCATACCAGAAATTGTTCCATCTATAATGACTTCTCTTTTGCCTACAGTCATTCGGATGAATTCCTGTGAAAGCGCATTTGAAAGCTGCATATTATTATGTGAATGGAAACCTATCTTACATGTATCAATTAAATTGTGATTGATAATCTCAAAAACTCTATGCAAGTCTTCTTGATACATTGAACCGAATGTATCCACAATCGATATACAATAAGGTTCAAGTTCATTGACTAATTCCAAAAACTCAATTAATTCTTTATCTGTATAACCCATTATATCAACGGGTTGAACAAAAAGTTTATATCCTTTGTGTTTAATATCTTTGCAAACTTCCAGAGCCTGATAACGTTCTTTTTTAAAAAAGCATTCTCGAACAGCATCAACAGAATCTGCTCTGCAATTATCCAAATTACAAATAGAATATCGACTATAATCAGCTAAAACAGTAAATAAACAGCCCTGTTTATCTTCTGGTATAAATCTTTTTGCATCAGCCGAGTTTTTATAAACAGTTTTTCCGTCACCTGCCCCCTCATCTTGAAAAAAACCAATTTCAATAAAATCAATTTTAGCTTTTACTAAATTCTCTATGATGCCGATTATTGTCTCATTTCCAAATTGTTTATCAATTAAATAAGCTCCATCACGTAACGTACAATCTAATAATCTCGCATGCCTCATATTTGATTATCCTCTATTTTATTTTATGATTAATTGCTATCATTTTTTTCATATGGCTATAGATAGCATCAGCAATTTCAAAATCGTCCGGGAAGTCGATATCTCTGCTTTCAATTTCGGATACCTCATGAATATAAGGTTTCACTCCTACACGTCTATCATATTTTAAGAACGTTTCTTTTAAAAACACGTATGCTCCGGGAGCTTCTGAATATATAGGTATCAAATCTTGTGTTCGTGGAAAATGCTGTATATCAAAATTCATAGCAGATCCATTTTGCCATAAAAACTCCTGTATTCTCTTTGCAAGAAATGCGGAATCGTATTCATTACTTATAACAGCCCGTATACAGGCATCAATGCTTTCACTTCTTGTAAACGGACCAGTCGCATGAGAAACAACATATATATCCGCATCTACCATTTTCATAAATTCGCGAATGATATCATTACAATTTACTTCACTTGTATCCAGATAGTCCGGACGCTCTAAATATTGAACACCATCTAGTATATAGTCCTGAACTTCCGAATTACTACAGTAAACATATATTTCATCTATTAACTTTGCGTGAATACATGCTTTTTGTATTAAAGACATTAACGGCGTTCCATCAGAAAACTTTTTTATATTTTTTCCAGGAACTCTTTCATTATTAAGTTTTATAGGTATCATTGCTACTACTTTCATATAAATTCTCCCATAATCTTTATCTATAGATAATACTTATGATCTATTTGTTCTATATTTTTAGTTTTTATCGTTAATTACATCTCATACAATTTCATCAAAATTAACTCTGATAAATTCTTCCAATTTTCCACCACGTGTCGCATTACATATTTTTATTCCCTTTTCATCGCACACTTGACGTGCTTTTCTGTAAGCTAATGTAGATTTCTGTAATTGTGGAGGAAAGCCAAGATTTCCCCCTAAACCCTGCATATAGTTTTGAACAGATGCGTCTTGAACAATCGATCCATCCAAAAGCCTGTCTATGTCATAATTATGATCTACTCCCATAATGTATATTTCCGAATAACCCATATATACCGCCATTTGAATACAAGTATAGGTTACGGTATATCCCTCATAAAAACCCTGTGAAATGTCATACGCAAAATCGGGTAACGCCGGAAATTTCTCTGTCGGATCTAAAAAAAATAAAAACAAATTTTTTTTAGCTTTGAATTTCGGTGATATCTTCCTGGCTACATAGCTATTTAAAAATACTCCCGTACAATTATCTGTTATAATTGGAATATCATCCTTTATTTCATCCAATACATTTATATCTTGTGAGAAATAATATGCAGGACGCCAAAATGTCTTATCAAATATTTTATAGATTCTGTTTACTGCAAAGGTATCATCCTTTATACGTTCTAGATCCTCAATCCTTAAACTTGGGCCATTTCCAATTATAAAGCACCGTTTTCCAACTTTCGTATTATAAAATTTCTGCAATCGCGAGCGATCCGCCTGTTTTTTTTGAATCGACGCATAATACTTTTTCTTACAAGTCTTATATTGAATATAAGCGTAATTTATCAATTTATATTCTTTTAAATGTTCTATATTCACTTTAACACCTCTTTATAACACACTGACAATTGATTAGTTAAGCTTCTGTTTAAGAAAATCGTATAGTTTACAATAAAATCTTGGACTTATTGTAAATATAAGGATTTTGATTTTATGCTTTATTGAAATTTCATATTTTCCTCGAATCTCAATTATCTTTTTCTTTAACTGATGAACAATATCGCCTTTATTTTCTGATTTATAGTTCTTTTCAAGATCAGTAGCACAACCCAGTATTACATCAATATACTGCTGGATATGTAACCTGATTAAACCGGAATTGCCACATTCCTCTATTACCTTTAAGCGATCCTCATAGGCTTCCAAAGCATCCAGCCGTTTTAATGTATACGCATTCTTTCCGGTGATACTATTATCTCTTTGATAATAAAAGTACAGTTCCAACCACAAATACAATACTTTTTTTGATTTCAAATAGAGGTGATGCATAATAAACTCATCCTCATGAATCTTTCCTTCAGGAAATTTACATTCATTAAAAAGCTCTCGTTTATAAAGCTTATTGCAAGCCACCGTTGGATTTTTAAAGTCAGAACGATACCACACTTTCATGGCGTCTATTGGTTCGGCTGCCATGATCTGATATTCGTTATGAATTATTTCAAAGCGGTTGCCATGCATCACATCATCTACTTCAATTCCTTCGCAGACTGCAATATCAGCCTTATATTTTTCAGCGTTGAGATATAATAATTCTATAAACTGCCTGTGTATATAATCATCCGAATCAACAAATGACAAATATTTTCCATTCGAAGCGGCTATCCCCGTATTTCTGGCGGCGGATAACCCGGCGTTGCTTTGGTTAATAACAGTGATTCGATGATCTCTTTCTTTAAATTCGTCAGTAATTTTAAGACTGCTATCGGTTGATCCGTCATTGACAATAATGATTTCCAGGTTTTTATAGCTCTGCCGAATTACAGACTCCAGACAGCGTTCCAGATATTGTTCCACGTTGTACACGGGTATAATGATTGTTATAAGATCTTCACTAATCATATTTCCGCTCCGTTATAGTTTTGCTATGATATACCGTCGCTTCTTTCACTGCATTTACAAACCCTTCCGACGTACTGGAAAAATGAAATTTATTAATACTGGAAATCGCATGTCCCCCCATTTTCTTTTGCAGTGAGCAGTCCGACAGCAGTTCATCAAGAATGCCTGTGAATTCTTTCTTATTGTAAGGGTCTATGATATACCCGTTATCATTGTTCCGTATTAGATCGTAAACACCATCCGCATATCGGGAGCAAATAACACAGAGTCCCTGGCACATTGCCTCTAATACTACCAGGCCAAAACAGTCATTTCTGGTTGGAAGTACAAATATAGAATTTTTACCATATTCCCGTATCACCTCCTCTTTTTGCAGGTTACCTTTAAAAATCACACGATCTCTTGGAAGCTGCTGGTAACAATACTCATGTACGGAATCCCGTTCAGGCCCATCTCCAACGACTGTAAGAATATAATTATTTCGAACGCCGGACAAAGCGTCAACTAAAAGGTCTAACCCTTTTCCATAAACTAATCTGCCCACAAACAGTATCTTATTACTATACTCTCGTGGATACGCGCTACAGTAACTATCCACATCAACAGTCAGTAAACTCAGATAAATCTTATCCGGATCTGCGCCATACGCTATCTGCGCTTCTTTGGCTTTACTGCTGCTTGCAATAAAGCGGCTGGCATGCTTTACGATATACTTCCGTATATGTCTCTGGATTGAATTAATACCTTTCTCTGAGTTTAATGTGCCATCTGTCCAGCTTATATAAGGGATTCTGCGGTGTCTGCACCACCTAACAGCCAGCAGCGCTGTCGGATTATACTCTGATATCACCACAACATCCGGCTGTATCCGATTCAGCAAAGGCCCAAGCCCCGTCGTGATATGGATATATTTTGTATCATTCTTTTTCGGCACCTTTACTGTTACGGAGTCGAGAAAGTATGACTTTCTTAATTTATCAGTTTCTATGAGCCATTGTCTGTTTTCCTCGTTTTTAGAGGAGTATATAATTCTTAAATCAAGCATTTCCTCATGGCTATGCAGATAGTTGAAAAAATCCACCCGATACGGTGAGGGGATATTCGTTATAATAACCACATTAAGTTTATTCATATTGCGACCTCATGTTCTGATATCCACACATTTTTGTCCCCCTCTCTGCTCGTCCGCCTCTATCGGCAGCGATCTTTTCACACAACCGCCAAGAAAGAACATTGGCAGCCACGTAAACTGCGTAAATTCCTGCACGTTATTGGCAATTCCTCCAATCAAAACCGTGAGCAGGAAGCATCCGGCGGTATAAAACAGATTCCTATCCTTTAGCCGGTTAAAACAGGGAATTGTCAATAGATAAAAAATCAGGGAAACAATGAGTCCCGCTAATCCTATGCAGAACAGGTTCTTCAGGTACATATTATGGGCATTGGCAGAAAAGAAGCCATTATATAGCATGTCAGAGGTTAAATCTATGCCAAAGATCCTGTCAAGCGGCCCCGCCTGCATATACCGTGCGAATGTCACCTTCCAAATCGTGGCCCGGCCCTGTGTGTTATAGGCAGCATCAGTAAAATCAAAGGTTATAAAATTAGCATCCTGGAAATAAGTTATCGAATTTAACTGCTTCTGCAGGAAAATGGCCAGTACCCCCACCAACGCAAAGCCGATGAATAATTTGAACCCTATTCTCAGCGGCAGTTTCATTCGGGATTCATACCTATATAAAAATGCGGCAAATAGTATTTCAACGCTTAAGATAAAAAATAGCCGTGAATTTGAAAGCACAATCATAGAAAATCCAGCCAACATCACCAGAAAATCATACCAGCTCCACCTGCTCTTCATAATAAATAAAATAATCAGCTGAAGCATGGCAATGGAAAGATCGGTCTTGTAATAATACATCCCCCGCAAAGTATGGGCTTCTCCCCATAAGACGGTTCCATATCCCAATCCGATCGCCAGCAAATTTGTTATCAAAACAATGAGGTAGGATTTTTGCAGTACAGACACATATCTTTCTGTATCTTCATAAGACTTCCTCGCAATAAAAAACAGCAAATACTGTGAGATGATTTTTATATAGATCAAAAGGCTGCCAAAGGATACATTTTTCAAAAAAGACTGTGTGAACATAAGTATTATAAGCAATGCAATCAGGTCAATTTTCTGCCGCGCAATCTTTCCGGCGGAAAATACCAGTACGCCAGCAGCATAAGCCAATAATAATGCATCAAGAAACCTGAATTGATAAAACATATCTGTTATAGGTTTCAAAAACAACAGCAGAGAAATATTAAAGATGTGTTTGTCCTGTATCCATAACAAAACCGATTGTGTGCAATGCCTTACATTCTTTTGCATACTGTCTCCTCAAGTAACTTTGCCGGGTAAGCTTATCGGCGTAGGTTAATGTCTGACTTGGCTGGAATCTGCTATAACATGATCATATATCCGCTTTAAAAGCTTATAATTGCTTTCAGCCCCATAATGTTCCTCATAATGCCTGAAAATATCAAACGAATTGAAGGCCGGAAGCGTTTGGACCGCCCTGGACAGCGCCTCAGGTGAATCATATTGAAAGGAGATCCCGGTGTAACCTTCCAGTATCATCTGATTCGTATTGCCGATATTGCTTCCGATCACAGGCGTGCCGCAGGCATAACTTTCAATGATTGACATAGGCATACCTTCATAGCATTGTGTAGGCAGGATCAACGCCTTTGCATATGACAAGTCATGCATAAGCGTATTATGCTCTGTATGCCCAAATAACCGAACTTTTTTTAATCCGTATATATGAATAAATTCCTTCACTCCCTCCTCTTCGGGACCAGTCCCGTACAGATGAAGTTCGCTGCCCTCCACATTTCTCCATGCCTGCAGCAGCAGATAGATTCCCTTCAATATTTCCAGTCGGCCTATATACACAAAGTAATTTTTCCTATTCTCAAAGGGTACAATATCGGCGTGCGCCAAGCAGAAATTCGGTTTTACAAAGACGCGGCTTATATCCACGATATGTTTCTTTCCACGGTTTACCTTCAGGAGCTTTTCTTTATTGAACTCAGATAAGCAAATATAATAAAGTTTCCGGTATGTCCCAAGCAGCCGGTGGACCTTTAGAATTACAGCGCCAAGCAATGTCTGCAACCTGGAGTTTCTGTAACACTTATGGATAACGGCAGTATGCAGTCCTTTCTCAAGACACTCCTCACAGCATTTCCCCGCACGCATAAATGTTGCATTTGGACAAAGCAGCCGGAAATTATGAAGCGTTTGTACCACCGGCACATGGTATTTGAATGCCGCCCAGTAAACGGATGGGCTGATCAGACTCAAGGTATTGTGCACATGTATAAGAGAAATGTTCTGCTGCTTCAATATACTCGACACTTCTCTGTAGGTTCTCCATGAAAATATTGAGGAAAAGGGCAATAACAACTTGTCCATAACTGTAAACGAGTCAATATCACAATTACTTCTAGTATACAATAAGACATTGTATCCATGTCTGCGTAACAGCTGCGCCTCATTTTCAACGACAGTGTCTTCTCCACCGGCCAGCTTATAGTGATTGTGAATGATCAGTATATTTGTATTAATCTCCATGCCCGAACTTATCCTTTACCAGAAGCCATAAAAATTTTGTATTGGTATATAAATATCGCTTAAAAAGTCTTTTAGGCTCCTGACATAAGCGATAAAGCCATTCTAAACTGCAGGCCTGCATCCATGCTGGAGCTCTTTTGATATTGCCTGCAAAGTAATCAAATCCCGCGCCGACCCCGATCATCAACCCGTGAAGCTTTCCTCTGTGATGCGACATCCATATTTCCTGTTTGGGAGCGCCCAGACCAACCCATATGATATCCGCCCGAAAGCTGTTTATGTTATCCGTGATGATCTTGTCTTCCTCCGGGCTCATCTCACAGAAAGGTGGGGAAAACATACCTGCAATTTTTAGCCCCGGGTACCGCTCGGACAGTCGGCTTCTTAATTTCTCTAATGTTTCAGGACTGCTGCCGTAAAAAAAATGACTGTACCCTCTTTTGATTGATAGGATAAAAAGCTTATGCATAAAATCAGGTCCGGCGATACGTTCTGTTTCCTTAAAGCCTCTGGACCTGCAAATGACAGACAGCGGATTGCCATCCGGCAGCGCCAGGACCGCTTTATTCTGTATGACCCGGTAATTGGGATTATCATAGCTCATAACAGTTGTATGGACATTAGATATACAGATATACTCACCGGAAAGCTTCTCCAAATAATCATTTACATAGAGAACCGCCCTGCTAATATTGATTGCAGCTATGTTAACGCCGATGATATTACAGACAGGCACTGACGGCAGCGTTTTATTCATTCACAACTCCTTTAAGCACTATAGTAAATATGACAAATCAAATGAGACCATGTCCCGTCCGTGGATAAAATCAACTGTGGGCCCAAAGCATATATACTCAATGGTCTAAATCGTGGCTGATACTATTCACATAAATAATAATACATTATTTCTACTTATTATAATACAAATACTATTATCTGTATACCTCATTTTCAAATTTTACTAATATTGTTAAATCATCATCTGGCTCCAACGCCATGAAACACCGCGCCAACTGTCTTCAGTAAAATCTTAATATCCAATTCCAACGACCACTTATCAATATACTCTAAATCCAATTTCACCACTTCATCAAAACTCTTTATATTACTTCTGCCGCTTATCTGCCATAATCCGGTGATACCCGGCCGAAAGCTGATGCGTCTTTTCTGGTAGCTTTCATAATTTTCATATTCATCCAGCGTGGGCGGCCTTGTTCCCACCAAACTCATATCTCCCTTCAAGACATTCCAAAACTGCGGAAACTCATCTATGCTGGTTTTGCGTATAAAACGTCCAACCTTGGTAATCCGGGGATCATTCTCAAGCTTAAACATCTGCCCCTGCATCTCATTCTGCGCCATGAGTTCCTTCTTTTGTTCCTCGGCATCTTGATACATGGAACGGAACTTATAGAACTTAAATATGCGGCCATTCCGCCCCACTCTTTGCTGCTTAAATATCAGAGGTCCAGGGGACTCCAGCCAGATCGCAGGCGCGATAAAGACTGTTACAACAGCCGTAAGAACAAGACCTATTATAGCTCCTACAATATCCATCATTCGCTTAATCAGCAGGAGCCTGTAATCAAACAATCTGCTTGTAAAAGCCATTACATAATAATTGCCCAGACGGTATACTGTTTTGCTGTCGTTCACGCCCAGGTTAATTACATCAATATTCATATTAACCACAATACCCATCTTCTCCAGCTCAAGAATCATCTCTTTATAGAATAACTCTCCTTCCTGGATTCGAGGCGCATGAAGCAGAACCTCATCGGCCACAAGATGGGTAATCGAATCAAGATAATTATCCTTATTTGCAATAACAGGAACTCCCAGTATTGTCTGCCCCCTCCTGTCTTCATCCAGCAGGACAATCCCAACCACCTTGCAATTCCAGTCCGTCGGTTCCATCATTTGCTTTAATATCTTCTCTACGCGCTCACTGGTTGTAATAACTACCACTTTACTGGCATTAATACGATTGCGGTATATATTCGCCATATAGTATTTCACAAGCTGATGAGTAACATAGATTGTGATTCCATTCAGGATAAAGAAGAAGCCCAGAGTCAGCCTCGACAGCTCCATGCGATTTTTAACAGCAAATGTATATGCGGTGATTCCCATTAAAAGTATTATATTATATTTTAATACTTTGTTGAACTCGGCCAGATAACCTCTGATGTACATGCCTTCGTAGACTTTCAGGATATAATAAACGGCTATATGCAGCATAAACATACCTGCTACAGATGGGATAAAATCTGTAGCCTTCTTAAAATACTCCCAGCTCTCGAAACGCCATACCCCTGCCAATATAAAGCTGATTATTACACACAGCGCATCTAATAAACAGATTACCAATTCCTGTATTTGGTTTTTTCTTTGATACATCGGCATCCTCTCCAAGCATATTTATAGCTCTAAATTCTTGCAACCTCTGAATTCGTTGCATACATAAAAGCAAGCCACTTCAAAACTGATACTCACACACCACATCTAATAAGTATATTGATCACTTCAATCTGTTTTCTATACTGATATATAGTAACCCCTTGCTTAAAGGATCTCGGTTAGCAATAGCATGTCATATATAATCTATAATTCTATCGTCCAATTAAGTGAAGAATTAATACCCCTGCTCCATACATTACTGCTCCTGCTGCTACTTGTATAAACGTGGTTAACATTCCCGTAACACCCATATTAAATCCAATCAAACGGACCAGCAAAAACATAAAAACTGACAATATAAAATACGGCACTAATTCTTTGAAAGCTTGAAATAAACAAATCGATTTTCTCGCATGAAATGTTTTGTAAATCATAACAATTCCCTCCGTTAAAATCGTACCCCAAACAGCACCTTCTACTCCGAGCCGAGGAATCATGACAAAATTGGCTGCTACATTAAATACTGCTGCAATTATTGCCGCTTTCATAAGTACCTTATCCATACGCATCGGTATAAGGTAATGAGACTGTAATACTTCAGTCCAAGCTAAGAATAAGATTATTACCACTAACATCTGAATAAGCGAAATACATTTTATGAACTCCTCAGTATAGTACCAAGGGACTAGCTCCGGAGCTATCGCAGCCAAACCAAAACAAATTGGTAATGCTATCGCCATATTGAGTTTCATTGTTGAATGGACATATTCACGATTTTTTTTAAATTCCTTTCTGGATATTAATAAACTTAAACGTGGCAGCATTACCGCAGTTATTGCTGTGACAATTCCATACGGCAGTTTGACAAGGCCCTCCGCGTTTGAATAGAACCCAACGCTTTGCATATCTATCATCTGTCCTATCATAAGTTTGTCTATACCGCTATAAATGCTAACCCCAATCACAGGAATAAACAAGGACAGAACAGGACACAAATGCAATCGAATATCCTGCTTATGTATGGTTACCTTATCCACATATTTTAAAGCGAATGGCCATATTGCGATCTGCGAAAACAAGGCCGAAAGTGCCATACATAGACAATAAATCCATACATCATCCGATGTCTTAACAAATGTCAAAACGGTTAACAGTATGCCTAATTTAACAATAATATTTCTAATTACAATTTTTTTAAACTGTTCAAGTCCATAGAATAACCATGTTATATCTAATACGACAGAGAGTATATATATACCTTGAATGATCAGCAGTTTCTGATACTCATGTGCTATAGCATATATATATATAATGTAAACAACTACAGTGATAACCGATGATACTAATTGCACTATATAGATACTCCAGAAAGTCGTACTAAGCGCATTTCTATTTTCCCTTTTAATTGCGCATTCACGATTACCATAAGTACGAATACCTAATATACAAAATAATGAAAAATAGGATGCTATCGTAAAAGTATAATTATATTCTCCTATACCATCCGCGCCTAAAACTCTGGCCAAATATGGAGATAAAACTATAGGAAGCAAAATTGTCAGAACCTGATACGCCATATTATACATCATATTTGTCTTTAACTTTTTATCAATCACTCCGCTGCTTTTTCGCTTCTGCACCTTAACGCTCCTTATCACAAATAGCTCTAGAGTTAAAAATTAACTCTGCCAAAAAGAGAACAACTATATAGCGGAATACTTTTTCTACCGCGCTAAATTCAAAGACTGTATAAAGGTTCTATCAAAATAATAACTATCGAAATTCTTCGATCAGCTTTATCACAGATATCCAATATTTGCTACATGTTCTGCTAGCCGACTTTTATGGGAAAACATGGTTTCTGCAGCCATAAGCTTTTCTCCATTCGCGTTATTATTTTTAATCAATCCTTTGACCTGCTACTGTTTTACTGTACAGCACTCCAGACATAAAAATAAACATAAGATTTCGGAACACTTTTTCCAAAACACTAAATTCTGCTATGCCATAGAGCGCCGAAATTAATATTATAATAACAACAGCCAATTCTCCATGTTTATTGGAAGTATATAACAGAACCAGCATCGCTACCTGATATATAATAAACCATACGATACCCCAAAACATAAGGACCCCGATCCATCCATGATCTAAATAAAATCCATCGGGTATCTTGCTGCCAAACAGTCCTACGGAATATTCAAACAAATAATTATGGGCCAAGTCAATACGCCCTGTCAATAGCTTATTTAGCCAGGCAAACACAGGATTAAAATTCCATATAACGGCACAAACGGATATAACGACAATACCAAGGTATCCAGCGATTGTACCTATCATCCATATCTTTGAAGTTGCTATAGAGGAACAATAACGCACAAATAAATAAAGTACAAGCAACAAACTTATTGCAGCTACACCAGTTCTTGATGCAGTCAACCAAAACATACTTATATTAATAACTGCAGCAATCACTATCTGCCATATTTTTATCTTATCAAAATAAGCATAAATATAAAGGCATAAAATCAAGAACAGATAGCAATGAAGTCCATTGGGATGTCCATACCCCAAACAATAACGTGTTTCTACACGCCCCCTTCCGAAATTTTTAGTTAGCGAAAGAGGGCCTCCAATTCCAAACAAAGACAGTACAATCACCATAATATAGGCCGTTAATGCAAACCAAAAACACCGTTTCAATAATAATTTTATATCAATATTTTTTAAAGAGAGCAGCACCAATAAATTTGTAAATAATGATGTCTGTTCTGTATAAACAGTTGTTATGAGACAAAGCACCACTAATATAGAACCAATACATAATTCTCTCTTATTATATTTTGTAAAAGTTACTTTGTACAGAAGCAGCGGGTACACAAAAAATGTTATAACCCATGTGTAACCTCCTAAAGTATGCCCGAGCAGTTCATTCGCTCCATAATAAGCAAACACTAATAATAAATAACCTATACAAGCTATACTGTTCAGCAAATTCACATTCGACAATCTTTTTATCATTCAAAGATTCCCCTTTACTTTAACGCTAATTTCAATTCTCTTTTTATTCTTGTCCATAACGACAGATGAAATTTATTACGATATTCGTCTGCGACAGCTTTATCGGGGCTTACCTTTTCAAGCTTAACGGGACAATCGCTTCTCTTTATTTCAGTGCAGAAGTCCCCTCTTGACTTTTTCCGATAGTTACTACCACTTCCATCCATCCCATTATTCTCTACGTATGTCTGTACAGGATATACCGTGTACTGATTATTTTTACTTTGTTGATAACACCAACGTATTGCCCATGAATTAATGACTCCACGCTGCTGAAGCCAGAGCATGTCAAACATATCATCGCCCCCTTTATTAAAATGATTCCTAGCGGTCTTATCCCTCTTTAACCTATTAAAATCACTTACATTCCAATCAACAGTGTTCCACCGATCTTTCCAGGTTCCCCACCCCCAGCTACATCCTCTGTAGTATGCATATACATCTTTGTTATATGCATTTAATGTCTTTAGCTCTGGCGTATAACCAGAGATAGACCATATAGAAGGATCTGTTTTATAGAATGTAAGTGCAGCATTCATATAAGACAAAAAATTTTCTGCCACTACCAGATCGTCTTCCAAAACAACTACTCGGTCATATTGGGAAAATACATAACTTACGCCTTCAATAACAGATGACGCTAATCCCATATTACGCTGCCTAATATGAACGTTAACATGGCGAAAACAAGCATCTTTTTCAACAGTTCTGATATACTTCTGCACTTCATTAACTTCAAAAAGATCTCTATCATTCTTGGCTCCATCCGCAAAAATGTATAGCACGCTTTCCTTTGCCTCCGGATTTTTCTCTAATGAATTAATTAAGGCTTTGGTATGTTTTAAGCGATTATATACAAATATCACAATTGGCGCATTCACCCAAGCACCTCCTCATACAGTTGATGATAACGTTTCTGCATTATCTGTACATCATAATTAGTCTCCACTCTCAAACGGCAAGCATGTCCCATCTTATACAGTATTCTTTTATTTTCAAATGCCTCTTCTATTTTAAATGCAAGTTGCTCTACATCTCTGCTCTTAACCATCCATCCGGTTTCTTCAGTAATAATTTCAGTCAATCCGCCTGTAGCAAATGCGACGACAGGTGTTCCGCTGGCCATAGCTTCCACGGCAACTAATGAAAATGTCTCTGCCATACTTGGAATTACAAATAAATCGCCCATAGAATAAATCTCGTTTAATAAATCATTATCTTTCACATAACCGAATGTATGTGTCTCAAATCCCTTGGGTATACTTTCCATGTTGCTATCATTTCCAACAATTATCAGGCAATATAGATCTTTCCGTTTAATTAACTCAAGCGCCTTTATTAAATACTGAAATCCCTTCGCCTCGTTTTGTATGATATTACTGATAAAAACTAATATCCTCATATCTCCGGATATTCCATACTTTGCACGCACAAGTTGTTTATCAAGCTCTTTGAACTGTGCAGTGTCAACGCTATTAGCAATTACGCGTATATCTTCTGACTTTAATATTGAGCTTGCAGCTCTATCAGCCATCCATTTAGATGGAGCTACAAACACAATTCCTATGCCTGTGTACATATTCTTTTTAGCTAACAATATTGTATGGGATATATTCCTGTAAATAGGAGGCTGATAATCTCGATGTCCACAATTATAGCACTCCCCCATTCTCCATTTATCACATTCTGAAGACTGTGTACAATGTCCCGTAAAAGCCCACATATCGTGTAAAGTCCATACAACCTTACAAAGCTTTGTCAGTTCCCTAATTGTTTCTAATCCAACATAGTTACCATGCATATTATTTAAATGTACAAGATCAATATGATGCTTTTTTACATATTTAATGATTCGGTATCTGGAGTATGGATCATAAACCCTAGCATTATTAGTAAACTTTTTATAAACAACATTCATCAGTCTCAAGGGCAGAGAACGGTAAAGAACCAGGCCAGGCGCATCCGGCATACGTCCCCTACCCAGTATCATATGAGCTTCATAACCGTATCTCTTCGCACCTTCAAAAAGTTGCCTGGTGACTCGCTCCGCCCCTCCTGCTTCATATAATGTATTTATAAATAGTAACCTATTACATTTATAAACCTCATTTTTCCGAGTTAAGCTTCGTAGCCAAAAACCGGTTTTGCTGGATACATGTTTTAATAGCCACTGTTTAACAGCTGCCGCAGCTAAAATACAATACTTTTCTATACCAAATGCAGTTTTATAACCATATTTCTTCTTAATAAACAAGGTTTCCTTTTTTATCCAATAAATGTTGTTGGTGGACACCCCTCCCTTTTTAAACCAGGCGACCATTAAATCTAATTTAAAGAACTTAGCACCGTCGTGATAAGCATGAAGAAAAAAATCATAATCACCTGCTATATGCAAACTACTGTTATACAGATAACGTTTCATCCACTCCGCACGTATAAAACACGCCTGATGACAAAAGCAATGACGCTTTGTAATATCATCCGGATTCGCCTTAAAAATAAATAACCGGCCAAAATCTTCTTCAACCGCATCTCCACAGATTACATCGTATCCATTGTAATCACTATTACCAAATACTGTTTTCAACGTATCGTTACTAAAATATTTATCATCTGCATTAAGGAAATTAATCCATTGCCCCGAACACACATCTATGGCATGGTTCATAGCATCATAAATACCACTGTCTGGTTTAGAAATATACTTTAATATAACTCCCTTAGCAGATAATAGGGATCTATAGCTCTCAATGATTTTACATGTACCGTCTGTAGATCCGCCGTCTTTGATTACATATTCCAGATTATCATAATCCTGCTCCAGAACGGATTCAATTGTATCCTTTATAGTTTTTTCCGAGTTAAAGCAGACGGTGACCACTGATAATTTCGGATAAATTGCCATACGGCTCTACCCCCTGTACATCATAAACTTTTATTTTTTTTAATATGGATTATATAATATCTTCGTAAATAACTCACTGCACCAGAAGGTAAAAGTAACTGAATTACATTCTTGAACCATGCTTCTGTGTACTGCAGCAGATAATGATATGAAAAAAAGCCATCACCATATCCACATGCCAGTCTAGCCCTTTCCCTTTCGTGTACTAAAAGAGTAAAATTCGTAGATGATATTCCATCCATACTAAAGACCGAGATAATATTGCCACAATATATAAATTTATGCTTATCATTATATAGACGTAAAATCATATGATAATCAGCACTTATGCGGAAACTTGAGTCATATGGATAAGCTCGCATAACGTCAGTTCTTATAAAGCAGGATTGGTGACCAAAAGGCATTCTTTTGACGATTCTTTCCATGTCAGCATAACGCAAAGATAAAAAGTCACCTTCCTTTTCAATAGTATCTCCATATATTACGGAGTACCCATCATAATATTTATTTTTGAACACATCATCTAATGTCTTATTTGAATAATAGGTATCTCCTGCATTTAAAAATCCCACCCAAGCACCATTTGCATAAAGTACTGCCTCATTCATTGCTGCATAAATTCCATCATCTTTTTCAGAATAATATTTAAAATCAATACCTTTCTGTATAAACAGCATTCTGTAATTTTCCACAATTACTTCCGTTTTGTCACTGGAACCTCCATCCTTTACTATATACTCGATGTTATTATAAGTTTGTTCCAACACTGACTTTAAAGTTACTTCTATCGACGTTTCAGCATGGTAACATACAGTTATAATAGAAACTTTATAATCTTTCATGATGCCCCCCCTATCAATCGATTAGCAGTAGAAAGTATATAACATTGCACGCTGCCAATACGCCAACTCCATATTTGATAAATAATATTCCATGTTCACTAAGTATTATAATTCTTGCAAACAATAATTGAGTTGATAACAGTACAGCAGTTTCTAAGAAAACCATTGTTCGTTCACCTGACGCGAATATTGTAGGTGAAAATCCCATGATTACTGCAGTCACTCCTCCAGTCAAAATTATCAGTATGTTTATCCATGTATATTTACATGTTTTTTTATCCCTACACCAAAATAGAAAGGCCATTATTACAGAAACAAGCGCCAAAATTAATAATGCTAAAGGAATATATGCTGATAGCATATTATAATTACCCGCAGTGATTATTCCTGTAGGGGTAACACTTTCAATAATCCTTGTCATTTCAGGAAAATATAGTTGCAGCAAAGGCCTGGTTAATACCAATACGCCGACACTTACAAGCGGAATACCGCTCCATATATTCATACCTCTACCAGTCTGCGGTTCCTTAAACGCTCTCAAAAGAAGAAAAATAGAAAAAATCAGAAATATCAAATTGGGCTTAAAGAGCAAATACGAGGCTCCATTTGAAAACCCCAATTCTATCTTATCTATCAATGACAACGTTTCATATTGAGGAAACCAATACCAAACCTCTCTATCATAACGCACAGAATTGCCTGGGCTCCTCATTATATAAATAAGCGAGCATAGGCAGATTAAAAACTGTATATAAACAAATACATTTTTAGTTCTCTTCATAATAAAATAAATGCTAAAAATTAATGTTAGAATAAAAAGCGCCACACAAGCCTGTTCATGACTGGCGCTAAAAGCTGTGCAAATGACATATATGCCATATTCCCACCATTGTATTTTTTCACAATATATAATTTTTTTAATTGGCAGACACGCCAGCAATCCAAAACTTACAGGCCATAGATAGTTTAACGTAGTAGCTTCCCATCCAGCACTGCCCAATTGAATAAACGGATATAAAAGCACCAACTCTACGGCCATGATCTTTAAATGTTTACGATTATTAGATGAATCGGCAACATCGCTAAAACGGTATATAACATAGGCCAACATTGTCCATACAATGCTGTCCGCAATCCTCCAGCTCCATACACCTAATAGAATTAAGTGAAACCATACAAATTCTAACACACTTCTTGATGACCATGTAAAATATCTGTTGCTCACTAAATCCCTTACTGTCTGGGTTTGTAAAGCCTCCCAATAACGTACATCATCACTGCGATCTGTATTCAAAAAAAAGTGTAATAATAGCATAAAACAAAATAAAAATATAAAAATCTTATTTTCTGCTACATATTTTCTATACTTTCCGGTAAAGGATTTCATTATTTATCTCCTACTTGGAACCGTTCTTCCGTCATAATTAATGTTGCATCATTATTATTTCCATACCCAACCCCTATAACATAATCTCTACCCTTCTGAAGCTTGGAGGTATTTACCAAACCAAGCAATCCGGCATATTTATTCTCATATTCATTCCCCGCGATTTCGTTATATCTTATATCCTCGATTATCTGGGTGGGTATCTGTATATATGTACCACTTACTGTATCCTTAAGAACAAAAAAGCTATTAGCTGTCTTTATACTTTCTCCATTTTTATATGCATAACCTTTTATAGAGATATAATTATGGACTGTAATCTCCTCTATAACGCAAGTATATTCCTCCGTAGAATAAACAAGCTCCGAGGGAGTGTAATACCTGCATCTGCCTTCATTCCAGTAAACAAGGATACACACAGATATTATTACTATAAATACTATTGCTATATCGAAGGAAGTACGCTCATACAATCTATTTTCTACCATTTAGATCTCCAACCTTCTTATGTGTATAAGTTTCAAATATTTTTTTAATCAAATCGGCAAGCTTTTCTGCGCTACCCATTTCAACAAAATAAATACCCTCCTGTTTTTCAGAATATCGTTCATGATTTGCTTTGTTATCCCCCAATATCATAGGTTTATGCATCGCTTCATAGATATAAGCCTTACCTGGTATTGTTCTTTTGGCCTTCTGTATGCTCCCATTAAAATGACCTGCCAGACACAGATCAGCCATAGCAATGGTTTCAGCCAATTTATCCTGCGAAAGCCATGGAATACATAACATATTGTTACTAACAGGCTTATAGGAACACTTTTTTAACGGTCCAACAATTATAAATTGTATATTTGATATCTCTTTCAATATATCTGCTGATTGCAAAACCACCTCTAATCCCTGTAATGGAAGTACACTTCCAAAATACATTACGACAAATTTCCCCTCCAGTTCCTGCGGCTTTTTTATTTTTCTTGGATAGTATAATCCAGTATCCGCTTCAAGGTATAAAACCTTTATAATACTCCGGGCTAGTCCAAACTCATCAATAAAGTATTTTCCATGGGCTTCTGTATCTGCAATTACAAGTTTAGATTTGCTTAATGTTCTGTCATCAAGCCAATGACAAAATCTTGCCATTATACTATTATCTTTAAATGTTTTTCTGTCATTTACCAGTGTATCAAATACCGATATAAAAAAATCAATAATTATTGTCTTATTAGACATTTTCCAAAAGAAAACCGGCAATATAAGTTGTGGTGAAAATCCTATAAATATTGTATCTACTGCTTTCAAAGACATAAAAAGCAAGCGAATGTATATAACAAATAAACGCAAGGGATAACTTTTACATTTCGAATAAACTATCTGGACATTTCCTGCCATCGCTCTTAATATTTTTATTTCCTGCTGATTACGAATATAATCTATATTTTTGGTTGTTATGAAAAGGATCCTTTTCCCCTTAATATAATCATCCATTTTTAACTATATTTTCTCCTTAATATGGCTTTCATTATATCTATCATGATATGTAGCATCAACTAGCATATCTCCTAAGAACCCAATTGAAAACATCTGCACACCCAAAATTATACATAACACACCTAACATCAATAATGGCCTACCACCAATTCCTTGACCTAAAAACCACAATACTGTAAGGTAGGCACATATTATACCGCCCAAAGCGCTAAGTAATAATCCTATTTTACCAAAAAAATACATGGGCCGATCATAAAACTTGCCAAGAAAAGCTACCGTTATAGAATCAAACAGGCCTCGAAGATACCGTTCAAACCCATACTTTGACTTACCAAATTCTCTTTTATTATGATGTACAGCAATCTCCGTTATTTTAAATCCCTTTCGATATGCTAAAACAGGAATATAGCGATGTAATTCTCCGTATACATCTAAGCTTTCAACCACCTCCCTACGATAAGCCTTAAATCCACAATTAAAATCATGAAGCTGTACACCTGAAAGATGAGAAGTTACTTTATTAAATAATTTAGACGGAATTCTTTTTTCCAGAGGATCATGGCGTTCTTTTTTCCAGCCGGAAACCAGATCATAGCCTTCATTAATCTTATTGATAAAATTATGGATCTCACAAGGATCATCCTGCAGATCAGCATCCATTGTTATAATAATGTCTCCCTTAGAATTCCGAAAGCCAGCCTGAAGCGCTGCTGCCTTACCAAAATTTCTGCGGAACACAATAAGATGGACATTAGCATCTTTGACAATAATTTTCTTAACCTCTTCAGAAGAACGGTCACTCGAACCGTCATCAACAAATATCATTTCATAGTTATAAACATCCAATACGTTATCTAGTATTTTTTCATAAAGGAGCTGTATAGACTCTTCTTCATTGTACATAGGTATAACAAATGTTATCATCTGTTCCATAATCCATCCCTCGTTTTCTAAATTATTCGACAGTTTGAAACACAGCCACTTCACTAATTGTCCAGTCATTTTCTAAAACTTCCTGTGTATCACCTGTTATCAAGCGAATATACTGACATTTGACTGCCTCAAAAAAATACTCAATATTTTCTGTGCTGTCAGCATTTACTTCCCCATAACTCTGTCCATCTTCTGATATAAAAATTCGTAATTTTCTTGGATAATCAGTCTTCCACTGCCCCGGATCCAAACGCAATCCACTCACATGATATATACTATCTAATTCGATATCAAATACAATGTCGGGATGCTGCGTATTAGAATGCCAATTTGTTTTTGGATTATTATCAATAGCATATTCAGAATCAGGGCTATTTTCATGTCCTAGCACACGAACTATTGACTGGGGATGTGTTATAGCATCTTCCTCTGCTCTATTCTGATAAATGTTTAGAGTTATTCTTTCACCAACACCGACTACTTTAATCCCTACTAAATGTTCTGTACTAATATGCCCCCAAATCTGATTCCCGGAAATTTTATAATCATTCTTATCAGAAATACATACCCAATTATCCCCATCAACCGTAGCATAAACTTCACTTTTTTCTGCTACTTTTTTATTCTCAAATTCAATCGTGACTTTGTCGACTCTTACAGGCTCCTTCCATATTGCTATCGCTGTATCATTATTGCATTCCCAGGTTATATTATCAATAGAAGAATTCCATATGCCATTTGATAAAGTTAAAATACTCGTGGAATAATGTTCATATGAACGTTTAAAAATGGTATTAACATAAAAGCCATCCACTATTAAACTATGAATTTCATCAAACTCCTGAAATTCATTGTACTTTTTACTCTGTGATACAGCTGAATATGTTTCGACCACATAATCCGCTTCTTCTACGCTATTGACAATTGATATCCGAGCACGTTGATCTTTCTCTAAAAAATCATATCCACTCGTATTTTTTGCATATATTTTAATAGAATCACTAATATCTGTATTAAGAATATACAGAATAGCAGCATATCCGCTTGTCCCCCAATAATCCTTCTCAAAATTTTCATCTACATATGGACGTACTAATGGATTGAAATAAACATATTCGTATGGGTGATTACATCCGATCCATAAAATAGTAGTAATGACACTGAAGCCCAAAATTCCCCAAAGAGATATAGCAGCAGCTTTCTTTTTCGCAAAATAAACAACACATGTTTTAAATCCTACTAGCGCAAATAGAATAATCAATGGATAAATAAAGTAAAAATGCCTCCAACCAGTATATAGTACTGGTTTTAATAGGATGACATACAGAAATGGGATCACCATACACATAAAAATCAATACCAAATTCCATGAGTAATCCCGATCATCTAGATCGCCTGTTTTATTCCTTCTAAAGAACAGCCTAAACCCTTCCGATAAAATACCCACTATACAGAACAAACTATATACTATGGGTGTACTTATAAATATCCAGACCGGTAAATAGTGCCAGGGCAGATGCATCGCCTCAACGTTTTTACCAAAATAGAAGTTAGTATTGATCCATACACTATAATTAGAAAAAGTTTTTATTGTCTTTAATAATACCTCAAACACATTCCCCCATGTAACAGGAGTCATTAGTAAATATAATCCAAAACACCCTGCACCTGTACCAACAAAATATAACCAATAATGTTTAAGAGTCTTATCAGCAATACAGCGTATAAATGCCAAAAATAGGCAGGATGCTATGATTACCCCACCCACAATTCTAACATTTATACATAATGCAGAGGATAAAATAAGCCCTATAAAAGATTTAATACTTATCTTTTTAATGAACAATATAGCAAAGTATAAATTAACTACAAATGCTGACAGCCCCATTAAATCCTTAACATTATAAAATGCATCTCCCAGAATCCTGGGAGATACTATCAACAAAAAAGTTCCTAGTAAAGCCCAATATCTTCTTTTAGTAAATACATAACATATTCTATAAAAAAAGATAGTTGCAATAAAGAATATCAGGAAGTTGTAAAAATGTCGGATAAGAAAAACGGTGTGCAAATCTAATTGAAAACCAAACAAATGCTCAATTACCACTGTCGGCAATTGTACAGTAACTCCATAATAAACACCATATGACTTAGGATCGGGTACCGTTGGAAAATTCACAGTATCGGTTACTATATTACCAACAGAAGGTACTAAATATTTATACATAACGAGACTATGATATCTTTGAATCCCCTCGTCACCTGACAAACCGAAATCTCTAAAAGTTACACACCCGTAAAGAAAAAAAAGCGAAAAAAACAATACTATAACCCATTTTTCCTTTTTCTTTATTAGCTCTTTTATTTTTTTCAATCTTGACATACATGTATACTCCTGTTTTTATTACAACCTGCACTCATTGCATGATAACTCCAGATGTTATCACTGTCAATTCCCCAATCCCCCAGTTCCATCCAATCCCAGCCTCTGTCTCTCCCAAACGAAGTCGGATATAATGGCTGTCTATCGGCTCAAAGAGATACGTTTCTCCCTCTAATTTATATGAAACCGGCCGCCAGTCCTCACCGTCCAATGAAGTGTATATTTCCAGGTTCCTGGGATAATCCGTCTCATTTTTGCCCATTTCAAGGGTGATTCCGTTAATTTTCTGCTCATCCTTCAGCGTAATATCAAAGCATATCCCTTCACTCTGCTCCACTCCGGTGGTCCAGTAGGTATTGCTGTCTCCATCCTTCACATTCGGCAGTTCCTTTGGATTATTGTCACTGTTTACTTCCTGTATTCCTGATTCCAGCGGATTCAGCTCATATCCCAGCGGCACATACAGATCGATATTCCAGTTTTCATCCAGCATCGCTGTATCTTTATCATATAATATACGGATATACTTGACGCTGCGCATATCAAATACCGCTGAAATTCCATCTGCCACCGTTGTATAGCCTGCGATCTGATCCAGTCTTTCAAAAACGCCCTCTTCATTTCCAACGAATACAACAAAATTCTCGGGCAGTCTGTCCGCAGTTGTTCTGGCAGTAACTTTGTCAATATCCCGTGCCTCCGGCAGTTCTCCTGTCAGCACAGTCTGATCGTTCGTGCTCTCATCTATCCAGGTAATGCCATCCAGGCTATAGGATATCCCATCCCGTTCCTCTCTGACCATTGTGCTCTGCAGCCACTGCTGACCGCGCTGGAATATGGACTGGAGTTTTATTCCGTCCACCTCAACCCGGTATATCTCATTATACAACACCCACTGGAAATATGCATCACTTTCTGCCATATCCCTGTAAGGTTCCAGAACATATTCGGCCTCTTCGACCGTATAGACTTCCTTTATCCGCTTATAATCCTCCTCCGGCAGCATGGGCGCACAGTAGTTCATCGTCATATATACCTTAATCTCATCTCTCTGATCCAGATCCGCCAGATACTGAAGGATCTCCAGCCCTGCCAGATCCCAATAGTCTCTGTCAAAATTCTCCGCCGCCAGATTCCGGCCTATGTGATTGAAATACATAAATTCATATGGATGGCTGCGAAGCATCCACCTTCCGACAAATAGCATATAAATGCCTATGGCCCCTACCGCGGACCACTGCAGCACCTTCCATCTCTTTAAAAGCGCGCATATACGCATCACTGCAAACATTGCAAACAGTATCATTACCGGATAAATAAAGAAAAAATGTCTCCATCCGGTATAAAGTACGGGTCGCTTAATGAGCACATATGCGATTGGAACAATCAGCATCATAAACAGAAGCAGCCTGACCCACATCTCATCCGTATCCACGTCCTTACGGACAACAGCCCGCAGACCTACCACTGCCTGATCCACTAACCCCAGCACCGCCAGTATCAGATATAAAACAGGTATGGAAATACCGATCCATACGAAAAGATAATGCCATGGCAGATCTGTAGACGGGACATGACTGCCTAAATAAAATACATCAAAGGACCACTTTGTGTAATTTGAAAACGTTCCGGCCAGATTGAGTATTTCCTGCACAGTATTTGTCCATGTAATAGGGGTCACAAGAATATAACAGCCCAGACACAGAACTCCTGTACCAAGACAGTAAAAGAACTGCTTCTTCCACCTTTTTTCCATTATACTTTTTATAAATGAAAAAAGGAGACAGAAGAAGATCAATATGCCGCCTACAATTCTGGTATTTGTACACAGCGCAGAAATGATAGCCAGCGGTATCATCGTTTTTATACTACTTTTCTGCAGAAATTTAATTGCAAAATATAGATTCACCACAAATACCGGGAGAAAAAACATATCCTTCATGTTATAAAAGGAATCAGAAAATATCCTTGGAGACAGCACTAGCATAGCAGTCGCCAGCAATGCCATATATCGGTTTCTGGACAGCATATACGCGATCTTATAAAAGAAGATACAGCTGACAAAAAACAGCAGGAAAGTATAGCAGTGCTTCACCAGGTAAACCTGGCGCAGCGATAACTGGAAGTCAAACATATGCTCAATCATGACCGGCACAAGCTGAAGCGCCACCCCGTAATAGCGGTCCTTCCATTCTGAAAGGTCCTTAAGCTGCGCAAAATCCACTGAATCCGTTTTAATCTCGGTAACGGAAGGAAATATACGTTTGTAATTTATAAGCGCGCTGTCCCGTTCTATCAGCTCATCCGTAGATATGCCGTAGTCCTTAAAACAATACAGTCCGTAACAAAGGAACATGGCAAAAAACAAAATGACCAGTATATTCTTTTTCACTGTCCGCCATACTTTATCAACTCTATCCTGCATATCTCTATTTCCTCTCCACCGGTTTTAAAGTCTCCAGCCTGCCGATGATCACACGGGCAATGGCCTTTCCACCTTCATCGTTCGGATGTACCGTATCACTGATATACTGTGCTCTGTTAAAACAGTTGATTCCTGTCTCCCCGAAGACATCAATATATGGTATGCTTAAATACTCGCAGACCTCTTCCATGGCCTCTGCGTAGTCCTGGGTCGTCAGTCCTATACCATTATACTGCGGCTCCGTGGTATTTCCATGCATCAGAGTCTCATCTTCCGGGCCTCTGCCGCTTAACGGCGAACATAAAACAATCACCGCGTTTGGGACACGCTGCTGTATTTTAACAATCATTGATGCAACCGCTCCCTTGAAGGTAGTTTCGTCATAAGGATAGCTCAAATCTCCCAACGGTATATTAAGGCTTAAGTCCGCGTCATTGGTTCCCCCCATGACGACCACCAGATCTGTGTCCTCCGGTATCATCGTATTGATTCTATCCGTACTGCAGAAGTACCCCTCATGTTCGGTTGTGCCTGCCGGCTGTTCGGTGCTTTCAAATCCATAGCGGCTGTTATAGCTGCCATCAGGGTTTGCCCACCAGGTCTGCTCACTTTTCGTGATCGTGGCACTGCCGATTCCTCTTTCATAGTGCCTTGCAAATCCGAAATATTCTGTAATATAGTCCTGCCAGCTTTTTAGCTGTGTGATGCTGTCGCCATAGCTGCACCATTTTTTCCCTCTCCAGGACACATTTACACTGCCGCTCTCCTCCAATGCAACGTCCAGCGCTTCGCCCAGTTTTACTATATCATCCTTCTGTACCGCGGTTATCTCAGCCAGAATATCTGTTTTTTCTTTAAGTTTTACTATAGAATAACCTGAACCTATCCCAACAATCAGAATAGCAGCAGCCAATACAATTGAAACAATCTTCCATTTCAGCAGTTTTTTATTTTCCATTTCGTATCCCCCGCAGACGGTCTATCAGATCTTTGGCCATGATCGCCTCTGTCATTTGCTGCACAGAGGGCCTGGTTTCTTTATAAAACAACGGTGCTATAAATGTTATTACAAACTGTGTTGTCAATGTGGCAATGGATGCTCCAGTAGCCCCCAGCTTAGGAATCAGTGTGAAGTTCAATACCAGGTTTACGGCCACGCCCCATATTGGGAATATCTCTGAATACTTATTCAGGCCCTCGCAAACAAGCCAGGTCCCCCTGGCAACCGCCAGATGTGAAAACAACGTGCTCCAAATCAACAGAATCAGACTCGGAAGAGATGCCATATAGATCGGTTTATATATCATCAAAATAAACCGGCCGAATATAGTAATACCCAGTCCCGCAGCAATTCCTATCCATATGATGATAGAATACAAAGTCTTCATCCGCTCTTTATAATTTGTATTCTGCGCATATCCCTCCATGATAACAGGACGGTAAGAGCTCATAATCGCGTTGGGAATAAACACCCACATCATTGCAAGTCCGTATGCGGTGGAATAGATCGCCACCTCCGCATCATCCCGCATATTTCCGATCATGATCCTGTCCATTTCCGAATATATTACGGTGATCATTGAAGCCAGAATAAAATGCTTACTCTGATGCAGCAGACGCTTACACCATACAAAAGAGAAGCCAAATCTCTGCTTTCTCTCTTTCATGTAAATATAAAACAAAATTATACACATCACCAGCGCATCAAGTGTATAGGAAAATGCAAACCATGCCTCGGTCTTAGCAGCAATGATTATATAAATTTTCCATGCTGCCAAAATCACATAGGTGAGTCCTTTTGCAATGGATACATGTTTCGATTGCAGCTTCGATTGAAACCAGAAATCCAGCAATTCCGATATCTTAAAAAGGAGCTGCAGCGATACCATTATACATATGACCTGGTAAAATGGCTGAAAGCCCTTTGTTACTCCCACCAGCAGCTGGATACTAATGATAGAAAATATCCCGGCCAGAATCCGCATGATCAGTGCGGTGCCAAGTATTGTTCCTTCTTCGTCGGGATTGGCGACGAATTCCTTAATAATTACATATTCCAGTCCCAGTGCCGCAATAGAGGTAAATACAGAAACAAATGAAGCACAGTAATTGATCGCACCAAACCCTTCGGGTTGTAAATAGTTTACTGTTGCGATATTGATAAAGAACGAAACGCCCATCTGCATGATGCGTTCCGCCAATATCCACATGGAATTATTAACGACTCGATTATTCGTTCTGATTTTTTTCATTTTACTATTCCCTTATCAGATCACCAGTAACAGCTTCCTTCAATCTTCCCCGCCCCTTCCGGCCTCTCGCTCTTAAGCGGCCGGCGCCAGTTCTCATTGATGATATCCTTATACTCCTCTTTTGCCTCCCAGCGCTGCCCGCGGATTCCGAACAGCAGTTGCGTCGCGCCGCCCAGATGGATCGCCTGCCTGCCCGCCCTCTTTAACTTTGACGCGAGAGGAAATCCGTATGCGCCGCAGCCGATAACCGCCACATCAAAGGGCTCCTTCATGGCCTCTTCATACATATACTCCAAAGCCTCGAACCAGTCGCTGAACCGTTCGTCTTTCTGACCTGCGATGGTCTGCACGGCCTTCACGGTGCGCAGGCTGAATTCAGGCAATATCTTTTTATCCGGAAACAGAAGATCTTTCCTCTGATACTGCTGCCTGATCGAATCTTCAAAGGGATGAATTACGACCACCCGCTTTCCTTCCAATGCCAGGGTCCAGGGGATATCCGCAAAAAAGGGCTCCAGCCCCGACAAATAACAGTACAGAGCCTGGTTCACCCAGGTATTCAGCACATAATTCTCCATAGGAAGCGTATCCCATGTGGCCAGCAGATCCACATCTCTGCATGCATCCCCCATCAGACGGCCAAACCGCATAACGGCGTCCTGCTGTCTGGGAAAAAATCCGGCATTGATGCACATAGAATCCATATTGGCTTCCGGAATGCTCCTGCGGATTCCCATATCCACCTCCAGCGTTTTTAAGAAGGTGCGCATCTCTCCGCTGCCAAAACGGCAGGCCATAAAAGGTTCCCCTAATCGGATGCGGCTTCCGATCAGCCGGTTAGCCGCATTGGCATCCAGATGCTTTACATTGTCATATTTTACTTTTGGCTGCAGCTTCAACACATGTCTGCAGCCCGCGGCAAAAAAGTATGCTCCGTATTTCAGCTGTCGTATCATCCGTTTCCGTCCTCTCCGCCCGTTTTATTTTCTGAATATATGCAGCACGTTTTTCACCGTGCCGGGAAGACGCTTCAGCTTCGCAGCCTTCTCTTTCCGGTCCGAATAGATAAAGCTCTTAAACCCGCCTTCTATGCCCCTCCACGCTTTCACCATCGGATGGCCTTCGCTTAAGATTCTGCAGAATCTTTTGGTATAGGTTACATCTTCGATCACAAACGGTGGATGGCGCAGCGGAAAATCCAGTTCATAGGTCTTCTTATAGAAAACCTGCTTGATGCCGTTTGGCACAGTCTTAAAAGAGGCAGCGCCATGGGTGCCGTTGGCTCCCACCCCTATATTAGAAGTTAAATTCCGGCTGGGCACGATATCCAGCATATGATTTGTAGACTTGGTATTCCAGATAATTGTTTCAAAATAAGCCTTCCCGGTGCTTTTATGCCATTTGCAGGTCTTGATCTTTTCATCCAGAGCCTCTGTCTGATACTTCATTTCCCTCAAAGCATAAGGGCTGTCCAGAAAACGGTACTGCGTATCAAACAGATCTATACAGCGTTTCCAGGTAGCCCAACCCCAGATGGCCGACCTTCTGGAAAAAAAGTAGTCCGCATAATCCTCATTATACACATCCAGATGGTTCATTCCGGCAATGGTAAAAATCCGGTTATCATTTTCATAACGGTCCAGCATTTCCTTAGCAAAAGGGAAAAAGCTCTGGCTAGCCACAATATCATCCTCCAGTATCATGCCCTTATCCACATGGGAAAACATCCAGGTGATGGCATTGTACATGGAAGGGTCGCACCCCACATTGGACTCCTGATAATTGCGGTGCACCTCACAGTCCCAGTCAATCCCGTTTTCCGCGATCGCACGGCATTTCGCAATGTTTTCCACATCATCACTGCGCCCGGGACGGGGCCCGTCCTGATATAAGAACAGCCTGCTGGGCCTGGCCAGCCTTACCTGCTCAAATACTTTTTCAAATGTATCCGGCCTGACAAAAAAAACGCACAGTACCGCCAGATCTATTCCGCTCGGCTTCATGAAACTCTCCTTTTTACTCATTATCCGCAAATCTCCTGATATATTTCCGCCAGCCTGGCGGTGTTGGCTGCCCTGTCATAGGTTGCAGCAGCCTTTTTTGCCGCGCTTTCTCCCAACAAGGACGCCAGCTGCCCATCTTCAAAAATCCTGCAGACATAATACGCCAGCATATAAGGCGCATCCGCCTGATATACAAATCCTTCTTTCCCATGCTCCATCAGGTTTTTTACGCCGCCCACATCGGAGGAAACACAGGGCATCCCCAGAAGCATGGCCTCTCCTACTGAATTCGGCGAATTTTCAATGGATGACGGACTGACAAACACATTTGCTCTTAAAAACTCCTCACACATGGTCTTTTCATCGAGAAAACCGGTAAATACTACCTGTTTCTCCAGCCCGTATTTTCTGATCAGGCTCCCGATATATTTTCCATAGGAAGATATCCGCAGCTTGTCCTTCAGGGTCTTTTCTCCGGTCGGATCGCCGCCCGCCACCCGAAGCTGTACATCCGGATACCGTCTGCGTATTTCCGGCATCGCCTCCAGCACATAATGCAGGCCCTTGATGGGATAGCTTCCCTGACTGACAAAGATGGTATGGGGACTGCAATCTTTAAGCTCCCACCGCTTCTCATAAAATACGCTCCGCAGCGATTCATTGCAGAAATGATACGCAGCCTGGGGTGCCAGCTGCTGCGTGCAGGCACGGTCCCAGTCCGTCCTGCCGATCACATGGCCTGTTTGGGCCAGCGCTTCTTTCTCAAAAACAGCTCTTTTCAGGAATTTCTGCCGCTGGGCAATTAGATTATCCCGGCGGATCAGGTCGCGGAAGGTATATCTTTTCTGGACCCGTTCCGGAAGATCCGCCATAAAGTGCTTTGCATAGACGGATACCATTCCCTGTATGCTGATAACCGTTTTATCCGGCTTTCCGTAAGCCTTAACCGCCGCCAGAGTATGGCTGTATTCCGTACCGAATATATGAACCACATCCGGATCAGCCTTTTTCATAATCTCACGCAGCTGTTCTTCCACGCCGGGTTCATACTCATTCATCTTTTTCAAATCGTTCGCAAATCCGTAGTAATGAATCCGCTTTGTTTCCCCTTCCGTCAGTCCATCGGAACCGGGCATCGGAAAACAGACAGACAGATCGATATCCTGTATCTCCATCAGACCTTCCATCAGACCGGTCAGCCATCCTCCCACCGCCGGAGCATCCGTACGGCCCATATGCTTTGCGATAAACGGAAGCATTATATTGCATACCCACAGAACTCTCATACCGAACCCTCGCTTCCCTCCTGCGCTTTCCGTATACACCGCGCCGGATTTCCTGCCCAGATTTCATGATCCGGTATCCGCTTTGTTACCACCGAACCCGCTCCTACGATGCTTTCTTCCCCAATAGCAGCGCCTTTCAGCACGATGCTGTGGGCGCCGATGAATGCCCTGGCACCGATCTCCACCGGCTTTTTCACCGCCTCCAGCATGTCCGCTCCGCTGCGCCTGCCCGCATCCAGCGTATGAAAATCCGTATCATAGATGCGGACGCTCCCGCCGATCTGCGCCCCTTCTCCGATCACCACTCTGTGATGGCATACAACCGCCGCATTGGATATGCCCACACCGTCCCCTATAATCAGCTCCGCACCGTTTAGCAGGGAAAATACAGTTCTGGTATCCCCGCCGATAGGATTGGAGGACAGTGAAGAATTGATCACAACATTTTTTCCGATGCGTATCCGGCCATGGCCGGCGATCTTGATCCGGCCGTTGATTACCAGGCTTTTATCATACTCCACACCCCGGTATTTAAGTACAGCCAGATTATAAAGTCGGTTGGGAATTCCCAGCACCGTACTGATCATCGCTTTTATACCTGCCATAGCCCCATCCACTCCTTTTTTCTATATGTCTCCGGCTTTCTTTTGCCGGGCCAGGATATCTCTGATTCGCTCTCCGATCTCTGGCGCGATCACACCGTCAGTCTCATATTCAAAACTGCTGTCCTTTTCCGTCAATATCTTCTGCTTTATCTGATTGGTATAGCAGATACAGCTCATCCGTCCCAGATATCTGGCCCACATGGAAAATGAGGAACCCGATGCCACAAACAGCGGCACTCTCGACAGCGCCATGATATCCGCTATGCTGGTTCCAAAGCTGATCCGTTCCACCGCAGGCAAAGCCAACACCGGTGCGAGCTCTTCGTCCGTACCGTCAGAAAAGATGCAGGCTTTGACCTCCCTTCCTGCATACTCACGTATCTGGCGAATCACCCCTGCATACCAGTCAATGGGAAGTGCGCTGTCATGTCTGCCGTTTTTCACCTCATCCGCCGAAACGCGGCCAAAATCCCCGAGCCTGATGTGCACGCCGATGGTGCCGCTGAAATCATACGTAAGTGCTGCCCGGTTTTTCTTCTTAAGATTTTTCTCTAACATCTCACGCACATAGGCGCTGTCATATAAAATCTCTTCAAAACATCCCTCAAATCCGGTAAATTCGATTATTTTATTGTCAAAACGGTCCCCATGTCCCTTTTCACACTCCGGTACCCGCTTTTTTGACATGAGATACCAGAGCTTCCGGATACCTGAAATGGCACCGCAATTATTCTGAAATAAATCATTGTAAAACCGCTTGTCCATTTCTCTGCGAAGGAGAGGCCCAAGCTTAAAAGAAAACCAGGTCGGCCAGATCAGACGGTATCCGTAATCCCTGGCGCACACTGCCGCCCGGGCATAGGTAAAGAGTATGTTGCCAAGGCCCGCGCCGCCCAGTCTGACAAATCCGAGATCCTTTTCTGACAGTTTCGGGTATACATAGTTCAAGACAGTTCCTCCTCTACTGTCACCAGCCGAAGGCTGATGACCTGTGCACACAACAGTGTGCTGCCAATTATCACGGTATCATTTTCTCAGCAGCCAGCTCCTTGAGCTTATCAAAATAGGTGGCATAATACCAGTCCCCGCCTCCGGCAAGGGTAGGTACAATATAGAAAAAGAGCAGAATCGCCAGAATCCCTGCATAATAGAATATGCGCATCTTGCGGTCCTTCTCACAGGACACTGCTTCCGGCACAATCAAAGCAAACAGGCCGATAAAATACAGGTTCAGCCTGCTCCACATCGGGAACCAGAACAGCAGCGCATACATCGCGAAGGTGAAGATGGCCGCGTTGATATAAACGATGTTTCCCTTTTTTGCCTGAAGCATCGGCTTGTAATACATCAGGCACAGGATCATGTAGATCAGGCACAGCCCTACCTGTGTAAATGAAAATTCAAACTGATACGCATCCTCAAAGTTCAACATGGACGGATAAAACCTGGCAATCAGCTGAAGCGTCACCGTATCCCTGAACAGTGTGGCAAGCGCTGCCAGCGCAAAACAGATGAAATATACGGAGGGCTTATAACGGAACATCAGAAGCACCACAATCGGCAGCATGAACTGCCAGGCCGTGCGGTGAAAAAAGCCCGCAATCACCACGGCTGCGATGCATTTCTTCCATTTTCCATCCGATGCATAGCCCATGGCCAGAAAAATGATCGTGGCCGCCATACCCTGACGGATCAGGTTAAACGAATAATAATACAGTGTAGTATAAAAGATAAACAGGCCGAAAGGTACAAACCTGCAGTATTTTCTCAAACAGTGCAGACCGACAAAGGTTATGATGGCATTGGTGATAAATATAATGACCTGCGGCTCATCGGTAAAGATGGAAACGATCCGGTTCAGCCAGACATAGCCTCTTTCTGTGCCGGTATAACGTGCCGCATACCAGTTCTCCGCAATATCCGTAAATATTGTGCAATAGGACTCATAGTCTGTCCCCACATTATAACGCAGTCCTCCGAATAATGCCAGTGTCAGAAATATAAGCGCCCAGAAAACTCCCGTGAGTGAGATCCTGATCTCCCGCCTTCCGGCAGCAAACACCGCTTCCCAGCGGTTGGCTTTCCCTATCTCTATACAAAACCCCAGTATCATAATTATGCTCAATACTACTAAATAGATTGCCATAAATACTCCGTTCTATTTGCTTTTTATCATTTTCTTCACCAGACCCGCCTTTTCCAGATAACGTCTGACCTGATGCCAGATATGGGCCGGCAGATAGCGCGGCGGTGTGGATAGAATGATAAAGGAAATGCGGTATAGAGGATTGCAGCCGGACCGTTTGCTGAACAGCTTTTTCACTGTCAGCTTACTGTACTCATTCACTCCGGTAGCGCCCTCGTCGAAGGTGTATGTCAGAGCGGAAAAAGAACGTATATGCATTCCCTTTCGGTAAGCGCGGATGGTAAATTCAAAATCGGACAGATAGTGCGGCAGCAGTATGGGATGAAGACCGCCAATTTTCTTCCAGTCTCCCACCCGGAGAAACAGGCTTCTGGTGGAAGCACAGTTGCTTTCCGTGTCCGGCGGCATGAGTCTTCCTGTGCCGTCCACAAATGAATGGGTGAAAATACCGTCCAGCAGCTCTTTGCTGTGCATGCCATACCCGCAGCCAGCTACCAGCGTGTTTGCATGCTCCTCAAGCAGACGTATCCCCTTCTCCACATAGTCCGCGCCAAAATTTGTATCATCGTTGCTGATCAGCACGCAGTCTCTGTCATTTTTCGCGTTCTTACAGAGCCATTTATAAACCATATGCAGCGCACCGCCCCACCAAAGATTTCCGTCCCCCGTCAAAATTGTGGATGCCGGAAATTTGCTGCGCACCATATCCGCTGTCCCATCCGTAGAACCGTCATCCACTAATAGAAGGTGTATATCCTTATAGGTCTGTGTCAGAAGACTGTCGATAAATTTTTCCGTAATTCGGTATCTGTCATGTACAGCGGTAACCACATATATCATATACTGCCTCCTATCCCCAACAGACTGTCAATCACCGGGATATGGCTCTTTACAATGTTCTCCATGGTATTGTCCTGCATCTTTCCAATATTGGCCTTCTGCATACGCTGCCGAAGCCCATCATCCCCAAGTATCTCCCTCATGCGTTTCCTTAGCTCATCAGGATCCTCTGCAGGCACTAGATAGCCGTTTTCACCGTTTGCCACCAGCTCGCGTCCGGCTATACAGCGGTCTGTCGTCACCACCGGCAGTCCGTTCGCCATCGCCTCATTAATTACCAGGCCCCATATATCCTCTCTGGTGGGCAGCACGAAGAGATCACTGGCCATATAATATTTCATCACACGTTCCTTGTCCATAAAACCCAGGATGTGCACATTCTTTAAATGATGCTCACGGATAAACTTCTCATACTCCGGCGCCAAGTCCCCGCCGCCTATAATCAGCAGCTGATAATCCTCTGGCATTCCCTCCCAGCTCTGCAGCAGTATATCGTTACCTTTTCTGTGTATGAACTGCCCAATCGTCAGAACCGTCCTGCAGTCTTTTATCCCCAGTTCTCTGCGGACATCCCGCACTTCATCCGCAGTCACAGGAGCCTGCCGGATATCTTCTCTTGTAAGTGAGGTAAAATTGTGGATATGGATTCGCTTACGGTCAGCACCGTAATGGCGGAAATAATCGGATGCCGACACCCCGCTGGCAAAACATGCCGCAGCTCTTGATACGAAAAAGTGTTTCACCCTGTCTTTAATAAAATTCCGATTTATAAAGGCACCGTCACAGTTGATACAGTACGGCACCTTCCGGCGGATGCACTGCATCATCAATTTCATCGCCCTTTTGCTGAAGTAATCATAAGCCAGCACCAGATCGTACTGTGTGAGATTTTTCAAAGCCTGCTCATATTTCTGTACCGCTTCCGGCGTGGTCAGCACCGTAAACTCATCACTTTCCACAAACCATTTAGCATTCCTGTTCTGATTTTGAACAAACTCGAAATACAGATCGATTTGGTATCTTTCAGCCAGACCCCGAAATACCGACACCCGGTACGGCGCCGGAAAAATGGATAAAATCAGCAGTCTCTTCATCGTACCTTTTCCGCCTCCTTCAGAAATTCCTTCACATCGGTCATGCTCGGAGCCAGCCTCTCTATATCCTCATCAGACAGTTTCCACCATTCTGTGGCAAGCAGCCGCTCTACTGTTTCATCATCAAAGCGTTTCCGGATGCATCTGGCCGGATTACCGGCCCAAATCTCATAAGGGCCCACGTTTTTTGTAACCACGGCTCCCATGCCGATCACCGCTCCGTCCGCCACTGTAATTCCCGCTTTCAACATGGCATTCGTAGCGATCCAGACATCATTTCCAATCACGGTCTGCTGGAATATATCATATTCGTGCCTCGAAAAATTCTTTTTAAGTATATTGTCCCACTTATGAAATACAGATGAGGTGGATACCCAGTTCAGAGGATGGCCGGTGCCTCCGATATTACAGTTACCGGCGATAGAACAAAAATTTCCGATCACACAGTTGGTAACAAATGAATTGCGGCCAATATAAGAATACCGCCCCACGCTGCTGCGATAAAGTCTTGTTCCGCTGCAGACCGCCGATGTTACATCCACCTGGCTGTCTGAAAGCAATGCCAGAACCGATACCTTGCTGAAAAACCGCTTTGGCAGCCCTATCACATTACGTAACAAAATCCCGGCCCTTCTCATGATCTGTCTCATAGAAACCTCCGTATCAGCTCTTTAAGTCTCCGCGCCCTTCGGTTGCGGTACCCATATGTTCATGCTCATAGATCTTGGCATCCACCAGGAAACGGTACCAATAACCTTGAAGAAAGTGAAATGCCAGTCCTTCTTTACCGTCCAGAAAGCCCAGGCGCAGAAAGTACCGGTAAAGAAAATACCAGTGCGCTCTGCGCATTAACGGCGTCTTATAATAAACCACATTCTTCATCCACCGCTTCCGCTCCGCCTGACCGCCTCCAAAGAACTGCGGCTTCATCGTAACTCCGGTCTCCATCTGACGTTTTTTCTCCAGATGGTCCTGCACTTCCTTATTGGAATACCAGTTATGTTTATTAATCCACCATTCCAGGCTCTTGGTATTGTTATCGATCAAATCGTGCTGGAAACAGATACTCTTTCCGCTTTTTAGCAGAAAATGCTCATCCATCAGCGTCTGCTCACACCATGCGGTGCCACGCCGGAAAATACGCAGCAAAATGGTAGGATAAACGCCGCCATGCCTTATCCAGCGTCCCAGAAAATAGACACGCCGTTTCAACTCAATGCCATTTACCTGCGGGTCAATGCCATCCAGCCTGCTTCCGATTTCCTCAGCCAATTCCGGCGTCAGTTCTTCGTCCGCATCGATGCGCATAATCCATTCCGTATCCATCTCGGTATTATCCAGTCCCCAGTTGATCTGGGTGGCATGGTCTATAAACGGGTTCTGATAAACATCGGCTCCCAGTTTCCGGGCCACTGAAACAGTATTGTCCGTGCTGAAGCTGTCTACCACAACAATCCGCTTCGCCAGCCCCTTCAGAGAAGCAATGCATTTGGGTATATTGTCCTCTTCATTTTTTGTTATGATCAAAACAGTTAAATCCATCATAACTCTACATTTCCTTCCTGTATCTGACCGCCGGTCTTTTTTATTACCTTGGCCGGATTACCGGCAATGACAGAACCCGATTCAAAGGTGCCGTGAACAACGCTGCCCGCTCCTATAATACAGTTATCTCCGATCACAGTTCCTTTAAGAATAATACAGTTGCATCCAATAAATACATTTTTTCCGATCTTTACCGGCCTGGTGACCAGATGGTCATATATATCCGCTTTCCGTTCCTCCGGATTCAAAGAGTGAAAATCGTTGTCGAATATCTTGCAGTTGGCCCCGATCACCGAATAGTCGCCCACTTCAATCAGTTCTCTGGCATACAGCGTGCTGCCGGATATTCCAACATGACTCCCGATCCGGACCGTGCCCTTATCTCTCGCAATGATGATTGTCCTTTGATACAAGCCAATCAGATTAGACAGGAAATTACTGTTAATCGCGCAGTCCTCCCCGATCTCAAGAGATGCCTGTGAAAACCGGAATATAAACGGCCAGCCTACGAGCTTCAGGCCCTTCCCGTACTTCACCTTATTCATCTTCAGCATGATCTTAGGCAGCTGACTGTTAAACTTAGACATAAGAATCACCTTACCGCATTACGCAAGTATGAATTTCGCAGTTTCCATCAGTACCGCTTCCAGCAAATACAGCCTGCTGTAACCGTACTTCCGGTAAATCCTGTACTTCACCACCATGCGTTCCTTCGCGTCCTTTAACGATTTTCGGTTGCTGGCACCGCCCAGACGGTAATTTGCCAGAGTTCTGTTGACGGTTACTACCTTTTTGTGGCGGCTGCGCATGTACAGAAGCATGTCCAGATCATCGTATACCGACTCATTGGGATACTGATATGCCTCATAGATCTGCTTTGTCAGAAAGGTGGTGGGGTGATTCCAGTCCCTGGTGGTTACATAGTCCCTGAGCCTGGCCCGCTTAATGCCGGTGGATCCGTCTCTCTTTATCATGCGAAGATCCGCATACATCATATCGAAGGGTTCTTTCAGATACGTCTCCGCCACCACTTCAGCGCAGACCGGCTCATACCAGTCATCGCTGTTTAACAGACCGATCAGCTGTCCGCCAGCCATACGTATGCCTTTGTTCATTGCATCGTAGATGCCACGGTCCTTTTCTGAAACAACCCGGTAAGATATGCCTTTTTCGGTAAACTTATCCCGGTAGCTATCGGCTATGCTCACTGTGCCATCCGATGATAAACCGTCTATAATGATATACTCTATGTTCGTATATGTTTGATTCAGCACGGACTCAATGGTCTGGGCGATGGTCTTCTCACTGTTATAGGCTGCCGTCACAATGCTGATTAATAGCTTTTCTTCCATCTTTTATTACTTCCCTGCATTCCGCATCTCTGCTGATTTTTCTTCTGTAAACCCTTCTGTGCTCTCCCTGGTAAACATGATCTTTATAGTAAGAAGGATCAGCCTGATATCCAGAAGGATCGAATAATTTTCGATATACATAAGGTCAAGCTTCAGTTTATCATAAGCGGTAGTATTATATTTACCGTATATCTGTGCATAACCAGTCAGCCCGCCTTTTACCTTCAGGCGATAGGCGAACTCCGGAATCTCCTGCGTATATTTCTCTACGTGTTCCACACGCTCTGGTCTGGGGCCCACAATGCTCATATTTCCCACAAAAATATCAAACAGCTGAGGCAGTTCATCCAGCCGTGTAGCGCGGATCACCCTGCCTACCGGAGTGATTCTCGGATCTCTTTCCGTAGCGGGAATCACACGCCCATCCTTTTCCGCATCCACAATCATGCTTCGGAATTTCGTGATGTAAAAAATTTTTCCGCCGTTCGTTACCCTTGCCTGCCGGAAAAATACAGGTCCCCGATCATACAGTTTGATGGCAATAGCAGTGAAAAGCATAAACGGAGACGCGAGTATAATCCCCAATGAAGATATTACAAGATCCATGCATCGCTTGATCAGCTTCTGCTCTATGGATAATCCGCTGTTTCTTGCCAGCAGCAACGGTGTATCAAAGAAATGCAGATTCTCCGACCCTCTTAAGATAATATCGGAAATATTTGGCGTCACATATACACGGATACAGGCCCCATAACAATATTTGATAATCTTATTGCGCCGTTTGGAGTGAACTTCACAGAGCACTACACCTTCCGAATTTCGTATTTTTTCCTGCAATACCTCCATTGGCTCATCTCCGCGAATGAATTCCCCAATCTTATATTTATCGTCCCGGGTCTCCATCTTGCGCGCCAACAGTCTCGCATTACTTTCATAGTCCTCATAAATCATCAAAAGCGTTCTGGCGGGAAAAAGCGTTCGGTAGATGCGGTTGAGAATAAACATGAATATACCGATCCCCACAATATCCGTCAGCGTCAGCACTGCAAACGGCAGGAAATCGGGAAATCCCCTCGTCAGCAGCACGATGATCAGATAAACAAAAATATTGGCACAGATCACCGCCAGCCCCTGCGAGAACACCATGCTTGTAGTCTTCTCATAGCCGATCTTTACCCCTCCATAAAAGTTGATGAATACCACCAACAGGAACACATACAGCAGCAGCATTACGAAGTTACCCTTTTGAGCAAAGGGATTCATGGTCCGTTCGTTATAATAGTCAAACCATACTTTCCAGTACAGCAGTGACTCCGCAGCCACTACCAAAATCGCGGAGAACATGCGGTATATTCTTTTGTATTTCTCATACTTGTTTTTTTCGTTCCCTGTCATATTCATCCCTATCCTATTTCACCAGTACGTAACCGATCAGATTGGCATCCACGATCTCCAGATTTCTGACCGCCTTTTCCACATCCGGTATTTTATCCTTATCGATCCGAATTGTCAGTATGACGTGCCCGGCATTCTTGCCTTCCTCCAGCGTTTCTGCAGACACGGCCATATCCTGTCCGGTCTTTACGGCCGCATCCATGCCGGAAGAACCGGTTCTTTCCTCCAGACATTTGCTGATATTATCCGCCAGTTCACATAACCCCAGGTCTTTGGAAGAGGATGCCAGCAGGAAATTGCCGTTGCCGTCCTTTTCGCCGATATTGCGGAGCATGACCGCCATCAGGTCACAGCCTTCCTTCTGATCCCTGCCCAACTCGCAGATGCAGGGCAGGTTAATCACCGCGCCGATTTCTTCTTTTGTTCGGAACACCTTATCCGCCAAAACCAGAATCAGTACGGAACCCAGCCAGACAAACACGCCGGCTAAGAGCACCATCAGCTTATTCCAGGACAGCAGGGACCCCAGCGACAGACTAACAGTCTTTGGCTCGTCCAGATCAAAGGTGATCACAGCCCCTTTATGATTGGTCATATAAGCCTTTGCTTCCGGATAATCTATAATCTGTCCTTCCAATCCCATGACCCGCTTCGCTTCGGAAACCAGCAGCTCCTCAAACTTAGTAGCTATTAGCATGGTCCGATCCAGCCCAACGCTCATGGTCGTAAGCTCATAGTACATAGAATCGCCCTTCGTGGCCACGAATATGATATCCTGGTTCTTATCAAACGGTTCAAATCCGTTCTTCTGCAGCTCTTCGTCTACCTGATCGCGAACCATCTCACTGTACAGCAGCCATTTATAAGCATCCGTATAGTCCTCATCCTTGCTGTCAATATAGACGGTTGCCAGGGTCTGATAGGTGTCCAGACTGGCGCTGTATACATCCATCCTGTATTCTTTCCATGTTGTCAGCACTACATACCCTACTGCGAGCCCCATCACCAGAATACAGATCCACCAGTATTTCAGCAGATTGTACCTGATCTTACGGATGCTTAACAGCATCTCTCCGGATTCTCTGTGTGTCGGTTGTTTTTCCACGCTTTATACCTCCGATATTCATATGTTTTTTTAACAGCTCAAGTTCGGCTCAATTATCTGCCGGCGGCTGTGAGGCATCGGTATCGTTTATACCGGTTTCTATTGCTTCCTGCTCCCAAGGCTCCACATAGTCCTCCGGCTTGGCATAACTATAGCGGTATACCACATAATTCTCTGTCTCACCCACATAGTCAAAGCCTGCGCCGCTAAGATAATCATGCATGGGGCCATCCTGACGGTAAACCACATACTGAGTCTTGGTCAGGTTCAAAGCCTGCATAAATCCGTACATCTCAATCTGGCGGTCCAGCATAAGAGCTTCAATTAAACGCACCCGCATGCGGATCCAGTCCGCATCGTTCTCATTCTCTGTGGCCTGTGTATTCACCGTACTCATCATCAGCTCATAAGGTATCACTGCGTTAATGGACGGATCATACTGTGTGGCCAGAATATTTAAATTGAAGTCAAACGCTACGTTGGGGACGGTCCACATATCGTTGTTCTCATGGATCATCTCACAGATCTCGATCAAATCCTCAGGCACTTTGTAAATATTGGTTGCCATCGGAAAACTTTTAGACTTCAGCGTAGTTCCTGTCAAAACCAGCATGGACACCAGCACAAGCGCCGCCACCGCCCTTCTCCAAAAACGTCGAAGTCCCATCACCACCTTTGTCCCCACATAGCTTAACACGGTCACTACAGGCAGCAGCCAAAAAAAACGGTAATATTCGTTCGTCAGCTTAAGTCGGCTGACAACGGTTTTCATCAGTAAAGGGTTAAACACAGTGACCAGTAAAATCAGAATATATGGCAGAAAGAAACGTTTCCACTGCTTTTCTCCGTCTATAAATATATACAGAAGCGCGATTATGAAAAAACCGATGAACATACAGGTTCCCTGGTAATTTCTAAGGCAGGCTTCCACAAAACGGTATCCCAGCTCATTCAGATCCAGATTCATGCAATGCCTCCTTATATGTGTATGACCAAAATTCCGATCCGGCTTAACAGATAACAAAAAGTGACAAGCAGGCAGGGCAACGCGCACAGCCCACATTTGAAGAGGATTTTTACGTCCTTCTTCAGAAAACAAAGAGGCAGGGCAAAAGCACCGATTCCAACCAAAACAAGTATCATAGCCGAAGATGAAATCGCGCATCCGGCATACCCAATCAGAAACAGGAGCACCCAATTCATCCTGTAATCTGCATCCTGATACAGTCTGGCAAAATAATATACCAGTGCCGGAAGAATTACATTGCCAAGAACCGCCTTCCCCTCATAGGTCCTAAGGAACAGAAATCCGGAGGCCGTATACATCGTATAGCTGAATAGGTTTACAATAAATGCAAACGCGAGCATCAGCAGCACCGCCTTGCTGTTCTCTTTAAAAAACAGCCTTGCCATTCGGTAATAAATCATGTTGGTAATAAGCAGCACCACCGCCGCCATGATTGTCTTGGTTTCCACCAGAGGATGTATGCCCGTAAGCTGGCATATCACCGCATCCTGCATATGGTACATGGCAAAAAAATGCCGTATATCGATGACATCCCGGAGCTCACGGCTTAACGGATCATAGTGGCTGATCGTATTGGTATGCACTGACAGAGATACGTCGCCCACATAATAAGCCGCATCCCAGAAATCAGTCTGCCACACAGTGGTCACGCAGATCTGAAGCAGCACCAGCCCTATCATGGCCCAGAACAGCGGCGAAGCTTTTAAAAGCCGGACCGCTCCTTTTCCCGCTACGGCCCACTGCCTGTGATTCCATACGCTGTACACCAGCACCGCCGCCAGAATTATAGCCCAGGATAGTGACAGATTGGACAGCGGCCGCTTTAACAGTGCCATCGGTATGGCGATCACCTGGAACACAGCATAGTACAGGAAAAATCCGGCCAGTACCGTAAATGTGACAGAAGCAGCCTCCTTCTTCATATGCCGGGTGATTAACGTGCCGAAGGCATAGTACAAGATCAAATATACAATCACCATTCCTATACAAACCAATATATCCAGCATTCATCCACTCCTTTTTGTTTACTGAAAATCCTCCGCAATATTCGCCCACACCGCATCCATACTGAAATGCGCCTTCATATACTCCTGGGTACCCATTGCCATCTTCCGAAGGCGCTCCTCATCCCGGTACAGCTCTGCTGTAACGCGTGCGAACTCTTCCGCCGTATCCGCGATCTCAAGCACCTCTTCCACATCTTCGATGCCTTCCGCGCCGATTGCTGTGGTGACAGTCGGCATACCGTTATAGAGGGATTCCAGCACCTTTCCCTTGACTCCGGCGCCAAAACGCAGCGGCACCACAGTTATGCGGCAGGCCGCATACAGCGCTTCCAGTTCTTCCTCGCTGACAAACCCTTTGATCACCACGCCGCCGCCTTCCAGCGCCCTGATTTCATCAGGCACTTTGGAACCCACGACATAGAAGGGGACATCCCCCAGCTGCGTTCTGACCGCCGGGTAGATCTCCTTTACAAACCACAGGACGGCATCCGCGTTCGGCCTGTGGGCAAACCCGCCCACAAACAGCATGCCCCTGCGGTTTTTAAAGTCCAGATTCAGGCTTTCCTTAAAGCTCTCGTACATATACAGGCCGATCGCCTTTACCGGTATCTTCCGGTCGATTTTGCGTATCACATCGCGCTCCACGCAGGACGGATAATACGTCATGTCTGCTTTGCGCATCAGCTCCAGCTCCTGGCCTTTCATGAACTCAGATTCCTTCTTATGCGCAGGATCTCCGGTCACCTCATATTCGCGCATCTCACGGAGGAAATGCAGGTCATGGCCGTAAAAAATCACCTTAATTCTGGTATATTCACGGATGAAATCGATGTATTTCACCGCGATATGCGGGCGGTTGATATAGATAAAATCGATATAGGTTCTGTTCTGTCGTATCCATTCCAGGATATTGGCCCGGTACCAGTCGCCGTACAGGATCTCCACACCCATCTGCTCCAGCGTGCCGGTGTAGGGCTCTGCATGGAGGCAGTCATCTCCGAAAAATTTGACCACATAGCCTTTCTCCAGAAACATGCGCATATAGCTGAAGGTGCTCTTGGAACCGGCGTCCTTATCAAATTCCGGCACATAATGGTCCATGACCAGAATCACTTTTCTGCCGTTTAAGCGCTCTCTGGCGGGAAACAGCTCCGGCGCCTCGGGGTGGTGCTCATACTGGAGGCCGAAGACAGACTCCCATTTTTCCTTCAATTTCTGACTGTTGATTTTCTGATATTTTTTAATGCCGCTGTCAAGGTCGGTTCCATTGGATATCCCCTCGTAGTGAACCACCTCTGAAAGGGGCTGATACATCACCTTATACCCCTTATCCCTGACCGCAAATGCCAGATCCACATCCTCACAGTAGGCCGGGGCGTACCGCTCATCAAAGCCGCCGATCTCTTTCCACAGCTCGAGCGGAAGCATCAGTGCCGCTCCGGATATATAGTCCACCTCACGGACATAGTTATACTCCGGCTTGGACGGATCATCCAGCCGGCCGTAATTCCAGCCGGTACCGTCCCGCCAGATAATACCGCCGGCCTCCTGCAGCCGGCCGTCCGGATAGACCAGCTTGGACCCCACCATGCCGATGGAAGGATCCGATTCGATCAGCGCGATCAGGCTTGACAGCCATCCTGGCTTTACCTGTGTATCGTTATTGAGGAACAGTATATACTCTCCCCTGGCGGACTCCGCCGCATGATTGCAGTTCTTTACAAATCCCAGATTGGTCCCGTTTCGAATCACCCGGATCCCCTTCGCATACATGGCCAGATGCCTGGTTCCGTCCGTCGAAACGTCATCGCCGATCAGCACCTCATAGGGCACATCCGCCGTGTTCTGCAGTATGGATACCAGACAGCGGTACGTATATCCCACCTGATTATAAGCCGGTATGACGATAGATACTTTAGGCGTGTCGGCCGCCGGAAACTTCAGGATGCCATGCTGGTAATACAGCTCATCCAGCTCGCTGCTGCCACCGAAATAGTTTCCCTTTTTCACCGATGTCCACAGCCGGAAGGATTTTGCAGGATGACAGACGATACGCCCGATTCCCTTCGTAACATACAGCCTGCGGCTGCCGTCCGGAAGAACCGCCCGCCTTACCTTACCTCCGGTTTTCGCTGCCGCCTTCAGCCCTTTATAGACCGGCGCAGCGCCGAATTTCTTCGCGATCTTCTTAATGTGGGTGTATTTATCAATGATTTTCTGCTGTTCGGCGATCATATACTCCAGGTTATGGATGTGGTTGTCCTTCAGCTGCATAGCATTTTCCAGCTCCACTACCTTGTGAGCCTGCTGCCCGGATTTCAGCTGATCAAAGGTAATCTGCTTCTGCACATACCGGTTCAGATATGCACAGCAGTTATCCTCCCCATGCACATACTGCTGGAATTCTGCCTCCATGTCCGCAAATATATCCTGCTGTTCTTCATTGATGCCGAACCGCTCCATAAACTCATCGATATTAAAATGATCCGCGAACTGGCGGCGGTATTTGCGGTAGAAATAGTACAGGTTCCTGTATTTAATATAAGAAGCCGGAACAGGGAAATCCATCACCCATTCATAATCAATGCAGATGTATTTCCCTGAAGACTCCATAATATTCTCGAATATCATATCGATGTTGGACGCGGTAAAGGACATATCCTCCCCGCAAAACCTGTCACCGAACACCCGGACAAATTCCGGCGTCTTCACAAACGGCACCAGACCGCCCTCTTTAACGGCGAATACCAGATCGCAGGCCTGGCGCACGGTCTCAATCAAATCTGTGCTGTCTCTTAAACGCTCAGACAGCAGTTCATCCATCGTGCGTCCGGTCAGATAGGGATATCGCATAACTTTGTCCGACATTTCCGGCTTTAACGGCTCTACATTGGCAAAACATGCCTTAACCGCTTCATAATGAGGGACAAACTTTGCGATATGGGCCGTGCCAGATTCTCTGACCGCACTTTTTTCCACCCAAACGCCGTCCTCACCGCGCAGTATGGCGGTACGGATCTGAAATTCGTCCTTTCTCATTTTGTTATATTTTGCATATAGAACCTGCTGCATATAAAAACCTCCACATTTCAATCCGCACTGCTTAATGAGTCACCGCGCAATACGGCTGCCTCAACGGCTGATAATCAAAAATGAATTTGCAAAATACGGAAACTGTCCGTCCCGTATCAGCGCATCGTATGCCGAGCTCTCGTTAAACAGCACAAAGCGCTCCCTGTCATACACATCCGTCACATGCTCCAGCATGCCGGGCTTGGGCAGAAATTCATCGGAGTACACAGTATCCGGCAGTTTATAATCCGGCATGGGATAGTAAAATGTATTCTCTGAAAATCCTGCACTCTTAAGAAGCTGCGTGATTTCCGGCCTGGAAAAAGTGCGGACGCCGTCCACCTTCCGGTAATCCTCGATGCCGTCGAAAAATCCGCCCGTATGGTCCTCCGCAGCGCCTCCCCAGTATTTCAGTCCGAATTTATTTTCAATCGCGATGATCAGCCTGCCTCCGGGCTTTAAAAACTTCTTAACCTTTTTCAGCATGGCCTCATAGGGATCGGCCCCTTTGCTGATATAGTAGCCGGAGTACTCCAGGACGCCGATCAGCGTCACGTAATCGAATTTCTCCTCTATTTCGATGTCTTCAAAATTACCCACGAGTATTTCCAGATTGCCCATTCCGCCGTTTCTGACCGCGTTTATAGTTGAACGGCGTTTGGATAAATCAATCGCCACCACCCGCTTCACTTTCCGGCAGAACAGCCCGGATATGGCTCCGCAGCCTGCGCCGATCTCCAGCAGATTTGCTTCCGGGTCAAAACCGTACCAGTCCAGCACATTTTCACGCACATCCGAAAGATGGTACAGCAGAGGCCAGCGGTCCGTGCTGCGAAGCAGCTCCTGTATATCCTGACCGCTTTTACAGATCTTAAGGATCTCGTCTTCCACGTCGCCGTCGCTGTAGAGGTCCTCGCCTTTATAAAATTTCAGATTCAGTATCTCATTTAGTTCGACCATGAAACGAGCTCCTTATCATTTTTCCACAGTTACCTTTGAGTTCATATCAAAATATCCCACTGTAGTCTTATTGGAAATAACCGTGATATTCACCACATCGTACAGGCGGTCATGCACCACCAGCTCGCCCCCTTCAAAGCCGGTGCAGCCAAGGGATAACAGGTACTCTCCGCCCTGCAGCATCATGCGCTGTTCAAAGGAGACCGTGTAAACCTCGCCTGCTCTGGCAGTGCCCACATCCGCCTGTTCAATCAGCGTGTTGGTGCCGGTCAGCTCCGTGCCCTTGGAATCCTTTATGGTAAATGCGAAGATGGGTTCGCGTACATCCTCCGTAAAACGCACGCGCATCTTGAGCATGAACCGTTTGTTCTTAAGGAGCATGCTGGTCAGCTCTCCGTTATGGTCAAACAGGCCCACATCTATGATCTCCGCTTTATTATCGCCGTATTTCAGCTGCTGCTTATTCAGCGTCAGTTTGTTTTTCCATATCTCTCCTGCCGTGAGCGCATCAGGCTGCGGCTTTCTTTGGCTATTTTCATCCTCATCGTCGTCATCGAACTGGTGAGCCAGGATCTTTTTATACAGATCCACCATCTTACCTGCCTCGCCCTCAGCCACGAACTGCCCTCTGTTCAAAAGGACCACCTTGTCACAGTACTTGATCACGGTGCTCATATCGTGCGTAACCAAAATGACCGTGGTGCCGCTCTTGCAGATCTCGTTGATCTTCTTATAGCATTTCGCCTGGAAAAACACGTCGCCCACTGCCAGAGCCTCATCCACAATCAGTATCTCCGGATCGATATTGATGGCCAGCGCAAAAGCCAGCCGTACAAACATACCGCTGGAATAAGTCTTTACCGGCTGGTACACGAAATCACCGATATCCGCAAATTCCAGGATCTCCGGCAGCTTTGCGTCCATCTCCGCCTTCGTATAGCCCATCATAGTTCCGTTCATATACACATTTTCAATTCCGGTGTATTCCATATTAAAACCGGCGCCCAGCTCCAAAAGGGCTGACACGCGTCCGTTCACCGTAACGGAACCGGTGGTCGGTGTGAGCACCCCTGTAATGATCTTTAATATCGTGGATTTCCCGGAACCGTTGGTCCCGATAATCCCCACAAACTGCCCCTCCTCCACGTCGAAGGACAGTTCGTTAAGCGCATAAAACTTTTTATGGTATTCCTTATGAAAAGGATTTAAAGACTCCTTGAGACGGTCGATAGGCTTATGAAACAGCTTATAGACCTTCGTCACCTTGTCCACTTTTATCGCAGTCACTTAATGCTTCCTCCTAAAGTACGTCCGCAAAATGAGGGCGCAGTCTCCGAAACACTGTAATTCCTAAAAAGAAGAACCCCAGCGTCAGCAGCCAGAAGTATGCCGTCTGTTTAGGGAACTGCCAGAACCACTGATGCTCCAGCAGGCAGTCACGGTATCCTTCCACAATATAATACATGGGATTGAGCTTGATCAGCCACTGGAATCTGGCCGGGATCATCTGCGGCTCCCACATGATCGGCGTCAGCCACATGCCAAACTGGAGGCCGATGTTCACAATCTGCCCCATATCCTTAAAAAATACATATACCGCCGAGGTGAGAAATGCGAGTCCCACGATCAGAAGCAGCATGCAGATAAAATAATACGGAATCTGCAACCAGTATATTGTGGGGTAATAGCCCATGGCAATATACATGGCGAACAGAATCAGCATAAATATCAGATGTACAAAGAGAGCGGATATGATCTTCACCACCGGCAGCACGCTGATCTGAAACACCACCTTTTTTACCAGATAGCTGTACTCCTGCAGGCTGGTGGTGGCCACATTCCAGGCTTCATTAAAGAAAAACCACGGAATCATTCCGGCGATCATCCACAGGATAAACGGCGGTCCGCCTGCCTGTCCCCGGTCTCCCCTTAGGAGGGTAAATACCATATAATAGATCGCAACCGTCACCAACGGCTGCACGAACATCCACAGGATACCGAAAGAATTGCCCACAAAACGTTTCTTAAAATCCGCTTTGGCCAGTGTAAAGGCGAGCCCTCTTTTCTTCCAGATATCCTTTACTTCCGAAACAACACCTATCATCTTTATCCCTGGAACCCGGCGCCGGTCAGGCAAAAGTAAACCCGGTTTCTTTCAGTCCTTTCCAGTTTTTATCCTTCTCTGAAAGCAGCAGCTCCACGCCTTCCTGCAGAGGCCATTCCACACCGATCTGCGGATCGCACCACAGCAGTCCGCCCTCATCGCCCGGATGATAAAAATCCGTGCATTTATACGCGAACTCCGCCTCATCGGAGAGCACTAAGAATCCGTGGGCAAATCCCTCCGGAATATAAAACTGCTTCTTATTCTCCGCAGACAGCACCACGCCAAACCATTTTCCGAAGGTTTTGGAGTGTTCTCTTAAATCCACCGCCACATCGAATACTTCCCCGCGGATCACCCGCACCAGCTTGCCCTGGGGATACTGCTTCTGGTAATGCAGGCCGCGGAGCACACCGCGCACGGACATGGACTGGTTGTCCTGCACAAATTGCATGTCCAGCCCTTCCGCCTTAAAATCATTATAATTATAGGTTTCTACAAAATACCCTCTTTCATCCTTGAAAACAGTGGGCTCGATCACACATAAGCCATCAATCTCACATCCGGTTACTTTTATTTTTCCCATTTATTTCGGTTTCCTTTCCTGCACAGTGTCAAATACGCATACTACCGCATTATTTTGGTAATTATATCATTTTTATACATTGGTTTCAACAGAAACTTGCCAGATAGGCGTCGTATGGTGATTTACTCCGACTGGTACAGCTCAATTTCATAGATGCTCCAGCTGGACTCCACACTCTCTTTTGGCGTTCCCAACATAAAGCGCATGTATTTTACCGACACCGGTGAAAACGTATACAGTTCGTTATCACCGGTCATATAGGATATACGGTTCCAGTTCTCACCGTCTTCGGATCCCCATAATTCCAGCGCTCTCGGATAATCCCATGAACTGCCGCCGGTATCCAGAAGAACCGCGGACAGAATAAGCGGCTGACGCAGTTCAATCTCATAATACATCCCTGCCCTCTGCTCTTCGACGCTCTCCCAGCGGGTGGAACTGTCCTTATCCGTAGCAAAAGGCGCCTGATCAGCATTGGCGGAAGCTGTCACGGTCAGAATGGGCTGTTGCTCCACAATACCCTGTATATTTTCTAAATCCCTGTATACTGTGATATCCACCTGCAGCTGTGGCTGATCTTTGATCTCCTTATGTTCAAAACAAATATACTGCATCTGTATTGCAGACTGCTTCTCATCGTCTCCCTGCAGCCAGATCCAGTTTTCACCGTCTTCGGATATAAAGACTTTCATTTCACTAAGATCCGCATTGCTGTCCACAGCAATTTTGTGATAACTCATAGGCGTGTCAAGTTTTCCAATCCATCTTGTTTTTCCGTCCTCTCTGCTGCAGGTAAACTGAATATTTCCAACTGTAAAGAGACAACTATCATTTTCTAAATCCTCGTTCAAGCGGGTTCGAAAGGCAATCTCATATTTTTTGCGGTATATCGTACACAATATCCTGCCCTCTATTTTAATTTCGTGATATACCTCAAACATCTCCATACTTCCTATGGAATTTTCAACGCCTGGACTGGACTGCGGGACAATGAGATAATCCGCACTTTCCGTAGGGGTGGTCGGAATCACCCGTTTTTGATCTTCCTCATCCAAAAGATAACGGCACAGATCCGGTGCGTACATCCAGACCTTAAGACTGTCGCGGCTGTCCTGATCACAGATATACCGCAGTGCATCCGTTTGAGTCACTCCCCAGTAATCCTGCTCAAAGTTATACTCCGTATTCACTCTTCCTATTGCATTAAAATAAACATACTCATACGGATGGTAACGTATAATCCAGCTGATTACCAGCAACAGTCCCAATGCCGTGACTATTCCTGCCGTCTTTTTGAATCTGGACCAAAGAAAACAAAAGCCTAAGAACGCGAAAAAAGCCAGAAACGGGTAAAGAAAATACATATGCCGCCATCCATTATACAGCACCGGTTTTCTTATTATCGCATACAATAGGGGAACAGCAGTTAAAAGGCCCATAAAAACCTTATTATAAGAAGAATCGGATAACCCCATCCGGTTTTTATATCTGCCTGCAGCTGCGAATAGCTGCGTACCGATGCCTGCAGCCAGCAATATCAGCGTGATGACCGGTGTAGTCGCCAGTATCCACACGGGCAGATAATACCATGGTAAATCGCTGGGAGAGTAGCTTTTTCCCATAAACCATACCCCATTCGTATAGGAGTCGTAGCTAGAAAATCTTTCCAGTGTGCCGATAATTCCCTGAACCGGATTTTCCCATGTTATAGGCGACAGGGCGATATAAAAAACGATACTGCAGATACCCGCTCCTAGAAAAAGCTTGATATCATGCCTGTGACCCTCTTGACAGCCTGCCCGAAATATCCCGACAGCCAGACAGGCTGCGATCACAATTGCCCCCACTATACGGGCATTTGTACACAACGCTCCCATAAATGCAAAAGTCATCATGCGCTTCCAATTGGGCCGATCCAGGAAACGTATCCCCAGCCAGGCACTGATGATATACAATGAAAGCTCCAGACTGTCCTTAATATTGTAAAAGGAATCCGCCAGTATCCTCGGGGACAGTATGAGTAAGGCCACACCGACCAGCGCAAGCCCGTCTTTCTTCACAAATCTTCGGCAAAGGAAATAAAAGCAGACAGACGCTGCCCAGAACCAGAGAAAAACATACAGATGCCGCATATAATAAATCTGCTGATAGTCCATGGTAAATCCCGTCAGGTGTTCTGCCGCCACCAGTGGCAGCTGCATGGCCATACCATAATATCGGTCCTTGTACTCGTGAAATTCCGCGAGGCCTTCAAAGTTTAAAGTATCTGTTACTGTCTCTTTCACCGAGGGGAACAGGTAGCCATAGGTGATAAGGCTGCTGTTTCTCTCTATCCCTTCATCCCACGAAAAGCCGTAGTCTCGGTAAACGCATATTCCATAAATCAAAAATAACGTAAAGAACAGTATTGCTAAAACTTTTCCTCTTTTCAAATAGTTCTCCTTATTCCATAATTAATTTGCTAATTATAGCATTTCCATTTATCGGTTTCAACATTATCCACAGTACTGTAAAAAAACTGAAAGATTTTAATTAAGACATCACCCCGATCTTTTAATTGCCTTATGCGTCTGTCGTAATTAAAAAGGCTCCGCAGTGCATCTATTTATACACCGCAGAGCTCTTTACCCATCATATGTTTTCCTGTTCAAATTCTGCCTTCAGCTCCAACGCATCCTCCAGCGTATGCTTCCAGCCATATTTTTTAAGATCCGTACGGTCACAGCCTTTCTGGCGTTCAATCTTTACGCCTTCCGACTCCAGCATCAATTTTTGCTGACCGGGCATATCAAACGCCTGTGCTCCGCTCAAGAATCCCTGATGATTGACCACTCTGTGAGCCGGTGCTTCCGCCCCTGCCAATCCCCGGTTCAGGGCATAGCCCACCTGTCTTGAATTGCGGGGGCTGCCGCAGAGCAGTGCGATCTGTCCATAGGTCGCTACGTTTCCATAAGGTATCCGTTTGCAGACACATGCCACTCTTTTATAGAAGTCCATGCTGACCTCCTCATTCCACATTAAGATGCTGTTCACTCCTCTGAATTGAAACTGCACTCATATCCACCAAACATAGTTCAACCTAACACCGGGAATTATTCCAGAAGACGTAAGTCCACCCCCGCCCCCGCATAAGGCACCATCACCGCAAAATACGGCAGCGCATACTGGCATTTCGCCTCCCACACCAAATGAAACAGCACGCCTCCCACCACGATCATGCCCGGCAGCAGAACGCGCAGGTCACATTTCTTCCTCCGCGCGATCAGAAAGGCAGCCGCAAAGGCCAGTATCACAAACTGATAGCCGTTCATAAAGCCCATCACGATCCCATGAAACGTTCTGTAATACATGCTGTCCGCAAGCCATCCCCTGGGCGCATCCGCTTCATGGCCCACCATGAAGCACTGATAGCTGGGATCGTTCCACTGTGAAATGAATTTCTCACCGAAAAATTTCATGCCGTAGACGGGGTCACTTACAAAGCTGCGCACCGACCTATCGATCTCCTGTCTGGCGTCTTCCGCCACCAACAGATTGTCATTATTATATTTTTGATAAGCGATCATCACATAATCGTTGTACCAGCCGGGCGCCAGGTCACCATCCTGCAGGCCCATAGCGATCCAGGCGGTCTTGGGTATACCGTGGTTCCCAACCTCCGCATCCGCCCGCAGAGCGTACATCTGCTTTACACAGATGCCTGGCAGCTGCATCAAAACCAGAAATGCGGCAGCTGCCAGCAGCCTGCGCTTCCAGGATATCCTGTTTCCTGCAAACACCGCGGCAATCAGCATGGCCACCGCAAAGATCAGGCTGTTTGATTTTAACAGAACCGCCAGACCCGCCAATGCGCCCGCGGCTGTCAAAGATGACGGATGACGGCTGTCAACGTATGTGATCATGCACCACAGCGCCGCCAGGGAAAGGGCCAATGATGGGATGTTTCCATAGGCAAAGGTGGCATAAAAATATAATGGAAAACAAAAGAACAGGAGCAGCGCCGTATTTCTGGCAGACTTCTCCCCAAAAAGCTTCCCGCTGATTCCGTAAAGGCAGAACAGGATTAGGCAGATCCAAAGGCTGTTGATCAGCTGTACCGCCAGATAGTTACCCGCGCCGAACAGCCGGTATATAAACTCCACGTAAGCCGTATAGCCGATCTGATGCGGGAAACGGTACAGGTATGCTCCCGGCATCAGGCCGGTGTAGGTGCCCTGCGCGAATTCCGCCGCGATGATGGATATGGTATTGGCGTCCGCGGTGGGCACGCTGTTGGAAATCAGAACCCAGCCCGTGCTAAACAGCAGACTGTATACCGCCAGCACCGCCATAACCGAGCGGCCGGTGATGCGGTATCTGTCCAGCAGACGGCAGATTACCCGAAACAGCGCCCACACCCCCGCTGCCGCAATCAGCAGCAACGGCCATAAGTCGGCCCGGTACAGCGGAACTTCGGCGTAATCCGTACGGAAATATGTCGTTGAAAACAGGCTGCAGGCAGCCATAATCAGAATAAAAAGCAACGCGGACCAGTATGTTATGTTTCTTATTATTTTTTCAACCATGCTGATCTTTTCTTCTCCAATCTGCACACTACTCACATTTATAGATGCAATAGCCCTCATATTCGAACACCAGCTGCGCCTCTGCAGCAAGTTCGCTGATGTCATTGGAGGTCAGCACATATTTCACTGCCAGTGTCTTAAGATCCTCCGGGTTTAAATTCACCACAAACCGATCCCCGGTGATGCCTTCTGCAAACCAGGTCTCCCGCTCGTCCTGCAGATTCACTTCGATATGGGCAAAGCGGTTATAGTAATACTCCTGTGTGCCGTCCGGATCGAACTGTCTCCAGCGCTTAAGATCGGGATAATAATTGGTGGAATTGACGGTAGGCGCAGCCACTGCCAAAGGCAGGTTGGTCATGGGGTAGGGCAGGCCTTCCACCAGCCACAGGCCTTCCTCCTCTTCATTTATCCGGGCGATCCCTTCCACCAGCGGGTTCTTATAAAGCACGTCCGTACCCCTTCTGACCGGATTAACGGCGATGCCGGTAAAGAATACCGTAACCAACACGGCAGACAGCATCAGCCGGCCATTCTTTCTAAGGAAGCTGTAGGCCAGCACAAACAGCAGTACCGCCTCCGCCGCCAGCATATACTTTGTCACATACTCGCTTTGCGCAAAGTTGGCGGCCAGTCCAACAAAAACAGCAAAGGCCCCTGCGCCTGCCGCAGCGGTAACCGGCTTTAAACCGTCCCCTTTCCACAGCGCCATCGCGCGCATCAGGAGAATGATGTTCACATAGCCGAAAATCACCAGCACGCGGGAAGGCTGACAGTTGGATAGAAATGTAATTTTCGCGAGAAAATCCGGGAATCCCAGAACACACCACAGGCCGAAAAACAGATCCAGCAAAAGCAGCGCAATAAGAAGCCCGTCCTTCTTATCTCCCCTCTTCCCACCCTTGTTCCTGCCGGCAGCCAACACACCGGCGGACAGCAGGATGCCTAAGGGAAACAGGTCAAACATCGTGGACTGCTCACAGACATTTCCTACAATGCCATGGCTGGTAAAGGGATAGAAGACCGAGTTGGCATACTGAAAGAGGCCCAGTAAGATCCCGCCCCCGTTTTCAAACCTCGCTCCGGGATAGACCGTCTGCCCCACCAGCGCCATGCCTTCGGCAGAATTCCTTAAAAAATACAGCATGCCGCCGCCAAGGATCAGCAGAGCAAGGCATACCGGCCCCGCATCTTTCAGGCCAAAGCAGCCCCTGCTCCAGTTTTTGATGACTGTCCATACGATCAGCACTGCGTAGACATAGACGAAGGGGACCTGCCATGCCGGATAGAGCGCCATCGCAAAGGAAAATCCCAGAAGCCCCAAACACAGGGCATAGAGCCACCGTTTCCAGTATCTGGTCTCACGGAAATAAGCCCCGAACAAAAGTACCGCCAGTTCGCCGTAAACCATGCTCTCTAAAAGGGCGCTGCTGTGATACCACCACTGCACCGCAGCGGAAAAGGTGACCAGCAGGGTCCCTGTCAGCGCATATTTTTTATTTTTATCCGTAATCATCATGAAAAATTCCATATTTACCAGAAACAGAGCCACCAGCCGGGCTGTCCAGAAAAAGGCCAGTCCGCCGTCAATTCCAAAGACAGCATACCCCATGCTGAACAGCCGTGTTACGGCGATGGGACCCAGGATCGGGGCATTGCTTGACAGCACCATATCCGTAACCGTGCCGCGCAGTATGCTGCCATAATACCCGAAGCTTTTACTGTAGGTCTGGGCAAAGGATTCCACCGTGCTGACCGCCCACTCATCCGCCCGGATGGAACGCGACGTTCCGAGCAGCAGCCCGGTGTCTTTTGCGCCGGGCAGATACTCTGCCCACATGCCGATGGAGGATCCGCTGATATGAAACGCTACAGCAAGCAGCACAATCAGCGCGCCGATCAGGAAACGGTACCGATAGATTTTATCCGCTAAGGCTTGACCGCCTTTTTTCGTCTGTTGTATCATGGCAGTACACTCTCCTCCTCATCCTCCGAATGATACGGGGCCTTTTCCGGAGACCTTTCCTGATTCTCCACCCTCTTTTCCAGCAGCGCCAGCTCCTGGGAGAGCTGTTTGATCTTCACCGTCATTCTGGATAAAGACATGGTCAGGAGAAAAATAATGATCAGTGAAAAACAGAAACCGAAGAAAAACAGCATATTGATGGGCAGTTCAATGCCCATCAGCCTAGCCAGCCAGCCGGGAATGCCGGGAAAAATGTCCAGGATCAGCAGGCACATGCCCAGGGCCAGCCAGGGAAGCGCGTAACGCAGATCGATCTTTCCCCGCCTGATCATATTGACGATGGCCGCCAACGCCACCGCAATCCCTATTCCTATAATGAACTGAAGCCGGATGCTCATCCCATTTTCCTCCTTCCGTGTCAGCAGCATAGGCTGATGATCTGTGCACATTTTAAATGCGCTTCCTCTTTCTATGTCCGAAGTCAAACGCCGGCACACTCTATAGCTGCTTTCTGCGCAGCAGCACCATCAGTATGGCCAGCGTCACCTTCACCATATAATATATGGATCTGGATGGAGAAATGGAGGAGACGCCTCCGGCCCTCTGCCGCATGATGACCGGCACCTCGCCGACCCTTTTGCCGTTTCTTAAAACCGCGCTGACGCTTTCCGGCTCCGGATAGTCCTTGGGATAATCCACCGCGAAGAATTCGATCAGATCCCGGTTCACCATGCGCATGCCCGAAGTCGGATCGGTGATGGTATGGCCTGTTACGGCGCGGATCAGTAGGCTGAAATAGCGGATCCCCAGCTGTCTGAATGCGGTGGACTGAAATCCCTCTTTCCGGATAAAGCGGGAACCGATGACCATATCCAGCTGCTTTTCCTTAAGCTCCTTCACCATTGTCTCTAAATAAGCCGCGCTGTGCTGCCCATCCCCGTCAAACTGCACCGCAATATCGTAGCCGAAATCCCTGGCATACTGATAGCCGGTCTGCACCGCGCCTCCGATCCCCAGATTGGCGGGCAGATGCAGCAGATTAAAACCTCTCTCACGGCAGACCGATCTGGTCGCGTCCGTAGAGCAGTCGTCGACAATCACATAATCAAATCCGGGGGCATTGTTCAGGATATCCTCCACCGTTTTTGTGATATTCATGCTTTCATTGTATGCCGGTATTATAGCCAGTTTTTTCATGCGTTTTATACCCCTGTACTACTTCGTAAACAGTTTCAGATAGATGTGTATGACGCAGCTTCTCACCCTGCGAAACCAGATGCTGAATGACGTCTGAAGCCGGTTCAGCTTCAGCACATGCAGAGCCGCATGCTTATATACCAGTTCTTTATGCTCTTCGATATAAGCGTCCCCTTTTTCTCCGCTGCCCATGACCTCTCCGGTATTGGAGTCATGCCTAAGCCGGAACCCGTTCAGAAACCGGTGGATGATATACACATCCCCCATGCAGGAAAGGCTGACCCAAAAGTCAAAATCCAGTATATAGCGGAACCTTCTGTCAAACCCTCCGGCCTTAAGCGCCGCAGACCTGCGGAAGGTATTGTTGCAGGGCGCGCCGAAAAAATTATTGAATAGCAGAGAGCGCTTCGCCAGCTTACGGCCGTCCATCCGGCCGTTTACAGGCCAGCGTTTAAACGTTCCCACACGTTTACCCGTGATATCGATCAGAGCCGTATCGCTCATGGCCAGCACTATAGAAGGATCCGAGGCCAGGCCTTTCGCCTCCTCTTTAATGCTGTCCGGATAAAGGATGTCGTCCGCGCAGAGCAGCTTGACAAATTCTCCCCGCGCTTCCTCTATGCATTTATTCCAGTTTCCTGCCATGCCGAGATTCTTCTCATTGCGCACCACCCGGACTCTGGCATCGGTAAATGCCTCCGCGAGTGCTGCCGTGCGGTCCGTAGAACAGTCATCCACCACCACAAGCTCCAGGTTATTATAAGTCTGGGCCAGGACGGACCGCACGGTCTCTTCGATCGTTCCCTCATTATTGTAAGCCGGTATGCATACGCTCACCAATGGTTCCATAATCTCTCCAATATCTTTTATTCATCGTACACTTATTAATCAGCCAGATGGGCAGCCTGTCATAGCGTTTTCCCAGGAAATATCCCATATATTTGCAGCCGCTTTTTAGGATCAGGGACGGAATCAGATACCCTTTCCTCTGTTTCCACAGATAGGATGCCGTCTGTTTTACCAGGCGCACCCCCTCGCTCTCCGACTTAATGCCGCCAAAGATCTCCGGATGATCCTTCTGGGATACCGCCAGGTCAAAATTGCGTTTAAACTGTTTTAGGTTGCTGTAGTTATGGGAATGGATCACCCTAGCATCCGCCGCGTAGGCGATGCCATACCCCGCCTGAATGGCCTTCCCCGCATAGATCATGTCTTCATTAAATATGGTTTTGGTGACGAATCCGCCCAGTTCATCGTAAATGTCCCGCTGGTAGGCGGCGCAGACATTGGATGCGAAAAATGTCTTGATCCCAAGCCTCGGGATATCCTCCCCTGTTTTCACGAAGCTTTTATCCGGGTAGTTAAAGCTGCGCGTATAGGCTTCGATCACGCCGCAGTCCGGCGCCGCAAGCTGCCGCCCGTAGGATATGGCCAGATTCGGATACTGATCGAAGGGCGCCACGAGGCGTTCGATCAGATATTCGTCCGCCGGCACCGCGTCCTGGGTCAGAAATACCAGGATATCCGCGGTGGAGGCCATGGCGGCCGCATTTCTGGTGCCGCCGTGATCAAATTCCTCAGGGGGTATATGGTTCACCTCCAGCTTCACATTATGCTTCGCGCTGTGCAGCATATAGTGTTCCTCATCCTTCAGCACATCGCCGGTATTCATCACTATGATTTTATGGATCGGGCAGGTCTGCCTGCGCAGCATGCGCATCAGCACCCGGAATTTATCGTCAGGATGATAAGTCGGTATGATCACATCCACTTTTCTTTCCATGGGGTATTCCTCTTTCTTCCGATTTTCTTAAATCATGCCTTATTACTGCGATTTGCGCAGCGCTGCGCGGGCCCGCAGCACTCCTGCCGCAGAGCAGAGCATAAAGATCAATACCAGCATGCCCATCAGTGCACAGTAGGAAGCCGCCGCTCCGGCCATGCCCCAGCGCCGGACCATGGGGGCCGTGATCACCAGCGCGGCCGCAGCCGCGGCCCCATAACCGATCAGCAGAGCAGCCTGGCGCCGCAGGATCACCAGCACGTAATAAAACAGCGTGGTACAGGCGTACAGTCCGCCTCCGGCAACGATAATCAGCAGGGCGTTCCTGTATTCCGACAGCTTCAGATGATAGACAAGTTCCAGCACCGGAATGCCTGCAAACCACCCCACTCCCAGAGCCAGGACGGTCAGAGCCGCTATCAGCAGTACAGTTTTGGCCACCACGGTGCAGAAATGCCGTATGGCCTGCTGCTGCCACCGTCTGGATAACATGGTCAGCATGGGACGCAGCACAAATCCTGCCGCCAAGTTGATGATGGAGGTGGGTAGGAATATCGCATTAAAGGCGGAGGCCGCTCCCTCTTCCAAATAATTGTACACGCCATATTTGGCGGCACTAAACACGTAGAGCTCCAAAAAGGAAGCCAGCGCGATGGAAAGGCAGCTGACAAGCAGACGCCGGCAGTGCCAAAAATCAACTCTGTAATTCACATCCGGCACCGCTTTTAATATCACCGCGTCAAACAGCCATACGCCGGCAATGCCTGCCGCCACCGCTGCCGCGCAGGATAACCTAAGGCTTCTGGAGGTATACATGCATACCACAAAAGCGGTTACGGATAAAAGGGTGCGGAAGGTGCTGGATTTGCCGGTCAGATGAAGCCTGCCGCTCCTCTGGAACTCCGATTCATACACATCGGCGAAACCGTCCAGCATCTTATAAAATACCATTAGAAACAGAATCAGCGCCTCTTCCCGGGAGCGGTCGCCGGTCAGTGCCCATACAAGGCCTCCGGCCACAGTGATACCGCAGGTTATATAGCGTAAAGCCAGATAATCCCCGAAGGTATACTCCCCCCCTATATCGGTAATATGAAAGGTGCGCACGCCGAAATAGGCGATGGTCAGCAGCTGCTGACCCGCTGTAAACGCGTATACGAATATATCTCCCGGCCCTTCTCCCAGCACACGGAGCACGGCCACAGACAGCAGCATGGTTGCAAAAGAATATACCATGCTGCCGACCATATTCCACAGGATATTTTTCTTTCTTAAATTCTCTTCGCTGCCGATCACCAGCTTACGGATTCTGTCCAAGGCTATCTCCAAACTCCAATTCATACGGATAATGGTTCTTCCGCTTTTCCACCGGAGGCAGTGTCATGAAATCCGGCCACATCTGCTCCAGCATTTTTTCTATATGACAGGGGAAATTCACCATAACATCCTCAAAGGGCTCCTGTCTTAATGGATACAAATCCTCCACACGGATCGTATTCCAGAAACGGTTGGTGTCACAGAGATAACTCAGCCTGCCTGTTTTCTCTCCGTCATAGCGCATCATGGCCTTTTTGCATCTTTCATACAGCCTGCGCCTGGAAACTCCAAACAGGCGCAGCGCGCCATGTCCAAAACGGCAGACCGCCTTAGCGAGCGATACCTTCCAGCCGCTGCCGGCGATCACAGGCTGGGGCACGCACCTTAAAATCAGTATTTTGCTCCAGAACCAGGCTGTAAACGCCTGCCTGCGATACTCCTTCTCATCATCCGATACATAGTCGAAAGGATAAATGTCCAGAAAAATCCCCAAGGGGCAGTCAATGTCCTTTAAGGCCTCTTCCCTGAATTTCGTTCCTTTCACCATCCATCTGGTGGTGGTCAGAGGATAATGTTCATTGACCTCAGCATTCATTATATAATATTTTTCCCCAAATTCCTCATCCGCAACCCGGAGAAAGGTCTCATAATCCTTTCTCGGCAGGCATACATCGATGTCGTCATCCCAGGGGATAAAGCCCTTGTGGCGCAGAGCGCCTATAGCAGTCCCCGCAAAAGAAAACCAGGTGAGATTGTATTTGCGGCACAGATATATAAAATCCTTCAGTATATTCAATTCAACCGACTGCAGCCGCTTCAGCGTCGCTTCATCATACTCCCGCATATTTACCTCTTCTCTGCACCTTCCGTGCGTTCCGGCTCATTCAGGCATTCCCTAAGAGCCGCCGTCAGCCGCTCATTTTCCTCCCGTCTGCGCACGGCAAGGCGGATATACTGGCGGTTTTCAAACCCTTTTTTCGAGGACAGGTCCTTAATCAGTATCTTATAATCATTCAGCAGACGGGAAGCCAGGTCCGCAGCACTGCCGCCGTTTATGAGCTCACACATCACGTAGTTAGCCTGTGTGGGGACTGTCCTAAGTCCGGGAACGGCGGACAGCTCTTTCACAAATGCCGCGCGCACCTGCTGAAACTGCCGTATGGCATCCTGATAGCTGCCTTTATACTTTTCGCAGATCTGCAGATAAAATTCACCGAAGGAATTGATATTCCAGATCGCCACTTCCTTTTTGAGCTGACGGATCAGGAACTCATTGCCGCTGGCGAGGATCCCTAAGCGCAGGCCCGGCACTCCGTAAGACTTGGAGATGCTTTTCACCACAATGAGTTCCGGATAGCGTTTCAATATCCAGGGCTCCAGCAGGGTGGCGCTCTCACAGCAGTCGGCGAAATCCACAAAGGACTCGTCAACCACAACGGTAATCCCCAGATCCACCGCAAAATCCACAAGATCCAGCAGATCCGTTTTCTCTATAAAATTGCCGGAAGGGTTGTCCGGATTAATCAGTACCAGCGCGGAGATCCCCTTATCTGCAAAAAATTCCATAAGATCCGACGATGTGTAGGCAAAATCCGGATTCGACGGCACATAACACACCAGCCGGTCCGGGTCCACGCGGTTGGGGTATTCTTCAAAGGTGGGCATGACCACGCCGATCCTGCCGGTGAGCTCCTCCATCAGCGCCTTGATTAATTCCGCCGCGCCGTTGCCCACTAAGACCTGTTCCTTTTTCAGCCCGAAGTACTTGGCGGCCAGCAGGCTGTTTACCTCCATGCCGGAAGGATAGCTCCCCACCAGCAGATCAAAGCTAGCTTTCATTTCATCCAGAAGCTTCGGGCATGGGTAGAACGGGTTCACCAGATAACAGAAATCCAGCATGCCCGGATACCGCCAATAGCCGCCGTACCGTTTCTGATATTTTTTAAGTTTATCCGGGCCCTTTGCAAACAGAGACTCCGCGATATCCAGGTCCTGTTCATCGTCAATCTCGTACCAGATCTCATCCTCCAGGCGCACCGCCTTGATCTCCGGGCGGTCCAGCAGCGTGATCACCTTCAGCACCTGCTCATAGTATTCGTTATTGCCCAGCGCCTTGCAGTAAGCCTCCAGAAAGGGCACATAGTGGCTTGCAGAAAATTCCTTGCTGAATTTATAGATATTCACCGTCTTATAATAGCGTTTCGTATCCTCAAAACGGAAATTCTTCTTGCCGATGAAATCCAGGATGCAGTCCTCTTCATCCAGTGTGACCACGGTGCCGTCCATCCAGCTCTCATATCTTGCAACCAAAGCAAGGCTGGGGTACGGATGATCCACCAGCCTTTTTAAAACATTCTCTTCAAATATAATATCGGATTCCAGCAGCAGCGTGTCCTCCGCCAGCAGATAACCGCGGGCCAGATACAGAGAATAAATGTTGTTGGTCCTGTCATAAATGCTGTTCTCCACATATTCCACCGGCGTCTGAATGGGCAGCTTCGCCACGTAATCCTTAAGCTTCTCCCCCTGATACCCAATCACCAGCACAATCCTGGACAGATTCAGACGGTCCAGCTGTGTTAGGGCGCGTTCAATCAGCGTCTCTCCGTTCACCTTCACCATGCATTTGGTTGCGTTTTGCGTAAGTTCCTTCAGCCTCTTACCCATTCCGGCGGCCAGTATCACTGCCTGCATCCTTAGTACCTCCATACTGTAATTGTCACCAACCGCAGGTTGATGACCTACGCACACTTCCATGTGCTTCCCTTTCATAATTCCTCAAATACCCGACATATGTCAGGACAGGACACGGTCTGACAGGGCCAGCGCCGAAGCGATCACCTTATCCATATCGTAATATTTGTATTCGCCCAGACGTCCGCCGAAAATCACCCTATCCTCCTGCCCGGCTTTCTCGGCATATTGCCGATAGAGCGCCTGGTTTTTCTCGTCGTTCACCGGATAATACGGCTCCATGCCGTAGGTCCAGTCTGCCGGGTACTCTTTTGTTATGACAGTCTTCTCCTGAGTGCCGTACTCAAAATGTTTATGCTCGATGATCCTGGTATAAGGAGTCTCTCTGTCGGTATAGTTCACCACAGCAACACCCTGGTAATTCTTCTCCTCCAGCACTTCCGTTTCGAAGCGCAGGCTGCGGTATTCCAGCCGGCCAAAGCAGTATTCATAAAATGCGTCAATCATGCCGGTATATATCACTGTATCTCCCAGGCTGTCATAATACGAGCGGTTCTTCAGATAATCCACGCCCAATTCCACATCGCAGCCGGCAAACAGCTTGTCAATCAGCACATTATAACCGCCCTCTGGAATTCCCTGATAACGGTCGTTAAAGTAGTTATTGTCATAGGTGAAACGCACGGGAAGACGTTTAATGATAAAACTGGGCAGGTCTCTGCAGTCACGCCCCCACTGTTTCTCCGTATAACCTTTGATCAGCTTTTCATAGATATCCCTGCCCACAAGACGGATAGCCTGTTCTTCCAGATTGGAAGGTGTCTCCGGCGCATCTTTTCTCTGCTGCGTAAGCATCTCTTCGGCCTCTGCAGGAGTCCTCACACCCCAGAGTTTATTAAAGGTATTCATGTTAAAAGGCATATTATAGATCTCGCCTTTATAGTTGGCGATCGGGCTGTTAGTATAGCGGTTGCACGGAGCCAGGCTGTTCACAAAGTCCCATACGCGTTGATCCGAGGTATGGAAGATATGAGCGCCGTATTTGTGCACATTAATCCCTTCTATATTCTCACAGTATATATTTCCGCCCAGATGGTCCCTCTTTTCCACCACCAGACAGGTCCTTCCCTTCTGTACGGCCTGATAGGCAAATACCCCTGAAAACAGGCCCGCTCCCACCAGCACATAATCATATTTTTTCATAGACATTCTCTTTTCTGCCTGTATTTTACTTGAGTACCATTTTACACTACCGCCCAATAAAAGTAAAGGACGAACGCAGGCGGAGCACGTAAAACACAGTTACTATTCACAGCTGTCGTAAACGTCCCGCGCATGTCGGTACAGAGTATGCTCCTCATTGGGACACGCTCTTGCTCCGTGAAGCGCGCAGCGGTTCTAATGCTGCAAACTACGCAGCAAAAGAACCGGCGGGCTTCAAGGGATCCCAATGAGGAGCATACTCTGTACCGACATGCGCTGCTTTATCGGCAGCCGTGAACAATAACAAAACACATGTTACCTGTTACTTTTACCAGTCCTGCTGCCGCGCAGCGTTTTTGTGTTTCTGCCGCTTCTCCGGCTTTCGGCCCGCGCGACTGCCGAGGATTTGTCTGCGTCTTTCCCTTCGTATCGCATAGGCGTTTTCACGCTCCAGCTGTCGGTATAGCTTCAGCTTGTCCGCAGACAGTTCTCCGCTCTCAATGGCTGCGCGCACGGCGCAGCCGGGTTCCGTTGTGTGGGTGCAGTCGGAAAATCTGCACTGTTCGGACAGCAGCTTTAGATCGCCGAAAGTTTCGGTCATTCCTTCGGTCACCTCCCATGCGCCCAGCTCCCGCATGCCGGGCGTGTCGATCACCAGCGCGCCGCTTTTCAGCAGAAACATCTGACGGTTTGTGGTTGTGTGGCGCCCTCTGGCATCCGGTTCGCGGATTTCTCCGGTCTTCATAAGCTCTCCGCCTGCCAGAACATTGAGCAGGCTGGATTTCCCTATGCCGGAAGAGCCCAGGAACACCACTGTTTTTCCTGGTATAAGGTATCTGTCCAGGCTTTCCAGGCCGAAGCCGGTCACAGCGCTGACTGCCAGCACATCCACTCCGGGAGCGGCCCGGCTGACCCGGTCCGTCCATGCCTGCACATCCTGTACAAGATCCGCTTTTGTCAGCACCGCCACGGGTGTTCCTCCGCTCTGCCACGCGACGGTTAGGTAACGCTGCAGGCGCTGCAGGTTAAAATTCTGATTCATGGACATCATCAGAAACACATAGTCAATATTTGCCGCCACAAGCTGTTCTCCCACCCCTGCATAGGGGTCCTTGCGGGAGAAACAGGAGCTGCGCTCCAGGGTTTTTACGATCTGACCGTCCCCTCCTTCCAAAATGGTCACTTCCACAAAATCTCCGATTGTAGGAAATTTATCCGTCATACCGTTATAGTATATCCCGCCCTTCAGCCTGGCGGTTCCTTCTCCATATTCTGATACAATGCCGTAAAGGCCTCTCTGTACAGAAATTATCCTGGCGGGGACAGTTCCTCTGCCCCGCAAAAATGCGGCTTCCCTTTCAGCCGTCCATCCATACTCGCTGATATTCAATCCGTTTCCTCCTGAACATTTTCTGATCGTCAGCGGTGTATGGCTGCTGTGATTTCCGCGAAAAAGGCATACAAAAAGCACACCTTAACGGTGTGCTGCAAAATAGTCTGATTTATCTGTCTGTTCGCGCAGTATACACAAAAGGAGCTGTAGTATGGCACAGCAAGCCATGCCCGCTATTTAGTTTCAATGAAAAAATACCACCTTTGAATTTTTCATAAACACCACTCCTTTCTCATGTCACCAGCCAGAGGCTGAAGACCTGCACACACTTCAGCGTGTTTGCTTTTTGCGCAGCTGCAACTGAAGTATAACACAGGCGGACCGCCGTGTCAAATGCTCCTAAACTTTCCTCCTGGCCACGCCTCTTTTTCCGCAGGCAAACCACACCGCCGCCGTGAGGGCCAGCCAGAACCATGTGGTGGGATTGCTGAACCAGGTGGTGAAGAAAGAAAGCAGCAGATACAGTGTAATCTGGGCATAAAACAGGTAGGAAGCCGGATTTTTGTGCCGATGGGTAAAACGGGTCAGAAGGGCGCAGCCGGCGCCTAGCAGCAGCCCAAAACCGATTACTCCGGCAATCCCGAAGTCATAATAGGCGTCATAAATGATTCCCACCGTGGTTAATTCTGTCTTTGTGATGTAGATCGGAAAGCTCACCAGTTCCGGCCTTAAAAACTTCAGTCCGGTAAGGGCGAACAGAGGAAAACACATCCTTAGTCCCCAGGTATGTTCCGGCAGCTGTTCCACCAGACAGTTGAAATTGTCATAGTTGTTGGCGATATAGATGTACGGCTGGGTGACAAAGATGGGCATATGCTCATTTTTCATCTCAAATATGCCGTTTAGGTATTCCACATCATGGCGCCTTGCAAAAGTAAGTCCCACATACAGTGCCGCAAGCGCCGCAAGCGCCACCAGGATATACCAGGCCTTCCAGTGCTTCGCCAGCATCATATATACAAACAGCGCCAGCACCACCGCCACAATCAGCTGAAACCGTGAAACGCACAGCACCGGGATCAGAAACGCCAGCAGGTCCATCCCCAGCCATAAAAAGAGCTCCCGCCTGCTAAAAGACGGCTTTTTACACAGATACGCCACGGACAGGGCCGGCACCAGCACCGCGCTGACCGTAAAATAGTGTACTCCCGAGAGATGAAAATAGGAATATGCATGGGGTTCGCTGGAAAACAGCGGTATAAAACCGAGCACCGCCGCTTCCAGTATGAAGCCGGCAACGGAAAAACAGAGGATCACCGCGGAAGAGAGAAGCAGTCTCCGGGAATCCGTCTGCGTTTCTTTGCTGTCCCCATGCACTGTACCGTCTGGCTGTGATCTGACTTTAGCGATCAGGTTATATCCTCCTATGAAGCAGAGAGGAAATGCGAGAAAGCAGATCCATGTCATGAGCTGCCAGTCCGCAGCCAGATGGGACAGCTTAAGACAGGCAATGCCCTGCCCGCCGATCCAGGACAGGCAAAGCAGGCCCCTTAAATCCAGGAGCCTGCGGCTTTTTATATAAAAATGTCCGTACATACCGAGAGCAGAGACGATCAAAACAAAACCGGACAAAAGATAATGTCCGGTTTGGCTGAACAAATAGCTTATGACATAGAATATCAGGTAGAGGATAAGCATGCGCTTTCTTCCCTTCTTATGCAGTTTGTCTTTCGTCAGCAGGTTACCTAAGTCAGCCCTTCACAGAAGCGGTAAACGCCTTCATGTAATCCTCAACCTCCTGCGCTGTAGAAAGGCTCAAGGCTTTCTCCGCAACCGCCTGCAGTTCTTTGACGCTGTAATTTGTGATCAGCTTTCTGGAACTCAAGATGGCAGACGCGCTCATGCTGAATTCATTCAGTCCGAATGCCAGAAGCAGCGGAATCATGTTCGGGTCGCTGGCAGCCTCGCCGCACATACCCACCATAATGCCGGCTTCGCGGCCGCAGCTTATGATATGGCGGATGCTTCTAAGCACTGCGGGATGGAAGGTCGAATACAGATAGGAAACCTTGCCGTTGCCGCGGTCCACCGCCATCGTATACTGTGTCAGGTCATTCGTACCGATGCTGAAAAAGTCGGCTTCTTTCGCAAACAGATCGGCAATCAGAGAAGCCGCCGGCGTTTCCACCATGATGCCCACCTGAATGTCCTTATTATATGCGATTCCCTCACGGTCAAGCTCACCTTTAAGCTCTTCAATCAGGGCCTTCGCTCCCCGGTATTCCTCTATGGAGGTTACTAGAGGGATCATAATCCTGATATTTCCAAAGGCGCTGGCGCGCAGCAGAGCGCGCAACTGTATCCTGTAAATATCGGTGCGGTCCAGACAGAAACGGATTGCGCGATATCCCAGGAAGGGGTTATCCTCCTTGGTGAGTCCCATGTAAGGGATTTCCTTATCACCGCCGATATCCAGCGTTCGGATGATCACCGGCTTTCCCTTCAGCATGATCGCCGCTTTCTGGTAAGCTTCAAACTGCTCGTCCTCTGTGGGCATCGCTGTTCTGTCCATAAATAAGAACTCGGTGCGGAACAGTCCAACGCCTTCCCCGTCATATTGCAGCACCTTCTCCACATCCTCCGGCTTTCCGATGTTGCCCACCAGCTCCACCTTGACGCCGTCCTTCGTTACAGAAGGCTGTCCTATATATTTTTCCAGCTCTTTCTTTTCTTTCAGATATGTTTCCCGCTTCGCCTCATATTCCGCCACAACACAATCTTCCGGGTTAACATATACAATGCCCTCACTGCCATCCAGAACAATCTGATCCCCGTCCTTCACCGCCGCAGTCAGTCCTTCCACGGCAACTACCGCCGGAATTTCCAACGCACGCGCCAGGATTGCGGAATGAGAAGTCCTGCCGCCCAGCTCGGTCACAATACCGGATACGCGCTCCGGGCGGATGCCCGCCGTCACAGACGGTGTCAGATCCCTGGCAATAATAACGGTGCCCTCCGGCACATCGCTTATATTTACCTCTTCAACTCCCAGCAGGATTTTCTGAATTCTGGTCTTAATATCCCTTAAATCCGTGGCTCTCTGCTGCATCAGCTCGTCATCCATAGACGCGAAAATATCCGCATACATATTGCAGACATCCTCCACCGCCGCCTCGGTATTCGTCCCTTCATTGGCGATGGCGCTCTCAATGGCTCCTGTCAGTTCCGGGTCCTGCATCATAAAGGACTGGCCGATCAGGATCTCCGCTTCTTTCTCCCCTATCCGCGTCGCCATGTCTTCTGCCAGCCTTTCCGTATTCTCAATGAATACGGCCAGTGCATCCTGAAACCGTTTCTGTTCAGCCTCCCTGTCGTCCACTGTAACCCTCTTAATAACTATTTCCGCCTCTTTTAGGATCACGGCTTTGCCCAATCCAATGCCGGCAGACGCATTCGTCCCTCTCATCATGTGAATACCTCCCTCGCATTATTCTCCCAGACCGTCTTCAACGATCCTGATCATCGCACGCAGCGCGTCCTCCTCGTCCTCCCCCTCACATACAAATTCAATCTCATCTCCGCATTTGATGCAGGCTCCCAGCACGCTTAGAACACTCTTCGCATTTGCATAGGTGTTCTTAAACTGGAATTTTACTGTAGAACGGAATTTCATCGCTTCCGTACATAAAATCCCCGCCGGTCTCAAGTGGAGGCCTGTAGGATTTTTGATCTTAATTTTCTGGCTCACCATAGTATTATCCCTCCATTGCGTTATTCTGATACAGTATCTTTATCGACTCTGTGTTACCGTCCAGGACGGTATTCACATTGACAGATTATTCCGTTGTACTCTCCGCTTCATCCGTCTGCACAGCGGTTGATGCTGAACCTGCGGTGCTTTCTCCGGCAGTAGGCTTTGCTGCTGTGCTGGCTGCCGTGCTCTCAGCAGGCCTGGACTCCGGCGCTGCCGTGCTTCCGGAAGCAGAGGAAGTCGATCCGCCGCTTTCCTCATCGGCAAGTGTAATCTCAACCATCGCGTTAATTTCATTTTGCAGGCTGAACGCGTCATCAAGTACTACTGTAACAGGCAGCGTATATAATCCTGGATCCATCCCTTCTACATTGATGGAAATCGTAAGGTCAGACAGAGTTAATGCATCCAGATCATCCTTCAGTCCGATTACAGTGAGCTGCAGCGTCTGACCGTCCGCCAGGCGGTACTCCTGGTTATCCCTGCGGTGCAGGAAATCCACATTATCATTTGTAATGTCAAACGTTCTGTTTGTCAGAGGCTCAATGTGCAGTGTAACCGTCACTTTACTGGTCTCCATACCCACAAGCCGAAGCCCTTCGGGCAGATAATCATTCAGATCCAGCTCCACAGCCACATCCTCATTGGCTCCCGACACATCCAGCAGCTCTGAGTCCAGCGTAATGCTGGTGATCGCTCCGGCTGCTGCCCTGGAGCCCGCAATCTTTGCCCTTTCCACAGAACAGGACCATGTAGTATACCGGTATCCCTCCATCGGCACACCGCCTACCTCTCCGACCACCACAGGAACAGAATTGATAGTCAGCACCGACGCTTTGACCAGGGCTGCCTCTGCTGAAATCGTTATTTTCTCATTATCCAGCGATATCTCCTCATTATTGCCGTCATAGACGGTGAGCTTGACCTCCGATGAAACATCGCTGCTCGCATCCGTAACGTCCAGCACTGCGACGACTTTGGCGATCTTCTTCGCAATGGACTCCGGCGCCCGTATCTCCACCTTGCTCGGAATCACTTCCGTGCTGCCTATGGCATAGCCCTCTGCCGGTTCGCCCACCAGTTCTACTTCTATGTTACGGTTTAAAGTCTGCATCTCTTCCACGCTGATCTTTAATACCTGGGTACTTAAGCGAACGGAGTCAGAATCAAACAGCCTCTTGTCTCCGCGGTATTCCCAATGGATCGGGACATTGCCCAGCACCGAGTTCCACTCGGATAAATCCACCCATACATTAAAATCTTCAGCTTTCACACTATTATATGAAAGCGTGCGAACCGGTATGGTCAGCTCCACAGTTCTGCTCTGATTCACCGTATAGGTCAGATTATTGTCAGTCAGCACCTGCTCATTGCGTATGGCAACCGTTTTTGTAATCGGCTTATTTCTGAAGGGATTATCAATATTCACAACTACCATCCACAAAAGAAACGCGAAAAGTACGGCAAACAACTTCAGGGCCCAATTATTTGTCACTATTTTTTTCACTCTTCAGCCTTCCCTTCCACAGTTTAATGCCTTTTTTGCGGGAATTCCCTTCCTCCGGACGGATCCTGGCCAGTTCCGCTTTCAGCGTATCGCTGTCTAAGTTACGCTTGAGCACTCCCTCTGCTGCCAGGGATGTCGCGCCGGTCTCCTCCGACACAATCACAGTATACGAATCCGTCACTTCACTGATGCCGATACCTGCCCTATGGCGGGTGCCCAGTTCCTTGCTGATGGACGTATTATCGGACAGAGGCAGGTAACAGGTAGCCGCCGTCACCCTGTTTCCCCTGACAATAACCGCGCCGTCATGCAAAGGCGTATTATGTTCAAATATATTGATCAGAAGCTGGCTTGTTACAATAGCATCAACTTCTATTCCGGTCCTTTCATATTCTGCCAGTGACATATCTTTCTGTATCACAATAAGAGCGCCTGTCTTGGTCTTTCCAAGTTCATATGCCGCTCTGGCGATCTCATTGATCGTTCTGTCCGTTATATAATTTTCTTCAATACGGCCGTTATCAAAGGTCAGGATATGGGAAAACAGCCGTTTTCTTCCCAGCTGCTCCACAGCCTTTCTGATCTCCGGCTGGAATATAACCACAAATGCTATGATGATATAATTGATGGCTGCATTTACCAGCCACACTATCGTGTTCAACTTGAAAAAAACCGCCAGCAGATAAAATGCCATCAGTATGGCAATTCCTTTCAGAAGGGTCCAGGCCTGCCGGTCTCTGAACCACAGTATAACCTGGTACACCACTACCGCAAGGATAATAATCTCTACAATATCGGTGATGCCTATGCTTCTGGGAATCTTATCCAGTGCATCGCTCCAAAACGCTTTTAATTCCTCCATAATCCACTCCCAAAGTTGTTCCCGCCTCACCGTCCTGCCCTAAAAGCGGCTTCTACTCTTCTTTCTGTCCCCTGGCATTTTTAGGATTGATCTGTTTTACCTGGACATCCTGCGCTGTCACGGTGTTCTTGGGCACAGCCTTAACATAGTAATAATATTCATCATCTTCAAACTGGGTGTACTCTGTCCTGGAATAATCCACTGAAAAGAAAAAGAACTGGAGCACAAAGGCCAGCAGCCCCGATAAAAAGGACTGTGCCAGGATAGCGGCGATGGAAAATGTCGCCGTATCGATATCAAGCACAAAAACGCCCGCCAGCAACAACATTATATTCACAACCAGCCCGGTTATGATCGCGATCTCCCAGGAATGATCCACGGACAGCCTTCGGATGCAGTATACGACCAGCATAGTAGCCACAAATGCTATGATCATAAGCAGCATCTGATCATTATCTTTGATGAAATTGATCAGCTGGGTGTATCTCTGAAGCATGGTAAGCGATCCGGTATCCGCGAGGATTCCCGCGCTGTCCTTCACAAAATGCATGATATAATAAATAACAACGCCGAAAGCAAGCGGTATGGCTGAGGTGATGCCGCACAAAAGCCCCGCAGCAACCGGGACTATATAGGGCACTTTCAGGAAAAACAGCAGCGGCGTCAGAATCAGAAGGATGCTGTCACCGGGCAGAAACATGTAGTAAAGCAGTGCTGCAACTATAAACAGCGCCAGAGCCGTTACCGCAACTTCCAGGGAAAGCGCCGTAAAATGAGCCAGAACCACAGCCATCATCACAAAGGTGATGCCGCCGTAAGGCAAAAACGCACAGATCAGCGACAATACCAATACGATAAAAATGCTGTTCAGCCTGCTCATAAATCCCACATTCGCATTGATCGTCATCAGGGCGACAAATGCCAATAAAAATTTTACCGCAGGAGTGATAAAGCGTTCATATTTGGTATAGAACTGCTTAATCCGCTCTTTTAATTCCAACAATTGTATCATAAAGTCTGATCCTTTCCTTCTTTCGAGTAATATTTCTGAAGACGCTTCAGGTTAGTCATATAGGGGCGCATCTTCTTCATGGCCTGATCATAGCGCGCGCTGTAGATGAGACCCGCAATTATACCGTACAGCAGGGCAAATGCTACATATCCTAAAAGGACCATCTCTCCCAACTGAAACAGACGGTCCACACTGAATTCGGTCAGCAGCCGCTCCGCATCATACAGCACCCACATCAGCACAAACAGCCCATAGCATACGGTAGCACCTAACACACATTTAATGATATGATAAGTTACATAGTCAAATTTGTAATACTGATTTATATGCAGCGCCTTCTTTTTCTGCTTTTCTTCAAAGACGGCTGCTTTGGTCATTATTTTTATTTTTGCCTCATTGAGCATATTCAATCCTCTTTTCAAACCGGACTGCACTGCGCAGACGAAAATCAGCGCAGGTATAATGTCTCTCGACATTATGCCATGTCGGCAAGCCGACATGGCCCCTCTGGGGCGTTGCGCATGATTTTCTATGGAAATTGTCTGCTGCGCAGACGAAAATCAGCGCAGGTATAATGTCTCTCGACATTATACTATGTCGGCAAGCCGACATAGCCCCTCTGGGGCGTTGCGCATGATTTTCTATGGAATTAGTCTGCTACGCAGACGAAAATCAGCGCAGGTATAATGTCTCTCGACATTATACCATGTTATAAAAAAAAATTCGAGGTCTTAATTATTAAATTTTATTGACAGCGCATGTGGCTAGGCCTGTCGAGGGTGCAAAAATGCCGGAAATACCGGCATTTTTGCCCGGCCAGTGAGCAAGCTACAATATTATTATTCTTCCCGTAGTCAGTTCCTGCACCCGGTTTCCCAGGTGGATTTTAAGCTGTTCATATGCCGGCCTGCCCGTGCAATGGCCAGTATAAAGCAGCTCAAGACCCGCCGCGTCAAGCGCATCCGCAATTTTCCGAATCTCTGTTTCCGTGTACAGGCATGTCTCACGGCCGTTTTCCTTTCCTTTCATATGGAGGCCGCCCAGATATGCATAGAGTTTTCTATGCGGGAACGCGGATTTTGTTTCTTCTATTATATTGACGATTCCCGCATGCGAACAGCTGTTAAAAATCACCAGGCCCTTCGCCGTGTCAAATACAAGGCTTAACTCATGGGAAAAGTCATCCGGAAGCAGTTTCTCGCCACACATCTTGTACAGCCCGGCCCTTGCACCAATCTCTTCCAGATTTTTAGAAGCATGCGGCAGCAGATATACGCCGTCGGCGATGCGGGTGCGGCCGTCAATCAGCCTGAAACGCTCCTTATAGACCGGCCATACCTCCTCGGGTATACCGATTTCATGAAGCCGGCCTCCGGAGCCGGAATAATGCGGTTCCCCCACCTGGCGCATCGCATAGATGTCTGCTGTCCTGCCGCCGTCAAGAAACCTGGCAAAACCGCCTGAGTGGTCGTAATGCCCGTGGGATAAAATGCATATATCCGCATCCTTAACCGAAACCTGCAGGCGATATGCATTCTCCCGAAAAGCATCCGTAGATCCGGCATCCAGAAGATATCTCAAACCGTTATACTCAATAAACAAGCTCAGCCCATGTTCACATATGAGATCCGAATTGGAACTATTTTCAATCAATACTGTTACTTTCAAGATTATTTCCCTCTTTTACTGTACGAAAGTTGATGGCCTGCGCACACTTCAGTGTGCTTCCTCTATGTTTCCCGTTCTGCCATCAGGCATCCAGATACTCCTGCAGAGCTTTTGCAAGTTTACCGATATGCAGCCCGTCCACAAAGGAATGATGCGCCTGAACAGAGAAGGGAAGAAGTACCTTGCCGTCTCTTTCATAATATCTGCCCCAGTCAAAAAGCGGGGTTGCGTTGTCCTTTTTACCGGAGTTAGTATGGGAGATATGGGTATAGGTAACCCAAGGCATCGGTGAAAACTGAAACACGTCCGTACCGAGAGGCCCTGTAAAGTACTCTTTCTGCTCTCTGGCCGCCTTTAAAGCCTCTGTCACATATTCCTCCATCGTATCAGCCATCGGTACATTCACCACTTTAAAGAGCTCTGTCTCCGGATCCAGATAGGTGAAAGCGGTATCGATCCGGTCGAATAGCACGGCCTGTCCATCCACAAAACGGCAGCGGAATTCTTCAATTTCATTGGCACATTCCGTCACGGCATAGATCATGGACATGGTAAAGGAATAATGAAGCTCCTTCACCCTTTTTAAAAACCGGGTGATATCCAGTTCAAACGTCACGCAGAACGCCGGCTCCACGCTGTCTCTGAATACCGCGCAGTGCACAGCCCGCTTCCAGCTGCCCATGTCGATTATTTCATAATGATTCATAACGGATTCCCTTCTTTCATTCCATTGTACCGCCGCTCAAGTGAACAGCAGCATGCTGTCATTTCAGCGGCGCTAAAGCCACTATATTACTGTTCACGGTGCCGATAAAGCAGCGCAAGACAGGGCAGGGTATATTCCTCATAGGGATCCCGCAAAGCCCGCACAAAGAAGCGCACTGATGTGCGCGCAGGTCATCAACCTGGCGGTTGGTGACGATCTGCGCGCTTCACGGAGCGAGAGCGGGTCCCAATGAGGAATATACCCTGCCCTGCCTTGCGCGGGAATTTTACGTTAACTGTCAATGGTAACAATTATGTAACAGTTCAGACGGCTCATCTTCTTGACCGAAGAAACCGGTCAAGAAGCATCGGATGTCCATCCGATGTGAAAAAAAAGTACAAAAACAGTCTTATGAGCAAGCTCAACGCCTGCTTTTGCACTTTTTTTCCCGCCGTCTGAACTGTTACATAATTATAAGTCACATCCGAAATAAAGTCAAAAATCGGCTGGCAGCGCCCGGATAAGCATGATATAATAGGGATAGGCATTAACCCGATGTTATAAATTTCATCAGAAAGAAGGGATATCAATGGATAAGGATGTGCTGAATTATGTCATTGACAAAACTCATGAACTCATGAGTGCACCGTCCTGCAGCAGTGAAACAAAAGCGGCAGCAGAGGCATGGCTTAAAGCTGTCGGCACCGAGGAAGAAACCGCAGAAACCGTTAAGTACATTGAGGAACTGGAAGCTGATATCATGCCGATCGACCTTTTAATCGGTTTTGCAGAATCCGACGGCGGCATCAAATGTTTCGGTGAGGATACTGCTAAAAACATCGCGGCCCACGCCAGGGAAATCAAAGCCGCTGGGGCCAAATTCTGTGACTGCCCTGCCTGCGCAGCTGTAGCAGCGATTCTCGAAAAGAAGGATGCTCTTCTCAAATAACCGGGCAATCGCATAACACTCTGAAGCGGTCCGCCGCATGCAGTCCTAAGCGGAACTGCTTTGTTCAATAGGAAGGCTTCTGCCGGATGCACTCTAATGACCAAACAGAATGAAATAAGGGAAGGCCGTCCATCCGTTCGATGACACGCCCTTCCCTTATTTAACTCTTTATATGCCGATTCAGGATACTCTCTGGATCTCCAGTATCTTATATTCGATCACTCCGGCCTGGGTCTCAACCTCGACGGTTTCTCCGGCCTTTCTGCCCAGCAGCGCTCTGCCCACCGGGGATTCGTTGGAAATTTTGTTCTGCAGGCTGTTGGCTTCTGTGGAACCGACAATCTTAAATTCGATTTCCTCATCATATTCCACGTCGTACACCTTCACCTGGCATCCCACATTGATCTTATCCAGCTCTATCTCATCCTCAACAACAACTTCCGCGTTCTTGAGCAGCTTTTCCAGTTCTTCAATCCGAAGCTCAATGTCCCTCTGTTCATCCTTTGCGGCATCATATTCCGCATTTTCAGACAGATCACCCTGTTCCCTGGCTTCCTTGATCTTCTGAGCCACTTCTTTTCTTCTGTTTAACTTTAAGTCCGCCAGTTCTTCTTCATATTTTTTCAAGCCCGCATATGTCAGTATGTTTTTTTTCGTATCCGCCATTACTTTACGCACCTCTCCTGTTTCCATAAATAATATCATCAGCCACCGGGACTGATGGCCCCAAATTCATTCAGAGTATTATATCCCAAAGCCCCGCTATTGTCAACATTTGCACCTTCTTTTTTGTTCCTGCCTTAGAGCGTGTCTGAAAATTAGCTTTCCGTAAGATGTGCGTCACACATTGTGGGAGATTGCCTCCAAATGAGGGAGGCGCAGTGGGCTGCGTTGACCAAATTTGGAGGTAATAACCCGCAACGTGGGGCGCGCAGATTGCGGAAATGAATTTTCAGACACGCTCTAGTATATGACAGCAAAATTTATCTATTCCCCAAAAAGGCTTCTTCCAGTAAATTCTTCAGTTCATCAAAAGTCTGCGCTTCGTTCACCCTGCCGCGCAGAACGGCCGATCCAGGAAAACCGGCGGTGTACCAGGCCACATGCTTGCGCATTTCGCGCACGCCGATATACTCGCCCTTCAGCTCTGTAAGCATCCTGCCATGGCGCAGCATGGTCTCATAGACTTCCTGACGGTCAGGGCGCGGCAAAACCTCCCCTTCAGTCAGCAGCGCTTTGATCTCCCGGAAGAGCCAGGGATTTCCTCTGGCTCCCCTGCCCGCCATCACACCGTCACAGCCGGTCTCTTCCAGCATCCTAACCGCGTCCTCCGCCGTAAAGATATCCCCGTTTCCGAACACAGGGATGCTCACCGCTTCTTTCACCTGGCGGATCACGCCCCAGTCCGCCCTGCCGGAATAATACTGCTCCCTGGTCCTGCCATGGACCGCGATTGCGGCTGCGCCGGATGCTTCCGCGATCCTGGCTATCTCGGCAGCGTTCGCTGATTCTTCCGTAAATCCCTTACGGATTTTTACGGTTACCGGCTTATTCACCGCTTTTACCATGGCTGACAGAATCTCTCCCACGAGCTTCGGACGGCGCATGAGCGCGCTTCCTTCACCGTTATTCACCACTTTGGGCACGGGGCATCCCATGTTCACATCGATGATATCGCAGTCGCTCTCCTCTGCCACCCTGGCTGCCATATCCGCCATAATCTGCGGGTCTGATCCGAAGAGCTGCACCGCGACAGGGTGCTCACCTGAATCGATATCCATCAGCTGCCAGGTGTTTCTGTTATTATAATAAATTGCTTTTGCGCTCACCATCTCCGTGCACAGCAGGCCGCAGCCCTGCTCTTTGCAAAGCATACGAAATGGCAGGTCGGTTACTCCTGCCATGGGTGCCAATGCCACCGGTAGATCCAGTGTCAGATCTTTAATCTTCACTTTTCTGTTATAGATTTCATTCTTCATTCAGCCAAAACACCTTATAATACATTTCCAGGGATTCCAGCAGATCGCTTTTATCCCTCCGGATCTCTTTTATCTTTAATGCGCTTCCAATATCATCAAACAGGTAATCCGCCTCATCCGACGTCACCTTAAATTCCAGTTCGCCGTCCGGTTCGTATTCCAGCGTCAGTACCCCGCCTACCTCCTCCACATACATCACGCACAACACCTTCAATTCATCCTTCACGCGCTGCGGAAGCGCGGAGAATTCTTCATTAAAGTAGTATTTCTGTTCATAGGAACTGGCGCCGCAGAGCACAGTTCTCTCTTCGTTCTCCTGCATACCGTTACTCCTTTGATGCCCTATACATATCCATAGATCCCTCTGACGGAAACCTCTCCGGAGGAGATTTTCTCCACATGGCCGCCACCCCTTTTCACCAGAAGATCTCCCTGACTGTCTATGCCCAGAGAAACGCCGGTATATTCCCCTCCGGGATTCAGGACGCAAACCTCGCGGCCGGCATTGACACATTTTCCGTTGTACTCCTCTGCCATGCCCTCCAGGTCCTCCGTTTCCAGAAAGATTTCATAGTAATGCTCAAAATGCTCCAATATCCGGCAAATCAGCTCCGCCCGGCTGTAATCCCGGCCGCCCTCCAGCTTAAGAGAGGTCGCCCGCTGTTTGATTTCATCCGGAAAACTGCTCTGGTTCACATTCACCCCAATTCCCACCACCACATAATGGATGGAAAGCTCTTCGGTACTCATCTCCGTAAGTATACCGCACAGTTTTTTCCCATTGATCACAATATCGTTGGGCCACTTGATTTTGGCCGCCAGCCCGGTCATATCGCGCACCGCATTGCAGACGGCCAGCGCGGCCACCAGCGTGAGCATGGATGCATGGTTCGGATCGATAGAAGGTCTTAAGAGAAAGCTCATCCAGGCTCCGGTCCCGGCGGGTGAACTCCATCCGCGCCCGCGCCTGCCTTTGCCGCTGGTCTGCGATTCGGCTGTGACCAGGGTGCCATGGGCCGCTCCCTGATCAGCCAAGCGCTTCACCTGCTGATTGGTGGAATCCACACTGTCGTAATAACGGATCTCCCTGCCCAGCCACTTCGTATGCAGCCCCTCCGAAATCTCCGCCTCGGTTACCGCATTCGGCTTTCCTACCAACCGGTAGCCTCTGTTTCTGACCGCTTCTATTCTATAGCCCTCTTCTTCCAGCTGGCGGACCGTCTTCCATATAGCCGTGCGGGACACCTGAAAGCGCTCACACAGTTCCTGCCCTGACACAAAATCCTTCGTTTCCTTCAAAAGGTTCAATATTTCTGCCTTCATGCGTTCATCCCCATACCGATACAAGGCTGACCACGGTCAGGATACACAGCGCCGCTCCCAGCAGTACAAAAAATACTGCCTTGGCCTTCTGTGACTTCCTGTGGCCTGCCGTTCTCCATTTATATATGGCTGTTATGAAATTCAAACCCGCCGAAATCAGAAATACGAGCGGGAAAAACAGGATATACCGTTCCGGATTGATATAAAGGAATACGGTCAGTGCCACGATCACCAGACAGGAGATCACATGAACCATATCCACAAAATTCTGGAACGCTCTGGGATTTTTGCTTCTACTGCTCTGCACGCGCACTGCGTTTCCTCCTACTCATTGCCAAGGGTCGCCACCATAACAGCCTTAATAGTATGCATACGGTTTTCCGCCTCATCAAACACCAGGGAAGCCGGGGAATCGAATACCTCTTCCGTCACCTCATTGCCCTTCACCGCCGGCAGGCAGTGCAGGAAGATCGTCGTATCCTTGCCGGTCTTCTCCATCAGCCGGTTGTTGACCTGATAAGGCCTTAAAAGCGCCACACGCTCCGCAGCCTTGTCCTCTTCTCCCATGGAACACCATACATCGGTATAAATGATGTCCGCATCCTTCACACATTCCGTATCATCGGAAATCGTGACCGTGCTGCCCGCATCCTGTGCATAGGTCCTGCAGAGTGTGATCAGCTCCTCCTTCGGCCACAGAGATTTCGGAGCCAGAATGGTGAAGTTAATTCCCATCTTGCCGCAGCCGATCATCAGGCTGTTGGCCATATTGTTTCTGCCGTCCCCTACAAAGACAAAGTTCAGCCCCTTCAGGTATCCGAAATGCTCCTTAATTGTCAGAAAATCTGCAAGGATCTGCGTGGGATGATAATCATCGGTCAGCCCGTTCCATACCGGAACCCCTGAATATTTGGCCAGTTTTTCCACAGTTTCGTGCTTGAAACCGCGAAACTCAATGCCGTCAAACATGCGGCCCAGAACCTTCGCCGTATCCTCCACACTCTCCTTGTGGCCCAGCTGAATATCCTCACGACCCAGATACTCCGGATGGCCTCCCTCGTCCACACAGCCGATGGTGAACGCACAGCGTGTCCTCGTGGAGGGCTTTTCAAAAATCAGAGCGACATTTTTTCCTTTAAGGCTGCTGCCCGTGATGCCCTGTTTCTTTTTCTTCTTTAAGTCATCGGCCAGATCTACCAGGTACATGATCTCGTCCGGCGTAAAATCTTTAAGCGTTATAAAATTCCTTCCCTTTAAATTCATCTGTTTTCCTCCCATCAGCAGATCCTGGTGCAACAATCAGGATCACAAATGACTAAAATCACAGGTGCTCTAAAGCTCCTGTGATTTTATGCCAAATACAGCGCTAAAATTCAATCGTTAACCGATTATTCGTCTTTTCCTACTTCCACCAAAGATTTCACCATACCGGCAACGCTCTGGATGTTGGAAGGGATGATAATCTTGGTAGCCTTGCCGTCTGCGGCCTTTTCGAAAGCTTCCAGGCTCTTGATCTGAAGCACCGCATCGTCAGCGCCGGCTTCACGGATCAGGCGGATACCTTCCGCAGTAGCTTCCTGTACCTTCAGGATGGCCTGCGCTTCACCTTCGGCCTCGCGGATCATGGCTTCCTTCTTCGCTTCCGCCCTAAGGATCGCAGACTGCTTCTCCGCTTCCGCATCGAGGATTACAGATTCCTTCTTACCTTCGGCAACCAGGATCGTGGATTTCTTTTCACCTTCGGCCCTTAAGATGGACTCACGGCGTTCACGCTCGGCCTTCATCTGCTTCTCCATGGAATCCTGAATCTCTGCCGGAGGAATGATGTTCTTTAATTCCACGCGGTTAACCTTAATACCCCAGGGGTCCGTAGCTTCATCCAGATGGGTGCGCATCTTTGTATTGATCAGCTCTCTGGAAGTCAGGGTTTCATCCAGTTCCAGATCACCGATGATATTTCTAAGGGTAGTGGCCGTCAGGTTTTCGATAGCCATCAGCGGATTCTCCACACCGTAGGCATACAGCTTGGGATCTGTGATCTGGAAGAATACCACGGTATCGATCTGCATCGTTACGTTATCCTTCGTGATCACCGGCTGCGGTTTGAAATCGATTACCTGCTCCTTTAAATTCACACGTCTTGCAATGCGGTCGATAAAAGGCATCTTAACATGGAGCCCCACGGACCAGGTTCCCAGATAGCCCCCCAGCCGTTCCACAACCAGCGCCTGTGCCTGCGGCACAATCTTTATGCAGGATGCGATGACTAACAGCACCACAGCAACCAGCACAACGATTACGATAAATCCTATCGGAAATCCTGCTGCGCTAATAAATGATGTACTCATACCAGTTCCTCCTCTTTCTTCTTCACAATTAGTTTGACACCGGATATTTCCACAACGGTTACCAGCGTACCCGCAGCGATGGTTTCCTCATCCTTTGCGCTTCTCGCGGTCCACTCCAGGCCATTTAACATGGCGGCTCCCACTCCCTGGAAATTATCAATCGGCACAGTCACTTTTGCCGTCTTCCCTATGAGGCTGTCCACGTTTGTCTTCGTCGTCCTTTTGTTCAGGTACTTCAGCGCCAGCGGCCTTGTAAAGAACAAAAGGACAACCGATACCACCGCGAACAGTGCGATCTGAAGTCCCAGACCTGCGCCCAGCAGACAGGCAATAAAAGCTACCAGAGCACCGCCGGCAAACCAGATGGTCGTCAGCCCCAATGTCAGTATTTCAATTACCAACAATATGATGAAAAACGCCAGCCAATAGATCGACTCCATACTACGCCTCCCTTTCCTGGTGCAAAATTGATGTTTGATAATATATTAACCGATTTTGACAATTATATCAACTAAATTATTTGAAAAAACGGGGATTTGCCAATATAAAACAGGATGGCGCATCATCGTCATCCTGTTTTATGATCCATCCCGGCAAACCGCCCGGATCTTATCTTTTATAGAAGCAGTTTCCGCCCACAATGGTGTAGCTGCTATAGCTGTCCACATTGGCTATCCTAGCGGAGCAGAAGGAGGTATAATCCCCGATATTGTTGACTCCGGCCAGCGCATCATTCGCTGCCTGAACTGCTGTGGAGCTGGGGCCTTTGGACAGGTATTTGTCCAGCGCGCCGCCGTTTACACCTGAGAACTGCCCCTTGGCGAATATAACACCTGAGATGCTGTTGGGGTATCTGCTGCTGTGCACGCGGTTCAGCACAACATTTGCCACCGCCAGCATGCCTTCATAATCCCCTGCCGATTCGTACTGGCACAGGGCCGCCAACAGTGTGGCATCATCCGTCGATGCGGCCGTTGCCGCGCCGCTCGTCTTGCCCACACTCTTTTTCTTTGCTTCTCTCTGGCGCTCTTTTTCCTTTTCAGCGGCCAGATTATTTAATTTCGCCAGTTCCTCGCTGGAAACTGCCGTCATGCTTCCATCGCTTACCGAAACATAGTCGGCATGCACATAAGCGGGCAGATCCGGCGTGAATAACACCTGATACCATCCGTCCTCTTCCCCGATCACCATGAAGGTCTGGCCGTTCTCCACCTCTGCGATGACATCGCATTTAGTGTTGGCCTTGCTTCTGACATTCAGAGAATCGGCATTCACGGTGGCCATCCTAAGATTCAGCCCGTTAACAAAGTTTTCAGCGTCCGCACCGGTCAGAATGTATTCACTGCTGACCCATCCGGATACATTGCCGGAACTGATCTTCACCCAGCCCTCGGCTGTCTCAACGATATCGCCTGCACAGCCGCGGTACAGCTTGCCGACCTTGGCCGCGTCTTCTGAAGCGGATTCTCTGATATTTAATGCGGTCTCCACGTTCGCTACCGCCTTGCCGTCGTAAAGGGATGCTGCCACGGGCGCTGCCAGTGCCTCCACAGCCGCCTGTGTATCCGTCTCTGATTCGTTTTCCGTTTCCGAAATCTCATTGCCCGATACGGCTGTCCCGTCACCGGTTACATCTGCCGCTTCTTCACTGTTCTCCGGCTGTGAAGCCTCTTCGCCATCCGCTGCTGCGTCCGCATTTTCCTGAATCGCAGCCATGCGAATTCCTGCGTCAATGCTCTCCTTAGATGCGCTGTCCTGAAGAATCAGGCCGATACCGGCGATGGCGCCGCCGGGCACCTGCACCAGGTTTTCTTCCCTGTTTTCCTCTTTCCTGCTTTCATCCGCTGCCGTACCGGCCATGGCGGTATCCTGATTTATGATTACTGTGATGAGCAACAGTGCACAGAGCAATAGGCTTAAGTACGCGCCTTTTCTCTTGATTGTCATCATTCATCCTCCTGGGTCCCAAACATTCTTGTTTGCTTATTTATTAATATTATATGCTATTTATTACAGATTTATTACAAAATTATTCTAGCAGAGTTAACAAAGAATGTCAAGCCCGGAAAATAATACCGCCAGAGAACCTCTGAACAGTAACAACAGAAATGTTCACGATCTCTGGCGGTGTGCCTCGTACATCAGTATTGCAGCGGATACCGCGGCGTTTAATGACTCCACATGTCCTTCCATCGGTATCTTTATATATGTACCTGCCCGGTCTGCGGTTTCCTGCTTCAGGCCGTTTCCCTCGTTTCCGATCAGGAACGCGGAAGGTTTTGTATAATCGGCTTCTGTATAGTACTGACTGCCTTTCAGATGGGCCGCATAGACTGTGATGCCCGCTTTCTTTATGAGATCCAGGGCACCGCATAAGTCCGCAGTGTGGCAGAAAGGGACGCGGTAGATGGAACCCATAGTGGAACGGATCACCTTCGGATTATAGATATCCGCGCAGTCCGAGCTCATGATGAGACCGGTGACCCCGGCCCCTTCCCCGGTGCGCATGACGGTTCCCAGATTGCCGGGATCCTGTATATTTTCCAGCACCATAAGAAGCGGTGCGGGCGCCTTAAGCAGATCCTCAAGGGATGTTTCGCCGCAGCGGATCACCGCCAGGATGCCCTGGGGCGTCTGTGTGTCCGACATGGCGGCAAACACATGGTCCGCGGCTTCCTGGACGGGCACTCCCGCAGGGAACGGGAAATCCGGATGTTTCCTGGAAAAGGTCTCGGATATCCAGCACCGCTCTATCCTGCCGGCAGGCGCTTCGCTCACCATCTTCATCCCCTCTGCCACAAAGACGCCGAGCTCCCTGCGCAGTTTGGACTTCTTCTGCAGCTGCATGATTTCTTTTACCTGGGGATTAGATGTGCTTGTAATCATAGTCTTACCTCTGATCGTACTATTTTATTCTGTTTAAAGCCTCGTTCTGGCCCACGATGATGAAATCGTCACCTTCCCGCAGCACGGTATCCGGATCCAGCTGGGTAATCACGTTGTCCCCCTGCTTGCAGGCAATCACATTGAGTCCCTTTTTACGCAGATCCAGCTCCCGTAAGCTCTTGCCCACCCAGCTGGGCGGAGGGGTGATTTCCACCATGCTGAAGCTTTTGGAAAGTTCAATAAAATCCAGGAAATTGCCGGACATCAGGTTTCTCGCCGTGCGCACGCCCATGGCTTTCTCCGGATAGATGATCTCATCCGCGCCCACCTTGCGCAGCACCGCCGCATGGATGTCATTGCTGGCCTTGGCAAGCACATAGGGAACGCCGCATTCCTTGGAGATAATCGTCGCCATAATGCTCGCCTCCAGATTGTTGCCTATGGCGATCACCACTGCGTCCAGATTGTTCAGACCGAGCGAGCGCACCACATCCATATCGGTGGCATCCGCTTTCACTGCGTGGGTCACGCTGTCCGCAATTTCCTGCACCTTTTCAGAGCTGCTGTCAATCGCCATCACCTCACAGCCGTTCTTCGCCAGAGTGAGCGCCACACTGCGCCCAAATTCCCCCAAACCAAACACTGCAAATTCTTTTCTCGCCATTTTTTGTCTGTCCTCCAAAAATATTCTGTAACACAACGCTGCTACCCGACCAGTATCCTCTTCTCCGGCAGTTCACGGTTGTCTCCCTTTGTCTGCCGGCGCACTCCAAACGCGAGCACCATTGTGATCGGTCCGATTCTGCCTATATACATCGTCACGATAATGATCAGCTTACCCCAGAAGGTCAAATCCGGAGTCAGGCCGCGGGAAAGCCCCACCGTGCCTATAGCCGTTACAACTTCAAAAATAGTATCCCTGAATTCGGCACCGTCAGTCAAAAGCAGCAGCATGATATTGGTAAACACTACCAAAAGGCTGATGGTAAGCACCGCCAGTCCGGTCCGCACATTGTCCGCGGGCACACGCCGGCCAAACATTTCCGTATCCCGTTTTCCCTTGACAAAGCACATCACCGACATCAGGATCATTGCGACCGTCGTGGTCTTCACGCCGCCCGCGGTGCCTGCCGGGGAGCCTCCGACAAACATCAGGACCAGGGTCAGCAGGGTGGAAGAATCTTTCAGCTCACCCTGCGGTATCGTACAGAATCCTGCCGTCCTGGTGGTGACCGACTGAAACAGGGAAGCCATAAGTTTGCTCCCTGTCCCCAGCTCCCCCAGCGTCTCCGGATTGTGATATTCAAAAATAAAATACAGCACTGCCGGCACAAAGATCAGCAGCAGTGTTACCGAAACGGCCAGTTTGGAGTGAAGCATCAGCCTGCTCCACATCTGCCGGGGCGCAATCTCCCCTGTTTTAGCATCCTTTCCCACGCGGATCAGATCCCACCATACTGTGAATCCGATGCCGCCCGATACGATCAGAAACATCGTGGTCAGGTTCACGATGGGGTTGCTCACATACGGCACGAAGCTGTCCGTTCCGATCAGATCGATGCCCGCGTTGCAGAAGGCGGAAACCGAATGGAATACGGAATAGAATACCCCTCTCAAAAAGCCGTATTGAGGCACAAAAACAAAAGCGAAGCAGACGGCCCCTGCCGTTTCCACAATAAAAGTGCCCTTCACGATCCTTATGATCATCTTTACCATGCCCGCCAGGGTATCCAGGTTATATGCCTCCTGAATGAGCATCCGCTCTTTCAGCGTGATTCTTTTGCCGATGGCGATCAGCAGCATGGTCATGATCGCTACCACGCCGAGTCCCCCCAGCTGGATCAGGATCAGGATCACAACCTTTCCGAACAGGCTCCAGTGCAGATATACCGGCACCGTCACGAGGCCGGTCACACACACGCTGGTGGCCGACATAAACAGCGAATCAATGAACGGCGTCACCGTACCGTCCGCCGATGAAATCGGCAGCATCAGCAGCAGCGCCCCCACGAGGATCGGGCACAAAAAACCCAGAGCGATCATCTGGGTTTTGGTGAATTTTAGTTTTTCAAGCAATGCCAGCAGCTTTTTCATGTCACTTACCTTCGTATACAATTACGCTCCCAACATCATATTTTTGAAGTTTGTCACGGCCCCTAAGACCGGCCAGTTCCATCAGGAAACAGATCTTAACCACCTCGCCGCCAAGGCTCTCCACCAGCTTGGTAATCGCCTCGATCGTGCCGCCGGTAGCGATCAGATCATCGATGATCACAACCTTCTGCCCCGGTTTTATAGAATCTTTATGCATCTCAATCACTGCGCTGCCATATTCCAGGTCATATTCCATCTCCACGGTTTCACAGGGCAGCTTTCCCTTTTTCCTGACGGGAATGAACGCTTTATGCAGATTATATGCGATCGGAACACCGAAAATGAAGCCGCGGGATTCCGGGCCAACCACCACGTCAAACTCCACTCCATGAAGCAGCTCCTGGATGCCGTCCACAGCCAGCCTAAGGCCGTCCGCATCCTGCAGCACGCTGGTGACATCTCTGAAGATAATTCCAGGCTCCGGAAAATCCGGTATACTTCTCACATATTCTTCTAACCTCTTCATAACAAACCTCCATTAGTAAGTGGTATTCCCACAATAGATTCTAATTATATACCGCTTTGAGACCGTATGCAAGCGGGTTTCCTGTTTTTAGCGGGTTTTTAACGCCTTACGCTTCCATCCACATTTTATGCAGGTATTCGAAAGCAGCGCCTGCGGTATCGGGGGTAGTGTCCTCCATGGTAACGTGAATGTAAGGCTTATTGGCCTTCAGGTACTTCATGATCAGGCTGTAGTTGAGGCAGCCTGTGCCGGCGGGGCCGGAAAGAAGCTGCCCGTTTTCCATGCAAAAATCCTTGGCGTGGACCACCATGATCTCCTTGCCGATGGTTTCGAAGGTATGGGAAATCAGCTCGTTCTGACGCTGCTCATTTTCGGGAGCCAGCATGTTTACAGGGTCGAAGATGATCTGGACGTTGGGGGATTTTAACGCGTCCAGCACGGTCCTCGCACGGTTCTCGTCGTACACGATATGTCTCCACACCGGCTCTATGGCGATGACCACTCCCATCTTCTCGGCGTACTCCGCCACCGGTCTGAAATTCGTGATAAAGGTCTGCAGGGCCTCCTCGCTGTGGCAGGCTTCTTCATAGCGGTACTCGGTATTGGGGGCTCCTGTCTCGGTTCCCACCACACCTGCGCCAAGCCATGCTGCAAAGCGGATGCAGTCCAAATATTCCTGCTGGATCGCCTGAAGCTGAACGGGGTCCGGATTGGCCAGATTTAAGTAGCAGCCGAACACCGCCACATCCAGATGATATTTTGCAAGCAGCTCCTTTAGATACATGGCCAGTCCCGGCGTTAGTCCTGCCGCCGTGATGCCGTACTCGCGGTACAGCACAAAATTGGCCAGATGGATACAGCGGTATCCCTTTCTCTCCGCCAGTGCCAGCCTCTCTTCCAGTGATCTTGCCTCCATGTCGTGAAATCTGATTCCTGCTTTCATATACTGTCCTCTCTTTCCGCCAGGCATCGTTCTGCCCGATCTGAATAATTTGTTACTATGTGCGCAAACGTCAGTCTCCGTCCGTGAGCACTATGTCTTCCACATCTTCAATATCAAAGGCTTTGCCTTCCTGTCCGCTGATCCGCACATCCTTTAGCACCGCCCGCTTCGCGTTGCGGATAAACAGGCCCTTTCTGCTGCACTCTTCTATGCCGTCCATCATGGCGGGAAGAGCGGGAACCGCGTTGTCCGCAAAGGAAATCCGCACATGTTCCATGCGGATGCTCTCAATCTTCTGCTCCGGCAGGCCGTAGAAAAAGCCGGCCGCCGCGTGGCAGCCCTCACATCGGATATTTCTGAAGCAGAGTTCTCCCACATAAGGCGTGCGTTCATCCACGGGCAGGCACTCCTTTGTGCTCACGTAGGGCGTATGCCCATCCGGATCGCAGTAATAAAAAGCGTTCAGCACCAGCGGGGTCACAACGCCTTCCATGCGGATGTTCTCAAACAGGATTTCCCGGATCATGGCATCTTTTCCGCGGCCCCGGCGGGTCTTGATACGCAGCCCCCGGTCCGTGTCGGTAAACAGGCAGCGGTGTACATGCAGTCCGCAAATGCCGCCGGCCATCTCGCTGCCCAGGGTGACGCTTCCGTGCCCGTCCCTCATGCAGCACTGCCGGATTTCTATATTTTCAGAAGGTGTTTTGTAACGCGTTCCCATATAGAGCTTGCCGGATTTGACGGCGATACAGTCATCTCCCACGCTGAAATAAACGCCAGCGATCTCCACATTCCTGCAGGACTCAGGGTCCAATCCGTCCGTGTTGGGGGATACCTTCGGATTCTTGATCTTCAGGTTCAGGAATTTCAGGTTTTCCGAAAAATACGGGTGTATCGTCCAGCTGGGGCTGTTTTTCACCGTAATTCCTTCCATTATGACATTGCTGCAGCGGTTTAAAAATACGGTTCTGGGCCTTGCAGCCCCCTGTTTGGCTTTGGGGTTCTTCCACCAGTTCCCATGATCCGCCCTGCCGTCTATGGTCCCCTCCCCATATATTACAACATTTTCTATCCCAACGCCAGTGATGATTGCCGCATACATGTCCTTCGGATCCCCTTCCCAGGTCCCCAGATTGTATTCCTCTTTTGAATCCGTGCAGGGAATGCTCCCCTTAAGGACCGGAAATTGCTCACGGCCGGTCAACGCGGCCAGCACGGCTCCACGGGCCAGCTCCAGCCGTATCCCGCTCTTTAAAAACAGAGGCCCTGTCAGATAGGTCCCCGCGGGAACCAGCACACGTCCGTACTCCGGACAGCACAGGATGGCCGCCTGCAGAAATGCCGTATCCTCGGAAGTGCCGCTGCCGGACGCCCCGAAATCCAGCACGTTCACCGTAGCCGTCTCTTTTTCCGTATGAAATCCGACAGACGCACTGACACCGCCGCCGGATACGCTGACGGTATAGTCGGAATCGGGCATAAGCCCGTAGAGAGACTGCACGGTGCGCGTGCCGCAATCCTCAGATACGCCGTTCAGGCTAACCTCATAATGCTCCTGAGACTCATATATATTTCCGTCCTCTATCTCAAAGGTGACGGACCGTGAAGTGCATGTGAGTATTTTTAAATTCATGCCGCTGCCCCCCTTTCCTGTCACCAGCCGAAGGCTGATGACCTACGCACACTTCAGTGTGCTTCCTATTTTCTAATCTAATGAAACCGGCAGTCCTGGATCGTGATCTGAACCGTACGGTTTCCCATATAGTCATTGATGCCCGGATAATAAGTGGCGGACATGACAATGGGATTTTCAAGACCGTGCAGCGCCATATCCGCCGCGCTCTCCCCATATTTATTCTTAATGTTCTCCACAAATTCATCCCCGTCTCCGAACCACACCGCGCTCATGCTTGTCTGGGATGTGTCAGACAGCGTCATCTTCACCACATTCCGGTTCTTTCCCAACACGCTCAAACGGCGGACATGCAGGCCGCGGGCCGCGAACAGCGGTTTTTCATTTCCGTTCCCAAAAGGTTCCAGTTCCGCCAGTTCCCCAATCAGCTTCTCGTTGACATAGGCAAAGGGCAGCTCCGTATCGATCCATACCTTTTTGATAAAATCCTTTTCCGTAAGCTCTGCCTGTTCATTGATTCTGGTGCGGAAAGCGCCGATGTTCTGAATGGGCAGAGAGAGGCCGGCGGCCATGGGATGGCCTCCGAATTTGGAGAGTAAATCCGAGCAGCCAACCAGCCCCTCATACATGTGGTAGGCCTCGATGGACCGAGCCGATCCTTTCGCTCCTTCCAATGCCCTCGTCAGCACGATGGACGGTTTATGGTAGATTTCCTTGATCCTGCCGGCGATGATCCCCGCAATGCTCTCATGGCAGTCCGGCAGATAGACCACCAGCACCTTATCGTCCTTAAGCTCTGTCTCTTCTATCATGGCGCAGGCCTGCTTCACACCGGAAAGCGTCATGTCCTTTCTGGTATCATTGAGGGCTTTCAGCTCGGCGGCTATGGAAGCCGCTTCTTCCTCACTGCCGCTCATCAGCAGGCTTAGCGCCAGCCTGGCCGTATCCAGCCGTCCTCCCGCGTTCAGACAGGGGCCTATGATGAACCCCAGATGGTAGGATTTCAGATTTTCCTTATGTATCTGCGTCTCTTCCATGAGATGGTTCAGACCCGGATTGGCGGTGTTTCTTAACAGCTTTAGCCCTTCCCTGACAATGATGCGGTTCTCACCTTTCAGCTCCATCACATCCGCCACCGTGGCAAGAGCGGCAAATTCCAGAAATTTCTCATATTGTTCCCGGGGCTTTCCCGCTTTTTCATAGATGGCCTGGATCAGTTTATAGGCCACCGCCGCGCCGCAGAGGCCTTTAAAAGGATAGCCGCAGTCCGCCTGCTTGGGATTCACCACCGCGTCCGCCTCCGGCGGCCCTGCCGGGGGGATATCATGGTGATCCGTGATGATGACGGCCATACCGTTTGCTCTGGCAAACGCGACCTGCTCGGCGGCGGATATGCCGTTGTCGCAGGTGATGATCGTGTCCGTTCCATCCTCCAGGGCGCGGCTGATGATATCGATATTGATGCCGTATCCGTCCCTGATCCGGTCCGGAATCGCGAAGTCCACCGATGCTCCCAGCGCGGACAGACCCATGACCAGTATGTAGGTGGAGTTCACTCCGTCGGCATCATAATCGCCCACCACCCGTATCTTCCTGTTCTGTTCTATCTTGGAAAGGATCAGATCCCTCGCCTTCTCCATATCCTTCATCAAAAGCGGAGGATTAAGATCCTCTTTGCTTCCGTACAAATACTGCCGGATCTCCTCATCGCCCGTCACATCCCGGTTGCGTATGATGCGCGCGGTGATGGGGCTGATGTGATATTTCGCAGCGATCCCGTTAAAATCCGCTTTTTTTGCATAGATCATCCATTGATCCATATATTTCTCCATTCTGTACTTTATGTTTATCCTAACACTATTGAATGATAGAAAGTCCCGCTGGCAGTGGGCCGCTTCAGCGGCATAATACCTTCCCGCCACAGTGCGATCCTAAGCGGAACGTTTTATATTTCATAGGATGTACTTTCCTAGTGAAATAAATAAGAATCCCGCTCGCGGGATTCTCCGCCTGCGGCGGGTCGCTTCTGTGACATCATTCCATTCCGCCGCAGTGCGTTCCTGCCCGGAGGGCTTTTTTATTACATAGGAGAGTTCAGAGAACTTTCCTATGTAATAAAAAACAGACTCCCCGCGGTATAGTATACCACTGTATGGAGTCTGTCGAAACCATTTTTTTCAGCTGCTATATGCACGGTAACCATTCAGGCGGCGGGATAGCTGCCGCAAAGACAGGCGTTCAGCTTGTCTATAAGCCTGTTTTTGCAGCATTTTTCGCATCGAACCGGCATCCGATGCTTCTTGGCCGGCTTTGCGGTCAAAAAGATGCGCCGTCAGAACTGTCTGTTACAATGTATGTATAAACAGCCCGCTTCGAAGCTTGGGTTCAAACCAAGTGGATTTAGGCGGCATCAGCAGGCCCGCATCCGCCACGGAAAAGAGCTCCGCGATGGAAGTGGGGTACATGGAGAACGCCGCTTTCATATCCTCTCCTACCCTGCGCTCCAGCTCACCGAGGCCGCGTATGCCGCCTATAAAGTCGATGCGCTTATCTACCCTCGGATCCTCTATGCCCAGAATCGGGCCCAGCAGATGGTTCTGCAGGATGGAAACGTCCAGCCCCTCCACCGGGTCACGGCTTAATATCCCGTCTCCGGCGGTCAGGCGGTACCAGTTATTGGACAGATAAAGCCCGAACTCCGCCTTATTTGCGGGCTGGTACGGAACCGCTCCCAGCTTTTCCACCGTAAATTTCTCTCCGACCGCAGCTAAAAACTCTTCTTCTGTCAATCCGTTCAAATCTTTTACCACGCGGTTATAGGGCATGATCATCAGCTGGTCATCCGGAAACAGCACAGACAGAAAATAATTAAACGGTTCACTGCCGTCATATCCGGGATGCTGCTCACGCCTCATCACCGCCACCTTCACGGCTGATGCCGCGCGGTGATGCCCATCCGCAATGTAGGTATTCGGCACCTGTTCAAACTCGCGCTCCAGATCCCGGACCGTATTGGAATCACTGATTCTCCAGACTGCATGGCGCACCCCGTCCTCCGAGGTGAAGTCATAGAGCGGGGCCTTCATTTTGGCTTCCGCGATCAGATCGTTGATTCCCTTCCTGGAACGGTAGGCAAGAAATATGGGACCGGTCTGCGCGTCGCAGGCATCCACATGGCGTATGCGGTCCAGCTCCTTGTCGGCCCTGGTGTTCTCATGTTTGCGTATGATCTGGTTTAAGTAATCGTCCACCGAAGAACAAGCGGCGATGCCGGTCTGGACTCTGCCGTTCATAGTCAGCTCATATATATAATAGCAGCTGTCCGCATCCTTTACAAAGGTGCCGTCGGCCATCCTCGCATCCAGGAGCTGTCTGGCCCTGTCATATACACAATCGGCATAGATGTCCACGCTTTCATCAAACTGCGTCTCGGGCCTGTCAATATTTAAAAAAGAAAGAGGGTGGCCTGCCACAGCCTGGCAGGCCTCCTTCCTGTTATAGACATCATACGGCAGCGCCGCCACCTGATCCGCCACAGAAACAGCGGGCCTCACGCAGCAAAATGGTTTTACAATCGCCATTGCAGCCTCCTATTTGATCACTCTGATTTTAAATACGCCCTGTATCGCCATCAGCTTATCCAGAACTGCATCTGTAACGTCGCCTTCCACATCCATCAGCGTATATGCCAGGTCACCCTTGCTCTGATTGGTCATGGACGGGATATTGATGCCGGCCTCCGCTAAAGTGGACGCGAACTGGCCGATCATGTTGGGCACATTTCTGTTAAATATGGCCAGACGGGTACCGCTGCGGTCTCCCAGATCGCAGGCGGGATAATTCACGGAATTCTTAATGTTTCCGTTTTCCAGATAATCCATCAGCTCCTGCACCGCCATTACCGCGCAGTTATCCTCGGATTCCTCCGTAGACGCGCCCAGATGCGGCAGCACAAGCACATTCTTCATATGAACTGACTTGGGATTCGGGAAATCGGTCACATACTTCTTCACCTTGCCGCTCTCCAGCGCCCTGCACATGGCATCTTCATCCACCAGCACATCTCTGGCGAAGTTCAATACCACCACGCCGTCCTTCATCTTAGACAGAGCGTCCTCACTGATCATGCCCTTCGTGGATGGCAGAGCGGGCACATGGATCGTGATAAAGTCGCAGTTCTCACAAATCGCGTCCAGGGACTCGATGTGGATGATGTGGCGTGACAGCTTCCATGCCGCGTCCACGGAAATATAAGGGTCATACCCATATACATCCATGCCCAGATTGATCGCGGTATTGGCCACCTGCACGCCGATGGCGCCCAGGCCGATCACTCCCAGCTTTTTGCCCTTGATCTCCCCGCCGGCAAAAGCCTTTTTAGCCTTTTCCACGTCTTTTACGATGTTTTCATCGTCTTTATTCGCTTCTACCCATTTGACGCCGCCAACCAGGTCTCTGGATGCCATCAGCATGCCGGCGATCACCAGCTCCTTTACGCCGTTGGCGTTAGCGCCGGGCGTGTTAAACACCACAATGCCCTTCTGCGCGCATTTGTCCAGCGGTATATTGTTGACGCCGGCGCCGGCTCTGGCGATCGCTTCCAGAGAATCGGGCAGCTCCAGCTCGTGAACGCTGGCGCTGCGCACCAGCGCGGCATCCGCCTCCGCAAAATTATCGGTCATTGTATAGTTGTCGGTCAGCAGCTTCGTGCCAACCTTCGCAATCGGATTCAGACAGTTAATCTTATACATCGCTCATACCCACCATTCTGTTTTTTTGTAACAGTTCAGACGGCTGTCTAAACTGTTGCATATATTTTGTTTTTATTTGTGCTTCGCTTCAAAATCGCTCATGAAATCCACAAGCTTTTCAACGCCGGCAATGGGCATTGCGTTGTAGATGCTGGCGCGCATGCCGCCCACCGTGCGGTGTCCCTTCAGATTTTCCAGACCGGCGGCCTTCGCTTCTTTCACAAACAGCGCGTCCAGCTCCTCATCCCCTGTCACAAAAGGCACATTCATCAGAGAACGGTCTTCCTTAACCACCGTACCCTTAAATAACCGGCTCTGATCCAGGAAATCATACAGAACGGCCGCTTTCTTTTCATTATGGGCTTTCATCGCTTCCAGACCGCCCTTGGCTTTCAGCCATTTAAACACCTTGCCGCACATATAGATGCCGTAGCAGGGCGGTGTATTGTACATAGAGCCCGCATCCACATGGGTCTTATACTGCATCATGGTGGGAGTGCCAGGCAGCACATCTTCGGTGATCAGGTCTTCCCGGATGATGGCGATCACGGTGCCGGCCGGTCCGATGTTTTTCTGTACGCCGCCGTAGATCATTCCGTATTTTTCAACATCCACGGGCTCGGACAGGAAACAGGAGGATACGTCCGCAACCAATGTTTTTCCCTTTGTGTTGGGCAGAGTTTTGAATTTCGTTCCGTAGATCGTGTTGTTCTCGCAGATATACACGTAATCGGCATCGGGGCTCACGGGCAGATCGGAGCAGTCCGGTATGTAGGAAAATGTTTTGTCCGCGCTGGATGCGATGGCGTTGGCTTTTCCGTACTTAGAAGCTTCCTGATAGGCCTTCTTCGCCCACTGGCCGGTGATGATGTAATCGCCCACCCGGTTTTTAAACAGATTCATCGGGATCATGGCAAACTGCAGAGAAGCGCCGCCCTGCAGGAACAGGACCTTATAATTGTCCGGTATGCCCATCAGATCACGGATATCGGCTTCCGCCTCGCCTATGATCTGCTCAAACATCTTGGAACGGTGGCTCATCTCCATCACAGACATGCCGCAGCCTCTGTAATCCAGCATCTCCTCCGCCGCTTCTTTCAGAACTTCTTCCGGCAGCACAGCCGGTCCCGCTGAAAAATTGTAAACTCTGCTCATAGCTCATATCCTCCTACTTAAATATCACCTTATAATTTACTCTGGTAAATCGGTAAAGCGTAATGTTGTTTCCCATTGTACCTTCCTGGCCGGTATTCGTCAAGAAATATTTGCAGGAAATTACAGATGTCTGCGTATGGCAAACACTCAAGGGCTTTTTTGAGCGTGTTTTATTTCAAACACGCTCATTTTACAGCCGGGAGCGCTTACGAGACCCTTGGGTCTTTGATCAGCACCTGCCCGCCTCCAGATCTTCCTCATTGAAAGCTTCCTGTATGGGAGCACCCGGCGCCACCATCGGAAATACCTTGTCATCACAGTCCACCTGGCAGTCGATCAGCACCGGCACATTGAGGGCGATCGCCTCCCTAAGCACCGGCTCCAGCTCTTCCTTCTTCGTAACGCGGTAGGCCTTTGCTCCCATCGCTTCGGCAAGCTTTACAAAATCCACACCATCGTTCAGGGTAGTTGCGGAGTATCTCTGGCCGTAGAAGAGGTTCTGCCACTGACGGACCATTCCCAGCACATGGTTGTTGATGACCACCTCAATTATGGGAATATTGTGCCTTGTGGCGGTGGCGATTTCATTCATATTCATGCGGAAGCATCCGTCTCCGGCGATATTGAACACCAGCTTATCTCTGTTGCCCATCTTGGCTCCTATGGATGCGCCCAGGCCATAGCCCATGGTTCCCAAGCCGCCTGAAGTCAGCAGAGTCCGGGGCTTTTTATATTTGAAGAACTGCGCCGCCCACATCTGATGCTGTCCTACCTCTGTGGCGATGATGGCGTCACCGCCGGTGATCTCATAAATCTTTTCCACCACATAGGGACCGGTCAGAGCATCTTTATTATAAGCGAGAGGATACTGTTCCTTCATCTGCTGTATATGCTGCATCCACTCGGGATGGGACTGCTTTTTGAGCCTGTTATTCAGGATTTCAAGGACGCAGCGGATGTCGCCGATGATCGACGCGTGGGTGAGGATATTTTTGTTGATCTCCGCTGGATCCACATCGATCTGCAGTATTCTGGCATTGTTTGCGAATTTGCTGGCGTTTCCGATGACACGGTCGCTGAAGCGGGCGCCCACCACGATGAGCAGATCGCACTCCGTGACGCCCAGGTTGGATGTCTTAGTGCCGTGCATGCCGAGCATGCCCGTATAGGCAGGGTCTTCACCGTTAAAGGCTCCCTTGCCCATCAGTGAATCCGTCACCGGCGCGTCCACCAGCCGGACAAATTTTGCAAGCTCCGCCGATGCATCGGAGATCACCGCGCCCCCGCCGACGAATATGTAAGGTTTCCTGGCTTTCTCTATCATATCCAAAGCGGTGGCGATATCCTTTTCACGGATGGTATTGACTTTCCGTTCCACCGGTTCCGGAACCTTCGGCGTATACTCCGCCATGGCCGCCGTCACATCCTTGGTAACGTCGATCAGCACCGGCCCGGGCCGGCCGCTCTTTGCGATCTTAAATGCCTTGCGCACCACATCCGCCAGTACGTTTACATCCTTCACAATAAAGTTATGCTTAGTGATGGGCATTGTAATACCACAAATATCCACTTCCTGAAAAGAATCTTTGCCCAGCAGGTTGGTGGTCACGTTGCAGGTTATGGCCACAATGGGCACCGAGTCCATGGATGCGGTGGCGATGCCGGTCACAAGGTTGGTGGCGCCGGGGCCCGATGTGGCAAAGCATACGCCCACCTTGCCGGTGGAACGGGCGTAACCGTCCGCCGCATGGCTCGCGCCCTGCTCATGGCTGGCCAGTATATGTGTAATTTCATCGGAATGCTTATACAACGCGTCATAAAGATTCAGGATGGCGCCGCCCGGATATCCGAATACGGTATCCACTCCCTGTTCCTTCAGGCATTCGATGATGATTTCCGAACCGTTCAACTGCATATTGATTTCCCTCACTTCTCATTGTTGTTGTGCCTTTGTTGTGCCCAGTGATCAGATTTCCAGCACCGCGCCTCTGTTCGCACCGGTTACCAGCTTCGCATAGCGGGCCAGGTAGCCTGTGGTCACCTTGGGCTCCCTGGGCTGCCATTTTGCCTTTCTGGCCGCCAGCTCCTCATCTGTCAGGCGCACATTGAGGGAATTCGCATTGATATCGATGTCAATGATATCCCCCTCCTCAATCAGCGCGATCGGGCCTCCCACCGCCGCTTCGGGCGATACATGGCCGATAGAAGCGCCTCTGGAAGCGCCGCTGAAACGGCCGTCCGTGATCAGGGCCACTTCGGAGCCGAGTCCCATGCCGGCGATAGCGGAGGTAGGATTTAACATCTCCCTCATGCCCGGGCCGCCTTTGGGACCTTCATAGCGGATCACTACCACGTCCCCGGATACGATCCTGCCTCCCAGGATGGCGGCGATGGCATCCTCCTCACAGTCGAACACTCTGGCAGGGCCGGAATGCTTCATCATCTCAGGCGCCACAGCAGAACGCTTCACCACCGCGGAATCCGGCGCTATATTGCCCTTGAGCACTGCGATACCTCCGGTCTGGCTGTACGGATTTTCCACAGGGCGGATCACCTCGGTGTTCTTATTTACACAGTCCTTTATATTTTCGCCCACCGTCTGCCCGGTAACAGTCATCAGGTCGGTATACAGCAGGCCTTTCTTGTTGAGCTCGTTCATGACGGCGTATACGCCGCCCGCTTCGTTGAGTTCCTCTATGTAGGTATGGCCGGCCGGCGCCAGATGGCAGAGATTTGGAGTTCTGGCGCTGATTTCGTTAGCGATATCCACATTCAGCTCCACGCCGGCCTCATGGGCGATGGCTGGCAGATGCAGCATGCTGTTAGTGGAGCAGCCCAGCGCCATATCCACGGTCAGCGCATTTAAGAAGGCTTTCTCGGTCATGATGTCTCTGGGGCGGATATTTTTCTCAAGCAGCTCCATGACTTTCATGCCCGCGTGTTTGGCCAGACGGAGTCGGGCGGAATACACGGCTGGTATCGTGCCGTTGCCGCGCAGTCCCATGCCCAGCACCTCAGTCAGGCAGTTCATGCTGTTAGCCGTATACATGCCGGAGCAGGAACCGCAGGTGGGGCAGACTTTCTCTTCATATTCCTGTACATCCTCCGCGGACATGGAGCCCGCTGTATAGGAGCCCACCGCCTCAAACATGCTGGATAAGCTTCTCTTCTCTCCCTTTACATGTCCTGCCAGCATGGGGCCTCCGCTGACAAATACCGTGGGAACGTTGATTCTTGCCGCTGCCATCAGAAGGCCCGGCACATTTTTATCACAGTTGGGAACCATGACGAGAGCGTCAAACTGATGCGCCAGCGCCATGGCTTCCGTGGAATCACAGATTAAATCCCTCGTCACAAGGGAATATTTCATGCCGATATGTCCCATGGCAATGCCGTCACATACTGCGATGGCCGGAAACACGATGGGGGTTCCGCCCGCCATGGCAACGCCCATCTTAACAGCTTCAACAATTTTATCAAGATTCATATGGCCCGGCACGATCTCATTATAGGAGCTCACGATGCCGACCAGCGGTCTGTCCATCTCCTCCTTTGTCATGCCCAGCGCGTTAAACAGGGATCTGTGGGGAGCCTGCTGTATGCCTTTTGTTACTGCGTCGCTTTTCATATGCCGCCTCTTTCTGCACCGCATTTATATGTTATAATAAGGATCCCGCCCGCAAAGCGTTTTATCACAGGCACACTTTCCTGTTTCATCAGGAATCCGGCTGTAAATGCTTTGTGCGGTATATAAGACTGCCCGGGGCACGGTGCTGCCGCAGGCCGTCTCTCGCATTATATGTTAATACCGCGGATCAGCCAATGTTGTCCGCGATCCGGTCGCCCATCTCTCTTGTGCCGACCAGCTTTAAGCCTTCCGAATAAATGTCGCCGGTGCGCCATCCGTCCTCAAGCACCTTCTGCACCGCAGCCTCCACCGCGTCTGCCTCCTGATCCAGGTCAAAGGAATAGCGCAGCATCATCGCTGCCGACAGGATCGTGGCGATGGGGTTTGCTTTGTTCTGTCCCGCGATATCGGGCGCGGAACCGTGGCTAGGCTCATACAGGCCCAGTTTTGTGGAACCTAAGCTGGCGCTTGGCAGCATCCCGATGGAACCGGTGATCATGCTGGCCTCGTCAGACAGGATATCTCCGAACATATTCTCGGTCAGCACCACGTCGAACTGGCCTGGATTCATCACGAGTTGCATCGCGCAGTTATCCACCAGCATATGGGAGAGCTTCACTTCAGGATAATCCTTAGCCACCTCTTCTACCACAGCGCGCCACAGTCTGGAAGAATCCAGCACATTGGCCTTATCCACGCTGATCACTTCTTTTCTTCGCTTCATGGCGATATCGAATGCCTTAACGGCTATACGCCGGATCTCATTCTCATCATAGACAAGGGTATCCACAGCCTTTCTGACGCCGTTTTCCTCCTTTGTATAACGCTCTCCGAAATAGAGGCCGCCGGTCAGCTCACGCATGATTACCATGTCAAAGCCGTCGCCGGTCAGTTCCTTTTTCAGGGGGCATGCCTCGCTAAGTTCCTTATAGAGATATGCGGGGCGGATGTTGGCAAACAGACCCAGCCCCTTGCGTATACCAAGGAGCCCTGCCTCCGGCCGCAGATTGGGAGCCACATCGTACCACCTGCTGTTTCCCACGTTGCCGCCCACCGCGCCCAGCAGAACGCTGTCGCTTTCTTTGGCTGTCTCCAGAGCCTCATCGGTCAGAGGTACGCCATGCACATCAATAGAGGCTCCGCCCATCAGCACCTCTGTATATGTAAAACTGTGGCCGTAAACTTCGCCCACCTTATCCAGAATTTTTCTGGCTTCCGCCACTATCTCCGGACCTATTCCATCTCCCGGAATGACTGCAATACGGTAATTCATGCTTTTTCCTCCTCGCTGGACTTTTTTGTTGCTATTCACAGTTACCGTAAACTTCCCACGCAAGCGGGGAAGAGTACGGTCCTCATTGGGGCTTCCGAAACCGTTCTCCCGAGGCAATTATGCCGCTTAATGCGGATAGGTAAATTTTATAGTATCGCATTTCCGGGCAGTTTTCAAGGTTTGTGTTTAATTTTAAGGGGATTTTGGCATATTAGATTGGAATCGCGGATATAACCTCAATTTATAATATCCGACATTGATATAACAGAATAATCATATATCTATGAAAATGATTACTGCAATTTATAGTTATATACTATATTCAATCTTTCACATATATGGTAAAGTAGTGCAATGAAAGCACACTGAAGTGTGCGCAGGTCATCAACCTGCGGTTGGTGACAGTGCAGGAGGTGCTGCAGATGAAAAACTTATTAAACTATGCCGTTGGAATACTGCTGATCATAGGATTGCTTACGGCAGGTGGATGTTTTGCCGCAAAGAATAAAGCACCTGCGGTAAACAGGGCTATACGCCCCGCCGCAGGCTATTTCGGACATTTTAATTTAGAAGGCATTATAAGCGACGACATGGCAGCTTATCAGATGCACGAGCCGACATTCTTACCTGACGGATATGTCTTTGCCCATGTATATGAGAACAGGGATTCCAAAGAACTCACTTATATCAATGGGGATGCTGACATCACTATCCGGTATTTTCTTAAAATACCGGGACGGGCTGTTTTTAATCCGGACGCCCTGCCTCTGGAAGAAATTATCATACACGGTATATACAGCGCCCTTTATTCGGAAGAGGAAGGCAATATTCTCTACTGGGATACCGGTATCATTGAATATATCATCACTGCAGAACCTGGCATCAGCCAGACGGAAATAATACTGATTGCGGACAGCATCATGGGGTAGGCAGTTTTTATTGATGAGAGGAACTAAAAACCTGCCAATCAGTAATGTTCTATCTTTTCATCGAACTCCGAAATATTATGAATTTTGATACAACCGCTCGTGATAACACTTTGCTACAATATTAGCACATATCGGATTCGATATAGATGGCCTTAATTACTTTCTTGATTTTATACATTTTCTTACTTCACAATCTCAACTAAGCAGCTGACCGATTCCATCACGTCAGCCCACAGTACATCGGCTGCATAATCAAATTTGCGCTGATAATTTTTCCAACGGTCGATCAATACGATGCTTTCAGCTACTTCCTTCAAAATCAAATGTACGTCAGACAATAACCCAATTGAGCCGCGCTTCGCACTGGTGTTGACAAACGCCTCTTTGAGTGTGGCATTATCAATGTTGTGCTCCTGTGTGTTGGTAAGTACATAAATATCGTAATAATCTCTCATTCTGGTATTGGCTGTGCCGCGGGCAAGAAGGGTTTCTAACTTTTCCGCCAGCACCGTTTCCAGATTATACGCAAGAATGGAGATAGTACGTTCCTCAAACAGCAGCCGGAATGAATAGGACACTTCACGCGGTGTTATTACGTCACCGGTAGAAAAGTCGATTTTTAGCGGGGTATGCATCGTTTCAATAGCTGTATCAAGCATAATACGAATGCCGGGATAATCGGCGTCACGCTTTTGATTTCAAAAATCATACCGTCCTCAATGTGTATTGCGGTAATTTCCTCGACAATCTTCCTTGCGTTATCTTCGTTCAGCGGCAGATTTTTTAGCGTAGCGTCTACATCCATAGTTGAACGATTGTCCAGCCCAACCATAGCAGCTACCAGAGTACCGCCCTTTAAAATCATAATGTTTCTGTATTGTGAGAGGGAAAGTCGTTCCAGAAAACGCTCCATTACATAATTGCGGATGATAACCTGTGCCTTGCCACTGTCTCCTTTGGAGATGTTGCGAACAAGAGCTTTCAATTGGCGTGATGTGTGTATCATTATAAAAGCACCTCCAAATACTGACGAACAGTTTTCTCCACTGAAAAGGCTTTAGCGTACCGCATAAGCAATGGGATATTCTTCTCCTTCAAACGAATATATGTTTTAACTCCCTCTTGCAGATCTTGAATTTCAATATACCGGCGGCTGCGAAATAAATCGCAGATTGTGCGTTCGGCATTATAAGCCCTTACTGTGTTACCCGATGGTGAGCGCACTTCCACAATGCCTTCCCCGAAAAGCTCCTCTTTTACTTTATAAACCTTGATACCCTGCTTCGATAATCCTGCCGAGTTTGTGCCTGTTTTCAAAGTAACAGAAAATGGTGAGGGTTCACGGTTGGCAAGATTCAGAAGATAAAGAGCTGTTTCGTGAGAGAATACCGCTTCCGGATAGCGCACCTGAATTACATACAGTCCATCTTCCCAAGCGTCTTGGGACATATATAAGCCGTGGGCAACACGTTCAAGCCCATATTTACACACAAAATCTCCGAGAACAGTTCTCGAAACTCCGGCGGCCACCGCATCCGACGTTTTTAAATATCCATTATTTTCTTGAAGCAACTTATTTAATGTTTCTGTGCTGGTCATAGTATCACCTTACTTTCGTGCTCTTATTGTAATTCGTTTGGGCGTAAAAGTAAAGAATGTTTTTGAAGTTACACCCGAATGCTAAATGATATCATTAAAGTAGTTTAAGTGTATTTTAGGGAAGTGCAATTTGCGACCGCGGTACAATTTTTTCCCCTTTCTTTGCTATAATTCGCTTTTGTCGTTAATGTAACATCTCTCTTTCTGCTCCTTTGTTTTGGGCCGATTTTTGATTTAAAATAAATGAAAAAAGAATAAAGACAAACCGCTCAATCCCTTGATTTAACAGCGATAAGGAACTAAATCACTTATTAACTGTTAGCTGACAGTTTCAGGTGTGCAGAACAGAAGCAAAAAAGCGAAGGCATTCTGGGTGCCTTCGCTTTTTGCTTCAATTTTTTTGTTATTCCGCTCTACCGCGCAGACGGTTGTTCCGGAACTGTATCCCTGATCGCAGTGGTTATACATGCCTGGCATCAGGAAAAGGCGACCTGACCGGTAAATGTCATGATCCCGAAAAACAGCAGAAACGCAGTCCACAAAAAGCAGTAAGCTCCGCCGAAAACAGGCTTTCGGGGTCTGTTTTCAGTAATGCATTCAGGCTTAGCCGGGTCATAGTATCCGACCACCTGCCGCCCCAGATCCCGCTTGCCGGACAGCGATTGACGGCTCGAGTACCGATAGGTCGTGCCATTCACTGTGTACTCATAGGTCGGCAGATAGTACGTCTCCCGGCGCAGCCGATCACTGCCGTCCTCCTGGTGCTCCCACCTTTCAACGACCGAATCCTCGATCCATACCACCTTCATCATCGTGGTGCCTGTGTACCGCCGCACATCATCCTCGTATTCCTTCCGTGCGCCTTTCCGGCGGCGAATCCCGAGCCAGGCTGCCAGCACACCCCCGAGAAGAAAGCCGGTTCCTGCTGTGATATTCCGCGTATATTCTACGGGCCATACCACAAGCGCTATCGCAAGAATGAAACCGATCACGATAACTTTGATACTCTTCATATGTTCTCCTTCCTGCCGCTATGGGCGGGGATCTCTTTTTACGATACCGGCGGCTGGTTCTGTACCGCATCCACAAACAGAAGGGTCAGTCCGATATAAGCGGCGCAGGCTGCTGCCAGCAGGACGCAGAGGATGACGCAGACTGATTGAAGCGGTTTCCGCAAGTAACGGCGGGAGAGAAAAATCCCCGACAGCGACAGTACCAGCAGCGCCGCAGCGAGCCAAAGAGGCATACTGTCCACCTCCTTTACACGTCGCGAAATGCGTCGATCATATCCGTGAACCATTTCAGTTCGCGGGCAAAGCGCTTCCGCAGCTGCGTCGGATTCTCATGGCCTTTGCCGATATCAAAGAAGCCGTGTCCGCTGTGAACCGCGATATACAGCCTGCCATCCGAGTTGAGATTCACGGCGAATTTACCGATGGAGGAATCCGCCAGCGCCAGAATCCGCTCCATCCGGCCGGGGGACAGGATGCGCAGAGCCGCCGCTTCATCGTCGCTGCTCAGATTGAAGCGCTTGTCAAAGCCCTCATTCCCTGTTTGGATGGTTTTGGAGCTGAACAGCTTATCCAGTCTGTCCCGCGGCCAGATGGTCAGCCATGTGGGAAATTCCCGGTTCAGCTGGCACAGCATCCACTGGCCGGTGTAGACCTCCTGCTCGTTCTTTTCCCACAGGCCGGTCTCCTCCCGCTGAAACTCGCTGACTTCCGTCAGCCGGACGGTACACAGCTCCGTGGTCAGGCCGCGATAAGTTCCGCGGATATACCCGCTGCCGCTGCAATGGGTGTGGCTGGGCAGGGGAATATTGGTGTCGTTTGCGTCCAAAAGGGGAGGAACGGGGTTCATCTGTACGTTTTCAAAGGCAGTGCCCACGATGTCCGGAGCAATGGAGTCGAAGGTCTGCCGGCCTGCCTGCTCCTTGGACTTGCCCTGCACCATTTGCCCCAGGCCGAGAACCACGCCGCCGATGACAACCAGCACAAGGTTGCCGCCCAGGATCATACCCGCCACAGCGATCACCCCGCCCAGCAGCGAAAGAATCTTGCCGCCCAGCTTGCCGCCCTTGCTTTTGCGCAGCTCCTGCGCCAACTGTTCATCTGTCATGTTCGTTTTCTGTTCTGCCATATTCTTCTCCTTATTCCATCCCGCCGGTCAGGGCGGGGCTTTCCGTTATCAGATCCAGCAGATTGCCCATACCGGTCAGCGAGGCGGTGAACCACTTGCGGATGCCGTCGATGTCCCGCAGATCCAGCCACTCCGGAACGCCCGCAAACACATACCGGGTGTTCAGAGCCAGCGTCAGATCGCCGTCACGGAGAATAAGACCGCACAGCTTGGAAGTTCTGGAAGATGCCTCCAGCTTCTGTACCAGGTCACGCAGCTGCGGTGTGACCTGATCGTCCGCCTCCCGGCCATCCGCCGTGTGAGCGGCAAAGTGCTTCCGGAAGGCGGCAGGGTCGGTGATGTCGTCCTTCTTCCGCTCCTGGAACATATCGTTCAGGGCAATGTCCAGCGTCGGGTCACAGATGTCCTTGCAGCGGACCACGATGCCGCGGAACAGCGTCTCGGTTCGGGTCATCCAGTTGTCGTTGTCGGGGCCGGACTTTTCTTCCACCGTGCGGCGCAGCTCCACGTTGGCGGCGGAGAACCGCAGCCCCTTGTGCTCGCCCTCGTGGAAGTCCGTCACGGTACACTCTGTAAAGTCGACCGCCGACAGCTTCGCCGCCTTCAGGTACGCCCAGTCGATGGGCAGGGTGGCAGGCTCCGGCTCCGGACCGAAGGCTTTTGTCAGCTCCGTGCGGAAGAAGCTGCCCAGCTGCTGCTGCATCAGGGCTTTTTTCTTCGTTTGGGCGGGCTTTGCCACCAACAGGAACAGTGCCACGCCGGGGAACGCCAAAGCGCAGACCAAAATGGGGTCATGCTGTATAAACATTGAAATACACCCGGCGATCACCAGTAAAACGCCCAGCGATATGCTGATGCTCTCCGTTCTCTGATAGCCTCCCAGTTTCTTTGACAGCTCGGCGTCCGTCATCCGCTCAACGCCCACCGCGTCAAAATCATTGCGTTTCTTTCGCATAGCTGTCCCTCCTTAGTAGCAAAGGCTGAAATACAGGCTGCGGTAGGGGTCCACCGTGTCGATGTCCATGAGGGAGGCTTCGGGGGAAATGCTGTCCAGCTGCATACGTTTGGCACTGTCTTTATAGTTGTCCGGCTGCGCCTCGGCGGCAAAGACCAGCCCGTCATAGTCCTCCGGAAGATAGACGGCGTAGCTCTTGGTCAGGACCTGCGCCCAGTCCCCCACGTTGTACTGCCAGTTGGTGGAGTAGGCGAATTCAATGAGATAGCTGTTCCCCTGCCAGCTGACGGTGTGGAGATAGTAGTTGTCGCCCCGCTGGCTGTTGCCGTAGGCCGTTGCGGTGGTGAGCCACATGCCGGTGTAGAAGTCGTACAGCTCGCTGTCAGTATTGGTGATGTACTGTTGGTCGAAGTAGGGAATGGAGCCCTCGGGGATGTAGCAGATGGCGTCGAAGTGCAGCTCACGGATGCCGTCATGGGTGTAGTCTCCGTTTTTTGTGATCTCCCAATAGCAGTCGCCGGTGTTATAGCCGTCACCAAGGCCGGAGTAGCTGCACACCCCGTCCTCCAGCAGGAAGGTCCCTCTCTCCACGGCGGCGTTGATCTCAAGGCCGTTTCTTGTAAAGTAGGGTTCGCTGGACTGGATGCCCTCCACAGGAAGGAGCGTGCCGCCGTTCACGCTGTCGATAAGGTCGCCGCTGACGGTGCGGTCCAGCTGCAGGGTGTCGCCGCTGCCGTCAAAGTGGAGCGTCACGCCGTTTTCGTCCACCCACAGCGTACCGTATTCGATGACATCGTCCTGGTCGTTCACAAATTCCCATGTGGCATCCTCGCGGATGCGCAGCCATAGGTTTTCCCCCTGATACTCCCAAAGTCCCACATAGGGGGCAATCAGCTCCTCCGGCCCGGCCACCCCGGGCACATGGAAGCTGGAGTAATCCGGCTGATAGACATAGCGCTCCTGGGGGTCCCACAGCCAGAGCATGGTGGTATTGCTCATGTCCTCATGGCCGATCTCCACCAGTACGTCGCTCTCCTCGTCCCCGTTCTGATCGTCGAAGGAGATTTGGAAGGCGCTGCTGCTGATGTCCTCGATAGTCTCGGGAAAAGCCACGCTGTCAAACAGCACCTGCTCCTCCTGATCCCGGTAGAAGGCGGCGCTGTTGGGGTCTGCGGTCACCAGCACGTCTACGCTCTCGCTGTCGTGGGTGATAGTGCCGCTGCCGACTACCACGCCGGTGGTGCGCCAGTCCTCTCCCGCGACATCGTCAGAATTGCCGCAGGCGGCAAGGCTCAGGCAGAGCGCCATGGCCAGCACAGGGATAAAAATATGTTTCCATCGATTCTTCATGGTTCTCCTTCCTTTCCATCACTCCATCATGTAGTAAACGCCCTCATCGCCCCAGACCAGAGAGTCCTCGTCAACCTCAAAGACCCGGTAAGAAACGCCGTCATACATGGTGGAGTCCGCATAATAGGTGCTCACCTCGTCCATGGAGTAGGTGAAAACTCCGCAGTCCATTTCCGCAGGCTCAGCGCCGGGAGCGCGCTGGTAATAGCTCCAGTTTCCATTACCGTCGATGATGATATAGGTCTCAGCCGAGAGGTTGCCGTCATAGTACCAAATGCCCTCAAATTCCGAGACATTCCGCTGGCAGAGGTCGGAATCCCAGCTCCAATAGGAGTCCGGGTCTCCGTCCAAACGGCCGTTCCAGTCGGGCACCTCGTCCCCCGAGGGATCGGGCTCGTCGTCCTCGGTGAGACGGCCGGCGTCCTCATACCAGAGGTACTCCATCCCTTCGCCGGGGTTGAAGTAGCCGTAAGCGGCGCTGTAGAGCTGGCCGTCCTCCATGACGATGAGGCTGCCGGAATCGTCTAAGTTGCTGTAGGCATAGATGGCCTCCCACTCCGGCTCATAGCGGAGGTAGCCGTCATCCACCACTTCACCGCTGAGGTAGAGGGTCCAGTTGCCCTCGGCATCGAACTCCATGGAGTCGTAGTCGTTGTTCGCTTCGCCCAGCCAGATACCTTCGAAGCCGCTGAAGTCGTTGACGGTGTCCTCGCTGAGACCGCCTCCCAGGCCCTCGTTGGGGTCGTCCTGCGGGGCGATTTGTCCCTCCGTATTGCCGCAGGCTGTGCACAGCAGGAAAAGTAGCAATACCAGTCCTGCCAGAAGATATGGCTTTTTTCTCTTCATGTGACATTCCTCCTCATTCTTCATCGCTCAAATACAACTGCGAAAAAATATTTTGATAGGTCTCACCCATATCCGCCGCAGCATCGGGGGGCGCGCAGAAGCCGTAAAGATAGGTACAAATGTCGGTGTCCATGACAAATACGGTCCATTCCCGGGTGTCTTCGTTCTCGCCGGCGGTATAGGTTACGATGTAAACCGGATAGCTTAAATTTTTGCTGTATTCCTCATTTTCTTCGGCGGACAACAGCTCATAGGTATCCGCATCACTTAAAGACAGAGCACAGGCTGTCAGATAATCGTCCAGCTCCTGCACATCCGGAACAAAGCAGCTTTGCTCCGCCGTATTGACCACAAGGAGTTGCCCGTCCTCGGTGATATCCTCATAGCGGTAGGTGCCGTCGTCATGGTTCTCAGAAAGCAGGTTCTGCATATTGGTAAAGGGCAGTGCGCCACCCATCAAAACCGGGATGCCGTCCTGCGGGATTACATCGCCCCGGCCGTCGCCGTCCGCAGCGTAGAGCTCCGCGATCTTCTGGTCGTAGGTCTCCCGGTCGTAAGCGGTGTCCAGGAAGAGGGCAATGCTGAGATCCGGCGGCGAGAAAATGAGGAAGTCGCCGTTTTCAAAAAAGGTAGGGGAACTGGGATCGTAGTCCGGGTTGACGGGCTGGCCGCCCTCCCCGTAGAACTGAAAGTGGAAGCCTGCGCTCAGCTGTTCTTCCGTGTACTCGCCTAGGTCGATCCCAGCGCTTTCGCCTTCCTCCAGCGTGGTCTCCAGGCGGTTTTCGCCCCAGCCCTCCTCCGGGTTAAGGCTGATGCGGATATCCGCGATGGGGTAGGTGCTGCGGTTCACCACGGTGATCTGCATGGGATACTGCTTCGCACCGCAGGCGGCAAGGCTCAGACAGAGCAGCGCCAGGGCGAACATCAAAAGGGGTCTTCGTTGCCTCATTTCATTTTTCTCCTTCTTCCGCGGGGCTTCAGATGTCCCAGTTGTCCATCCAGTTTGCACCCCAGTCAACAGCGGGATCGTACGGTTCTTCCGGAATCCAGCCCGCAGGATAGACGAGGCCGTCTTCATCGTGGTAGGCGAGGCCATCGTCGCCGATGGTGTAATCGTTGCCCAACAGGTAGCGGTTCACGCCGTCGTAGTACCAGACATAGAAGGTAGAGTATTCGTCTTCATAAAACTCCGCATTTTCCATGTCTGTGTAGGCGTAGAAGTCGGCATCGCGGTAGAAGACGCCGTCAAAATGCTGATCGTCCCCGTAGCGGCCGAAGCGATCGGCGGAGAGGGTAAAGCTGTTGCCGTCGTCGCTGGGGCAGAGATAGGCGCGCGTCCCGTTATCATAGAGGTAGAGGCCCATGCCCTCACCCTCGTCGTTCATGGTGCCGCTCATGGAATAGTCCGGCGAGCAGGCGATGTACTGCATGAGCGACGAGTCGATGACGATGGTCTCGCCCAACGCGTTTTGCCACATGCCGTCCCAGTTGCTTTTATCCCATTCGATGATCTCTGCCTCATCGTCGCGGAGAAAGGTGTGGCGGTGGATGGCGAATCCGCTGCCCTCGCCGTTCTGATTCGGCAGCAGCACGCCGTCGTCGCGCAGGAGAAAATTGTAGAGAAAGCCGTTGAAGTAGATCATCGGTCGGCCGCTCGCTTCGGACAATTCGAATTCTCCGCGCCCGCCGAGTCCCCAGCGGGTGCGGTAGGCGTAAAAGCCCTCCGTACTGTTAAAGTATAACTTCGCAGTGCCGTCGATGCTCCACATTCCGTCGAGAAATTCCATATCCATGACGGTTTCATAGCCGCTTTGCGTATCGTCAGATTCGGTGTCGCCGCAGGCGGTCAAGCCCAGGCACAATGCCAGCGTCAGGAATAGGACAAGTTGCTTTTTCATCCCTCTCTCCTTCCCGCAGCCGCTATGCCATTTTTTGATAAAACTCGAACTCGCTGCCCCAGCGCACCGTGTCATGGTCGAGGAGGGTGAATTCATAGACCACCTGGTCATATAGGTCGGAAACAGCGAGATACATCTCTTCGGCGTCCTCTGGTGCCAACTCGATAGTGCCGCTGTCCACCGTAGTGGGATCGCCGTCGCCGCCGGGACGCTCCAGCAGCTCCCAGCCGCCGTTTTCGTCAAACACAAGGATGCTGCGCGCATCCGCCTCGGCGTCCAGATACCAGATGCCCGCCATCATCTCAAAATCGATGTCGCCGGTGTTCTCGCCCGGCGCATCGCCGGTCACCTTCGTAAATGTGCCAAGCTCGGCCACATACAGCGCGCCGACCTCGTCGAACCAGCTGCGGTAGGCCACGCCGTCGTGCTCGTTGTAGAAATAGTCGTAGTCATAGTCCGGCACGAACTGGATGAAGCCGCTGGCAGTCAGCTCTTCGCCGGCGTCGTACAGCGCAAAGCGCACCTCGTCGCCCTCATCGTTGTTGGCGACGATCAGCGTGCCGCCGTCCTCGCCCGTCCATGCGCCGCCGTAGATATACAGGTTCGCCATCTGTTCGCTGTCCTTGACCAGCCCCTCAAAGGAATCCGGAACGCCGTATAAATTGTAGTCGCTGCCGTCATCGCCGTAGTCTTCGTTGCTCTCGCCGCAGGCGGCAAGACTCAAGCACAGCACCAGAGCCAATGCAAGAGACAGATATTTATTTACGTGTTTCATCATTTTCTTCTCCTTTTTCAGATCAACTGCGTTAATGTTCCTGTTCCGCCATAGACAATATCTCATCATGGCTCAGCTCCACATCGCCGAAGCGGACAAAGATGCCGTTGGTCACAGCGCTGTTCCACACCCGCGCATCTGCAAGCGGGCGAAAACGGATCTTATCCAGATACGGCTTCATGTCCAGCAGGAGCCGGCTTCCGGACACAAAATCGATCTGCAAAACATGGTCGGGCAGCGGTGTGACGGCTGTGAGATACCTTCGGTTCAAGTGCATGCCTCCTTTCCGCGAAAATAAAAATCCACCGTACAAACATTGTACGGTGGATGCGATGGGATAACCATTAACCAAAGGTTAGGTCTTTTCCCTGAGCAGCCCGGCAAGCTGCTTCCGCTTGGTCCGGGTATCGCCCTCAATATGAAGTTTGGAATAGATCTGATTCACATATTGTTTGACGCTCCCCTCGGAGAGATGGAGCTTTTCCGCGATCTCACGGTTGGATAGCCGCTGTGCTATCAGAGTTACGATTTCAAATTCCCGCTGCGTCAGCGCGGCGAACGCCGGAGGTCGGGCGCTTTCCTCTTTTCGCCCCTTTGCCGCTTCCCCCAGCTCGATGATCCGCGTGATAAGGCCGTTCCGGATTTCCCGCGCTAGCATTTGTTCCAAATAGCCATAGTTTTCCACGAACGGCATCACAAAGCCGTCCGGCGCGGCATCGGAAAGCGCCTTCGCAAGCAGTGCGTGCGCTTCCTCGGTTTTTCCCAGCATCTCATACGCCGCAGCAGTCTGAATGCGGATATGCAGCGCAACCAGCGCGTAGTGCATCCCATCGCATACGGCAAGCAGCTCTGTACTGCGCCCAACTACCTTGGCATAAGCGCCCTGGGCAAGATACACCTGATTTTCAATCATTTCCATCATGGGCTTGCCCGGCACAAGCATATTGACGGCGGAGAGCCGGTGCTGCGAAAAAATCTCCGGGATCTTGTCCGTTTCGCCCCGCAGCGCATGGTAGTAAGCACTGGTGGCGCTCCAGAAGTTGATCCACGATGCATCGTGATGGCGCAGCAGGGCCGCGTATCGCTCCGCAAAGGAATACCGCTGCTCCACATCGGTATGCAGCGAGAGCCGCCGCAGCAGAAAATTGCAGCAGAGTTCCATGTTGATCTGCCCGTTGTCCTTGACCTGCGCGTAGGCACGCTCCAGCTCGATGTGCGCATCGGTGAAACGGCCCTGACAGAACAGTGCCTCTGCCCGCATGATGGTCTCCGCACCCTGCCCGTGGTTGTTGGTGACCTTATAGTAATGGGGCATACACTCGTCCATTTCGGCAAGTTCCTTTTGAAGCTCTCCCGGCGCGCGGTAGAACATCATCAGAACGGACGGCGAGCCGAAGGTCCAGCCGCCGCTATTCTGGATGCTGATGGCGGGGCGGGACATCTGCGCGCTGGCGCTGCGGTGCAGGCGGCTCATGGCGCTGATGTCATTGTAGCAGAGAAAACTCAGAATGAGGTCGCATTCGCCCAGCAGGTTGCCGCGTTCTTCTTCGGAAAGCTCCGGGTGCTCCTCAATAGCTGACAGCAGCAGTGCCTTCAGCTCCAGCATTTTCGGGATCTGACGCCATGTGAACATCCGGCGCATCAGCACCAGAATGGCGAAGGGATAGGCTTTGAGCGTTTCGGCGGGGCATTTGTCCAGCGCCTCCAGCACATCCTCAGGCTTCAGCGACGCAAGCAAAATGCCCGCATCGCTGCGGATGACACGCAGCAGCGCGTCGTAATTTTCGCTCTTGCGGTAGGCTGCAATGGCATGGAGATACTGCCGGTGCTGCTCATACCAGAGGCCGAAGCGCTCCCAATAGATCCGCCGTGTTTCAGCTTCCATTGCCAAGAAGCACCGCTCAGCGCACTCCTTCATCATGTGGTGGAAGCGATAGGTCGCGCCATCCGGCAGTCGCGTGACAAAAGCATTCTGCTCGGTCAGCATAGAGAGAATTTTCCCAGCCTCTGCGTCGCCTGTGATCCGCTGCGCCATTTCGATGGTGAATTCATCAGCAAGTCCCATGACCGCCAAAAACTCCCGCTGCTTTTTCGCCAACGGATCGATCATGGCGGCGGTAAAAGTGGCGTAGATGTCGGAATTGCGGTTGGGCAGGGCGCCGCGCTCGGAGAGCGTTCGCAGATTCAGGTACACGGCGGAGAACCAGCCCTCGCTGGAATAGAGGAGACTTTCAACCTGCGCTTCGGAAAGCTCCGTGCCGCAGCGGTGGGCATAGATGGCAAGCTCCGTATGGTTCAGGCGCAGCTGCTCCGTGCCGATCTGATAGACCCTTGCCCCCAGCCGCACCGTCTCCGCAGCGGGCAGAAAGCGGTCGCGGCTTGCAACGATCAAATGCACATTGATGGGCAGGCGGTTTGCCAGCATACAGAGGAACATCGAGGCGCGTCTGTCCGTCAGCAGATGAAAATCGTCAATGAAAATGTAGCAGGATGTTTCTCCCACCAACGCATGGCAGAGGTCATCCACCAGCAGTCCACCGCCCGCTGCATCCGTGGGGCAAGGATATTCCCGCAGGAGAGGAAATCCCGCGCGGGCAAACGCCTCCTGTACGCTTTTCCAGAAGATGGCGAGGTTGCCAGAGTATACGCTGATGCGGATGATGTGCAGTGTCTCTGCTTTAGCGCGCTCCTCCAGATACCAGTTTACCGCCGTGGTCTTTCCGTAGCCCATGGGCGCGACCACCGTGGTCATGGCGCAGCGGGAGATGGGCCGCAGGCTCTCCTGAAGTCGCTCAGATATGTAAATGGTATTCAAATTCCATTTCGGTTTTGGCATAATGCGTACCTCCGACGATTTATTTTCCCAAAGTCTCCGACTCAAACGGCACGACCACGGATTTCAGCAGCCTCTCTTCCGGTAAGCCCTGAACAAACCGTATCGCCGTTTTTGCAAAAACGTTTGACTTCATCGTGTCCCAATCCGCCAGCTTTACGATCTCAGCCGTGCCTTTTTCAAAATCGAACCGAATTTCGCCCCATTCGCCGTCGTTGTCCACCTGATACAGGTAGACAGCGGCGGCTATTTTTTTGTTCTTTTTTCGGCACTCGGTCTGCTTCAGCGTCACGGTATGGATATACCCGCTTTCCAGCAGCTTCAGGCGCAGCTTGTCAAGCGTTCGCCGGTAGAATCGCTCCGCGCCACTGGCGGTTGTACCCTCGAAATCCACAGCCAAGTCCTCAAAGGTAGACTGCGTGGACAAAGGACTGACGCGCCCGCAGGTCATGCAGATGGCGTTCCGCTTTTCCAGATACCATTGCTCTTTGTAGGATAGCTGTTCAAATGCCGCCGCAACCGTCTTTGCCTGAATCCCTTTCCAGAGGATGTCGGCATAGTTCCAGCTATCGTCGCGCGTCACATCCTCGTCGGTTTCTTCGCCGTCCTCATCCTGCTCCGTGCGGTAGAGGGAAACAATGCTGCGGTTGCGCCGGGCAATGGTCAGCAGCTCATCCGCGGATACGCTTTCATCCTTGTACCCGCTTTGGGCGGCAAACTCGGAAACGACCTCTGTGCATTTCTTGCCTGAACCGTTGTAGATAGCGCCGATCTGACGTACACGTCGGTACTCCGCAAGGCTGGCAAAGGAACCGGCTTCTCCCATCATACGGCAGAACAGCAGCCCGTCCTGAATATAATGCTTCGCATATTTCAAAAACTCCGTTTCCTGCTCCGGGTCGAACTTTGGCAGACAGTATAGCAGCATTTGCAAAACTTCCAGCTTGTAGTCCAGAAACCGCGCCGGGTCATAGCGGTCATATCCGTTGCGGGTAAGAAAACGGTAGATCACGCCATTCAGCCGCTTTTCAAAGTGGTGCAGGAAGAAGGAAAAGTAGGATAAATCTCTTTTCCGGACAGCTTCGCGTATGTAGTCGTTCAGCTCCATTTGCGGCGGTTCCGGGTCAAGCTGAAAGACGTTCTGGACTTCGCGCATGGTCAGATCGTCGGCGTTATAGAACGGCACTTTTGCCGCATAGCCGTTCAAGTCCCATATCCAGTCCGAAAGCTGCGACATCTGCTTGTCACGATTATCATTCATATCTGCACCTCCCTCCGCTGTGAATTGCGCTTACTGTTTCCAATTCATCTTTGCTTCTGCCAACAGAGCCGCCTGCTCCATTTCGGCGGCGTAGCTGCCCTGTGCATAGTTGTTGTCTTGCAGCGCCTTTTCCAGCTTACTTTTTGCAAGTGCTTTCATCACGGCGGCAGTCTGCTCGTCCAGCGTGCCGCGCCCAAGATACTGCGTGATCGTGTTGAACCGCTTTGTATAGATTTTCTTGATAGGGTGGTCAGGGGCAAGCTCCCGCTGCTCCCGTCCGCGAAGATTCCCAACCTGACGGCATGTGCGCCCGCGCTTGTCGTTCGGCGCGTAGCCGCTGCAATATTTCGTGTGCCGCGCGTCAGTAGTCAGAAACCATTTCCCGCAGACGGCGCATTTTCTCGGTGCGTGTCCGACGCATAACCCCTCAAAAAGATCGGCGCGGAACATCCCGACAAAGGATACAAAGTGCATCCGCTTGACGAGCTGTGCTTCCGCATTGCCGGGACGGATCGCGGGAACATACTGCACCGTCGCATTGGTCAGCGCCATCCACGAGGGATTGCTTTCCTCCAAGGTGGCGTTCTCCCTGAAAAACTGCCCGAATGCGGCAGCATACCCGGTGGGCGTTCGTATTTCGGTGTTTTCTTGCAGAAACTCCGCAAATGCAGTCAAGGTCATTTTGTACTGCCGCAGGGAATAGCTCAGATGCCCCAGCACAGGAATGACGCGGATCAGGAGCGCCGCCAAGGGATGCGCCCCTGTGATATTACTGACTGCCTGCTGTTCCATCGGGAGCTGTAAATACTCGTTCAGCTCGGCAAATGCTTTCTCAGAAAATGCCTGCATGAGATAATCCTCAAACTGCTTTCTGTCCAAATGGGAAAACGGCTGGACATCGTGCAGCTCGTGAATGATAGCCCGTCCCGCCTCCTGCGCTTTCGGGAGAAGCTGCATATCTACATTCTTTAAGCCAATGCCGGTCAGCAGTTGATTCAGGATCTTGCACGGCGCGTCCAATCGCGTGATCGTTTCGTCGGGAATGTTCAATACCGCGCAGCCGATCGTTCCGGTCGGCATGACGCTGCCCGCGTAGGTCACGGTATCCTGCCAGAAATCCAAAGATAAAACCTTGTGGCTGATAAGCTCCTGTGCCATACTGCGTCCTCCTGTCACGTTTTTCTATTTTCATTATACCACGAGAATATGAACGTGGAAAGACCTGTCATGTTTTTTGAAATGAACTTGTCATGCCATCCGCCTGTTATTTACGAATCCGAACATAAAACAGACAGAGAGGGAAGAAAACCTTCTCTTGAATCTATTTTACGGAGGATACAGCATGAACCTTTTTCAAAACGTCAAGTATGGCGTGAGCTGTCGGGAAGCTGCGGAACGGTACGGGGTATCTGTCAACCGGCAGGGCAAAGCCCTCTGCCCCTTTCACAACGACCGGAATCCCAGCCTGTATGTGGCAGACGACCACTTTTATTGTTTTGCCTGCGGCGCACATGGGGATGTGATCGACTTTGCCGCAAACTTTTTTGATCTGCCGCTTTACGAAGCCGCCCAGCGGCTTGCGGCAGACTTCGGCATTGACACGGACAGACCGCCGACAAAGAAAATTCTTGAAAAGCGCAGACAGAAAACAGAGGCACAGCAGCTCATGGAAAACGAGCGGCTGTGCTTTTCTGTTCTGTCCGATTACGCCCGTGTGCTGCGGGACTGGAAGGTGCGGTATGCGCCGCAATCTCCCGATGAGCCTGTTCACGCACGATTTGTGGAAGCCTGCCGCAAACTCGATGAAACGGAATACTATCTGGATATTCTGTGTGCTGGCGATTCTTTTGAACGTGCCGAAGTGGTTCAGCACCAAATGGCAGACGGAAAACTGGACAGGTTGCGACGGAGATTAGAGAAAATTCACAAGGAGGACGAAAATGACAACGACACCGCAGGCGTGGCCTGACTGGTACGACGGCAGGCACATCAATGAAGTGCTGTTCTGCCAGCGGTTTTTGGAGAAGCATCCCATGAAATGTGTGCGCGGGCGGCTGTTCACCGTGGATGGTCTCATTGAGGACGAAGGGCAGATCGGCAATCTCATTCTGGAGGAAATCTCCGGTGTGCTGACCTCCGGGCTGTCTAAAATCGTGACAAATCTCCTTGCCAGCATCAAGCTGCAAGCGTATTCACCGCCGCTGCCCATTGAGACGGACCGCATCCATGTTGCCAACGGAACGTATTTCATGGACGGCAGCTTCACCAGCGACAAGAGCTATTGCAACAACCGCTTGAGCGTCGCTTATAATCCAAACGCACCCACCCCGAAAAAGTGGCTGCAATTCTTGCCGGAGCTGCTGCAAGCGGAGGACATTCCCACCTTGCAGGAATTTCTCGGCTATTGCCTGCTGCCAACCACAAAGGGACAGAAAATGCTCATGCTCATCGGCAAGGGCGGCGAGGGCAAGAGCCGCATCGGACTTGTCATGCGCTCGCTGCTGGGCGACAGCATGAATACCACCAGCATCCAGAAGGTCGAGAGCAACCGGTTCAGCCGTGCGGATTTGGAGAACAAGCTCCTGATAGTGGACGATGATATGGATATGAGCGCCCTGCCCAAGACGAATTATATCAAATCCATCGTAACTTCGGAGTGCAAGATGGACATGGAACGCAAGGGGATTCAGAGCTATCAAAGTCAGCTTTATGTGCGCTTCCTCTGCTTCGGAAACGGTGCGCTGACCGCCCTGCACGACAAATCCGACGGTTTCTTTCGCCGCCAGATCGTGCTGACCACCAAAGACCGCCCCGCAGGCAGAGCGGACGATCCGTTTCTGGTGGACAAGCTGCTGCGGGAAAAGGAGGGTATCTTCCTCTGGTGTTTGGAGGGGCTGCACCGGCTGATCGGGAACAACTATCAGTTCAGCATTTCGGGCAAAGCCAGAGAGAACATGGAGACGGTCAAGCGCAGCAGCAACAATGTGATCGAGTTTCTGCAATCCGAGGGCTATATCCGCTTTCGGGCAGACAGCGAGGCCAGCTCCAAGGCAATCTATGAAGCCTACACAAGATGGTGCGACGATAACGCGCGGAAGCCCATGTCTGCCAACCGTGTCAGCTCTGAGCTTGCACAAAACGAGCTGCTTTACAACGTGGAAGCCACCAACAATGTCCACGTCGGCGGCAAGCGGGTACGGGGTTTTGTGGGCATTGAGGTAGTCAATCCGCCGCCGTACTAAAAATGAGAACCGGACTTCAAAATTGCCGTACACGCCGTACACTCTGTACGGCTGTTTTTGATTCCATTCTTAAAAACCGCTTTTGCTTGTGCTTGCCGTAGATTATTTCACGGTAGAGTGTAAAATCTGCCGCCAAATCGGCGGCTGGTACGCAAAACCCGCGTACAGAAGCGTACACAAGTCGGCTTTGCCGTACCGAGCCGTACACCGGCGGCTCAATTTAGCGGCTTCAAAATCAATGCTTGTGCAATTCGTGAAGATTTTCGCCGCAAACCGGACACGATGCACCATCCAGTGATTTATCGAAACGTGAAGCCACTGCATCGGACTGCGGCGTTTCTTTCCACTCCGTATGCTCTCACACAGAACGATGAAACCGGTAAGGTGCTGTTATGAACAGGGCATCACGGGCAGAAATCTGAGTGGATTTGCGGCACGGCAGATTATTCACCGCAAAGCGCACACAGTTCACTTACTCAAAAACCAATATCACGAAAACATGGAGGTAAAAAATTGATGAAATCCAATCTGAGAAATGAGATCAAGTCGTACATCGTTCGTCAGGGAATGACCATGCAGGAGGTCGTTGATCTGCTGCGGGATGAACACGGCTGGTCTGACAGCGTTTCTAACCTTTCAAACAAGCTCCAGCGGGAATCCCTGCGCTATGTCGAAGCCGTCCAGCTTGCCGACGCGCTGGGTTATGAAATCGTCTGGCAAAGACGGAAGTGAGGGGGGTGTTCACATGACAGATACGGAAAAGAAGCTGTTGCAGGCGCAGCACCGATTGGAGGAAGCGCAGGCGCGGGATAGGGTCAAGGAGCGCAAAGCGAGAACGCGCAGACTCATTCAGGAGGGTGCCATTCTGGAAAAGGTGCTGCCGGAAGTGCGGGCGATAGCTTTATCTGAGATGGAAGGATACTTAGCCGAGAGACTGGTGGACAGTAACGAAACTACGGACAGAACCGGAGGCTAAGTTCCTAAGGGCGCACTTACTCACCACCTGTAAAACAGGCGGTGGTATGCCTTACGGCATCGTGCGCTCTCCGAGGGGGATTGCGGCTTCTGCGGAAGCCTCCAGACAATGCCACAGCACCTGCGAGTGCTGCTGTCATCGTCTGCGCGATTGAACAAATTCTGCCGTACTCTGCGCCGCTATTTATCCAACCGCCTGCGCAAACCTGCCACCGGCAGCTTTGACGCAGATAGAGTGTCGATTATGCCGACACTCTTTTCTTTTTGCAAAAAAGAAACAAAAACAAGCCTGTGCGCAGGCAGAAAGGAGAACGTTTGGCGATTTATCATCTGGAAGCGAAGGTAGTCAGCCGGGGCACGGGGCGCTCCGCTGTGGCTGCTTCCGCGTATCTGAGCTGCTCCCGTCTGTATAACGATTACGACGGGATACAGCACGACTACACGAAAAAGCAGGGGCTTGTCTGGCAAGAAGTGTTCCTGCCAGAATACGCCCCGCAGGAATGGCAGGATCGTGAAAAACTATGGAACGCCGTGGAGGAAGTAGAGACAGCCAAGGACAGCCGCCTTGCGCGTGAGTTTGTGGTTGCGCTTCCTGTGGAGCTATCCCGCGGGGAGCAAATCGAGCTGTTGCAGGAGTTCATACAAGAACAGTTTGTGGCAGACGGGATGTGCGCCGACGCTGCCATTCACGACACCGACGGTCACAACCCCCACGCCCACATTCTGCTGACGGTGCGTCCACTGGATGAACAGGGCAAGTGGCAGTACAAGACTGAGAAAGAATATCTCTGCATGAAAAACGGCGAGGAACGCGGTTTTACTGCCGCCGAGTTCCGGACGGCACAGAACGAAGGCTGGGAGAAACAATATCCCTACAAGGTCGGTAAGAAGAAAGTGTATATGACGCCGTCTGCTGCCGAGACGCAGGGGCTTGTCCGGGCTGACAAGCATCCCAAAAGCACCCGCTATGGCAGGCAGAACCCTATCTCCGAGCACTGGAACAGCGAAGAACAGCTTACGGCATGGCGGGCAGCATGGGCAGATGTGTCCAACCGCTGTCTGGAACGCGCCGGGCGGGAGGAACGCATTGACCACCGCAGCAACGCTGCACGGGGTATTGATGAGATTCCCACCATCCATGAAGGGGTGGCAGCGCAGGCGTTGGAGCGCAAAGGAATCGTCTCTGACCGCTGCGAACTCAACCGGCAGATACGAGAGCAGAATAAACTTATCCGCACAATCCGCGACGAGATTACAAAGCTGAAAAACACGATTATGGCATCCGTACCAGCCCTTGCCAAGGCTCTGGAAACAGCCCGCAAGGGCATTTTGCTGCTGCGGTATTCGTGGCTCTACCACACCGGCGCGGCAAAAAAGCTGGACGCACGGATTCAGGAAATCCAGCCGTCTTATGAACGGTTTCTTGAAGTACGCCGATTCCTGCGGGAGAAAGCCAAGCAGAAAAAGACGCTGACCGCTGAGCTGAAAGCACTCAGCCCAACGAGCTTTCTGCGCCGTGGGGAAATCAAACGGGAGCTGGCTGCTGTCACCGAGGACATGGAAGAACTGAAATCCGAGCTGTCCATGCTGCTTTCTAGGTTTGACAAAACAGACCCGGAGGGCATGAAGGAGGTTAAGCAACGTCTTGACGCTATGACCGCCAACAAAGCGGGGCTTGAAACCATTGCGGCAAAAGCCGCAGACAGCATGGATGCCGAAGTGGAAAAATTCTGCGCATTGCAGGAACAGGCGAAAGCCGTTGACGCAGCCGAACTGTACGCCGCCCGCATGGAACTGCGCGGCGAAATGATCGAAGCCGTGCGTGAAAAGGTCAAGGACACCTTCGGTGAGAACTATGACTACGACCGCTTCCATCAGGCTGACCGGGATGTATCCGAACTGCTGGGTGAGCCGCACCCGGATGAACAGCGGTCTGTGCTTCACAATCTGCACCATGTGCAGGAGCAGCCTGCCCCTGAGAAGCAAAACTACAGCCGCAAAAACGAACAGGAATTATGAGAAAGGAATTGCCTATGGAAAAAGTCATCAATATTGAAAAGATCAACCGCGCCGTTATGACCGGCACGCCCGAAGAAGTGATCGAGCTTTGCAGGTTCATCCACATTGAAAGCTGTTTTGATTATGCCTGTGAGCCGCCCGCTGATTTTCTGGAACAGTGCGAAAAATACTGGTCTGGGCGCAGCAGCTTCTGTGGGACAGTCGAGCGCAAGATCGGCAACACATGGTACACCGTCGAAACCCTTTGTGACGGAAATGAGCCGCTTACCCAAAAGGTAAAACGGCTCATTTTTTCTGACCGGGAGGTGGCTTGTTAATGACAGCGACACAAAACTATGGTACTATAAATATAAGCACACCGATTCTGTCGGCTGACCCGAACGTGAAGGAGGACGTTATGACGGATCAGCAAAAAATTACGATACTCTACTGCCGCCTCAGCAATGAGGATAAATTGGAGGGCGAGTCGAATTCGATACAGAATCAACGCGAGCTTTTAACCAAATACGCACAGGATCATGGCTACACAAACCTGAAAATTCTGGTGGACGACGGTTATACCGGCACGAACTTTCAGCGCCCCGGCGTACAGGAGGGCTTTGAACTGGTAAAGCAGGGATTGGTAGGCTGCTGGCTTTGCAAAGACCTGTCCCGCTTTGGCCGTGACTATCTGACCGTAGGCCAGTACACCGACATCATCTTTCCCAGCTACGATGTGCGGTTCATTGCCGTCAATGACGGCGTGGACAGCCAGCGCGGGGACGGAGAGGGCTTTGCCGCGATCCGTAACCTGTTCAACGAGTGGTATCCGCGCGATACCTCCAAGAAAGTCCGTATCAGCCTGCATCAGCGCGGCACCAGCGGCAAGCATCTCGGCAAGCCGCCCTACGGCTACCGCTGCGACCCGAACGACAAGGATAAGTGGATTCTGGACGAGGAAGCCGCGCCGGTTGTCAAGCGCATCTTTGACCTCTGCATCGACGGCAAAGGCCCGGAGCAGATTTCCCGGATTCTTGAACGGGATCAGGTTCTCACGACCAAAGCGCTGTATGCCAGCCGCAAGGGAAAGCCGTTCCAGAATCCCGACGATGGAAGGATCAATCCATCGTCGGGATTCTGGAACGGCAGGAATACACCGGCTGCACCTGTAATTTCAAGACCTACTCCAAGTCCTACAAGCTGAAAAAGCGGATTCCCAATGATCCGAAGGATATGTTCATCGTACCGGATACACAGGAGGCAATCGTTTCTCAGGCACAATGGGACAGAGTACAGGAGCTGCGCAAAAACAAGCGCCGCCTTGCAAAAGCGGAACGGCAGGGGCTGTTCTCCGGGCTGCTGTATTGTGCAGATTGCGGTGGCAAGCTCCACTTTGCCACCTGCAAGAGCTTTGAGGGCAAGCAGGATCACTACGTCTGTTCCAAATACAAGAGTGGGCGCGGTGATTATTCAGCACATTATATCCGCGAGGATGTACTGCGGGAATTGGTGCTGGAACGGATTCAGGCGGTCAACGAGTACATTCGCGGCGACGTGGATGGCTTTCAGGAGGAATGGCTGCATTACCGTCGCGCCGATCAGGAACGGGACATTCGGGAAGATCAGAAGCGCGTGGAGCAGGCAAGAAAACGCCTTGCTAATCTTGATGTGGTCATGTCCCGGCTCTATGAGGACTACGCTCTCGGTGAGATCAGCAAAGAGAAGTACAAGAAAATGACTGCTGATTATGAGACAGAACAGGAACGGTTAAAGCTCGAAATTGAAACAACAGAGGAATGGGTCGAGCAGCGTCAAACAATGGGCAACGATCTGGACGCTTTCATTGCGCTGACGAAAAAGTATGTGGATGTCACAGAGCTGACGCAGACGATTGTCAACGAGTACATTAAGAAGATCATCATCCACGCACCGGACAAGTCTGGCGGCAAGCGCAGACAGCAGGTGGAGATCATCTTCAACTTCGTAGACGAGGTGGAAATCCCCGTACTGGCAGAACCCATGATTGCAGAATCTACCCTTGGACGCAGAAAAACGGCGTGACCTTCACGGTCACACCGTTCTCTGCCCGAACCACAAGACTTATAGTTCCTTACGACTGTTAAGCCTTGATTTTACGGGGCTTTTCCGATTTGTCTTTATTATACTGTATGGGCATAGCAACAAATCTATCCGGATTTTGTCTATTTAAATATCCCGGATGCGCTAAGACGGGAACTCCATTAGCTTGTTTCACCAATTTACAAAAGTCATACATGCCACATTCTCCTAAATCTGACAAGCAATTAGGCATTAAATATTTCCCCAAAATAGTTAAATTAGCTTCTTCATATGTTTTGGCAGCACCTTTTGCCACCGCATAGTTTATCATCTGGGATACCCTCGTGCATAACCACCTGTCAAAAACAATTAGGTTTTGAGAATACTTTCTAACGAGTTATTTTTCGGAAGAGGGCACCTTCTTCCTATGCTTACTGCGATTATCCCTACCTCGTGAATGCTATGCTCATTGTATACTAACGGAACTTTTCCATTCTATAATGTCCCTCTTCGTCAAGTATTTTCTCTCCATTTTTATAATGGTAGCCCATTTTTACATAAAATTCACATGCCGTTTTAGATGATGGTATTCCTATGCGATTTGCTCTTAAAAAAAGCTCATCTTGTTCTAAGGTTTTTATAATTAAAGTACCTATACCTTTTCCATGATACTCTGGCAAAACAAAAATTGTAAGCAAAATACTTTCTGTTTCACTGCCCCAAAAACTACTAATTGAGCTAGTTCCAACAATTCTATTATCATTTGTTACAACATACATATGAGCATGTAATTTTATTTGAAAGGATTTCTACTTTTATCTAAAGATTTCTCGTCAACCCTCTATATAGCTTGTTAAGGTCCACTATATAATCCGGGCGGGATCTTGGGCGGAGATTAATAAATCCAAAATGCAAAATTTTCAAAAGAACAAGTTAAAAAGTCCCACACCTGCTCCATCTATCAGGCTTTCCACTCTCTATTCGTTTACATGGAGCAGGTTTAGAAAAACACGAAAATTTGCTATTTTTTATATATTCCAATATTACGCTCCTGACCCTTTGAAAAATATACGTCATTTGTGCTGTCGTCAGCCATACTGTATCACGATCAAACATCACATCTACTTTGGTGCCCTGTCCCCTGTCGTATATCCGATTAGTACTGAAGGATATTCCATTTTTTCTGCCTATATCTGAAAATACTGTATTATTACCAAGTGTTTCATTCATTACTACTGGTAAAGATACCAAAAGAAAAGGCGTAAAGTATTCTCCCCACGCCTTTTCCTATTTAACAGATTCTTTTCAAAATTATTCCACTCAGCTACCACTTCGATCAGCGCCGTCGCGGGGACGACGACTTGCGCAGCATGACCTGGAGTTCTACGGAACCGATATTTCAATCCACGCCGTCGCAAGGACGGCGACCAACGGCCTACTGGCTGGAACGCCTGCCGGAGGAGATTTCAATCCACGCCGTCGCAGGGACGGCGACCCCGTCGCGGCCGGTTGCCCATCAACTATTTGCATTTCAATCCACGCCGTCGCAGGGACGGCGACTTCTAAATACTACAGATCTGGAATTAATTAACGATTTCAATCCACGCCGTCGCAGGGACGGCGACCGCAAATATAACCATATTTCATAGAACCATCTTACCACAATTTCAATCATATTGCACAATTATTTCTGCATTTTCCCATATTTCGTCCATTTCGCATCACCGAAAAGCACTTATTTCCGTCTTTTTCAGGTGCGAACCTCCCAGGAAATTCATGTTCACTTCAGGTTCGCACCGAAACAGGCGGATGTATGCGGGACTGTAAATTTTCTGCGCATATCAAAAAACAGCCCCTTATCCAGCAGATGAACATTGATTACATCCTTCTCTTCCCGCCGGCAGGGAGCTGTCTTCATTTTGTCATTTTAATTACTCGGCGTTTGCCTTCTCCACATCCGTAATTGCGGATTTCTGCATGGGGATACGGCAGTTTTTATTATTGCCGAATTCTACGATCACGGTGTCCTCTGTGATATCGATCACCACTCCGTAAAAACCGCTGGTAGTCAGCACGCTGTCTCCGATTTCCAGACTGTTCACCAATGACTGCTGTTTCTTCTGCTGCTTCTTCTGGGGGCGGATGGCGATGAAGTACATAAGTGCGATGATCGCTACAATGTAGATCACCCAGAAACCGATTCCCATACCGCCTGAAGCTGCACCTTCAGTGCCTGTCAATGCAATAAAATTCATTTTAAAATCCTCCTAAAATCATTGTTATATACAAACCATATCTGCTGTTTTCGCATCAGGTTTTTCATCCCGCGGTTTGCTTATTTACCGCCGGTATGTTTCCGTTATTTCTGTCCGCCCATCGCAAATCCTGCCAGCTTCTGCTGCTTGAATTCACCGTAACAGCCTGCATCAATGGCACCTCTGATCTCTTCCATCAGGTGATTGTAGAAATACAGGTTATGCAGCACACACAGACGCATTCCCAGCATCTCCTTCGCCTTTAGCAGGTGGCGGATATAAGCCCTGCTGTATCTGCGGCAGGTCGGGCACTGGCACCCTTCCTCAATGGGGCGGTCATCCAGCTCATACTTGGCATTAAACAGATTCAGCTTACCGTAATTGGTGTAGACATGGCCGTGACGGCCGTTTCTGGTGGGATACACGCAGTCAAAGAAATCCACGCCGCGGTCCACGGCTTCCAATATATTGGCAGGAGTTCCTACTCCCATCAGATAAGTGGGCTTGTCCTCCGGCAGGAACGGAACCGTGACATCCAGTATGTGATACATCTCTTCATGGGATTCCCCTACAGCCAGACCGCCCACCGCATATCCGTCCAGCTTAAGCTGCGAGATCTCCTTCGCATGCCAAATACGGATGTCTTCAAACGTGCCACCCTGATTGATGCCGAACAGCATCTGCTGCCTGTTAATGGTATCGGGCAGACTGTTCAGCCTGTCCATCTCCGCCTTGCAGCGGAGCAGCCACCGGGTGGTCCGTTCTACAGAATTCTGCATATATTCTCTGGTGCAGGGATGGGGAGCACATTCATCAAATGCCATGGCGATGGTGGATGCGAGATTCGACTGTATCTGCATGCTCTCCTCCGGCCCCATGAATATCTTATGTCCGTCGATATGGGATTGGAAGGTAACGCCTTCCTCTTTAATCTTCCTTAAGCCTGCCAGGGAAAACACCTGAAAGCCTCCGGAATCCGTCAATATGGGCCTGTCCCAGGACATGAATTTATGAAGGCCGCCCAGCTGCCTCACGATGTGATCGCCGGGGCGCACATGGAGATGATACGTATTGGACAGTTCCACCTGTGTGCCGATCTCTTCCAGATCCGCTGTGGAGACAGCGCCCTTAATGGCGGCCACCGTGCCCACATTCATGAACACAGGCGTCTGTATCACACCATGAACCGTATGAAATTCGGCGCGTTTCGCGCGGCCGTCTTTTTTGAGCAATTTATACATTCGTTCGACCAACCTTAAGAATTTATCCGAAAATAACCATTTAACCAGTATTACCAGTATATCGGAAGTATAGCGCAATTTCAAGGGATTTATAAAATTTTCACACTTATAATTTACGCAGACTGCCTTTCTTTCCGCTACGCTTTCCTTTATAATGAAAGCAGTGTTGATTGAATCAGCAAAAACAGAAAGCACACGGATGTGTACGTAAATCATCAGCCCTTAGTTGGTGACAGAAAAAGAGGCAGCACGCAGAGGCGTGCGCAGGTCATCAACCTAACGGTTGGTGACAGGAAGGAGGATCACTATGACAGCAACACCTACACCACACAACGAGGCCAAAAATGGAGATATCGCACAAACCGTTTTAATGCCCGGCGACCCGCTGCGCGCGAAATTTGTGGCAGAGAATTATCTGCAGGACGTGACCTGTTTCAATACTGTGCGCAATATGCTCGGTTTTACAGGAACCTATAACGGGAAAAAAGTTTCGGTCATGGGAGGCGGCATGGGCATCCCGTCCATCGGTATTTACTCCTACGAACTGTTTCATTTTTATGGCGTGGAACAGATTATCCGCATCGGTTCCGCAGGAGGGCTGTCCGACGATGTAAGGGTGCATGACCTTGTTATGGGAATGGGCGCGTGCACCGACAGCAACTACGCTTCCCAGTTTGGCCTGCCAGGCGCCTTTGCGCCGGTGGCGGATTTCGGCCTGCTGCGCAGTGCGGTCCATGCAGCCGAGAGCAGGGGGATATCGTATAAAGTGGGCAATCTGGTATCTTCTGACGTGTTCTATAATGACAATTTCAATGTCAATGAAGCCTGGAAGAAAATGGGCTGCCTTGCTGTGGAGATGGAGGCGGCAGGGCTCTATATGAACGCGGCCCGCTGCGGCAAAAAGGCGCTCTGCCTCGTGACCGTTTCCGACCATATTTTTACCGGAGAATCCCTTTCGGCAAACGAACGCCAGACCTCCTTCCGGGACATGATGGAGGTTGCTCTGGAAATCGCCCCTTAATCTTTTATTTTGGATTGACAGCCCACCCGAATTCTTTATAATAGGAAGCATATGTGTAATAAGGCGGGTAAAACAATGAAGATCAGACATAATTTCAAACACACGTTAAATGCGTGCTATCTGGGATACATCACCCAGGCCATCGTGAACAACTTCGCCCCCCTGCTGTTTCTGACATTCCAGAAAAGCTACGGGGTATCGCTGGGGAAGATTTCCCTGCTGGTGTCGTTAAATTTCGGCATACAGCTGATTGTAGATTTTCTGTCAGCGAAATTTGTGGACAAAATCGGCTATCGGACGTGCATCGTAGCGGCCCACCTGTGCGCAGGCGCCGGGCTGATCGCAATGGCTGTGCTGCCGCAGATCCTTTCCAACAGCTTCGCCGGTCTTCTGGCGGCTGTAGTCCTATACGCTATCGGAGGCGGGTTGATCGAGGTACTGATCAGTCCCATTGTTGAAGCCTGTCCGACGGACCGCAAGGAAGCGGCCATGAGCCTGCTGCACTCTTTTTACTGCTGGGGCCACATGGGCGTGGTGATCCTTTCCACCGTATTTTTTGCGGCTGCAGGGATCGGGAACTGGCAGTTTCTGGCCATCATATGGGCTGTCCTTCCTCTGCTCAATGCGGTCTATTTCATGCTGGTGCCGATACGCACTCTCACAGAGGAAGGTGGCGGAGCCAGAATACGGGATCTGGCAGGCATGAAGATGTTCTGGATCATCGTGATCCTCATGATCTGCGCGGGCGCCAGCGAACAGGCAGTGAGTCAGTGGGCATCCGCCTTTGCGGAATCAGCCCTGCATGTGAGCAAGAATATAGGGGATCTGGCTGGCCCCTGCGCTTTTGCCCTGCTGATGGGCATAGCAAGGATTTTAGCGGCAAAATACAGCGACCGCTTCGACCTTGAGAGGATCATGTTTGCCAGCGGCATTCTCTGTGTGGCCAGCTATCTGATGATCTCCTTCTCCCCGTCTCCGGTCATCGGGCTGCTCGGCTGCGCGCTGTGCGGTTTTTCAGTGGGCTCACTGTGGCCTTCCACCTTCAGCCTCGCGGTCAAACGCATCCCGGGAGGCGGCACAGCCATGTTCGCACTCCTGGCGCTGGCCGGAGATGTGGGCTGTGCCGGCGGGCCGGCCGTGGTGGGTCAGCTCTCCGCCCTATTTTCCGATAACCTGAAGGCCGGTATCCTGTCCACAATCATCTTCCCGATCCTGTTGATCGCCGGCATCATTGCGGTCAAATGCTTACAGAATAGCCAGGCACGCCAGGGTGTTACTGAAACGATATGACTGTAACTTAAGAGGAAGCACACTGAAGTGTGCGTAGGTCATCAACCTCCGGTTGGTGACAGTTTAAGAGGAAGCACACTGAAGTGTGCGCTGGTCATCAACCTTCGGTTGGTGACAGTTTAAGAGGAGAACACATATGAACGGATCTATACCGGAAAAAGCGCAGGAACTACTAAAGGAACGCTTCGGCCGTGATACTTTAATCGCCTTAGCCACTGTGACTGATGGCATCCCCAGTGTAAGAACGGTAAACAGCTACTACGAAGACGGTAAATTTTATGTGATCACATATGCGAAATCTGCTAAGATGAAGCAGATTGAGGCTAACCCTAACACAGCGGTTTCGGGAGACTGGTTCAGCGCTCATGGAAAAGGAATGAATCTCGGCTGGTTTGGCAAAAGCGAAAACAGGGATATCGCAGTGAAGCTGCGGCATGTGTTTAAGGACTGGATTGATAACGGGCACAATAATTTTGACGATGAAAACACCGTTATCCTATGCATCCAGCTCACAGACGGCACCCTGTTCTCGCACGGAACAAGATATGATTTAGATTTTTCAGAGAAGTGATAAAGCTTCCAGACAGCAGGGGGTTATAAGGCCATAGGGTTCCAGCTGATACTGCCCCGTCCTACCGCCCCCTTTGCCGCGGGACGACCCTGTTTCATCCGGTTTCTTACCGGCGGCCGGATGAAACGCACCGCAGCCCACAGGTTTCGCACCCTTTTCATATTCACTGAAGGGGCCCAGCATATTCCGCGGGGTTCCGTAGATTCTGACCTTGATCAGGTTCTCCCCTTCCGCCAGTTCATCCGTCACCTCAAAATATCCGGCGGACCTCCAGGGCACCTCATGAAGCCTGCCGTTTACGGTCACAGCCGCACAGGCCCCCGCAAAATCTCCGATACGGAAAAACAGCCGCCTTTCGGAAACGGCATCATGATACTCAAAATGGTAACAGTAGGATATGCTGCCGCAGTAATGGGGAAGTCCCTGCTTCGTCCAGTCTCCGGGCTGCAGGCTTTTTGGCATCTTGGTCAGATGCCGTCTTTCGTTCACGCCGAAATCCCCCAGGAGATAGCAGTCTTCCAGTTCCGTACCGTTTGTATAGCAGCAGGTCAGACGCAGCCTGTTATCCCCCTCTTTCAGATCCAAAAGCGGTATCTTTACAAATGCCCGGTCCAAAAAGAAGCCTTCCGGCTCCGTCAGTACCCGGACGCCGTTGCAGAATATCTCAAAAATCTCCGGATCCTCCAGCACCAGAAACGCTTTCTTTGGCACCTCTTCAATCTCAAAGCAAAACTCCAGTTCCACCGGCGTCCCATCATTCATGTGGGGCAGGCCCGCCCAGCGGTAGCGCTGCTCAATTCCGTTCTGATCCGTCGGCCTCATCCCTAGCCTCTCCCGTATCTCCTTCTGCGCTCTCCACACCTCTGTCTCTTCCGACCATGCATCCTGCTCCACGCGGTAAATGCAGCGGTTCAGGACCAGCAGGCCGGGGGCGTCCGCTTCTATGGGACAAATCTCCGGAAACTTATGCACAGTTCGGGCGAGATCCGCAGAGGTTTTCCCCAAACACCCGGCCACTTTTGCAGCTTTTTGTTCGTGGATCAAAAACAGCGCGCTGTCCGCCGGTCCCAGATTTAAACCCATTTTCAGGCTCCCGCCTTCCGTCTGAACCTCTTGCACACAAACAGGCGCGCCTTCAACCAGATCCCATCGCTCCGCTACACCCGTGATTCCAGGCAGGCAAACGCAGAGCCGCTCTGGCCGATATAGAGTTTCCTCCTGCTGGCATTCAGCATTCCGTGATCTCTCCATGCGTTTCTTAGAAGGCTCCGGCTGCCGGCTGTCTGCCAAAAAAAGAATCCAGCCGTCCTCTATGCGGCGCAGCTGATACAGCACTTGCTCCGCTTCCTTTCCGTCCGTGCCTGTAACGGAGATCCTCCTCGGGCAGAGCCGCTCCAGCAATATCAGCGCTTTCTCTACACTTTTTACGCTGCGGCCGTCAGTCAAAAGCCGAAAGCTGCCGCCCGCAGGCCTGCCTTCCGACAGGAAGGGGACGGGCTCCATAAATATCAGCGCGCCTCCGGCCCTTTCATATTGTTCCAGAAGCTCCCACGTGCTTTCCAGCATTGTATCCATCGGCGGAACAAGCACTGCGCGGTAGCGGCACCTCCCCACCTGAAGGCGCGCTTTGCTGACGGCGGCCAGATCCTTGAGGATCAGCTCATCCCCCAGGTCGAAATCATAATGCCGGCCGCACAGCGTTTTTAAAAGGTCATTAAATGCATCACCGAGAGCATCCACGGCCGGCACATCCCGCTCATTCCTTCTCACCGGATTTCCGTAAGGACTCGTGCCAAGCATGCTCCAGGCGGTGGAGGCCGGATGCAGCACCAGCAGATCCCTCACCGCTTCTCCCAGCGTCAGACAGAAGCTCAGCCTGGCGAAATAGTCCTCCACCGCCCGATTTCTCTCCCACCAGGTATTATTATAATGAAAGCTGGGCGGGTAATCCCGTTTGCGCATCCCTTTTAATGAATAAAAAGCCAGATGCTGACACCTCCGGTTGGCTCCCAGCACAAACTGAAAATCCCCGACCCACTTCTGCCCCTCCATCGTGAATTCCCATCCGGTGCCGGCATATGTCTCCGTCAGCACAGTTTTCCTGCCCATCTGCGCAGCCACGCCGGCGCATTGTTTCACGGTCACATATTCCTCCGCCTGTTCTCCCAGCCAGTCGATGCCCGGCACCTGCTGCCAGCGGTAATGGGGCATCACAGCTCCGTTGACCCGGGTACAAAGGCCCAGCTTATTCTCCTGCAGGAAATGGCCGGTATAGGAAATCCCGTTTTCTTCGCACCATGCGCCGATCCGGCCGGAATAGGTCCGTGAAAAGCGCATGCTGATCAGTTTCCAATAATCATGCCTCACCTTCCTGTACCCCTCCACCCGAAAATACAGTCCGGGAGCGGCATCCAGCAGGTCATAGCCAAATTCGTCCGCAAACTCCCGCTCCATTCCCCAAGTCCAGGGCATCCATCCTCTTACCGGTGAAAAAGCAGCCCTCCGGTCCGCAAGACTTGGCTCATCCGTAAAAATCCCCTTCACCGCACCGCCGAATTCATCCCCCAGAAGCGTCTTATACCGTTCATGGGTCTCCCTGATGAAGCAGTCCACCGCATCCGGATTCAAGAAGTCCGGCGGCGCTTCCCCATGGAACCATTCATGGGGCGCGCTGACCTCCTCCCGCAGCAGTAACAGTGTTCCCTCCACTCCCGCTGGAATGTCGGCAGGCTTTCCGTTTATGACAGGGATCCTTCGGTAACTGTTCAGCTCCATAGGGGAGTCATCGCTGACGGAGGCAGCATAGGCAGCCAAAAGCCTTCCTTCCGGTCCACATTTTCTGTCCTGCGCATCCGGCTTTTGGCCGCAGACCTCCATCGTCAGCCCCTTGCACCGGTAAGCATCCTGTCCCTGGGCGCAGACCCTGCCCGCAGCGCCGCCGGAGGGCCAGCGGTCTTCATCATACAGCCATGCCTCCAAGCCCAGACGTTTTGCTTCCTGCACCGCAGCCAGAATACAGCTCATCCACCTCTCTCCCATATACTCTATCTCCAGCCCTTCCCGGGCATGCATAAAAAATCCGCCGACACCGCCCTGATAAAGCAGGTTCACTTGTCGGCGGACTTCTTCTTCCTCCATCCTGCCGTTCCACGACCAGAACGGCAGAGAGCGGCAGGAAGCGGGCGGATGAGCCATCTGTTCGCAAAACCATCTGCCGCCCTCTGTTTTCTTTCCCGCATTTTTCACCGTCTCTTCCTCCGTCACTCGCAGTGTGCTCAATCGCTCCGCTTCTCCCGGCTCACCGCCCGAAAGCGGTGGATCCAGCATACAGCTCCCTTTTCCCGGCGCACATCTACCGGCAGATCTCCCAGTGTTTTATACCTGCCGCTGTCCTCCAGACTGTTGCGGTAAAGCGCCGCCTTTGTAGTAAACAGTGCACGCGAAATGCTGCCGACGGACTGGCTGAAGCGAAAACACTCCCGGCGCTCCGGCTGCGCTTTGCCGACAGAAAATTCAAACCGGTTTTCCACACAATCGGCGAAAAGGTTCAATTCTATCCACACCCCGGCCGTGTAACCGCTGAATTTATCCTCACGGCCCCCGGAGCGCACATAGATAAAGCCGTCACCTCCAAACCGCACCCGCACCGGCGCCGCGCCGCTGTCATTCTGCAGCTCTAACACCAGCCCGGCTTCTTCTGTTGCGCTGTCCACCCGTACGCACGCCGAGATGCCGATGCGCTGCCCCGCCTGAAAAATACGCATCGCCCTGCTCCTGTCGTAAGGATCAAAATCCTCCATGCGGATGCAGGGGCGTCCATCCTCCGGATGCGGGACACATACAGCTTTTGCCCAGACCGGGCTGTACAGATTCCATTGATTTGCTGCTTCCGGCGTCAGGATTTCCTCCACATCTTTCGGCAGGGAACCGGATACGGGCACAGGGACCCGGCAGACCCAGATATCCTCCTTATTGACGCTGTAGGTCAGCCATATCCCTTTATCTTCCGGATTCGGATTCCACTCACATATGCCGCGCACATACTGTGGCCCCAGATTCTTAAGCAGACCCTCATAGCGGCAGGGAGAAACCTCCGGCGTGACGGCCATCAGGCCGTCAAAATCCATGCCATTCTCTCCGGTGATCACGGCCAGAGGCCAGCGGTGGGCTCCGTCCGTACTCGGATTATAAAACAGCGCATAACGGCCGTCCTCCGTCCGCTGCCCCCACACCTTGCCCGTGGAGGTTTCCAGGGTGGGACAACGCACAAGCTGTGACCATTCGTTTCCGTTTTGATCGGTCAGACAGGCCATGGATTCTTTAAAAACCGCCATCACCCGGCCGTCAGGCAGGCTGTAAGAGGATATAGCCTTTCCTCCCCTGCTTCCAAAAAATTCCTCGTCCAGCCGTTCTTCCTCCCACCACTGCTGACGGATCAGCCGGTTATCCAGCAGCTCTTCACAGGCTCTGCGAAATCCCGCATCTTTGCTCATCCGGTAATCAGGAAATACCGCTCCTTCATATCCTCCGTACCCGCTCCTGTCATTTCTGCGCAGAAAGCAGACCGGGGAAAAACTCCCATCCTCATAGATCTCCCGGACCACCCGTCCCAGCCCGTATCCGTTGTTGGGAGCGGTGTCCGGATCCGAAGAAAACCCGTAAAAGCCAAGGACCAGCAGCCGGTCCTCACCGGATACATAAAATCCCATGCGCTGGTGCATGACGCAGTCCCAGGCTTTCCCTTTATATTTTTCTTCAACCCGGTCTCTTCCGGGCCCACAGTAAGGATCAAACGGAACGCGAAGGGGAGGAAATACCACCTCCGGTTTTCCCCAGCCAATGCCGTCATGTGAGGTCACGAGCAGAGTCCTGGAGGGTGGCACATGCTCGCTTACCGGATCCGAGAGATACTCCAGAAAGAAACGTCTCCGCCAGTAAGCCAGCATCGGGGCGTGGTTATAAGTCCACCGGTATACCTCCTCATCGGATTCTCTGCAGGCCCTGACCACCTGAATATTTTTCACACCCGGCACATGGGGCAGCCCCCCGTCCTGAAAGCGTATATCCGCCTTCTGTCTGTTATGGCACCGTATCAGTTCTTCACCCATCTTCCTTCCTCCCGCCGTCTAACTAGGAAAGCATCCCTCTATAAATCCTCTCCACATCCGCAAGGCATAAATCCGCCGGACAGTTGTCAAACAGCCTCCGGTTTTCCAGCGCCTTCTCTGCCATCCGTCCGCAATCCTCCGCTTTCACACCAAACTGCGCCAGGCCGCAGTCCATGCCCAACTCCTGCTGTATATCCCGCATCGCCGTTATGAGGCGTCCGGCTCCGTCTTTTGGGCAGGCTCCGTTTTCCTTTATCAGACAGTGGCTTGCGATGTGCTCCATCCTCTCTCCGGCGCTTTTTCTTATTTCCTCCATACCCGGAACGAGCAGCGCAGCGATCCCCTTACCGTGGGGCACATGATACTCCTCGGCCAGCGGATAGGCCATGGCATGTACAACATGCGTGGAAGCCGTCACCAGACATACGCCGGCATAAAACGACGCCAGCAGCATATCCTGCCGGGCATCCGCAAGATTATCCCTGCAGGCCGGAACCAGGCTCTTAAAGATCAGGCGCATGGCTTCCAGCGCAAACATATCGGAATACGGATTCGCCTTTTTGCTGACAAAGCTCTCCATGGCATGGGAAAGCGCATCAAAGCCGGTGCTTGCAGCCAGCGCCTTCGGCAGGCCGGCGGTCATCTCTCCGTCCAGAATCACCGTATCAGCGATCATCTTACGGCTTACGATGCCCATCTTCTGTTTCTTCTGCCTGTGATACAGGATGGCATTGGGCGTGGCCTCCGCCCCTGTTCCCGCCGTTGTGGGAACAGCGAACAGCGGCAGGCCTTTCTTCTCTATCAGCGCGGGATTCTCCGGGCTGCGCGCAAACTCCGGATTCACCGCAATCGCGCAGTAAAGCTTTGCCGTATCGATCACGCTGCCGCCCCCGAATGCCAGCACCGCGCCGCATCCTCTCAGCGCTTCGCTGCCGCAGAGCCTGTTTATGGATTCGAAATCCGGCTCCCCATAGATCCGGTCATAAATCCTTACGCTGCAGCCGCTTTCTTCTATCCGTGCCAGCACCTTCTCCACACAGTCCAGATGTATCACCGCCGGATCAGAGATCACTCCGGCGCTCCTTATGCCGTTCTCCAATAAAAGCTCCGGCAGCACATTGACCGTGCCAAGTCCTTCCACAACCTTTTTCGGCATCTCCAGTATCGCTGACATAGTCCACCTCCGCTTTGTATCCGCATTTTTATAACGGACATCTAATTCCAGTCTTTATAGTATTGATCCAGTACATCCGCTATGCGTCCGTCCCAAGCCTCATAATCCCCTCCAAAAGGGCTTCTTACCGGTCCTACCGGCCATCCCAGCAGATTCTGCGCCCGTTTAATCACCGTATTTGGATTGCCCAGCTTCATGCAGTCCCGGATAGCCCGGATCCCGTCCTGAATCAGCACCGCCTGTTTAAGATCGCCTGCCTTCCAGCTGTCATAGATGGACGCCAGTTTATTGGGGAACAGGTTTGCGGTGCCCGCAATGCCGCCGGCTCCGCCCGCCGTCAGCGTGGACAGGATCAGCGAATCATTGCCGGACAGCACCGGAAATTCTCTGCCGGTAGCTTCCAGATACTGCAGGGTATTGTCAAAATTTCCGCTTGAATCCTTGATTCCTATGATGTTGTCCACCCCTGCCAGAGTCTCCAGTGTCTGACGGGATATGCTGCAGCCTGTCCTGGCAGGTATGTTATAAAGAATAACTCCGATATCGATGCTCTTAGCCACAGCCTTATAATGCTCCACCAGCTTTTTCTGGCTCACCTCTCCGAAATAAGGCGTAACCACGGATACAGCATCAGCCCCCAGTTCCTGGGCTTTCTGCGATAGAAAAACCGTATCCTTTGTGGTCACGCATCCCGTCCCCACACATACAGGCAGCCGTCCCCTGTTCTCCTCCAGCACGACCTCCATCACCCTCAGCTTCTCTTCACAGCTTAAAGCATAAAATTCTCCGTTGGTCCCCAGGCAGAACAGTCCATGTATCCCGGTATTTATATACCTCCTGACCTGGTTTCTAAGCTCTTGTTCGCAGAGCTTTTCATCTGCCGTCATCGGCGTGGTCATGGCTACAATTATTCCCTGTGGTATATAACTCATACTGTCTCCGTTTCTGCATCGGCACCCGGCGTTTCCTCTTTCGGGCACCGCAGTCAGCTGCGGCAGTTTTCCCGGAAAGCGCTGGGCGTGATGCCCGTATAGCTTTTAAATCTTCTTGAAAAATAATAGGGGTCTTCAAACCCAACCGATTTCGCCACCTGAAGGATGTTCAGATCTGTATGGCTTAACAGATACACCGCACGGTCCAGCCTCACCTTATTGATATACTCGGTGATGGACAGTCCCTGCATCTCCTTGAACCTGCGTGAAAAATAATAGCGGCTGTAATTCACGTACCTGCATATACTGTCCACATCGATCTTATGGTAATAGTTCAGGTTGATATACTCCACCGCCCTTGTAACGGATTCCAAATCCCCGGAACCCGACAGCTCCTTTAACTGTGTCCGCAGTGTTTGGGCGAACACCGCATCTACCAGCGTGTACAAGAGCCCCATCACCCTGTACGCGCTTCCTCTCTCTTCCAGCGTTTCATCATTCAGAAGCTCCAGGAGGTCCCCCACCTCCGGGCGTATGCCGCCCTCCAGCACGGTAATCTGGCCGCTCATTTCCTTCCAACGGCCAAACTCCCTATTGTTGCCGACCTCGATGGACAGCCAGCACCACTCGCTGTGCCTTCCTTCAAAGTGGAAGGTTCCCGAAACGCCGGGATACAGGCACAGGATATCGCCCTTCCCAAACCGGCAGTCCGCACGCCGTCCTTCCACGCCGTCCCTGCCGTCGAGCCATCCGTCTCCATCCAGTATAAAATAAAGATAGAAGAGATGGGTGACGCTGTGGTCGGCCTCCATCGGTCCTTCCCTTACAGTCCGGCAAAACTGGATGGGTTTCAGATTCTCAGCCGAATGATGAAAGCTGATAATTTTTCTGTCTGGCAAAGCCTTATAAATTTCCAGATCCGGAGCAGACCATCTTAACCGCGTATTCCACCGCCTCGGCCAGGGACGCCTCGGACGCCAGGTTTTTGCCCGCGATATCAAATGCTGTTCCATGATCTACGGATACGCGTATGACGGGAAGTCCAAGGGTCATGTTTATGCCGTTCACCGCGCCCTGTGTTTCTCCCTTTTCCCAGACAAATCCGGCCAGCTTAACGGGAATATGCCCCTGATCATGGTACATGCAGATGCACAGATCATACTGTCCCCCTTTCAGCTTGCAGAACACCGTATCGGGCGGCACAGGTCCGCAGACATCTAATCCGCGCTTGGCAGCCTCTTTTACCGCAGGGATGATCTCCTCCAGTTCTTCCGTGCCGAACAGCCCGCCTTCCCCGCAGTGCGGGTTCAGGCCCGCCACAGCGATCCTCGGCCGGTCAATCCCCAGCTGCTTCAAGGTTTGAACAGACAGATCAATCACCTTCAAGATCCGTTCCTTTTTTACCAGGCCGCAGGCTTGACGAAGGGACACATGCGTGCTGATATGGGCTACCCTCATGCCGCCGTATGCCAGCAGCATCGCATAATCCTTTACATTTGTGTAGTGCGCATAGATTTCCGTATGTCCGGAGAAAGCATGGCCCGCCAGATTCATGGATTCTTTGTTTAGCGGAGCCGTAACATTGGCGTCCACTTTTTTCTCCAGTGCCAGCTCGATCGCCCTCTTCACATAGCAGAAGGCCGCGTCTCCGCAGCGGCTGTCCACCGCCCCCATCGGATAATCCGTACCGGTCAGACAGCCCTGATCCATCAGGTTCAAAGTGCCATCCTCATAAATACCGCCTGCCGGGTCATCTGTCAGGTGTATCCTAAGCCTTATGCCGGTCTGCTCCATAGCCCTTTTTACCGCACACAGATCTCCGATCACCAAAGGCCTGCATACACCGTGTATCCAGTGACCGCCCAGGAGTTTTACCGTGATCTCCGGCCCCACACCGGCCGGATCACCCAAAGTCAAAGCTACCAGCGGTTTTTTATTAACCAGCTTCCCATCTTCCATATGTATTCTCCCATCCTGTCCTATTGCCTCAAACCGCAGACGCCGTCATTGCTCCAGCTTCTTCACTATGGAAACCAGGGAATCCTCCCTGCCAAAGCCGCCGGATTTGGTGACTACCGGCACATTGGTATGTTCCCCGCCAATCAGAACTCCCAGAGGAATATAGGGCTCAATTTCTCTTGTGATCTCAATCCCGCCGGCTCCCAGTTTCCTCGTGACCGCTACCGCCGTGTCACCGCCAAAAAGCACCAATCCCCTAAGGCCCACCGCATCAGCCGCCGCTAAAGCCATTTCGCCTAAAAATCCCAGCACTTTTTTTCTCACAGCCTGCAGCTCCTGCCAGTTATCCTGATAGTAATTAAGAATATTTTCCTTGCTGTCCCCGGAAGCGTCCACCACCACATGGCATCCTTCCTTCAGCTTAGCGGCAGTAATGCGGGCCGCATCGGCGCAGGCCTCTCTGTATTCCGTCTCCCCGCCAGCAAGATGTGCCACGTTCACCCGCAGCACATAGGAACGGTCACAGGACTCTTCAAACCTTTTAATCTGCAGTTTGGACATTCTGGCCGGGCTGCCTGACAGCACCAGCACCGGAGCGCTGCGCTTCCTGCGTGGCAGATGCAGCTTTGTATGCATACCCATAGCCCGTATGCTGCCCAGCTGTTCGATATGCTTGAAGAGTCCGGCAGATCCGCATAGGAGCAGCCGTCCCCTATAGAGAGCGCTTCCCTGCACGATGCTGCGCAGGTCTCCGTCGTCGATGGTGTCCGCCACCAGAAGCCGCGTTCCCCGGGCAACGCATTCTTCTATCCCCGCAGATACGGACTCCGCGCCATTGCGGATCGTCCTGATGTCTATCATACCAACCTGTGCCGGATATTGCTCCTGGATTATCATGGAAATCTCCGATTCGTACACCGGTGCGTAAGGATCCTTGGCCAGCTCCGTATTTTCTAACGGCGATCCGTATACATAGTGTACGCCGTTTACAGTGGTCCTGCCGTTAAAGGGAAGGGCCGGCGCTATGACCACGCAGTCCGCCTGTCCGCTTTCCAGAACGGCCAACAGCTCCGCGCCGATATTGCCCCGAAGGGTAGAATCTATCTTCTTATAAATCAGCCGGCAGTCCTGCTGCCGAAACCCTTCAAGGGCTGCCAAAACCTGGCTGTAGGCCTTCTCCATCGGGACATTTCTGCTCTCGGTGCTCATGATGATGACATCCGACTGACTCTCCCATTCCGGGAGCTTGTGGATATCAAACGCCACCCGCACCACATAATTCTGCTCCAGCATCTGTACACCGGCATCCATGGCCCCGGTCAAATCATCTGCAATCACGCCATAACAAGTCAATGTATCTTCCTCATTTCTGTGCCGCCCTTAAATCTCCTCATCCGTTTGCCGCCGCAGCACAGGCGCAAACAGTCCGTCTCCTGCCGCCGTCATCCCTTCACCGATCCGATCAGTATACCGCTCTTAAAATACTTCTGTACAAACGGATACACGCACACGATGGGAAGCATGGCCATAAATACCGTCGCTGCCTTCAGATTCTGGGGATTGATCAGCACCCCATTCTGTATCACTGTGGGAAAGGTTCTGGTTCCCCCGTCATCGCTGATCACCACATTTTTCAGGATCTGCTGGATCGTATAATATTTAGGATTCTTCAGATAAATCTGCGGGAACAGATACTGGTTCCAGATCATGACCGCATAGAACATGCCGATGGTGGCAATGATCGCTTTGGACAGCGGCACATAGATCTTCCAAAGGATCTGGAAGGTGTTGGCTCCGTCCACATAGGCGGCATCATCCAGTTCCTCAGGTATCCCGTTAAAAAAGGACATGGTAATCATCAGGTACTGAGTGCTGATGGCGTTGGGGATCACCATAGCTAACGGATTGTCCACAAAGCCAAGCTTGCTGAACAGGATATAGGTGGGGATGATGCCCGCCTCAAATACCCAGGAAAGCACCAGCAGCTTGCGGATTGCAAACCTCTCCTTCAGGCTTCTTCTGGTCAGCACATAAGCCAGGATAAAGGTCATAACCAGGGCGAAGAGCATTCCCAGCACCGTGTAAACGGCGGAATTGCGGAATCCCTGCATAATGTTTAAGTTCGTGTTCTGGAATATGTATTTATAGGCCTCCAGATTCCATCCTTTGGCAAAAAATACCACTTCACCGTTTACAAGGGAATACCCGTCGCTGACCGACTGGAAAAAGATGTAGAGAAACGGATAGACGCAGACCAGAGCGATCAGGATCATCACAATGCTGTTTACCACATCGAACAGCTTTATTTTTCTGTGTTTTCTTTTCATCCTGCTTTTCCTTTCTAAAACAGACGGGTTTCCGCGTATTTTTTTGACAGCTTATTGGTCAGAATCACCAGAAGGAACGCGATGACTGATTTCACCATATTGACAGCGGTTGCATAGCCGTAATCCGGAAAACCCGTGGACTGGAAGCTTAAGCGGTATACATAAGTCTGCAGCACGTCCGCCGTCTCATAAACACTGGGATTGTACATCAGGAGGATTCTGTCCAGGTCAACGGAAAAGATGTTGCCCACAGCTACGATCAGCATGACCACCACGGTGGTCTTAATGCCCGGCAGCGTGATCTTCATCATCTTCTGCCATCGGCTGGCTCCGTCCACGCTGGCCGCCTCATAAATGGACGGGTCTATGGACATGATGGCCGCCATATAGATGATTCCGTAATAACCGCAGGTCTGCCAGATCTGCAAAATCACGTACAGGGGCCGGAACCATCCCGGCTGTGCCATGAAATAAATCGGTTCCATGCCGAGCTTCACCAGCATCATGTTGATTACGCCTGTGGTGGGCGACACCATCGTATAAAGGATGCTGACCATGACCGCTGACGATATGAAATAGGGCAGAAAACTGATGGACTGCACGCCCTTTTTTACCAGACTGTTCTTCAGTTCATTTAGAAACAGGGCGAAGGCCACCGGCACCGTAAAGGAAAAGACCAGCGTATACAGCGCCAGCAGCACCGTGTTGCGGATCAGCGTGAGCATATAAGGCTCTTTGAATATGCGCATGAAATTCTCCAGCCCGATGAACGGGCTGCCCAGAATTCCCTTAAATGGACTGTAATCCTGAAACGCGATCACCATCCCGAACAAAGGGCCCACTTTAAACAGCAGCCAGCAGCCCAAAGCCGGGATCATCATCAGATAGATCAGCCGGTTTTTTCTGATATACTGCAGAAGACGTTTCCCTCTGCTTTGTTTGGTCTTAATGTTCTCCATTCGATTTCCTCTCTATCTTGCGGCATTGGGTGAAAAATATGAGGGGCAGGGCTGCCCCTGTCCCTCTCCCGGCGCGCGCCCGGGGCGCTTAACTCTCCCGCCTCTATGCTTATTTATACATGGCGTCGTAGGCTTCCTGTTCAATCTCCACGATTCTGTCATAGCCCAGACCGTCCATCTCAGCCAGAAACGCATCCCACTCATCCATGCTTCTCTCACCCTTGATGAATTTCAGCACACCGGAATTCATGCTTTCATTGACGATGGATACCAGGTTGGAGATCTCCTTCGTCTGATCCGTGCTGTAGATGATGTTCCAGCGCTGCGCCAGATTATCCTCTGTAAACAGGCTTAACGCGATATCGGTGGTAAATTCCGTGTTATAGGAATAAAACGCTTCGTTGTCAATCGGCTTAATAAAGGTCAGCTGGTCGGTGAGGAAGGACCATTTCTTGGTGCCCGCAGGCTTCTGCTCTTCCTGGGTATAATCCACCAGATACTGCTTCCTGCCGTCCGCCACTTCATAGCTGACGCCTTCCACACCCCAGTTTGCCAGAGTCTGTCCCTCTTCAGAGAAGAAGAAATCCAGATACTTCATGATCATCGGCGCCTTGTCCTCAGCGGTTATATTAATAGCCATGCACCGTCTCTCATCATACTGCAGTTTGGCCGTCATCTTTGTGGTGTTGCCGTTTACCGTCTTCATGTACGGGATTACATTCAGATCGTACTCCGGGTATGTCGTCTTGTCCGAGTTGTTCATAAACCATGCCGGCCTCGTATAACCGTCTGTAAAGATGGAACTCTTTCCGGTCAGCACACTGGTCTCCCACTGTTCCTCGGAAATAGCCCCGCTTACCCATTCCGGATCGATCAGGCCTTCCGCATACAATGTATGATACCATTCCACCATCTGTTTGAAGCCTTCGGCCTTAAGATCGTATCCGTAAGCGCTGCTGGTATAGTAGTTGCCGTGGGCAGTACCGCCCTCAAAACCTGCTGATGCTTCAAAATAAGGCATAAAGCGCAGCAGCTGATCCCTGCCGGACAGCGGATAATAGTTGGAGTCCTTGGCGCCGTAATAAGCCTTCAGCGTGCGCATGGCTTCCGTAAACTCATCGATGGTTCCAGGTATCTTTTCAATGCCGGCTTCCTTGAAGTGATCGGTCCTGTAGGCCACCACATCCGCCGATGTGGGAGTCTCATTGGCCAGGCCGTAGATCGCTCCGTTCTCACTGGTCACCAGCGCCGCATAGCCGGGATGGTCCTCCAGATACTTCTGTATATTGGGCGCATACTGCTCGATATAGGGCTTAAGATCCACAAATGCGCCCTGCTCGCCGTAGACATTGGCCTGGGCAAGCTTTACGATCCCGGCGTCAGGAAAGCTCTTGCTGATCATCCTCTGATCCACATCGGAATAGTAGTCATCATTTTCAGAAGGTCCTTCCACAAATTCCACCGTCACCCCTGTCTTCTCCGGAACATAAGTGTACCATTCCAGATCATTGAGCCATGTTACAAACTTGCTGTGCATCAGGTAGCTGAATGTCCCGCCCAAAGCCTCCGTTCCGGCCGTGCTCTCCGCCTGTGTCTCTCCGGCAGGACCTGCCTGTGCGGTCCCATCCGTTTTGGCAGTCCCATTCTGTGCGTCTTTTCCGGAACAGCCGCTAAGACCTGCGGCAGCAAGAAGCAGCGCCGCCAGCACGGCCGCCGTCATTCTTCTGACTGATTTCTTCCCCATAACTTCCTCCATTCCTGCGCCATTTACGGCACATATCAAGTTGTTTTGCTGTTGGCATTATTGTCTCATATGCACGCCGGCATGAACATAAAGGATTGTGCTATCGCCCTGTACATTTGTGCTGTTTCCGATGGTCGCCGTGTTTCTGTTCATGAACCGCTTTTTTATCGAAGGGATTACGGCGGGTGCTGTGAAGGGATGAAAGTTTTGTAGTTCTTTACTGACAGAGTGTTTTGAGGTATTATGGAAATATGCGGATCTTTAAGTGCGCGCAGATCATCAGCTTTTGGCTGGTGGCAGTAGACGAGGAGGAGATTTTATGATGAGAGTTCCTGCTTATGAGGGAGTGAAAGCGGAGGGAGAACTGGGATTCAGGCTGGCGAAAAATTTTGCCAGACTGGAGGATACAGAGTACCGTCCGGATGTATTGTTTGAAATTGAGAAAAATGGATGGGCCGGGGACTGGGAAGGCAGAACCGTTCTGGCCCTTGTCCTGCTGTCCCGCACCACCGGGCAGAAGGCAGCCTATCTGGATGAAATTCTGGATAAGCTGGAGGAGGAAATGAACCCGAAGGGCTATCTGAAAGGAATTCTTCCTGACGGTGAAGCGGATGAACAGCAGTTGTCCGGCCATAACTGGCTGCTTCGGGGACTGCTGGAGCATTATCTGTGGACCGGCAGCGAAAGAAGTGAACGAATGGCCAGGAAAATTGTAGAAAATTTGTATCTGCCTGTCCGGCCTCTGTATAAAAACTACCCTACAGATCCGGCTATGCGCAGCATGGATGGTGAGGCTTCCGGCCGCATTGGCGGCAATGTCGTTTACGGCTGGCATCTCTCCACAGATATCGGATGCGCCTTTATGTCCATGGATGCGCTCAGCCAGTATTACAGCATCTTCGGAGATGAGCGGGTGGCAGACCTTCTATGGAAAATGTTCGAAGCCTTCTGCCGCATCGACTTTATGAAGGCTTCCATGCAGACCCACGCTTCTCTTTCCGCATGCCGAGGCCTGATCCGCTTTTATAAGTGCACCGAGCGAACGGAGCTTTTGGATTTCGTTATTTCTTTCTTTGATTTTTACATGAAACATGGCATGACCGAAAATTATGCCAACTTCAACTGGTTCGGCCGCCCGCTGTGGACTGAGCCCTGCGCCATCGTCGATTCCTATCTGGTGGCTCTTGAGCTCTGGAAGGAGACAGGAAAGCTTGCTTACCTTCAGACAGCACACCGGATCTATTATAATGCGCTGGGCCATGGGCAGAGGAATAACGGCGGTTTCGGCTGCGATGACTGCGCGGGGCCGGGACCTGCCGGCGCGTTTCTACGCGCCCAGAGAAATCACTATGAAGCCTGCTGGTGCTGCAGCATGAGAGGCGCCGAAGGGCTCACAAAAGCAGCCCTTCACTCCGTGCTGGAGGATGGCAGCCGGATTTATATCGCAGGCTGTTTCAGCGGCGAGTATGAGCTGGCGGATGCGCGGCTTACGGTACGGTCCGGCCTCCCCAGAGAAGGCCATTTAAGCATCCGCATATCCGGCTGCCAGGGACTTCATAAGTTTTACTTCTATATCCCTGAAGGCGCGGACCGTGATGCACTGCACCTGCAGGTGCGCGGCAGGGAAGTGCCCGCTGTCTGGGAAGACGGTTATCTGACCGTTTCGGTTCTGGGCTGCGGCGATGTCCGGCTGGTGTACCCGATCTGTCTGCAAAAGCGCGGAACTGTCAGCAAAGAAACTCCTGAAGGAAGCTGTACTTACTGGCATGGGGATCTGCTGCTGGGCGCAGAAACCAAAGATGCGGTCACGGTAGATGGGGACAAACTGGCACCACAGGCTCCGGCCGTTTACTCGGATGGACAGACCGTGCTGCAGCCGGTGGGACAGAGCATATATTTTGAGAGGGAGGAACTGCTCAACAGATCATTGCAGGTTTTGTTCAACGCAAATGCAGGAGGGGATAATTAAGTGGAACAACAGCCTTATTATTTAGCTTATGAAAAAAGATACAGGGCTGTATTTGAAGCCGGAGCAGAGCGTTGGGGACATTCTCCGGATGATCAGGAGCTTTTTAATGCGCTCAAAGAATGGGTAACCGCCAATCATTTAACGGGTAAAAGTATTATAGAATTTGCCTGTGGCGAAGGGGCAGGGGGAATTATACTATCAGAGCTTGGTTGTAACTATCACGGAGTTGATATCGCCCCTTCTGCTGTTTTGAAGGCTAAGGAAAATTTAAAGAATTATCCGAACGCACGAATAGATATACTTGATATGGTTAAGGAGACTGCAGGCGAGAATTACGATGCTGCACTTGACTGCATGGGTTTTCATATGCTTGTCACCGACCAAGACAGAACATCCTATTTAAAAAACGCATTTTTATCTCTTAAACCTGGATCACCTATGCTTTTTTATAGGGAGTCCTATATAAACGGCAATCATAAAGAGGAAACAGTAAAATCCGCTGTCAATTCATATGAAGAATGGTTAAACATTACCGGCAGTGACTATGAAACACCCTTACCCCGCAGGGTGGATACAGGTGATGGTGATATAGAAGTTATGGTGCCGCTTGTTCCGGCAAGAGCTAATGATAGAGACGGATATATTTCAGAATTGCAGTCAGCCGGATTTTCAGTAGAAAAGTTCGTAGAAATGGATACTTCAAATACGATTCAGCATTCTGCCAGTATTTATGCGAGAAAACCGATTTAAAGACAGAACCGGCGGCATATCAAACGCATGCCGCCGGTTCTACCACACAAAGTCCACTTACAAAGCCCACCGGGCCTCGCAGATCATTTCAGCACCACAATCCCATACTCCGGTATGGTGAGCATCTCATCCTCCAGAACCGCCTCTTCTCCGGAGGTAGACAGCGTCCCCTTCATCCTCTCATAGCCATAATCCTTTTTCGGCAGTACAACCCGCCGTTTTTGGGCGCTCCCGTTCATGACGATCAAAATCCGGCTGTTATGCCATGTTTTTATCATTATGCTGACATGCTGATCAGCAATATCTTTCATGCAGGATACTACGCCTTTGACTATTTCAGGGTTTTCCTCTCTCAGCCGCAGCAGGTTCCTGTAATAATTCAATACGGAACTCTCATCTTCAAACTGCTGCTCTGACAGTTCATAAGGAGCCGAATTTCTCTTCGTGCCTTCCTTTTTGTCCATTTCTCTCATCTCCTGTTTCCCATTCCCTGTCATCGCTATCATCCTGTTTCCTCCCTGGCCGGCTTCGTCTCCCCGGCTTTATCTACCATATAAAAAGCGGATATTTTTGGATTTTCACTGCGGATACAGCGTTCTGTCTTAAGGCTATAGTAATATACAACTGCATTTACTTCAATAGACATTTCGTTACTTTTTTGTGAACAATTTGTGTTATATTTCACAAATATTTCTTACATTTACTGGAATACCCTTTTGTGCAACTTGCCCCACATTTTCCCATCTCTATCTGCCATACAGATTCACCAGATCCCGAAGCATCTGCTTCTCACGGTCTCCCAGCTGCCCTTTACGAAGCCGCCAGCTCCAGTTGCCGCCGATCGTGGAAGGATGGTTCATGCGGGCGGAGTTATCCAGCCGAAGCACATCCTGGACCTGGAATATCGCCACGCTGGCCACACTGCTGTAGGCGGTCCGAAATACCGCGCTGACGATCGCGTCTATATCATTGGGATTTGAGACACCCATATAACGGCAAGCGTATCCTCTCTCCCAGTCGGAACAGCCCAGGAAATATCCCTTCAGAGTCTCGTTATCATGGGTTCCACCGTAAACCACACAGTTGCTCGCATAATTATGGGGCAGATGCTCATTGTCAGAACCGCCGCCAAAGGCAAATTCGATGATCTTCATCCCCGGCAGGCCCGTATCCGCAAGCAGCTGCTTCACCTCCGGCACACTGACTCCCAGATCCTCTGCAATCACCTTCGTATCCCCTGCCGCCTTCAGGATCACATCCACAAGTTTGCGCCCCGGGCCTTTCTTCCATTCACCGTTCTTACCGTCACTGCTTCCGAAGGGAATGGTATAATACTGTGTCACACCTATAAAATGGTCAAAACGCACCACATCATAAAGTACGGAAGCCGCCCCAATCCTGCGTGACCACCATTCAAAGTCTTCCGCATCCATGGCATCCCAATCATACAGCGGGTTGCCCCACAGCTGACCGTCATCGGAAAACGCGTCCGGAGGAACGCCGGCTACCTTGATCGGCGTCAGGTTTTCATCCAGCTGGAACAGATCCGGATTCACCCAGACATCGGCGCTGTCAAGCGCCATATAGATCGGCACATCTCCGATCAGGCTGATGCCTCTTTCATTGGCATACCGGCGCAGTTTTTCCCATTGTCCATAAAACTTATACTGGCAGAATTTCCAGAATTCCATATCCTCCTTCAAAAGCTGTGAATACTTTGCCACAGCTTCCGATGTGCGGAACTTGATATCTTTGTCCCAAAGCGGCCATTCCTGATTGCCGAAATGTGTCTTGCAGGCCATGTACAGGCTGTAATCCTCCAGCCAGAAGGCCTGTGCAGCGCAGAAATTCCGGTAATCCTCATCCTCCTCAAGATGGCTGGCTGCAAAGGCCGCCCGAAGCACCGTGAATCGGTTCTGGAACATCACGTCATATGCAACCCGTACCGGGTCATTTCCCCAGAATCGGTCATTCACTGTCCCGCGGTCCAAAATGCCCTCTTCAATCAGCGCATCCAGATCGATCATATAGGGATTGCCGGCAAAAGCGGAAAAAGACTGGTAAGGACTGTCTCCATAGCTGGTAGGGCCCACCGGCAGCACCTGCCAGAAGGACTGCCCCGCTTCCTTTAAAAAATCCACAAATTCATATGCTTCTTTTCCGAGAGTCCCGATACCGTACGGCGACGGAAGTGCTGTTACCGGAAGCAAAATGCCCGCACCTCTTTTTAATGTGGTTGTCATCATCCTCTGATCCCCCAGTCATAGTCATTCGAAAATTTTCGAAAATATTATTATCTCTATCTTACCAGCCGGGCGGTGGTATGTCAATGCAAAGCCAGGCCCTCACTGCAAAATTGGCCATATTATCCGAATACAAGCGTCCTGTTTTGTGCATAAATATATGCTTCTTTACAGTACATCAAAAAAATGTTATAGTAAATAGCAGAGAACAGCAGTATATTTTCGAAAATAGTCGGTAAAAAGCAGCGCACTGAAGTTACGCAGGTTACCAACCTACAGTTGGTGACAGTATAGAGAAAACACACTGATGTGTGCGCAGGTCATCGACCTTCGGTTGGTGACAGTAAAAAAGGAGAGAGTATGGCGACGATAAAAGAGATAGCGGACCGGCTGGGTGTTTCCATCAGCACAGTTTCCAAAGGGTTGAACGGCGCCAGCGATATCAGTGAAGAGATGCGGCAGACCGTGCTGGACACCGCCATGGAAATGGGATACATACACCGTAGAAAAAAGGACGCTGCCCTTCGCAGACTATGCGTCATGGTGGAAAATATGGCTTACGAAAGCATTCACGGCTTCGGCTATGAGGTGATCGCGGGCTTTCGTCTGGCGGCGGCCAAACAGAACTGTGAGGTGTCCGTCATCGCGGTGGACGATTTTTTTCAGCAAAAGCAGTCCTGCAGCAGCCTGATGCGGCAGAACGGTTATGATGGGGCATTTCTGCTGGGTTTTGACTTAAATGACACCTATTTAAAGCAGATCGAGGAAATCAGCATCCCTACCGTGCTTTTGGATAATTACCTGCCCGGCCATCCCATGACCTGCTATGTGGGCACCGATAACAGTGAAGGCATGCAGCTGGTGGTGGATTATCTGACGTCATTGGGACACAGGCGGATCGCGTATCTGGGCGGTTTTGACGATTCCTTTGTGGAGATCCGGCGCAGAGAAGCGTTTGAACGCTTCATGCGCTGCCACGGCCTTAAGGCAGACCCCCTCCTCTGCGGCAGCGGTCTCAATGAACCGGAGACTGCAAAAAAGTATCTGCACGACTTTATAGAAAGAGGTGCCACCGCTGTGATCTGCACCAGTGATCTGATCGCGTCCGGCGCCATATCCGAACTCTACCGCATGGGTATGAGGGTGCCGGAGGATATGAGCGTGGTAGGATTTGACGATCTGCCCATCGCCCGCTACCTGGCGCCTCCTCTGACCACGGTGCGCCAGGACCGGCAGGCCCTGGGACGCTGCGCGCTGGCCATGCTGGAACAGATGATATCCGGATGCGGGATCGGCGTCATGCTGCTTCATCCGGAACTTAAAATCAGGGATTCCTGCAAAGCGGTTATACCGCAGGAATTACCTGAAGGATATGTGCACTGATACAGGCGTCATCAAAGTCAAAGGCACCGCTGCCTTCCGGCATAAAATCCGGGGAAGGCAGCGGTGCCTTTTTCATTCAATTTAATATAATTAATCCGCTTTCTTTACAAACTTCTTGGTCATGATATACCACAGAGCGCCTGTGATGCATACGGAAGAATATGCTCCGCATACGATGCCTACGATCAGCGGCAGCGCGAAATCGCGGATGGAGCTCACTCCCAGCAGGAACAGCACAAACACCATGATAAACGTGGTGAGGGAGGTATTGATGGATCTGGTCAGGGTCTGTGTGATGCTTAAGTTGACCACATCCGCTATATCCTCTTTGCTCTTCTTTTGCTTCAGGTTCTCTCTGATTCGGTCGAAGATCACGATGGTGGCGTTGATGGAATATCCCACGATCGTCAGCATACAGGCGATGAATGTATTGCCCACAGACCATCTGGCAACTGCATAGAAAGTCAGCACTACCAGAACATCATGAATCAGCGCGATTACAGCGCTGGTCGCAAATTTAATGTCCTTAAAACGCAGCCAGATATAGATCAGCATCGCTACCGTGGCAATCGCTACGGCTAGGACCGCGTCCTGCTTCATCTCATTGCTGACCGTAGCGGAAATGCTCTCCGCAGTGATCAGTTCACCGTCCACTCCATACTTGTCCACCAGCTTCTCGGTGATCTGCTCTCTCTCTTCTACGCTTAAGGTCCTGGTCTTTATAATAACCTGATTGGTTCCCGCCACCTTCTGTGTCTGGATATCGTTATCTCCGGTCACTTCAGAGATCAGCGGCACCACATCGCTGGAGATCTGGTTTAAGGACAGGTCCTCATTAAATGTGACATTTGTGGAGGTTCCTCCCCGGAACTCGAGGCTGTAATTAAATGCGGTCCCTTTGGTGCTGTTGAAGATAAGCGCGCCCACACCCACCAGAATCACAACGGCAGAGCAGATAAAGCAGATATTTTTCTTGCCGAGGAAGTTAATCACCTTGAATTCTCTGTTTTTGGCTCTCTTCGTCAGTCCGTAGAACTTCGGATCACGGATTCCGGCCTGATACAGCGCCTTCAGCACAAATCTGGTCACCACCAGAGCCGTGAACATGGATAAAAGGATACCGAGAGCCAGAGTCTGGGCAAAGCCCTTCACCGTGCCGGATCCCATCCAGTACAGCACGCCCGCCGCGATCAATGTGGTCACATTGCCGTCCACAATGGCCGACAGCGCCTTGGAAAATCCTTCCTTCATGGCTGATTCCACTGTTTTGCCGGCCAGAAGCTCTTCTTTGATACGTGAGAATATAATTACGTTGGCGTCCACGGCCATACCGATGGACAGCACGATACCGGCGATGCCGGGCAGCGTCAGCGTAATCTGATAAGCGCTTAACAGAAATACCATCAGCGCGGTATAGAGCGTAAGAGCGATGGAGGCCGCCAGACCCGGTATGAAATACAGGCAGATCATGAAAATCATAACCAATCCCATACCTATGGCGCCTGCCAGCAGGGAGGTGCTGATCGCCTCTTCACCCAGCTTTGCGCCCACGACGTTAGAGCGGATCTCCTTCAGTTCCAGGGGCAGCGCACCGATACGGATGGTGGAAGCTAACGTAGTGGCTTCCTCATAGCTGGAAATCTGGTCGATCTGTGCTTCGCCGCCGGTGATCGCACTCTTGACCTGAGGGCTGCTCACCACTTTGCCGTCATAAATAATAGAGATTCTTTTATTGATATTCTCTTCGGTAGCCTTAGCAAATTTCTCGGCTCCCTCCTCATTTAATGTCAGCTGAACCACATATTCCGTATTGCCGCTCTGGTTCTTGTACATGCCTTCCTGCGCGTTCTTGATGTCCACGCCGGTCAGCACAACCTCACCGTCTTCTGTCCTAAATTCCAGTGAACCGGGCTGTCCCAGTTCCTCCAGGATCGCGTTGGCATCGGATACCCCGGGGATATCCACGTTAATGCGGTCCGCGCCTTCCTGATAAACTTCTGCTTCGGTGCTGTAAGTCTGCGCCCTAAGCTGCAGCTTATAGACCGTATCCTTCATATCCGTGGAGGACGGATCAGGCGTCACCGACTGATATGTGATGCTGACACCGCCGGCCAGATCCAGGCCCAGCTTGATGTCAGAAGCGCTGCCGGACGCATTTTTACCCAATCCCGCAATCGCTACATATGTGAAAAAGCCCACCACCAGAATGGCGGCTATGAGCTTCATCACCCCTTTGGACTTCTGTCCCTTTGCATAGCTCTTCATGTTTACAGTCTCCTTTTCTTTCCTGTCATCGGATGAAGTCTGATGACAGCTTCCTTGTTTACTCTGCCTGTGAGGAAGCATCCTCCGCCAAAGCAGCTTTTATCATAATCGCGCATTCAATGCGTTTCTTCTGCATCTCGCAGCCGATCTCATACGCATCGGTGATACTGCCATGGAAGTTGAAGGCATTGGCCGCACATCCTCCGCTGCAGTAAAACCTGGCAAAGCATTCGCGGCACTTATCCTTCGCGTATACATTGCAGAGTTTGAATTCATCCCTGACCGCCGTGTTGGTGACCCCGGTATCCACATTGCCCAGCAGAAACGCTTCATTTCCCACAAACTGATGGCAGGGATACAGATCCCCCCACGGGGTAACTGCCAGATATTCCGTGCCGGAGCCGCAGCCGGACAGCCTCTTGGCTACGCAGGGGCCCTGATTCAGATCGATCATAAAATGGAAGAACTGAAAGCCTCTTCCCTCTTTTTTCCGCTTTATGTACTCCTTCGCCAGCTCGTCATACTGCTGCAGGATCACCGGGATATCTTCCTCACGGATGGAGTAGGGCTCATCGGCAGGCGCAACCACAGGCTCCACGGAGATCTGCTTAAATCCCAGATCCGCAAAATGGAGCACATCCTTTGCAAAATCCAGATTATGTCTGGTAAAGGTGCCTCTCACATAATACTTGTCCTGATTCCGGCTCTCCGCAAACTTCTGGAACTTGGGAACAATCAGGTCATAGCTGCCCTTACCGTTTCGAAACGGCCTCATCCGGTCATTGACCTCTCTGCGCCCGTCCAGGCTTAACACCACATTGCCCATCTCTCTGTTGCAGAATTCCATGATCTCATCGTTTAACAGCACACCGTTGGTGGTGATGGTAAATCGGAAATTTTTATTGAATTTTTCTTCCTGGGATCTGCCGTATTCCACAAGACGCTTCACCACATCCCAGTTCATCAGCGGCTCTCCGCCGAAGAAATCCACTTCCAGATTTCTGCGGTTTCCCGAATTGGCGATTAAAAAGTCCAGCGCCTTTTTGCCCACTTCAAAGCTCATCAGCGCGCGGCGGCCATGATATTCCCCCTCTTCGGCAAAGCAGTATCTGCATGCCAAGTTGCAGTCATGGGCGATATGGAGGCAAAGCGCCTTTACCACCGTCTGCCTTTTCTTAAAATCGGTAATATATTCCTGATAGGTGTCCTCCGTAAACAGAAGCTCCTGTTTCTTCAGCTCTTCGATTTCCTCCAGAGCTTCTCTAACGTCGTCCTCCTGATATTTCGAAGTCAGATTCTCTACAATCTCTGCAGGGGTATGGTCCTCATAAAGCGCAATGGCATCATAGACCACATCATCTACCACATGTACCGCGCCGCTGCAGACATCCAGCACGATATTGTATCCGTTGTTTTTATACTGGTGGATCACAAAAATTTCCCTCACTTTGCATATCAGACCTCAACAAGGAGGTGCTGCAAAACTCCGGATGGAATCTTGCAACACCTCCGCATTTCGATCTTTCTCTTAAACTACTATCTGTTGCTGTTCTCGCAGGTCTGGTTTCCTACGGTGCAGGATGTCTTGCAGGCTGACTGGCAGGAGGTCTGGCACTCGCCGCATCCGCCTCTCTTTACACTGTTTTTCAGTGTATTTGTATTCAATGTCTTTACATGTTTCATGGACTTTCCCTCCTCATGTGTTCTTTTACAGATAAATCAAAGTCAGTATAGCACAACTCACTGCTTTTTTAAAGACTTTTTTAACTAACAGTTCGTTTAGCTTATCGTTCCGCCTATGGCGCCCGCTCCCAGACAGATCGCCGCTGCCAGGACAGTAGTAAGCGCGCTGTGATAGAGACCGTGGCTGATGATCAGTGAAACGATAAACAGAACTGCAAAATAGCACAGCCCCGAAATCAGTCCCCAGACGAATCGCTGCTGGCGCATGCCCTTGCCGCTTAAGAAACCTCCCAGGAAACAGGCCAGCCCATAGATCACCATCACTCCGGCCGACACGATCTGCTGCTGCAGCTTCAGTTTATACAGCAGCAACGCCAGCAAAAACAGGGCTGCAGCCGTAAATATGTAACTGACGATCAGTGAACGCACCGTAACAAAAACTCCGGATCTTTTATTCATACCATAAAACCTTCCTTTCCGCACCGCTCTCTTCTATATTATTATGTCCCGCCCAATTCAGACATGAACAGTTATCTAAAATATTATCATAACCGGGGCATAATTCTATTAATGCGCTGCGATGTCCTGCCGATGTATCCAATTAATACGGTTTTCCCATAGATGCGCTGTTTACAGTTACCTATCCATACGTTACTGTTCACGGCTGCCGATAAAGCAGCGTAAGAGAGGGCAGGGTATGGTCCTCATAGGGATCCCTTGAAGCTCGCACAAGGAAGCGCACTGATGTGCGCGCAGGTCATCAACCTGGCGGTTGGTGACGATCTGCGCGCTTCACGGAGCGAGAGCGGGTCCCAATGAGGACCATACCCTGCCCTCTCTTACGCGGGAATTTTTCGGTAACTGTGAACAGCAACTATTAATGCATTACTATGCCCGCTTCGCTTGACTTTTGTCTGTACATGCTGTAAACTTTTTCTTAATTGCAACAGGGATTTTGCAACGTAACCCCCTGTTTCGGCAATAAACTATACTATACAAAATGGGAGTTGATTTTTTTTGGATTCGAGTGACGTCATACAGTTGCTTACTTTATTAATCCTTATCTTTCTGTCGGCTTTTTTCTCATCAGCTGAAACAGCCCTGACAACCGCCAATAAAATACGAATGAAAACGTTGGCTGACGAGGGCGACTCACGCGCCGCCACATTTTTGAAGGTCGTTGGTGACCAGGGTAAAATGTTGAGCGCAATCTTAATCGGCAACAATATTGTAAACCTTTCCGCCTCTTCTCTGGCTACAGTTTTTGCGACCAGGTTATGGGGAAGCGCAGGAGCGGGTATTGCGACCGGTGTTCTGACCCTGTTGATTCTTGTCTTTGGTGAAATTTCTCCTAAAACTATGGCTACAATATATGCTGATACCATGGCTCTGGGCTATGCCGGTATCATACATGGTCTCATGGTGGTGCTGACCCCTGTGATCGTGATCGTTAATAAACTGTCTCTCGGCTTTCTGCGCCTTATGCGCGTGGATCCTAATAAAAAGTCCAGCGCGATCACGGAAAGCGAGCTGCGTGTTATCGTGGATGTGAGCCATCAGGAGGGCGTCATTGAGAGTGAAGAGCGCAAAATGATCAATAACGTGGTGGATTTCGGCGATTCTCTCGCAAAGGATGTGATGATACCGCGCATCGATATGACTTTTATAGACGTAAACGCCTCCTATGATGAGGTGATCGCTACCATCCGTGAAAACATGTACACCAGGATGCCCGTATATGAGGAATCTACGGACAACGTGATCGGTCTGATCAACATTAAGGATCTGCTGCTCTATGACAAAACCGGACCGTTTTGCGTAAAAGATTTCCTGCGGGAAGCCTACTATACCTATGAGCATAAAAAAACATCCGAACTCTTCGTGGATATGAGAACCAGTTCCATCAATCTGGCTATCGTGCTGGATGAATACGGCGCCACCGCCGGGATGGTCACTCTGGAAGACCTCTTAGAAGAAATCGTCGGCGAGATCCGCGACGAATATGACGAGGAGGAGGCCAAAAGCATCCAGAAACTGGGGGATCGGGAATACCTGGTGGAAGGCTCCATGAAGCTGGACGATTTAAACGATATGCTGGAAACCGATCTGGAATCAGAGGATTACGATTCACTGGGCGGCTATATCATCGGCCTGCTGGACCGTCTGCCGGAGGTAGGGGAAACCGTCACCTCCGACGGATTTATCTATGTGGTGGATGCTGTGGATAAGAACAGAATCAGCTGGGTTCACATGTATCTTCCCGAGAGCAAGGAAGAAGAGGCCGAAGCCGGAGAGGAGAACGAGCTATGAAAAGACTGATCATATTCGACCTGGACGGCACCGTGGGCGATACGGTTGCTTCCCTGGCCCATACGGTCAATCTGTGCCTGCGGCGCATGGGGCTGCCGGAACAGCCCGAGCAGAACTTCTGCAGCTTCGCGGGGGACGGCGCCCGCCAGATGCTGAAGCGGGCTTTAAAGGCAGGGGGCGCTTACAGTGAAGAAATACTGGACGAACTGATGAAGATGTACAGTCTGGAATTCCAGGAAGGCTGCACCTACGGTGTAAAATCCTATCCCGGACTTCCCGGGGCTCTGGATTCTCTTAAGGCTTATGGCGTAATGCTGGCTGTGTGCACCAACAAGGCCCAGCCCTATGCCGAATCCGTGCTCAATAAAATTTACGGTGAAGGATATTTTGACTATATTCTGGGCGAACAGCCCGGCCTTCCCAGAAAACCCTCTCCCGAAGGCGTATTCCGGATACTGGAAACCCTGGGCGTGGACGCGGACGAATGTGTTTACGTTGGGGATACCAATACGGATATGCAGACCGGCCATAATGCCGGAATCTTTACCGTTGGGGTGACCTGGGGATTCCGGCCCCGAAAAGAGCTGGAAGAATGTGAGGCGGACAGAATCATCGAACACCCTGAAGAGCTGCTCAAACTGGAACTCTGAATTTCAAATATTTTACCTATGAAAGAATAGAGGGGTCTGCCGCACCGACGCGGCAGACCCCCTCTCTATCTGAGACTGTCAATTTCCCGACAGCTCTCACAAAATTACTCACTCCATATCCTCTTCTTTTTTATTACCCGTCTTTCCCAGCTCTTTCATTACAAACACACAGATCATTATGATCAGGATCGTAACAAAGATTCCGCCCATTCCTCTCCACATGATCGTCAGTGCATCCATAACAGTATCCATATTTACATTCCCAAACATTTCGGCTTCCTCCCCCCTATCAGAGCATGCCTGTTACCAGGCTGACAATCAGGCCTCCTGCAATAACCGAGGCAATCTGACCCGATACATTCGCTCCGGCCGCCTGCATCAGTATAATATTCGTCGGGTCTTCCTGCATGGCTATCTTCTGGACCACGCGTGAGGACATCGGAAAGGCTGAGATCCCAGCCGCTCCTACCATCGGATTAATCTTTTTCTTTAAGAACAGGTTGATTACCTTAGCCAATAGAATGCCGCCGATCGTATCCATTACGAATGCGAACAAGCCGATTGCCATGATCATGAGCGTCTGAACCGTCACAAACCTCTCCGCCTGCATGCTGAAAGAAATAGTGATGCCCAATAACAGCGTAATCAGATTGGTCAGAACATTCTGCGCCGTATTTGACATGGTTCCAAGCACACCGCACTCACGGATCAGATTGCCGAACATCAGGAATCCCACAAGCGCTACCGACTGCGGCGCCACAAGACCAACGATCAGCGTGACTACAATCGGAAATGCGATGCGCATACGCCGGCTGACAGCGCCGGGACTGTAATCCATATGAATCCTGCGTTCTTTCTTAGTGGTTACCAGCTTAATGGCCATCGGCTGGATAATCGGAACCAGCGCCATATAGGAATAGGCCGCGACCGCAATCGGGCCGATGTAGTCGGACTTTAAAATCTGCGACACCAGAATTGAGGTAGGACCGTCCGCAGCGCCGATCATTCCGACCGTGGCCGCATCCTTTAAATCGAATCCCAGCAGGGCCGCCAGCAGGATCGCAGCAAATATTCCGAATTGAGCGCCAGCGCCAAACAAAAACATAACCGGATTGGATAAAAGCGGCCCAAAATCAATCATCGCCCCTATACCGATAAATAGCAGAATTGGCATCGCCTCCGAAGCGCTGATTCCGACGTCAAAAAGCCAGGTTATGATTCCTCTTGACTCGATCCCCCCTTGGAGCACCTGATCCAGTACACCTGTCATCGGAAGATTTACCAGAAGCGCTCCAAATCCCATGGGAAGCAGCAGCGACGGTTCATACTCTTTTCTGACCGCCAGCCAGATCAGAAGAATGCCTATCACGTACATGACAATCTGTTTCCACGTTACAGCCATAATCCCCTCAAATAAAAAATCCATGCCTGCTCTCCTTAATGCCGGTATATTTTATGCGTTTATCCCTTAAGTAAAACCGGTTTTACAATATCATACTGACACAGCAAAGTCAATGAATCCGGCATTCAGATTTCGTAAAGAATCTGCTTTAATTTTTCCCGCCCGAAGCTAACTCCTTCATGCGTTTTGTATCCTCTTTACTGCACTCTTCCCGCCCATATCTGGCCTTCTCATAGAGATCCAGCATCTCCTTAGCATCAGTTAATGCAACTTCCTCCGTCTGCTCCTTCGGCGTCAGGGACTCCTTCAGTTCCTGATCCCGCCTCTTCAGGGATAGTATTTTTTTGCGGTAAATACGGCGGACCTTCTGCGATGGCGTCCCTCCAAATCCAAGTCCGGCTTTCGTCTCCCGGCGCACCTTATCCGTGCGGTCTGTGGGCCGGATAAACTCCTTGTGGTCCCCGTCCCCGTCATCCTTGTGGTAGAAGCTCTGATACAGCCGCGCGAACAGACGGACAATCAGATAAACTAATCCTGCCGCTACCAGAAGCAGAATCAGTGTAGAAAAGATCTTCCAAAGCCAGTCCCATATAGGAGAACCCGGATTTTCCTCCACAGGAGGCATTGTCATATCCTCCACAGGACTGGTTTCCGCAAGAGGCTCCTCATTCTGTTCTGCCCCGCAGCCGCGAAAAAGGCCGAAAAACCAGCGAAGCGCCGCCAGCAGCCCTTTTCCCAGGGAACCTACCCATGGACCCGCCGGCACTATGGACAGAAGGATCATGCAGCCGGTCATCAGCAGGGTATATATACCAAGCATCGAGCGGCTTACCCGCTTCACCTGACGTTCAGGAAAATAGGCGCTGTCTCTGTTGTTCTCCACATATTCTTTCAATGCCATCAGACGCCAGTACAGGAAATACAGCACACAGGCCGTTAGCGCCATGGCAAAACACTGTCCCATCAGCGATGCATCCTTCAGTGCCCATCCACCAATATACACCAGCGCCAGAACACCCAAGTGCAGCAGCTTGGGCTGATCCGCTGTCTGCCATTCCCGTGCGAACCGGGCCGTAACCGAAAATAAAAACAAAAATACCACGCTTACTCCGGTTATGATCTGCATCGGATATGCGGGCAGTATCAAAAGCATTCCTCCGAGAGCCAGCAGATGTCCCAGCAAAAACTGCCACACCCTGGCAGATATTTTACGTATAGTATAAAATAGAAATGCGGCTAACAAAAGCACCGCGGCATTATAGGAAGTCATGCTGCTCTCATGAAAAAGCATCGTCCATATGAATCCCTGCAGCGGGTAAACCACGATGAACTGAAACAGGACTTCTACGATTCCAAGAAACAGGTTCAGAAGCCTAACGTTTTTCATACGGCACCTCCACAAAGCATACCCGTGCACCGGCTCCCTCCACCTGACGCGGCATATCGGGATGCAGCACAACCACCCAGCTGAAACGGTCATGCCCTCCCAGACTCTTCCATACAGCCTTCTGCAGCTCCGGTTTCTGGCTGCTGGAAATCAGTACCGCCAGATTGTTGTCCGACTTCCAGGACACGAGAACATCCGTAAAGTCTCCCGGTGTCTGCTCCAGGTCAATTCTGGCCAGCTGGCGGCTGCAGTGTGTGATATGGGCCGGACCGGCCCCCTGTCCCACCTGAATCGGGCGTCCGGTAACGATGTCCCTGCCATTGGTGGTGAGTGTCGTAGGGATACCCTGTTTGCTGAAGAGGACCAGAAATGACAGGGCCAGCCGTATGCTCTCTTCCAGCAGCCCATAATACTTCCATACGCTCTCCGACTCCAGATTCAGCAGGATATTGATCTCCTGCTTCACTGTATCATGGTACTGGTTCACCTTCCACTCCCCGGTACGCGCGGATGCCTTCCAATTGATCTTGTTCATCGTATCATAGGACTGGTACGGCCGTATTCCCTTAAACTCAAAGGGGTCTTCATAAAAGAAGCGGTTGGTCAGATATGCGCCCGTCATCTGCTTATACGGAACTGCTATTTTCTGCGGATCGGCCATGGCCGGAAACACATAGAGTTCTGTGACGGAATCCTGGCTCTCGGCCATCAGGCCCTCCAGAAACAGATCCGTGGATGTAATATTGAGCTGACCCAGATGATAATATCCTCTTTTTTCAGCAGCAATATCCAGGGTTCTCGTAATCCGCTGCCAGGGCATCAGCGCGAATATGTCACTGCGGTAGTATTTATCCGATTCCGATGTATTTTCCATCTTTGTAAACCGCAGGTTCCGGCTGATCTGGAACTTGATATGCACCCCCGGAAGCGGCAGCGCCTTCTGGTTAGTGACCACCTCGGTCAGAGCACAGGATTCCCCCTCCGTGACCTCATTCCTGTCAAAGTTAATATCTACCGTGAGGCCTTTGCTCCAATAGCGGGAATACAGAGCTTTCTGAATCTGATACAGCAAGAATGCGCCCAGCAGGGCAAGAAACAGAGGCACTTTACTTTTCCCACCTTTCCGTCGGCACCGGAACCTGATCCAACAGTTTTTCCATCACCCTGCGGTTCTGCGCAGTGCCAGAAACCCCTCCGTGGAGAACCAGGCGGTGTGCCAGAACAGAAACCGCCAGTTCCTTTATGTCCTCCGGAACCACATGCTCACGTCCGTTCACCAGCGCAAATGCCTGGGATGCGCGCAGAAGCGCCAGCGTCCCTCTGGGGCTGACCCCGAAAGCCACTTCCGAAGCGTTTCTGGTGGCGGCAGAAATTTTCTGTATGTATTCGATCAGCAGGGGATGTATGAAGATCTCCTGGTAGGACTGCTGCAGATCCCGCAGCGTTTCGCCTGTGCAGACCGGCTGCAGATCCGTCAGAGGATCGTTGCGAAGGAAGCGGTTCATGATCTGCTGCTCCTCCTCCGCCGTGGGAAGGCCCATGGAAAGCTGCATGAAAAAGCGGTCCAGCTGTGCTTCCGGCAGCGGAAAGGTTCCTGCCGTCTCGATGGGGTTCTGAGTGGCGATTACAAAAAACGGCTCTTCCAGCTTTCTGGTCACACCGTCCACGGTCACCTGCCGTTCCTCCATACACTCCAGCAGGCTGGACTGGGTTCTGGGCGTAGCCCTGTTGATCTCGTCCGCCAGCAATATGTTGCAGAAGACAGGTCCTTCATGGAACAGGAACTCCCCCTCCTTCTGGTTGAATATATTCAGCCCGGTGATATCCGAAGGCAGCAGATCCGGCGTGAACTGGATTCTGTTAAACTTCGCGTCTATGGACCTGGCCAGGGATTTCGCCATCTTCGTCTTCCCCGTGCCGGGCACATCCTCCAGAAGCACATGCCCGCCCGCAATCATCGCAGTCATAAGATATTTGATAATCCCCTCTTTACCCACGATGACTGCGGCAATATTTTTCTGTATATCCGCTATAACATTCTGACTTTCCTGCTGATTCATACGCTACCTCGCTTTCCTGCTGCTATAAATTTAAGATTATACGCGCAATTCCCTGCGGATGCAGTCCGCTTTGCAGACAGAATCCGGCGCTTTATAATGTCTATCGCTATTATAACACGGATTTGTAAAAATGTTAAAAAAGAATCCCGCTCGTGGGATTCTCCGCCTGCGGCGGGCCGCTTCAGCGACATCATTCCATTCCGCCGCAGTGCGTTCCTGCCCGGAGGGCTTACATAGGAGAGTTCAGAGAACTTTCCTATGTAAAAAAACCCGTCCATTACATATAATGAACGGGTGAATCTTACTCATTCCTTCACAATTCTCATCAAACCCTGCCGGTTTTAATCCTCTGCAGGACGGTTTTGCTGCGCTTTCATTGCAATTCCAATCCTCTCCCCCATCTTTACGACGGTCTCATACCCGCCGCGCGTATTATCCAGAAGATCGGCATCCAGCCGCACCCTGTCCTTCTGCAGCAGCACTACGATGGTGGAACCGCCGAATTCAAAGTGCCCCTTTTCCTGCCCCTTCTTTACTGTGGCTCTCCCCGGTGTGTTTACAATGCGGCCGACCATCATGGCGCCCACTTCCATCATCAGGACCGGTCCGAACTCTTTTGTTTTCAGCATGCAGTATTCCCTGGCATTCTCCTTATAGATCGGATAGACATCGCCTGCCGCCGGATTCACCGTATGAAGCACACCGGGCAGAAAGCGGCCGGGAGATTTTATGCCGTCCGCCACATAGCAGTAGCGGTGATAATCATCTACAGTCAGACGGAACACACATGCGTATCCGCCCCGAAACATACCGGCTAAGCGGCGCGATTTAAGCAGCTGGGGCAGTGTATATTCCGTATATTTAATCAGGAAGTGGCTCTGTTCATCCACAGGATATACGGACAGCTTGCCGTCACAGGGGCTGATGAGCACTCCCGTTTCCCTGTCGATGGGCCTCATATCCGGCCGGATCTGCCTGCAGAAAAATTCATTGTAGGAGGAGTATCTCTTCCTGACATACTGCTTCATATCTATTTGATTCTTTTTCACAAAGGGATCGATAAAAAGCGCAGATAATCTCGTATTGAGGAGTTTTCCGCCGGCTTTGGAAACCCAGGGGCGCACCATGATCTTAAGCGCCATGCGGCCCGCCGCACTCGTGTAAAGCCTCTTAAGAAAACGGTCCTGCCCGCTGTCGCTTTCTGTTTTATTTCCCTGTCTGTCTATATACTTCAAAGATGAAACCTCCATCTGAATCGGATCGGATATCTTGTAAAGAACAGCATGATGAGCAGCGCGGCCGCAACCACGATCACAAGTACCGCCAGCTGTGAATTCTTCGGTTTTTTCAGTTTAAAATTCGTGATAAATAAAATCCCGACCACCAGCAGCAGTATGTAAAGGCAGGCGACAAACGCCTTAAGCGGTATAAAGAACTGCAGCATAAAGATCAGCGGAAGGGCGATTGCCATGGAAGTGATCGGCAGACCGCGGTAAAACTTCTCCCCGTCCTCAGACACCAGCGCCCCTTTTTCCTCCATCACATTGAAAAAGGCCAGCCGGATCACGGAAGCCAGGCAGTACAGCACGATTACGGCAATGCCCAGCGGTCCCTGCACACCCAGCAGATAGCAGATCATCGCCGGAAATGCGCCGAAACAAACCATGTCACAGAGCGAATCTATTTGAATCCCGAAAGACTTCGCATCCTCGGACCGATTTTTCATCCTGCGCGCGATTTTACCGTCAAACATATCGCAGAGCCCCGAAAAAGCCAGGCAGAAAATCGCGATCTTATATCTGGCCTGAATTGCCTGTGTCATCCCGATTACGGAAGATGCCAGGCTTACGTATGTCAATATTACCGAATAATTATAAAATCCTATCATACTCAATACCCTTTTCTCTCTAAGAATTAATATATCCGTCCACAGCTGACTCTTTCCTGCGGGGAACGCGTCCAATCACCAGATGCGCCACGACTGTCATACAGGCGGAAAGCAAAAGCTGTACATAATAGGCGATCCCCCGGCTTAGCACCATTGCGGGAAGAAGCAGCGCACTGCCGAACACCGGAACGAATATCGCCAGAAACAGCTGCTCGCTGATCCCCATCCCGCCGGGCAGGGGCAGCATATCCACGGAAACGGAAATTACAGCCTGCAGCATCACCACATTATAGATACCCGCTCCGTGCAGGCCAAAGGAACGGTAAACAAAATAGGTTACAAAGAACAGCGCCGCCCTCTGTGCGAATGTGATCAGGATCACATTGACGATCACGCCGATATGCTTTTTCAGATATGCGGCGGTGGCATTATACATATCCATGGAGCTGCTTAGTTTTTCCATCCGCTCTGGCTTATCCTTCATAATATGCAGCTTCACCAGAAACTTAAGGCAGGTCAGCATAATATTTTTTGCCAGCGCGGGATGAAAGACCAGAATCAGCATCAAAATACAGCAAAATACATTCAGGCCCACGCCCAAATAAAAGACCGGCAGGATGCTTCCGAGATACTGATGCACAAATCCCTGCTGAAAGACCATCAGAAAGAGTCCAATAAATACCAGTATGGACTTATAGGTTATAGTTACAAGCATCAGTACCAGTGTGGAGACGGGAATCGGTATATCGTTCCTGCGCATATAATAAATCTGCGCAGGCTGTCCTCCACTTGCCGACGGCGTTATCCCGCTGAAAAAGAATCCCACGCAGGAATACAGAAAACAGGTACGCTTTTTTGTCTTAATATGAAGCGTTCCCATGAGATAATGTATGATGATGGATTCACCCCAGATAAAAAACACCACACACGCTATGGCAGGTACAAGCCATCGGATATCTGTTTTCATAACGGCGGAAAATACCGCACTCAGATCCTCTCCGTGAAACACACTGTATAGAGTCAAGCCAAAAACCAGCAGTAAAAACAGCAGGTTAAAAATATTTTTCTTCTTATTCCCCACAACACACCCCTTTCAACCGCATGTTTGCTCCAGTCAGGCGTCCAGCGCCCGGGACTTTCCATCATTCTCCTCATGCAGGCTGTCAAAATACGTCCGTCCAAAGACCTTCCCTGTAATCTTATCAAAAAAGCCGGCCAGTCCCCTGTACAGGGAAGTGTGAAAACCGATAAAATAGGTGAGTTCAGCAATCGCCACCGCTCCAACCACATCCACGATATAATGCTGCTTTGTCACCTGGGTGGAAACAAACACCAGAATTGCCAGCACACAGGAAAGTATGCGATAGGCCTTAGGCACATTCTTCCTCCCGCGGATGCCAATAAAACAGAACCAGCTCACCACACAGTGTATAGACGGAAACAGGTTCAACGGTTTATCGATGGCATAGATGAATCCCAACAGCTGCGTCCACAGATCGCCGCCAACTAGCTCCGGCCTCACATTGGTCGTGGGCAATACCAGATAAAACAGTCCGCAGATCAGGCGCGACATCAGATCCGCCGATACAAAACGGAGACAGTGCTCCTTCCCCTGCGCTCCGATCAACACATAGTTTATCACCCAGAACAGATAGCAGCCCAGATATACGGTTATAAATCCCGGCACCAGCGGCACCATCTCGTCAAAAGCCAGCGTGAAGTCGTAATGCTTTAAAGGGCCGGCGATCAGGCCAGTGCCCCAGTAAACAATGCAGTTCACAGTAAAACAGAATATCAGCGGCAGAACCGCATAGACAGGAATCGCGTCCGCGAGCCGCCTCCAAAATTTTTTCATTCAATGTCTCCTGATTCAGTCATTCGCCTAAGCGCATCTGAAGCGGCGCTTAAAGACACAACTACCATTATAGCAAAGAACCGTCAAAACTTACAGCGAATTTACAAAATGTAATTAATTTATAAGAAATGCAAATCTTTCTAAATCGGGATGCTGCCTATAAAAGGGGATGGAATGAAAAAAGAGCACCTGATAAATCAAGTGCCCTTTACCTCTATAACCTCGCAAGCAGCTCCGCACCTACGCTCCATACCACCTCAAATACGCCGCATAGCACCATCACCTTAATAGGGTTCATCTTCACCTTGCGCAGCAGCACCATGGCGGCTGCAAAATATGCGATGTACCGGAACTGGATGTTCGACAGCACGAAACTTGCCGTACCGCTGACAAAAAAAGCGGAGATCAGAATCGTGAGGCCAGCGTTAGCGATCATCGCCACAACCGCCGGACGCAACGACCCCAGTATACCCTGCAGAAGGCTTAGTTTGCGGTATCTCATATATATGAAAGCCAGCGTGGTCACAAAAATACAGGAAGGCAGGATACAGCCGGCGGTCGCAATCAGCGCTCCCGGCAGACCCGCGATCCGGGTTCCCACAAAGGTGGCCGCATTGACGGCGATGGGGCCGGGTGTCATCTCGGCAATTGTGACCAGATCCGTAAATTCACCCACTGTCAGCCAGTTATGAAGATCCACCACCTGGCTCTGGATCAGCGGCATGGCCGCATAACCTCCGCCGAAGCTAAACGCTCCGATCTGAAGAAAACTTAAAAACAGTTTGAGCAAAGTCATGCCTTCTCCCCCTTTCTCTTCTCAGTTACCAGCGTGCGCACCGCACCGATGCACGCAACGGCCACAATGATGAGCACTACGTTGACGTGGAAGAAGTAGCAGGCCACAAAGCTGGCCAGCATGATCAGCACGGACAGCACGCTTTTCGTCTTGACAACATTTCCGCCCATATCATATACGACCGAGGCGATCACAGCGCCCACACCGGCCTTCATGCCCGAAAGCATGGCGTTTACAAAAAAGTTGGTGCGGAATGCCTGGTAAAACAGAGATACCAGGGACAGGATCACCATGGGCGGTATGATCGCCCCCAGAGTTGCTACCAGAACGCCGGGAAGCCCGCCAAGCTTATAGCCCACCACGATGGCTCCGTTCACAGCCACCGCGCCCGGGGATGACTGGGCGATGGCGATCAGATCCAGCATCTCCTCTTCATCTATCCAGTGCAGTTGATCCACAAATTTATCCTTCATCAGGGTCACGATCACGTAACCGCCGCCGAAGGTAAAGGTGCTAAGGTACAACGTGGATAAAAACAGCTTTTTTAACACTTCACTCTTTTTCTTTTCCATCTCGTTCCTCCAGTAAAACTTTCTTTCCTATAACAGTATAGCCACGGTTGTAATATAATGCAAATAGTATTATTATATATTTTATATAATGTTTTCATTATGTATTGGAGGATGAAGAAATGACAATACGGCATCTGCGCATATTTGCTGCGGTCTATCAGAATATGAGCATCACAAAAGCAGCTGACCAGTTGCATCTGGCACAGCCCTCGGTCAGCCTGGCCATAAGCGAGCTGGAGAAATATTATGGCATACGGCTCTTTGACCGGATGTCCCGGCGCCTTCACGCCACTGAGGTCGGAAACAAATTCTACGGGTATGCGCTTCATATCGTATCCATGTTTGACGATATGGAGAAAAATGTGCGCGACTGGGATCTCTCTGCAGCCCTGCGCATCGGCTCCAGCGTAACCATCGGCAACTGCATACTCCCGCCCCTGGTGCGCAGATTCAACCGGACTTATCCGGATATACAGGTGACGGTTTCTATCAATAATTCCGCCACCCTAGAGCAGAAACTCGCGGATAACAGCATCGATTTCGCTCTGGTCGAGGGGCTTCCTTCCTCTCCGGCATTGGTGCAGATCCCTTTTATGGATGACCGGCTCTGTCTGATCTTAAGTCCGGACCACCCCCTGGCGAAGCAGGACACGGTTCGCCTGGAGGATCTGAAGAGCTGTCCGCTGCTGCTTAGGGAACAGGGCAGCGCAGGAAGGGATATACTGGAGAGCATTGCGGCCTACCACCAGATCCCGCTGTCTCCCAGCTGGGAAAGCATCAGCACACAGTCGATCATCAATGCCGCCGCCCAGGGCCTGGGGATCTCCGTACTGCCCTATCTGCTCGTAAAAAACGCCCTGCAGGAGGGCGTTATTATCGAAAAGCCTCTAAAAGACGCTTCCCTATCGCGTAAGTTTTCCATCATCTATCATCAAAACAAATATCTGACCCGGTCCGCCGTCAACTTCATCGAGCTGTGCCGGCAGTCAGCAGATCTCTCCTCTGCGGCGCAGTAACGCAGCATAGGTAATAAAGCGCGGGGATCTGTGCTCAATATCCTCACGGGACACTCCGAGAAACAGGGTGAGATCATCCATGATCTCCTCACTCCCGCTGCGCAGGCTGACATAGCCGGAGTTCATCTCCATCTCCACTACCGTCTTCTCTCCCGCCTCGCTCACAGCCTCCCCTTTTGCCGGAGAAATGTCGCCCCCATCTTTCTGCTCGGTGTCCGGCAGCAGCCAGGCCCGCATATCCAGGTTAAGCCTGTCGGCGGGATAAGCCTCCGCCTGTTCAAAGGAAGTATCCTGGGCAAACCAGGAACGCACCTCGTTTTCACCGGCACCTTCTTTCAGCGGCTCCGGACGCTTCAGAACGCCCTCATAGCAGTTCATGATCACGTTTGATTTAAGTGTCTGCAGCTGTCTCACAGTGAGCGGCCAGGGTTTGGCGCCGTGTTTATCCACTAAATAGGAGGCCGCCTCTTCCATGCTTTTTCTGCAGGGCCTGACAGAGGCGGCAGCCCTGTCCAGAAATTCCGTAAATTCCTCTTTTTTCTTTCTTCCCGCCGGCCGACCGACAAAGACCGAGGTAGGGCCGTCCGCCCCTCCGATCTTCTGCACCTTCCGATTTTTTTTCTTCACGCAGTACAGATAGTGGGGCATGTCCATGCCATAATAATGTTTTACTATGGCACCCGCAACCTCCATTCCGTTTCTTTCCGCAACCCTTTGAGATGCCGCATTGCTGTCCCGGATGATGGAATATACCTCATCTCTTCCCAGCACGCGAAACGCATATTCCTTAAGCCCCGCTGCAGCTTCCGTTGCATATCCGTTATGCCAGAACGCGCGTTTAAACAGATAGCCGATCTCCAGCACCTGCCTGCCGCCGCCATCCTGCATGGTAAGGCCCGCCTGTCCCAAAAACTCGCCGTCATCCAGCCGGTGCACCATCCACAGACCGAACCCGTATTCCTCATACCGGCCCAGCTGCCGGTTCAGCCATTCCCGGACCTCTTCGTCCGAAAATGCATGCTCATAGGCATACATCGCCTTTTCATCCTGCAGGATCTGGCAGAGGAGGCCGAAATCCTCCTGTGTCATCGTTCTGAAATACAGCCTTTCCGTGCGAAAGATCAGTTTCGGTTCTGTTTTCTTTATATCCATCTGCATTCTCTTATTCCTCTGCTCTCTATCGGTAACTGCTTCTGCCCTTTCATCTGCCTTTACTGTACAATTTCTTCTATCTTCACCATCTCCACTGGCAGGATCTCCGCACTGTCCGCATCCGTCACCAATTCGGGAAGCACGGTTTTATCCTGCAGCACCCGGCAGATCCGCTCATAATCCTCCGAAGTGAACTTCGTAAATCCGGAATTGTCCATAGTCAGTCCGATGCTGTGGTTCTTTACGTCAAAGACCTGCACGGTCCCGCCCGGAAAGGTACCCTCATAAAATGCTTTTACGGCATCGTATACCGGTATGCGCAGCTCCTTCATCGCGGATGTCAAGACCGTATCCGACAGTTCCGACTGATCCAGATCCACGCCGATCACCTTGGCATCCGCGGCTTTAGCTGCAGCCATACAGGAACTCCCCACCGCTCCCCCACAGCCAAAGATGAGCTCAGTGCCGCTCTGATACCACGACGCGGCCAGGGCCTGTGTCTCCAGAGTGGCCTCAAATGAACCTGTATAATTGTATTTAATGCTCACATTTTTTATGCCAAGCTCTTTGGCGGCATAATCCGCCCCCTGTACAAATCCGTAGCCGTAGCGGATGACTGCCGGCACCTTCATGCCGCCGATGAACCCCAGCTTCGTATAACCTTCAAATACCGCGGCATACCCGGCCAGAAAGCCCGCCTGTTCCTCCGCATAGCGTATGCAGTAGGTATTGGCGGCGACAGCGGTCCTGGTTTCACCCGACTCATCCGTCTTGACAGGCACGCCATCGATCAGAATAAACTTCACGTCGGGATATCTCTCCTGCGCCTGGCTTACGGCGTCTTCGAAAAGCGATCCCGGACAGACGATCAGCCGGGCGTTCTTATCCACCGCCGCCGCAATCGCTTGCAGATACGACGCCGTCGTCGTTTCTTTGGGCTGATAATGCCCCGCTGTCACGCCATGCTCTGCGGCATACTGTTTAAGCCCCTCCCAGGCCCCATGATTGAAAGGATTATCCTCCATGCTGCCCGCAACGGTTATAAGAGCCAGTTCCGTACCCGATGCATTTTCCTCCTCCGTGGTCCTTGCTGTTATGCTTTCTGTCGTTTCTGCCGTCTGTGTCTCTGTCCGGAAATCGGTGGATTCTGTTTCCCTGTTATTTCCTGCCATACAGGAAGACAGCGAAAAGATCATGATGGCGGCAAACAGCACACACATGATTTTTTTCATAATACTCCTCATTTTCTCATGGGAGCTGCCAGACTCCCATTAAATAACAATTCCTTTTCATAGTCAGTTGCTTATTCTTATTTTACATGATTATGGAAACAACTGCAACTAAATGTAAAAACAAAATCATTAAGGTTTTCTGTAAGCATATTGTTTTAATGCACGTGCATATCTATAAAATAAAAAGAAATCCCGCTCGCGGGATTGTCTGCGGCAGGTTGCTTTCGCAGCATAATACCATCCGGCCGCAGCACAGCGGCCCATCCGCAGAACAGGAGCATTTATGTCCGGTCGATTCCGCATTCTCTACGCCATAGCCTGTGAGGCCATCCTTTTAGGCCTTCTGGTTTTCATCATTCTCTGGCAAAATCTAAGCAATGATATACATCCTGCAGCCGCTTCCGGCAGCAGCGTATCCGGCAGCACCCTATCCGGAAGTACGGATGAATCCGCCTCCGGACCAGAGGATGAGGTCAAAAAGGATTTCATAAAATGGGTGGATTTCAACGTGGATTATGAGGCGCTGGATACGGCATACACCTGTGACGTGGACAGCCACAGTTCCGATACGCCGGTTAACTGGATCGAGCTATTGGCTTATGCCGGCGCGAAGCACGGCGGTGAGGTGGGCACGAAAGCCGCACAGGACATGGCCGTCCTGGCATCCAAAATTATGAATAAAGAAACCACCATGGAAGAGACCACAAAGGACATGAAATACTACAGCTACTATCTGGAAGCCTATTCCGCGGTGCTTGGCGGCCTAGTGGGGGAATACGAGATCGAAGTTCCGGATGAGACGGCTCCCGAAAAAAAAGTATGGGAAAGCCGGTACGGCCTGAAGGGGTTCCTCCCTGTGGCCAAGTATTTCCCCTACAGCGACTATGACGATTTCGGGGTTTCAAGGAGCTATGGCTACAAGCGCCGGCATCTGGGACACGATATGATGGGGCAGACGGGAACACCTATAGTCGCTGTCGAGTCAGGCTATGTGGAATGCATCGGATGGAATCAGTACGGCGGCTGGAGGCTTGGCATACGAAGCTTTGACGGCAGGCGCTATTATTACTATGCCCATCTGCGAAAAAATTTCCCATACAATCAGTCTCTCCAGGAAGGCAGTGTGGTGCAGGCAGGAGATGTGATCGGCTATATGGGCCGCACAGGCTACAGCGCTACAGAAAACACCAACAACATCGATGAAACCCATCTGCATTTCGGCCTGCAGCTGATCTTTGATGAATCCCAGAAGGAGGGCAACGGTGAGATCTGGGTGGACTGCTACCAGCTGGTCCGCTTTCTCTACCGCAACCGCTGCGAAACCGTCAAGGATAATGACACCAAGGAATGGCACAGGGTCTACGAAATCCGTGATCCGGCGGCAGAAGCCTACAAGGAAGCTCAATAAGTCCCGCGGCGCTAACGCTTTCGAGCGCCGCCGCGGGACTTATTTTAAATAACTACATGGGCATCCGGCATGTTCTCAGCTTTCGCTCACCGCCGGGAACGTCACCGTCACCCTGAACAGATCACCGTCCAGATAGATTTCAAAGCTGCCGTTCTGCAATTCGGTCAGGCTCTTGGCTATGGACAGACCCAGCCCGCTGCCATCGCTGGTACGGGACAGGTCACCGCGCACAAAGCGTTCAGTCAGCTCCGCCGCATCCATGGTGATGGGCGTGGCGGAAATGTTTTTAATTACAAAGGATACGCTGGCTCCGCTTCCGCCCGGCTCCACACTGATATATACCCGCGTGTGTTCCAGAGCATATTTCACCACATTGCCGTACAGATTATCCAAAATGCGCCACACACGGCGGCCGTCCGCTTTGATATACACCGGCTGGTTGGGCAGATCCGCCATCATCCTTAGATCCTTCGCGCCGAATCTCTCGGCAAATTCCCCGTTGACCTGGGTAACCAGCTGTACGAAATCCAGAGTCTCCATCTCCAGCGCCAGATTGCCTGAGCTGGCTTTGGAAACTTCCACCAGATCTTCCGTCAGCACCTTCAGGCGGTTGGATTTCTGCTCCAGCACGGACAGGTACTGGCCCACCTTCTCGTCTTCGATATTCTCCCGCTTCAGGAGATCCACATAGTTGATGATGGAGGTCAGCGGCGTCTTTATATCGTGGGATACATTGGTGATGAGTTCGGTTTTCATCCGCTCGCTCTTCATGGCCGTCTCCACCGCAGTCTGCAGCCCGTCGCTGATATGGTTGATCTGATCCGCCAGCTCTTTTTCTCCTCCGCTAAGCTTCGCAAGATCCAGCTTATAATCCACATCCCCCTTTGCAATGCGCCCGGTTCCCTCCAGGATGCGGTCACGCTGGATGGCTTTTCTCACCAGAAACGCCGCAGTGGCTAAGAGGCCCGCTGCCAGCAGGGCCAGACAGAAATATCCCAGATAGCGCCCGTTATAGCCAAAGCCGTACTGATAGACTCCTGCCACAAAAATACCGGTGAGAGCAGCCGCCCCCAGAGTCCAGATCAAAAACAGAAACAGCACCTGTGTAGAGAGCTTTGTATTTACAGATAATACTCTGCATGCCTCTTTTGCCCGTTTATACAGCCATGGCAGGATGACGGCATTCCATTTTTTTTTTCGTTTTCTGCGGATCAGGCTCAATACGGTTGTCAGGCCCAGCAGGTACCAGACGCCGGTCAGCACAAGCTGTACGGAAACCGCCAGCACATGACCAAGGGCCGAATCCGTAAAAAGGACGAGATCGTAATTTCCATAGAACATATAATTTCCGATGTAATACCGCGTGATCAGGCCCAGTATGAAGATCCCGCCCGCACAGGCTAACAGCAGCACCTCAAGGGGCCATCCGTCCAGCCAGTTGGTCTTTACTTCCCCTGCCTTCACATTCTTGCCCGCTCCCCGGATCATGTAGATGAGTGTGAGAAGGAACATAAACGCCGCTATGGGAACCAGTATGCAGAACAGCTTCACGGTTTCCCGCAGCTGTCGTATACTCCGGTCCGCATCTGCATACAGATCTTCCGCACCGAAGGAGGTGTTCACAGCGACAGTGACCGATCCCTTATTGTCCTCCAGCACATGATAGCGCTGTGCGTTCTGTACCAGCTGCTGCATCTGATATTTGCCGAGGTTCTGATCCAGCCTGTAAGAAGATCCGTCACCCGTTACGGTCACATACCTGCCGGTGCTCTGCAGCTCCTCCGCCGTATGAGCCGTGTTTTTTAGGGATAGACTACCGTTAACGATAAACTCCAGATTGCTGGGGTTATCCATAAACCGGTCATTTAACATATTATAGCGGTTCAGAAGATCGGCCGTCCTGTTCTCAAAGTAGTAGAGGCTGGCTTTTCTGGACACATTCTCTTTATTTCCTTCCGTATAGGTCAGAGGATTGTCGGGATTGCATACAAACCATACCGCTTCGACAGTCTCCCAGCTTCCTCCCTCATAACCGTATCCATACCAGTTATCGTAGGTATTTTCATAATTGCTGCTGTATTCATTCATCTCATCGCTTATGCTCTTCAGTCTGTTATACAGCTCATTTATCATCGCGGTATATTCGTTTTCCATTTCCTCGTCCGTGTAATTTGAGGCCTGCATCTCCAGTTCTTCCAGCTCTTCCAGCACGCTTTCATATTCTTCGTCCAGCATATCCATATAGTCGCTGTAATCCGAGCCACCCTGTATCACCACAGTTTCGCCTGTATCGTATGCCGAACCGTAATAGCTGCCGTAACTGCTGCCGTCACCCGCCGGATAATAATTCCCTTCCATCGTCACGCTGGCAAGGTCCTTCAGGCTGTATATCTTGGTACTGCCGTCCGTATTTTTAACCACCAGGGCCGGCTTTGACATATCCAGGTTTCCGTTCGTTTCAAAAATTTCCTTCATCCATGTGAACTCTACCACGCTCTGGGCGTCATCATAGAACCGGTATCCGAACTCCTTGGTATTCTCATAATCTTCCTTCTGGCTTAAAATCCTGCCAGGATTTCCGTATCCCTTCTCCATCACCAGCCTGCCTGCGATCACGCCGCCGATCAGCACTGCAATACAGAGCACATGTAAAACAACCGCGATCACCTTATACGGCCTGCGGTAAAATCTGTTTTTATCCTTCATAGCTGCCTCCATTTCCGCTACATCAGCTTTTCAATCTTATATCCGATCCCCCATACCACCTTCAGGTAGCGGGGCTCCTTCGCGTTGATTTCTATTTTCTCCCTGATATGGCGGATATGTACCGCTACCGTATTATCCGCCGCGACGGCTTCCTCATTCCAGATCTGTTCATAGATCTGATTGATTGAAAAAACCTTGCCCGCATTCTGTACAAGAAAAAGCAGTATATTGTACTCCAGGGGCGTCATTTTCACCGGTTCGCCGTCCACCGTAACCTCTTTCTTATCGTCGTCCACCATCAGCCCGCCGGTCTGATATACCTGTGTCTTAGGCTCCACCATGGATCCCAGCATCGTGTATCTACGCAGCTGGGATTTCACCCGGGCGGTCAGTTCCAGCGGATTAAACGGCTTTGTAATATAATCATCCGCACCGATATTTAATCCCAGTATCTTATCATTATCCTCGGACTTTGCCGACAGAATAATGATCGGTATGCTCAAAGTTTCCCGTATCTTCAGCGTGGCCCGTATCCCGTCCAGCTTAGGCATCATAATATCTATAATCAGCAGATGCACCTGCCTGCTCTTTAAGATCGCCAGCGCTTCCAGCCCGTCATAAGCCTTAAGCACATGATATCCGTCCTGCATCAGATAAATCTCAATGGCATCCACGATATCCTTGTCATCATCACATACTAATATTTCATACATCATCATCACCCCGCTTTCCGTTTATACCGCGGCAATAGCCTGCCGCCCCCCTGACGGGGATTCGCATGATTTAGAAGCAATCAGCGACGGTATGTTTTATTATAGCATAGAAGAGACTTATTTTTAACGGTTCATCCCCTGCAGCTGCACTTGCCGGTGAGCCCCGTCATTTTGTTTCATCTGAAACTAAGTATATCCGGGAGAAATTAAGAACAGGAATGTGAATTATTAAGAATTAATGAAGAATTAACCTGAAAAAACTCCCTTCCATAACTCGGAAGGGAGTGACTTTATTATTCTAACTGATACCTACACCTCGAAGATCAGATCCCCATAGGACGGGAACGGCCAGAATTCTTTGTCTACAAGCATTTCCAGTTCATCCGCAGGCGCCCTTAGCGCGTCCATTGCCGGCATAACTTCATCATGATAAGCATGCGCCATAGCCTCGCCTTCTTCCTGGGCCGCGGCCTTTGCCGTTACTTCCTTCAGTTTCTTCAGTGCGCGCTTCATCTCGGCCAGCAATGACGACACCTCAATCAGCATCTCCTTCTGCACGGATACATCCGCTTCTGCGCAGGCATCCCTTACCGCGCTTAATGAAGTCGCCAGCTCCGTGGTATAGGAAATTACCGCAGGCACGATCTGCTTGGTAGCCATATCGATCATGGTCAGCGCCTCGATATTGATGCATTTGGAATAGGTCTCATACAGCACCTCAGCTCTTGATTCCAGCTCCGCCCTGGTAAAGATGCCGAACTTTTCGAAAAGCCGTACGGCCTTCTCGGTTACGAGACTGGGCACCGCCTCCACCATGGACTTGATGTTGGGCAGGCCCCTCCGCTTGGCTTCCTTCACCCATTCCTCTGAATAGCCGTCACCGTTGAAGATGATTCTCTGATGCTTGGTCATATACTCCTTGATCAGATCATGCACGGCACGGTCGAAATCATCGGCTTTTTCCAGCGTATCCGCCGCCTCGCAGAACGCTTCCGCCACAATCGCGTTGATCGTGGTGTTGGGGCTTGCGATGGAATCTGAAGAGCCCACCATGCGGAATTCGAATTTATTGCCGGTGAAGGCAAACGGCGATGTCCGGTTGCGGTCGGTCGCATCTTTGGAAAGGACCGGCAGGGAACGGACGCCCGTATCCAGCTTGCCGCCCTCAATGCAGGTGGCGGCCTCTCCCGTCTCAATCAGCTGGCTCACCACATCCTCCAGCTGCTCGCCCAAAAACATGGATATGATCGCCGGCGGCGCCTCATTGGCTCCCAGCCTGTGATCATTGCCCACATCGGCAGCGGACTGGCGCAGCAGATCCGCATGGGTGTCCACACCCTTCATGATACAGGCCAGCACCAGCAGAAACTGTATGTTTTCATTGGGTGTCTTGCCCGGATCCAGCATATTGACGCCGTTATCCGTTATAATGGACCAGTTGTCATGCTTGCCGGAGCCGTTCACGCCTTCAAACGGCTTTTCGTGAAGAAGGCAGGTCAGACCGTGGCGGCCCGCCACCTTTTTCATAGTCTCCATGATGATCTGGTTGTGGTCCACCGCAATATTGGCCTGCTCATAAATCGGGGCCAGCTCATGCTGTGCGGGGGCAGCCTCGTTATGCTGTGTCTTTGCAGGAACCCCCAGCTTCCAAAGCTCCAGGTTCAGATCATGCATAAATGCGCCGATGCGTTCCCTGATGGTGCCGAAATAGTGATCCTCCAGCTCCTGACCCTTGGGCGGCTGAGCCCCGAACAGCGTGCGCCCCGCATAAATCAGGTCCTTTCTCTGTAGGTATTTCTCCCTGTCCACCAGAAAATACTCCTGCTCCGGTCCCACGGATGCGGTCACCTTGGTGGCCTCCGTGTTGCCGAACAGTCTCACGATTCGCAGCGCCTGTTCGCTGACTGCCTCCATGGAACGCAGCAGAGGAGTCTTTTTATCCAGCGCTTCACCAGTATAGGAACAGAACGCGGTAGGAATACAGAGGGTCACTCCCACAGCATCCTTTTTTAAAAACGCAGGAGACGTGCAGTCCCAGGCGGTATAACCCCTCGCCTCAAAAGTCGCACGCAAGCCCCCGGAAGGAAAGGAGGAGGCATCCGGTTCGCCCTTGATCAGTTCCTTTCCGGAAAATTCCATGATCATGCGTCCCATTTCATCCGGAGAGGATACGAAAGAATCATGTTTTTCCGCCGTGATGCCGGTAAGCGGCTGAAACCAGTGAGTATAATGGGTGGCGCCATGCTCCACCGCCCAGTCCTTCATGGCTTTCGCAACCACATCCGCGGTCTCGATGGACATCTCCCCGCCGGTCTCCATCATGCTTTTCACTTCAGCAAAAACCTTTTTGGGCAGCCGTTCTTTCATTTTCGACAGGTCAAATACATATTCGCCGAACATTTCGCTTACATTCATAACTTCGCTCATAAGATTATCCTCTCTCCTATTTAAATAAGAATCCCGCCTGCGGAGCATTTTTATTTAATAGGGCGCATTTTCTTAGTGAAAAAAAGGCATTCCAAGTTACCTGGAACGCCTATTTACTGTGCTCATCTACACTCTACTTTTAATAAAATACATCAGATACGCGGATTTTGCAAGCATTTTTTTCATTTTATCACTTTGCCCTGAACCACAAACCTGCCGTCGTTGACATTCGTGCAAGTAGACAATGTCACGATCTGATCGCCGGCTTCCACCGTTACGCCGGTATCTATCACGGACCATCCTTTCATCGTATCTATGTACTCCAGAAACAGTTCATCGCTGCCAAATCCATAGGTGTAGGCATCGCTCACTGCGGTAGTCGTGTAAGCCGCAAATATCTCACAGGTCATCGTTCCCGACTCGGTAAATATCTGGAAATACCTGTGTTCATCGTAAAAGCTCTGTTCCTGGTATTTCATCAGGGTGCCGAACATTTTGTCATTTTTCAGGTTGTGTCCGTAGATAATGACATTTTTGCTCTGCATGCCATAGGGGAGAGCCGCTTCCAAAAACAGTGTGCCCGCCTTGTTTTTGGTACCGTAAAAAGTATGGGTCAGATAATAGTCATTGTTATCCGCAGCCACAACGGGATAGCTGATCTCCGAGTTCATAAACAGCCAGCCGGCATAATCGCTGTTGATCGCCTTCAACTCGCTGTGATCACCGGTAAACTGAAGCCTGGGGGCTTCTTCTGCGCTGGAGGACGTTTCTGTTTCCGGCTGGCTTTCCCCGGGATCCGCAGTTGCCTGCACGGCGCTGCTGCCCGGCTGCGGTTCTTCAGTCTGAATCTCCACCAGCTTTTCCAGCCGGTCATATTCGTCGGTGCCTTTCTTGTATTCCATATATGCGCTGACCAGCTGCCAGGCAGCAAAAAGGAAAACCGCTACCGCAAGGATCAGCACGATATTGCCGATAAGTGAGCCTTTGGCTTTTTTCTTCTTCAACCGTTCCACTCCTGTTTTGCTGTACGCGACACAGCGCGCAAGCACTCATGAATTTTAACCGATACGGCAGCGGCCAACAGGATGTACTCCTGTTGGCCGCCGCGCTTTAAAGTGTCCGTTTTATCTTCAGGCTTTACCGACGGAACCGAATAATTCCATCTTCTCTTTTACTGTTGCCTTAATCGCTTCAAATCCAGGTGCCAGCAGCTTACGGGGGTCAAATCCCTTGCCCTGCTGATCCTTGCCTGCTTCAATATATTTGCGGGTCGCTTCTGCAAATGACAGCTGGCACTCCGTATTCACGTTGATCTTGCATACACCCAGGGAAATTGCCTTCTTAATCATGTCTTCCGGAATCCCTGTGCCGCCGTGAAGAACTAAGGGCATCTCGCCAACTTTTTCGCTGACCGCTGCCAGCGTCTCAAAGCTAAGTCCCGGCCAGTCAGCGGGATACTTGCCATGGATGTTGCCGATACCGGCCGCCAGCATGTCCACACCCAGATCCGCGATCATCTTGCACTCATCCGGATCCGCGCATTCGCCTTTGCCGATTACTCCGTCTTCCTCACCGCCGATGGCGCCTACCTCTGCCTCCAGGGACATGCCCTTTTCCGCACAGATCTTAACCAGCTCTTTAGTCTTTGCAATATTCTCTTCGATCGGATAATGGGATCCGTCAAACATGATGGAAGAGAAACCTGCCTCAATGCATTTCATGCATCCGTCATAGGTTCCGTGATCCAGATGCAGCGCTACGGGCACCGTGATGTTCATCTCTTCGATCATGGCTTTCACCATGTCGGCTACCACTTTAAATCCCGTCATGTATTTTCCTGCGCCCTCGGAACAGCCGATGATTACCGGGGAATTCAGTTCCTGTGCAGTCTGTAAAATTGCTTTTGTCCATTCCAGATTGTTCGTGTTAAAATGACCTACCGCATAATGTCCTGCTTTTGCCTTTTTCAGCATTTCCGTTGCCGGTACCAACATGATTATTACCTCCGTTTTGTTCTTCTTATATAAGATGCCCGTTTGTGTGGAAATATAGCAAAACAGGCTTCTGTCTTAGGGGGACTATTATACCGCAGCAGATAGGAAATCAGCGCGGGGTATAATATCTGTCGATATTATACCCCACATTCCTCAAAAAAGAAATAGTTAATTGATTATTTTTTGACAGAGTGCCAGGCCCGTGCCGCCGATCCAGGATCCGGCGGCAGAAAGGAGGATGCAGAACAGAAATATGAGGGGGATCTTTCTGGCGGCCATAACGCCTATGGGGATCAAGGTGAACATCGTTGTAAGAACACAGGCTCTAAGATTGCGCACCAGCCAGATCCTTCTAAGCTGCCCCTTATCTGCCGGATAATAGCACAGCAGCCCTGGTATAGACTCCCCCCTGGAATCCTTCCAGAAAAAGAACAGCGGGCACAGCCGCAGCACGGTCAGGCCCAGTGGACACAAAAATACCCACTGCAGCAAAAAGCTTACCGGAAAATACGTGACAAACAAAAGCGTGATCCCATATACAAATGTCAGCAGACCGTAAACCCCGATCCAGGTATTCTGCCGATTCTCCAAAGCCTTCAGTCCGGACTCCAGGGCGGATTCTTTGTACTCTGTCCCGCCGATATTGGAATTGTTTCTTATTTTCTTCATTTTGCCCGCTCCTTATTGCTGACGGTCTGTCTCTTGATCATATAATACATGATATCGGACAGGCCGGCTCTTCTCTCCATCGGATTTCGATCTCCGTTGAAGCAGTTCATCTCCTGCATTCCCGTGTCTGCGCAAATGCCAGCTGGAACCGAACCCGCATGCCCCGTGAGAGTGATTTAGCGCTCATATCAGGGGAGAGGTCATATCTCTTGAGGCAGCGTCTAAATGTATCCATATCCCATACAGAATACAGTGGCCCGAAAAACCCGGCGTTTTCCTCCAGTGTGTATTCCTGAATAAACGGCATGGCCTCCAGGATGAAACCGATGCGGTCCCTGGCCTGCTGCCCTTCCCTCAAAAGATCGTACCCGCAGATGCGGACATCGCCTTTATCCGGTTTTAACCCGCCCACAATCATTCTTATGGCCGTTGTTTTACCCGCGCCGTTCCTGCCGACCAGCCCCATAATACACCCGGGCTCAATGCGGAATGTGACATCCTTCAGCGCGAAATGCCTCCACTTCTTTGTCAACCCATTTACTTCCAGCATATCCGTCACTCCTGTGTTCCGTCTTCCTGGTACAGTATCTCTAACATGTCCGTCATATCGGCGCAGCTAAGGCCCGCACGGCGGCAGTCAGCGATCAGCTTCTGCATCTGTTTCTCGATCTCCTGCACCTTTTTCTCCCTGAGAAAATCCGTGTTCTGCCTGCAGACGTAAAAGCCCCTGCCGGGCACCGAATAGATCAGCCCCTCCTGTTCCATCTCCTCGTAAGCCCTCTTCGTGGTGATCACGCTGATCTGCAGACCTCTCGCCAGGGCCCGGATGGAAGGGAGCGGTTCCTCCGGAAGTATCTCCCCATTGATAATCGCGTCCTTCATCTGGCTGACAATCTGTTCATAGATCGCAGTATTGCTCTGATTGGATAGTAAGATGTTCATCTTCCGTCTCCTTTTTGAGGGTGATATTCCTCCGCGTTTACCGCAGCCAGTATCTGCCGTTCCTCATACAGCAGGGTGATCAGCGATATCAGTATGCCAATGGATATCATGATGCTCCCGTTTCTGACCCAATCCCCTATAGTAAACAGGCACAGCAGGGCCGGCACAATCATAAAAAACAGCATGCCCGTCATATTGACGGAATAGCAGATCTGCATGCGGTGGGACAGCGATTTATATTCTCCTACAAAGGCGCCGTATACACCCATCAACATCATATAGAAGTAAAACAGATTCCAGAATATCCATTTTGACTCCGGCTCCCAGTTAAGAAAGAGATAGCTGATGAGATAAAACAGGGCCAAAATAAACAGGTTCATCAGCATGATGCTGCAATACTTATATTTCAGGAACCGTCCGTACTGCCCGTCAAATCCAGGCAGAATATAACAGATCCGGTCCTCATAACGGTTTATATATTTCACGGCATACAGAGTGAAATAACCGCCCCAGATCGGAACCTCCAAACCGTTTATACCCAGAAAGGAAAGCGCCAGTACCAGAACGGTCAGCACCAGCGTAAGCCCCCTAAGATTATGAAAAAGCTGCACCGCCGTTGTTTTAAACGCGATTTTAAACATGTCTCCACCCCTGCCTTTCCGTCATATCACAGATCTACTGCCTCTCCAGGTAAGCTTTAATTGCGAGTCCGATAAACCGCGATGCGCCGTCCCCGTATTTCTGATCGTTGACCTGCATATAGGCAGGGTTGGTCATATAGGAATCCGCTATAGCCGGCCAGTAACCGGCCCCCATGTCCATGCCCCTGTTGCTTTCATTGGTAAAATTGATCAGCTCTTCCACCGCTTCCTGCACTTTTGGGGATGCTGGATCACAGGTCAGATCAGAGGTAAGCGTTTTCGTGAGCTCATCGGTTCTTCTGATGAGGCTGTCCACCAGAGCTTTGTCCACTGCAGGGCCATTCTTCAGAAAATTTCCAAAATTATTTTCCATAGCCCGTGTAAAATTATCAATGCTTCCATACTGCCTGACAGCCATTTCGGCGATTTCGCTTTCACGGTTTTTCATGCCGTCAACCATCCTGTCAAAGCTTTCCATGTCACCAAGCTGTTTTACGATTTCATCCGTGTGGGTGTTTTTGAAATCCGCTAAGACGCGGAAATATTCACTCATATCAAAATCCTTAAACTCCATACACTTTTCTCCTTTTAAAAGTTTATCCAGCAGCCCCAGCAAGGCATTTAACCGATCGCGTTTTATACGGATCAGCTCCCGCTGCTTTTCAAATGCAGCAGCCTTATTAAACTGCGGATCGTCCATAATTATCTTTATCTCTTTCAGTGTAAAATCAAGCTCCTTAAAAAACAGTATCTGCTGGAGCTCTTCAAGAGCGCTCTCATCATACAGGCGGTAACCTGCGTCCGTTACCTGTGTCGGCTTAAACAAGCCTATCTCATCGTAAAACTGAAGAGTCCTCGCACTGACGCCCGTCAACGAAGAAACCTGTTTCACAGTCATCATTCTGCATCACCACTTTCTATATATTATAAGTACGGCATCCGAAACGGAAAGCAGTACCGGGCTTTGTCGATATCCTCCTGCCGGCTTGGGATGTCTGTGTCAACCCTTAACTATACTGTACACTATCACGATACGTGAAGGTCAATACCTTTTTCCCGAATCCGCCACAATTTTGTTACATAATTTTATTTTCCCGTGAGGGGACCTATTTAATATATTTTTTTTAATTTCATATAATATTCATTTTCATTTCCGCTTTTACCGCTTTACAGGCCCAATTTTTAAACCTATAATTATAATCATGCGCTTTTAGAATGAAGCGCGGACAAGCAATAAAAGGGCCGGAAACAATCATTTCCTCCGGTTAATTAAGAAAGGAAGTAGTATACTATGTCACCTGATAACAACCGTCTGGGCAGTGCGCCTCTTGGGAAACTGCTTTTTGAACTCGCTTTGCCCACAGTATTTGCACAAATTGTCAATCTTCTCTATAACATGGTGGACAGAATCTATGTCGGGAGGATACCGGAGGCAGGCCCACTCGCATTAGCCGGTCTGGGAGTCGCATTTCCCATCATTATTTTGATATCCGCCTTTGCCAGCCTGGTAGGCATGGGAGGCGCGCCGCGGGCCGCTATCCTGATGGGCAAGAAGGATAATGACGGAGCGGAAGAAGTTCTGGGCAATTCTGTTTTCTTCCTGTTTCTCCTGTCCATTGTGCTCTGCGCCGTATTTTACTTTACCAAGGACCCTATCCTGATGCTGTTTGGAGCCAGCAGCCAGACCCTTCCTTATGCAAGCCAGTATCTTGGCATCTATCTGGCCGGTACGCTCTCCGTACAGATCGCGCTGGGCCTGAACCAGTTTATTTCCTGCCAGGGCTTTGCCAAGACCAGCATGATGACGGTACTGATCGGCGCGGTGCTCAACATCATACTGGATCCTATTTTCATATATGTGCTGAATATGGGGGTAGCCGGCGCCGCGCTCGCGACAATCATAAGCCAGACTGTTTCAGCAGTATGGGTGCTCGCCTTTTTATGCAGCGGCAAAAGTATCCTGCGCGTAAGAAGGAAACATCTGCATATAGCCAAAAGAGTGCTCCTTCCCGTCATCGCGCTGGGAATTGCTCCTTTCATCATGCAGGCCACGGAATGTCTCGTACAGCTCACTTTTAATTCGGGCATGCAGAAATACGGCAATGACTTCTATGTAGGGGCCATGACCATCCTTTTCAGCGTGAGCCAGATGCTGTTTCTTCCCATGCAGGGTCTCGCACAGGGCGCACAGCCTATCATAAGCTACAACTTCGGCGCCGGCAACAACGGCCGTGTGAAAAAGGCATTTTCCCTGATGTTCAAGACGTCTCTCGCCTTTTCCGTCATAGCCACCGGCATACTGATCCTGTTTCCTGAACCGTTTATCAGGCTCTTCAGCAATGATGCGGAAATCATACGCATCGGCACCTACGGGCTTAGGATTTATATGGTCGGATTTCTGATCATGGGAGCTCAGCTGGCCTGCCAGCAGACTTTTATCGCGCTGGGTCAGGCTAAGATCTCCATGTTCCTGGCGCTGCTTAGAAAGATCATACTGCTGATCCCCCTGGCAATCATCCTGCCCATGATCGGAGGTCTGGGAACGAACGGCCTGTTCATCGCGGAACCGATTTCGGATATCCTGGCGGTGCTCACCACGGTGGTGCTCTTCGCCGTCAATTTCCGCAAGATACTCGCGCGCGGAGCAGACAAAATCTGACAGAACCCTCCGCCTTTTCGGCCGTCATCCGCACGGCCGCTTAATACCGCTGACGTCAGTGCAGCAGTCGGCTGAAACCGGTTATAATATCTATACATAGAAAAGCAGCTGTCAAAAGGTGTACCTTTTGACAGCTGCTTTTCTATGTACGTTATATCAAATAAATAGCGGATCCGCAATGAATTTCAGGCATAGTTTATACTTTCTGTGCTTTTCAAAGAAAAAATCGTCCGCCGTTAGATCCTGTTCAAAAGGTACACTTTTTGAAGGGAAATGGAATATGCCGTATACCAGAGATGATTATTTGAAAGATAAACTGCTCATAAAAATGATGGCCGCCGGTCCGGAAACGGCGGAGGCCGAATTGAGAATGAAACGCTATACGCAGCGGAAAGTATTGCTCAAAGTGATCGGAATTTCACTGACATTCGCAGGAATTGGCATACTGATATCCGGATGCGCGAAATACGAAATCCAAAATCGGGCCCTTACCCAGGGGCTGATTGGATTAGGAATAAGTTCTGCCGGATGTCTGCTTTTCCTCATCAGCACCGGCTGACTAAAAATTTTGTTTTTAATCTTGACATCCGTCCCCTGCTCTGCTATTATAATTTCAGAAACAATAATCATTACTATTTTAATAAGGAGGGTGCCATGCTGAAATACAGTCGACAACGTGAGTCGATTAAAAACTTTTTAATGACCCGCAAAGACCATCCGACTGCCGACACTGTATATATGGCCATCCGGGAGCAATATCCTAATATCAGCCTGGGAACCGTGTACCGGAATCTGTCGCTGCTCTCCTCCATCGGAGAGATCCAGAGACTGTGCTGCGGGGACGGCGTTGACCGTTTTGACGCTGATACTAGGCCGCATTACCACTTTATCTGTTCAGAGTGTGGACGTGTGGACGACATTCCCATGGATACAGTAGACAGCCTGAATGACCTGGCCGGTAAGTTTTATGATGGTGAGATCCAAGGTCACAGCACACTATTTTACGGAAAATGTGTTGATTGCGTAAATAGTAAAAATATCCAAAAAAACGCTTGACATTGCAGATCATGTGTGGTACATTAAAACAGTAATCATTACTGATTTTTAACAACCAAGCAAACAGGTGGACGGCCGCCGGAGGCCATCCGGCAGGCGGCCACCCAAAATAAAAAAAGAGGATCAAGTAAAGGAGAAAACGAAAATGAAAAAATTTGTATGTTCTGTATGTGGTTATGTTCATGAAGGAGATTCTGCACCTGATTTCTGCCCTATCTGCAAGGCACCGAAGGAAAAATTTACAGAGCAGGCCGGTGATATGAGCTGGGCGGCTGAGCATGTGGTAGGTGTAGCACAGGGTGTCAGCGAAGATATCATTAAAGACTTAAGAGCGAACTTTGAAGGAGAATGCTCTGAAGTAGGCATGTATCTGGCGATGGCAAGAGTTGCTCACAGAGAGGGATATCCGGAAGTTGGTTTATATTATGAAAAAGCTGCTTACGAAGAGGCAGAGCATGCCGCTAAATTTGCAGAGCTGCTGGGTGAAGTCGTTACAGACAGCACCAAGAAGAACCTGGAGTTAAGAGTTGCTGCAGAAAACGGCGCTACCGCAGGCAAGGTGGATCTGGCTAAGCGCGCGAAAGCTGCCAATCTGGATGCGATCCATGACACCGTTCATGAGATGGCAAGGGATGAAGCTCGCCACGGTAAAGCTTTCAAGGGCCTGCTTGAAAGATATTTCGGTTAATTTTTATCCTATTCGGTCTTATCATTTACTTATTCGGAATGCCTGCACACAGGCATTCCGGAATCCCATATACACAGGATGATGTGTCCAGCTGCGCGGTGTCGTTATGAGCGATCTATGAGCTCATAATATGAATTGAAATATTGGAGGGTTACAGTTATGGCAAACAAATACGAAGGTTCTAAAACAGAAAAAAATTTATGGGAAGCATTTGCCGGTGAATCTCAGGCCAGAAACAAGTATACATATTACGCATCTGCTGCTAAAAAAGCGGGTTTCGAGCAGATGTCCGCTCTCTTTCTGGAGACGGCCGATCAGGAGAAGGAGCATGCAAAGATGTGGTTTAAAGAGATCCACGGCATCGGAACTCCTGAAGAAAATCTGGCGGACGCTGCTGCCGGTGAGAATGGCGAGTGGACCGAGATGTACAAGCGCATGGCGGAAGATGCCAGAGCAGAGGGCTTCGAGGATCTGGCTTTAAAATTCGAACTGGTTGCCAAGGTGGAAGCGGCTCACGAGCAGCGTTACCTGAAACTTCTGTCCAGCCTGCAGGAAGACAAGACCTTCAAGGGCGATGCTCCTAAGGGATGGAAATGCCGCAACTGCGGATATATTCACTACGGTGAGGAAGCTCCGGAGGTATGCCCCTGCTGTGCACATCCCAAGGCTTATTTTGAACGCAAGGTAGAAAACTACTAAAAATAAAAACGTGCGTCCACCGGGCGCGCTATAAAACAGGCATGGCTTTGTCACTCTCAGAGCCATGCCTGTTTTGCTTTTGCATTTATTTTTTGCATTTATGTTTTTGCATTCATGCTTTTATATCAGTTTTGTTATAGCGATACTGTGTCAGTACTCTATTTTATAGCTCCATATCCAGCGGTTTCTGGAGATAACAGCCGGCATTGGCAGCAAATATTGCCTCGCTTTTGGTATACAGTGCCGGTTTAGCCGGAGCTGTCCCGCTGTTGAGATATTGATAAAGCACCTTTACCGCATAATACCCCTGCTGGAACGGCTCATGCCCAATCGATGCCGCAATCAGTCCCTGCTCCATATATCCGCTTATCTCCTCATTCAGATCATATCCGATCACACAGGGCACCCCACCCGTACAGGAATCACGCACCGCTCTGGCGGTCTGCTCCAGGGCTCCGATGCTGACAAAGATGCCGTCCGCAGGTGCGGAACCGTTTTGCAGCTCCATCACCTCTTCATATACATTCTCCGGCCTTCTGTCAAACTTCAGAATCCGGGTGAGTTTTACTGCATCCTGGTTTGAAAGGGCCTGCTGCAGCCCTTCCATTCTCCGCTCTATGGCGTCCACCGGCTCTTTCAGCGTCAGAGCGGCCAGCCGTCCCTGTCCTCCCATCATCTTCAGAAAGAGTTCGCCGGCCAGTCTTCCGGAACGCAGGAAATCGCAGCCAATATAGCAGAGCTGTCTCACCCCCGGCAGAGGCGCATTGATCACCGCCACCGGAAAACCGTCTTCTCCCATGCGCTCCACCTCGTCTGCGATGACCCCGGGCACATTCGGCGCCACCGCCAGACCGTGATAGCCTCTTTCCCGCAGTGATTTGAGCAGCTCAAGCTGTTCCTGCGGTTTTTCTATATCGGTCTTCAGAAAGTCCACCGTCACGCCTCTGACCTTCAGCTCCCAGGCTGCTGCGGATACTCCGTATTCCACCTGTTTCCAGAAAAACTCCGGTTCCGAGTATACGGCTACCGCGATGCGGTAGTCCTTCTTCATAACCAGGGATCTGGCTGTCTCATTGGGTGTGTAGTCGTACTGTTCCAGTGCCTGAAGCACCCTCCTTCTGGTTTCTTCCTTCACATTGGGATGATTGTTCAGCACCCTGCTGACAGTTCCTCTGGATATTCCAAGCAGCTTGGCCAATTTCTCAGTATTCACTCGTATCCTGTCCTTTCCTCTGGCTTTCCTGCATTTATCATAGCTTAAGAGGGATCTGCGCGCAAGTGTGAACTGCAAAACAGCGTAACGGCGCAGAAAACAGGTTACAAGTTCACAGTTGCCGTAAACATACCGCATATGACGGGCCAGAGTACGGTCCTCATCGGGACACGCTCTCGCTCCGTGAAGCGCGCAGCGGTTCTAATGCTGCAAACTACGCAGCAAAAGAACCGGCGGGCTTCAAGGGATCCCGATGAGGACCGTACTCTGGCCCGTCATATGCTGCTTTATTGGTAACTCTAAAATTTGTATATTGTTTTTTCTGAGACAGTGCAATATAATGGAAATGTTACACGAGTACATTTCGGATTAATTATGCATTACTTATTTGGAGGGGCCATGAAAAACGACAACAGACTTTATTATTTTCTCTGCAACCACTGGACAGAAGGCGGCATCGGATACGCATTTCCGGTGGGGTGGTATGCAGGGAAAAAATATGAAAAGGGGTTTTCCAGCGTTTACACCGTTGAAAAAATGCTGGATGCGGCGGATGAATATCCGACCGTCAAAGCATCCATGGAATTGGATGCCTATACTTATGAAGTGTTAAGCCGCATTGCGCCGGAGACTGTCGCCCGTCTGAAGGAATATATTGCGGCAGGGAAGGCGTCCGTGGAAGGCGGTACCTACGGTCAGCCTCTGGGACAGGATTACGGATGGGAATTTAACATCCGTCAGCTGACGCTTGGCAGAAAAACCATTCAGAAATATCTGGATACGGATGTGAGGGCTTTCCTGGTGGAAGAACAGTGGTTTCATCCCCAAATGCCGCAGCTGCTGCTTAAAAGCGGCTTTCAGTATGCTTCTCTGCAGAACCAGAATTCCGGACAGGTCATGCCCATGAACTGTTCCATGATCCTCTGGAAGGGTTTGGACGGAAGCAGCCTGCCCACGATTCCGGCCAACGATATCATGGTCTCCTGTGTCCGCCAATATGCGGATTACAGCGAATATGAGAACCGGCTGACCAATCAGTATGAAAATCCGCTTCTGTTCCAATGGGTGGAAATATGGGTTCCCGGCATGGACTGGGGCGCGGGCGTGCTTCCGTTTGAAAAAGCCATAGCGCAGGCTGCAAAATGGGGGGCGCAGCCCGTTTCACTCGGAGAGTACTTTGAAAAAGCGCTGCCCGGCATGCATCCCGAGGAGGTTTTTATACCGCTGGATGAGTCCAATTACGCCAACGACTGGTATCAGGGAGGCGGCTGGGGGTTCGACGGCGACCGCGTTATGACCTGCAACCGCAGAACTGAAAAACATGTAATGGCTGCGGAAAATCTGCAATGGTTTCTGGATCCGCAGAACCAAAACGGCTACGGAGACCGGCTGCTGCAATGCTGGAAAGACATACTGATTCTGCAGAATCATGACTCTTCCTGCGCCCGGGCATACCGCGCGTTTGATGAAAACGGCATCCAGACTACCGCCGGTTCGCTGGTTGTAAAAAAATATGCGGATATCGACTGCCAATGCGGTGAACTGCTCGGCGGCAGGATCGGTATGCCCGAAGAGAGCACCTGGGTACGGGTGTACAACTTCTCCGGCTATAAGGGACAAAAGCCCATTGAAATCCGGTTGGAGGGTACCTGCCCGGACGGAATGCGCCTTGAAGCCGTCGACCCGGACGGATTTAAGCCGGACTGTGTAACCTGTCAGAGCCCGGATCAAACCTTCTGTACGGTGAGCTTTACGGACGAACTGCCTCCTTTCGGATATAAGGATTACAGGCTCAACCTCATTTTCCAGAAGCCTGCAACCATACAAAGCGGTTCCGTTTCGATCTGCAGCGAACGGATCTCAATCGAGTGGATGCCGGGAAGCTGGGAAGTGATTATAAAAGATAAGGTCGGCGGGGTCACTGTCTCCTGTCTGCCGTTCTCCGGCAGCATCGGAAAGGAAAATGAGCACGACATGCTCTACCCGGCCTTAAGCCCGGCCCACCAGATCTTTACCTTCGCCTTTGACGGCAACCGCCACTGTCCCGATCAGCGTTCCCAGATGCGCATCACCGGAGAAGTGCTGTTTCAAACTGCCTATGAGAGCCGTATGCGCCTAAGCTGCAGACTGGTTAAGCTCTACACTACAGAAACACCTGCCGCTTTCTGTGAGGCTGATCTCACACTCAATCACCGCACGGATGATATCCGGATTCAGCTGCATCTCTTTGCCGGAGCTGCGCTCAATGTCAATGCGGACTGCGTATTCCGGCATAATCTTAAAGAGGCATGCTACTTCCGGGATTATCCTTTCGGCGAGGAACAAACTAAGCTGGATGATATCTACGCCAACTCCTATCTGCGCACGACGGACGGTGAAGGCCGCAGCGGATTTACCATTTTAAATTTCGGTACCCAAAGGATCACGCTGAAGCGGGACAGTGAAGGCGGCAGCATCTCCCACTGCATCGCCCGCAAAAAGCTATTTCAGGATTACGAGTGGAATTTTGTCCTGCGCTTTTTTACCGGCGGTCCGCTGGAGAGCTTAAAGCTGTTTAAAGACTATAATACTACGATCTGCGGACGGCCGGCTGATGACATACATTATGCTTCCTTATATGAAAAGGAAAACAACGCAGTGGCGGTCTCCACCCATTTTATGCAGGACGGCTTCCTTTACATCCGGCTCATCAACTACAGCCAGGAATTCCAAAAGGCGGCTCTGACCATGAATTTTTCCGTGAAATCCGCGGCGGCCGTGGACTTTATGGAGTGTCCTGTAAATGAGCCTATTGAGACAGACGGAAACCGCATCCTCATGGATTTCAGACCCTGGGAGATTCGGACCGTGCGGATCGAACCGGACCGCCGGTAAACTGCATACACACATTAATTTACGTCCGGCAAAAGCTCTTTAGATTGCACAAACCGGATAAGCAAAAGGCGAAGGTCCCTCGCGTTTCGGGACCTTCGCCTTATTTATTTCTCCGTTTCTACTGCCGCAGCATTGCCTTTCCCCGGCAGTAAGTCTGCTCTACGCTGTAATCATCCCGCAGCACAACGATATCCGCATCGTATCCTGCGGACAGTTTGCCTTTTCTGTCATCCACCCTTAAGCATCTGGCCGGATTGATCGTGCATGCGTTCAGCGCCGTATCAAAGGGCACCATGGCCTCTTCTGCCAGTATCCTTAAGCCCTGATTCATCATCAGCGTGCTGCCCGCCAAGGTGCCGTCCGACAGATGGGCGCTTCCGTCCTCGTAGAGCGTATAGGGATGTCCGCCTATCTCATAATCCTTTTTAGGTCCGTTCTTAGCGCAGAGTGAATCGGTGATCATGATGCCGTAATCCCGGCCTTTCACCGCAAAATAAGTATTTAATACCGGCAGCTCTATATGGCAGCCGTCGCATATGATCTCTCCGTACACATCCCGGCAGCGCATCGCAGCTCCTGTAATGCCCGGTTTCCTGTGATGCAGTCCGGTCATGCCGTTAAACACATGGGTCATGGAGGTTGCGCCATTTGCTATAGCCATGACCGCGGTGTCATAGTCCGCTCCGGAATGCCCCACGCTTACCACCACACCGTGCTGCGCGCAGTATCGGGTCAGAGCCAGGTCTTCATCTTCCTCTGGCGCCAGCGTTATATACTTTATAAGGCCTCTGGCAGCCTTCTGGTACTGGTCAAACGCCGCAGGCGTCCCCTCCGCGATATGTTCGGGAGGCTGAGCGCCTTTATATTCCATGGACAGAAACGGCCCTTCAAAATGGATTCCCAATATCTGCGCTCCCTCATAGCCTTCTTCTACAACTTTAGCCACGTTCATCAGCGCGCCGGTGAGCACGACCGGGCTCTGGGTCACTGTGGTGGGCAGGATTGAAGTCACCCCTTCTTCCGGGATGCGGCGCATCCAGTTTCTTAAGCCTTCAGGGTCAGGCTCGTTGGTATCATAGCCGTATGCTCCGTGGGTATGTACATCTATAAAACCCGGCACCAGGCGCAGCGATTGGTAATCCTTGTCCGCAGGTTCAGTGGCATAAGGCTGTATGCGTTCTATTTTGTCTTCTGTTATTTTGATCTGAGCTGGGATGAACTGACCCATTACCCAGACTTTCTTACTTTGAATAATCAATGGGAAAACACTTCCTTTCTGACTGATGCTGTATCATACGAAATAAATCCGCGTTCATCGATATTAAATCATGCCAGCAGGCTGGCACGGCCCCTCCGGGGGGATGCGCATGATTTCCTTTGGAAATTGTCTGCTTCGCAGACGGAAATCAGCGCGGGTATAATATCTGTCAATATTATACCATAAATTCCCCTTCCAAACATGGAATAAAATATAAAATTTTATATATCATAAAACCAGGTATTGATTTTTATATCAATATATTGTAATATATCTATATCTTAAATGTAGTTTTAAAAACCACTTGTCGTATTATCTATCTATTACCATATGGTAACTTTAGATGGACAGAAATTTGGCTTGTTTAAGGAGGCTTAGCTATGAACACAAAAATAAAAATTAAGGACCCGGGCAGCGCAATCACTCATTTTATCGGCTGGCTTATGGCCATCTTTGCCGCCACGCCGCTGCTGATAAAAGCAGCGGGGAATCCTGACAAAATACACATGATAAGCCTGGCCGTATTTATTATCAGCATGATTCTGCTTTACGGAGCCAGCACCATCTACCACACTCTGGATATTTCTGAAAAAGTGAACCGCAGACTTCGCAAAATGGATCATATGATGATCTTCATCCTGATTGCCGGGACCTATACCCCGATCTGCCTGATCGCTATCCCCGGCCGCATGGGAACCCTCATGCTGGCTCTGGTGTGGGGAATCGCCCTGGCCGGAATCCTGGTGAAAGCCTTCTGGATCACCTGTCCCAAGTGGTTCTCCTCCGTGCTCTACATCGGCATGGGCTGGGTCTGTGTACTGGCATTTACGCAGATCTTAAATTCCCTGTCTCCGGCGGCTTTCGGCTGGCTGCTGGCAGGAGGCATCATATATACGGTAGGAGGAGTGATCTACGCGCTTAAGGTTCCCATCTTTGACCGGAAGCATAAGAACTTCGGCTCCCACGAAATCTTTCATCTGTTTGTAATGGCCGGCAGCATATGCCATTTCATCCTTATGTACAGTTTTGTGGCCAATATGCCGCTGTAACTGCTCAGTAAAAGACCTGTCTTTGTACAATGTAAGGCTCCTCACCGCCGGTATGCAGTGAGGAGTCATTTTTTAATAATATCGGATTGCCATGGCGGAAATTTTCGTCAACTGTAAGCAGTGATGGTATTTAATCCATACATATAGTATAATTTATCGCAGAAGCTAAGGTGCGGACCGTGCCGTACACCCGACACAACAAGACACTCATTGTCGGGCAGTGATATGCTCCCGGCACTATAATATACTTACAGCAGACAAAGAAGGAGGTCTCCCATGAACGGTTGGAACGAAGGCATAACCAATGCGGTCGCATACATTGAAGAGCATCTGACAGAAGATATTGACATTAATAAGATAGCTGATCAGGCTTATGTATCAAGCTTTTACTTTCAGAAAATATTTAATGTGCTGTGCGGATTTACGGTGGGTGAGTATATCAGGAACCGGCGTCTGACACTTGCTGCGCAGGAGCTTTGTTCCACCGATATAAAAGTGATCGATGCGGCGCTGAAATATGGCTATGATTCGCCGGACAGTTTTACCAGGGCATTCACGAAGTTTCATGGGATAAGTCCTTCTGCAGCAAGAGAAAAAGGCAGTAAGCTGAATTCTTTTGCACCGCTGAAAATAAAACTCACGCTGGAGGGCGGAACTATGTTAGAGTATAAGATCGTAGAGAAGGCACAGTTTACAGTAATGGGAAGATCCCGCAGATTCAACACAGAAACATCATATGAGGAAATCCCGAAGTTCTGGAAGGAACACATTGCAAGCGGCGAAAACAAGACTGTGTGCGGCATGTATGGGATTTGTGTGGACAGTGACGGCAAAAACTTTGATTACCTGATTGCCGATAACTATCTTCCGTGGAATGAGGTTCCGGAAGGCTATGAAACCAGAGTGTTCCCGCAGGGCACATGGGCCGTATTTCCCTGCCGCGGCGCGCTGCCAAAAGCGCTGCAGGAAGTGAACACAAAGATTTGGAGCGAATGGCTGCCTTCCTGCAAAGCGTATAAGTTTGCAGGCAACTACAATATCGAGTTGTATACCCCATTACACGAAAATCCGGAGGATGACTACAGTGAAATCTGGATACCGGTAGAAAAGATATAATATTCGGATGTAAGCCAGGCGGGCGGAAGCAGTTTATGCTTTCGCCCGCTTTACATTGCACTTTGAATCAGCGCCAGCTTCTTTTTCCTGGTGAGCCTCTTAATCTCCCACTCGCGGCGCATCGCTTCCTCTTTGGTATCAAACTGCTCATAATATGCCAGCACAACGGGCCGGCGGGATCTGGTATATTTCGCGCCTTTTCCGCTGTTGTGGTCTTCCACCCGCTTGTCCAGATTGTTTGTCCAGCCCGTGTACAGGCTTTTATCGCTGCATTTTAGGATGTACGTATAGTTCACTCTTTTGTTCTCCCGCATATATTATATTATCAGAGCAAAACATCGCCTGATAAATCCTGCCTGTCTGTTTAAGCCGGATAATCCGCACCGAAATTTCTTATACCATTTCAGACGTTTGACGTCTCCTTTAGCTTCTCTATCCTGACACTGGCAGTGCCGGCCTGCCTGATTTCTTTCGGTGCTTTATGATAGAGAGAGGCTGCTGGAAGCAGTGATACCGCTCCCAGGCCTCTTTACATAAACAGCTGGTCATAAATCGGATCAAAGCTGCTCCACCTGTTTGATCACCAGAAGCCGGTCTCCGGGCTTAACTTCATCAGCCGTCAGCCCATTAGTGGCTTTCAGGGAATTAATCGTCGTATAGAAGCGCTTAGCGATCTTCCACAGGCTGTCTCCGGGCTGTACGATATATCCCACGATTCCAGGCATGCGCTCCAGCTTATCCAGATCCAGATCCTCTTCCCGCACATCAGTTATAACCTCTTCCGCAACTTTTTTCAATACCAGCGCGTCAAATGTGATCACCGCTTTTATCTCCACTTCATCGCCGCCCAGCATCAGCGCATTGAGCTGTTCGAGGCCGGGCTTGAGCTGGAATACACAGGATTCCTCTACACCCTTTGCTTCCACCGTGTAGTTAAACGGGATTGCTCCCCTAAGTGAACGCATCGGCTCCCTGTCATCGCTGGATATGTACAGCAGGCTGACGCAGAGCGCCCCCTCTATGGCGATGCCGTCTTCCACCACCCTGATATCATCGATCTTCACACTGCCGTTGCTGTGGCAGATCTGCAGGACTTTATCCCCGCCTTTGATTTTAAGTTTATCCACAAGTTTATTCTTGGAAGTGTTCTTCATCAACAGGGATTCAAAAAATGCTGTTCCGACTGTGGGGATCAGCTCCTTTACCGGGGAATACACATCATTGAGTATTTCGATGCGCACTTCCTCATAGAGCCGGATATCCAGATCCAATACGGCTTCCAGGGAGATCACCCGATTTTCCCCGTCAAAGTCCGGAATGGCCGTAACCTCTCTGTGAGCCAGCCTCACATCGATGGCCGGGATCATCTCTTCCACACAGTCCGGCAGCTCCAGCACGCCGGAAAAAGCGATGCTCTTCTCCAGCCACTGTATCGGTATATGCTCTTCTTCCCCATTATAGATCGTAAAGAACAAAAGCTCCCCGCGCAGGCTTAACTTTCCGTCCAGCGGCCGGCACTCCATGCCTCTAAGTTCCACATGATTCCACAAAAGCTGATTGATGTTGGGCTTGCTTCCGGGCAGCTCAATCTCTTCCTTCAACCGGTACGTATCGTGCTTCTGCATCGCGATCTGAGTTACATCCAGCTCTTTATTGAGCGAATCAAATTCACCGATGTCCCTGGCCTCCACCGCGGTCTCCTCTTCATACAGCTGTTCCGCTGTCAATGTAAATGTGATGATGGCCTTGACGCTTAATTTTCTGGAATGGATCATCTCCACCGTCAGATCCTCCATCTCCCACTGCGTCTGCAGGCGGTCCCGCTCCTCCAGCTCCTCCATATTCACCAGCTCGTCAAAAGGGATCTCACCGCTCATGCTCTCCAGGCTGCCGGATGCGGGCGTGCTGTAGAGCACGTCAAATTTCAGCTTTCCGGACAGGCTCACCTTATCGTTCATCGGTCTGGATTCGTCCAGCTGCAGTTCCCCCCGGTCCAGTATGATCTGTTCCATATCCATCTTGCTGTCGGGTACATTGAAATCGTCATCCAGCGTAATCTGTGTCACTGTTTTGCCCTTTAGTTTATTCATGTAAATATTCTTTTTTATTAGCTCCATTCTAACCTCCTATATGTCCGTTTCGTCACGCTTGCTATTATTAATATATGTTGCCTGTTTGTTAGCCATGCATGAATCTGAACGGACCCGCTGTTTACAGCGCCAAAAAACAGGAGATTATGCGGATTTTCAGCGCAGCTGCACCGTAAGCGCACACGCTTTCTGCCCTGTCAGCGCCTCCGTCCGGCTGTCGGGCTGGCCTGTGCCGACATACAGCAGGAATCTGCGGCTGTCCACGAACCGCCTGCCGTCTTCATCGACAACCGTAAATGCGGTCGGAGGGACCTGCAGCTCAAAGCGTTTGCTTTCCCCCGGTTCCAGATGGATTCTGACAAATGCGCAAAGGCTGTGGTTTGGCACCGCGTATGCGGACTCTTCATTCTTTATGTACGCCTGAATCACATCATCCGTTCCGTATCTTCCGGTGTTAACTGCCACCCCCCGCACCGTCAGTCCGTCCGTTTCCGATGCTTCCCCGTCAGGACGGACGTCCCGGATCTCAGTCCTGCCATAGGTTAATCCATAACCAAAGGGATAGAGCGGCTCTTTCTCCAGGTATCGATAAGTCCTCCCCTTCATGGAGTAATCTTCAAAATCAGGGAAACCTTCCAGACTGCGGTAAAATGTGACGGGCAGCTTGCCGGAGGGCGAGCTGTTTCCAAACAGGATATCAGCGGCCGCCCTGCCTCCTCTCGCGCCGGGATACCACAGCTGCAGAACCGCATTTGCATGGCTGTCCGCATAGTTTAAGTCTATGGCACTGCCGCTCATCAGGCACAGCACCACCGGTCTGCCGCAGCCGCATACGGCCTCAAGAAGCTCACGCTGCGGACCGGGCAGATAAAGATCCGGTTTATCCCCGCACATACTGCTGTTTGCACCGTCCATTTCCTCGCCTTCCAATGTCTCATCCAGCCCCAGGCACAGAACCACCACATCGCTGTGCTCCGCCACAGTAAGCGCCTCCGAAATCCTGTCCTGCGGCCACGCCAGGGATTCCACCCTGTCGCGAAACAGGTGACAGCCCTCGGAATAATAAACGCGGATATCGCTCCCCACCTCATCCTGGATGCCTTCCAGCAGTGTGATATAGCGGGAGGATGTGCCATGGTAATTCCCGATCAGAGCGGCCCGGCTGTCCGCATTAGGCCCAATGACGCCGATTGTCCGGATCTCGTCCTTTTTAAGCGGCAGGATTCCGTCATTCTTAAGCAGCACCATGCTTTCCTCTGCCATTTTCTGCGCCAGTTTAAGATGTTCCGGGCACTCAACCGCTTCATAGGGAATGCGGTCAAATTCCGTCTCATCAAAACATCCCAGAAGAAACCGGGTGGTAAAGAGCCGTTGAGCCGCACGGGTAATGTCCTCTTCCGTCACCAGCCCGTCCTGATATGCTTTCAGGATATGCAGATACGTGCTGCCGCAGTTCACATCGCATCCTGCCTTCAGGGCCATGGCCGCAGATTCCTCCGCCGTATCGGTCACCCCGTGGTTCATATGGAAATCCTTGATGGCCCAGCAGTCCGAAACGAAATGTCCTTCGAACCGCCAGTCCCCTCTTAAGATATCCTGAATCAGCGTTTTGCTGCCGCAGCAGGGCTCTCCGTTAGTCCTGTTATAAGCCCCCATCACCGCTTCCACACCGGCCTCTTTCACGCAGGCTTCAAAAGCCGGCAGATAAGTTTCATAGAGGTCCTTTTTACCGGCCCTTGCGTCAAACTGATGGCGCAGGCCCTCCGGCCCCGAATGAACCGCATAATGTTTGGCACAGGCAGCTGTTTTTAAGTACTCCCCGTTCCCCTGCAGCCCTTTGACATAAGCCACGCCCAGCCTGGAGGTCAGATACGGGTCTTCTCCGTAGGTTTCATGGCCGCGCCCCCATCTCGGATCCCGGAAGATATTGATATTGGGGGACCAGAAGGTCAGCCCCTTATAGATATCCCGGTCCCCTCTCCTGGAGGATTCATTGTACTTCGCCCTGGCTTCCGTGGATACCGCGTCCCCAACTTTTTCAAGCAGCCCCTCATCAAATGCGGCCGCCATGCCGATGGCCTGGGGAAAGCTGGTCGCCACACCGGCCCTTGCGACTCCGTGAAGCGCTTCGTTCCACCAATTATAGGCCGGTATGCCCAGCCTCTTAATTGGAGGCGCATCATATCTCAATTGGGATGCCCGTTCCTCCAGTGTCATTTTGGCCACCAGTTCCCTGGCGGCAGCCTTTGCACGTTCTCTGTCTCTCATTTTATACCTCCTCATCAAAAATTTATAAACGGCGCTGTAATTCCATGCAGTGTTCTGTATTCATTCTATCAGATCCGGTAAAATTTTAACAGTACTGACAGCGGGAGGTTTACGGCAGCTGAAAACAGTAACACCTTGTGCCGGATCATCCGGTATAATATTGAAAAAATGTTGCACAATACTATTAATTGTGTTATTCTTAATTCCTAACACTATATTTAGTGGTTTGAGATCTGTCATACCCTGTATCTATTGCCATGCAGGCATACTCTGTGTGCTGAACAGTGAAAGGAACTTATATGGAATTATCAATTGAGTGTACGCTGAATAAAATATCACGGGACTTCGATCAGTCCCTTTACCCTCTAAGTCAGCTGCTTGAAAAACAGCAAAGCTTTGCCAAAGGAGTACGGGAGCCTGAAAGGCAGGCGGCGCTGTTCGCGCAGGCCGCCGCAGAACTTACCACCCAGGAGGCACCGGGCTGGGAATTCATAGCGGCGCGTTTTCGCATGCTGCAGTTTAAAACAGAGCTTCAGCCTGTTCTAAAAGCCCTTGGCATCTGCCGCTTCAGTGACAAGCTTCGCTATCTGGCCAAAGAGGGCCTTTACGGACAGTATATACTGGAGAATTATACTCCGGAAGAACTCGATACAAGCTTTGGCTTTATCGAGGAGAGCAGGGACGAACTGCTCACCTATTCTTCACTGGATCTTCTTCTGAAGCGCTATGTCATACAGGACCACGGCCATCAGCCCCTGGAAACCGTGCAGGAAATGTTTCTGGGTATCGCGCTGCACCTGGCCATGCAGGAGACTGACCGCCGTCTGGAATGGGTGCGGGGATTTTATGACATGTTAAGCACCCTGAAGGTGACTATGGCCACGCCCACCCTGTCCAACGCCCGCAAGCCCTATCATCAGCTGTCCTCCTGTTTCATCGATACAGTTCCCGACAGCCTGACCGGCATCTATCAAAGCATCGGCAATTTTGCCCAGGTCAGCAAATTTGGAGGCGGCATGGGACTCTATTTCGGCAAAGTCCGCGCCAGCGGCAGCGATATACGCGGTTTTTCAGGGGCTGCAGGAGGCGTGCTGCGCTGGATCAAGCTCGCCAACGATACCGCCGTGGCCGTAGACCAGCTGGGCATGCGGCAGGGAGCCGTGGCTGTCTATCTGGACGCCTGGCACCGGGATCTGCCGGAATTTCTGATGCTTCGGACCAACAACGGTGACGACCGTATGAAGGCCCACGATGTATTCCCTGCCGTCTGCTATCCGGATTATTTCTGGAAAATGGCCAGAGAAAATATCGGGGGTGACTGGTACCTCATGTGTCCCCATGAGATCCTGAAAGCCAGAGGTTATGCGCTGGAGGATAGCTTCGGGGAAGAATGGGAGAAAAGATATCTGGAATGCGTGCAGGACCCTGCCATCGAAAAACGCGTAATCCCCATAAAGGATCTGATACGGCTGATCATAAAAAGTGCTGCGGAGACCGGTACGCCCTTCGCATTTAACAGGGACACGGTCAACCGCATGAACCCCAATGGCCATCAGGGGATCATCTACTGCAGCAATCTGTGCACGGAAATCGCACAGAATACTTCCGCCATGGAGCAGATCTCTCAAACCGTACAGACCGCGGATGGCGAGACCGTAGTCATCACCGCTGTCCGGCCGGGGGATTTCGTAGTCTGCAACCTGGCCAGCCTCTGTCTCGGCCAGATCGATGTAAACGATGTTAAGGAGCTGCATGACGTCACCCGCCTGGCGGTACGAGCGCTGGACAATGTGATCGATCTTAATTTTTTCCCCCTGCCTTATGCTAAGCTCACCAGCCATGCCTACCGGCCGGTGGGTCTGGGCATCAGCGGCTATCATCACATGCTGGCTAAACAGGGCATCGCCTGGGAGTCGGAAGCGCATCTTGCGTTTGCTGACCGCGTCCTGGAGGAAATCAACTATGCCGCCATCCGCTCCAGCTGTGAATTTGCGGCGGAAAAGGGCTGCTATCCGTATTTTGAGGGCAGCGACTGGCGGACCGGCGCTTATTTTATCAAAAGGGGATATGCATCGGGCCGCTGGGCAGCCCTAAGAGAGGATGTGGCGGCCCGCGGAATGCGCAACGGCTATCTGCTGGCCGTAGCGCCCACAAGCAGCACCAGCGTAATCGCCGGAACCACCGCGGGCATCGATCCTGTCCTGCAGCGCTTTTATCTGGAGGAGAAAAAAGACGGCCTGTTCCCCAGGGTGGCGCCGGATCTGTCCATGTCCACCTTCTGGCTATATAAAAATGCACATTACATCGATCAGACCTGGTCTTTGCGCGCCTGCGCCGTGCGGCAGCGCCACATCGATCAGGCGCAGAGCATGAATCTGTACATCACCAACGACTACACCTTCCGGCGCATACTGGACCTATATCTGATGGCCTGGGAGCTGGGCGTTAAAACAGTCTACTATATCCGTTCCAGAAGCCTGGAAGTGGAGGAATGCGAAGTATGCTCCAGCTGATGGAAGTGAGTCAGGAAATATACCAGGAACAGGAGAAGAAGGAGTTATGGAACTGAAAAAGAAGCTCTTATTCAACCCGGACGGGGACACCGATCCGGGCAGCCGCCGGATCATCGGCGGCAACACCACCAATCTGAACGATTTTAATAATATGAAATATCAATGGGCCTCAGGCTGGTACCGCCAGGCCATGAACAATTTCTGGATACCGGAAGAAATCAATCTGGGCGCGGATGTAAAGGATTATATGCTCCTGTCGGCGGATGAGCGCAGGGCTTATGATAAGATCCTGTCCTTTCTCGTCTTTCTCGACAGCATCCAGACCGCCAACCTGCCTTCCATCGGAGGCTATATCACGGCGAATGAGGTCAATCTCTGTCTGACCATTCAGGCCTTTCAGGAAGCGGTCCACAGCCAGAGCTACAGCTATATGCTGGATACGATCTGTGAGCCCCAGAAACGCATGGAGGTGCTCTACCAGTGGAAAGAGGATGAACATCTGCTCGCGCGCAACACGTTCATCGGCAGCCTCTACAATGAATTCCAGGAACACCATTCAGCCGAGACACTCGCGAAGGTGCTGGTGGCCAATTACATCCTGGAGGGCATCTATTTCTACAGCGGCTTCATGTTCTTTTACAACTTGGCCCGAAACCGCAGGATGCCGGGCTCCGTTCAGGAAATCCGCTATATCAACCGGGATGAGAACACCCATCTGTGGCTGTTCTCCAATATCCTGTCGGAACTGCGCAGGGAAGAGCCTTCCCTGTTCACACCGGATAAGGAGTCCCTCTACCGGGACATGATCGCGGAAGGCTGCCGCCAGGAAATCGCCTGGGGGCAGTATGTCATAGGCGACTCCATACCGGGCCTGACCCGCGGCATGCTGACGGACTATATACAGTATCTGGGCAACCTGCGCTGCCGCAATCTGCATCTGGAGCCGATTTATGAACGCAATCTCAATGAACCGGAAAATATGCGCTGGGTCAGCCAATACAGCAATGCCAACCTGATTAAGACCGATTTCTTTGAGGCAAAAAGCACGGCCTATGCCAAAAGCGGCGCATTGAAAGACGATCTGTAAACAGCGTTTCCGAAAAAGCGATGTGCGCCCGGCACACATTTGGACACATCCTGCCGCCAGGCACAGGCCGGCAGGTGGACGTAAAAGGGCAGCAGTGATTACCGTTTCCGGCATTCACTGCTGCCCTCTCTTTCACCGTTGCTGATGTGCTCAGTCGAAGATGACCTGTTCCTCCCTGTACGGTATCTTGATCACGATAAACGGATAGGAGGGTGTGGCCGATACGTCCTCGCCCTTCTTCGGCCCCAGAAGCTCCGTATCTATGTAGATCGCGTCCTTTGTCAGATACATATCCTTCACCTGGATGCTGTAGCCTCCGGTAGCCTGTTCCCCGTATCCCGCCACGAGATAAAGGAATTCCGCGTCGGAATAGGTCAGCCGGAATTCCGACTGTTTCTTGCTGTCAATCAGCGTCCGCAGCTCCTGCGGGATTTCTTCCTCCGCCACCACCGTAAATTCCAGATCTTCTGTTTTCTCCGGCTTATCGGCGCTGCTGCAGCCGGTCAGACACAGGATAACGGCCAGAATAAGAACCATTATTTTTCGATACATAGGCATTTTCCTGACTTATGTTTATTACCTATTGTATGCGCCATCCTGCTTGCGTATAACCCTTAAACAGTATTTATGTGCTGCTTGCCCGCCTGATATACAGGTGCTATAATAATGGGATATATCCTATGTCACGGAGGCAGAAAAGTTATGAACAGGAAAGTTGAAACAATTTTCACCAGCAAAAAGGCTGTCATCCCCGCCGCAATTTTATGCACTCTGCTCTGGGGGAGCGCCTTTCCCTGTGTTAAAACAGGCTATGCCATGTTCTCCATCGAAAGCTCCGATACCTTCTCCATACTGCTGTTTGCCGGATGCCGTTTCTTTCTGGCCGGTCTTCTCACCCTCTGCGTATCCCGCATTTTAAACCGCAGGCTCATCCAGCCGGACCGCAGCAATCTGAAGGGGGTTCTCCTGCTGTCCCTGTTTCAGACTTTCTCCTCTTACTTTTTATACTACATCAGCCTCGCGCATCTGACCGGCGCCAAGGGAGCGATTCTAAACTCCACGAACATATTTTTCGCAGTCATCCTGTCTCATTTCTGTTTTGCGGATGACAAGGTAACGCTGCGCAAATTCATAGGCTGTGCGGTGGGCTTTGCCGGCGTCATCCTGGTGAATCTGTCCAGAGGAGGACTTGCCCTCTCCTTTACCCTTTCCGGAGAAGGCTTCATGATTCTGTCCGCCGGACTCTATGCCGCCGGAAATGTGATCTGTAAAAAGCTGAAAGGGAGCATGGAGCCGGTCTCTTTAAACGGCTGGCAGCTGTCCATAGGCGGGCTGCTCCTGATCCTGACCGGCCTTGCGGGAGGAGGACGCCTCCGCTTGACCTCTCCCTTCGGCGTACTCCTGCTGGCTTATATGGTATTTATCTCAGCCACGGCATTTACGCTCTGGTACCTGCTGATCACGTATCATCCTGTGGGCAGCATATCGATCTTCAACTTCCTGACACCTGTGTTCGGGACGCTGCTCTCCGGCATTTTTCTTCATGAAAATGTGCTGACGCCGGCCAATCTGACCGCCCTGATCTGCGTATGTCTGGGCATTTTCATCGTAAACCTTACCGCCCCGAAGCCTGCCGGGCCGGGCGGCAAACTATAGAGCGTCCGTTACACCACGGTGCTTGTTTTCCATTTACCGCTTAAATAATAGATCACCGCAATGACTGCGGCGCCGAGGCTGCCTAAGGGCGCACCAAGGCCGATCCCTAAAAGGCCCATATCAAGCGCCATGCCAAAAAGCAGCGCGAAGGGAATACGAAATCCCAGTGCGGACAGAATACCGTTGACCGATGCGAAGGTCGTGTGCCCCGCGCCAGTGATCAGGCCGTTTAAGCAGAATACAAAGGGCGCTATGATGTAGTCAAAGGTAAAGCTCTTCATATAGGTGACGCCGCAGGCTATCATCTCCGGGTCCTTGTCAAACAGTTCGATGATCTGCGCAGGAAATATCCTGGCGAGCACAAAGATCGGCAGGCTGATTGCCATCGCCAGCGCAGTGCCGATATGAAAGGTCTTTCTGGCCCGTTCCACCTCTCCCGCGCCTATGTTCTGCGCCGCTACGGCTGAGATGGAGGAGCCCACCGCGATAGCCGGAAGTATCGCGAAGCTGTTGAATTTGCCGACCACGCCCACCGCTGCGCTGGCACTCACTCCAAATCCGTTCACCAGTGTGGTCAGCACCAGGAAGGATACATTGGTGATCATGTTCTGGATAGAAGTGGGAATCCCCACTTTCATAAGAGTTGCAAACCTGTCCTTTTTAAAGCAGAAGGAACTGATCTTAAAGTCGAAGATGAAGTCCGCCTTCTTAAGGTACAGGATGCATAAAAGCATGCTGATGGCCTGTGAGACCACGGTCGCGATTGCCGCTCCTTTTGCTTCCATTCGGAAAACACCTACCAGAAGCAGATCCAGAAATATGTTGCAGACACAGGCGATGGCCACGAAATACAGCGGCCGTTTGCTGTCTCCCATGCCTCTCATAATCGCGCTTAAAGCATTGTAGCCGAAGATGAACACAGTTCCCATGATCGTGATATCCAGATAGCTTCTGGCCTGGGCAAAGGACTCCGCTGGCGTCTGGATCAGCTTTAAGATCTGGTCGGAAACAAGAAGCATCACAGTGGTCATCAGCACTGCGGCCGCGATCAGGGAGGTCAGCAGCGTTCCGATGCACTCCCGGACCGCCTTGCGGTCCCCGCACCCTAAAAACTGCGCGATCACCACCGTGCCTCCCACGCTGAGGCCAATCACCAGATTGGTCATCAGAAACGTGACTTGTCCCCCAATATTGACGCCTGATATCCCCACCGGGCCGCAGAAACGGCCTACGATCAACATATCCGCCACATTATAGAGGGACTGGATCAGATTGGACAGCATAAAAGGCAGCGCGAACAGGATCAGCTGCTTCACCACACTGCCTTCCGTTAGATTCTTTTCAATTTTACTCATCGGTATCACTCTTCCTATCGTTATAAAATCTGTTAGCATACGAACCAATTGCGGTCCATCTGCCATATGGGATGCAGTGATGTATTATAACATGTCTGAATCCGCATGTAAATACCGTCTTTCACCTCTTTGATACCCGGTTACTGTTCATACGCTGCTTTATCGGCAGCGTGTGAACAGTAACGATACCCGTTTTCTTTTATTTTATATTAAACAGGCGCAGCAGCATATTTCATGCGACGCAAAGTCAGCCGGATCAAAAGAGAATCCGGCCGACGCTTTTTATTTATGCAATAATTCATATAAAACAGGAAATTCAAAACGCCCTTATTTGATCAGCGCTTCCACCATTTCGCCCAGCTCGTCGGATTTTTTCTCGGCATCCTCCAGTGAGGTTCCCTTTACACCGTAATACAGCTTAATCTTGGGCTCGGTACCGGACGGTCTTACGCACAGCCATGCATTGTCCGGCAGGTCATAGTAGAGCACATTGGAGCTGGGAAGGCCGGTAGAGGTCACTTCGCCGGTCTCCATGTTGCGGACCGTGTCTTTCTTATAATCCCTTGCGGACAGCACCTTATAGGAACCGATCTGCTCAGGCGTATTATTTCTTAAGGTCTCCATGATTTCCTGGATCTTCGCCAGCCCTTCAATGCCTTTAAGGGTGATGGACTTAACGGCATCCTTATAATAGCCGTATTTCTCATACATATCGATCATGGCATCCCACAGAGTCTTGCCCTGTGTCCTGTAATAAGCAGCAGCTTCGCACAGCGCCATAGTCGCTACGATGGCATCCTTATCCCTGGCATGTGTGCCAATCAGACAGCCGTAGCTTTCTTCGAATCCGAACAAATAGGTGCCCTTTCCTGTAGTCTCGAAATTCAGGATCTGCTGCCCGATAAATTTAAATCCGGTCAGAACTTCAATCAGACGTATATTATAGTGGCTGGCAATCGCATCCGCCAGGTTGGAAGTAACGATGGTCTTAATCAGAGCGCCGTCTGAAGGCAGGCCTTGTTTTTCCTTGATCTGGCTGATTTCGTACTCCGCCAGCAGACAGCCGGACATGTTGCCTGTCAGGGTGATATATTCACCGCTCTTTGTATCCTTTACATATACGCCTAGACGGTCCGCATCCGGATCGGTGGCCAGCACCAGGTCCGCATCCTTTTCTTTGGCCAGAGCAAGAGCCAGAGTAAAGGCCTCCGCCGCCTCCGGATTCGGATAGCTGACTGTGGGGAATTCACCGTCAGGAAGCTCCTGCTCCGGCACCACATAGACGTTTTCAAACCCGATTTCTTTCAGCACCCTTCTGGCAGGGATATTGCCGGTTCCGTGAAGGGGGGTATAAACGATCTTAAGCTCTTTACCCATTGCCTTAATCGCTTCCGGATTCTTTACCTGTTTCTTCAGTTCTGCGATATAAGCATCGTCGATTTCCGCTCCGATCACCTGGTAGAGTCCCGCGGCCACCGCAGCCTGCTTGTCCATCGTCTTAACGGTATTAAAATCGGTAACAGCCTTCACCTCTGCCATAATTCCCGTATCATGAGGAGGGGTGATCTGCGCGCCGTCCTCCCAGTAAACCTTATATCCGTTATATTCCGGCGGATTATGGCTGGCAGTGATATTGATGCCGGCGATGCAGCCAAGCTTTCTGACCGCATAGGAAAGCTCCGGTGTAGGGCGCAAGCTTTCAAACACATATGCCTTGATGCCGTTAGCTCCCAGGCACAGCGCAGCTTCATCCGCAAACTCCGGCGACATACGTCTGGAGTCATATGCGATAGCAACGCCCTTTTCCGCTTTGCCCACCTTCAGGATATAATTCGCAAGACCCTGTGTAGCCTTGCGCACAGTATAGATATTCATTCGGTTTAAACCGGCACCGATCACGCCGCGAAGGCCGGCCGTGCCGAATTCAAGCTCTGTGTAAAATCTTTCTTTTATCTCATTCTCATCATCTTTGATACTCAAGAGTTCATCTCTGGTAGCCTGGTCGAAATATTCATTGGAAAGCCATTCTTCATACAAATTCCTGTAATCCATAAACAATCCTCCTGCTTAATCAGGCCCGCTTCACACCCCGAAGCAAGCCCTCTATTCTTTATCCTCTATTATATTATAAATAACCAAAAAGAGAAAGAAGTTTTTTTGTATTCCTGAGAGCAGCGCGGCCCAACATTCACAAGCACTCTCCGGGGAGCTTGCTCATCGGAGAGTGCTTGTGAATGTTGGGCCATGGGGCGACAGCCCCAAGCGAGGGAGATGTCCCTCCTCCCGAGCTGTGCGCTGCGAAGCCGCGGGATGCCACAATCAAACTCCCCCTCCGGCTCACCAGCGCCTCCGATCCCCCATCTCACCCCCAATACTTTTCCAACCACATCTCCGCCTCATCCTCCGACAGTTCAAAGCGTTTCTGCAGCTTCACCAGCACACGCTCCCTCGGTATATTTTCCTCACGATTATCGCAGATAAAAGCCTGTATTCCCTTTTCCATCCCAATCATAATTCCCTCGTTTCTTTCCTCCTCCAATATCCTACACATAATCTCCACTCCTTCCTTCTGCTCCTTCAAATATCTTACCTTCCTAACCACATTCGGAAACACCTCTGTCTGATAATCGCTGTCCGACTTTTTCATATACCTAAGCAGTTCATCAATCCTCTCATCCTCACACCCATATGTCAGATTCGCATACACCTCATGAACTCCGTTATCCGTTACCGTCCCCCGGCTCCTGACCACTCTGTCTATATAACAAATCCCCGTCTTCTGATTCAGAAAATCCTTCTCCGTAATAAATATCAGATACAGCTCCGGCAGTTCCTCATACGGACACCCTTTTTCCAAAAAGCTCATATCCATACTCGCCTGATAATATCTGGCCCGTCTTTGATGGTCTTCATCCTCCGAAACCTGCATCTCAATATTTACCATCCTGCCGTCCGTATCCTCGGCCAGCACATCCAGAACGACCGATCGGTTCTCTATATTCCGGATCGAATACTGTGTTTTAACGTCCTTCACCACTAATGACGGATGCCCCAGCAATATCCGGATCACTTCCTGGCACGCTTCCTTATCCTCCAGCACCTTACAGAAAAATATATCGCTGGTCAGTTGAAACCTGCGCACCTTATTTCTTCTCTCCTCATAACTATCCATCCTGTTCCCGCAATAAGACTCTTGATCTGTCCCCATACTGCTCCTCCCTCCTATGGCAGGAGCCTGTTTCTTTCCGCCTGCCATATCATAAATGAATGTTAATTGAAAAATATGGCAGAATATGCCGGCCGCTGTTACCACAGCAAAGAACGAAACAGAAAATAATGTTCTGAAACGAACATCGATTTATATCACTATTATAATCTCACCTTTTAAAATTCTCAACACTTTTTTCCTAATTCTATACTCTATGTCACTGTACACAGTTACCGCAAAGTTTCCACACAAAGCAGGGCAGGGTATATTCTTACCAAGAACCCATTCCCAACAATTACACAAAAACAGAGGCTGTGCACCAAACATTCCGTGCAGCAGCCCCCGATATACACCTTTTTTCCATCACCTTCAGCTTCCCGTTTTTCCGGCAAACCCGGTGTGCTCTCTCATCCAGTCCAGGAATTTCTGGCGTTCTTTTGCCTGTATCTCCAGCTTCTGCAGTTTCTCCACATTTCTGCCGGGAATCCAGGCTTTATTCGCATTGAAATAATAATTGATCTGCTTCCAGTACTTTTCCGGATACAGAAACAGAACATAAAGATATTCATATTCCTGCTCTGTGATCGGCAGTATGCGCTGATAAGCTTCCAGCATTGATTTTCCAAGCCCCAGATCCCAGTCATGCTTTTCCATAATCTTGCGCATGAAATGATAGAGATCCCATATCTGTACGCCCAGATGCATGCGCGAAAAATCCGTGACCGCCACATAACGGGCTCCCACCAGGATATGGTGGTGGGTATAATCCCCGTGGCACAGCATGGGCTCCGGCATGCTATCCATGCAGCGCAGAAGACACAGCGCCTCCTCCGCCTGCCGGTAGCTGGAATCAAAGCTCTGCAATACCATTAATTCAAACTGCGATTTATTTTTCGTGTTCCGGATAAACATCCTGGCACGCCGAAGTTCTGTATTATGTTTTTCATACTCCCGCCTTAACGATATGGGCATACAAAAGTCCGCCGGACAGATATCCGCCATATTGATACCGCGAAGCGCCTTGTGAAGCACTGCCAGCTCTTTCACCCCCAGAATGATTTCCGATGGATTTTTAACATCACATTCTTTTCCGTCAAACCAGTCCTTAAGCACGTAACGGGTTCCGTCACTATCCTCTGTCACTAATTTCTGATCTATGGATCTCACATATTTATCCACATAGAGATTCCCTCTAAGCTCCAGCCCGGACAGCACTTTGTCTTCAAACATAATCCTGTTTTCTCCGGCAGTGCACTCTTTTAATAATTTTAGTCCCTTATCTGTCTCGCAGATGACAGCACCGCGCCCGCGCCTGGTGGCTGCGACACGCAAATCATATTGGGTTAAACAAAGAGTCCCCCGCTCGTTCACGACCATCCCTCCATCCTAACTCTATCTTATGAAGAGGGGGATAGCTTTATGACAGGGCCGGGACGAATTTCGCCTGCCGCTGTAAATCAAATATAGCGCTGCATCAGATATTCTTTTGTATTATGCTCCGGGCTGTCCAGCACATCCTCCAGCATCCGATTTAATATCTGCCCGATTTCACGGCCCGGCTGCATGCCCGCCGCGATCAAATCACTGCCGGTGACCGCCAGTTTCTTTAAGGTTATGCAGTCCCTTTCAGCCACGATCTGGCCGTACATCACACCGACCTCCTTCACAGCCTGCAGCAGATAGCTCTTTGCGTAATCGCTCTTTGCCATGTTGTCGGCCCACATGATCTTAAGTAGGCTCGGGAACAGTTCCTCTCCCACACGGTTCATGGCCCGCCTCACATTGGCCTTCGTCATATTAAATGCATAGTCGTGCCATTTTACCAGTTTGGTCACCCTGGCTATGGTATCATTGTCAAACTTCAGGCGTTTTAAAATCTGATCCGCGATCCTGCTGCCGGCTTCCCCGTGGCGGTAGAAATGGTCACACCCATCGCTTCCCACAGTCTTTACAAGAGGTTTTCCGATATCGTGCAGCAGCGCCGTCCACCGCAGCACATGATCCGCCTCACAGTGCTTCAGCATGGCCAGGGTATGCTCTCCCACGCTGTAACAGTGGTAAGGATTGTTCTGCTCCGTCTCCATAATAGCATCAAACTCCGGCAGCACAACCTTTGTGATGCCGGTCTCATAAGCAAAGCGGATATAGTCCGGATGCTCCGAAACCAGCAGCTTGGTCAGCTCCATCTGTATGCGTTCCATGCTGATGCGGGCCATGCTGGGCGCCAGATCGCAGACAGCCTGTCTGGTTTTTTCTTCGATCTCAAAACCCAGCTGGGCGGAAAACCGGACCGCCCTTAAGATTCTTAGTGCATCCTCCTCAAACCGGTGATGGGCATCGCCCACGCAGCGTATCACTTTGCGTTTCAGATCTTCCATCCCCCCGAACAGGTCGACAATCCCGCTCTCATGATTGTAAGCCATGGCATTGATGGTGAAATCCCGTCTTTTCAAATCCTCTTTAAGGCTGGGCGTAAACTGCACGGATGCGGGATGCCTGCAGTCTTCATATCTGCCGTCAATCCGGTAAGTTGTGACCTCATATCCGTTTCTCCCCAGCATAACGGTTACGGTGCCATGTTCAATCCCCGTATCTATGGTACGGCGAAATATCTCCTTCACCTGCCTGGGAGAAGCGGATGTCGTGATATCCCAGTCACCCGGCTCTCTGTTTAGCAGGGAATCCCGCACGCATCCGCCCACCGCATAAGCTTCAAATCCGCTGTCGGTGAGCCGTTTAATGATCTCCTCCACCTGTCCGGGCATCGTTATTTCATTGCTCATCCGTTACCGCTCCTTCCGGGGTGCCAAATCCCCACCGCCGCACCTGCTCCGCCATATGGCCGATATTACCCTCGCCGGCAAAGCATTTCATATCAAAAAAGTCTCCATCCTCACCTTTCTCGATCTTGCCGCCGGGAAGATTAAACAGGCCCTTATACGGATCCTTTACTCTCTTTAAAAACAGCAGCCGTTTCCGGTCCGGGCTGTATATCATAACACAGTTATAACCCTGCAAGGTGTTCCTCCTTTTGATACATTTAATGGTATCTGCTTTCCATTAGAGACATTATAACCCATGCCCCAGAAAATAATCAAGATCAGGTTAACAGCAATCCCTGCCCGTTCCCCGAAAAAAATTGCTATTCTCCGCAGCCGGAAAAGGCCGGGGAGTGGCTGAAAACAATTTTCAGTCGCGCCCCGGCCCTCAATTATAAACCGTATTTTTAATATGCCTTCCCCCAGTAAACCATGGCTTTCGCCGGCTTGCCGCAGACAGGGCATACATCCGTAATCTGCTCCTGCTCAAAGGGCATGCATCTGGAGGTTGCCGTAGTATCCTCCTTGATCTTCATCTCACATGCTTCATCGCCGCACCACATCATCTTTACAAATCCGGGTTTATTGGCGATGGCGTCCTTAAATTCCTCATAGGTGGAAGCGCTGGTGGTGTGTGCCGCCAGATGGGCCTTTGCCCTTTCCAGCATATCCGCCTGCATCTGCTCCAACGTCTCCCCGATCTTAGCGGACAGTTCATCCAGAGATACGACGATCTTCTCTCTGGTATCCCTGCGGACGATCACCGCCTGATTCGCTTCAATATCCTTGGGACCGACCTCCACGCGAAGCGGAATTCCGCGGATCTCCTGCTCGCTGAACTTCCATCCCGGGCTCTTATCGGAATCATCCACTTTCACCTTGTAGCCCGCCTCTATAAGCTGCGCTTTCAGCTCATAAGTTTTATCCAGCACACCTTCTTTATGCTGTGCAATCGGAACGATCATGACCTGAACCGGCGCAATTCTCGGAGGTAGCACCAGACCGCTGTCATCGCCATGTACCATGATGATCGCGCCGATAATACGGGTGGACATACCCCAGGATGTCTGGTGCACATACTGCAGCTGGTTCTCACGGTCGGAATACTGGATGCCGAACGCCTTCGCGAATCCGTCGCCGAAATTATGGCTGGTACCGGACTGCAGAGCCTTGCCGTCATGCATCAGCGCTTCTATCGTATAGGTGGACATGGCGCCTGCAAATTTTTCCTTATCGGTCTTCTTACCCTTGATCACCGGAATCGCCAGATACTGTTCACAGAAATCCGCATAGATATTCAGCATCTGTATCGTGCGCGCTTCAGCTTCTTCTTCGGTGGCATGGGCGGTATGGCCTTCCTGCCATAAAAATTCAGCGGAACGCAGGAAAGGCCTGGTGGTCTTCTCCCAGCGCACAACAGAACACCACTGATTGTACAGCTTCGGAAGGTCCCTGTGGGACTGTATGATCTTAGAATAAAAATCGCAGAACAGCGTCTCCGAAGTAGGCCTTACGCACAGGCGTTCTTCCAGTTTTTCCAGGCCGCCCTGTGTCACCCAGGCAACCTCCGGGGCAAAGCCCTCCACATGATCCTTCTCCTTCTGCAGCAGGCTTTCCGGAATGAACATGGGCATGTATACATTCTCCACTCCGGTTTCCTTAAACTTCTCATCCAGCGCCTTCTGAATGTTCTCCCAGATCGCATAGCCGTTGGGACGTATGATCATGCATCCTTTTACATTGGAATACTCCACCAGTTCGGCTTTCTTCACCACATCCGTATACCACTGAGCAAAATCGTCGTTCATGGACGTGATGGCTTCTACAAGTTTCTTTTCTTTCGCCATTTCTTTTCTCCTCTCCTCCGGATTATAAATAGGTATCCCTTTACCGGGATTTCACCGCCTGCGGCCGGCCGCATCGGCGGCATAATAAAAAGTCCATCCTCCCTCTGTATTCACAAAGGGACCGATGGACTTAAATCGGCGGTACCACCCTTATTAACTGCCGGCGGCAGTTCTCTTCTCATTCCGTTATCGCCGGAGATACGCCGTGCTCTTCGCACGGGGCTCCAAGGCCGGTTCCGGTTCCGCATAAGAAATGCCTTTCACCGCTGGCATTCTCTCTGAACATATGGGGAGGCCGTACTATTCCTCTTCATCGCCACGTTTAGCTGCCGGCCAAAAGAGCCGGATCATTTTAGTACTGTCATTGTATGCGATCGATTCATTTTTGTCAAGCGTTTCCGCATTTTCCATAAACAGTGGGCGCCGTCCCTCCGGGCTGTCCGTTAACCGGTTTGGGCGGCTCATCCTTTTGGGGAAATTCCACCGGCGCAGGAGCCGGCTGATCATTTTTCTCTTTTTCCATGGTTCTCCTCATCATTGCATAGGTTTTCATACAACGGTTTCCATGGAATTAGTCTGTGCGCATCAGAGCTCAAATATACGTCAAGCGTACTGTATGGCGTCCTTCACTTCCAGAGATGTCTTTTCATCCACCAGCAGGCGGATCAGTTCCAGGCCCAGATCGATGGCAAATCCTAAACCTCTGGCCGTTGTGATATTGCCGTCCGTCACCACTCCGTCCTTCACCCGGTCAGCCCCGATCAGCTTATCCTCAAAACCGGGATAACAGGTGGCCCGCTTTCCTTTTAATAGTCCCAGACCACCAAGGACGCTGGGCGCAGCGCAGATCGCGGCCAGACGTTTTCCTTTTTCAGCGGCCCGGCACAGCTCCTGCGCCAGCGCGGCACAAGCCCCCAGGAGTTTTGTTCCACCTCCGCCCCCGGGTAAAAACAACAGATCCGCATCGGATACATCGGTTTCGGTCAGCAGCCTGTCCGCCATGACCGTGATGCCGTGTGCGCCGGTCACTTCCCTGTGATCCGATATGGATACCAGTTCCACAATCACGCTGCCCCGTCTTAAAATATCCACCACCGCCAAGCATTCCACCTCTTCCAGTCCATCTGCCATAAATGCATACACTTTACTCATACTATCAGCCTCCAATCCTGATTTATTGTTACTATCACAGTTACTGTAAACTTCCCGCACATGACGGGGTATGTTCCTCATTGGGTTACTATTCACAGATGCCGTAAAGTTTCCGCGCATGGCGGGGCAGAGTATGGTCCTCATTGGGACACGCTCTCGCTCCGTGAAGCGCGCAGCGGTTCTAACGCTGCAAACTACGCAGCGAAAGAACCGGCGGGCTTCAAGGGATCCCAATGAGGACCATACTCTGCCCCGCCATGCGCTGCTTTACCGCCAACCGTGAATAGTAACCACATTGGGGCATAAAAAATACCTTTTATCTGCATTCTGTTAATATACCTGCTGACATGGTATAATGTCGACAGATATTATACCGCGCTGATTTTCGTACGCGCAGCGGACAATTTCCTCATTAGAAAGGAGCCACATCATGGAAATCGAAAGAAAATTTTTAGTTACCCGCCTGCCGGAAAATCTCTCCGATTATGCGTACCACAACATTGAGCAGGCCTACCTGTGCACGGATCCCGTGGTCCGCATACGCAGACAGGACGAAGAATACTATCTGACCTACAAAGGGAGGGGCATGATGGTCCGCGAGGAATATAATCTGCCTCTGACAAAGGCGGCGTATCTTCATTTAAAAGAAAAAGCGGACGGTAACATCGTCTCCAAAAAGCGGGTGCTGATTCCGCTTGAGGGGAACCTGAAAGCGGAGCTGGATCTGTTTTATTCCCCGCTGCCGGATCTGGTCATCGCTGAGGTAGAATTTCCCGATGAAGAATCGGCAAACAGTTTTCAGCCTCCCAGCTGGTTTGGCCAGGACGTGACCTTCGACTCCCACTACCACAACAGCTACTTATCCACCGTCACTGTGAAAGAGCCATAAGCCCATCCACATTCAGCAGCCGTATTTTCCCTCGTGAGACCGCCACCAGGCCTTCTCCGGAAAAATATTTCAGCATCCGTGAAACAACTTCCCGAGCGCTGCCCAGATGGTTGGCAATCTGCTCATGGGTGAGCGTCAGGGTATCGCTTTGCTCCAATGCGCTCTCATCCAGCAGAAATCTGGCCAGCCTCTTATCAAAGCTTAAGAACAGCACCTGCTCCATGATATCCATCACATCGGACATCCTGGAGCTTAGCAGTTCATTGGTAAAACCCGCGATGCTGACCTGTTCTTTAAAGAGCCGGTCATAGATGCCGGCAGGGATCCTCACCGCTTCCGTATCCATTTCTGCGGAAATATAGACATCAAAATTTATATTTCTCATAATGCAGGATGCCGAAAACAGACAGACATCCCGATCCAGCAGCCGGAACAGAGTGACCTCTTTTCCTTCTGCAGTTATGCTGTACACACGCACCCTGCCGCTCACCAGCAGAAACAGCCCGTTGCAGTCCTCTCTGCCCGCATGCAGCAGCGTCCCCGCCTTATAATAAACAGGCATGGAGGCCGCTGTCAGCGCATTGCGGGCACTCTGATTGATCTCTTTCCAAAATGGCAGCAATTCCGCCAGGTAATATTCCTTATCCACGCAGCCGCACTCTTTCCTTTTTCTTTAAATAGTTCACACCGTTACATATCTATGTAGATATTGTACCTGCTGTAAAGCCGCAAATCAATATAAATCCTTCCGGGTTCTTTCATCTTCACCTTCTCCAAACACTTCTTCTGCCGCCTTTAAATAACCGTAGCCGTATAGATCGTCCGGCTGCAGATAGCTGGTTTCCGTCCACTCGTTCCAGCTGTTAACCGTAATTAAAGGCGCCTGTTTGGGATGGCTGTCCGCATATTCCTTTGCCATCCTGAAACCCGCGCGCACCGCTTCGGGCGTATTGTTTTTGACAACGCCTGCCCTCATTCCGATAAATCTGGGATTATTGTCCCACCCTATGGATATATGCGGAAAATAGGGGATATCAAACTCCCGGTCCAGCCGTTTCCATTCTTTTTTTACATCCTTCAGGATCTCTGTGTAATCCCGGTCAATATCTGCAAAATGAACAAACTGATAGTGGGTGATGCTGGAAAATCCCAGTTTTTGTACCGCTTCGCCCTCTGTCCTGCATCCGGATCCGTCCAGTCCGGAGAGGTTCAGCACATCACCGTAAACTGTCAGCTGCAAATGCAGCCCGGGAAAACCCGCTTTTACTGTTTCCTCTCTAAACCACTCCAACGCTTCTCTGGTCTTTGATGCACCTCCCAGTCCATTTACGAGATTTCCCAGATCATAAATCTGAAATACAGGTTCCCCGTCAATCAGATAATAGTTGGGCTGCTTGAAATATTTCTCGATCACCCGATGGCAGACTGTTTCAAATTCATCTCTGTCTGCCGCCCCCTTCCAGATCACATCTTCCTGGTCCCAGGAAAGCCTGATATCCCAGGTGTGGTTCACATCATGATTTGCCCACATGAGATAAAATTTCATTTTGTCTCTGTTATCAGCCTTCAGAAAACCGTCATTGAGACAATTTTCCAAAAAAGGCCTCCCATCATACCAATACCAGTCATAAATAAAAACATTGATGCCGTGGCTGGCCGCCGCATCAATTTCCATTTCCATCACATGCGGATCCGCTTCATCCACATACCCCCAAAGAGGCCTCCTGGGCCAGGTATGGCCCTGATATTTCGGCGCGGCGTTCTTTACTGTCTGCCATTCTCCCATGCCTTCCGGCCAAAACATACGCGTTCTCGTTTCTCTTCCGGTATAAGCAGGCCATACATAGGCCGCCACATCATAGTTTCCCATTTTTCCTTTCCTCTCCCCTTCTTTTTGAATTCTAACCGTTCATCTGACATATTACTATGGATTCCTGTTTTCTTCATTGTAACCAGTGCAGGGTTTAAAATCAACAGCAAAAAAGCCAATGCATTGACTGCACTGGCTTTCACTTATTACTGTATATAATCCAACGGATCAATCGGAGCCCCGTCCTTTGTCATGCTGAAATACACGTTGCTGCCTTCCACAACATAATACTTAGTGGGATCTGCCACGCAGCCCAGGACATCCCCGGCCTTTACCTCGTCGCCGATCGACACCGGAATATCCTTCAGCTGTCCGATTTTGGCCTGGTAATTATCCCCCAGGTCCAGAACCATAAAGTCGCCGATTTCCTCATTATGATCGATCGTTATTACCTTGGCGTCCACGGGGCAGAGCACTTCTGTACCTACTTCTCCCTGGATCACAATGGCGGGATTGCATTTATACTGATCCAGCGTGGGGAAATAGATGGTAGAATCCATGCTGTAGTCCAGCACTACATTGCCCTGTACCGGCCAGCTTATCTTGTCGTCGGATGAAAAATGCAGTTTGGGAACTGCGGGTTTTTCGATTTCAGGTTCCACGGTCGCAGCCACATCGGTCTGCGGTTCCTCGGTTACTGCTTCGGTTGTGGTTTCCTCCACGGTGGGCTGTACATTGACCACTACATTCTCAGTGGTTTCTTCCTCTGTAGGAGGTTCCGCGGTCTGTGTCGCTTTCACATAGTCGTCCTTTGGTGTGTCCAAATCAATGTACTGGCTCTGCTCCGGCTCTTCTTTTGTTCCATTGCGAAGAGAGAGGGTTCCCGCCACAGCGGCTGCGATTACCAGGCAGCCCAGAAGAAGCATCAGAGGCGCCTTTCCCCGAAACATATTATTAAATTTTCTTTTCACAATATTCACCTCGATTCCAGTCAGCCTTTGGCTGTTCTATGGTATTAGTCTTGCCTGAAATCGTAGGCTTATTCTTTTTCAAAATTAAAAATCTGACATGTTTTGTTAATTAAACCGGCCTCTCTTTTGTCCGGCAGCGCTGTTATTAAAACTCCGATGCGAGCTCTATGTTCTTATAATAATAGTTCAGGATCTCTTCAAAGGTGCTGCCGTTTTCAGCCATCTGCGCCGCGCCCCACTGGCTTAAACCGAATCCGTGCCCGTCTCCCTGGCATACGATGCGTATCTTATCCTCAAAGGATTCGATGGTAAAGCTCGGGGAACTTAAACCCAGCGCTTCCTGAATTTCTTCTCCTTTATATAATGCGGTGCCGATCTGGATCGCGGTGATATATCCGCCTTCATCCCGTTCCACAATCTGTACCGTATCCATGATCCCGGAAGCGGACAGGCCGGTATCGCCGTGCAGCTCCTGAATTCTTTTTACAAATTCATCGGGAGTCCATGTGCTGATGGACAGAAAGCCTTCATAAGAAACATCGTCGCTGGCCACAGGCATGAGGTAGGGGCGCTGCTCCCCGCCGGACCTGGTATATCCCGCACAGGCATGATGGAACATGGCGTCGATATATCCGCCTTCATATTTCAGCGTCCGCCCCGCAGTGGCGGCCACAGCATTTTCAAGATTTTTGTAGTATTCTGTATATCTGTCTCCCCACTCTTTTTTCATCTGTGACAGTGTTTTATAAGCGATGCTTAAGGTGTCAGCCGATACTTCTCCCTGTCCCTGCAGCATCTGGTACAGATAAGTTCTGGCAATCACAGCCTGGCTCTGGAGCGCTGCCGCCGGATATTCGGGCGGAATCTGTTCCGCCAGTATATAGATAACAAAATTCTCCAGGTCCATCTGTTCGCCTTCTACTATAATAGTCTTCCCGCTATAATCCAGTTCATTCTTCTGCCGCTCGATCTGGCCGGTCCAAATCAGGGTGATGAGATAAGGGAGGCACATCGAGATGACGGCCCATCCAAGCATTTGCAGCATTTTTTGTTTCATGAACAATTTCTCCCCGCATACTTTGATATCTCTATCATTGTATGCGGGGAGAAATTAGTACATGCAATCCTTTTACCGTAATACCACGCGGAAAGAGCAGACCTCTCCCGGCTGCAGCTCATACAGCACGGTTTCTTCATCCGGTGTATCTATTTTTTCCTGATCCCGCTCCATAAAATCACAGCGATATGCTTCCAGCTTTCTGCCTGGCAGGTATATTCTGGCCTCTGACGGCACATCCTTTACATTGTATATACGCACGATCAGCCCGCGGTTATCCTCGGCCGCTTTAACCGCCGACAGCACGGCTCCTTCCACACGGCAGAAGCTTCGGCATCCGGCGCTTTTGCGGGGATAGCCTCCCATGGAACGGGATATAAGCGGGTGTAAAAACTTCTCCGACAGCTCCGCCAGTTCACTGGCACCGCTCTCACAAACAACTACGGCAAAGCGCATCTCATGTTCTCCGATCTCCGGGCAGGGATCCGGATTATAAGAGCCGCGTATGAGGTTCAGAGATAGTGTTTCCCCAAATCCGCGGAAACCATACTTGCTGTCACTAATCAGCGCCAGCGCTCCGGCACCGGACTCTGGCAGCGCACAGGCCAGACTGACAGAAGGCACATCCCATCCCTGGGACGGACGGTCGGTCACTCCAAACGGTATTGTATACCGATATTCCTTCGGTGCATAGCCGCACGGCACACAGAATCTAAGCTGGGGCACGCCGGTCAGTTTACTTCCTCTCTCCATCCAGTCAGCCCGCACCTGAAACTGCAGCAGATCGCTTCCCTCATCCAGGGATATCTTCGCATGCAGGCTGCTGCTGCCAAAAGAAAGGCGGTAAGCCGCATATTTATGTATTCCGGTCAGATTCTCCCCTTCCTCATATATCTCACACTCCCCGTTCAGATCTTTCACCGCAGCTATTTTTCCAACCCTCCATGCGGTCATGCCCTGGCTGGTGTCCTCTGTAATCAGCTGAAAACCGCAGGCAGGCTTGCTGCGCACGATCAAATCTGCGCCGTCGCATTTTCTGATCAAAGACACACATTTCATTGAGGAACGCTCAAACACCGCACGTATTCTGTCATTTTCCATACAGAGGTCTTCGTCGGTAATGTGATCTGTTCTGGAATCCGCCGGGAACTGTAAGCCGATCCTGTCTGCCGGCAGCGGCATAATCCGGCAGATATTGTATCCGAACGGCGGTATGTTAATCCAAACCAGCATCTTGCAGAACGTATGTCCCCAATAACCGCTGCCTCTCTCCAGAACCTGGAAAGGCAGCTCGCGCTCCTCCATATCGCAGACCCGCGTCTGATCCGGCTCACGGTCCCAGTCCCAGAGCATGATCTCCGCCATTTCCTCACGGTCATACTGTGTGGTATTAAACACTGCAACATGGCGCACAGGTCCGCTGCCCATCTCGCTTTTGGAAAAGCCGTATCCGTGCCCGTCATCCACTCCGCTGCCCGCCCCGGCTCCCAGAGCGGTATCCTCAAACACGAGGCCATCGGTTTCCGATGCGCTGCGGCATATGAAATCCATAGCCCGGACCGCATTTGCGCCTGCCGCAGCCATGGCCTTCTGAAATTCACCCAGTGCATACTCACGCGTTTCAACGGTTCCCGAACCGGGCAGGATATCGTGGAACTGATTGAACAGCACTTTTCTCCAGGCCTTCTCAAATCCTGGAGCGCGCGTATAATCTCCATTTTCCAGAAGGGCCATGCAGTCCAGCGCCTCCGCCTCCGTAAGTCTCGCCTCACCCATGTGATTGGCCGCCTTGATTCTGGACTGCGAAGTATAGCATCCCGTAAAGACATAGTTTAATTCCTGATCCACCAGAGGAAGACTGTCTCTTCTCGCTTCCGCCAGGTCGAAAAATTCCCGGAATGTCCCGAATCTTATATTCGGCAAAAGCGGCCATCCGGCCATATCCTGAAGCAGGTTCAGATCGCGTCTCGTGGGCCCGCCGCCATGATCGCCGACCCCGTATACCTTGAGCATGGCCTTCATGCCGTAGCGCCGGCAGAATTCCGGCAGTATGCTGCACATATCATAGCAGATCGCAGCGTTATACCAGTACGGTTCTCTGTAAGCGAGAACCTCCGCGTCGGATATACCTTTAAACCGGTATAAAAACTCCCCGTCATATCCTCTGCAGTGATAGTAGCGGCTGACTCCGCCTTTTTGCAGTATCTCCGGCATATTTCGGCTGTGTCCGAAGGTATCCGGCTCAAAGTCCAGATTCAGAGAATCCATGGAAATATCAAGCAGTTCGGACAGATAGCGTTTTGTATAGAGCAGGTGCCTGGCCATGGCTTCCCCTGCCGGCATGTTTTTATCGTTTTCCACCCAGGTGGAAGCCGTCACCTCCCAGCGTCCTTCCTTCACTCTGGCCCGTATCTCTTTAAGAAGCTCCGGCGCGTATTCCTCAACGATACGGTATACGGATGCCTGAGACTGTGAAAAGGTAAAGCCCGGGTATTCCTCCATAAGCCTTAGCATTGTCCTGACCGTATCCAGGGTAACCGTTACCGTCTCCTGATATCCCCACATCCAGTTCATATCAATATGGGCATGGGCCGCACAGATCAGTGTGTACTCCTTAGCTCTTTCAGACAGCGGGAGCAGGAGCTGTTCCGCCCGTTCTGCCGCCTCCGGGGTGATCAGACCGTTTTTCTCATATTCCTGCTCAAGCAGCCCAACCGCCTCTTCTATGAGCAGGCCGGTATCGTCTTCCTTCCCATAGAGCAATTCCATCAAATAGCCGGTCTCTGCCAGTATCCGCTGGGCCCAATAGCCCTGCGCCGCTTTTTCTTTCAGCTGCCGATAGCTTTCTGCAACACTATTGCTGTTCATACATCCTCCTTTTCCTGTCACCAACCGAAGGTTGATGACCTGCGCACGCTTCAGCGTGCTTCCGCTTTTGATAACTTTCTGCTGCATAGACACAACTAAGCGCGTACTAATAGTTATCGCTATTATAACATAGCGATTGTTGATTGTAAATTTATTTTACTATTATTTTAATGATGCTGTCTGTTAGCCAAAAGAGCCGGGCACTGATTTGATCAGCACATCGGCTCCATATAATCCAAATGCTTTATGATGTTTTAGGACCGTCAAATAATATCCGCCCTCCAAAAACCTGATCCAGCACATTGCAGGCCGCGCCGGCCAGCTGAGTCTCTTCACCGAACGACGCCTTGAGTATCCGTATATGGTTATAGCCGCTGGACAGCTTATGTTGATTGATATAATCTTCCATCCGCTCCAGATAGCGCTGCGGAAGCTTAACGCCCTCATGTCCCAGAATAACGGCCTCGGGATTCAGCAGATTGCATACGCTCACCAGGCAGTACCCGAGCTTGTCCACCGCATCGGTAATAATCCGGTCGATGATGGTCTCATCACAGAGCTCGCAGCATTCATCAAAGGTCAGCCTCCGGCCCACCGCGGCTTCCGCTTTCCGGCAGATAACGGTGGCGCTGGCATAGTTTTCAACGCATCCGTAATTGCCGCATTCACAGCGGACCCCTCTGTAGTCTACGCTCATATGACCAAGTTCACTGCCCAGCCCGGCCTGACTCTGCAGTATCCTGCCGTCCAGATAGATCCCCGCGCCGATGCCGTTGGTGATGCCCACAAATATAAAGGAAGAAAAATTTTTGCCGCATCCGAACAGTTTTTCCGCCCGGGCCGCCGAATTATACTGATGATCCATAAATACGGGAATCCCGTATCTTTCTTTCAGCTCCGCGACCAGCGGCACATTTTTGATGCCGTAGAAGCGGGGAGGATTCAGCAGCACACCTTTTGCCACATCCAGAGGGCCGATGGAGGCCACACCGATCCCCAGAACATTGGGCTCCCAGTCCAGCATGCTGTCAATGAGGCCGCACAGGTTATCCAAAAACCATTCCCTGTCGCCGCTGTCCATCTCTATCCGCTTGGTGCAGAGCACGTTCAGCCGCAAATCGCACAGCACCGCCGCGCAGTATTCACGGTTGATCAGAATACCGATCACCTTCGGCGCGCTGGGCGATACATCCAGCAGGACAGGATTTCTGCCCTGAATTTCCTGCTTTTCGCGCTCACCCTCCACAACCAGCTTCATCTGTATAAATTCATCGATGATGTTGGTAACGGACATCTTGGTCAGTCTGCTGGACCTGGCAAGGCTGATCCTGGTGCTGCACTCCCCTGTCGCAATCAGCTGCAGCAGCAGGCCGCGGTTTCGCTGTTTCAAATCACTGTTATTAATCCCTTTACCCTTATCCATTCATTCCCCATCCGTCTCTGTACTTGCCAGCGGTTTATCCGCCGTCCGCACGGCAGGGAAAACCTGCCTTACGCCTGCCGTGCGTTTGAACATCAGATATCTACCGTGACCTTCTCCAGATGCCAGATATCGTCCACATATTCCTGAATTGTTCTATCCGAAGAGAATTTACCCACATTGCTGACATTTAATATGGCGGCTTTCGCCCACCATGCCTCATCGCGGTACGCAGCCTCCACCCTCTTCTGCGCCTGAGCGTAGGAGCGGAAATCCTTCAATATAAAATAGGTATCGGCGCGGTCGCTGCTCTTGGTATTGAGCAGAGAATTATACAGGTCGCGGAACAGCTCCGGATCCTGGGGCGAGAAATACCCATTGATCAGCTGCATCAGGATCCTGCGTATATCCTGGTCGTTGTTGAAAATCTGCATGGGATCATAACCGCCCTCGTTCTCATAGCGGATGACCTCATCACTGGAAAGGCCGAAGATAAAGGCGTTCTCCTCGCCCACTTCCTCCACAATCTCCACATTGGCCCCATCCATGGTGCCCAGGGTCAGCGCGCCGTTTAACATAAATTTCATGTTGCCGGTGCCGGAAGCTTCCTTGCTGGCTGTGGAGATCTGCTCGCTGACATCGCTGGCCGCGAAGATGATTTCCGCGTTGGATACGCGGTAATCTTCGATAAATACCACCTTGATCCTGCCTCCGATAGATTTGTCGTTATTGATCACATCCGCCACGGAGTTGATCAGCTTTATGGTCAGCTTGGCGCGGCGGTAACCGGCAGCGGCCTTGGCGCCGAAGATAAAGGTTCTGGGATAGAACTCCATATCCGGGTGATCCCGCAGCTCATTGTACAGATACATCACATGCAGGATGTTCAGCAGCTGCCTCTTGTATTCGTGCAGACGCTTCACCTGCACATCAAAGATGGATCTTGGGTCCACATCGATGCCGTTGTGTTCTTTGATGTATTTCGCCAGCCTAAGCTTATTCTGATACTTGATATTCATGAACTCCTGCTGGCATTTCTTGTCGTCCGCGTACACTTCCAGCTTCTTTATATGGGACAGGTCGGTGATCCATTCGTCGCCGATCTTGTCGGTCACCCACTGCGCCAGCAGGGGGTTGGCATGAAGCAGGAAACGGCGCTGGGTGATGCCGTTGGTTTTGTTGTTGAATTTCTCAGGCATCATCTCATAGAAGTCTTTTAATTCCTGCTTTTTGAGGATTTCCGTATGCAGGCGGGCAACACCGTTTACGGAGAAACCTGCCACAATGGCCATATGAGCCATCTTCACCTGGCCGTCGTAGATGATCGCCATCTTGGCCACCTTATCCTGATTGCCCGGATACGTCTCGCGGATCCGGTTCACGAACCGGCGGTTGATCTCTTCAACAATCTGATAGATTCTGGGCAGCAGCCTGGAAAACAGCTCGATGGGCCACTTTTCCAGAGCCTCCGCCATGATGGTGTGGTTGGTATACGCGCAGGTTTTGCTGGTCACTTCCCACGCCTCATCCCAGGTCAGGTTGAAATCATCCAGCAGAATGCGCATCAGTTCGGGCACCGCTACGGTGGGATGAGTATCGTTAAGCTGGAAGCAGACTTTTTCATGCAGCTTATGAATGTCATGGCCGGGGATGCTCATATATTTCTGCACCGCGCGCTGCACGCTGGCGGATATGAAGAAATACTGCTGTTTCAGACGCAGCTCCTTGCCGGCATAGTGGTTGTCGTTGGGATAGAGCACCTCCACAATGGTTTTTGCCAGATTTTCCTGCTCCACCGCCTTCTGATAATCGCCCTTGTCAAAGGACTCCAGATTGAACGTATTGATGGGTTCCGCATCCCAGATGCGCAGCGTATTCACCACGTTGTTGCCGTATCCGATGACCGGCAGATCGTAGGGCACCGCGCGCACGCACTGATAACCTTCCTGGAAGAAGTGATCCCGGCCGTCGCTGCCCCGTTCCACACGGACATATCCTCCGAACTTCACTTCCTGTGCGTATTCGTCCCGGCGGACCTCGAAGGGATTTCCGTTCTTTAACCAGTCGTCCGGCACCTCGATCTGGTAGCCGTTCTCAATCTGCTGCTTGAACATGCCGTATTTATAGCGGATGCCGCAGCCGTAAGCCGGATATCCGAGAGTAGCGAGGGAATCCAGAAAGCAGGCCGCCAGCCTTCCAAGGCCGCCGTTTCCTAAGGCATAGTCCCTCTCCTGATCCTCCAAAAGGTTCAGATCCACATTCAGTTCTGCCAGCGCCGCCTTCACCTCATCCCAGGCGCAGAGGTTGATGATGTTATTGCCCAGTGCGCGGCCCATGAGGAATTCCATGGACAGGTAATACACCACCTTTACATCCTTTTCCTTATACAGCTTGTGGGTGGCGATCCATTCGTCTATGATGATATCCTTGATGGCATAGGCCACAGCTTGAAAAATCTGCTGCGGCGTAGCCTCATCAATGGTGACACGGTAACGGTTTTTCACGTTATCAATGATATTCTTTTTAAATGTCTCTTTATTGAAATCTTTTCTTTCCAAGTGACAGACTCCTCCATTCAGGTTTATTTATGCACCCGTTCAACGCCAAGCATCGTGGTTTCACCGTTGATATTCCATTCCCTGGCGATCCCGTCAGTTTCACCGATGATGATATAGTCGGCCAGGACATCGTGTTTGATTTCGTCGGCATGCTTTTTGATCAGATCCGCCAGCTTATCGTTGGCATCCTGATATACATTAATATGATCGGTGACCTCAAATCCTGCCTCTTTTCTCATGGTCTGAATCTTGCTGATCAGCTCTCTGACAAAGCCCTCCTCGATGAGTTCTTCGGTCAGGTTGGTATCCAGCACAACAGTCAGGTCTTTTTCATTCTCGGACACATAGCCGGGAGTCTTGGCCATGTCGATTAGCAGATCGTCTTTTGTCAGCTCCACTTTCTGCCCGTCGATCTCAAATTCCAGAACACCCTTTTCATTCAGCGTATCCATGGCGGCGTTGCCGTCCAGGGATGTGAGCGCCTCTTTGATCTTACCCAGAAGCTTGCCGTATTTCGGTCCCACCGTGCGCATCTGCGGCTTGAATGTATAGGTGGTAAACGCCCTCACATCATCGGTAAAGACCACTTCCTTCACATTCAGTTCATCTTCGATGATCTCCACATAGAATTCCGGCAGAACGGAGCCTGCCTTCACAAACATTTTGCCGATGGGCTGTCTGTTTTTGATGTTTGCGGTATTCCTGCAGGCGCGGCCCATCACGACGATTTCAAGTACGGCGTCCATATTCTTTTCCAGCTCGCTGTCGATCATGCTTTCGCAGACCGCCGGGAAGTCACACAGATGCACGCTTTCCGGGGCGTTTTTATTGATCTTTCTTACCAGGTTCTGGTAGATGTTTTCCGTCATGAACGGGATCATGGGCGCCGCTGCTTTGGACACCGTAACCAGTGCCGTATACAGCGTCATATATGCGTTGATCTTATCCTGCGGCATCCCTTTGGCCCAGAAACGCTCACGGCTGCGCCTTACGTACCAGTTGCTCATATCATCCACAAATTCCTGAAGGGCTCTTGCCGCTTCCGGGATCTTGTAGTCTCCCAGGCAGCTGTCCACGGTCTTTACGACGGTATTCAGCTTGGACAGCAGCCATTTGTCCATGACAGTGAGCTTATCGTATTCCAGAGTATATTTGGTAGCGTCAAAGTTGTCAATATTCGCATAGAGCACAAAAAATGCGTAGGTATTCCACAGGGTGCCCAGGAACTTTCTCTGTCCCTCCACCACGGCATCCCCATGGAAACGGTTGGGCAGCCAGGGCGCGGAATTGATATAGAAATACCAGCGGATCGCATCTGCGCCGTAGGCATCCAGCGCTTCAAACGGATCCACAGCGTTCCCCTTGGATTTGGACATCTTCTGTCCGTCCTTGTCCTGCACGTGGCCCAGCACGATCACATTTTCGTAGGGCGCCTTGTTAAACAGCAGCGTGGAAATCGCCAGCAGGGAATAGAACCAGCCTCTGGTCTGATCCACGGCCTCGGAGATAAACTTGGCCGGGAACTGCTGATCAAACAGTTCTTTATTCTCAAAAGGATAGTGATGCTGTGCAAACGGCATGGCTCCTGAATCGAACCAGCAGTCGATCACCTCAGGCACCCGCTTCATCTGCTTGCCGCAGACAGGACAGGTAACTGTCACTTCATCAATATAAGGGCGGTGCAGCTCGATGCCGTCAGGGCAGTTGGGCGACATGGATTTCAATTCCTCGATGCTGCCGATGGCGTGCTGATGCCCGCATTCGCACTCCCAGATATTGAGAGGCGTGCCCCAGTAACGGTTGCGGCTGATGCCCCAGTCCTGCACATTTTCCAGCCAGTCGCCGAAGCGGCCCTTGCCGATGCTCTCGGGGATCCAGTTCACAGTATTGTTGTTGCGGATCAGATCGTCCTTCACCGCCGTCATCTTGATGAACCAGGACTCGCGCGCATAATAGATCAGCGGAGTATCACATCTCCAGCAGTGCGGATAGCTGTGCTCAAAGGAAGGCGCGGAGAACAGAAGGCCTCTTTCCTCCAGATCTTTTAAGATCATCGGGTCGGCTTTCTTGCAGAAGGTCCCCGCCCAGGGAGTTTCCGCCGTCATCTCGCCTTTGCCGTCCACCAGCTGCAGGAAGGGCAGGTCATATTTGCGGCCCACCTTGGAGTCGTCCTCACCGAAGGCCGGTGCGATATGAACCACGCCGGTACCGTCGGTCAGCGTTACATAGGTGTCGCAGGTTACATAGTATGCCTTTTTATTGAGGGTCACGAAGGGAAATAAAGGCTCGTATTCCTTGTATTCCAGGTCGGTTCCCACATATTTCTCCAGGACCTCATAGCTGCCGGAACCAAGCACCGTATCTGCCAGAGCCTCCGCCAGATAGTACACATACTCCTCTGTTTTTACCTTCACATAGGTTTCGTTGGGGTTCACGCAGAGCGCCACGTTGGAAGGCAGTGTCCAGGGCGTGGTGGTCCAGGCCAGGATATAGGCATCCTCACCCTTTACTTTAAATCTCGCGATAGCGGAACGCTCCTTGACATCCTTGTAGCCCTGCGCCACCTCATGGCTGGACAGAGGGGTACCACATCTGGGGCAGTAAGGCACGATCTTGTATCCTTTATACAGCAGGCCTTTCTCCCAGATCTGCTTCAGCGCCCACCATTCGGACTCGATGTAGTCGTTGTGATAGGTCACATAGGGATGTTCCATATCTGCCCAGAATCCGACGGTAGCGGAGAAATCCTCCCACATGCCCTTATATTTCCATACGCTTTCTTTACAATGATTGATAAACGGCTCCAGGCCGTAAGCCTCGATCTGTTCCTTGCCGTCTAAGCCCAGCATCTTTTCCACTTCCAGCTCCACCGGGAGTCCGTGGGTATCCCATCCGGCCTTTCTGGGCACCATATAGCCCTTCATCGTGCGGTATCTGGGAATCATATCCTTGATCACACGGGTCAGCACATGGCCGATATGGGGCTTTCCGTTAGCCGTGGGCGGGCCGTCATAAAAGGTGTAGGTTTCACCTTCTCTTCTTGAATCAATACTTTTTTCGAAGATGTGGTTTTCTTCCCAGAATTTTTCTACCTGCTTCTCTCTGTCTACAAATTTGAGATCTGTTGAGACTTTGTCATACATGGGGAATTTACCTCCGTTCATATTTTACATAGAATAAATTGAAATAGGATCCCGCTCGCGGGATTCTCCGCCTGCGGCTGGTCACTTCAATTATGCCTGCCGCAGTGCGATCCTAAGTGGAGCATTTTCTATTGAAGAACAAAAAACCTCCGCCCGGAACACGGACGAAGGCAAGTTCGCTATACCACCAGTTCAACATACTAACATACGTCTTCCCTGTAACGGGGGAATACCGTCCATCCTTATAACACAGGGTCCGCAGCAGGCCGACTCCGCCGTTATTCGGGATGAAAGCTCTGGAGTGATCTTCAGTGATTCCCTACCGGTACCGGCCTCGCACCTGCGCCGGTTCGCTGTGACTTTCGCGGAAAGACTTACTGTCTCCATCATCGCTGTTAAAGGATATTTTCTTCTATATTATAGATGGGGAATGTCTTTCTGTCAAGGAATTTATGGAAACCAGACTGAGCTGATAATTTTTCGGGGACATGCCGGTATACTTGCGCACGAAGCGGTTGAAATAGGTTCTGGACAAAAAGCCTGTCTTTTCCGCGATTTCCCCGATATTTAAATCCGGATCCCGCATCAGGTCCCGGATCCTGTCCATCTTCTTTTTTCCAATATATTCTGTCAGCGTTTCACCGGTCTGGGCTCTGAAGATGCGGGACAGATAGCAGGTGTTATATCCGGTCACTTCGCTTAGCCGGGTTAGGGAGATATCCTCCGATATATGCTCTCTCACATACCGCTTCACCGCTTCCACAGTATTTCTGGAGATTCCGGCTTTCAGCTCGGACTCTGTAGAAAATACCGCTTCGGAAAATCCGATCAGCATTTCAAATTTCTCAGTCCACTGCCCTGCATAAGGCGGATCAAACAGAACCGCAGACATCTGACGGATCTGATCCGTTCTGGGCAGCTGCCTGTTTTCCAGATAGGAGTTCATAAGCAGCGCTATGGAATAATAGATATTATAGCAGTCGCCGGTATCGATCCTGCGGTCTCTGGCCAGGGCCTGATAATAGGAGAGGGCTTCTAAGAACTTATCAAAGCGGTCTTCTTCCAGAAACAGGCGCAGCCGCCTGGATATGACCTCCGGATCCACTGTCCGTTTTACCTTTTCCGCTTTTCCCAGTATGACAAAAACATCCTTCTCCAGCGTCATCCGATTCATCTGCGCCTCCAGCGAACGGTAGGCTTCATGCAGGTCTCTTAAAAACACCGGCTGGGGATACAGGATGAATGAGATATGGCATACGCCTCCCGCCGCACAGGCGTCCTGCAGTGTTTCCAGACGGCCCTGGAGCAGCGCGGACTCCTGTGCGCCCTTTATTGCCTGCCCGCCGTCCGATGCCGGTACGTTTGCAGGGCCCGGTAAGCTGCCGATCAGGCACGCCATGCGGCTGCCTCCCAGATCGACGGGATAAAGGCTGCCGCAGTCGCCCAGACAGGCGTTCATCTGTCCGATCATCTTCGCCGCAAGCTGCCTGCGGACCACCAGATCCTCCAGGGACTCCCACTCCCACACGGCTCCCAGGAGAATCCGCACCGGGGTATCCGCATCCATGGATATCTTCAGGGATTCCAGCTGAGCGTTTACTTTATCCGTATCTTCCGGTTCCTGCTCCAGCAACATCCTCATAAACTGGCTGCGCAGCTCCGGAAGAGCTGACTGTATATCCGCCGCGGGGCCGCCAAAGGACCTCTGATTCAGTTCCGCATCAATCATGGCCATGACCCGTTCCACTTCACTGACAATCACATCATCGCCCTGTGTCTTGAGGATATACCCGGCCACATTGTTCTGGATCGCGGTCACCGCATAATCAAACTGGGCATATGCCGTGATCAGGATCACCCTCGCATAGGGCCAGCGCACCTTTACCTGCCCGGCCAGTTCCAGTCCGCTCATCCTGGGCATGCAGATATCGCTGATGACGATATCCGTCCTGGACCTCGTTAGCCATTCCAGCGCTTCGGCAGCCGTATATGCCCTGCAGACATCGATCTCACGGTCAATCTGCGCCTCTAAAAGCGCCGCAATCCAGTCCACCACGTAAGGCTCATTGTCCACAATCAAAATTCTGTACATCCTTTGTTCCCCCTTATTTGCCTCCTCGTCTCACTCCCGCTCTTTTTCCCCGCAGCTTATGACCAGCTGTGTCACAAGCCGGCCTGCATCATCCGTCCTGATCCGTATGCCGGATTTCTCGCCAAAACGGATTTTGAGCCTTCTGTGGATGTTGATCAGCCCCGTGACCTCACCCTTGTCCCCTGCTGAATCCAGCTTTTCCGTAAGCTCCCGAAACTCCTTCTCGCCGATGGGCGCACAGCCCCCTCTGACGGTGATGACAAGACCCTGGGGAGTTTCTTCAAACAGGACGGTAAACTCACCGCCTTCCTCTGACACCTCATATCCGTATTTCAGATAATTTTCAATCACAGGCTGCAATATCAGCCTTGGCACCTGCAAACCAGCTAAGGCAGGGGGAACTTCCTGCATCCTTACGCGCATCCGGCTGCCAAACCGCATCCTCTGTATCTCCAGATAGCTTCTGGCGTGTTCCGCTTCCTTTTCCAGCGCCACCTCATCTTCCGAGTTGTGGGTGATATATTCCATATAGGTTCCCACGTGCTCCGACAGCCAGGACGCATTTTCCAGATCCTCATCCAGAATCATCCTGTGGAGCATGAAATAGGTGTTGTAGAGAAAATGGGGATTGATCTGAGCCTGCATCTGCTTGAGCTCCGCCTTCTGAGCATAGAGCTTGGACCTGTAGTTTTCGTCAATCAGCTTCTCCAGGCGCTTCACCATGCGGTTGAACTCATCGTACAGGTAGTTGAATTCATCGGCGGCCTTATAGGTGATCTGTTCCTTAAGATCGCCCTTTTCCAGCTCCTTGAAGGCTTCGATCAGACGGTAGACAGGGCGGTTAACGATGCGTTTGACAGAGTAGGGATAGAGGAAAATCAGGATCACTGTAAAAACCAGATAGCCCCCCAGAAGTTTATAGAACAGACTTTGTACACGGAAGATTTCGGTCATGCGGATGCACTGAAAAACGGATTGGTTTAAGTAGTCTGAACGCTGGGATACCGCCAGGTATTTCTGACCTCCATATTGGATCTCCTGCATGCGCTCCTCTGATTCCAGACAGGGGCGTATGGCTTCAGCAGCCTCCTCCATCCCCTCCCCCGGCAGATAGATCAGCTGCTTTGTGCCGTGGTCATATAAAAAAATCTGATTCCTTCCCTCCATATCCCTTGCCAGGTACTCATGAAAAAGCTTTTCTTTAGACAGGGTGATCTTAATGATGTATTCCGGCAGCGTCCCCCGGGATACCACCGGGTACTTAAGCAGCGTGCAGATTTCCTCCCCTCCGGTATTGAGCGGGCTGATGCCGTCATCGAGGTGGCCGGCCAGCCTCTCATACTCCTCAGTATCAAGACGGAGATATCCACTGTTCTGAGAAATCAGGATGCCGATATCCCCAAAATAGATACCGACATCCTCAATGCACTCATTGCCTTCCTTGACCAGCTTGATTCGGTTCATCACGTCTGTAACCATTGTGTAATATTCATAAACAGGTACCTTATCGTAATATCGGACCAGCCTGTTCAGATCCTTGTCGTTCATGAGATTAAACTGCAGACGGTTCACCATGGACACCTGTGCCTCCAGACGGTTGATGCTGTAGTATACATTATCCGCCGCGTTCTTTTCAATTTCATCCTTTATGACGTTTTTCTGCCATACGATCAGCAGAAGCCCGCACAGAAGAATCGGCGACACTATGAGTATAAAAGCGATGATAAACTGTTTAAATATCGTCTTTTTCCGCCTGTGCATCCGCGCCTCCTTCTCTTTCCAGATAAGCCGTGGGCGAGCATCCCTCGCTCTTCGTAAACATCTTGCAAAAGCTTTGGGACGACGCATAGCCCAGACGCGCCGCCGTCTCACCTACGCTCATGCCCTCCCTTATAAACGCCTTTCCCGACTCTATCTTTTTGTCCTGAATGTAGCGGCTTAAGGTTTTACCCGTTTTCTCCCGGAATACCCTGGACAGATAGGAAGGATTGTAGCGCAGGGCTTCTGCGACCTCCGAAATATGTCCTATGGTGCTGATATGGTTGTCAATATATCGCAGGGCTTTAAAGACCGTATGGCCGATCATCCGGTCGATGCGGGCTTCTTCCACAATCCTTCTGTTTTCCGTCTCCCCTCCATGCTCAAAAATCCGCCATACCTGGATGAGAATCTGCGTGATACATGCATCCATCGCTTCCGTGGCATAAGGCTGCGCAGCATAGATCTCGCCTAAAAGCTGTTCAAACAGCGTGCGGCTGTAATGCCGGTCATTTTGCAGCTGGGCAGGCGGATTCCGGTAAAAACTCTCCAGGTCCTTCCCCCAGGCTTGGGGGCGCAGGCAGAATCCGATATAGGCCATGCGCAGGTTGTCGTTTTCTCCCGCCACGATCTTATGGCGCCTTCCTGCCGATATCACGTGTATATCCCCCTGCTTTGCCCGGAACACCTGGTCATCCGTATAGAAATCACAGCATCCTGAAACTACGTAGCTGATCTCCGCACAGATCTGTTCATGTGCGCTGATCTCATAGCCGTCCCCGGCTATAATCTCACCTGCCTGAAACAGGTCCACCGTCGAAAGCTTCAGCATAGGGTTGTAAATATTATCGAAATGGTACCGTTTGCCCCATTGAGCGGCGTAGTCCTGCATCTCTTTTCCCCCCTTCATGCATCTCTGCCTTCATTATACTTCTGGCGGACAAACATGTAAATGGAAGAAGAGGTTCATGGCAGCTGTAAACAGTGACTCTGTTACTGTTCACCGTTACCGTAAACCTCCCGCGCATAGCGGGGCAGAATATGGTCCTCATAGGGACACGCTCTCGCTCCGTGAAGCGCGCAGCGGTTCTAACGCTGCAAACTACGCAGCGAAAGAACCGGCGGGCTTCAAGGGATCCCAATGAGGACCATATTCTGCCCCGCCATGCGCTGCTTTATCGGCAGCCGTGAGTAATAACATGACTCTTAAGGTAGGATACCGCCTGTGAAATATCCGCAATGGGATCGCGGCCGACCTCGCGTTCTATGGTGAGATAGCCGCTGTAACCCGTTTCGCGCAGCGCTTTCAGATAACCGTCAAAGTCCACTTCGCCTTCTCCGAGAGGCGTCTCGAGGAAATAGTCCTCCAGCCTCATATCCCCGATCCCGCCTTCCGCAAAATAGTTGTAGATCTCAACCGGATCTGTCTTCTGAAGCATCTTTCCGTCCTTGGCATGGGTATGGACTATATAGTCCCCCAACACCCGGACAGCTTCTACAGGGTCATCACCTGTGACCATGACAAGATTGGCAGGGTCAAGATTGACCGCCATGCCCTTGCCGCCCAGTCCGTCCAGGAAACGCTTTAAGCGCGCCGCGGGCTCCGGGCCAGTCTCAATCGCGAAATATCCTCCGGCCCGCTCCGCATAATCCCCCAGCTGTCCGCATGCTTCCTGGAGCACCCGATAGGTCTCGCTGGAAGTATCCTCCGGTATCACGCCGATATGGGTGGTCACAACCCTGCAGTCCAGGTTCAGGGCCAGCTCCAGCACGCGCATGGAAGCCCTGATGCGTTTTTCATTATCACTTTGTACGGTAAATCCGTGGCCGCCGAAATCCCCGCATAGAGCAGAAACACGCAGCCCATAACCTTTCAGTATGCTTTTTTTCTCATACAGCGATTCCTCCGTCATGCTGTCCGGACTCATTTCTCCGGATACCGCATAGAGCTGCACTCCGTCCGCTCCCAGCTCGGCGCACTTCTCAATGCTCTCTCTGAAAGGGAGCCTTAAGCTGTCGGCCATAATGCCGATCTGCAATCCGCCCATATCTCTCCTCCTGCTATTCCGTCTGAATCCATACACCCGGGTGCTCAATGGCCTTAAGTCCGGCCTCTCTGGCCGCCATGATGGATATGGTCTCCTCATGGGATACCGGTATCTCCCCTGTTTCAAAGAAATGAACCAGCGTATCGGTAAAGGCGCCGAAAAAGTCGGAATTCACTTCCACGGTCTCACAGCCGCCGGCAAGCTTTAAGTTTGCCGCAAAGGGAGATGCTCCGCCGGTGCAGACCAGAGAAGCGAAACGGCCGTCTTCCCATTCCAGCAGCAGATTCGCCCATATGCGCTCTGCCAGGGCAAGCACCCGTTTCACCTTCCCTCCCATCAGCATCATCATCGGCTCCAGCTGATGGATGCTGTAGGTTTCAAAATTATTGGGACCCCAGAAAGCGGCCGCAAGCACTTCTTTTCCCTTAATGGGTCCGTACTCCTCTGCAAAGCGCAGGGCGGAGGTGGAGTAGCACGGAGTGCCGTATCTCTCCGCCAGAGCGAAGATGGCCTCTGCCGCCGCCTTGGAGGGCGCGAAGGTTTTGTCTATGTATGTCTTTTTGCCGGACTGAAGCGCCAGCTTTGACAGCTCTTCATGCATCTCACAGTTATCGGGGGAAAGCACCACCAGAGCATCGCTCTTTTCAATCAGCTCCTCAATGGAAGCGCAGTGTTCTATACCGTACTCGCGGCACCACTCTTCGGATGTCTTTTTGCTTATGGGGCTGGGGATCATTCCATAGGCAAAGCTCACTTCGATCCGGCCGCCGCTGTGCTCCCTAAGCATGGCCGGATAGTTGTTGGCGTGCCATTCGTCCAGATAATAATCGATAAACCCGATCTTCATAGCATTCTCCTATTCTGCCACCAGCTCTTAGGCTGATGACCTGCGCACGTTTTCAATAAGCTTTTTCTTTTTACAGCACGATTTCCCTGTGTATCTGTGCGGAGTCATAGATTGCCTGCATGATGCGCGACGTGATCACGGCGGTGTCGATATGGGAAGGGAGTTTCTCTCCGGTGCGGACGCAGCGCACAAAGGCATTGATCTCATTTTCAAACATGGGCCTGCTCTTTCCCTCCGGCACATAGGAAACCAGCGCTCCGTGCTCTGCCGTATACAGCGTAAAATCACCGCCGTACTGCAGCCTTATGCCGCCTTTATCCCCCATAAAATCCACAAGCATCTCATTTTCACCGATATTCTGCGCCCAGGCTCCGTGGAGCGTGAGCACCGGACCGTCGGTGCGGATCAGCGCAGCAACGGAATCTTCCACATCATATACGCCCGCGGGATCCGGAGGGCCCGCCCACATATCCTTATAGGTATAGCCTTCTATATCCTTTCCCAGCCGGCAGAAGGTTTCTCCCGATACGGTTACCGGCCTTGGATCGTCCATACAGTACATAACCAGATCCAGGAAATGAACGCCCCAGTCGATCAGCGCTCCCCCGCCGGCGATCTCCCTGGTCGTGAATGCGCCTCCCAGCCCGGGGATGCTTCGGTGGGAACGGAAGCTTAAATAAATGTGGTAGACTTCCCCAAGCCTTCCTTCTTTAATGTAGCTGCGAATGCGGTTGACCTGGTCGTTGAACCGGTTGACCACGCCGATATTGAGAATTTTGCCGGTTTCATGCTGCACTTCCTGCATTTTAAGGGCTTCATCATAGGTCCTCGCCGCCGGCTTCTCGCAGAGCACATGCTTGCCGGCGCGCAGCGCGTCCATAGCGATGATGGCATGCATATTGTTGGGCGTACAGACGGATACTGCCTCCACGGATTCATCCGCAAGCACATCCCGATAATCTGTGACCGCTGTGCCGCATCCGTATTTTTCCACAGCCGCCTGCGCCCTCTCCGGAAGGATATCGCAGAAATATTTAATTTCTGCATCTTCATTTTTCATGTAGGCCGGTATATGCGCGTTGTTCGCAATATTTCCGCAGCCAATCACACCAATTACTACTTTACTCATAATCATCCTCTTTTCTGCGCTGTTTTAAAAGAATCCCGTTCACGGGATTTTCCGCCTGCGGCGGCAGCGCCCCGCCGGACCGGTATATCTCATATAATCCAGATAGATTGTAAAATTCCCGCACATGAAAGGACGGGGATGGCCCTCATCGGGACACGCTCTCGGCTGTTTGAATTACCTCGCACGCCTCTCTTGCGGCCATAAAAGCCAGCCAGGCATCCTCCAGCGTAAAGCCGTTGCCGGGCCTGCCTTCGATCCGCTCGATCAGCTGCATAAACTGCGCGTACATATCTTTGTATCTGGATTTTACATTGAGCGTCTCATAACTTCCGGTGTCAGAATGGTAAATCTCCAGCAGATCCCCCTCTTCCCGGTCCGACACACGGTCTTCCTTTAACGTCAGGCGTATATAGCCGCGTTCCCCTATAAACTCCCTGCGGCTGCAGGCTTTTAGGTTCCTGCTCCACCCCGATTCATAGTTTCCGAGACATCCGCCTGTCAGCTGTACCTGGACATCGCCGTAGTTGATGCAGGGAGCATCCGGGTCAAGCCGGCAGCCTCTGCCGCTCACGCTCACGATTTCCTCTCCCGATATCCACCGCATGATATCCATATAATGCACGCCGCAATCCAAAATCGGCGGGCAGTCCTGCATCAGACGTTTATATCTGCCCCATTCCAGCGCATGATGGTTTTGTATAATGCGTATGAGCTTAAGACCGCCTATAGCACCTCCCCGGACCAGCTCCTGTATCTTTTGGTAAGAGCGGTTGCAGCGCAGAATATGACCGATCATCACAGCTGTGGACGCTGCCGCCGCTTCCCGGAAAAACGCTTCCCCTGCCGCAAGATCCGCAGCCACCGGCTTTTCACAAAGCACATGGCAGCCCGCGGCCACCGCGTCCCTCATAAGACCGAGGTGGCTGTCCACATATGTGGCGATGATGACGATATCCGTCTCCGGCAGGCCGATATATTTTCGGTAATCCGTGCCATATGCGGGAACCCCGTATTTGCGCGCCAAATGCTCTGCCCTGCGGATATCCGTATCCACTGCTGCCACCATTCTCACATTTTCCCGATAGTAAATATCGGCCAGGTGCTCTTCCCCTATATAGCCGCAGCCTATAAGCACCACCCCGTACTGCTTTGTCATGTCAGTTTCTCCTCTTTTCATGCCGTCGGCCGCAGGCTTATGTCTCGGCTTACTCTGCCTATCACCGGCCGCGGTCTGATGTCCCGGCTTTCTCTTCTCATGTCACCGGCTTCAGGCTGATGCTTCCTCATGCCTGGGTCCGTACATCGGACCGCAGCTTTATCATGCCTGCTGCCGCCGCAGATGTTTATGTCCTGTCAGACTTAATATACCGAATAACCTGCCTGCACACAAGCGACGGTCTTGACTACCTATGTGTCCGTTTTTTACCTTTTGTGCCGGGATGCTTTACACCTGCGCACGGCCTGATAGAATAGATTTATCAAATGAAGTCAACGAAAGGAACCGTACATTTATGAGTGCTGACACATACTACCCATCCTCAGAAGACGTCTGCTTTGCCGGCTGTCATTTCATCTGTAATCCGGATATCCCGGAGGAGGCCGCGCCTTTTTTCCGCAAACGTTTTGCGCTGGACTCGCCCGCAAAGAAGGCCGTGGTACATCTGTGCGGACTGGGCTATCATGAACTCTATGTAAACCGCACAAAAGCGGACGGCAGTCTGCTCACCCCACCCCAGACGCTCTATGACAAGAGCGCGTACTATCGTTCTTACGATATCACCGGCCTGCTGGTGCCAGGTGAAAATGTGCTCATCGTTCTGCTGGGAAACGGGCTGTATAACTGCTTTGACGGCATGGCCTGGTATTTCGACACCGCGCCCTGGCGGGATCGGCCAAAATTGATAATGCGATGCAGCATCGAAACCGAATCCGGCAAAAGCATCGTCTTAAGAAGCGGACGTGACTTTGAAACCGGACAGAGCCGCATCCTTTACAACATGCTCTTCGGCGGAGAAACTGCGGATTTTACGGTCCCTGCCGCCGAAGATGCACCTGCCGTAACGGCCGCACTGACTAAATGTCCCGGCGGACTGTTAAAGCCGTTTACAGGACCGTCCGTGGAGGAATCCGATCCTCTGCCGCCCGCTGCGGTCATTCAGCTCTCCGATCACCGTTGGCTGTACGATTTCGGCATTAACCGGGCCGGCTGGGTGCATGTGAACGCCGCCGCTCCCTGTCCGGCGCGCCTGGTTCTCCGCTACGGAGAGCAGCTGAAGGATGACGGCAGCCTGGATACCTCCAATATTGACCTGTATACCCAAAAGAGACGCTTTCAGACGGATGAATATATACTGGATGAGCATCACAGTATCACTGACGCGCGGCCGCACTTCACCTATCACGGCTTCCGCTATGTGGAGGCATGCGTTGAACAGGGGGAGTTATCCTCTCTCTCGCTCACGGCGTACGCGGTGCACAGCAAAACGGATCGAATCGGCGGTTTTTCCTGTTCCGACAAAACCGTAAACCGCATCTTTTCCATGGCAGAGACAGCCACCCTCTCCAATCTGGTCAATGTGCCCACGGACTGCCCGCAGAGAGAAAAAAACGGCTGGACCGGCGACGCCTCCCTCTCCGCGGAACAGATGTGCCTGCAGTTTGACGTCAGCGGGCTTTTCACGCGATGGCTGCGGGATCTTCGGAACGCGCAGCGCCCTTCTGGCCAGCTGCCCGGCATCGTTCCCAGCCATTGGTTCGGCTATAACTGGGGAAGCGGCCCGGTCTGGGACAGCGCACTGTTTGAACTGCCCTATGAAATCTACCGCTGCCAGAATGATCCCGCGCCCCTTAAGGAAAACTACGGTGCGATGAAAAAATACCTGTCCTTCCTGGAAACCATGGCGGAGGATTCCATCGTATCCTTCGGTCTGGGCGACTGGTGCGCTCCCTTTGCGGATACGAAAGGAATCGCCTGTCCCACTGCAGTCACAGATACCGCTTACTACTACTATATGGTAAACATAGCGGCCTGTACGGCCGGACTTCTGGGGCTTTGGGATGAGCGCTCGGATTATCTCGCTCTGGCAGAGCGCATCCGCAATGCCTTTTACGAACGGCTCTATGATCCGCGTACGGGGATGGTGCAGGGACACTGCCAGACCGCCCAGGGTACCGCGGTATATTTTGAACTGCTCAAAGGGGAGGACGCCGCCATGGCTGCAAAAAGGCTGGCGGAGATGGTGATTGAGAACGGAGGCCGGCTGGATTACGGAATCGTAGGAAGCAAAACCGTACCGGAAACGCTCTCCCGATACGGTTATGGCCAGCTGGCCTGTGACATGCTGCTCTATGACGGATTTCCCAGCTACCGTCACTGGGCGGACATGGGGTGCACGGCGCTCCCGGAACGGTGGGATATGACCGCTTCCCTCAACCATCACATGTTCAGCGATGTCTGCCGGTTTTATATGCGGCGGGTGGCCGGACTGGGACTTCCGGATTTCAAGAAGAAAGCCGTCACCTTTACACCGGATTTCCCGCAGCCGCTAAGCTGGGCCGAGGCATGGACCGATACGCCGGAAGGGAAATTTGCCTGCCGGTGGGCCCGTGAGGGGGATGCGGTCCGCTTTTGCTGCTTTGCGCCGGAGGGCTACAGGTTAAGCCTTAAGCTGCCGCCCGGATACAGCGGCGCAGAATGCGGGGCAGGAAATTTTCTCATCCTTTCACGCTCCCCATTATGATCCCTTTTGTAAAGTATTTTTGCAGGAAAGGATATACACACAGAATCGGCAGCATGGCGATGATGATCTGGGCCGCCTTGCTGTTTTGCGAGCTGATGTTTTTAACCTGACTGATATCGTTGATCGTGTTTAAGTCCAGCTTCACCACGATGGTCTGCAGATAAGTCTGCAGCGGATAATGCTCCGGCCGGTTCATATAGAGCATGCCGTCAAACCAGGAGTTCCAGTGCGCTACGGTCACAAACACCACCAGCGTGGCCAGCACAGGCTTGGAAAGCGGCAGGAAAATCCGATACAGAATCCTCCACTCACCCGCGCCGTCCACCCGCGCCGAATCATAGATTTCATCCGGCAGTGATTTGAAATAATTCTGCAGCAGAATGATATTATAGACTGGGACGGCTCCGGGCATCACCAGCGCCCATATAGTATCCAAGAGGTGCGTCGCTTTGACGATCAGATAAACGGGGATCATGCCGCCGGAAAAGAGCATCGTAAACACATAGATCCACATATAGACATCCCTCTTCGGGAAACGGCTCCTGGGCTTGGACAGCGGATAGGCCGCCAGCACGGTCATTAACATATTGACTCCCAAGCCCAGGATCACCCGGATCACCGCTATGCCGAAAGAGGTATAAAATTTCGGTTCTTCAATCACAAACTTATAAGCATCCAGCTGGAACTCCACCGGCCAGATATTGACCCTGCCCGCCGCTACCGCTTCCCTTGAGCTGAAGGACACCGCCAGCGTATTTAATATGGGGTATATGCATACCGCGCTGACAAGCACCACAAAGCAGTAGTTAAATACCAGAAAGACCCTTCTGGACATCGATTCCTTATAATACATACCGCTATCTCCCCCTTAAAATACCCGGTAACCGGTAAATTTGTAAGCCAGCTTATAGGATGTCACAATAAAAAATGCGGATATCATTGACTTAAACAGCCCCGCTGCCGTGGCGATGCCGAACTGCGCATTTTTAATACCCAGCCGGTAGATCAGGGTATCTATGATGTCCCCACTTTCCAGAGTGATCGGACTCATCAGGTTATAAACCTGGTCAAATCCCGCATTCAGCACATTGCCAAGGCTTAACGTGGTCAGCAGCACGATGGTGGGCGCGATGCCGGGCAGCGTAACGTGCAGCGTCTGTTTCCATCTGCCGGCCCCGTCTATGGCCGCCGCCTCATAGAGGTTTAAGTCAATGCCGGTCAGCGCCGCCATATAGATGATCGTGCCCCATCCGAATTCCTTCCAGACATTGGTGACCACCAGCACCGGTTTAAACCAGTTGTTGTCCCCCAGGAAAAATACCGGCTCCACACCGAACAAACCCAAAAGCCGGTTGACAATCCCGTTTTCCGGGGAGAGGATATCCACGATAATGCCGGCCATCAGCACCCAGGAAATAAAATAAGGCATATAGATGATCGTCTGAGCCGTCCGCTTGATGGATGACCGGCGTATCTCATTGAGCAGAAGGGAAAAGGTTACCGGAACGATCAGTCCCGTGATGATCTTCCAGAACGCGATGACCACAGTATTTTTTAAAGCCTGCATGAATCCCGGGTTCGTAAACAGCACCCGGAAATTTTCAAGGCCGGTAAATTTCGAACCGGTAAATCCCAGCGCCGGCTTATAGTTCTGGAAAGCTATGATGATGCCGGCCATCGGGACATAACAGTACACAACCAGCAGCGCAGTAGGAATCAGAAGCATGAGATGAAACGACAGATATTTTCCTTTTTTTCTTTTCAAGAATCCAATCCTCCTAAAACTTAGGGGCTGCCGTTTTGCGCGGCAGCCCCCTTATGCCTTATTTAGCAGTTGCATACCAGTCATTTACTTCCTGTGTGATCCGGTCTCCTCCGTTTGATTTCCAGACTTCCACAGCTTTGTCAAAATTATTGATGTCATCACCCATGATGATCTTCAGGTATTCCGCCCAAAGAACTTCATTCAGATCGGTCATGTTCTGCTGGGCGTATTCTGACGCGGTAGAAAGGAACTTATCCACATAAATGCGGTCTTCGTTCCAGAGCTTCTCTATGTGGGAGAAGGTGCTGTCAGGGCCGAATACCAGTTCCGCCGGTACAAACTGCCTGCCGCCTTCCGCTCCGTCTATCGCAGATTTGATATTGTTATAATCCGTCTCGGTGGCGGTGCCCTTTATTTCAGACAGATCGCCGGTTTCCAGAGCTTTGGTGATCTTCTGGTATGCCTCCATGTTCTTCCACGGCTTGTAGATGAAATGCCCGAAGCGGTACCAGATCGCTTCCATGCCGTCCTCAGTGGTTCCGTATACTGTGGGTTCTTTTTCCAGCAGATCGAAATTAAGGTTCAGCATCTTAACCGCCGCTTCCGGATGCTCGATGCCCTTCTTTACGAAGACATAGTACGCCGGCGCCGCGGAGCCCTGGGTGACATAGGGGCTTCCGTCATTGGTCACGCCGTCCACACAGATCCATTCCGCGCTTTCATCGTTTTTGATATTGTCCGTCATCACTCCCAGAGGAGCCCAATAAGTGCCGTACATGATGCCCGCCTGGCCGCCCGCAACCAGCTGTCCGATCTGGCTGGAATCCTTCACCGCAAAATCCTGCGGGATCAGACCTTCTTTGTACATATCCTGGAGTTTCTGCAGCGCGTCCTTCATCTCCGGCTGTATGCGGCCATAGATCAGCTGCCCGTCGCTGCCCTCCACCCAGATGTCCGGGAATACGCCATATCCGTTTAAGAATCCGCCAAGGTCGCACTGCCCAGCGATCACCTGCTTGTTGGCAACCAGGCCCACCGTATTCTCTCCGCCCAGCTTCGCCTCTTTAAATGCTCTTGCTGTGTCCACCAGCTCATCCACCGTGGTGGGGACCGGAAGATTCAGCTTATCCAGCCAGTCCTTGCGGAGAAATAAGAGGTTAACATTATCCGGCTGCGCTCCTACATGGGGGAGACCCATCATCCGGCCGTCCACGGTAATAAAACCTTCCGCGATGCCTCCGTCCAGGCTGTTGGCTTCTTTATAGGCGTCGGAAGCATATTCGTTAAAATAGTCCGTCATATCCTCCACATAGCCCGCCTCCAACAGCTGCTGGTAAACCGGTCCGGGCACGATCGCCATATCCGGGATATCGCCGCCCGCGATGGCCACATTCCATTTGGACAGATATTCGTCCACCGGCGCTGTCCACAGATACTCGATATTGATTCCCAGCTGTTCTTTATATGCTTTCGTCCACACATTATCTTCCAGGGATTTATATCCCTCTCTGGAAGTGTCAAATTTCATGGAGGGATCGATATCCCGCACCATGGTCACCGTAATCTCTTCCTCATACTTTCCAAGCGGGTCCGCCGCTTCGCCGGCAGCCACAGGCGCTGTGGTATCCGGCTCCTGCGCCGCTGTCGTCTCCTTGCCTGTCGTCTCATTGCCTGTCGTCTCATTGCCGCCGGAAACAGTTCCGGCCGTTCCGTTACCGGACGCGCATGCCGTTACGGTCATTGCGAGGACCAGCAGAAGTGAAACCATTGTCAACAGTTTGCTTTTTTTCATAGAAATCCTCCTTTTTCTTGTCACCAACCATAGGTTGATGACCTGCGCACACTTCAGTGTGCTTCCCCTTTTCTTGTCACCAACCGCAGGTTGATGACCTGCGCACACTTCGGTGTACTTCCGTTTTACCGCTCTTATTTCTCGTACACATCGCAGACCAGGCGCTTCCCCGGGCTGAACCGCTCTGTGTGTTGTCTACAATATTATTTTAATAAGATTCATATTATCTCTCAATTCAAAGATATTGACTTTTTTATCTTATTTTGCTTCTGGCTGATTTCTGTTTTATTCACCTGGTGAACAGGCCGTTCGGCCGCCAGCATACAGGCTCCCAGAGCCGGAACTGTCACATGTTTCGGACCTTCTGGCAAGTGAACCCACGCCCCTGTGTCCGGATCCCAGAGCACCGCGGCATCCTCCAGAAAGATCACGGTCTCTTTGACCCGGTTCTCCCGGTTTTCTATAAACCAGAGGCGGGCATCCGCCGTCACCCGCTTCTGGATATAGATACCCTCACTTTCACCGCCGACCTCCAGCACCTTTTGAGCCGAGTGTGCCAGCAGCCCCTCCAGCTGTTTTGCCGTACCGCACTTCACCTGATCCTGGTATCTGAAAACCAGCCTGGAATCATATTTAATTTGATCCGTGCCTTCACCGTCCGGGTCTAAAAGTATCAGTTTCCCACCGCTCTCCAGCCAGTCCCGGAGCGGGAATTCCGTAAGCGTTTCCAGGTCTTCTCCCCGTTCAGCAAACATCAGCAACACGCCAAAGCTTTCGTATCCGGAAATGATCCGACCTTCTTCGATCCCGCAGGAGGCCAGGCCGGGCCCGCTGATCAGGTCGAAATCGTAGTGTAGATCCATTAGCTTCTGCACGGCAAGCCCATATGCAGTTTCCAGCCGGCACATGGATGGGCTCTGCAGAGGTGCTGCGGTACCGGGCCCCACATTCCAGTATTTATGATCCAGGGCCCTATAGCGCTCATATGCTTTCTGTATCGGGACCAGCAACAGCACATCCGTAACATGCCTTCCCAAGGAGCAGAAGGTAAATGCCCTTGAGATGCAGTCCCCATACCTCTTCCACTCCGGAGCCGGGCGGTGCTCATAGGGATGGTAGGACGCAATGCGGTTAATGCCCAGCACTGCCTGATAGTAAGCGCTGTTGATCATATTTTCCACCGTCATTTGTTCCGGCATGCCCCAGTCATTGGCTTCAAAATGGAAGCTGCTTTCGCTCATGACATATGGCTTTCCTTTAAGATGCGCGGCACCGGCGGCTGTTTTTTCCGGGATGATATCACGGGGGCTGTACGAATAGAGACGGTCCACTCCCGGCATCTGCATTCCGTCCATCGCCTGGAACATATCTCCGTTGAGTCCCACCTGCATGGACAAAGTTTCTTCACCGTACAGATGTCCGGTCAGGCATATCCCGTATTCCTCCAGAAATTCCGCGATTCTTTCAATATAGTTTTTGGTAAATAGTTCCGAAGCCAGGTTCCAGTAAATTCGGCGGTATCTGCCGCAGGAACAGCCGGTATTATAAAATATATCCACCCACGGAAATGCCGCGCCGTTCCTTTGCTCCACCTCTTTAGCGGCGAGTTCCAGCCTTTCATACATCTCATCGGTCCATGCTGCGGCCGCATCCTCCTCCGTAAAACGGTTGGAACACCCATGAACGGGAAAACCCGGTTCATCGGAAAAGAATGCGGTTATTTTCTGAAAATTCGCTTCGCCCAGATGCTTTAAATACCGTTTATGGGTGACCTCCAGAAAGGCATCGGTGACTTCGGAGCGCATCACGTCAACATAAGGGATTCCGTCCTGTGTGATGAATCCCGCCCGGCCCGTATAGATCACGCAGATTCTCCAGCGGCCGGCCGGCAAACCGCTCCAGCGGATTTCATTGCCTGTGACTGTCAGAGGAATCCGGCTGTTTTGATCGACCGTTGACTCGTCGATGTACCGGTATGCTGCGGTTTCCAGAAACCGCACGGGGCCATGGGACGCCTGGTCCAAAACTGCCGGGTGTGGCAGAGACGATTGGCTTAAAACCGGCGGGTGCGATAGGGATGATTGGTCCAAAAACGCCGGAAGCGGCAGGTGACCGGACGCGGCTTCGGTAACCGCGGTATGACAAAAAAGGGCTTTTGTCTGGTAATCCGGATTTGCCTCCAGCACCTTGCCCCCGGCCCCTCCGCTGGGGAAGGTGTATTCATCATAAATCCAGATCTCCAGCCCCGCGTTCAGACATTTCTCCACAAAGCTGCGAAGGCATCTCCACTCATACTCCGACTCCTCCGTTTCCTCCTCCAGATAGATCCTCAGTGCCGCAGCGGCGCGCTGTTCTTGCGGCCATTTTGCCAGGACAGCTTCCGATGCTCCCATGCTCACCACAAAACCTCCCAGGCCGTTTTCCCGCGCGAGCCGGATTGCCCGATCCATCTCTTCCGGCTGTCTGGGGAAACGGTAGTGGAGGATCGGAAGCGGCCTGTGGGTTGTGCCCGGATGTTTCAGAATTGTTTTTAAGCGGCTGATTGTGTTTTGGGGTTGATCCATAGATTTGTCTCTCCTCTCTTTTATAGCGTGCCGGTATTCTTATCCAGACAGCTGTCTGCGTCTGATCAGGGCAGGTAAACTGTTGAACCGGATACAGGATACGGATCCGTTGTTCCGGTTCCTGTTATCAGTTTAACAGCATGGGAGAAGGCGCGCTATTAACGTATGTTGACATAGTTATCCGATTTTGCTGCTTTATTGGGGAGGGGAGGCGGTCTGATGGGAGAAATTTGGTATGGAAAGGAGGGGCAATATGATGTGGGGTGGCTTGAGGCAAGAGCGCTCGGTACTGGGAGCACGGTGGAGGAAAGCTTGATCGAGAAGGTTTTATGTCGGGCAGCTTAAGGAGGAAACACGATGGGGAAAAACCGATACGGACGGCTTAATATTGGATAGTCCGGTATAAGATAGCTTGAGGCGCCAGGTTACGGCCACGCGGATGTTCCCGTATCGGCGGTATAGTAATCACAGCAATTTTTATCTTGTCGCAGCATCGCTAGTATGATATGTGTACAAAAAAGGTGAAATGGACCAAGCTTACAGAAGTTAAGCTATCTTCACTTCACCTTTGCATAATATCAGGAAAACTTTGATACTCTTAACGCCTGTAAATACCAGGCACTTATGAGTGTCATCAAGCTTCCAACGTTTTTATATAATCCATCAGGTCATCAAAGCTTCCGTTAGGATATGTGGAAATATCCGCATCGCCCGAATTGATCAGGCAGTCTGTGAGCAGAAACACCTTCATACCCAAAGATTCCGCCACCATATCCTCGGTCACGTCATTGCCGACCATCAGACACTCCGAAGGTTCACAGCCTATCCGATCCAGAATATCTCTGTAATAGGCCGGATTCGGCTTGCTGTGGCATGAATTTTCATAAGTGGTATAGTATTCAAAATCCTCAGGCTGAAATCCCGCCCAGCGCATGCGGCTTTCTGTCGCTACAGCCGGAAAGATCGGATTGGTTGCCAGCACCGTGCGGTATCCCTTCTCTTTGATCAGGCTGACCGTTTGTTTTGCTTTCGGATTGCAGCCGCAGTCAGACGCAACCTCCTGAAATTCTTTTTCATAAAATTCATCAAATACAGCTTTGTCCTTCAGCGCCTCACTGCCATAATTCTCCGCAAATACTTCCCAGAATACCTCTTCGTTCAGAGCACTTCCATCATTCTTCACCATGGCTTCTGTGCCTTTCCAGATCACGCTCACCAACCGGCCGGTCTCATAACCGTAAGGCGCGGCTTTTTTCGCAAGCCTTCCAAAATAAGATTTCACAAATACATCCTGGTCCATCGGCAGCAGTGTGCCGTCCAGGTCGAATAGAATTGTCTTTATCATTGCAATACTCCTCTGACTTTCATCTTGTTTGGCGGCAGGAAATGGCTTATGCCGCTCCGCCATTCCATATTATAGCTTTTGATATGACGGAATGTCAATGTAGAGCAGCTTGCGATTCTTTAGTTACTATTAGTTGTCGCATACTCCACCCGCTATGTGCTGCTTTATCGGCAACCGTGAATAGTAGCATACTATAGCTCGTTGCTATCATTCGCTTGACATTGCGACACTTGTGTCTTATAATTAAAAGAGACACTTATGTCGCAAAACAGGAGATTACATTCAATGGGAAACAAAGGAAATAGGACTAAAGAGCTCATATGCACAGAAGCATATAAGCTCTTTGCAGAAAAAGGCTTTAAAGATGTTACCATGAAGGATATCTGTGAGCGCACCGGCTTAAGCAGGGGCGGTTTATACCGGCATTATGACAGTACGGAACAGATATTTCTGGAAATCATCCATGCGCTCATGCAGAATCAGCAAAACGAATTTGCCGGAAAAATCAGCCATCATATCCCTGCCGTTCAAATTCTGAATGAAGTATTTCAGCGGTATGAATCAGAAATGACCGATTCTGACCGCTCCCTAAGCATCGCCATATATGAATTCTTCAGCCGTCCCGGGATGTCTCAGGGTGAGAATTCCGTACTGCGGCAGTATCTTCTGTCAAAAAGTATGTGGACCGAGCTGATTGAATACGGGATAAGGACAGGGGAATTTAAACGCGTGGACCCGGAAGCGGTGTATGATCTGATCGTATTTTCTTATCAGGGAGTAAGGATGTACAGCAGGCTGATGAAGCTAGATCCGGCAGTGCCCCGAAGGATTCTGGAACAGATCAGAGGGATGCTGTGTGTGCCGTCTTCACTGTTACCGTAAAGGAGTTGAGAGAATAAAATGAACACTGTATTCTATAATGACCGATCAACCGGTAAAGCACTGATTAATCCATCCGACCTCACACGGCCGGTGGAGGGTTTTCCTGAAGTCTGTATCTCCACTTTCTCTAAAGGGATTATCGACAAATTTGCTTCTCTTGAGCATGTTCAGGTAATTGCACACCTATATACTGCAAACGGCGTGAACCCGGTATATAAGATCCGCTATTCCGGCAGAGATTTTGCCTTCTACATGTCATTAGTCGGTGCGCCGGCATGTGTCTGCGGACTCGAAGAGATGATCGCGATGGGGGCAAAAAAATTCGTTTTTTTCGGGAGCTGCGGAGTCCTGGATGATGGCCGGGCCGGCCGGAATCTGATCGTCCCCACAGCAGCTGTCCGGGAAGAGGGAACCAGCTATCATTATGCCGCACCGGCAGACGAAATCATGCCAGACCCTGAAATGACCGCAGTTTTGAAAAAAAGCCTGGACAGATGCGGCTGCCCCTATACGCGGGGCAAGATATGGACCAGTGACGCCATATACCGTGAAACAATGGATGCCATCACTGAACGCAAAAAAACCGGCTGTATCGCGGTTGATATGGAATATTCCGCACTGCTGGCGGCCGCCGCATACCGGGGAGTGAAATTTGTCCAGTTCTTTTATGGCGCGGACTGCCTGGATAACGAACGTTGGCAGCCGCGCGATTTAACCGATTATGGGCTGGAAGGGGCGGAGAAATATATGGCGTTGGCGCTGGAGTGCGGGATGGAGTTGTATGATCGGGCATGAGCTATATCTCTCCCTGCCTGTGCAGGAACTCCATAAATCCCTGGCAGCCCTCCAGAATATCACGGTATGTGATATCAAAATTTCCCGTATACCACGGATCCGCCACATCCCCTGGCCGGTCGGTATAATCCAGCATCATGGATACTTTCCGGTCCGGGTCGCTGCCAATAATCCTCATCAGGTTCCTCACATTATTTCTGTCCATGCAGATCAGATAATCATATTTATCATAATCCGCTTTGGTTACACGGACAGCGCGCTTGCCGCCGGAATCGATGCCGTGCTCCTTCAGCTTTCTTCGGGCAGGAGGATAGACAGGATTGCCGATCTCCTCAAAGCTGGTGGCGGCGGAGGCGATGTGGAAGCGGGCGGTGAGCCCGGATTTATCTGCTATGTCTTTTAGAATAAATTCTGCCATGGGGGAGCGGCAGATGTTGCCGTGGCACACAAATAGTATTTTTATCATTTTTTCATAACTCCTGTTAAGTCCTGTATTTCTTCTCAAATGCTCTATTTTACAGGGGATTGCGGCATTTTCCTTTATGCCTTTCTAGGGGATATTTTCTCATATCTTCCCACATATTCTTATGTTTTCCTCTGCAAAATTGGTAAAATCATTGGTATGATTACGCTTCCATACTTTCAGCATCCAGCAAAAACTCTTTCACCCCCATCATGACATAACCATTGTCATCACGTCTTGGCTTCATGCTTTTTTCTACCAGAATAATTTTCTTGAAAGAATCATTTGCTTTGTCAAAGGATTTGGTTTCCTGTTTGTATTTCTCATCATCTGGAATTGCATAAGCTGATTGGAGGTAATATTTTTTGCTGCCGATAGTGGCAATAAAGTCAATTTCTAATTGCTTTCTTATTTCTTTTCCAGTCTCATCTCTTTCTCGTGATTCTACAACTCCTACATCCACTTTATAACCTCTGAAACGTAATTCATTGTAAATGATATTCTCCATAGTGTGAGTGCCCTCAATTTGCCTGAAATTCAATCTCGCATTGCGAAGCCCAATATCTTCAAAGTATATTTTGTAGGGAGTCCCTATATATTTTCGTCCTTTTACATCATATCTCTTTGCTCTGCTAAGCATAAAAGCATCTTCCATGTGTTCAATATATTTATCAACTGTCACTTCACTTATGCTTGTTTGCTTTGCAGAAGCAAATGTAGCTGAGATCTTTCTTGGATTGGTTAATGTTGAAATTCCCGAAGAAATCACATCCAGCAGTTCTCCAATTGCACAATCCTCATGTAAATGATATCGGTTAATAATATCTCTCAAATACAAGTTGTTCATTTGAGTTGTGAGATAAGTTACTTTCTGCTCTTCTGTCACCATAAGAGCTACTGCTGGGAGCCCCCCGTAAACTGAATAATCATCAAAAGCCTCCTCTTTGCTTCCATCATATACACTAAAAAATTCAGAAAACGACAATGGCAAGACATGAATCTCATCACCACGCCCCTCAAATTCTGTTAAAATATCCTTTGACAGAAATCTGGAATTGCTTCCAGTCACATATACATCCAGATTCCTTTTACGAAGAAATCCATTCAGTACGGACTCAAATGCACCAAGGTTCTGAACTTCATCTAATAACAAATAATACATTTCTTTATCTATAATTTTCAGATTCAGATATTCCAGAAATTTTTTAGGATCAGCTTTTCTTTCCTCTTTTGTGTTATCAAGCAAGAGTGGATTTTCTCCTATTTTTATCAAATCCTCTGCGGAATCAAATGCAAATGTAATAATGTGGTCTTCCAAAATACCGTTCTCAATTAAATGATTATAAAACAATGTATTCAACAAATAGGACTTTCCACATCTTCTTATGCCGGTAATCACCTTGACAAATCCATTGTGCTTTCGATTAATCAGCCTATTAAGATAGGTATCTCTTTTTATTTCCATTTTGTCACCTCTCCGATAAATATTTTTACCTCAAATGTCATTTTTATAAATTATATTATACATCATTTCTGTTGATTAGCAAACTGTTCTCTTTATATTTTTGCCTTTTGTGGCAAAAATATTTATCGGAAATTTTATTTTTACTATAGTTCTGCAAATCTGACTCTCCAGAAATATTGGTAAATCGTTGGTAAAATTGAAGAAGTAACACAGGAAATGCCCATTTTATGCGGATTTATCTATAAAGTCAAAATCCTGCCGTGACAGATGAATAATACTTTTATCATTGCTTGATTCTCCTTGATTTTCCTATGTTTTCAGCACTTATCGGCATTTTCATGGCATTGTGTTTGTTTATGACACTTTTTCGGCATAACTGCATTTTACAAGTTAAATTTTTTACTTCGGAATAAATTCGATTTTCAAAATCATCCCCATACCATCTGCCAATCTTTTCAACAAATTTATGGATGGATTTCTTGTTCCATTTTCCAGTTTGCTTATTATCCAAATAATCCTGCTCCACGCTGCTTATGGCTGATAGTACCATATATGATATGAGTTTTACTTCTGTTACCACCTGAATGTCCACATGGCTATGAGGCTTTAAAATATCACAGAGCGTTCGTTCTACACTATACGCTCTTACAGCATTTCCACCCGGTGTAGTCACTTCTTCTATTCCCAAATCATATATCTCTTTCTTACACTGCACACAGCTAATATTCTCTTTCTTTGGGTTTGTCAAATTGTAATTCATTGGAAAAGTCATGTGATATTTGTTCGGTGTTCGATCTGTTAAATCCCATAGAAACAATGCTGTTTCGTGGGAATAAACTCCTCTTTTAAATCGAATCTTTAAATTAAAAATTTCATAATCCTCTACTTTCTATTGACTTTTATGCTTATTATTATACGTTTTCAAAGCGCGAAAGCCAACAAGTATACATCTTCTTAGTCAAATTGGGTAGATGATGTCTACCCAATTCGCAGTATAATCCAGTATATTTTAGATCTCTACAAAATTATTAAATTCATTTGTCATTCAAGGCTCTTTCAAAAATGGTGTAGTAGTGGTGTAGTAAACGCCTTTCTCTGCCATGAAACTATTGATTTTACCGGCTTTTTCAGGACTTTTCAAGATGTTGCCGTGGCAGATAAAAAGTATTTTTATCATTTTCTCATATATTCCCACATATTATTATGTTTTCCTTTGTAAAATTGGTAATTTGAGGGATAAAACGCTATTTCATTTCAAACTTCAAAATTACACCATTTGATTCTAAGTAATTCAATATTGCTTGAACCCTGCGTCTTCTACTTGCCGTACCTTTAGTGTTTGAACTTAAACTATAAATGAGCAAATACAAAAAATTGTACAATATTATGCCACTGAGGCCAAAACATCCGCAAAAAGGACGTGCCTTGCCCCACATTGGTATATATATTCGACGCTCTTCCTGAATATGGGCATGGAAATAGGCATAGCCGTCCTCAAAAGACAGCAGCTCTCCGGACTATAAGCGATCTTTTCATTAGACGATATGCTTATCTAAATGACATTGATACCTAAATGATTTGTTTATTCCTATACTTTTTGTTTCGGAACAAATTCAATTTTCAGCATCATCCCCATACCATCAGCCAGCCTTTTCAAAAGATTTATTGATGGATTTCTTGTTCCATTTTCCAGTTTAATAATATCTGCCTGGTTTATTCCTGTTTTCTCTGCAAGCTGCTTCTGGGTAAGATTCTGGGAAGTCCTTGCATCAACAATTGCTCTTATCACATCAAATTCCGGTTGTATATCATCAAATTCTTTTTTAAATTCTTGATCCTGCATCTGTTCTTCTAAAAAATCGTCAAACTTTCTCATTCTTATCACACCTTTCCAAATAATCATCACGATATGCCTTCGCCCGATCTATCTCCGCTTTGGGAGTTTTCTGCGTCTTTTTCACAATACCATTCGTCAATATTATTTTTCCATCATAGTAGAAGAAATATAACACCCTTGAGATAACACTTCCAACTTTTCCACGCAGTTCAAATATTCCATCATCTAAATGTTTGCTGTATGGCTCCCTTAGCAGATTTCCCTTCTCCTGAAGTGATGTACTACGTCACCGGCGGTATGCCAGAATCCGTTCTGATGTGGACAGAAGCCCGTGACGTTTCTGCTATGCAGGAAGCTTTGTCTGGCATTATCGGTGCTTATGAGCGTGACTTCGCAAAGCACCCCAATATCAGCGAGTTCCTGAAGATCTCTATGATCTGGAAATCTATTCCTTCACAGCTGGCAAGAGAAAACAAGAAGTTCATTTACAGGGTTGTCAAAGAAGGGGCCAGAGCCCGTGAATACGAGGATGCGCTGCAGTGGC
>NZ_QUEE01000030.1 GCF_003477885.1 Lachnotalea sp. AF33-28
CCCTGGATAATATGAAACTGGATGATGATGTGCTGAACATTCCTCTGTTCATGGCAGATCAGGCCGATCGGCTGATTGGGTTGGCATTGGAGCAGAAGTCATAATAAACGTTGCGCAAGGTTTGAGAAAGCTTGAGAATGGACATGCTGCCACAACAGTGAGTAGGCAAACTGTCCCGAATAATATATAATATAATTTCCCATATACATTCCTCCCTACATCATCGTATCATCACGTAAAACCTCTGCCAGATTTACTTTCCGTATATTGCGCCAGCCAAGATAATATGCCAAAGCCACAGTTCCCAAAATGGCTAACATAAAAACCGCTATCGGAACAAAAGGTGCTTCGGCAAGAAAGATTCCAGCTTCGAGAAAACTCGCCTGTAACATAGCGCCAACTAAAAAAACTGTAATCGGAATTGTAAGCAATACCGGGCGTCCGGCAATGACCAATGCCTCAATGCAGAACATTTTCCTGATTTCCTGTGGTGTCATTCCGACAGACATATATCTGGAAAATTCTCTCTTTCTCTGACGTACAAAACCAAGCGTATTAGAAAACACATTGCCAATACCAATGATTGCAAGAAGAACACAGAACCCTCCAAAAATCGTCATCATTCCCTGTATCTGCTTGTCATTCGCTTCCTGTTCCTGAATACGATTCTCACTTTCTACCGTATAGGTTTCCCCTATTACTTCAGTAATTGCTTTTTGTAGTTTACTTAATTCCTCTGACGTACTATTATCATTGCCAAGAACACAAATATATGTATCTTCTTCAGATTCGACAAACTGTCCTTTTATCTCTTTCCACAAAGATGCCGGAATAAAATGAACCATCTCATAATAATCGGATTTTCCATATTCCTCTCTTAAAGCAGGAACTTCCTCTGTATAAGACAAAACAGGAATTTCCACCATCATTTCCTCTTTGCCAGGTTGACTCAATATACTAGTGGTATTTTCGCCTTTTAGATATGGCATATACTCTGGATGTCGGAAATTCGGGTTTGTCACATTGCGTATCTGATTTCTGATAATCGTTCCGTCAAGCTGCGGTGTAATCCCAATCTGTTCACAGTATGCACAGAAACTTACATCATCCAAAATAACGATCGGGGCATTTACCATCCAACCATTTTCTGTTTGCTCTACATAATTACTGGAAGCATGAGAAAAACCGCCAAAGCTTTTCATTTCGTCACTTATCTCATTTTCTGTGACGATTCTTTTTGCTATTGCTTTTTGATATACTATCGCATTTCTCACACTGGGAATATCCTGTATTTCTTTTATTTCTTCAAGAGAATCCACTGCCGTATCTTTCACAGTAACCATCACATCCCACACATCCTGATAACGTTCAAAATATGTCTCCCTTGTACTGATCCCCGACAATGTAAAAAAACACTGCATGATTGTAAATGCCATAAAAGAAAGTATTAGACTAAGCGATGCGGTTCGCAGGGCTTTTCGCTGTGCTTTCAGTGCATTGCCTGCCAGTTCTCCTTCCATCCCAAACAACAGCGTGAGAAACGGTGAGTTCCTCTTACGTTTTAACTGCAATTCCCCTGCATTTTTAATCGCCTCAAGCGGCGTCAGTCTGCTTAATTTCCGGGCAGGCAGCCAGGCAGAAATGCATATCGTCAGAATCGTTACCCCCAGTGTGATAACCAGTACAAGCGGATGATAGCCGAAAGCAGCCTCATGTCTGCCTGCTATACCACTCCCCAGCAGGATATTGGTCATATGTAAAAGCCCCATGCTTATTACAATGCCTAATAAATTTCCAAGAATAACCGGTACGGCACACAACGCTGCCGCCTCCTGTAAAAGGCACGAGCGTATCTGCTTTGGAGTTGCTCCGATACTGGACAGGATACCAAACTGATGAATTCTTGCATTCATAGATACTGCAAAAGAATTATGTATGATAACTATCAGTGAAAATGATGTCATTACCGTTATGAGTATGAACAGCGGAAATAACAGTCTCGGTGCCGTATCCTGCGAATCGCGTATCAAATACATTGCCAGAAGTTCATGGTTATAGGTAACCGTCTCCGGTGCAGATCCCACCAATTCAACAATCCGAGGGGTGTCTTTCAGAACAGCTCCCATATCATCAAAATAAATATCTATGACTGTTTCCTGACTTTTGCTTTCTTTTTCGTTTATCACTGCATCTTTTACAGTCGCAAAGTTTTTCATCATCTCTATGTCTCGGCTGTCAAATTCTCCTGTAATACGGCTCTGCCAACTGCCTTCTTCCAGTTCAATTCTCTCAACCTCGTACTTCCATGCGTTATAAAACAGTCCGCATAATAATGATAAAAGCAGGGCAGAAATAAATGCAGCTATCATAATAGAAATTCCAGAGGTACGGTTATTTTTAATATAGCCTGATGAATAATCTCTCCACATATTCATTACCTCCGCCGTTCATCACTTTTAATCATGCCATCCTCTATGGTTATGATACGGTCCGCCTCCAAAGCCACCTTTTCATCATGTGTAATCAACACAATGGTCTGCTCCAGATTTCGGTTGGAGAGCTTCAGCATATCAATAATCTCTTTGGAATTTTTCTGATCTAAATTTCCAGTCGGTTCATCCGCTAAAAGCAACGCCGGACGATAAATTAAAGAACGTGCGATGGCAACTCTTTGCTGCTGCCCCCCTGACAACTGATTCGGTAAAACTTCAAGTTTGTCAGAAATCCCAAGAGAATGAACCACTTTCTCAAAATACTCATTGCTTGGTTTTTTCTTATCAAGTGCAAGCGGCATAAGAATATTTTTCCGTACCGTAAGCGTAGGGATTAAGTTATAAAACTGATATACCAAACCAACTTTTCTTCTTCTAAAGATTGCCGCCTGTGTTGGATTCAGTTTAGAAAGATCTGTGCCGTCTATGACAACTTTTCCGCTTGTAGGTTTGTCTACACTTCCTAAAATATGCAGCAGCGTAGATTTTCCCGAACCGGATGCTCCAACAATCGCTACAAATTCCCCCTTACTTACTGTCAGGTCAATCCCATCCAATGCGGTCACCTGACTATTACCAGAACCGTATGTTTTGCATATTTTTTCACACACCAAAATATCCATTCCGTTGTTTCCTCCTTCTGTGGGCTTTTGAAATTCCATATTACTACTATATCAATCGAAAGTTACAACTTAGTGACAGTAAAAGCGAATTTCAAAACAAGCACCGCCATCCGGCATATTTTTAGCATGTATTGTTCCGTTTTGTCTTTCTATAATCTCTTTTGCCAACGCTAATCCTATGCCTATCCCTCCTGCACAGGCATTTTTCCCCCGATAAAATCTTTCAAAAAGATGTGGAATGTCCTCTTTGTCAAATCCATTTCCCTCATCCCAAATCAGAATTTCCGTATATAACGGATTCTGTCCATAGCTACAATGTACCGTTCCACCCCTGTTATGTTCCATGCAGTTTTTCATCAAATTGATGAGCGCCTCCATTGTCCACTCCAAATCGGCTGTAATCGCCATTTCTCCTAACTCCGGAATGTCAATGGACGCTCCGGACTCTGCCAATAATTCCTGCAAATTATCTGCCGCAAGAACAATTACGGTCAAAACATCTATTTCTGATTTTTGAAGAACCAGCGTCCCTGCATCAAACCGAGACAACAAAAGCAATCCTTCCTCTAAACGGGTCAGCCTTAAAAGCTGCTTTTGTATTTTTTCTGACTGTTCCATTTCTTTTTCCATTGTCTGCAAGGACAACGAAATGGCAGTGATGGGTGTCTTTATTTGATGCGCAATATTGTATAAATTTTCAGCAAAGTCATTTTTCACCTGAACTGCTTTATCCTTTGTCTGATATAAGAAAGTCACCGTCTTGTAAATTTCATCTTCCAGTTTGGAAAAATCATCTTCCCCGGAGACCGACAGAATCTCTGCTTTTCCTGTATTCACCCGTTCTAAATAATCAGCCAATGCCCGAATACGCAAAGTTTCTGTCCGGTTCCGAAATAAAAAAGTAATGACAAACAAAAAGGTTCCCGCCAGAAATCCGATTACCGCAAAATATAGCGGATGCATATAAGAAAAATCCGTGATGCCATATCCCCATTCAGATAAAATATTACATCTCAATACATCGGAAACATTTCTGTTTATACATTCTTTTAATGCCGCAGAAATTAGTTCTTCTGATTCCGGTTCCTGCCTAAGCATCACACCGCAGATTTCATTTATTGTATCAAATTGAAACCGACTGTAATACACGGATGTCAGCAGCACAGCAATCACAGCAGCAATAAGGCTGACAGACAGCACCAGCCCTACGGTTGTCAACACATTCTTTCTTCCACTCATATTGTGTCCTCCATACGATATCCGATGCTCCGGATTGTTTTCAAACAGGAGGGCTGATGAAGTTTATCCCGTAAACGCTTCATCGTAACCGTTAGTGTATTGTCATTTACATAATTTCCATTCACATCCCATACCTGCTCCAAAATTTTCTCCCGTGTAACCGTCTTTCCCTTGTTTCGCATCAAATACAAGAGTAGCTGGTACTCTGCTGCGCTTACGTTTATTTCTTCTGAGTGATAAGAAACTGTATGTCGGTCCTGATCTATTCTGATTCCGTCACAAGAAAGATACCGTTCTGCAACATTTCCGCTTCTGCGTAGCAATGCCAATATCCGTGAATGAAGCACTTCTAATTCAAATGGTTTTACCACATAATCATCGGCACCGCATTGAAAGCCCGAAACAATATCGACAGAGTCCCCTCTGACGGTAATAAAAATAACCGGAAGCTCCCTCCAATTTCTGCGTATCCACTGGCACAGGTTATCTCCCCGCCCATCCGGCATATTCCAGTCTACCAAAACAATACTTGGGGTATGCTCTCGCAGCACCTGCTTCGCAACTGCGATTGTTTCTAATATTTTCACCTTGTATCCTTGCAGCTCAAGATAATCTTTTACTGCCTGTGCGATATTTTCATCATCCTCAACATAATAAACTTCTATCATTTTTTCGTACCTCCACTGTATCTATTATAATTTTTGCAGTTTTATTTCACAAGACACTAAAACAGGATAGATGCTTCACAAATACTGATGATTGCGGCTGAAAGCCGCATAGTTACTGTATTTTAATTGAATATAGGTTTTTTGTGATAGGGGTTGTATTTTTCGAGGCTTGCGCATATAATAAATATGTGATTAAGAAACACTAAAACTCCAATAAAAGTGTGAGGAGTGAGTCTATGGAACGATTTATTTTGAAAAAGCTACTGGACTGGAAGAATTCTCCCTACCGTAAGCCTTTAATCCTAAAGGGTGTACGTCAGGTTGGTAAGACCTGGATTCTGAAAGAGTTCGGTAAGCGTTATTACGAAAACACCGCTTATTTTAACTTTGATGAAAATGAGGAATACAAACAGTTCTTCGAGACTACTAAAGATGTAGATCGCATCCTACAGAACCTGATGCTGGCCAGTGGTCAAAAGATCCTGCAGGAAAAGACTCTCATCATCTTTGATGAAGTGCAGGACTGCCCGAAAGTCATCAATTCCATGAAGTATTTCTGTGAGAACGCTCCGCAGTATCATATCGCCTGTGCCGGTTCTCTGTTGGGCATTGCCCTGGCAAAGCCGTCTTCTTTCCCTGTGGGCAAGGTCAACTTTATGCAGATAGATCCCATGACCTTCTCGGAATTTCTGATTGCCAATGGTGACGAAAATCTTGCTGCATATCTGGAAAGCGTGGACACTATTGAGCCGATCCCTGATGCTTTCTTCAATCCTCTGTATGAGAAATTGAAGATGTACTACGTCACCGGCGGTATGCCGGAATCCGTTCTGATGTGGACAGAAGCCCGTGACGTTTCTGCTATGCAGGAAGCTTTGTCTGGCATTATCGGTGCTTA
>NZ_QUEE01000031.1 GCF_003477885.1 Lachnotalea sp. AF33-28
CAGATTCATTAAGAAATGTCTCTTGAAGTGTCTTAAATTACGATACCATTATAGTTTTTAGAATTCTTATCAGATATATTTAGTCAAGATAACAAATTTTTTTTGCGGATATTAACATTTAAATATTATCCATCTTCCACTGGAGAAAATGCTCTAGCTTATATATTTGCATATATACATGATGCGATAAATTATAGAACTAAGAACAAGGATATATTAATTTTTATTGATGAAATTGATTCTGCCTTGCATCCAAGATGGCAACAAACTATATTATGGTATTTATTAGAATACTTAAATTCTTTTGAAGATTATCATTTCCAAATAGTATTTACAACTCATTCACCAATTATTTTATCAGACTTGACAGATAACAGAATTATCCGATTAAAGCGAGATAAGAATAAGATAAAAATATTCACTAAAGAGAATCAGACTTTTGGTGCTAATATTATGAGATTGTATTATGATGATTTCTTTATGGACAATGGAGGTATTGGTGAATTTGTAAAGAAAAAGATTAAACAAGTGGTGGACTATTTAAATGGAAAAGATAATAATATCTCTTTAACTGAAGTTCAATATATTATTGATCACATTGGGGAGCCGACTGTTAAAAGGCAATTAAAGCAAAAATTAAATGAGTTAGTATCAAATAAGGAACAGACACTGATAGAACTAATTCAGGAAATTGGCGTACAGGAGGCTATTGAACGTTTACAGAAGAGGAAATAAATATGATTAAAATTGAATGTGATATGAAGAAGATAAGATCAATACATTCCATCTATGTAGAAGAATTTTTATTTCCTAAGTATTTTTCTTTATATAAAACTCAATCAGAGCAGATAAAAGATTACCTTAACAATTTGTTGGGGAATAAAGATGAGGTTATTCTTGAACATTTAAAGGGATTATGTGTTGACACCGATTTGGAGCAGATAATCTGCAAAGAGAAGTATATTCGTGGGAAAATTTTTGGAAAAACTATGAAAGATAAGCAGTCATATAAAGATTTAAAAAAAATTTGGGATATGATATTAGATTACGAAGGATTTAATAGAGGCATAAGTAAAGGGGCTAAGTATTCCGTTTCATGGAATCGACATTTATTTGTTGAAATGACAAATATAAAGGTATGTCCATATTGCAATCGGAATTATATAACAAGCTATGTTGAAGATGATAAAGATAATAGGATTCATACAACAGCCAGTATAGACCATTACTATCCGAAAGCAATATATCCGATTTTACAGTTAAATGTATTTAATATGATACCGTCATGTACTGTTTGTAATAGTTATACTAAAGGTATAAAGGATTTAAAACATTTAAATCCTTACTTTGATAAAGGCAGTATTTCGTTTAAAATGAAATTGAATTCAGTGGAAAGCCTATATTCAAGTAATTGTAATATCTGCATAGTAGCAGGGAATGATAAAAAGTCAAGAGTATCAGTTGAAGTATTCAAGTTAAATAAGATTTATGAAACACATAACTCAATACTTAACGAAATAAAAGAGAAAGTGATGGATTATGAAAATTTTAAAGAAAATTATTATGAAAAGTTGTTAGGAGAAATCGATATAGGAATCGATAATATTTATAAAAATTGGTTTGATTTTTTGTTTAAAGAGGAGAAGGATGAACCATTAGTTAAATTAAAAAAGGATATCTACAATCAAATAATAGGATAAGAAAGGGGAAGTCTGCTAATAAAAAATATGTCTATATTGATTAATTATCTAATTCAGTGCCTTATGGTGGGTATAGTTCCAATATTACCAATTTCAGTCTAGGCCTAATCGACTGTTTCCGGTTCTAACTACCACAAAATCTACTATTGGAGGAGTACTAAATGAATATTTATGAACTAATGGACTCAGTAATATATTGTGATAATATCGAATCAGGAATGAAAAGTTTATTAGAGTTAGTATCCATTTTGGACAAAGAAAGGTATACTTCTAGACTATTGGATGAATTTTATTGGAGACGTCAAAATGGGAGTATTAGATTATTTGATTATGACTTGGTATCAGATGAAAGGGGAAAAAATTATTGTATTGAAAGCGGATGTGTAGCGTTAAGTTTATATATAATACTAACTATACCAAGTCATAAAAAACCAAAACAAACACTAAAAGAACTGCAGAATTATGCAGAGAAACAGTTAGAGTATTGTAAAACAGAAAGCAACAGTATTACAGATGTTAGAATTGAGAAAGTAATACAATATTTTGATGATAATTATCAATTTATGAAAAAGGTTTTTAATTATAAGAATAGAAAAGTACCATTTTTAATACTTGATATGAAGAAGGAAGATTATGTTAGTGAATATTTGACATTAGAAGATCCAGATAATTTTTTATATTTCTGTTTTTTCTTTTTTGCTAGCGATGAAACGGAAAATGGTAGAACTGTAGAAGAAGAGGTGTTTTATAATTTTAGTTTAGCTCTTATTAGGAAATATTTTGGAAAAGATGGGATTTCAGATTCTTTTGTAGAACTGCTAAAAACAACTTGTATACCTAAAATTGAAGAAATCAGTATGGACCAACAAATAGTAATTTTGGCTGAATTGCTTTCTGCTGGATTGATGTATGAGAGTCCTTTCCAGGAGTATTATATTTCTACACTTTTCAGCAATGATATTAAAACAATATATAAAGCTGTAGCAGAAAGAATGTTGAATGCAATAACTACGCCTGATTAGACGAATAATCTTTTTAGGTAGAGAAAACTGGTGGCTATAGTCGTATGGATTTCTAAAGCGTCAGGATAGCTAAATTCAGTCCGATTTTTTTATATGTAACGAAATGAACTCCGAAGGTACCAAGTACTGTAGTTACTAAATAAACTGCATGTAGTAGAAAAAGGGGTTTTGGTTTTTGGTAAAAATCACATTGTAGAGGGGATGCGATGCGGAATGTGTGAAGCGCATATCAATGGTACAGTAAGGGTTTTCATTGCATAGGTCCGTCACAGAAAAGCATTTGGAGACAATAATGAATTTGTAAATTTTGATCCAGTATATGGATTTAGTGGTGAAACGCATTCATGTGTTTTGCGTGGCCTTTTCCCTGGAAAAAGATTGACTTTTCAAAGAAGGTATGGTAAACTCAGGTAAAATTTGAGTGATACCGTTTGCCCTGTAAAACAAACGACAGCACAGACAATATCAGAGCGCAAAAGTAGTACCTGCAGGTAACGTATTTCAGAGAGCCCCGGACGGTGGGAAAGGGTATAACGGACAGCAGGGAATGGATTTGCAAGATGCTTCGGTGAAACAGCAGAGATGAGTAGCCGATGCCGTATATCTCACGTTACAGAGACAGGATAAGATCCGCATGAGGAGCCGTATACGCGGCTTGAAATTGGGTGGTACCACGATATAATCGTCCCTGGCAGTTTGCCGGGGACTTTTTTCTTTCAATAGTAAAATACGCTCTATTGAACAAAAACGCTCCGCTTAGGATCGCACTGCGGCGGAAATTTAATCAGGATTTGAATCAAAGAATGAGGAGGCAAAAATTATGTTAGACGGCAAGAAATCGCTGTTCAGCGGCATGCAGGCCACAGGAACACTGACACTTGGAAACTATCTGGGAGCTCTGCGCAACTGGGTGACGCTGCATGACGAATACGAATGTTTTTATTGTGTGGTGGATGAGCACTCCATCACGGTGCGCCAGGACCCGGCCACACTTCGCAAAAGAGCCAGGGATCTGCTGATCCTGTATATTGCGGCAGGCCTGGACCCGGAGAAAAACTGCATCTACTACCAGTCCCATGTATCCGCTCATGCTGAGCTGTCGTGGATACTGAACTGCTTCACTTATATGGGAGAATTAAACCGCATGACACAGTTTAAGGATAAGTCTGCCAAACATGCGGACAATATAAACGCGGGCCTGTTCACCTATCCGGTGCTGATGGCGGCCGACATACTGCTGTTCCAGTCCGATGTGGTGCCGGTGGGCATCGACCAGATGCAGCATCTGGAGATCACCCGGGATATCGCGGAGCGGTTTAACAATATATACGGCGATGTCTTCACGGTCCCTGAAGCGTATATCGGAAAGGTGGGCGCGAAGATCATGAGCCTGCAGGACCCGTCGAAAAAGATGTCCAAGTCCGATGAAAATCCCAATGCCAGCATCTATATGATGGACGATCCGGATACGATCATGAGAAAATGCAGGCGCGCGGTGACGGATTCCGAAGCGGCGATACTCTACCGCGATGAGCAGCCGGGCGTGAAGAATCTGATTGATATCTACAGCGCATGTACGGGAAAAACAGTGGATGAGGTGTTGAAGGAGTTTGATGGTAAGGGCTACGGAGACCTTAAGACAGGCGTGGGCGAAGCTGTGGTATCCGTATTAAAGCCGATTCAGGATGAACACGCCAGACTGTCAAAGGATAAAGCTTATATAGACGGAATTATTAAGAACAACGCGGAAAAGGCAGCTTACTATGCGAATAAGACACTTCGCAAGGTGCAGAAGAAGGTTGGATTTCCTGAACGTGTGAGATAGGAGCGTACCATTTAGTTACTATTCACGGCGGCCGACATGCGCGGGAAGTTTGCGGCAGCTGTGAATAGTAACACATTTACCGGCTTATGACAGGCGGTATCCGGTTAGTAGAACGGATGCCGCCTGTTTTCCGGTTCAATAGGAAGGAAAAACCTGCCGCAAGCGGAGGCCTTTTTCATTACCAGAGAGGGATTCTTTTAAATAAAGACAGTATAGAAAGCAACACCGAATCATGAAGGAGGGTAAGCGCCAAATGTTAGGGTGGCTGGCGTTTCGCCACCAAATACCTCATAA
>NZ_QUEE01000032.1 GCF_003477885.1 Lachnotalea sp. AF33-28
GGTAAGCGCCAAATGTTAGGGTGGCTGGCGTTTCGCCACCAAATACCTCATAATGGTAGATAGCTAGATGCAAGCACTCCACTCTGGAATACGATAAATTTCATTGATAGGTGCGAGCATTTCACTGTATATTTATGGAGGTATCGAAAATGTCCAGTTACACTGCCAGAGTCCCGGCTGATCAGCAGTTCCAACTGATTATGGAATGCAGGAACAGTGGCCTCTCCGATTATCAGTGGTGCAAGAAGCATGGGATCCATCCAGGGACCTTTTACAACTGGGTCAGCAGACTCAGGAAGAAGGCCTGCTGTGAAATCCCTGAGTCAATTTCCAAAGCGGAGCCTTTACCAGCTCCAGTTCAGGAAGTGGTCCGCTTAAATTTTAATTCAAAAGCAGGGAATCCTGAGTCAATGCTTCTATGCCAACCAGCATTGACGGGTCCAACCAGAATTGCAGATATTACTGCCAGGATAGAAATATCTCTGGGCAATGCGACAATCCGCATTGCCAATGGAACCGACCCTGCACTACTGGATCGGGTTTTAAGCCTTGTGAAAGGCTCCGTGTGTTAGGCGATATCTCCGTGGCGGACAATATCTATATCGTATGTGGCACAACAGACATGCGCAAATCGATTGATGGTCTCTGCAGCATTGTCCGGGACAAACTTTCCATGAATCCGGATCAGTCATCACTGTTCCTTTTCTGTGGTAAACGGTGTGACCGGATCAAGGTCCTGCTCCATGAACCAGATGGATATGTGCTCCTTTACAAGAGGCAGAGTGTCGCACAGGGACGATATCGTTGGCCACGGAAAAGTTCAGAAGCTCAGGCAATTACCTGGCGGCAGCTGGACTGGCTGCTAAACGGACTGGATATTGAACAGCCAAAGGCGATCCAGACCAGCTGAAACATCCATCGTGAAAATCGACGAAATTTTCCAGGGACATTTCTGACGAAAACGTGGATAACTCTTTCTCTTTGCATCTAGGACGGGATAACCCATGCATGATTTCTATTTCATTGGTTTTTCATTGTATCTTCAGACCGCCATAACAGAAAACGTCTCAGTTTATCCATCTTAAGGCTGCTGTCCGCGTCGGTTATCCACCGTCATTATGACGAACTCCCGGCCGTGACGGATTCGCTTTTTTCTTCGATTTCTGGTAAAATACCAGTAACAAGACAAAGGAGCGAAGGACCATGGCATCCAGTGCAAGGGACATCCAGTTCAAGGAACTGAAGGATACGATCTCACAACTGAATACAACTATCCGTACCCAGAATGATCTGATCCTATCCCTGCAGAAGATGCTGGAAGAACGCAATGCAAAGGACGATGAAAAAGACCGGATCATTTCAAATCTACAGGCACAGCTTGAATACTTCAAGCAAAAGCTTTTTGGCAGTTCCAGTGAACGACGCAGTGACATGCCCGGTCAGCTGAATCTTTTCTCCGTCCCTGATCCTGAGGAAGAACCAATCCCGGAACTCATTGAACCGGAGTTTATTGAAGTGAAAGCCGGCAAACGAGGACGTAAGCCCAAAGCGAACTATGACGAGATGTTCGCAAATCTGCCCATCCACTATGAAGAGGTGGACACACTGACAGATGAAGAAAAACAGTGTCCTGCCTGTGGAACCATGATGGTTCCGATCGGTCATGAAGAAATCAGGACAGAACTCCGCTACACCAAAGCAAAGCTGGAACGTATTGTATACGTTGCAACCACTTATGGCTGCTCTGTCTGCAAGGATACGGAAGATCCCCAGTTTATCAAGGATGAAGGAATCCCGGCCCTGATACCCGGTGGTTACGCCTCATCATCCCTTGTGTCGCACATCATATATGAAAAGTACGCAGATGCGCTTCCGCTGTATCGACAGGAAAAAGGATTTGAACTCCTTGGGGTCAGCATCAGCAGAACAACCATGGCAAGCTGGATCATCACCTGTTCCCAGAATTATCTGAAACCCGTGTATGACTACTTTCACCGTGAACTACTGAAACGGCATTTCCTGATGGCAGATGAAACGCCCATCCAGGTCTTAAAAGAACCTGACCGGAGACCGCAGAGTAAGTCCTATGTCTGGCTGATGCGTTCCGGAGAAGACAGGCTGCCGCCAATCGTCCTGTACCATTATTCAGAGACGCGCGCCGGGGAACATGCCGCGGACTTCCTGAAAGGAATCGCGGATGGTACTTATGTCATGGTTGATGGTTACAGTGGTTATAATAAGCTAAAAAAGATCCGAAGATGCTGTTGTTACGCCCATATCCGGAGATATCTGATCGAAGCCATTCCAACCGGCCATGATAAGGACTACAGCCATCCGGCGGTTCAAGGCGTTCTGTATTGTAACAAGCTGTTTGAGTATGAACGCAGCTATAAGGAAAAGGAACTATCTTATATGCAGGTTTACAAACGCCGCCAGAAGGATCAGAAGCCGATCGTGGAAGGTTTCATACGCTGGCTGGATGTACAGCACCCAGAAAAAGGAAGCCGCATGGATCGGGCAGTGACTTATATCCGAAATCGAAAAGACACGTTGATGACGTATCTCGAAGACGGACGCTGCAGTCTGAGCAATAATCCATCGGAGAATTCAATCAGACCGCTAACTTTAGGCCGCAAAAACTGGCTTTTCAGCGACAGCCAGGATGGTGCGAATGCGAGTATGGTAGTATATACCATGGTAGAGATGGCGAAAGCGTATGGGCTGCATCCATACAACTATCTGCAATACCTGCTCGACAGCCGCCCAGGCAAAGATACTACCGATGCAGAATTTCAAGATCTCGCACCGTGGAGTGAAAAAGCCTGGATAGAATGTAACAAAAAATCAGAGTAAAACGCTCGCAACCCTGACATCACATGTTGGTGTCAGGGTAGATGTGTTGGGGTACCCTAACATTTGGCGCTTAC
>NZ_QUEE01000033.1 GCF_003477885.1 Lachnotalea sp. AF33-28
AAAGGTCAAGCAAGTAAGAGCGTAAGGTGGATGCCTTGGCACTAAGAGCCGAAGAAAGACGCGATAAGCTGCGAAAAGCCGCGGGGAGGAGCAAATATCCCGAGATCCGCGGATGTCTGAATGGGGAAACCTACTTGAGCAAACCTCAAGTGACCTGTACTGAATCCATAGGTGCAGGCCGGGAACCCGGTGAACTGAAACATCTAAGTAGCCGGAGGAAAAGAAAGAAAACTCGATTTCCAAAGTAGCGGCGAGCGAAATGGAAAGAGCCTAAACCGTGGTGCGTGCACCGCGGGGTAATGGACCGCAATAAGTGAGGCGAATTGTTAACAGAACGGTTTTGGGAAAGCCGGCCAGAGAGGGTGAAAGCCCCGTAAGTAAAAACAATAGCCAGCGAGCGGAATCCGGAGTACCACGAGACACGAGAAACCTTGTGGGAAATCGGGGGGACCACCCCCCAAGGCTAAATACTCCTTAGTGACCGATAGCGCATAGTACTGTGAAGGAAAGGTGAAAAGAACCCCGGGAGGGGAGTGAAAGAGAACCTGAAACCTTATGTTTACAAGCTGTGGAAGTATTTTAATGTACAACCGCGTACTTTTTGTAGAACGGTCCGGCGAGTTGCGGATACTGGCAAGGTTAAGCACTTTTAGGTGCGGAGCCGAAGGGAAACCAAGTCTTAACAGGGCGAAGGAGTCAGTAGACGCAGACCCGAAACCGGGTGATCTATCCATGTCCAGGTTGAAGCTGCCGTAAAAGGCGGTGGAGGACCGAACCCACATCCGTTGAAAAGGGTGGGGATGAGGTGTGGATAGGGGAGAAATTCCAATCGAACCCGGAGATAGCTGGTTCTCCTCGAAATAGCTTTAGGGCTAGCCTCTGGTTAGTCTGTCGGAGGTAGAGCACTGAATTTCCTAGGGGGCGTCAAAGCTTACCGAAGAATATCAAACTCCGAATGCCGAACAGATGATGCCGGGGAGTCAGACTGCACGAGATAAGTTGGGTAGTCAAAAGGGAAAGAGCCCAGACCTCCAGCTAAGGTCCCCAAGTGCGTGTTAAGTGGAAAAGGATGTGGGATTTCAGAGACAACTAGGATGTTGGCTTAGAAGCAGCCATACATTCAAAGAGTGCGTAATAGCTCACTAGTCGAGAGGTTCTGCGCCGAAAATGTCCGGGGCTAAAACACGCCACCGAAGCTGAGGAATGTAGTAATACATTGGTAGAGGAGCAATCTTAACGGAGTGAAGCTGTACCGAAAGGAGCAGTGGACTGTTAAGAAGAGAGAATGCCGGAATGAGTAGCGAGATGGAGGTGGGAATCCTCCAGGCCGAATATCTAAGGTTTCCAGAGTAAAGCTGATCTGCTCTGGGTAAGTCGGGACCTAAGGCGAGGTCGAAAGACGTAGCCGATGGACAACAGGTTGAGATTCCTGTACTACGATATGACAGAACTGTGGGGACACAGAGGGAAAGCAGGAGCCGGGAATGAAGAGCCCGGTACAAGCAGAGGACCAGTACATCAGGCAAATCCGGTGTACAATGGGAGGCTGTTAAGTGGACCGAACTAAAGTAGGGAAGCCTGTGAGCCAGCTGTCAAGAAAAGCCGCTATTGTTCATATCGTACCCGTACCGTAAACCGACACAGGTGGATGAGGAGAGAATCCTAAGGCCGACGGGAGAAGCATTGTTAAGGAACTCGGCAAAATGACCCCGTAACTTCGGGAGAAGGGGTGCCCATGAAGATGGGCCGCAGAGAATAGGCTCAAGCAACTGTTTAGCAAAAACACAGGTCTATGCAAAACCGTAAGGTGAAGTATATGGGCTGACGCCTGCCCGGTGCTGGAAGGTTAAGGGGAGAGGTTAGACTTTAGGTCGAAGCTTTGAACTTAAGCCCCAGTAAACGGCGGCCGTAACTATAACGGTCCTAAGGTAGCGAAATTCCTTGTCGGGTAAGTTCCGACCCGCACGAAAGGCGTAATGATTTGAGCACTGTCTCGACAATGCACCCGGTGAAATTGAAATACCAGTGAAGATGCTGGTTACCTGCGCCAGGACGGAAAGACCCCATGGAGCTTTACTCCAGCTTGATACTGGGATTCGGTATTGCATGTACAGGATAGGTGGGAGGCTGTGAAGTACGGACGCCAGTCTGTATGGAGCCGCTGTTGGGATACCACCCTTGCGGTACTGGATTTCTAACCTGCACCAGTGAACCTGGTGGGGGACAATGTCAGGTGGGGAGTTTGACTGGGGCGGTCGCCTCCGAAAGAGTATCGGAGGCGCTCAAAGGTTCCCTCAGAATGGTCGGAAACCATTCGAAGAGTGTAAAGGCAGAAGGGAGCTTGACTGTGACACCGACGGGTGGAACAGGTACGAAAGTAGGACTTAGTGATCCGGTGGTATAAAGTGGGATTGCCATCGCTCAACGGATAAAAGCTACCCTGGGGATAACAGGCTTATCACTCCCAAGAGTTCACATCGACGGAGTGGTTTGGCACCTCGATGTCGGCTCATCGCATCCTGGGGCTGAAGTAGGTCCCAAGGGTTGGGCTGTTCGCCCATTAAAGCGGTACGCGAGCTGGGTTCAGAACGTCGTGAGACAGTTCGGTCCCTATCCGGCGCGGGCGTAGGAAATTTGAGAGGAGCTGTCCTTAGTACGAGAGGACCGGGATGGACGAACCGCCAGTGTATCGGTTGTCGTGTCAACGGCAGAGCCGAGTAGCTGTGTTTGGTGTGGATAAACGCTGAAGGCATCTAAGCGTGAAGCCCCCCTCAAGATGAGATTTCCCTAACGCAAGTTAGTAAGACCCCTTGAAGACGACGAGGTAGATAGGGCAGAGGTGGAAGTGCAGCAATGTATGGAGCTGACTGCTACTAATAGGTCGAGGGCTTGACCAAA
>NZ_QUEE01000034.1 GCF_003477885.1 Lachnotalea sp. AF33-28
AATCTTTTTTTGTTATATAAGCCTTGATCAGATCTCGTGTTAAAATGAGTTTGACGTTTTTATATTTTATGAACTCGGGGTCTGAAAGTAGTTGTGTATCAATTTGAATTGCTTTCTCTGGATTACCGTCTATCATATAAGCAATGGCCAAAGACATTTTTAAGCTAACGTCTATGGCGGACTGTGAAAACCACAATATTTTACCTTTGTTCATATATAGAATAGCAGGTTCTACTAATTGTATGAAATGTTTGACATCGCATTGGATGAGCAATGTATCATTAACGTTCTGGACCAAAATAGAGGCAATCCCATAGGTCAATCGTTTAATACCAATATGAAATAATATTATGCCAACAATCATACATATCAAATATATTATAACCGTTGTATCAAATCTATAATTAGATAAAACTTCCCAATAGTAGAAGAAAGACATAATATTAGTGACTATAAAGACTATAAATACACTATATCCTAAATTTATTATTGCCACAGCCCTTTTAAACCATTTAGGCATGCTGTTTACCTCCAAAAATTTTTGGTTCGTATATCGCGTTTGTTCTTTGCTGCAACGGATGCTTTTATCTTTGTAAAAATATTATAAAACAAAAAACGGAATACATCCAATTAACATCATTATTATGCATGCTAAACAAATGAGATAAAAAACAATGTTAATTTTATTCTTATAACGTAATGGTGCAGCAGGGTTTACTATAATATTTTTGTCCTGCAGGGCTTTAAAAGCATATTCAGTAATATATAAACGGTATCCATATGTGATTGTTTTTTTTAAACAGTCAACCTCCTGCTCTGCATTTCCTTCGTTTCTGTACAAATTGGCTAAAATCCAATAAGTGTGTGCATGTTCAAGTGCATTCGCAGATTGCTGCAGTCTGTTACTAAAATACTGTAAAGGTTCATCGGCTTTTCCGCATATCATATCTATGTAATATTGATATGTATTAAGCAGATCATTGCATAAAGAACGAGTTTTGCTGTTGGATATAGCGTATTCTTTCTGCGCCTTCATTAAGTAAAATTTAGCTTTTTCGATTTGTTGTATATTAATATAAATATTAGATAACAAAGAGTAGTATAATATCTTTCTATAGGATCCCTTAACTATATTTATATTAGAGCAGACATCCTCCATAATAGTCAGTGCTTTATCAAACTCTGCATTCTCTAGATAACCAAAAGCTAACATGTATTTTACTTCTAATTCATATAATGTTGATGTAATAAAAATGATACGCCCTGATTTTAGTTTGAAATAAACTGGTTCCATAGATTCAATTAATGCCTGCGGATTGCATTCATTGGTTAATAATAACAGCTGCTTAGAAGGATTTGCTAAAAAAGGCACTAAAAAAAGCAGGTCTAACAAAAAAGAACCCATACATAATATAAATGTAAGGATACCAAAGACTATTTGTATAGCTGATAAATCTAAAGATAAAAATTTAGTAAAATAAACAATCATATAAACGAAATAATAAGTAAAGACGAATATAGCAATTGAATAATAGCTCATTAACTTTTTGTACCATTTGGGCATATGATTCCTCCATATAGTTGAATCGTAAAGATGAAATATAATGATGTACTGCTTATTTAGTGTATATCTTAATTTATATTTTCAGTTAAAGGAAAACAATTCATTATTTATTCTTAATTTAATTAAAATTTACAAATGTTACCAATTGATTATATACTAATTTTTGATAAAAGACAATATGTGTACACCTATTTTGGTTTCGGTATTTTTGTTTTAATTTTTTGAATTTCTAATTAGCAAGAACCTGAAATTCCAATTGACATGAATACGGGTAAACACAGTGAACTGATCATTCACAGATTTATAGGTGCAACAACATACTTTACGTTGTATGTTACAATGTGTTATTTCAAGCATTGAAAGACGATGAGACTTGTTTAATAAGTGAGTTACACAGGTATATGATAAAGAACAGGGTATTTATAGTGGTAAGGGAAGTTACACAATATTAGTAAAAGATAGAAAAATTATAAGTATTCTTATGATTATCGTGATCAGATAGATAAATGATGGGTGTTTATGCAAGCAAGGCTGACGGGCACATGGTATGGGATACGCACCCGAAAGCACTTCTTCACGACAGTCCTTTAATCTACCCACGTAGCAGCTATCATTAACAGTAAATATGTGAATACGGTTCCTCATGATTTTCTGTATCAAAAACTGTATGAGTATCCTGTCATACAGGCCGATGAAACACCATGACTTGTAATTTGATCAGAAACTCTTCCTGAAAATATCAGGAAACCCAAACAATAAACTTTAACACAGCCGCTTTGCGGCTTGTGTTATTGCGAGGTATGGTGTGCCTACTCCCTAAATATTTCCCAAGTGAAAATAATGGGAGCTGAATCGGCCTGTGGATTAACATACTTGTTTGGTGGTTTGAAACTATTTTAAGATTACATATGTGATGTCAAAATTGGTTTTGATGTGAAAAAATACTTGATAGCTATATTGTTCTGAGTTTTGGAGATGCCTTACAGGATTGCAATCCGAATTTGTGCGATCAAGCTCCCGAGTCCTGCAAATTGGCTATTAAATTTAAAACAGATGGGTGATTTTCGTATTCTCACCGGCATGAATTTATTTTTGTATAATTTGTAATACCTAATGACATTACAAATTCGTTATTGCTAACCAAATAAACGGTACACATCCAACTATCCCAACTATCATTAAAAGCACCGGTAAAATATACGAAATTCTTTTTGGTTTGATTTTTTTTAATACAGGCTCATCTACAGTAAGACCTTTATTAGCCAAAATACATCGGGCTTGTTCTGCGACATATATATGGTACCCGTTTTCGGATGTCTTACGAAGATATAG
>NZ_QUEE01000035.1 GCF_003477885.1 Lachnotalea sp. AF33-28
GGGAGTGTAAAATAAAGTGTGTAAGTTACCGGTAACCAAACTTACGCACTTTATTTTTATGTGAAAGTGCGATACACTAAATGAAAGGAATAGAAAGGATTATGAGTACAGCACTTATGTCACCAAGGAAAAACAAACGGAGCAATGCCAGCATGGCGATTGCTAAAGCGATTATTGATGAATATCAGCCGACTAACGCAGAGGAGATGCAGAATGCCCTCAAGGACATCTTTGGCCCGATGTTCGAAGCAATGCTTCAAGGCGAAATGGACTCACATTTGGGATATGAGTCCAACGATCATGGTTATAAAAATACGGATAACCGCCGTAATGGATATCTCCACAAGAATGTTAAGACTTCTTACGGCGAGATACCAGTCGATGTCCCCAGAGACCGGGATGCATCCTTTGAACCGCAGGCAATTCCAAAACGTACAAGAGATGTCAGCGGTATCGAGGACAAGGTGCTTGCCATGTATGCACGAGGTATGAGTGACCGTGATATTGCTGATACGATTGAAGATATTTATGGCTTCGAGATTTCTCATGATACCATATCCAACATCACAGACAGAGTGATTGAGACTGTGGAGGAATGGCAGAACCGGCCTCTTAAGAAGTTCTATACGTTTCTCTTTGTAGACTGTCTGTATGTTAACATCCGCAAAGAAAATGAGACTAAGAGCTGTGCAGTTTATGTCATCCTAGGCTATGATGTCAATGGTGCCAAAGACATCCTTGGGCTTTGGATTGGCGATGCAGAAGGCAAGCATTACTGGATGCAGATTTTTGATGAAATAAAAGCACGCGGTGTGGAGGACGTACTGTTTATCAGCATGGACGGCGTATCCGGGCTGGAGGAAGGCGCCAGATCCATCTTCAAGGATGTTGTAGTGCAGCGCTGTATTGTGCACCTGATCCGGAGCTCGGTCCGCTATATCCCCTCGAAGGAATATAAGAAGTATACGGCACAGTTAAAGAAAGTATACGGAGCAGCCAGTCTGAAAGCAGCAGAAAGTGAATTTGAACGTTTTAAGCAGTCGTGGAGTCAGTATCTAGGAGCAGTTGATGTCTGGGTGCGTAACTGGTCACACGTAGAGCAGCTTTTCAATTATGGAAGTGCCGTACGCAAAGTCATGTATACTACTAATGCGATTGAAGCAGTTAACTCAAGTTTCAGGAAGGTCACTAAAAAGGGGGCCTTCCCCAGTGAAGAAGCGGTACATAAAGCGTTATATTTGCGCATTACAGAACTTTATAAGAAATGGAACGGCCGCCCGGTTTCGAACTGGGCGATGGTCAGGAATCAGCTGATTATGGATGACCAGATGCAAGCACGCATCATGAAGTATGAAGCATACTAAACGTTACAGGAGGACAGCTATGGATTATTATGATTATTTTGCTGAAGCAGAACATGAGCCGGGTGAGGTCAGCATGGATGAGTTTATAGCTGAAGCCATGCGAAATGACTTGAAATTTAAGACACTAGCGGAAGAACTCCATTATCAACGGACATCAAGGATTACCCTAAAAAATGAGTTATTGACTTGCTATGAATTCCTCAAGCAACAGGACCTGCTCTGGCGATATGAGGCTTATCGAAACGGGGAAGAACTTCCATTCGATTAGACGAACAATCGGCGGTCTTAATTGACCGCCGATAAAAAATCAAAAAAATTTACACACTTTACTTGACAAACCC
>NZ_QUEE01000036.1:0-372 GCF_003477885.1 Lachnotalea sp. AF33-28
CTTCCGCTGCTTCTCTTGATAACTCAACAGTATATCCAACCCCTACTTCTCTTCCTTAGAAAGGAGGTGATCCAGCCGCACCTTCCGATACGGCTACCTTGTTACGACTTCACCCCAGTTATCAGTCCCACCTTCGACTGCTCCCTCCTTTCGGTTGGGTCACAGGCTTCGGGCGTTACTGACTCCCATGGTGTGACGGGCGGTGTGTACAAGACCCGGGAACGTATTCACCGCGACATTCTGATTCGCGATTACTAGCGATTCCAGCTTCATGTAGTCGAGTTGCAGACTACAATCCGAACTGAGACGTTATTTTTGAGATTCGCTCCTGGTCACCCTTTCGCTTCTCTTTGTTTACGCCATTGTAGCACG
>NZ_QUEE01000037.1 GCF_003477885.1 Lachnotalea sp. AF33-28
TTTGGTCAAGCCCTCGACCTATTAGTAGCAGTCAGCTCCATACATTGCTGCACTTCCACCTCTGCCCTATCTACCTCGTCGTCTTCAAGGGGTCTTACTAACTTGCGTTAGGGAAATCTCATCTTGAGGGGGGCTTCACGCTTAGATGCCTTCAGCGTTTATCCACACCAAACACAGCTACTCGGCTCTGCCGTTGACACGACAACCGATACACTGGCGGTTCGTCCATCCCGGTCCTCTCGTACTAAGGACAGCTCCTCTCAAATTTCCTACGCCCGCGCCGGATAGGGACCGAACTGTCTCACGACGTTCTGAACCCAGCTCGCGTACCGCTTTAATGGGCGAACAGCCCAACCCTTGGGACCTACTTCAGCCCCAGGATGCGATGAGCCGACATCGAGGTGCCAAACCACTCCGTCGATGTGAACTCTTGGGAGTGATAAGCCTGTTATCCCCAGGGTAGCTTTTATCCGTTGAGCGATGGCAATCCCACTTTATACCACCGGATCACTAAGTCCTACTTTCGTACCTGTTCCACCCGTCGGTGTCACAGTCAAGCTCCCTTCTGCCTTTACACTCTTCGAATGGTTTCCGACCATTCTGAGGGAACCTTTGAGCGCCTCCGATACTCTTTCGGAGGCGACCGCCCCAGTCAAACTCCCCACCTGACATTGTCCCCCACCAGGTTCACTGGTGCAGGTTAGAAATCCAGTACCGCAAGGGTGGTATCCCAACAGCGGCTCCATACAGACTGGCGTCCGTACTTCACAGCCTCCCACCTATCCTGTACATGCAATACCGAATCCCAGTATCAAGCTGGAGTAAAGCTCCATGGGGTCTTTCCGTCCTGGCGCAGGTAACCAGCATCTTCACTGGTATTTCAATTTCACCGGGTGCATTGTCGAGACAGTGCTCAAATCATTACGCCTTTCGTGCGGGTCGGAACTTACCCGACAAGGAATTTCGCTACCTTAGGACCGTTATAGTTACGGCCGCCGTTTACTGGGGCTTAAGTTCAAAGCTTCGACCTAAAGTCTAACCTCTCCCCTTAACCTTCCAGCACCGGGCAGGCGTCAGCCCATATACTTCACCTTACGGTTTTGCATAGACCTGTGTTTTTGCTAAACAGTTGCTTGAGCCTATTCTCTGCGGCCCATCTTCATGGGCACCCCTTCTCCCGAAGTTACGGGGTCATTTTGCCGAGTTCCTTAACAATGCTTCTCCCGTCGGCCTTAGGATTCTCTCCTCATCCACCTGTGTCGGTTTACGGTACGGGTACGATATGAACAATAGCGGCTTTTCTTGACAGCTGGCTCACAGGCTTCCCTACTTTAGTTCGGTCCACGTCACAGCCTTCCATTGTACACCGGATTTTCCTGATGTACTGGTCCTCTGCTTGTACCGGGCTCTTCATTCCCGGCTCCTGCT
>NZ_QUEE01000038.1 GCF_003477885.1 Lachnotalea sp. AF33-28
TATAATGGTATCGTAATTTAAGACACTTCAAGAGACATTTCTTAATGAATCTGATATACTGTAAACACTACAGAAAGAAGGATTATTATTATGTCTCGAACAAGAAGAAATTTCTCTGCCAAATTCAAATCAGAATTAGTGATTGAACTGCTCAAAGGAGAAAAAGACTTAAATACAATCGCAACCGAAAACAATATTCAGCCGAATCTTCTCCGCAACTGGAAGAAGGAGTTCCTCGATAAAGCATCCGTGGTTTTTAATGACACACGAGAGGATAATCTGAAAGAAAAACTCGCTTTAGAACGCAAGGAAAAAGCTGAATATGCGAAAAAAGTTGGCCAGCTCACCATGCAGGTGGATTGGTTGAAAAAAAAATCTGAAGAAACACTTGGACCTGACTACGAGAGTAAATTTAGTCCAAAACCTTTTGAAGACTAAAGAACTTCCAGTTAAAACAGGAGCTACACTTCTTGATATCAATCGTACCAGTGTTTATTACAAGGGCATGCCCATATCTCAGGAGGAGTTGGATTGCAAATCGATCATAGATCGATTACACACGGATAATCCGGCCTGGGGAGCACGACAACTGTCTGCTCAACTGAAGAAGCGTGGGCATCAGGTTGGTCGCCGGAAAACGCGCCGTTATATGAATGAAATGGGGATTGATCCAATTTATCCAAAAATGAACCTTTCTAAACGTATGCGACAGGCTAAAGTCTGCCCGTATCTGCTACGTAACGCCGTTATCGACCGTCCAAATCAGGCATGGTCAATCGACATTACATACATCCCCATTAAGCGTGGATTTCTGTATCTGACCGCTGTGATTGACTGGTACAGCCGCTGTATCGTTGGCTGGGAAGTCGATGATACTCTGGATACCAGAATGGTCATAACTGCGTTAAAAAAGGCGTTTATAGTGGCAAAACCTGTTATCCTGAATTCAGATCAGGGCTGTCAGTTTACAAGCAATGAGTACATGAATTTCCTCAAAGAGAACCAGATCCGTCAAAGCATGGATGGTAAAAGCCGGTGGGCTGACAATATCATGATTGAACGATGGTTCCGAAGCTTCAAGTACGAGGAAGCATATCTGACCCAATATAACAATATCAGAGAAGCACGGAAGGCAATCGGTAAATATGTGCACACTTACAACTTTGAACGTTGTCATTCTGCACTCAATAATCAAACACCGGCATCCTGCTATTATCCGATTCTGTTACTGGATGATCATGCAGCCTAAGGGGGGATTTTCTCCCCTACCCAGTTACATATATCAGTTCATTATAAAAAGCTTAGATTTTTGTCTTGACAACTGAACCACTATAA
>NZ_QUEE01000039.1 GCF_003477885.1 Lachnotalea sp. AF33-28
ATATCCGTATATTGTGAATCACTGACAGTGCAAAAAATCCTCTTTTTTGTATAATAAAGTTGAGTACAGAAAGGGGGAAATATCGTGAAAGACAAATTAATTGATGATGTGCTCACAGAAATGGAAGCCTGGTTGACGCCGGAACAGACCCGGCAATTGGAAAGTGTATTGGTGCTAAAGCTACACGATTATCGGCTTGAAAAAGATAGCCATGAACTAATCGTATCAGAACAGCGGTGGGAAAAGGTTTTGAAGACCTTTTTGGCTACAAAGAGACTAGAGAACTGTTCTGAGGGAACGCTGGAAAACTATGGTCGCTGCGTCCAAATGATGATGCAGACTCTGAACCGGCGCTTGGAGGAGATCACCACTAATGACCTGCGGTACTACCTGGCATGGTACCAACAGGCTAGGAAGATCAGTCTGGCATATTTGGAGACGTTGCGGCATTACCTGAACAGTTTTTTTGGTTGGGCATCAGATGAAGGATATATCCCAACTAACCCTGCACGCCGGTTAAAGCAGGTGAAAGTCCCAAAGATGATTAAGAAACCTTATAGTGCAACGGAACTGGAGATTTTGAAACGGAATGCCCGATCAGAGCGTGATTTGGCCCTGATGGAGCTCATGTACAGCTCCGGCGCACGTATTGGCGAGATTGTGGCCCTAAACCGGGAAGATATCAATTTCGTAGGCATGGATATCGTACTTTATGGCCAGAAGGGAAAGAAAGAACGTTATGTTTATCTCACGGAGTCCTCTTGTTATCATCTGAAAAGGTATCTGGACAGCCGAACAGACAGCAATCCGGCCTTGTTTGTAACGGATAAGGCGCCATACAGCAGACTGAAAAAGTCCGGAGTACAGGCCATGCTCCGCAAAATGGGGCGGTCGTTGGGAATTGAAAAGGTGCATCCTCACCGCTTCAGACGGACCTTGGCGACGGATGCTCTGGAACGCGGTGTGCCGATCGAACAGGTGCAGGAGATTCTGGGCCATGTCAGTATTGATACGACCAGAATCTACTGCACAATCACGGAAGAGAATGTAAGATCATCTTTCCGGAAGTGTATAGCATGACTTTGTTATAACGCATAGTTACAAAAAAAGCCTGCCAGCAGGGGAGGCCTTTTTTGCGTGAAAGAAAACGTTTGAAGAGTGGAAGAGGAACGGGACGAATGAACTAAAATAGACAGATCACAATATACGGATAT
>NZ_QUEE01000004.1:0-337244 GCF_003477885.1 Lachnotalea sp. AF33-28
TTGACCGCCGATAAAAAATCAAAAAAATTTACACACTTTACTTGACAAACCCTCATAGACGAGATGCTGAAAGATTTTGAAATTCTTGCCTTTCAAATAAAAGTTTTAACCGCCTTTTCCATGGCAGGTTCAGCTGACTGGTGAATGTGCATGAAACTATAACATCAATTCATAGCACATGTCAATTTTAGATGTTCCTTCAATCAAACAAGTTTGTCCGTTTTGTCTGAATCCGTTTGCTTCATAAAATCTCCGCGCTGGTACATTTTCTTCAATAACCCAAAGAAAAATCCTTTTAATTTTGGCGGCTTTTGCTTCATCTATGACATATTGAATCAGTTTTCTTCCGATTCCCATTCCTTTAAAAAGGTTCTACATAAAATTCGCAAAGTTCAATGCTGTCAGCAGACGCTTTCCTATTAATAACACCTTTTATTATACCGTCGTCATAGACAAGCATTTGTTCAAGCAGCAATGGATTACTGCGATATGCTTCAATTAAATGGTTCACCTGAATTTCCTGAAACGAAACCAAGTCATTGTGAAATATTGATCTGTAAGCAACTCTTTTTCCAAATACAATTATTTCAGCTATTCGAGATAGATCTGTTGCAGCAGCTTTTCGTATCATACATTCACCTCAGATATCTTTATCGCTTTGATAATATCACTTTCGCAATTTTGAATAAAATGGAACACATTATATGCATCTTTGGCGTGTTTTGTGTCCTTCTTACCGATGAAATACGCTGCAAATAAAATTTCTATGCATTCCATCACACATGGGATTGCATTTTTCTCATTTTCAGTAAGATGAATGATGCTTTCGTAGCCCTTGATCACCGATTTAACGTTTTCAATCCATTCTAATTTGGTAAATGCGTCATCGGTTTCTTGTGCTAATAATCCTGCCAGGAAATAGCAGACATCAAATATTCTTATATTTCTCTGACTCAGATCGAAATCAATGTATCCTGATAAGTGGCCTTCAAAGAATAAGAAATTCCCAAAATGTACATCTCTGTGGATCAACTGTTTCGGCAGGAGATCATATACGCTTTCTAACATTGCTGCTGTCTTTGAATATTCTTTTTCGTCTATTAACGTCCACCCGTCAGTTGCTAAATTTTCCCGTATCCAGCCTTTCATCTCATTTAACAGACTGTTATCTCCAAATTCCAGTTCTTTTTCACATTTAATGAACGCCGTATGTAACTGTGCAATTGCACAGCCCATTTTCCAGGCCATTGTTTGATCTTTTATATCAGAAATATTGCTCCCCGGCAATTTGTGTGATACAAGGAAATATCGGTTGTTATACTCGACATATTTTTCACCATCTGTAGTGAGAACTGTCTTCGCAACCGGAATATCACAATTCAATAGCGTTTCCGATATTTTTATATTTCTCTCCAACTGCTTTTTGTCACTATATATTTTGATTACATAAGAACTGTTGATTTCCCATGCAGTGGGATATATTTGTAATAGCTGCCCACACTCAATTGCCCAGAAAGGCAAAATCTGTTTTATTATTTCTTTCATCTTCTGATATCTCACTTTCTCTTTGAAATGATTTTCAGATATGTTACTCCGACAAATGATATAATCCTTCTTTTCTTGCCGCCAACCGAAGGTTGATGACCTGCGCACGCTTCCGCTTTTCTTCCCTGAATCCTGTTTTCACCCCTTGTTTTTCATCACATGAACAGTCACAGGAAATTCCTCATTTCCGGGCATTACACCGGAGAGAGTATCGGTGATTTCAAATCCGCATGCAGTATACAATGCGATAGCGGGTGTATTTCCCTTTAATACCTCAAGACTTACTTCACCGTCTGCTTTCTGCAGTGCGAACTCCACGAGCGCCTTACCGATTCCTTTGCGTGAATAATCCACATCTACATACAGCCACGCAATTTCATCTTCCGTAAATGCCACAAAACCGACGGGTGTGCCCCGGTATTCAGCCACATAGACTTCATATTCAAAGAGTCCCTCCCGCGTAGCAGCTATAGACAGAGGCAGAAAGGCATCTGATAGTCCGGCCAGTGCTAATTCATTTTTTCTGGCCGGATCGTGTATTGCCTGCAGGCGCTTGTAATCTGCTTCCTGATACGCACGGATTCTGATGTTTAAATGTTCGCTGTCCATAACAGTACCTCACCTTTTCTTAACATTATAACACAAAATAAAGGAGACAGGAAACGGATTGGGAGTGTGGACTTGCCAGCAGACAAAGAGGTTGAATTTAAACATGAATCCGGTGATTTTGGAGCATACAAAATTACCGGATTTTTATATGATAATAATGGAAAATGAGAATTTTTTGCACGGTAAATGAACGATAGCAGGAGAAGGAGGAACGTTTTCAATGATCCGTATATATGATCTTCGGACGGAGTACCGTAAAGGACCGGTCGTTCTTGACTGCAGTAACCCAAGATTTTCCTGGAAATTAGAGAGTGATAAGCAGGGCGTTATTCAGAAGGAATACTGTATCCGGGTTTGGAACGGGCAGGAAGAGCTTTGGAACAGCGGCAGAGTGGAGAGTTCTAAGAGCCAGCGAATTCTTTATGAAGGCGGTGCTCTTCTTAGCCGAATGGAGCTGTTCTGGCAGGTGACTGTCAAGGCAGTGGATGAAAACGGCGCGGAAGAAACCGGCCTATCGGAAACAGCCGCCTTATCCATGGGATTGCTGAAAGAGGAAGACTGGAAAGCCAGATGGATTGAACCGGAGGGGGATGTGGATCCGGATGCAAGAAAGCCCGCACCCTATTTACGGAAAAGCTTTCATGTGAGACCCGGCCTTAAGAAGGCTTTTATATACCAGACTGCTCACGGGTTATACGAATTCTGGCTGAACGGGGTTACAGGTACAAAAGACAGGTTCAAACCGGGGTTTACCAGCTATTATTCCAGGATACAGTATCAGGCGTATGAAGTTACAGACTTGCTTTCTCCCGGCGAAAATGTCTGGGCGGCAGTGCTTGGTGATGGCTGGTGGCGGGGAGTAACAGGGGGAACTGTTGTCAATAACTTTGGAAAAAAGCTGCAATTTTTGGGCCAGCTGGAACTCTATTATGAGGATGGCACAGCGGAGACCGTCGTGTCAGATGAAGGATTCAAGACGGGTTATGGCGGATTAGAGGCCAGTGATATGCTGATGGGCGATGTATATGATGCGGCAAAAGAACCGGATGGCTGGAAGAAGCCTGGTTTTGACGATTCTGCGTGGAGACAGGTGCATGTGATCGATGAATCGGACAGACGGGGACATACAGACGCCAGGCGGATTGCCGGCGGACTGCCGGTCCGGGAAAAAGAAGAATTTTCACCGAGAGTGTTTAAGGATGCATCAGGAGCGCTTATTCTTGACTTCGGACAGAATATAGCAGGATATGTAAGAATGTGCCTGCATGGATGTACAAAGGGTCAGGCGGTAACGCTGACACACGCAGAGACGCTGGACCACCAGGGGAACTTTACCGTAGCGAATGTCAATAAATGCTCCTATCCGGTCAAAGCGTTCCAACAGGTGCAGTATCATTGCAGCGGAAAAGAAGAGGAATCCTATTGCCCCATGTTTTCTATATTTGGTTTCCGTTATGTGAAGATAGAGGGGTATACGGAAGAAATCAGGGACGGCGATTTTACCGCAGTGGCGGTCTATACAGATATGGAGGAGACAGGAGATTTTACCTGTTCCAACCCTCTCATAAATCAGCTTGTGAAGAACAGCAGGTGGAGCCAGAAGGGCAATTTTATGGATGTGCCGGTGGATTGTCCCACCCGTGAACGCAATTCCTGGACCGGTGACTGCCAGATTTTTGTCCGCACGGCATCCTGCTTCATGAATGTGTATCCGTTTTTTGAAAAATGCCTGACGGATATGGCACTGGAGCAATTCGGCAGCGGAAAGATCGGGATTACATTTCCGTCCACCAGCAGTGTCCATGACCCTGAGGAATTAGAGCGGATGAAAAGGCTGAATCCGTTATCGGCTCTGGCGGGACCGGAGGGCAACGGCAGTATCGGTGAGGACTGCGCCGGCTGGGGAGATGCTGCAGCGTGGATTCCGTATATGCTGTACCTGTGTTATGGAGACAAAAAAATACTGGAGAATCAATATGAGACAGCGAGGCGCTGGGTAGACTATATGCTTGCCTGTGCGAAAGAGCATAATCCCATATATGAGCCGCTTCCCATGTACCACACAATAACGGATGGGGAACTGGATGCGGATTATATCTATGATACAAAAATGCATTACGGTGAATGGCAGGAGCCGATTGCGAAGCCCTCTGCGGAACCGGAGAGCACAAATGCTCCAAAGAAGAACCTGGCAGATATCTTTGCCTTGATGGTGAAGTACGGTAAGCCCAAGGTGGCGACTGCATACATGTGCCGTTCAGCGGATAATGTGGCATTTATGGCGGAGGTTTTAGGCAAACAGACTGAGGCTGAAAAATACTTAAAGACTGCAGAAAAGATAAGAAACATGTATGAGAAATATCTGATAGATGAGGATGGCTGCATCGAACCCGGCCATCAGGCGGCATATGTGCGGGCATTGGCGATGAATCTTAGTACAGGGAAGAAGCGAAAGCTGGTAGAAGAGCAGCTGATTAAGGAAATTGAAGACAACGGGTATCGGCTGAATACAGGTTTTTTGTCCACCCCCTTTCTTCTGCCCACATTGGCAGAAATGGGGCGTGCGGATCTGGCCTACCGGATTCTGGAACAGACGGAAATGCCCAGCTGGCTCTATTCCGTCACAAAGGGAGCAACTACCATTCCGGAGAGCTGGGACGGCTTTGACGCGCTTAATGATTCCCTGAATCATTACAGCTACGGTGCGGTCTGCGAGTTCCTGTTTGCCTATGTGGCAGGCATACGTCCCTGCTTTGAAAAACCCGGATATGAGGAATTTGAACTGCATCCCATATTAGGAGGCAGTCTGACAGAAGCAAGAGCAGAATATGTGAGTTTATATGGGCCGATTATCTCTGAATGGAGACGGGAAGGGGACAGGTACTTCTATCAATGCACGGTACCGGCCAATACGAAAGCACGTTTGACGCTGCCTGACGGGAAGTTCCATATACTTGGCAGCGGAACTTATCAGTATACCGGAGTTACGCGAAACTATGAAAAGAAATAGGAGGACACTATGAAAGACACTAATTTACCGTATTCATTTAATGACGATGAGAGGAAGGTTCAGTTCAGCCGTTCTGATCTTTCTGCTCCCTGGATCAACTATTTATCCAATGGCAGGCTGCACGCATTTGTATCCCAGGCAGGCGGGGGTATGTGCTGGTGGCGCACACCGCAGAATTACCGGATTACAAGATACCGTTTTTATAATCTGCCCATAGACAGTCCAGGCTTCTACATCTATATCAGAATGAAGGATGGAACCGTATGGTCACCCACCTTCCGGCCTTGTGAGACGAAGCTGGATTACTGGGAAGCAGCACATTCCACCGGCTATACTGCCTTTACCGCAGAAAAAGACGGCTTAAGAGCTGTTTTAACGCTGTTTATGGCAACGGACAGCGATACATTTATCTGGGATTTGAAGCTTATTAATCTGAAAAGGGAGCAGGTGGAGTGCGATGTATTTGCCTATACGGAGCTCTCACAGCTTGCCTTTGCAAACGAGGTCAATCTGGGCTATTACCTCAAATGGAATGTCAGCGCTAAGTACGACGAAGAAATTAACGCAATCATGTATTTGTATACTTCCTGGATGCAGGTGGATGTGCAGAACTCACCGGTAGTCTATTTTTCCTCAAGCGAGAAGGCCGGTTCTTTCTGCTGCAACCGTGACTTGTTCTGCGGGAACTACCGGGATGAGAGAAATCCGGTGGAGGTAGAAGAAGGGAGACTTGGCGATGAAAATCTGGCCGGCGGCGAACCCTGTGCCGCGCTTCACTGCCACATCAGCCTTGCGCCGGAAGCAGAGAAGTGCGTGGATTATTTCCTGGGCGTTACACCCGGTGCACTTGTTGATTACGAAAACACAAGAAAGACAACCGCTGACACACTGGATTTTCTGAAGTCAGAAGGTGAAGTAGAGAGACAGTTTGCAAAAAACATGGCATGGTGGAATCATCATCTTGGCATATACCAGTGTCATATTCCGGATCACGTGGCTCAAAGGCAAATCAATATCTGGAATCCCATACAAAGCGTTGTCACAGCACGTTATTCACGGTCCATCAGTTCATCCGCTTCCGGCATCCGCGGTATAGGATTTAGGGACAGTGCCCAGGATATGCTTGCGCAGGCATACCGTAAACCGGAATGGGCTAAGGAGATGCTTTTTTATTTGTGCACACAACAGCATGAAGACGGACATGCGGTTCATGCCTGCTGGCCGGAGGACAATAAGCTGCCTCAGGAAGTAATGAGATCGGATGACCATATATGGCTTGCATATCTTGCATATGCGATTGCTGCGGAGAGCGGAGATATAGAATTTTTAAACGAGGAAGTCCCGTTTCTGGCAGAAGACCTGAAGACACCGGCAGCGCCTGCATCCATTTGGGAGCATTTGATGCGCGGAGTGGAATTTACAGAAAATCATATGGGTGAGCACGGTTTGCCGTTGATTTTATTTAGCGATTGGAATGACCATGTGGGACCCTTTGGAAGGGCCGGAAAGGGTGAAACCGTCTTTGTATCACAGCAGCTTATATATGCGTTGAAACAGCTTTCTGAAATCGCAGAAATGAGAGGGGACAAAGTAACCGTCAGCCGTTTTGCCGGGCTTATAAAAAAGCAGGAAGAAGCGCTTGAAAAGTATTGCTGGGACGGCGAGTGGTATGTACGCGGAATCGATGATGACGGTAAGCCTTTTGGGACTAAGGATGCAGATTATGCGAAGATCTGGGTAAATACCCAAAGCTGGATGATCATTGCAGGAAGCGGTGACAGGGATAAAAATATTCAGGCGATGGATTCTGTAAAAGAACATATGGACACCGGAATGGGATTGCTGATCAACACGCCGGGACTTCCTGCGGAGAAAGCGAATAACTTACCGGCGGGATATTCGGAAAACGGCGGAATTTTCTGCCAGGCGAACTGCTGGGCGATTATTGCGGAAGCGTTGCTTGGAAGAGGCGATCATGCCTGGAAATATTATAAGCAGTTAATACCCCATGAGGTCATTAAGAGAATCGGTGTTGAGAATTATAAGGGGGAACCTTATGCGTATTCCAGCACAATGCTTGGACCGGACAACGGGCAGTTTGGTCAGGCCTGCGTCTCACAGGTGACAGGAACAGCAGCGTGGATGGACGTTGCCGCTACACAGTATATATTGGGAGTCAGACCGACGATGAAGGGATTAGTGATTGACCCGAGTATTCCGTCCGAATGGAAAGGATTTTCTGTTGAGCGGACCTATAGAGGCAGTGTGATTAAAATTGAGGTTTCAAACCCCCAGGGCGTGCAGCACGGCGTAAAAAGCATTTGGATAGACGGCAGGGAGATTGAGGGCAATATCATAACACCGGCAATGCTGTACGGAAAAGAAAACGTAACGGCAGCCGTCATAATGGGGTAGAAGGGAAGGCTGACAGCAATGATAAAGACAAATTGGGTATGGATACCGGACTGGAATGCCGCAGATCAGGAGGAGCCGAAAATCGTCTATTTTCGAAGGGAGATCAATTTTACAGCAGTTCCGGAGAAATTAGACATTCGGATATCGGCGGACTCCAGATATAAGCTGTATGTAAACGGGAATCTTGCAGAGATTGGGCCCAGCAAAGGAGACCGTCAGATCTGGTATTATGATACGGTGAATCTGGCTACTTATCTGAAACAGGGAAGGAATGTCCTGGCTGTCATTGTCCTTCGCTATCCTATGGAAACTGCAAAAGGAAATCGGGCAGTCTTTCGTACCGATACTCCCGGATTTTATTTCAAGGGTGAATATGCGGACGAAACAGGAACGGCAGTCTGCCTGTCCGCAGATGAGAACTGGAAGTGTGTAAGAGAGGATCATATAAAAATCCACCCGGAAAACGAAGTTTTTGCGCAGCTCTATATTCTGGAGGAAGCAGGGGGGAACCCCCGTACGTTTGGGTGGATGCGGGACGACTATACGGATGATCACTGGCTGCCGGCAAAGGATCAGGGCTGGACGATTGTGAGTGCAAAGGCAGTAAGCCCTGGGAATCTCCACCCCAGGACAATTCCGTATATGAACAAGATTCCCAAAAAATTCACTGGCATTCAGACAATCAGAGATTCCGGTATCAGCGAAGCAGACTGGAACCGTATGCTGGCAGGAGAGGGAACTGTCACTGTCGCACCCCATTCGAAGGAGATTGTGGAGATAAATGCTGGGGAGTTGATGACTGGTTTCTTAAAGCTTGCTGTCAGAGGTGGAAAAGAAACGAAAATCAAAATTCTGCAGTCAGAATCGTATTACCTTCCCAAAGAACCGGACGAACCGGAAAACACCATGCCAGTAAAAGGAGACCGAACGGATGATAAGAACGGCCATTTGCTCGGAGTTACGGACACTTATGAGGTGGCAGGCTGCGGTAAAAGAGGGGATACGGAGACTTATGAACCCTTCTGGTTTCGAACTTTTCGGTTTATCCGGCTTGAGATTGTAACAGCAGAAGAACCGTTAACGATAGAGAGCTTCGATTATCAGGAGACAGGATATCCCCTGGAAGTGAAAACCTGGGTGACAACTTCCGATGAATCCATGGGGGATATCTGGGATATCAGTGAGAGGACTCTGCGAAGATGCATGCATGAGACCTATGAAGACTGTCCTTTTTATGAACAGCTTCAATATGCTATGGACACCAGGTCACAAATCTTATACACCTATATGATTTCCGGGGATGACAGGCTGGCCCGTAAGTGCTTTGATGATTTCAGACGGTCACAGCGCTACGACGGCATGGTGAGCTGCTGTTATCCGAATGTTTCGTTTTTTATTATCCCCGGATTCTCTATTTATTACATAATGATGCTGTATGACCACATGATGTTCTTTGGTGACCGAGAATTGATTCATTCTTATCTGCCTGTGATCGACAGGATATTGGAGTATTTCCACAGGCATCTTAACAAGGATGGAATCGTGGATAAAATCGGCGGTAAACTATTCCGGGACACTTCCTGGTCCTTTGTGGACTGGACAGCAGAGTGGGATGCAACATCCGGAGTACCGTCCGCAGGAATGTCAGGACCGATTACCATGGAGAGCCTTCTTTATATCATGGGGCTTCAGCATGCTGCAATAATGGCTTCCTTCGCCGGAAGAAAGTCTGCGGCTGCGGAATATGAAAAACGTGCAAAACAGGTGCGCGACGCAGTCCGAAATTACTGTATGGGAGCCAACGGTATGATTCAGGATGGGCCGGGTGTCGATGAATACAGCCAGCATTGCCAGGTTTTTGCCGCACTGACGGATACGGTTATAGGGGAACAGGGAAGAGAGAATCTCTTAAGAACTCTGAAAAATAAGAAGGATTATGCACAGTGTTCGGTTGCCATGGCGTATTATTTGTTCCGCGCACTGGAAAAATGTGATCTCTACGAATATACCGGTGAGCTATGGGAGGTATGGCGCAATATGGTAAGAAACCATCTGACCACCTGTGTGGAAGATCCTGTTGGACAGAGAAGCGATTGCCATGCATGGGGGGCCCTGGCCCTCTATGAACTGCCCGCTGTTATTCTCGGCGTCCGCCCGACAAAACCGGGTTTTGAAGAATTTGAGGTAAGACCGACACCCGGTCATTTTACCTGGGCCAAAGGGGAAGTCATAACACCTAAGGGGATGATTAAAGTTCAGTGGAAGAAAACAGGAGAGGATATAGAGGTTCAATATTGGGAGGACAAGTGAAATGGAAGCAAGTTTCGATACGGCGGCCTGTGCAACATTCTATATAAAAAAGAAACGGTGAGGGAAGAAGGAGGTTTTTTGCATGCCATATTATTGTAATCCGTTAAATGTAAATTACCGGTATCAGATTCCTAAAAAAATAAATGAGACGGAACCGGGACCGGCATGGCGGGAGGCTGCTGACCCGTCCATGATTTATTTTAAAGGCAGCTACTATATCTTTGCGTCCATGACCCTGGGGGTATGGGTGTCCAAAGATTTAGCTCACTGGGAGAATCGTCCTCTTCCCGAAGAACTTCCGCTCTACGATTATGCTCCGGATGTACGGGTGATGGGAGATTATGTGTATTTTTGTGCATCCCGTGTTTTAAAGAATTGTGACCGTTACCGTACCAAGGATATTTTGAATGGGCCTTATGAGAAAATTCCCGGAAATTTTTCCTTCTGGGACCCGAATCTCTTCATTGATGAGGACGGACGCGTATATTTTTATTGGGGATGCTCCAATGATATGCCGATCTGCGGAACGGAGCTGGATCCGGAAACCATGCTTCCAATAGGAGAAAAGAAAAATCTTATTTTCGGGAATCCGCGGGAAAGAGGATATGAACGTGTGGGCGAGGATAATTCGGTTAATGCGATGAGTAAAGAGAGCCAGCCATTTATCGAAGGCGCCTGGATGGACAAACATGACGGGAAATACTACCTTCAATATGCTTTTGCCGGAACGGAATACAATACATACGGCGACGGTGTATATGTGGGGGACAGCCCGTTAGGCCCCTTCACACCACAGAAAAATAATCCCTACTCCTATCATCCGGGCGGATTTATGCCGGGAGCCGGACATGGCTCCACCATGGAAGACGCGGCCGGGAATTTATGGCATACAGCAACTATGCGGATCAGCCTGAACCATATTTTTGAGCGCCGTGTAGGACTGTGGCCTGCCGGATACGACAAAGACGGCGAGCTGTATTGTAATCAGCGTTATGGTGACTGGCCAGGAAAGATTACGGGAGATAAGAAAGACCCTTGGGAAGAACCGGATTGGATGCTGTTAAGTGTGGGAAAAAGGGCTGGTGCTTCCTCGGAAACGGAAGGTCATCCCGCTTCTAATGCGGTCTGTGAGAATGTACAGAATTGGTGGAAGCCCGCTTCCGATGACAGCAGCCCGTGGCTGCTCCTGGATTTGGAAAAACAGTATCGGGTCCATGGCATACAGATTAATTTTGCAGATGACTTGCTGTATCTGCCGTGCAGAGATGAGTCCAAAGGAATTACCCGGTTTATTGAGGACAGAACGTATCCTACCCGGTGGAAGCTGTGGGGTTCAAAGGATGGCGCGGATTGGTTTGTGATAGAAGATAAATCGGCAGCAGAGACAGATTTTTCCCATGATTTTATCGTGCGTGAGGAAGGGGTATCTCTGCGTTATCTGAAATTGACGGATATGGCTGTTCCGTATGAGCAGCAGCCGTGTATTTCCGGAATCCGTGTGTTCGGCAAGGGGGATGGCAAAAAACCGGAAGAACCCGGGTTTAAAGCGGTTCGGATCGGTGACCTTGACATGGAGGTGGAGATTCTTAAGGAAGCAGGAGCTAACCGACAGGATTCCCGTGCCCTTGGGTACGAAATTTTGTGGGGCCATGCGCCGGATAAGCTTTACCACAGCAGAACATTATATGGAGAAAAGGTGTGTATCGGTGCGCTGGTAAAGGGGGAGGAATATTATGTCCGTGTGGATGCCTTTAACGAGAACGGGATTACACATGGAAGTGTACGGAAATTGAGTATCTGAAATTGAGAAGTGACACCGGTGTATAAAGAAAGCGAGGAATATTATGAGCAAAGAGAAAATGGATATTTCAAAGGTTCTGGCAATCTTGGCACAGCCCAAGGAAACACCCGCACCGCTTGTGCATGTAGAACGTCTTCGGCTGGAAGTGCCGTATATCACCAGGGAAAGGAAAGTCGATGTGCGCGCGGTGCATGTGGTCATGCCGGAAGCCGCGGCCCGTCCCATGCCGCTGATTTACGTTCCCCATTATGAGATGGGGGAGGACTCCCTGGAGCTTCGCGATTACCTGGCGAAGGGATGGGCGGTGGCCTGTCCGGCAGAATTTTCAGATAACTATAACGGAAGCCTTACGGATGATGATCTGGTGTTCAACAATGCGGTTCTTTATACTCTTCGTCACAGAACACAATTCGACAGGAAACGGATCATTCTGGTGGGAGGCAGCGCAGGCGGATATATGTCCCTGATGCTTAGCGGTCTGCAGCTGGGACACTGCGCTTCCATCGCCAACGGACCTATTACGAATGTATATTTTAATTTTCATTATTACTTTAATAAAGCCAATGCATTAAATCTCCAGGCACTTGCGAGGATACTGGCAGAAAAGGAGACACAGGGAACGCAAGTCGGCCGTTCCCCGAACGAACAGGATGAGAAGGCTGAAAACAGAGCGCTGGATATGCTGAAAAATTTGTCGGGAGTTCCCATTCCGTTTCTGGCGGGATTGGCGGGATTATTTGCTCCCATTGGCGATAATTTCCCGGATAAAGAGGATACACAGCGCTGGGTAGCATTGTCGCCTGTGGGTCTTGCGGACTGCTTCTGCAGTCCTGTCATGGTAAATCACTGTACTTCGGATGTACTGGTTCCGGTGGATCAGATTAGCAAGCGCTTTACATATGCAAAACCTGGAGATTCTCTGCCCGAGGATTTTGATGCGAGGCTGCCGGAGACTTTTCCGGGTAAACTTAAGTACTCGCTGGAAGAATGTCTGCCGCAGGCAGATACGAGGACAGAATGCTTCAAGGTTCCGGAAGAAGAAACATCCTGCAACCTTCCCTATGACAAGAGCAAACGCTTTAACCTGAACATCTTTGATGACGGTCCCATAGAAGGGTATGGAACCCATTCTTCCCGCATGAATGCAGGCAGAAGATTTGACGTGCCGTATCTGGAAGAAATGTTTGAAAAGACATCAGCAAAGACTTGTATCCTTACACCGGCTATGTTAAAGAGGCTGCTGCTGCGTTATCAGGGAAAAAGTATTGCACTTCCTGCGCATATAGGTGTGGATGACAGTATTTACGGCTCCCTTACAGTGTATCAGAAGGAAGTGGCGGAGGAATTGTCCGATTGGACAGATATTCATGGAAAAGAAGCGTTAGTGGACATTTTTGAAGAAATGATGAAGTCAGAAGCGGATCCAACATGCCGTGCATCGCTGCAGGAGACTATGAAAGAGCTTGGGGCGTCAGAAGGAGGTTTGTGAGTATGACAGGTTATGAGACAGATCATAAAAACCGCGTAAGAGAGATAGCGCCGGAGTGTATGGTGCTGCTTAAATCAGACGGCAGCTTTCCGCTGGCACAGGCAGGACAGATCGCTCTCTATGGGAACGGTGCACGCCGTACTTTTAAGGGAGGACGCGGTTCCGCAGATGTAAATGTGAAATCCTATCCCACTGTGGAAGACGGGCTGAAAAATGCCGGGTTTAGTATCACCACCGAATACTGGATGGAAGCATATGAAAAGGCGCGTATGAAAGCGAATATCGGTTTTCGTGCATGGTTAAAGGATAAAATATCGGAGGAAGGCATGGATATGCTGATGGAAAATTTAAGCATTGTCATGCCGGAGCCAGATTACGATATTCCGCTTACGGGGGAAGGAGATACCGCTGTCTATGTGCTGTCCCGTCTCTGCGGGGAAGGAGCAGACCGGCAGGCTGTACCGGGAGACCTTTTGATGAGTGAGACGGAAATCCGCGACATTCTGACTCTGCAGCAGCAGTATCCGAAGTTTTTGCTTGTATTAAATACCGGATGTGTGGTGGATATGTCCCCGGTAGCAGAGCAGGTAAGCAATATTCTTCTGCTGTCGCAGCTTGGCATGACTGTAGGGGATTCGCTTGCGGATGTGATTTTAGGCAAAGCATATCCTTCCGGAAAGCTAGCGGCAACTTGGGCGGCTTCTAAGGATTACTGCTGTGTCGGAGAGTTTGGAGACCGCAGCGATACCCGTTATCGTGAGGGAATCTATGTGGGATACCGCTATTTTGACTCGGTGGGCAGGACCCCTTTGTTTCCTTTTGGCTATGGCCTGGGCTACACCACTTTTACAATTTCTGCACAGCAGGCAGAGGTGGATAAAACGAAAGTACGGCTGACGGTAAAAATAAAAAATACCGGTCATGCAAGAGGAAAGGAAGTGGTGCAGCTATATGTATCGGTGCCGGAAGGACAGTTGGATCAGCCCTGGCAGAGCCTGGCGGCTTTTGTAAAAACCGGCGAGCTCGCGCCTGGTGAGATGACGGAAGCGACACTGCAATTTGATATAAGGAGTCTTGCCAGCACCGATGCAGAGCACCATACGAGGATTCTGGAAAAGGGCTCCTATGTGCTGCGGGTAGGTAACAGCAGCAGGAATACGAAAGTCTGCGGCATTGTGGAACTGGATGAGACGGCAGTAATAGAGGAGATTCACGCGGTAGGCGGGGAGACAGACTTTATCGACTGGAAACCAAATGAGGAACAGAAAAAAGCGGCAGAACATCTGTTTACAGCACTGGAACCGCAGAAAGATAAGACAGAGAAACTGCCGGTTTTAAAGATGAAAGCATCTGATTTTGACATAACCGTTCACAGAACTCCAAAGCCGGATCCGAACGCGGTCTCCCTGGTGGAGAGCCTTTCGGACGAGGAGTTGGTGTATCTTTGTACCGGTGAATTTATCGGAGAAGGCAGTAAGAATGTCATTGGAGATGCAGCTATCACGGTGGTGGGGGCAGCGGGAGAGACAACTGGCCGTTTTTCTGACCGGGGGGTTTCGAATCTGGTGATGGCAGACGGCCCTTCCGGTCTGCGCCTGTCCCGCAGATACGGAGTGGATGCGAAGGGTGCCTATCCCATTAAAGAAGAAAACAATCTCATGGAGATTGAGAATAAATTGGAATTGCTTCCGGAAGGTATGCGAAGGGCTTTGAGTGCTATGATGCCTGTCACACCGCCGGAAGAAAGAGCAGGGGAAATCCATGAGCAGAACTGTACGGCAATTCCCATAGCTGCCGCGCTGGCCCAGAGCTGGAATCCGGATGCGGCAGAAGCCTGTGCCCAAATCGTGGCAAAGGAGATGGTTCATTTTGGCATCAATATCTGGCTGGCTCCGGCCATGAATATTCAAAGACATCCCCTTTGCGGAAGAACCTTTGAATATTATTCCGAGGATCCGCTGCTTAGCGGAAAAATGGCGGCGGCCATGACGAGAGGAATACAGAATGAGCCGGGACGCTGTGTGACGATTAAGCATTTTATCTGTAACAATCAGGAGGCAAACCGTTTCCGCACAAGCAGCATGGTAAATGAACGGGCTCTTCGTGATATCTATGCCAAAGGATATGAGATCGTGGTGAAGGAAGCACAGCCGTTCGCATTTATGAGCTCTTATAACCTGTTAAACGGAGTCCATACCTCGGAGCGGAAGGATCTTTTGGAGACGCTTTTGCGGGAAGAGTGGGGATACGAAGGCATGGTGATGTCAGACTTCTTAGGCGGAGATGCGTCCCCCTCGGATGAGATAAACAAATACCGGAAATTTGCATCGGTACCCAGCATCAAAGCAGGAAATGACCTGATGATGCCGGGCGGAAAGGCTCATTATGATAATATTTTAAAGGCCCTTCACGGAGAAGATGCAGAGTGCACCCTGACGCGAAAGGAAGTGGAGAGGTGTGCGGCAAGAAACGTGATGCTGGCATGGAAACTGAAACAATAAACAGAACATAAAGTGCGTAAAAACAGCATGGAAAGGAACAAAATATGAAAAAAATCAGAATCCATCAGGGCTGGGAATTTTGGAAAGACGGTCAGGAACAGGAGAAACAGATCATAGAGCTGCCCCACGATGCAATGATCCTGGAAGCGCGCCAGCCTGATATGGAGAACGGAAACTGCACCGGTTATTATCCGGGAGGAAAATATTATTATGCAAAGAAGTTCTTCGGGAAAGAAGAGTACAAAAATCAGTCTCTGATTCTGGAATTTGCGGGTGTTTACATGAATTCATCCGTTTTTCTCAATGGAGAAAAAGCAGGCGGATGGATTTATGGCTATACTAACTTTTTTGTTGACTTGACCGGAAAGGTTCGAATCGGAGAAGAAAATGAACTGCTGGTAGAGGCGGATAATTCTCTGACACCCAATTCCCGCTGGTATTCCGGCAGCGGAATTTACCGTCCGGTCAATCTGTGGACGGGCGGCCTTTCCCATATTACGCCCCAGGGGCTTCGGGTAAAGACAGTTTCGATCGATCCGGCGGTGATTCATGTGAGCACGGAATATGTGTCGGATGGGGAGTTGTCCGATGATGCGGTTACTGTGGAATATAAGATTTATGACGGCGAAAAAGAAGTGGCATCCGCAGAAGGAACCGCAGCGGAAGTGACCGTTTTGGACGCTAAGCTGTGGAGTGCAGAGACACCCCACCTATATCGTGTAAAAGCGGTGTTAAAGAAGCAGGGCGAGACGGTGGATGAAGCGGAAGAACGCTTCGGGATCCGTATGCTTTCCTGGAGCGCAGAAAAGGGTTTTCAGGTAAACGGAGAGACTGTTAAACTGCGGGGCGGCTGTATTCACCACGACCATGGAATCTTAGGAGCATGTGCTTACGATAAGGCAGAATACCGCCGGGTGAAAAAATTAAAGGAATTTGGTTTTAACGCACTTCGCTATTCGCACTATCCGGCAGGAAAGAACTTCCTGGACGCCTGCGACGAGCTTGGCATGTATGTGATGGATGAATCCTTTGATCAGTGGAAAATACACAATACTACGTATGATTATTCCATTTACTTCGACCGGGAGAGCGAGAAGGATATGGCGGCGCTGGCCTGTAAGGATTATAATCATCCCTCTGTAATCCTGTATAGCATTGGCAATGAGATTGCAGATACCGGCCGCTCCTATGCACCAAAGATTGCGGAGAAGTTTTGCGGCATTTTAAACAGTATAGACGGAACACGTCCGGTGACCATTGCGAATAATGCACCTATGAGCATGGTGGCGGCCGTTATGGAACAATATGAGGGAGAGAAGGGGGCCGAGATGGGCAGTATTCAGATTAATGAACTGCTCACCGCACATCCGGAGCTTGCAGATTCCTTTAAGAGGGGGGCGTTTAATGCCGAAAAGCTGGAAGAACGGGTGGGGAAGGTCTTTGATCGGTTGGATATCTCCGGTCATAATTATGCACATGAATTCTATGAAGGCATCCATGAGCTTCGTCCGGACCGCATCCTTTTGAGCGCAGAGACATTTCCGCAGAGAATGGCTGCAAACTGGAAGTCTGTGGAGGAAAATGACTATCTGATTGGTGATTTTCATTGGACTGCCTGGGATTATCTGGGAGAGACGGGCGTGGGACTTCCTGTTTACGGAACAAAGGAGGCGCCTTTCTCCAAGCCTTACCCCTGCCTGACGGCGGCCTGCGGCTCCTTTGATTTAAACGGATATCCGGAAGCAGCCGCATACTATGCATCAATACTCTGGGGAACCTATAAAAAGCCGTATATCGGCGTCCGTCCGGTGAACCACAGTGAAGAGGAGTATACCATAGGAGGCTGGAGGCTGACAGATGCGGTGGATTGCTGGACCTGGGAAGGCTGTGAGGGCAGAAAAGCGGAGATTCTGGTCTATAGTATCGGAAGCCAGGCAGAACTCTATCAGGATGGAGTGCTTCTGGGCAGAAAAGAACTGCAGGACTGCAGAGCGGAATTTGAAGCCGTTTATCGCGCCGGACAACTGGAGGCAGTAAGCTATGATGAAAACGGAGCCTGCATCGGCAGAACTGTTCTGGAAACGGCCGGGAAGGATATCCGTCTGTCCATCCGTCCGGAGGAAAAAACGGTAAAGGCAGATGCGGATGAGATTGTGTATGTGCCAGTCTGTGTGACCGATGAAAAAGGTACGCTTCGCATGATGACGGATAAAAAGATTCAGGTGACTGTGGAGGGCCCGGGAAGATTACTGGCGCTTGGAAGCGCCCGTCCGGAAACGGAAGAACTTTTCAGCGATCCATCCTATACGTCATGGCATGGCGCGGTGCTTGCCGTGATCCGCTGCAGCGGTGAGCCGGGCGAGATTACTGTGACGGCATCGGCAGACGGATGCGGCAGTGTGTCTGCAAAGATAGAAGCCATTTAAAAGGGAGCTTACGTCAATGAGTAAATTAATCGATGAGAAGTCAATACCTGTACTGCTTCAGGAGATGACATCAAAAGAAAAAATAGACCTTCTGGTAGGAAAAACATCATTTTCAACGCTTGAAATGCCCCGATATGGGATACCGTCCATACGATATCTGGACGGAGCCACGGGAGTGAATATGCTTCAGTATGTCATGGAACTGATCGGAGCAATCATGACAGAGAAGACGGAGGAGAAAGCTGCGGCTGAAAGTGAGTCCACCAATGAAAGCGGTGCCGGAGCAATGGATTTTATGAAATATGTTACAACAAACCTCCCAATTCCGGAGCAGTTTCCTCCTGCAATGCGAGAACTATTGGAAACCATCCGTTCGAAGGTGAAAGAAATCCGCCCGGAGGGAGAGGAACCGGGCTGTTTTCCGCCGGGGATGCTGCTGGGTGCATCCTGGAACCGGTCAGTTATATATGAGGTCGGTGAAGCGGTGGCAAGAGAGGCTATGGCATACGGTGTGGACGTGCTGCTTGGAACGCCCAATACGAATATACAGCGGGATCCGAAGAACGGAAGAGTGTTCGAATCCTTTTCAGAGGACCCGTATCTTAGCAAAAGCCTCGCACCGGTTTTTTGCAGGAGTGTGCAGGAGCAGGGAATGGTAGCGGATGTAAAGCACTTTGCAGCCAATAATCAGGAAACCCTGCGGCAGGGAATTGATGAACACATTTCTGAACGCGCCTTGCGGGAGATATATTTTCCGGCATTTGAAGCGGCTGTGAAAGAAGGAAACGTGGGAACCGTAATGAGTGCATATAACTCCATCAACGGTGTGCCCTGTGCACAAAATGCCTGGCTGCTTACAAAGGTTCTTAAGAAGGAATGGGGCTTTGAGGGGCAGGTTGTCTCCGACTGGGGAGCTGTGGTTGAACAGACAGATGCATTCTTGGCGGGTAATGACCTGGATATGCCGGGGCCGCGGGGAAAAGCAAAATTATATGAGGCAGTGGAGAACGGCACGATTTCCATGGAAAGGCTGGATGATGCAGTAAAAAGGATGCTGCAGGTTATCCTGAAAACTCCGAAATTTAATGGAAAGAAGTATGTGAGAATTGATAATGAGCTTTCGAAGGCAGCTGCCTATCATGCGGCGGCAGAAGGAATCACGCTGCTCAAAAACGAAGGGCTGCTTCCCTTAAAAAGAAATACAAAGGTGGCCTTATACGGGCGTCTGACCGATCGCTTTATGGAGTCGGGTTCGGGAAGCGCACAGGTGGATACTTCAAAATTCACAAGCTTGCCATTAGAAATTGCACGTTACACGGATAGCGTTCTGAAAGAAGAAGTAAAGGATGAGACGGATGTTGTAATCATTACGGCAGGTGCTTGTGGACAGGAGGGAAAAGACCGTCCGGATATGGATTTTGACCCGGAAGACAAAGCGATGCTGAAGGATACGATCCGGCTTGCCAAAGAGGCGGGGAAGAAGGTAATTCTTCTCTTGAATGTGGCGGGACCGGTAGAGCTGGAAGCGTTCATGAGTGACATCGACGCGCTGGTATGTCTCTATTTCCCCGGCATGGAAGGTGCAAGAGCACTGGCTGATATTCTGTTTGGTCAAATCAGTCCCAGCGGAAAGCTTCCCATCACATTTCCCAAAACCTACCGGCAGACGCCCACAGCTATTAATTTCCCGGGAGAATTCGGACAGGTTAACTACGGGGAGGGAATTTTTGTGGGATACCGTTATTATGATTATAAAGGAATTGAGCCGCTGTATCCCTTTGGGTTCGGCTTAAGCTACAGTACCTTTTCTATGCGGAATGCTTCCGTATCAAAGACACAGTATGATAACCGTTCCCAGGAGCCCTTAAGGGTCAGTGTTCTTGTGAAAAATGAAGGGCACATGGAAGCAAAGGAGGTTGTGCAGCTGTATATACACTGTATCAAATCAAAACTGCAAAAGCCGGAACAGGAGTTGAAGGGGTTTGCAAAGGTCAGCCTGCTTCCGGGAGAGGAGACAGTTGTCTGTTTGGAACTTCTGCCGAAGGATTTTGCATCTTATGATACGGAACGGAAAGCCTGGACTGCAGAGCCGGGAGAGTATGAAATCCGGATCGGCAATTCCTCCCGCAATATCATGGCAAAAACGTCTGTGACGGTAACAGGCTGCAATCCGTACGGGTGCTCGCTGCAGGCTCCGATTGCGATGATTGCAGAGCATGCGCATGCGATACTGGCCTGTGAAAGCGTGTTTGGAGATAAATTTGAACGTTCTAAACTGAAAAGTGATGTGGTTTATTTTGGAAGTACACCGCTCTATGTATATTTAGAGAAGAGCATACGCGGAGTGGATAAAGCTTCTAAGGAATGGGAAACGATGCTAAAGAGATTGGAACAGAGATTGGAAGAATCAGAAATGTGAAGGAGAACAGCCATGAAGATCGGAGTCAATACATATGGGCTTTCCAGTGCTTTATCAGGTGAATCGGAACAAATATGGGATGAACTAAAGACAATGGGAGTCAGCGCGATAGAGCCGTGTTTTATTTTTGGTTCAGATGATTTGCAATTGAAACATTCTGATTGGATGGAAAAGACCGGATTTATCTTTTGGAAAGACGCAGCCCGGAGGATTGTAGAAATTCGCAGCCATGGACTTAAAGTACAGGGAGGGCATTTTGCGAGCACAGAGCTTCTCGGGGAAGGACGGGATCTGGTTGCAGAGCAGATGGTCCGGCTTGCGAAAGAATGCGGTTTGAAATATTACTGTCTGAGCCTGATGGTATCTGCCATACAGGAAGCGGAGAAATATATTCCTGCATTAAGATATATTGCAGAAAAATTAGCTGAAGAAGGAATTGAACTTTTATATCATAATCATGAGTCGGAGCTTGTGGATGACAGTAATGATACCGTGTTAGCTTATTTTCTGCGAGAGATTCCTGCTATGAAATTGGAGCTTGACGTAGGATGGGTATTCTATGCAGGGAAAGATCCAGTGGAGATAATGCGTTTGTATCGGGAGAAACTTAGAATTATTCATTTTAAGGATATTACGAGTGACGCATGTCAGGAGAACAGAGAGCATTGCTTTACTGCAATCGGAGAGGGAGCTATCCCGCTGCAGGAAATTATACAGGAAGCAGAACATCTTCCGCAGCTGTATGAGATTGGATATGTAATTGATCAGGACAGGAGCGAGACGGATATATTACAGGATACAAAAGCTTCAGTTATGAATATAAATGCCGGGATGTGTGTCTCCAGGAAGATAGGAGTAGAGAATTGTCCGTTTTTGCTGTCAGTTTGGTCCTATCCTTCACTTCATGAAAGACAGCAGAATTCTTTTTTTAAACTTTGCCAGGCATGTGTAAGGAATGGGATACCATATATTGATTTGATGAGTATTGAATTACATGCCTACGGTATGGATGCTGTAAAGCATATAATGACAGCAACAGGCATCAAGGTGAACTGTTACATTGTTGTCCTTGATGTGTCTTCGTATATTCCGGAAGATATAAAGAAAAGCATGAATAAATATTTTGCTGAGGCAAAGCTTTTGGGGACGGATAAAATCATGATTATCCCATATGGGATAACCTGTTCTGATGAAAAGGAAGAACGTGCCGCTGCTGATAAAATCATAAAATGCCTGCAGATTGCAGAGAAGGAAGCTGCTCGATGTGATATCACAGTCTGCGTGGAGGATACCCCTTCCTGCCATATCCCTCTTTCCAGCACAGAAGAATGTCACTATATATTGAGTAAAGTTCCTGGTCTTAAGCTTGTATTTGACACTGCAAATATGATAGCAGGAGGCAGTGTCCCCCTAGAGTCTTACGAAAAACTCAAGGGGTATATCAGCCATGTACATCTCAAGGATGTCTGCTATGGAGAAGATGGAGATGAATGTGCGGATGGGCGAAAAATCGTCTGCGTACCCTGGGGGCAGGGAATCGTCCCTCTTAATCAGCTGATGCAGCGAATGAAGGCGGATGGATGTACAAAGACAGCAATGATTGAATACACGGAACCCGAGAATCATTCTTATATGGGACACGAGGAACACTTGCAAAGATTTCTCGCTATGTTTGATAAATGGGGGGGAGTGACAGAACCTGATACGCTGACATAAAAAGACGAGATAAGGAGAGCGTTTTATGAACTTTGAGAAGGTAACGCATTATTTGGACAGCTTAAAAAATTTATACAATGTGCGCTGTACTGACTGTATCATTACGAAGGAGCATGAAATTATCTACCGGCATCTGACGGGAACGGCAGATTTTGAAGATACGATTCCATTGACGAAACACAATCTGCATGACATATTTTCTGCATCCAAGGTACTGACAATGACGGCAGTGATGCAGCTTGCGGAGCAGGGAAAGCTTGGGCTGGAAGATGAACTGTCAAAATATCTGCCGGAATTTGCAGAGATGAATGTGGTAGCTAATCTGAATTTACCGGAATTTGTGGCCTCCGGGCAGTGGATATTGGGGTGGCCGGATGAGACTTCCCAGCAGGTCCCGGCAAAAAACAAAATTTATATTCAGGACATGATGTCCATGACAGCAGGGTTTTCCTACCATCTGGCCTCCAATCCGGTTTTGCAGCTGTTAAAGCAGCATCCTCATGCCAGCACACGGGAGATTGTACGGGAATTTGCGAAGAATCCACTCCTGTACGAGCCCGGTACCCATTATTCCTACTCCTATGCCCACGATATCCTTGCGGCAGTGGTGGAAGTGGTCTCCGATATGAAATTCAGTGATTATATGACGAAGAATATTTTTGAGCCGCTGGGTGCCAGGGAGCTTTATTATCAGATTCCGGAATCAGAGAAGAACCGATTGACAGTGCTGTATGGGTATGATACCGAAAGAGAGAAACATGTTCCGCAGATAGTCAATGCAGCCAGAATGAATGACTGTTATGAGAGCGGAGGTGCAGGGATCGCCTGTACGGTTGAAGATTACAGTAAAGTAATCGATGCATTGGCCAATGGCGGGGCCGGTGCTGACGGTGCAAGGATATTGAAACCGGAATCGATTGCTAAAATGAGTGAAAACCGGTTGAATGAGCAGCAGCTAAAGGATTTCCATATCGGAGGAAAACTGGAGTACGGATATGGACTTGGGGTGCGCACACTTCTGGATCCCACAGCTTCTAAGAGCCCGCTGGGAGAATTTGGATGGGATGGCGCTGCCGGTGCCTACGTGCTGATAGACCCGGTCAATCATCTGTCTCTGTTCTATGTGCAGGCGGCACCGGACAGCGGAACTGCATTCTCTGACATACATCCCACATTGCGGGATTTGGTATATGATTCCCTTTGAACTGAATGGCTGGAAAGTATTGATAAATGGATGTCAGGAGGAGATACAGTGAAAGAAAGAAATACGTTAATGGCAGGCGCTGCCAGAATGGATATTACTCCCGCAGAGGAGCTGCTGCCGCTTCCGTTTGTGGGGCCAATCAGCTTTCAGTTTATTGCAGACAGAATCCATGTCCGCGCATTATATATTGAGAATTTACAGGAGAATACCCTGCTGGTTGCATTTGATATGGGAGAGGTTCCATATCCGCAGGAAACCGTGGAATTTATCAACGAAATATCAAATATCAGAAATGAGAATATTTTTCTGACTGCTACGCATACGCATGAAACGCCTTTTATCGGATGGCCGTTGATGCCGGCAGACGTTGAAACAGAAGCAAAATATCGCAAGTGGTATGAACAGATTAAGAATGCGGTCAGGGAAGCGGTTCTTGAAGCCATATCATCAAAACGCGCTGCCAGATTGGGTTATGCAGAAGGAAAATCCTATATAAACGTAAACAGAGATGAGCTCATTGATGGGAAATGTGAGGTTGGGAATAACTATGAGCGTCCCAGTGATAAGACACTTGCTTTAGTAAAGCTGGAGGATGAAGAAAAAAATCTGATTGCTCTGGTTGTTAACTATGCATGTCATGCGGTTTTGCTGAATGGCTGTCTGGTAAATGATGGAATTGGGATCAGCGGAGACATACCCGGAAGAACCAGTACAAGTATTGAGGATCAGCTGGGAGGCGTTGTATTGTGGACATCCGGAGCAGCCGGTGATCAGAATCCACGGGTTACAACCAATTACGGTTATGATGAGACCGGTTTCAGAACAATATCCCTTGGTGAAGCCGGATACATGATACTGGATGGCATTGTACGGGAACATGTCAGAAATATACTTTCGGTCAATCAGCGGATAGTTTGTAATGTGGATTCTGCCCGTATTATTTCTCTGGAAAAGATTGTACTTGTAAAAGCGAAGGGAGCAAAGGAGGAAGAAGCACCATCCATTCCCTTTACCTTGAAGTTATTACGTATCGGAGAACTGGCGATTATGGGTATCTCCGCGGAGGTAGTGACAATAGTTGGTGAAAATGTAAGAAAGGTTTCAGATGCAGAACATACAATCATGATTACGCATGCTCAGGGATGTATGGGGTATGTGCCGGATGATTGGGAATATGAGCATCAGTCCTTTGTTGCCGGTTCATCTTTGATTGAAAAGGGATGTGCCGAACCGGTCTTTATTCGTGGATTTGAAGAAATGTTCGGAAATCAGAATGGTTAAAGAGGAGGGGATACGATGGAATTATATAAAGACTGCTCTTATTCACCGGAGGAACGGGCCGATGATCTGCTGAACAGACTTTCACTGGATGAAAAAATGGCTCAGATCGCAGGACTCATCTGCAGACCGGTGCTGACAAAAGAGGAAGCAGAGCCTTTACGCCGGATGTTCCCCCATGGAGCAGGGCAGGTATCCGCATTGGTGATGGGGGGCCTGCATGCTGTAAAGGATGCCCGTAAGATGCAGCGGATCCTGCAGACGATGGTTATGGAGCAGAGTGAACATCATATTCCGGCGGTATTTCATTTGGAGGGATTAAGCGGAGCCTGGGTGGCAGGCGGGATGAGTTTTCCTTCCGGAATCGGACGGGGAGCTTCCTTTGATCCGGAATTAGAGGAAAAGGTTGGGGCAATTACCGCCAGACAGGAACTGGCAGTCGGTATTACGCAGATTCTATGCCCGGTCTTGGATATAGCAAGAGATCCAAGGCATGGCCGGCATGGAGAAGCCTATGGGGAAGATCCCACACTTGCAGCAGCTATGGGGAGTGCAAATGTCCGGGGGATACAGGGGCAGGAAGTTTACGGCCTGCACGCAGAAGCCTGTGCCAAACATTATATGGCCTATCATATGTCCGCCGGAGGAATCAACAGCGCACATACGCAGATCGGTCCGAGAGCTCTGCGGGAGATTCATGGGAAGCCATTTCAGGCAGCGATCGCAAAGTCAGAGCTTCGCGCGGTAATGCCCTGTTATAATGCTGTGGATGACGGCCCGGTTTCGGCATCCCCTGAATTTCTGACGGAGATACTTAGAGGTGAAATGGGATTTAAAGGTACAGTTCTCTCTGATTACGGGGCGGTCAGCAATGTTCATACGGTTCACTATGTAGGTGAGACCATGGAGGAAGCAGGATACCGGTGCCTTACTGCCGGGATGGATGTGGAGCTGCCCATGCCGGTGGCATTTGGCACCGGATTAAAGCAGATGTTTGCGGAGGGCCGGGCGGACATGGCAGTGCTTGACCGAGCTGTGAAAAGAGTGCTTACAGAAAAATTCCGTATGGGGCTTTTTGAGCATCCCTTTGGATTGGAAGAGGAAGCGTTTGATGCGGTCTATCAGAGTGAGGAGGATCACCGGGTATCCTTGCAGTCCGCGAGGGAATCATTGGTGCTTCTTAAAAATAACGGTGTTTTGCCGTTGAAAAAGAAATGTAAAAAAGCAGCGCTGATCGGTCCGCATGCGAATTGGGCAAACCACTATTTTGGCGGTTACAGCGCGTTATCCGGAGCAGAAGCATCTGCTGCGGCCTCCAACAGTCAGGCGGGGATTGCCGAAAATGATGCTTCCAATGCCAGAGGGGCGGTTTTGATTCCCGGCACCCAGGTGCAGTTTAGTGAAACCGAGATCTTTAAGCAACAATTGGATTGGGTAAAAACGGATTGCCCCACGCTGTTGACCTGTTTGCAGAAGGCGCTGCCGGATACGGAGGTAGTATATGCCCATGGCTATCAGATTGTGGGAGACAATCGGGATGAATTTGCGGAGGCGCTGGAGGTCTGTAAGGATGCGGACGTAATTCTGCTGACACTGGGCGGGAAAAACGGAGGCGGATCCGTTTCGACTATGGGGGAAGGTGTGGACTCGGCAGATATCAATATTGCGGGCTGTCAGGACAGCTTCATTCGGGAGGCTGCTAAGCTGGGGCATCCTATGGTGGGAATACATTTTGACGGACGTCCCGTTTCCAGTGATGCGGCGGATCAATATCTGGACGCTATCCTGGAGGCATGGAATCCGGCGGAATACGCCGCACAGGCAGTGACCGAGGTATTATGCGGACAGGTTAATCCCTCCGGGAAGATGCCGGTGACCACTGCGCGCTGCGCGGGACAGATACCGGTATATTATAATCATCCCAACGGCTCTTCCTGGCATCAGGGGGAAAGCTGCGGCTTCCGGAACTATGTGGATATCCCCCATGAACCGAGGTATTATTTTGGCCATGGCTTATCCTATACCACGTTTTCATACAGCAATCTTAAAGTGAATGGGAGTGAACAGGAAGCACAGCCGGTAAGCCCCAAAGAGAAGGTTATGATTTCCTGTGATATTACAAATACCGGAAAGCTTGCGGGAACAGAAATTGTACAGTTATATCTTAAGGATACTTTTGCCTCCATGCTCCGGCCGGTGCAGGAACTGCAGGGTTTTGCGCGGGTAGCGTTAGAGCCGGGGGAGACAAAGACAGTGACTTTTGCCTGTGCTCCCAGCCAGATGGCATTTCTGACACGGGATATGCGGTGGAAAGTCGAGGCGGGGAAGATTGAGGTATTTATAGGGGCATCTTCCGTTGATTTGCGGCTGCAAAATAGTTTTATCATAACAGAAGACGATTTCCCAGTGGGCAGGGAACGGGAATTCTGGGCAGAAGTACAGATAGTGTAAGCAGCGGTGAACAGAACATATGCACTGATCCGTTTTGCCGCCTGTCTTTATTTTATTGTGTTGTTTATGGTATACTATCGACAGATATTATACTGCGCTGATTTTCGTCTGCGCAGCAGACAATCTCCTAAGAAAATCATGCGCATCCCCCAAGAGGGGTCATGTCAGCTTGCTGACGTGGCATAATTTAATAAAACAGCTGTCGATAAGGAGGAAGGAAAATGAAAAAGCGAATTCATATTTTTTTGCGCAGTCTGTCATTTAAGTGGGTGCTGATTACATGTATTGTTGTGCTGCCGGTGAATATTCTGGCGGCGGTGACAGCCGGCATGATGAAAAATTCTTACAGGGAAAATCTGCTTTCCTCCTATAACAGCTATTTAAACATTTTCAGTGAGCGGGTGGAGGTTGAGCTTGCCTCCTTGCAGACGCTCATGCAGAATTTTTTGGACGGTGCGACTTTAGTAAAGTTGAATTTTAACTATTTGGATGATTCAGTGGTGGAGGTGCTGCGATTCAAAAAATATCTGGCCAACAGCAATGCATGGAGCGGTTTTTCAGGTATTTGTACCATATGGGATCAGGAAAAAGACATTATAAGCTTCATAAACCGGGGAAACCAATATACGAAAAAAGATTTTGACAGTCTGGAACAGAAATTACGTCAGGGGGATGTTGAAATACCGAAGACGGGGGAGTGGAAGTGGGTAACGGTGGAAGAAAAAGCATTTATCATGCAGTATTATGACTTCCCCAATTTTTCTTTTGGAATTTTACTGGATATTGCGGATATCTTGCAGGATTACTACAGCTCTTCCGAAATAACCGAGGGTGAGATATACTGGGCAGGCGAAGACGGCAGACTGTTTGCATTTTATGATGAGACCGGTTTTCAAATTGTGACGGGAGAAAAGAATCTGGCAGAGCTTCAGGCTGACAGTCAGACTGTTTTGGAGAAAGGAATCAATGGCGGAACCTATCAGCTGATCCAGGTGGTTGATGAGGCCCTGTTCATGAAGGATTTTCTTAGATTACCCAGATTGATTTATATCCTGACCATGGTAAGCTTTATCATTTTGCCTGTCATGTATGCCCTTGCAAGGGGGCTTGTAATGAAACCTTTGATTAAGCTGGTGGGAGCCATGCAAAGACTGGAAAACGGCGATTTGGAATCCCGGATAGCGGAAAAAGGCGGGTCCATGGAGATGGATTTTCTCTATCATAGCTTTAACCACATGGTGGATGAACTGAACCGTCTGGTGATTTCCTCCTATGAGCAGGAGATTGAGAAGCTTCGGTCAGACGCAATTAATATGCGTCTGCAGGTGAATCAGCATATGGTGCTGAACTTCTTAAACACCATTTACAGTCTGTCCCAGGTTGGAAAGAATGAACAGATCGGTGAATTTTCTATTTTGCTGATGAATTATTTCCGTTATGTTCTTCGGCAGAATGTTGATCTGGTTCCGGTGAAGGAGGAACTGGACTTTGTAAGGAATTATCTGGAAATCCAAAAGATGAGATTCCCAAACAGCTTTACCTGTGTTTATTCCATGGAACCGGAAGCGGAGAATATTCCAATTCCCCAGCTGTTGATAGAGAACTGTGTGGAAAATGCGGTGAAGTACGGTTTGATTATGGGCAGCGAAATAGAAATCATCATCAACATCCGTGTAGAAGAAGAGCGGCTGTTGATTTCCGTCTGTGACACGGGAAACGGCATGGAATCAGAGGTGCTTGAAAAGCTCAATACCGGGAAAGTCATAGAAGACCGTAACGGTGTACATATTGGTATCTGGAACTGCCGAAGAAGATTGAAGTATTATTATGGTGATCAATATGCAATGCGGATTACCAGCCAGCTGGGAGAAGGGACACAAATATGGATGGAGCTGCCCAAAGAGCCTTGTGATAAAGAGAAAACAGCCCGAGCTTTGCATGATATGGGGAGGATGCAGTGATGAACATATTGTTAGTAGATGATGAAATGCTGGCGATAGAAGCTATCTGTGCAAAAGCGCCTTTTGAAAAGTATGGGATTACCAATGTACTGACGGCAAACAGCATGCAGCAGGCACAGAGTATTATTCAAGATAACCGGGTGGATATTGTGTTCTGCGATATTGAGATGCCAAGCGGCAGCGGACTGGAATTGATGGAGTGGATGAATGAGAATTATCCGGGAATTGTGAAAATAATCCTAAGCTGTCACAATGAATTTGAATTTGCCCAGCAGGCAGTCAGTATGTCATGTCTTCAGTATATTTTAAAACCAGCCACGCCGGAAGTGATGGATCAGGCATTGGCCAAAGCTGTGGAGCGGGTTTTAAGACAGGATTCGGAAAAAAAGCTTAAGCAGATGGGGGAACTGTATGTCCGAAACCTCACTGATACGGACGAAGGGAACAACCGGGATATTGCTGAAATTGTGCAGAAATACATCACAGAGCATGTGCAGGAAGAGCTGGTGGTGGAGAAGCTGGCACAGATGGTCTATGTGTCACAGAATCATCTGGCACGTTGTTTTAAGAGGAAGTACGGAAAAACGGTGTTGGAATATATCTCGGATTATCGTATGGATTTGGCAAAAAAACTGCTGCAGGATACCAATATGACAGTGACCATGGTTTCTGCAAAGGTGGGGTATCCAAACTACGCTTTCTTTACTAAAAAGTTCAAAAAATACAGCGGTTATACACCCAGTCAGTATCGCAGCCTTTTTACGAAAAAATCAGGCAAAAGTGAATCATAGCGGCAGGATGGTGAATTTGAACACAATCCGGTTGATTTTGAAGCATACAAAACCTAGTGATTTAACTTAGAATGTACTCATAAAGATAAATCACACCGGCGGAGATTTTTACATAAACCGGAGAGAAGAAAGGAAGGGGTTTTATGAAAAAAAGGGTACTGAAAAAAATGGGAGTATTTTTGCTCGCAGTAATAATGGCAATGACATTGCTTAATGGCTGTGGCAAGAAAGAGGGGGGAACGAATCCGGAAACAACAAAAGCCGGCAGTGAACCGCAGAATGAAACCGGAAGCAGTGAAGGCAATGAAAATACTGGAGCCGAGGAAAGCAGTGAAGACAGCGGTGAATGGACCGGAGAAATCTCAAAGATCATTATGACTTACCCTACCGGCGGTGTAGAGCCTACGGATATGCGGCTTGTGCAGGATGCGATCAATGAAATCAGCAGGAAAGAGGCTGGCGTGGAGATTGAACTGAAGCCGGTTTCTATATTTGAAATCGCTTCCACCTGCCCGATGTGGATTGGCGGAGGGGAGCAGATTGACCTTATGTGCATAGCGTTTACCGAGCTGACGCCTTTTATCACACAGAACATGATAGAGCCCATGGATCAGTATTTGGATTTGATGCCGGATGTACAGAAATGGGTGGACGAGGGATATCCTATTTTAAATAGAGCCTCTACGGAACAAGTGTACGGAATCGCTCCTTTTAATAACCAAGTAGGGCGTGCAGGCGGATATATGATTGCGGTGGAGGACTTGGAAGCTGCGGGACTTTCTTATGAGGACGGACAGCTTGTCACCCTGGATGATCTGGATGAGATCTTTGCAAAGATTAAGGAGGCAAAACCGGATGTTACACCTTGTGGTGTTGCAGGTAATATGGACCGGGCAAGTATGACCTTTGTATTTGATGCGCTGGGAGCGAGTGCGTCCTCGGGAGTAGTAATTGGGCTGGATTCCACAGAGGTAGTCAATATGTATGCTTCCCCGGAGTATAAGAATTATCTGGATCATGTGCGCAGTTGGTATGAAAACGGATATGTATTAAAAGATGCCGCAACCACAGATATATCTTTCGAGGAATTAAGCATCAGCGGTGCGTTAAGCGGCTATTTCAGTGAAGGGCAGGCAAACCTTTGCTACATGCTGGAGAAAAAAACAGGAAGAGATTATATCCATCTGATGTTTAATGAACCTTATAATGCTGCGGTTGCATCGTCCGGCGGAGCTTACTGGACGATTCCGGTAACAGCGGCGGAGCCGGAGGCAGCAGCCAGATTTTTAAATCTGATGAATAAGGACAGCCGGATACCGAACCTGTTCCTCTACGGTATAGAGGGAACCCATTATGTGTATACGGACAAGGAAAAGGGAGAGATTGGATATCCGGAAGGCGTAGATGCTTCTACCTCAACTTATAGCTATGGCATTGGAATTTATGGAAATATGACGGAGGCGGTAACTTTGGGGCAGAATACCCTGGAGGAAGATAAGATTTGGTCTGACACCGCCCGCAACCGTCCGACAAAGGCTTACGGCTTTTGCTATGATGCTTCGGCGATGACCAATCAAATTATTGCAGTGGAGGCTGTCATCAATGAATATGTTCCTGCATTAACAACGGGAAGCGCTGACCTGGAGCCCACATATGCAGAATTTATCAGCAAGCTGGAAGCCAACGGTATCAATGAGATTATTGCTGACAAACAGGCACAGTTTGATGCGTGGCTGAAAGAGCAGTAAAGGCTGATAAAAGATAAAGAGTTATTCTATATAGGGAATGGGCAGCAATGTCCATTCCCTCCTTAATTAAGGGAAGCAGATAATGAGAATATGACAGAGTCTGGTTTGAAACCGCATAGGAGAAAGGAGTTCTATGATGAGATTTAAAGAGCAGGGATTAAAACCCATCAGCGCATATTTATTTCGATTTTCACCGGGTGAATCCGTGGAAATAATCCGGCAGAATCTGCAGAGAGTCAAAACGTTAGGTTATAAGCAGGTGATTGTTACCTACCAGTCAAAGCAGGGGAGAAAACAAGTGCCTTTTGATGAAGACTATTTTGGTGCAGTTGACTGCCTTGTGGAAGCATGCAGGGCAGAGAATATGCCCTTTTGGATTCCGGATTTCACCGATTTTCCAACGGGAAGCGCGGGCAATGCGCTGGAAAACGGAGAGCATCCGGAATTGAATAAACTGTTCATTGACGAACGGCATATTGATATCTGCGGTCCGATGGAGGAAGCAGTCATAAATATGGATCATGTACGCAATATTGCCTTTGGAAAAGCATTGCACCGCTTCGAAACCATTGATTTATCACAGAGAAAAGAGATTTCACTGACAGCCTTTCAACTCTGCGAGAATCCCGAAAACGCTGCAGCGCCGTATCTGATGGAGGATACAGCGATCCCTCTTGACAGTTATGTCAAAGACGGATATCTGACCTGGAATGTTCCCCAGGGCCGATGGCGAATTTTTACTGTCTTTACCACAAGAGAAACTTCCGGCCGTCCACATTATGTCAATCTATTGAGCCGTGAGTCAGTCGCCCTTGAGATTGAAACGGTACATAAAAAGATTTATGAGCATTTAAAGGATGAGCTTGGTACTCTCTGGTACGGATTTTTCTATGACGAACCGGAGGCAGGAAATGACGGTGGGGAGAAGGTTTTTGATTATTTTATGCTTCCCGGAAAAAGGTCGCAGTTTATGGATGATTGCGAGGTATATTCCTGGAGCCCGGAGATGCCGGAAGAAATGGAAAAACGTGATTCTGAATGGAGGAAGAAGCTGCCCTGTCTGTTTTATGATGGAATGGGTACTTATAAAGATTTCCGCTGTGCTTACATGGACGCCGTATCCACACTGATTCAGGAAAATTACGCAAAACAGGTTTATGAGTTTTGTCAGGAGAGAGGAATTTACTATTTCGGGCATTCTCTTGAAGATGAGAATTCACATACGAGATTAGGATGCGGGCTGGGGCATTATTTTAAGCACCAGTATTATCAGGACGAAGCGGGGATCGACGTTATAGCAGGTCAAATCCTTCCGGGAAAAGATCAGGCTGTTACCTGGTACGGCGCTGCAAATGCGGATGGTGAATTTTATCACTACGGACTTTCCAAGCTGGCCTCTTCGGAGGCACATATCAATCCGCTGAAAAAGGGACGTTCCGTGGTGGAATGTTTTGCCCTATACGGTCAGCAGGGACTTGCAGAGAGAAAGTTTGTACTGGATCACATCATGGTAAATGGTGTAAACAGGATGTATCTGATGGATGAGGGCTGCTATGGGGAATCGCCGGAATATTCGGCTTCTCTGATTGACTATTCAGACCAGATATGCAGCCTGCTTTACACCTCAAAGTCTGAAATTAAAACTGCAATTCTATACCATGCAGAAGCAGAATGGCGGGAGGGCGAAAAAGCGCAGAAATGCCAGAAACCTGCCAGAGAACTGGCGAGAAATCAAATCAGCTACGATTTTATTCCTGCGGATGTTTTTACGTTCCCAAAACGTTATGACACGGTTACGGAAGATGGGCTGGAAATTAATGGACACAGATATGAAGCCTTCATAATTCCTGCCTGCGAAAAGCTTCCGGAGTCTGTGGCCGCGTTTGTCGATAAATGCAGAGAAAGCAATTTTCCGGTCTTTTTTGTGGACCGCATTCCGGAGGAATGTGCAGATACAGTGTCATCTTCCGGCAATGTGAACTGCACCAGTCTGAAAGAACTTGCGGGAAATGTAAGAAAAGTGATTTCACCGGATATTGATCTGGAATCTGCCAGGAAAGAATGGTTCCGGTATCTCCATGTGACGAAAGACGGGGAACAATTTTATCTGATTCACAATGAAGCGCCCAGAGGAAGTGCAGAAGCGGTGATTGCCATTCAGGGCAAAGGAGAAGTACTCTTATGGGATGTGATGAGCGGACAGCTCTTTTGCCCGGATCAGGAAGAGACGATGGACGGGAGGATTCGGCTGAAACTTACCTTTGAGCAATATGAATTAAAGGTTCTTTATCTTCCGGGGACAAAGATACTTACGGAACGGATAGCTAAGATTGCCAGAGCAGAGGAACATAATGCCTCCTGGGAAATCGAATATCCGGACGGTGTTGTTGAAAAATCAGAAGGAAATATACCTGTGCGGCCGGAAAACCACACCGGCCCTGGTTTCTACGGAAAACTCATTTACAGAACGAACGTGTCTTTTGGAGATAAAATTCCGGACTGGCTGTATCTGGGCGCTCTGTCGGACTGCTGCGAGGTCTTCCTAAACGGAGGGAGCCTTGGAAAACGTGCGGCTGCGCCTTACCTCTTTGCAGTTTCTGATAAGGTAAAAGAGGGGGAGAATCAGATTGAGATTGAGGTATATACAAGTGCGTCAAACAGCCGCAGTGATCATACCATCTTTGGAATCCCTGTGGATTCCCTTTCCGGTGTTCCATATGCCACGGTTCTTCCCATGGGGATTCTCGGTCCGGTGAAATGGCTGTATGAATGACAAAACAGATAACATTTAAGGTGGGAGAAGGAGCGTGAATATCATGGAACAAAGACAGGACGGACAGCTTTACGGCTCTATAGAGCAGATAATTTCAGAGATGACGCTGGAGGAAAAAGCGCGCATGGTGATTGGCGGTGCTCCGTTTCACACGGAAGCGATTGATAAGTACGGGATACCGGCCATGTTTATGCTTGACAGCTGTAATGGCGTCAATTCCATGGAATATGCCGGAGAACAGATTTATCAGAAGCTGGCAGAGGATGCAGAAGCGGCGGGGCAGCCCTTTGACCGTGAAAAAAACGGCTATATGGGAGGTCTGCTCATTGCGCTGGGAACACTGAAGAAAATGGCGGCAGAACAAAGTAAAGAGGGAATGCAGCCGGCTCCGAAGGAGTACGGCTGCTATCCCCCCGGAATCTGCCTTGGCTCTACCTGGAACCCTAAGGCCGTCGAGAATTGCGGCCGGGAACTCGCCAGAGAAATGAACAGCTACGGGATCGATATGATTCTCGGACCCAATGTGAACATACACCGGGACCCGCTTTGCGGAAGATTGGGGGAAAGCTTCACGGAAGACCCCTATCTTATGTCACAGTTGGCTCCGGCCATGGTAAGAGGCATCCAGAGCCAGGGTGTGGTGGCCTGCGTGAAGCATTTTGCTGCGAATAATCAGGAAAAAGACCGCATGGGAGTAGAAGAGCATGTACCGGAGCGGGCACTGAGGGAAATCTATTTTCCAGGATTTAAGGCCTGCATTGATGCGGGATGCAAAACGGTGATGTCAGCTTACAATAAGCTGAATGGGATACCCAGCGCAATGAATAAGTGGCTGTTAACGGATGTGCTTCGCGGGGAATGGGGCTTTGAGGGCTTTGTGGTATCCGACTGGGGAGCCGCTTACGATCAGGTGCAGACAGTGGCGGCCGGCACAGATCTGACTATGCCAGGTCCCAGGGGAATCCAATGTATTGTGCAGGCCGTGAAGGACAAAAGCTTATCGGAAGCCAAGCTAGACGAGAGTGTCCGCAATATATTAAAAGTAGTTGCAGAATCCACAGCAGCAACCGGCGCCTATCATACATACAATTCTGCGGAATCTCTGAAAGCTATGGAACAGGCCATTCAGGAAGGCATGATATTGCTGAAAAATGACGGAACTCTGCCGTTATCCAGGGATGTATCTGTGGCGTTTTATGGAAAGCGAAGTAAAAATCCTGCCATTTGTCCGGCAGGAAGCAGCAATGTAACGACCGACCTGGTCACGAACGTCTATGACCGTACCGTAGAATTGTTAGGGGAAGACCATGTTACTTTTGAGAAAGCCACAAAAAACACAGATTGCTGGATTGTGGTGGTGGGCTGTGACGGAAGAGAGGGGGCGGACAGGGAAAGTCTGGCCATGGATGAGGACGATGCCAGAGACCTGCAGCATGCGATTGCTGAAGCTGAAGCGGCGGGCGGCAAAGTGATTTTAGTCATCAATTCCACCGGGCCGATCGATTTAAATGATTACGAATCCAGGGTTCAAGCCATTTTATGCCCGTTCTTTTCGGGTATCCAGGGCGGAAAGGTCACAGCAGACGGGATTTTTGGACTGTTTAATCCGTCCGGCAAGCTGGCGCTTACCTGGCCGAAGCATTATTATGACTGCCCCAGCTATAAGAATTTTGGCGGTGAGAACAGGGAAGTGTGGTACGGAGAGGGAATGTATGTGGGGTATCGCTGGTATGATGCTCGCCATATTGAGCCCTTCTATCCGTTTGGATACGGCTTAAGCTATACTTCCTTTGCCATCACAGACGTTGCTGTGGAGGATGAAATAGACGTGGAAAAAAATCCTGTGGCAGTGCAGATTACTGTGAAAAATACAGGAATGCTTGCGGGGAGCGAGGTAGTACAGCTTTATGTCCATGATGTGGAATGTAAGTTTGACCGCCCCCAAAAGGAGCTGAAGGGATTTCAAAAAATCTTTTTAGAGCCGGGAGAAGAGAAAACCGTAACCATTTGTCTTAAGAAATCAGATCTTGCCGGCTATTACATGGAATTTGGCGAATGGATTACACAGCCCGGTGAGTTCGACCTTATGATTGGAACTTCTTCCCGTGACATATCATTTACCAAACGGATTCTGGTGCGCTGCAAAGATCCCTTTGGTTTATCCGGGAGGACTTCCATCGGGGTATTGGCGAAGAATCCACGGGCCATAGAGATCATCAATCGGAATATGGAAGATGACATCCTGCTGCTGTCCCATGTGGCACTGGAATTTGCTCCGGATAAATCATTGGAGGAATTGTGGGGCGGCACAAATATCCGGGGGGCATTGAAGCGTAAGAACTGGGATGATGACGAGATTGCGTTAAGATATCAGCATATTTTGGAAGAGTTTCAAGCATTGGAGGAAATATGATGTTATGCACAACCACTGGTTTAGAAGAAGGAGGGAAAAATAATGACTGACGAAGAAAGGATCGAGCTTTTGCCGGAAGAGATTCAAGCGAATTTAAAAGAACTTTTGGCATTTAAGCCGGAGGATTTACCTGTTAATCCGGAAAAAAACACCTGGTATACATACAGGCCGGAAGGATGTATATGCTCTGACGGCGAACCATATTACAGTACATTGAAAATTGGTACGGTAAATAAGCTATTGGTGATGTTTTGCGGAGGAGGAGTTGCACTGGATGCATTTAGTGCAGCACGCCCCAATACGATTGTTCCAGAAGAAGGAAAGCCGACTTTTTATTTACCTAATACGAATGTTATAGGTTATTTCTCAGGACGGAGGGGGCTTGCTAATAAAGACAGGGAAGATAATCCCTTCAAGGATTGGTCAGTGGTCGTGATTTCTTATGCAAATGGTGATTTCCATACCGGAACGAATGATTTTCTATATGACGACGAGGAATGTGGGAGGGGTGTATGTTATCATCACGGTTACTTGAATTATCGTGCTATGATTGAAAAAATACGGGAGTTTGTCCCCTGTCCTGAACAGGTTTTGGTAACAGGTTATTCAGCTGGCGGTTTTGGAACAGCGCTGCTTACCGATGATATTATAAACCTGTTTGATGATTGCAATAATTTTATTTGTCTGCCTGACAGTTCTGTTTTCAGTTACAACAGCTGGTATTATACTGCAACAAAGCAATGGAAGTCTCCGGAGGCGATATGCAGTAAGCTGATAAGCGACAACCTCACTGTGGATTGTCTTGTGGATTTACATAGAAGACATGGCAGTAAGGTGAAGATAGCGTTCGACTGTACTTATCGGGACGCGCTTTTATCACAGATGCAAAATTATACTGACAACAGACCGTTTATGTTTGATAAAGAGGGCGGAGACGCTTTTGAAGCTGTATTGAAAAAATCGGTCGAGATTTTGTGTAAAGAAATACCGGATATCGCCATTTATATCTTTGATAAAATGAATCCGGAAATTAATGTTGGGAACCTTACAGACCATACAATTGTAGCAACAGATAGCGTGTTTGATTATGCGTATGGCGGAGTCAAAATCATAGATTGGATTGTCTCGGTTATAAACGGTAGTCCGGAAAAAATCGGTTTAGAGCTTTTATACGGTCATAAAAAGCAAGCAGGAGATCAGAAGACTTATAATTAAGTATTCGAACGGAAGTTGATTTTGTACATGAATCAGGTGATTTTGAAGCATACAAAATCACCTGATTTTTTTATTATAAATATATAGTTTCGTGTTTGGGATATGTATGAATAAAGGAGGCAGGTGCGATGAGCAAAGCAATAGTAAAGCAAAAAAAGAAAATACGATGGAAGAAGGTGATACCGGTATATCTTATGCTGCTGCCGGCAATGATTTATTTCTTAATTAACAACTATTTGCCGATGTACGGTATCACAATCGCTTTCCGGAAGCTCGATTATAAGCTGGGCATTTTAAGAAGTCCGTTTAACGGGCTTGAGAATTTTAAGTTTCTATTTGCATCGGGTAATCTGGGGCCAATCCTGCGCAATACCATATTATACAATCTGGTTTTCATGGTGATCGGCACGGTGCTGCCAATCACAGTTGCTATTTTGTTTAACGAAATCCGGAATAAATGGGCGAAAAAGACATATCAGACAATGATTCTTGTTCCTCATTTAATGAGTATGGTTATCGTCAGCTATCTGGTATTCGCTTTCTTGAGCGCAGATACAGGCTTTATCAACAAGTCCATCATAGAACCGCTCACAGGCAATACCATATCCTTTTACCAGGAGAAGAAATACTGGCCTTTCATATTAACCTTTGTGCATCAATGGAAGGGAATCGGATTCAGTATGGTACTGTATTTATCCACAATTCTCGGTATCAGCATTGAATACTATGAAGCTGCCAAGGTGGACGGTGCAACCAAGTGGCAGCAGATTCGCCATGTGACGCTGCCGCTCCTGAAACCTACGGTAATTACGATGCTGATATTGAGTATCTCTAAGATATGCATGTCAGACTTCGGCCTGTTTTATCAGGTGCCTAAAAACAGCGGTACGCTGTACAGTGTGACACAGACCATTGATACATACGTTTATAATGCGCTGATGAACCAGAATAATATTGCCATGTCCTCCGCTGCCAGCGTGCTGCAGGCCATTGTTGGGTTTATACTGATTATTGCAGCCAACGCATTTATCCGCAAAACAAGTAAAGAAAATGCGATATTCTAGGAGGTTTAGAAATGACAGGAGTTAGATCAAGACAGGAAAAAGTATTTGAAGCGATGGCACATGCGGTGCTCATCCTTTTGACAGTTCTGGCAGTGGCCCCATTTTTACTGATGTTATCCGGTTCATTGACGGACAATGCTACTCTGACCCGGTACGGCTATCAGTTTTGGCCCAAGGTATTCAGCATGGAAGCCTATGAGTATATCATACGGGAATGGGCACAAATCGGAAATGCCTATTTCATAACAATAGCAGTCACGGCGGCAGGAACTGTATTGTCATTATTTCTTGTTTCTACGGCATCCTTTGCGTTATCTCAAAAAGAGGTACCGGGATTAAATGTGGTATTTGTGTTGATTTTGATTACGTTATTATTTAATGGCGGTGCTGTATCAAGCTATATTATTTATACCAATCTGTTCCATATTAAAAATACGATCTGGGCATTGCTGATTCCGAATTTGATGCTGAACGGATTTAATCTGATACTGGTGAGAAATTATATGATGCACAGTATACCGGAAGAACTGCAGTCCGCCGCCGAGATTGACGGCGCAGGTGTGTTCAAAATTTATTTAAAAATTATTCTGCCTCTTTCCAAACCGATTATGGCGACGGTCGGACTGCTGACGGCCCTTGGTTACTGGAATGATTGGACCAATGGATTATATTTTATTACAGATTCCAATTTGTACAGTGTGCAGCTTCTGTTAAACAAGATGAATGAAAATATACAGTATCTGGCTTCACATTCCGAGTTGGGGGCAGTCCAGCAGTCACTGCCCGGCACCTCCATTCGTATGGCAATTGCAGTGGTCGGAATATTACCTGTTTTAATTATATATCCATTCTTCCAGAAATATTTTGCTCAGGGCATTACGATGGGGGCTGTGAAAGGCTGAATCCAAAGAAAAGAGGGAAAGAATAATGGAAATATTAAAAGCAGACGAGAAATGTATAGAAGTACAGAAACTGGGATTTGCAGCAACCCGCCCCGGTGTGAAGGTAAATGACTTTGCACCGAGAAACAATCCTGCTGTCAATAAGCGCGAGGACGGCGTGCTGTATAGAAACGATGTGTGCTACAGTGACAAATACCCTAACAGCCATGTGGATATCTGGTATGAAAACGAAGATAAGATGGTAAAACGTCCCACAATTATCTATATTCATGGCGGTGGCTTTATTTTGGGTGATAAGGTTGCAGGTGATCCGCTGGCAGTAAGTACAGGCCGGGATGTGGGCTTCTGTGCGGAGGTGGCTAAGAGAGGCTGCAATGTAATTGGAGTGAACTATGCACTGGCCCCGGAGTTCCGCTTTCCGGTCCAGATCGAGCAGGTAGACCTGATGCTGGACTATCTGACAAGACATCAGGAAGATCTTGGCTTAGACATGGATCGTGTTTTCCTGGGCGGCGGCAGTGCCGGTGCGATTCTGTCTGAAATTTATGGCGCTGTATTATGTAATCCGGCTTATGCGAAGCAGCTTGGAATTTATCCTTCCATCCGCCGCGAACAGATAAAAGGACTTTTATTAGATGAAGCGGCTTTGAATAAGTCTCATTTTGAGGAGAACATGAATGCTATGTTAGGCTGCTGGATGGGAGTGGATAATCTGTCTGAGCGCGAAGAGGCAGATATCCTGAACGCAGCCCGATGGATAGAAGAAAGCTATATTCCATCGTTTATCAATGCCAGCAATCAGGAACCTTTTTTCAAAGATTCAGCAGATGAATTGGCGGCGGTCCTTGAAAAAATCGGTACGGATTATGAGTATTTTTATCGAGGTCAGGACGCCGGTATTTTAGAACACGGCTATATGCAGCAATTCAAGAGCAACGGTATAGCAAAAGAATGCTTTGAGCATATGATGGCGTTTATTGAGCGGCAGCTGGGCAAATAGAATGTTCTGTACTGGGGAGGGATTTATATGAGATTCTCGGAAATTATATTAAACGAAGAAAGAAAAGTAAGACTGACGGTTCTGCTGCAGGAGGTAGGGGGAGAGTTTGCTCCTATAGACAGAAGACCTGCTATACTGGTATTACCGGGAGGCGGTTATGCCATGTGCTCCGACCGGGAAGCGGACCCGGTGGCACTTGCCTATGCAAGAGCCGGATATCAGACCTTTATTCTGCGGTATTCCACGGGAAAATACAAGACATGGCCTAACCCGTTAAATGATTACGAACAGGCGATGGAACTGATTCGCGGCAACGCAGATGAATGGCACCTAGATGCCGGCCGTGTAGCAGTGGTGGGATTTTCAGCAGGCGGACATTTGGCAGCCTGTGCGGCAACGGTGGCTAAGAACCGCCCAAACGCGGCAATCTTAGGTTATGCCGCTCTGACGAAGGAAATAGCGGACGCATGTCAGCCGGGAATGCCTTATCCGGTGGAATGCGCAGACGATAAGACCCCTCCGTGTTTCTTGTTCGCCACCAGGGATGACAATGTGGTAGATATTAGAAATACAATTGATTTTCAACGTTCGCTGGCAGATCGGGGCGTAAACTTTGAGGCCCATATTTATTCATTTGGTATGCATGGATTTTCCACAGCTGAGCCTTATGTAAATCAGGTGGCTCTAAGCAGCCGGGTTAAAAACTGGGTACAGGATAGTATCGACTGGCTGGCAGAGGTTTGGGGAGCATTTACCGGCAGAGGTTTTGGGAAACCGATGTTTTATAGAACGGTAAATACGGATATGCTGCCCATGCTTTCTTTGGACTGCACCGTGGGTCATTTAAGACAGCAGAATGAGACCGTGCAGAACCTCTTAAAGGATGTATTTGAAGCGTTGGAGGCACTTATTCAGGCTAAATTTGAAAATCTTCCTGCAGCCAGAGCCATCATTGATCACTATAAGGCCAGAAATATCATTCAGATGCTGCAGATTCCGGCAGAGATAACGGAACAGTTAGATGACGAATTAAGGAAGATTGAGAATAAACAATTGTCGGAAGAGGTGGTATGAAATGAATATGGAAATAGACAGAATAAAAAAGTTTCCGATCGAGGATGGGAAAATAACAGCAGTAGAATGGATCAAAGATGTGAAGGTACCGGAACCTAATCTTCTGGGGATCTGTGTAGTCAATCCGGGGGGATATTACAGGGTTACGATGAAGCTTACACCTGCGCCGCAGTCTGATATTACCGTTGTGGTCTGTCTGCCGGAGCCGGAAATCTGGAACGGAAAATTCCTTGGAACAGGTAATGGCGGCTATGCGGGAAAGATATCAGAAATGAATCTGATGAACGGCGTCAGCCGGGGGTACGCCACTGCCAATACGAATCTTGGAACTTCACCGGAACCGGATGACTGTATCGGACGTGAAGAGGTATGGAAAGATTTTGGATACCGTGCCACTCATCTGATGACGGCAGCAGGGAAAAAGCTGACCGCTTATTTTTATGGCCGAAAGCCGCAGTATGCTTACTTCATAGGCGGTTCCACAGGCGGACAGCAGGGTTTTTCAGAGGCGCAGAGATACCCGGAGGATTATGACGGGATTATATCCCTGTCTCCGGCCTTTGACAGAGTCCGGCTTCACAGCTTTTTTGTCTGGAACTGGCAGCAGATACATAAGGAGAAGGACGCCAGGTTTACGGCTAAGCAGGCGCAGGAGTGGAAATCTGCGATTGTCGAGACTTACGGAAAGCAGTGCGGAAGCAATGAGAATGACCTGTTTTTGTGCTATCCGGACAGAATCAGGGAAAACCCTATGGATAATCCGTTTCTTTTGCAGACCGCGGCAGACTTGCTTACAGAGGGCCAGATAAAAGCGCTGCGCGGTATATATGAGGGTCCCAAAGACCCGCTGACAGGGGAGCGGATTATTGCCCCTTTTCTGCCGGGAACCGAGGCGGAAAGCTTAAGCCTGGCTGATTTAAGTGACAAGGAAGTATTTGACCATGAACTGCTTTTCCCGTTTCGGTGGCTGTTCGGGAAAGAGTTTGATCTTATGGAGTTTGATTTTCAGAAGGATCTGCAGGTAGCCATTGACAGATTAAGTCCGATTCTCGATGCGGACAATCCGGATTTGTCTGCCTTTAAGGCGTGCGGGGGTAAGCTTCTGGTGATCGGCGGAAGCTCAGACGCGATTATACCCTACACGGGATTTTTGGATTACTATGAAAAGGTGATCGAAAGACAGGGAAGCCTTGCAGAAACAAAGAAATTTTTCCGTTTTCTGCTGATGCCGGGATTTGGCCATACGGTTGGCGGTTCCGGGGTCCAGGAGGTTGGTCTGATTGGATGTAGCGAAGTGCCAAGAGATCCGGAGCATGACGTGCTTTGTGCGATGGAGCAGTGGGTGGAGCATCAAACAGCGCCGGAATGTCTGCTTGGCACACATTTTAAAAGGACGGATACCGGGTTGAAATTTGACCATGCAAGGCCCGGTTATGTCTACCCATATGTAACAGAATTTATGGGCGGAGATCCTAAAAAACCCCAAAATTACAGACCGGTGGAGGACGAGTGCTTATGGCCGTAACGATGTTACGGAAGCTCCTGAGCCTTAAATAATTAGTATCGCAGGGCATTCACAGGGGGGTGTGGGCGCGGTTAACGCCGTGACACAACAAGCCAATGGCAATAGGTACAGAGCGATTTGGGCGGCAAGCACTACATCAAGATACCACGCCGATGAATTGAACAAAAGCGGCGGTGGCTGGAACTATACCTCATCAGATATAAAGATTCCGATATGTATGGTAGCAGGAACAAATTTAATGGATGCAGGGAATATGTCCTTTGTGGCATCACATTGATTTGCAGAAAACAGTTGAAAAAAAAAACGAACTATGCTATGATTACTGTGTTTGACTATAGGAGGTGTAACAATGGAAATCGTTAAGCTGATCATTACCGTAATCTTTTTTATTATATGTGTAGCTCTGTCCGTAATCGTACTGCTTCAGGAAGGCAAATCAGCAGGTCTGACCGGATCGATCAGCGGTGCTGCAGAGACGTTCTGGGGTAAGAACAAAGGCCGTACCATCGAAGGTAAACTGGAAAAAGGCACCAAATACATCGCAATCGGGTTCATGGTGCTGGCTTTGGTATTGAATATTTTATAATTAAAATATTACAATCAGAGGATATTCAGGAAAGGATTTGCTGCTGCAGGGTAGTAAATCCTATTTTTTTCTTATGAATTCCACATTGAATAAGAATAACTGTGGATAATAAACATAAAAAGGCAGGTGAAATAGTGGAAAAAGAAGAATTAGAACGCAGAAAAAAGGTGCTGCTGGATTTGATTAATGACAAACAGTATGTGCCTATGAAGATAAAGGAACTGGCAATCCTGCTGGATGTGCCGAAGGCCCGCAGGGCGGAATTAAAAGAGGTGCTGGATTCCCTCCTGTCAGAAGGGCGCTTAAGCGTGTCTAAAAAGGGTAAATATGCCAAACCGGAGGCTTCTTCCCTGATCGGCACATACAGCGGAACCCAGAAGGGATTCGGCTTCGTGACGATTGAGGGGATGGAAAACGACGTCTATATCGGAGAAGAGTTTTCCGGCGGAGCCCTTCACGGGGATCTGGTGCAGATCGTCATCACCAGGGACAAAGACGGCAGCCGCAGGGCGGAAGGCCGCGTGGTGAAGGTGGTAAAGCATGAGCAGAATGAGATCATCGGCACCTATGAGGAGTGCGGACATTACGGATTTGTGATCCCGGACAACCAGAAGATCTCCAAGGATATCTTTGTTGCGCAGGGCAGGAATGCAGGTGCGGTAACCGGCCATAAGGTGATCGTAAAGCTGACCGATTACGGAAATGAGAGAAAAAATCCGGAGGGCTATGTCTCAGAGATCCTGGGCCATGTGAATGATCCGGGCACGGACATCTTATCCATCATCCGTGGATATGAGTTGCCGGTGGAGTTTCCGGAAGAGGTGATGGAACAGGTGGAAGGAATACCGGAACACGTATCCGACCAGGAGTATGCGGACCGTCTGGATCTGCGCGCCGCGCAGACCGTGACCATAGATGGAGAGGATGCCAAAGATCTGGACGATGCGATCACGCTGGAAAAAGAGGGCGGTATCTACCGCCTGGGCGTCCATATCGCGGATGTCACTCATTATGTGAAGGAGAATTCCCCACTGGACCGAGAGGCATTAAAAAGAGGCACCAGCGTTTATCTGGTGGATCGGGTGATCCCGATGCTGCCTCATAAGCTGTCCAACGGCATCTGTTCCCTCAATGCGGGAGAGGACCGTCTGGCGTTAAGCTGTCTTATGGATATCGATGAAAAGGGGACTGTGCTGGGCCACCGGATTGCTGAAACCGTGATACGGGTGGACAGGCGCATGAGCTATACCAGCGTAAAGAAGATACTGGAGGATCAGGATCCGGATGAGCGGAAGGAATATGAAGAGCTGATTCCGATGTTTGAACGCATGGAGGAGCTGGCGGGCATCCTGCGCATCAGGCGCAAAAAGCGGGGAGCGGTGGATTTTGACTTCCCAGAGACAAAGATACTGCTTAATAAGGAAGGAAAGCCGCTGGATATACGCCCTTATGAACGCAATACGGCCACGGATATCATAGAGGACTTTATGCTCGCCGCCAACGAGACCATTGCGGAAGATTTTTACTGGCAGGAGCAGCCGTTTCTCTACCGCATCCATGAGGTGCCGGATATGGAAAAGATACAGAAGCTCACTGTGCTCATTAATAATTTCGGCTACAGCCTGCGCACCCAGGGATCTGAAATCCATCCCAAAGAGCTGCAGAAGCTTCTGGTTAAGATCCAGGACTCGCCGGAGGAGGCGCTGATTGCCAGACTGACACTGCGGTCCATGAAGCAGGCCAAGTACAGCCCTGTATGCGCCGGACATTTCGGACTGGCAGCCAATTATTACTGCCATTTCACCTCGCCGATCCGCCGCTATCCGGATCTGCAGATACACCGCATCATCAAGGAAAACCTTGCCGGTAAGCTTGGCGGCAGCAGGGCGGAGCACTATACGGAGATCCTGCCCGAGGTAGCGGTACAATGCAGCCAGACTGAACGCAGGGCTGATGAGGCGGAACGGGAAACGCTGAAAGTGAAAAAAGTGGAATATATGGCAGGCCATATCGGGGAACGCTATGAAGGCGTGATTTCCGGGGTGACCGGCTTCGGCTTCTATGTGGAGCTGCCGAACACTGTGGAAGGCTTTGTCCATGTGAACACACTGAATGACGATTATTATCATTATGACGAAGCGCATTATGAGCTCGTTGGGGAAGACCGTGGAAAGAGGTATAAGCTGGGCCAGAAGATTCGCGTGACGGTGGCGGATGTGGACCGGCTGCTGCGCCGGATCGATTTTATGCCGGTCTATGAGGAGGATGAGGAAGAATGTCCAAGGACAGTTTTAAACTGATTGCCAACAACAAAAAAGCGAGATTCGATTATTTTATAGAAGAGACCTATGAGGCAGGGATCACTTTGGTGGGAACAGAAGTGAAATCCCTGCGCATGGGGAAGTGCAGCATCAAGGAATCCTTTATACGGGAAGAAAACGGACAGCTGTTTATCTATGGCATGCATATCAGCCCCTATGAGAAGGGGAATATCTTCAATAAAGATCCGCTGCGCGTCAGAAAGCTGCTGCTTCATAAATACGAGATCAACAAGATATCCGGCCAGGCGGCACAGAAGGGGTATACGCTGGTTCCTCTGCAGGTATATTTCAAAGGCAGTCTCGCCAAAGTGCAGATCGGTCTGGCCCGCGGCAAGAAGCTGTATGACAAACGCCAGGATATCGCAAAAAAAGATCAGCGCAGGGAAGCGGAAAAGGATTTTAAGGTAAAAAATCTCTATTGACATTCTTGTAAAAAAATGATATTTTATAGTAGACTTCTTTGAATTGTGCCCTCAGATGAGATCTGGGCGGTTTTCGGAAGTATACTGTCAGGGGATGTACCGGTTTCGACAGGGGGCCTGCAGTTGGTGAAGCTATCCGCAGCAATGCGTTAACTTGCAAACCTAAATATAAACGCTGATAATAGACAATTAGCAATCGCTGCCTAATGGCAGCTGTCAGCCTTAGAGCACCTGCACTCTAAGATCCTGGCATCATTCTATGCGGGAAACGACGTATATTAAGCTTTGCGTATACGGGCGTAATATGAAGCTACCGAACGCGGCAGTGTGTCTGCTCACGGCCGCCGGAGGGAATCCCAAATAACAGACTATGATAGTAGAAGAACAATGAATAGCCTTTTGGACATGGGTTCGACTCCCATCATCTCCATTTAATGCGCTTCCGATGGAGGCAAATGGGACCCCAGTTATTGCTGGGGTCCCATTTGGCATAAGGCCGGATATATCAAAGTCAGTTATGAGGGGGGATGAGGGTGAAGCACGCGATTGCAGTCAGGCTGTGTACGGTGGTTCTGATCGGCATGCTGTTTACCATTCTGATGAGCGGCTATTTTCAGGTGAAGGCCGCCAAAGACAGCATGTACCAAAATTCTAAGCTGCGGATTAATCAGGTGGAACAGATCCTTAAGCAGAACGATGCCGATATAGAAGCTTTAAAGGAAAATCTGCGGGAGGACTATATCATCCGTGCGAAAGCAGCAGCTTACATACTGCAGAACAACCTGCAGCTGGACCGGGACATGGAGGAGTTGAAGAAAGTCGCCGCCCTTCTGCAGGTAGATGAGCTTCACCTGTTTGATACCGGTGGAACCATATATTCGGGAACGGAGCCCAAATACTATGGGTATAATTTCCGTTCCGGTGAGCAGATGGAATATTTTCTGCCCCTTCTTGAGGATACCGGCCTCGAACTGTGCCAGGATATTACGCCTAACACAGCGGAGGGGAAGATGATGCAGTACGCGGCGCTGTGGCGTGAGGACGGTGAGGGGATTGTCCAGATCGGTATGGAGCCTGTGCGGCTGATGGAAGCTATGGAAAAAAACGAGCTCTCTTATCTTTTTTCCAAAATGACTACGGAGCCGGGCCATGTCCTGTATGCGGTGGATGGTACAACAGGAGAGATACTGGGCTCCTCAAATGTGGATTTTACAGGCCGTTTTGCGGAGGACATCGGTCTTTCTATAGAGACAGGAACCGGTGAAGCCGTGTTTGGCGCTGCAATTGATGCGGTGAGCAGCTATTGCGTATTCCGGCAGCAGCCGGACGGCATGTGGATCGGGGTCAGCAGCACGGTGGATGCGATGTACAGAAATATACCTGTTAATATGCTCATCGCTGCCTTGGGGCAGGCGCTCATTGCGGCCGCTGTCATACTGCTCATACTCCGTTATCTGGATAAAACCGTCATCAGGGATATATCGGCAGTTACCGGAAAGCTGACGCAGATCTCAAGCGGAAATCTGGATACAAAGGTGGAGGCTTCCGGCTCGCCGGAGCTGATTGAACTTAGTGAGCATATTAACCGCATGGTGTCAAGCCTGCTGTCCAATACAAACAAGCTGTCGCTGATTTTCCAGAACGTGGAAATCCCTATAGCCGCATATGAATATCATCAGGACATGTCCCGGGTACTGGCTACCAGCCGTCTGGCTGATATATTGATGCTGTCTAAAGAAGCAGGGGATACTCTGCTGGCCGATCGGTATGCCTTTGATGAAATGATCCGGGATATCTGTGCCCACCCGCTGGAGCAGAAGCAGTATGGAGATATCTATGCTCTTCCCGGCCATGAGGGAAGATATGTGAAGCTGAAAACCTATACGGAGAACACCAGCACCTTTGGAGTGATTATTGACGTTACCGAGGACGTGATTGAGCGGCAGCGCATCGTATATGAGCGGGATATGGATCAGCTGACGGGCCTGGTCAGCCGCCGGGCGTTCTTTCACCGGATGGATGAGCTGTTTGGCGGGCAGGAAGACGTCGGATGCGGAGCCGTATTCATGGCGGATGTGGATAATCTAAAATATGTCAATGACACGTACGGTCACGGCGCCGGCGACCAGCTGCTTAAGGCTGCCGCGGGGCTGCTTGGCCGCTGCAGCGCATTGGACAAAATCATTGCCCGTCTAAGCGGCGACGAATTTGTGATTGTCATCTGGGACTGCCGGTCTGAAGAAAACGTGCAGGAGTATCTGGACGGTCTGCTGATACGGATGGAGCAAGAGACTCTGATGCTGCCGGATGGCAGCGCCTTTCCGGTCCGGATGTCAGCAGGGTATATCTTCTTTTCAAAACGCGGGGCAGATTACCACGAGCTGCTGCGCCTGGCGGACCAGGCGCTGTATGAGGCGAAACGCGGCGGTAAGGGCCGGTTTGTCAGATATCAGGAAGAAAAAAGAAGAATCCCTTAAGCAGTGAAAGCAAAGGCCGCAGGTTTATTCCTGCGGCTGATCTTTTTTGAGCAGATCGCGTATCTCGCGAAGCAGTACCACATCTTCCGGCGTCTGCGGTGCGGGTGCAGGCGCTTCCTCCTTCTTGCGGCGGAAACGGTTCAGAATCTTTACCATGGTAAAGACTACAAACGAAATGATCAGAAAGTTAATGATCTGATTGAGAAATGTGCCGTACAGGATCGCCACTTCCGGCGTTTCTCCTGCCGTGGGGGCCAGCACCAGTTTGAAATCGGCAAAATCGATGCCGCCGATCAGCCATCCCACAAAAGGCATGATCACGTCTTTTACCAGGGAATTCACGATCGATGTGAATGCGGTACCCACGACCACGCCGACAGCCATGTCCACCACATTCCCTCTGGATATAAATTCTTTGAATTCCGCAATGAATCCCTTTTTCTTATCGCTCATCTTAAGTCCTCCTACTCTGCGCCGGAGCTGAAATTTATAATACAAGTTTAGTGCCGCCGAGCTATGCTGTCAATACCAAAAATCGGCCTATTTCCCTAACCCATCGGCTGTTTCATACAAACTCCGCCAGCCGTTTGCGGTAGCGGCCCGGCGTGATTCCTTCATGGCGTTTAAACAGCTTGGTGAAATAGAACACATCCTCTATGCCGACCCTTTCTGCCACTTCCTCCACCTTAAGGGAAGTATGAAGCAGCAGGCTTTTCGCGTGCTGTATCCTTATGTTCAGAAGATACTCATGTACGGCGAGGCCAGTGATGGATTTGAACTGAATGCCGAAATACTTTGCGGACAGTCCGGCCCTTTTGGCGAGCAGAGTCACATTGAGGGGCTCTGCATAATGCAGTTTTAAGTACTCCGCCGCGTCTGTGACGGTGGACTGGTGGTACTGGCCTCTGCGGATGCCGGATTCCGTATAGCGCGCTACAAAAAGTTCCGAAAGGATCTGCATAAAGAGCGCGCGTTCCCTGATCCGGGACGCCAAGTCCATACGGCAGAAGCAGTGATAGATATCCTTAAACAGAGGTTCCATGATATCGCAGTCCAGACCGCTTAGAAAGCAGGGGAGGGACAGCCCGCTGACATCCCACAGGGGCCGTTTATTCAGGCGGTTGATCACAACCATCTCCTCCCGGGAATAGTTCCTGTTTACATACACCTGCTGCGCCATAAAGTTATCAGCCTCTTCGGGCACCATCCAGTCGAAATGGATGCAGTGTGCATGAAAATCATGTCCTGCGGTGTAGAATTGATTGGAGACATGCGGGCTTAGATAGAACAGGTCTCCGCGGCGCAGCGTGTACTCTTTCGTGTCATAGCGCATATGGCCTTCTCCGCCGAGACAGAACATGAATTCACAGTCGAAGATGATGCGTTCATTGTGAGCGATTCCGGCGGGACAGTAAAAGTCGTTGACGTAGCGGATATAAGGGGAAACATTCTGAATGGGGATCACGGTTTTGTTCATGGCGCCTCCATAAAATTTTATCTTTCCAAAATACAAATTATGTCCGATCTTCCATGTTAATAACAGCAGTTTTAAATATACTGATCTTACATGGCTGTGTTACGATTATACAAGTGAGGGTGTAAAAAATCAAGGGATTTATCCATGGCTGTGAGCATTGAATCAAAGGCATCGAGGAGGAAATCACAAAATGGAAAACAATTATCTAAAGCAGTTTGAACGGCCGGAATCTAAGTTTCGCGGGGCGCCCTTCTGGGCATGGAACTGCAGGCTGGACAAGGATACGGTCCTAAGGCAGGTGGATGTATTTAAGGAGATGGGGCTTGGAGGCTTCACCATACACTGCCGCACCGGCCTGGCGACGGAGTATATGGGCGATGAATTCATGGAAATCGTACGGGCGGTTGTGGAGAAAGCCCGCCGGCTCAATATGAAGGTATACCTATATGACGAGGACCGCTGGCCCTCAGGTTTTGGCGGCGGCAAGGTGACAAAGGATCCGGCATACCGCGGGCGGTATCTGGTATTTACCCCCATCCGGTCAGAAGACAGAGGAAAAACGGGCGATGATGTGGGCGGAAGCTCGGCCAGAGCCAGAGCCAAGGGAGACGGTGTGCTGCTGGCGCGCTATGAGGTCACTCTGAAAGGCGGATATCTGGCGGATTACCGCATGCTTGAGGATGGGGAAGAGGGCAGCAATGTTTGGTATGCTTATATGGAAGTCAACGCGCCGAGTCCCTGGTATAACAACGAAGCCTATGTGAACACCTTGGATAAAAAGGCGATTGACCGCTTTATCGAGACCACCCATGAGCCGTATTATGAGGCCTTGGGAGACGATTTCGGAGAACTGATTCCTTCCATATTTACCGATGAACCCCAATTCGTACATAAAACAGTGCTTGGAAAGGCGGAGGACAGGTCCGACATCATAATCCCTTATACGGATGATTTCGAAGAAACCTATCTTGCGGCCTATCAGGACAGCTTTCTCGGCCATCTGCCCGAGGTGTTCTGGGAGCTGCCCGACGGCAGGATTTCCGTTACCCGCTACCGCTATCACGATCACGTGGCAGAGCGCTTTGCCTGTGCATTTTCGGATACACTCGGCAGCTGGTGCAGCAGCCACGGCATCGCTCTGACCGGCCATATGATGGAGGAACCCACGCTGCAATCTCAGACGGCGGCTTTGGGAGAGGCGATGCGGCATTACAGAGGCTTTAAAATACCCGGCATCGATATGCTCTGTGACCGGCGTGAATACACGACGGCAAAGCAGGCGCAGAGCGCGGCACATCAGATGGGCAGCAATGAAATCACCAGCGAGCTCTACGGCGTTACCAACTGGGACTTTGATTTCCGGGGACATAAGCTGCAGGGTGACTGGCAGGCTGCGCTGGGAGTGACGCACAGAGTGCACCATCTGTCCTGGATGTCCATGGCCGGCGAGGCAAAGCGCGATTATCCGGCGTCTATCTTTTATCAGTCGCCCTGGTACCGCAAATACGGTATCATCGAAGATTATTTCGCGCGCGTGAACACAGCGCTGCAAAGCGGAAGACCGGCGGTGCGCGTCGGAGTGATCCATCCGGTGGAGAGCTACTGGCTTTACTTCGGACCGGAAGAACAGACCAGCGTGGCCAGGGAGCGCCTGGAACGGCAATTCGAACAGGTGACAGAATGGCTGCTGTTTGGTCTGGTGGATTTCGATTACCTGTCTGAGTCCCTGATGCTTGCCCTGGGATCTGAAGCGGATGAGGACGGATTTAGGACGGGCGAGATGAAATACGATGCCGTGATTGTGCCCGGCTGTGTGACGCTGCGCGAAAACACGCTGAACAAGCTGACTGCATTTGCAAAAAAAGGCGGAAAGGTGATCCTGATGGGGGATGCGCCCGCCCTGGTGGATGCGGTGTCGGACGACCGGCCGAAGGCGCTGGCAGATATCTCCTGCCGCATCGGTTTCGATTACGGACAGCTGATGGAAGCGCTTCAGGCATACCGCACGGTGGACGTACTGGATGTCAGAGGGGTCAGGAGCAGCTGTTACCTGTACCAGATGAGGCAGGCCGGCAGGGACAGGATCCTGTTCATTGCCAACGGCAAGGCGGATTACAATCCGGATGTGCCGCGCTGTGCTGAGTATACGGTGAAGGCGGCCGGCAGTTACCGGGTGACCAGGCTGGATGCCATGACGGGTGAGCGCATTCCCTGTGAAGCGGTAAGTGCGGGCGGCTGGACGCAGATACGGACATCGCTGTACGATCAGGACAGCCTTCTATTGTATCTGGAGGACTGTGAGGATACAAAGCCCCTGTGCGGCGGCCGGACCGGCCGTGAGGGCCTGCCCTTACAGGAACATCTTATAAGCACGCTTAATGAGGTGGATTCCTATGAGATGAGCGAACCCAATGTGCTCATGCTGGATCAGGCGGAGTATGCATTGGATGATGAGGATTACCGTCCCTGTGAGGAAGTGCTTAGGATTGATAATATCCTGCGCGCGCAGCTGGGCTACCCCTTAAAGATGGAGGCGCTGGCACAGCCCTGGACGCAAAAGGAGGAGCTGACGGATTCCCATATGCTCACGCTGCGGTTTCATCTGGAACTGGAAACAGAAGTAAAGGCCCCTCTGCTCGCCATGGAAGATCTGGAAGGGACGGCGCTTTCGCTGGACGGTATGAAGGTTCCGGTAAAGATTTGCGGATATTTCACGGATGAGTGCATTAAGACAACGGCTCTTCCGGATCTTGCGCCGGGAAATCATATTCTGACCGCTGTTGTGCCTTATGGACGCAGGACCAATCTGGAATGGGCATACCTGCTGGGAGATTTCGGCGTGATGCTCTGCGGCAGCAGGGCCAGGATCGTGAAAAAGGCGGAGAAAATCGGATTTGGAGATCTCACTTCACAGACGTTTCCGTTCTACGCAGGCAATATGACCTATTGCTGTGAGACGGAACTTTCAGAGGGAGAATATGAGCTGGAGGCAGCCAAATTCCGCGCTCCGCTGCTGACCGTATCCGTGGACGAAGGGGAGGAGATCCCGGTATTTAAAGCGCCTTACCGCGCTGCGCTGGGACATCTGGCACAGGGCAGACACAGGATAAGGATTACAGCGTACGGCAGCCGCGTGAACACGTTTGGAGCCGTGCATAACTGTGACGAGAGCACCTTTTGGTTTGGGCCCGATGCCTGGAGGACAAAGGGCAGCCAGTACAGCTATGAGTATCAGCTGAAACGCACAGGCATTCTGGCGGCGCCGAAGCTTTATAAGCTGGACTGATCCGTACTTTCTATGAAATAAAAACTGCAGGAGGGAACATGGATAATGCCATGTTCCCTCTTGCGCTGTAAAGAATCAGCGGTTACAATAGTGATATGCTGGCGTGACAGGAGAGACAGGCAGCAAACATAAGCGGCAAACATAAGCAGAGCAGGAGGCTGAACATGGATAAAGAAGCTCCCATGAAAACGGTGGAAGAGTTTATAAAGGATTTTGAATACGATTCCAATGAGCTCTATGAGGCGCTGTCGGTGAGCACGGATGAATATGTATATGTATGCGACATGCGCAGACGGACCATACGCTATCCTGCGGATATGGTGGAAGAGTTTGGCCTGCCGGGAGAGATCGTACAGGACCCTCTGCCCTGCTGGAAGGATATCATACATAAAGATGACTGGAATGTATTTTACGAAACCAACATGGAGTCTTTTTCCGGCGAACTGATCCACCATGTGGTGGAGTACCGGGCCAGAAACAAAAAGGGGACCTATGTCTGGCTCCAGTGCCGTGGAGCGGTGGTCAAAGATAAGGACGGTGTGCCCTATTTGTTCGCGGGGTTTATCTCCAATCTTGGAAAGCGCAACCGGATTGACCATCAGACCGGCCTGTTCAACAAATATGAATTTCAGTCCCGGATTGAAAGCTGGCTGAAGGAGGGGAAGAATCTGCCCTTTGGTGTCCTGTTCCTGGGGGTGGATAATTTCAAGCATGTCAATGAACTGTACAACCGTGAGTTTGGGGATGAGGTGCTGCGGATACTGTCCCAGAAGATGCAGTCTGTGCTGCCCTATAACGCGGAGTGTTACCGGCTGGACGGCGATGAATTCGGGGTGCTTATGAAAGATACCACTAAGGAGGAGTTGCAGGAATGTTATTCTCTGATCCGGAAGGCATTCGACCGGCAGCAGAGCTTTCGCGGCAATAAATATTACTGCACAATATCCTGCGGAGGCTGTATGGCTCCTAAGGATGGCAGGCAGTATTTGGAGCTTGCCAGATGTGCGGAATATTCCCTCGATTATTCCAAGCGTCACGGCAAAAACCGGGCGACCTTTTATTCGACGGAGATCGCTGTGGATTTCAACCGGTCTCTGGAGCTTATAGAGCTGCTTAGGGAGAGTGTGGAGCGCGGCTTTGAAGGATTTTCCCTGGTATACCAGCCCCAGGTGGACGCCGCAGATGGCAGGATGAAAGGCGTAGAAGCGCTGCTTCGCTGGAAGTGTGACAAATACGGGGCGATGGTTCCTTCCGATTTCATACCTCTCCTGGAGGAAAGCGGGCTGATCCGACAGGTGGGCAAATGGGTTATGAAGGAGGCGGCAGCGGTATTAAGCAGATGGAACCGCTATAGTAAGGATCTGACAATGAGCATCAATATCTCCTATCATCAGGTGATCTGCCCCCGGGACGAGGGGCCCGGCGAAGACGTATTTTCGTATCTGGTGCCGCTTTTGACACAGCAGCAGGTAAAGATGGACAATATTATACTCGAATTCACTGAGTCCTATGTCGCATCGGATCTGGAAGACCTAAAGGAGAAACTCAACAGTGTGCGCCGCATGGGGATAAAGGTGGCGATCGATGATTTCGGAGTGGGCTATTCCTCTCTCGGCGTGCTGAAGGAAGCGCCGGTGGATTTAGTCAAGATAGACCGCGTGTTTATAAACGGCATCGGGAAAGATGATTTTGACGCCGCTTTTATAAGGCTGGTGACGGCGCTTTGCCATCAGGTGGGCATCAGAGTATGCCAGGAAGGCGTGGAGACCAAGGAAGAGTGTGACCGGGTATGCAGCATGGGGCCGGACTATATCCAGGGGTTTTATTACAGCAGGCCCGTCACGGAGCAGGAATTATTTGAGAAATATATCTGCCCCAAAGATCCGCTCTAAAACATATTCGCCGGCTGCTGCTCATAAAATGGAGGTAAGAAAGAACCAGAAAAGTGTGAGACCTTGAAGCGAATTGCGATTATGCTCCTGCTGATCCTTACATTTGTCATTCCTCTTAAGGCATATGCCAAGGATGAGGCCACCGGAGAAAATACAAATCAGACAACCGAAACTCCAGAAGAATTAAAAAAATTATACGCCCTGTCGGCGGTCCTGATGGATGCAGATACGGGGCGTATTTTATATGAAAAGAACGGACAGGATGAGCTTCCCATGGCCAGCACCACCAAGATCATGACCTGCATCCTGGCGCTGGAGAACGGCAGCCTGGAGGATGAAGTCACCATTTCCGCCTACGCCGCTTCCATGCCCGATGTACAGCTGAATATCCGCCAGGGGGAGCGCTACCGCCTGCTGGATCTGCTGTATTCGATGATGCTGGAAAGCCATAATGACAGCAGCGTGGCAGTAGCCGAACATATCGGCGGCAGTGTGGAAGCGTTTGCAAAGATGATGAACCAGAAAGCCAGGGACTTAGGGTGCTATCAGACGCATTTTGTCACGCCCAACGGGCTGGATGCGGAAGATGAAGGCGGCAGGCACAGTACCACGGCGGAGGACCTGGCCAGAATCATGAGCTACTGCCTGAAAAATGAAAAGTTCCTGGAGATTACCGGAACGCAGAATTACAGTTTCCAGGATCTGGACAAAAAAAGATCGTTTTCCTGCTATAACCACAATGCGCTGCTGTCCATGATGGAAAGCGCGCTTACCGGGAAGACCGGCTTTACCGGGATGGCCGGCTACTGCTATGTGGGCGCGGTGCGGGCTGACGGGCGCACCTTTACTGCCGCGGTGCTCGGATGCGGCTGGCCTCCCCATAAGACCTATAAATGGTCGGATATACGGAAGCTTGTGGACTACGGCATGAGAAATTATGAGGTGAAGGATATTTTTGAATACGGCAGGCAGTTTGAGAACGCGGCGGTGGTAAACGGTCGGTCGGACGAGGTGGGGCTTGTGATGGAGGAAGAGGAGCTTAGCCTGCTGATTGGGGAAAAGGATCAGGTGGAGGTTGTCTATGATGTCCCACAATCCCTGGAGGCGCCGGTGTATGAGCATCAGAACGTGGGCAGCGTCAGATACATAGTGAGCGGCGAAGTCATGAAGGTGTATCCGGTCTATACGGCGGGCGGGGTAGAGAAAGTGGATTATCTGTACTGCCTGCGTCAGATTCTGGAAAAATTTTGTCTGGGTGTGGATGTAATTGACTTGTGGTTTCAGTAAATTTATAGTATGATAAGAAAGTATTCATAAAATATTTATAAACGGAGCGAAATTATGTTAAGTACACTGAGAGGCAAGACATCAAGAGCAACAATAACACGCGTTGTGATCGCCGCGATTATTCTGGCAGCCTGCCTGATCGTCGCAGGGAAATCTTTCCTGGCATTTATAGCGGGACCGGTCCGCATAGAGAGCGGGATGGATTATGAGAACCTGGAAGGGCAGTATGTGAGCTTTGATGCGAAGTACGTCATCGATGAATTTGTGCGCCAGTCAGAGCAGAACACGGACACAAAAGTAAAAAAACTGAAAAACATCGGCTATCTGCTGTATTTCGATGAGGACGCTGTCTTCTTCGGGGCAGAACTGCCCGCTTCCAAGGAATCCGAAATGAACGGTTACATAGACACAACCTGGAGCTGGCTTACGGAGGAAATTGGAGAGGTCGAGGGCAGCAGAACTCTTAGAGGCACCTGGACAGCGCTGGAGGGACAGCGGCTGAAATATTTCAATGAAACGATCACAGAGGATCTGGGAGAGGACTATCTTCAGGCGGCCGTTCCTTATTATATCAATACCAATGCCATCGGATCCAACACCATCTCCTTTACGGTTATGTGGGCGATTGTGGCAGGACTGTCCCTGCTTTATTTGATCTATATACTGGTCCGTCAGTTTACGGGAAGCTATGATAAAAAGCTTAAGAAATATTTAAGCAGACATCCGGAGATGAGCATGGAGACGATCGAGGCGGATTTCCTTCAGGCACAGCTTGTGGGCAAACGTATCTGGGTGGGAGCTCGCTTTACGATCTACATATCGGGTGTGTACGCAGAGATTGTGGATCATGAGGATTTGGTATGGGCTTATTACTACCGCCGTACAGGAAGGCATTCCGAAAGTACGCTGCGCGTATTCAATACCGCAAAAACTATGACGGCCATTGCCGCCTCCCAGACAGAAGCCGAGGCCATTCTGAAAATCTATGCGGATACCCTCCCTAAAATTGTGGTGGGCTATGATAAGGATCTGGAGAAATGTTTCAACAAAGACTTTCAGCATTTTCTGGATATCCGTTACAATGCGGTTTCACAGGGTGCGCCGGTCTCACAGAATGAGCCGGTTTCGCCGGAAAACGGTTCGGAAAACTGATAGCGGAAACAGGCAGAATTATGCAGGATTTTGGTATTGCAATCTATAAAGAATATGCTAAAATGAACAGGGCTGTGATTTGCGGCCCTGTTTTTTTGTTCAATAGGAAAATACGACCTATTGAACAAAAAAACGCTCCGCTTAGGATCGCACTGCGGCGGGAAGGTATTATGTCGCCAGGGCGACCCGCCGCAGGCGGAGAATCCCGCAGGCGGGATTCTCTTTCATTCCTTTGCAGGATCCTTTTTAGCAGGAAAGTACATATTCACGATAAGGGTGGAGAATGAGATGGGAAGAGAAAATAATCTGGGTACGGACGATATCAGAACACTTGTGTTCCGGCTTGCGATCCCTTCCATGCTGGCGCAGTTCGTCAGCGTGCTTTACAGCATTGTGGACAGGATGTATATCGGAAACATTGCGGGATATGGGGAGCAGGCGCTGGCTGCCGTGGGAATCTGCGGGCCGATCGTCACTCTGCTGTCCTCCTTTTCCGCGCTGATCGGCATCGGCGGAGCGCCGTTATTCAGCATCCGCATGGGAAGCGGCAATGAACGCGCGGCCAAGCAGATCATTAACAGCTGCTTTACCATGCTGCTGACGGTTTCGTTTGCGGTAATGCTCGCAGCGTATCTGCTCAAGGACTGGATGATATCCGCTTTCGGAGCGGGAGGGGATATATTTGTTTACGCAGATCAGTATATGACGGTTTATCTGGCAGGCACGGTGTTTGCTATCGTATCTCTGGGGCTGAACCAGTTTATCATCTGTCAGGGCTATGCCAATCTTGGCATGCTTTCGGTGATCATCGGCGCAGCCGCCAACATCGTGCTGGATCCGATCTTTATCTTTGTATTTAAGATGGGAGTGCCCGGCGCGGCCTGGGCCACCATACTGTCCCAGATGTGTTCCTGCCTGTTTGTGCTCAAGGTCCTAACCGGCAGAAAGATTCCGGTCAAGATCGGCTTTGGCCTGAACTGGGAACTGTGCAAGAAGGTGCTGGCGCTGGGCTTTACCCCGTTCATTATCATTGCCTTTGATAATGTGCTGATCATTTCTCTTAATGTGGTTCTTAAAAAGTACGGGGGCGCCAACGAGGGCATGCTGCTCACCTGCGCCACTATCCTCCAGAGTTTTATGCTGATCATCACAATGCCGCTAGGCGGCATCACCGGAGGGACGCAGACCATCCTGGGATATAACTACGGAGCCAGAAACAAGGAGAGAGTGATGAAAGCACAGAAAGAGATTCTAAAGCTCGCCCTGTGCTTTGTGACGGTTATGTTTATCATCGCCCAGTTTTTCTCCCGCTATTTTATCATAATCTTCACAAGGAACCCGGAGTACATAGAGATGACCGAGCGCATTATACGCCTGTATACGCTGGGCATCATTCCGCTGGGCGCTCAGTATACGATTGTAGACGGTTTTACCGGACTTGGGATCGCAAAGATTGCGTTTTCCCTGTCCTTCTTCCGCAAATTCCTGTATTTAAGCGGCGTGTTTCTGCTTCCGCTGTTTTTGGACATCGGCCTGGTTTTTGCCGCCGAGCCTATCAGCGACATCGGCGGAGCGGCTTTCAGCATACTGATCTACTGCCTGACAATAAAGAAAATCCTGAATCGGTCGGCCTCTGTATAAAAGTTACTGTTCACAGTTACCGAGAAATTCCCGCGTATGAGAGGGCTGAGTATGGTCCTCATTGGGACCCGCTCTCGCTCCGTGAAGCGCGCAGCGGTACTAATGCTGTAAAATACACAGCATAAGTACCGGCGGGCTTCAAGGGATCCCTATGAGGACCATACTCAGCCCTCTCATACGCTGCTTTATCGGCAGCGTGTGAGCAGTAACGTATAAAAAGTAACGAATTCGTAAAAAACAGCTTGAATTTTGTACATACAAGTTATACAATTATAATCGGCAGAAATTTGGTTTTATTATTTAAGGGGCAGATTTTCCTTTGGTAAATAAGACCAATTTATGTTATAGCAGTTCGGGCGGTTTTCTGAATCAGGAAGCCGCTGCGAGCACACTACACAATAGAAATTGGAGGACTGCAAAATGAGTAATTCAGCAAGTATGCGGATTGCGAATCTGTTGGATGACGGCAGTTTTGTGGAGCTGGGAAGCTACATAACTGCGAGAAGTACAGATTTTAATCTGCAGCAAAAAGAAACACCTGCGGACGGCTGCCTGACCGGCTACGGTACAATTGAGGGAAACCTTGTTTATGTGTACAGCCAGGATGCGTCCGTGCTTGGTGGTTCTATCGGCGAAATGCACGCGAAGAAAATAGCGAATGTCTATGCACTGGCTATGAAGATGGGAGCACCTGTGATCGGCCTGGTAGACTGTGCCGGACTGCGCCTTCAGGAAGCTACCGATGCGTTGAATGCATTCGGACAGATTTACCTTAGCCAGGTACAGGCGTCCGGCGTGATTCCGCAGATCACTGCGGTATTAGGAACCTGCGGCGGCGGTATGGCGGTAGTCCCGGCTTTGACCGATTTTACATTCATGGAAACTAAGAGTGGTAAGCTTTTCCTCAATTCCCCCAACGCGATTGACGGCAATGAGATATCAAAATGCAATACCTCAAGCGCCGCATGGCAGGAGGAGAATACCGGAGAAGTGGATATGACGGGTGACGAAGCAGACCTTATAAACAGCATCCGTACCCTGATTTCGATACTGCCGGCCAATAATGAAGACGATATGTCCTATGATGAATGCACGGATGATTTAAACCGTGCCTGTGAGAATCTGGAAGCCTTCAAGGGTGACACCGCAGAAGCGCTGGCGGAGATCTCCGACAACCGTTTCTTCTTCGAAGTGAAAAAGGGTTACTGCAAGAGCATGGTGACAGGATTTATCCGTCTGAACGGAACTACGGTAGGCGCGGTAGCCAACCGCAGCGAAGTCCTGGATGAAGAGGGAAATGCTGCCGAAACCTACGATGCTGTATTAAGCGCGGCAGGCTGTGAGAAAGCTGCAAAATTCGTGAATTTCTGCGATGCTTTCGGCATCCCGGTACTGACCCTGGTGAATGTAAAGGGCATGCAGGCATCCATCTGCCAGGAGAAGAAGCTTCCGGCGGCGATGGCGAAGATGACCTATGCGTTTGCCAACGCGACCGTTCCGAAGGTGAGTGTGGTGATCGGTGAAGCATATGGCAGCGCATATGTGGCGATGAACAGCAAGTCCATCGGCGCGGATGTGGTATTTTCATGGCCGGATGCTTCCATCGGCATGATGGATGCGACAAACGCGGTAAAGATCATTTATGCGGACGAAATAAACGCTTCCGAGCAAGCATCCGCTCTGATCAGTGAAAAGGCGGCCGAGTATGCGAATCTGCAGTCCAGCCCTCTTTCCGCGGCCAGAAGGGGATATGTTGACAATATCATTGAACCACAGGATACCAGAAAATATGTGATTGGCGCGTTTGAGATGCTGTTCACAAAGAGAGAGGACCGTCCTGCGAAAAAGCACGGCTCCGTAATGTAAGGGGTGTAATCGATGGATTTAGCACTTATTTTAGAAAAAGCGTTGTTAAATACCCTGTTGGGTATGGGGACCGTCTTTGTTGTGCTGATTTTTATCTGCCTGCTGATCTCCTGCTTTAAATATATTCCTAAACTTCAGGATAAGTTCTCCAAAAAAGCGGCTCCGGAACCTGCAAAAGCGGCTCCTGCGCCCGTAACAGCGGCCTTGGAGGAAGAAGCGGAAGCAGAAGACGATCTGGAGCTGGTAGCGGTGATTACCGCTGCAGTGGCGGCCAGCATGGGCAGCAGCACGGATGGTTTTGTAGTACGTTCAATCAAGCGCGCATCTAACAGAAAATGGTAATCAGAGCATAGGAGGAAATAAAGATGAAAAGTTATACAATCACCGTAAACGGTGTGGCATACGATGTTACTGTTGAAGAAACCGCTGCGGGCGCAGCACCTGCAGCGCCTGCTGTAAAGGCAGCGCCCAAGGCTGCCCCGAAAGCGGCGCCCAAGGCCGCTGCTCCTGCTTCAGGCGCAGGAAATATTAAAGTGACGGCAGGAGCCGCCGGAAAGATCTTTAAGGTAGAAGCAAAGGTTGGCCAGGCGCTCAAAGCCGGCGATACCGTGGTTGTTGTAGAAGCCATGAAAATGGAAATCCCCGTTGTTGCACCGCAGGACGGAACCGTTGCCAGCATTGATGTACACGAAGGCGATGCTGTGGAGGCAGGAGCTTTACTGGCAACCCTGAACTAATCCGTCCGTAAAGCATACTGCCGGATAATTGAAATAACGGAGGTTAAGAAATGGAATACATCATGGATACACTGGGGAATCTCGTGCATCAGACCGCGTTTTTTAATCTGACGGTAGGTAACTACGTCATGATCGCTGTTGCATGTGGTTTTCTGTTCCTGGCAATCAAGAAAGAGTATGAGCCGCTTCTGCTCGTGCCGATTGCCTTCGGTATGTTACTGGTAAATATTTATCCTCCTATTATGGAGGAGGGCGGACTGCTTCACTACTTTTTCCTTTTGGACGAGTGGGGAATCCTGCCGCCGTTAATCTTCATGGGCGTTGGCGCCATGACGGATTTCGGACCGCTGATTGCTAATCCCAAGAGCTTTCTTTTAGGAGCTGCAGCACAGTTCGGTATTTTCGCCGCATACATCGGCGCTATGCTGCTGGGATTTGAGGATAAGGCTGCAGCCGCGATCTCCATCATAGGCGGAGCTGACGGCCCGACCTCCATCTATCTGGCCGGCCAGCTCGGACAGAGCGCTCTGATGGGCCCCATCGCCGTGGCAGCGTACTCCTATATGTCACTGGTGCCGATCATTCAGCCGCCCATCATGAAGCTTCTGACCACAGAAAAGGAAAGAAAGATCAAGATGGAGCAGTTAAGGCCGGTTACCAAGCTGGAAAAGATTCTGTTCCCGATCATAGTAACCATCGTTGTCTGCCTGCTCCTGCCGTCGGTAGCGCCGTTAGTCGGTATGCTGATGCTGGGTAACCTCTTTAAAGAGAGCGGCGTGGTCAGACAGCTGACTGAAACTGCGTCCAACGCGCTGATGTATATCGTTGTTATCCTGCTGGGCACATCCGTAGGCGCTACCACCAGCGCAAGCGCATTCTTAAACGTGACCACGTTAAAGATCGTAGGCCTGGGACTGCTGGCGTTCTGCTTCGGTACGGCGGCCGGCGTGCTGTTTGGCAAGCTGATGTGCAAGGTGACCGGCGGCAAGGTGAACCCGCTGATCGGTTCTGCCGGCGTGTCCGCAGTGCCCATGGCGGCCAGAGTGTCACAGAAGGTGGGCGCGGAAGCGGATCCTACCAACTTCCTGCTGATGCATGCCATGGGACCGAATGTGGCCGGTGTTATCGGTACGGCGGTAGCCGCAGGTACCTTTATGGCTATATTCGGAGTATAACATCGATAAAAGGAGGAGATTAGAATGGCAGAAATAGAAAAGAAGCCGATTAAGATAACAGAGACTGTGCTGCGTGACGCGCACCAGTCCCTGATCGCAACGAGAATGACCACCGAGCAGATGCTGCCCATCGTGGACAAGATGGATAAGGTGGGCTATCATTCCGTAGAGTGCTGGGGAGGCGCTACCTTTGACGCGTCCTTACGTTTCCTGAAGGAAGATCCCTGGGACAGACTTAGGAAGTTAAGGGACGGGTTTAAGAATACAAAACTGCAGATGCTCTTCCGCGGCCAGAACATCCTTGGATACCGTCATTACGCCGATGACGTGGTGGAATACTTCGTACAGAAATCCATCGCCAACGGCATCGACATCATCCGTATTTTTGACTGCTTAAACGACCTTAGAAACCTTCAGACAGCGGTGAACGCGGCGATCAAGGAGAAAGGCCATGCGCAGGTAGCGCTGTCCTATACTCTGGGTGACGCATATACGCTCAATTACTGGGTGGATACCGCAAAAAGAGTGGAGGAGATGGGCGCGCATTCCCTGTGCTTAAAGGATATGGCCGGCCTTCTTACGCCTTATCAGGCCACAGAACTCATCGGTGCGCTGAAGGATGCGGTGAGTATTCCGATCCAGCTGCATACCCATTATACCAGCGGCGTGGCATCCATGACCTATATGAAGGCCGTAGAAGCCGGCGTGGACGTGATCGATACAGCCATGTCTCCGTTCGCTTTGGGAACCAGCCAGCCCGCTACCGAGGTTATGGTGGAAACCTTCAGAGGAACTCCTTACGATACCGGTTTTGACCAGAAGCTGCTGGCGGAGATCGCCGACTATTTCCGTCCGATCCAGGAGAACGCTTTAAAGACCGGCCTGTTAAACCCGAAGGTGATGGGCGTCAATATCAAGACACTGCTTTATCAGGTGCCCGGCGGCATGCTTTCCAACCTGGTGAGTCAGTTAAAGGAGCAGAACGCCGAGGATAAGTACTATGACGTGCTGGAAGAGGTGCCGAGAGTCCGTAAGGATCTGGGTGAGCCTCCGCTTGTAACGCCGTCTTCACAGATCGTAGGAACTCAGGCCGTATTTAACGTGCTGATGGGTGAGCGTTACAAAGTGGCTACAAAGGAAACCAAGGGCATGCTGATGGGAGAATACGGCCAGACCGTTAAGCCTTTTAACCCTGAAGTGCAGAAGAAGGTAATCGGGGATGCGAAGCCGATCACCTGCCGTCCTGCCGACCTGATTCCTCCGGAACTGGACAAAATTGAAGCGGAGATGTCCCAGTGGAAGGAGCAGGATGAAGACGTGCTGACCTATGCTCTGTTCCCGAAGGTTGCCGTGGACTTCTTCAAGTACAGAGCTGCTCAGAAGACCAAAGTCGATCCGACGATGGCGGATGAGAGCAGCAAGGCATATCCGGTTTAATCTCTGATCAATACAAAACTGCTGTGTGACAGACAGGGCAGCGGCCGCGCTTTTTTAGTGCGGACGCTGCTTTTGCGTGATACACCGGGAGCACATTTCGTAACAGTTCACAGGAAAACCACTTTTTTAGTGAGTAATTGCGAAAAACGTATTATAATAAAAGAACAGAATATTCAGGAAAAAGGAAATGCCTTATGAGGAATGTAATCGTGGTTGGCGGCGGGGCTGCCGGCATGGCGGCGGCATATGCCGCCGGTAAGAACAAACACCGTGTAACATTGTTGGAGAAGAATGAAAAGCTTGGCAAAAAGCTGTATATTACCGGAAAAGGACGGTGCAATATCACCAATGCGGGGGATATGGAGGATTTGTTCGCTCATGTGGTCACAAACAGCAAATTCCTCTACAGCGCCTTTTACGGATTTACCAATCAGGATATGATGGAGCTGCTTGAAAAGTATGGGCTTAGGCTGAAGGTGGAGAGAGGCAGCCGCGTGTTTCCGGAATCGGATAAATCTTCCGATGTGATCAAAACACTCTCGGCTGCCCTGAAGGATGCCGGGGTGACGGTGCGCCTTCAAACGGAAGTTAAGGACCTCATAATCCGGGATGGGCGCTGCGCGGGCGTGCTTCTTTTAAACGGAGAAAAGCTGGATGCGGATGCGGTGATTCTGGCGGCGGGCGGCCTGTCCTATCCGGCCACCGGTTCCACCGGTGACGGCTACCGCATGGCGAAGGTGGCCGGACATGAGGTTACCGACCTGCACCCGGGGCTCGTTCCGTTTATATCTTCAGAGAGCTGGATCGGAGAACTTCAGGGACTGTCTTTAAAAAATGTGACGGTGACGATCTGGGACGGAAAAAAGAAGCTGTACCAGGAGATGGGGGAGATGCTGTTCACACATTTTGGAGTGAGCGGCCCCGCGATTTTAAGCGCCAGCAGCCTGGTCGGCAAGCGGCTGAAGAAGGGCCCGCTGATGCTGGGAATCGATCTGAAGCCGGCGCTGAACCATCAGCAGCTGGATGAGCGGATCCTGCGGGATTTTGAGGCGTCAAAGAACAGGCAGTTTAAAAATGCGCTGGATAAACTGTATCCGGCCAGGCTGATCCCTGTAATGATCCGGCGCAGCGGCATACCGGAGGACAAAAAGGTCAATGAGATCACCAGGGAGGAACGCGGACGCCTGGGGGCGCTGACCAAGAACTTTACGGTGGAGCTTACGGGGCTTCGCGGATTCAATGAGGCGATCATCACACAGGGCGGTGTCAGGGTGAAGGAGATCAATCCGTCCACGATGGAATCCAGACTGTTGCCGGGGCTTTATATGGCGGGGGAAATGCTGGATCTGGATGCCTATACGGGAGGGTACAACCTTCAGATCGCCTGGTCCACCGGATGGACGGCGGGCAGCAGTATCTGAATAATTGTAAGGTATTTTTAATTTACATTTAAAAAAAAATATGTAATAATTAGCAACAGGGCAGGATTCTATATTGCTGGAAACGGAGATCATAATGGAGCATAAAACATATCAGATAGCCATTGACGGCCCTGCGGGAGCAGGTAAAAGCACAATCGCCAGGCTGATCGCCGGGAAACTGGGATTTATCTATGTGGACACCGGAGCCATGTACAGAGCGATCGCCCTGCATTTTCTGCGGCAGGGGATAGGGCCGGAGGCGGAAGAAACGGTGGCTGAAGGGCTTGAGGGGATAACTGTGACCATCACCTATGAGGACGGACAGCAGCAGGTCTGGCTGAACGGGGAGAATGTTTCCGGACTCATCCGGACGGAAGAGGTCAGCAATATGGCCTCGGCTGCCAGCAGCAATTCCCTTGTGCGGGAAAAACTGCTGCAGCTGCAGCGGGATCTGGCCTATTCGGAGAATGTAGTGATGGATGGCCGCGATATAGGTACAGTTGTACTGCCGGAGGCGGACATAAAGATCTATCTGACCGCGAGCGTAAAAACTCGTGCAAAACGCAGATATTTGGAATTGACAGATAGGGGAATTCCTTGTAATATAGAGGAAATTGCCGATGATATCACACAGAGAGACTACCGGGACATGAACAGAGCCATTTCTCCCCTGAAGCAGGCCGATGATGCAATCCTGGTGGATTCATCCGACATGACAGTGGATGAGGTTGTGGAGGAGATCCTGTGTATCTGTCAGAAAGCAAAGAGTAACTGTGATGGGTGTCACAGATAGAAAGGAAATACTGTTTGGAAGTACGAGTGGCTAAATCTGCGGGTTTCTGTTTCGGCGTGGAACGCGCCGTGAACAAGGTATATGAACAGGTGAGAACAGGGAAAAAGAATGTTTATACATTCGGCCCGATCATTCACAACGAACAAGTCGTGAAAGACCTGGAAGAGAAGGGAATCCGCGTATTACATTCAAAAGAAGAGCTGACACAGCTGACAGAAGGGACAGTGATCATCAGGTCCCACGGTGTCTGCAGGGAAATTTACGATCTGATGGAAGAACAGGGACTGGAAGTGGTGGACGCCACATGCCCCTTTGTCAGAAAGATTCACCGGATAGTGAAAGAAGATTCCGCCAAGGGAAGAACCATCATCATTATCGGCAACAGCAGTCATCCGGAAGTGGAGGGCATACGCGGCTGGAGCAGCACTCCTGCGGCCGTGGTGGAGACGCCAGAGGACGTGGAAGAGTTGGACTTTTTGCCGGACACGCCGGTGACGATTGTTTCTCAGACGACATTTAACAACAAGAAATTTCAAGATATAGTTGAAAAAATCTTGGAGAAGCGTTATGATAGTATTGTTGTGAACACAATTTGTAATGCTACTTCAGAGCGTCAGACGGAGGCAAAAGCCATCGCATCCGATGTGGAGGCGATGATTGTGATCGGTGGTAAACACAGTTCCAATACGCAGAAGCTCTATGAAATATGTAAAAAAGAATGTAAGAATACTTACTATATACAGACTCTCGAAGACTTGGCAGTTCAGGATTTTCAGGCTGTGCGCACTGTAGGTATTACAGCAGGGGCATCCACCCCAAAGAATATAATTGAGGAGGTTCAGGCTAATGTCAGAGTTAAGTTTTGAACAAATGTTGGACGATTATGAAAAAACAATACGCACTGGGGAGGTTGTCACTGGCAGAGTTATCGCTGTTAAAGAAGACGAAATCGTCTTAAATATAGGTTACAAATCCGATGGCATTATTACCCGCAGCGAGTACACCAACGATAACAACGCGGATCTCACCACCCTTGTAAAGGAAGGCGATGAGCTGGAAGCAAAGGTAGTGAAGGTCAATGACGGCGAGGGCCAGGTGCTGCTGTCCTATAAGAGGCTGGCGGCCGACAGAGGCAACAAGAGGCTGGAAGAGGCGTTTGAGAACAAGGAAGTGCTGACCGCAAAGGTGAGCCAGGTGCTGGTAGGCGGCTTAAGCGTGATCGTAGAGGGCGCCAGGGTATTCATTCCCGCAAGCCTTGTATCCGATGTTTATGAGAAGAATCTGGATAAATATGCAGGACAGGAAATCGAATTTGTAATCACCGAGTTCAATCCCAGAAAGAGAAGGATCATCGGTGACAGAAGACAGCTTCTGGCGGCAAAGAAGGCCGAGATGCAGAAAGCCCTGTTTGAGAGAATTGAGCCCGGCATGACCGTGGAAGGCACCGTAAAGAATGTAACCGATTTCGGCGCATTCATCGATCTGGGCGGAGCGGACGGACTGCTTCATATTTCCGAGATGTCCTGGGGCCGCATTGAGAACCCGAAGAAGGTGTTCAAGGTAGGCGATACCGTTAAGGCATTTATTAAGGAGATCAACGGCGAGAAGATCGCTCTTAGCATGAAATTCCCGGATGAGAATCCTTGGGTTACTGCAGCGGAGAAGTATGCGGTGGGCAATGTAATTGAAGGCAGAGTGGCCCGTATGACCGATTTCGGTGCATTCGTAGAGCTGGAGCCCGGAATTGATGCGCTGCTCCATGTATCACAGATTTCCAGAGCACACGTGGAGAAACCGGCTGACGTGCTGTCCATCGGAGAGGTGATCACCGCCCAGGTAGTGGATTTTAATGAAGAGGGCAGAAAGATCAGCTTAAGCATGAAGGTTCTGGAGAGAAATTCTTCTGAAGATTCCGAAGATGCTTATGATGGGGAGCCCGCTTATACAGAGGAATAATTCCGCATTAGAGTTGGCAGGACGGCTTAAGTGGATACAGAGTTGAAGAATAAGGAGATGGTGTTTCGTGCCGAAATGGCATGAAATACCATTTTTTTAGTATCAGCAGTACCTGATCGACAAAAATGGATAAATTAGCCAGATAAAACGTTGAAATATGTTGCTTTTTGAATATTTATTAAGGAAATCCATTGCCAAGGCCCTGGAAAAATCATATAATAAAAATCGTATGATCATGTATCGTTATGAAAAAGGGCGGTCGCTAATCGTGAAAAGGACAACAGAAAGTTATCCGCTTTCCGGCAGCCAGCGCAACATCTGGGGGCTGGAACAGCATTACAGGGGAACATCCATCAATAATATATGTCAGACGATCCGGATCAGGGGTACATTTGACATCGCGCTTCTGCAGCAGTGTCTTAACCTGCTGCTGGAAAGTGACGGGTCATTGCGTGCGCAGATCGTACTGGATGAAGAGGGGAATCCCGTTCAATATCAGGCGGAGTATGAAACGCAGCAGTTTCCTGTGTTTGATTTTTCCACCACCAATCAGGCCGGTATTGAACACTGGGAGTACAGTGTGACCAGGGAGGTCATGCCGGTGCTGGATGCCCCTCTTTATTATTTTGCCATTATAAAGATCAGCGAGCAGGAGGGAGGTGTGCTGCTCAAGACTCATCATCTGATCTCGGACGGCTGGTCACAGGTGTCGCTGATCAATAAACTGGCCGGCTGCTATCTGGACCTGATCTCTGGCAGGGAGGCTGTCTTAAAGCCTGCGCCGGGATATGACCTCCATGTCCGCGCACAGGCCGATTATATCGGTTCCAAAGCTTTTATTAAAGATAAAAAGTATTGGGAAGAAATCATGAAGAATGCCGGGAGCCCTGCGGCCTTAAAGGAATGCAGCAGTGCCGCAGTCAGCAGCGTCGGGAGAAGGAAAACATTCTGCCTTCCCGATGTGCTCTGCCATGCTCTGACGGCCTTCTGCGGTGAAATGCGGGTGGCGCCGTTTGTGCCCGTCTATATGGTGCTGGCGGTTTACCTGAAACGCATGAAGGGGGCCGGACGTTTCTGTATCGGTGCGCCGGTGCATAACAGGACCACCTATACGGACCGGGAGACTACCGGGATGTTTGTCAGCACTCTGCCCTTTTTAAATGAACTGGACGAAGAGAAGAGCTTCCATGAATTTATTGCAGAGCTTTCAGAGACATGGCTGGAGATGCTGCGCCATCAGCGTTTCCCGTATGAGGAGATACAAAAAATTGCCAGAAAGCAGAATCCGTCCGTGGACCGGCTGTTTGATGTGGTGCTTTCCTTTCAGAACAGCCGGGTCTATGAGAACAGCGATGCTTCCCTGCATTTCTCTGGGCAGTGGCATTACGCCGGATATCAGGCGGAACAGATTTGTATCCATTTGATTAATATAGAGGACAGCAGGCGTTATACCATCCACTATGATTATCTGACCCAAGTATTTTCCGAAAAAGAGATAGAGGCGCTGCATCATTACCTGATGAATATCCTCTCGCATGCGCTGGCGGAGCCCGAGATTCCTATCTGGAAGCTTTCCGTGATGGATAGCGCGGAGAAGGAGCTGGTGCTCTATACCTATAACCGGACAGAGCGTCCGGTTTTAGGGGGGAACATCTACCGCAGATTCGCCAGGGAATGCGAAAACTGTCCCGGGCGCGTGGCGGTCATCAGCGACGGTGTGCGCTACACATATGACGAACTTAAAAACAGCGCGAACCTGCTCTCGTGGGAGCTGGCACGGAGGATTCCGGGGGGCGGGCGGACGGTGGCCGTGCTGCTGCCGAAAGGGTTTCCTCTGCTTCAGGCGATGATCGCATGCGCGCAGTCGGATAACGCCTGGATGCTGCTGGCGGACAGTCTGCCGGAGAAACGCATGGAGGAGATCTTGACGGGAAGCGGTGCGGCCCTGCTGATCACGGATGCCGGGCATATGCAGCTGTATGAGTCAGCTGCAAAGATCTGCCCGGTGCTCCTGACTGAGGAGATTGACAGTGCGCCCGTTTCCATGCTGGAATCCCATGCCGGCCCGCATGATATCGCTTATCTGGTTTATACGTCGGGGAGTACCGGAGAGCCTAAGGGCGTGGAGATCGAGCATGAAAGCTTCGTGAATTTCGCGGACGCTATGGCGCCCTGTTATGCTCACGGCGCGGTGCTGTCCATCTGCAGCGTGGGGTTTGATGCATTTCTGCTGGAGAGCGTGGCAGCGCTTTTAAACGGACGTACGGTTGTGCTGCCCGGCAAAGAGGAGCAGGACCGCCCTGACAAACTGGCCGGACTGATCATGAGATATGCGGTGGGCTTTCTGGCGGTGACGCCGTCCCGCCTCTCTTCCTATATGAAAAATGAGGAATTCTGCCGGGCGGCAGGCCGGCTGGAGGTGATCCTCTGCGGAGGGGAGCCGTTCCCCGCGGCGCTGCTAAAAGAACTGCAGAAAACGACCGGAGCCAGGATACTGAATCAGTATGGGCCTTCTGAGACTACGGTGGGGGTAAGCTATGCGGAGTTGAATCAGGCGCTGTCCATAACCGTTGGAAAGCCCATGCCAAACTGCAGGATGTATGTCTTAGACAGCCATCTTAAGCCTCTGCCGGTGGGCGTGTCCGGCGATCTCTATATCGGCGGCGTCTGTGTGGGCAGAGGGTATCGGAACGCGCCGGATCTTACGGCCCAGGCTTTTATGGAAAGCCCGTTTGAGATCGGAGAGCGGCTGTACAGGACCGGAGATGTGGCGGCCTGGAATTTTGGTGGAGAGATTGTGATAAACGGGCGCGCGGACGGGCAGGTGAAGCTTAGAGGCCTTCGGATTGAGACAGAAGAAGTGGCATCGCGTCTGGAAGGCCATCCGATGATCGGCCGGGCTGCGGTCAGGCTGAAGAGGATGGGTGAGCAGCCTGTGCTGACCGCGTATTATACCTCGCCGCAGCCGATTGAAGACGCAGACCTGATGGAATTTGCAGCGACCTATCTGCCGGATTATATGATACCGTCTGTATTTATACATATGGATGACATCCCCCTTAGCGCAAACGGCAAGGTGGATGAGCGCGCCCTTCCTGCGCCCATGCCAAAGAGCAGGAATGCGGGCAGCGAGACCGAGAATCAGAAAAAGATCACAGAGGTCTTTAAGCAGGTGCTGGGGTGCAGCGATATGAAGGCCTGGGATGATTACTTCCAGATGGGCGGAGACTCCCTGAATGCGGTGGAGAGTCTCACACAGCTGGAGAAACTGTTTGGGGTGCGGCTGCGCGTGGCAGATCTGTATGCCTGCAGGACGGCCGAAAATCTGGAAAGACGGCTGGGGCTGGCTGTAAAGGAAAACCGCACATCCCTTATCATCCCCAAAGCTCCTGAAATGGAAGATTATCCGTTATCGCCTGTACAGAAGAGCATCTATTTTCAGAGCATGCGAAGCCCGGATTCTCTCGCGTATCATATGCCGGGAGCTTTTTGGCTGAATGAGGATGTGCAGCCAGAGCGGCTAAAAGAGGCCTTTGTCAGGCTGGTGAACAGCGTGGAGCTGTTTCGTACGGCCTTTGTGGCCGGGCCGCAGGGAGTGCGCCAGAAGATCTGTGACCGTGTGGAGTTTGAACTGGAGGAGTTTGACTGTGCGGACCGCAGGGAAGCAAAAGTCCGTTTCTTAAGGCCGTTTCAGCTGGATAAACCGCCGCTTCTTCATGCGGCACTAGTAAGGGATAAGGAAAAGCCCCTGCTTTTGATCGATTTCCATCATCTTGTCGGAGACGGCTTGAGCATGCCGGCGGTGCTTAGACGGCTTAGTGAGTATTGCGGCGGCAGAGAACCGGAACCGGAAAGCATCACCTATAAGGACTACTGCTGTTTCCTGGAACATGAAGGGAAGAGCCTGTTTGAGGAGCAGAGAGAATATTGGAAACAGGCTGTGGCAGACCTGCCCGAGCCCGTATTGCTGCCCTGCGATTACAAGCGCCCGAAGCAGTTTAATGATCAGGGCGGGAAGGTGATTTTGGCACTGGACTTTGCGCTGGGAGAGGGCCTGGAGAGCTTCTGCAAGGAGATGGACATTACGCCCTATATGCTCTTTGCGGGAACATTTGCATTCCTCCTTTATAAGCTGACGGATGAATCGGATCAGGTGACCGGCATACCGGTATCCGGGCGTTTTCATCCAGGGCTTAAGGACATCATCGGTCCTTTTCTGAATACGCTGCCTTTAAGAATCAGGGTAAACGGCGAATGGACGGTCAGAGAATATCTGCAGCATGTGAAGGAGCAGGTGATCGGCCTGATGGATCATCAGGACCTGCCTCTGGAGGAAATACTGTCCCTCGCCCAGGTGAAACGCAGCCTGAACCGGAATCCTCTGTATAATACTATGGTGTCCATGAGACCGGTGGACAGCAAGTCGCTGGAATTTGGCGGCAGAAAGCTGGAGACAGATTCTGTGGATACGCACACTTCCAAGCTGGATCTTTCTCTGGAGATATACCGGGAGAACGGTGTGTATTACCTGGGATTTGAATATGCGGCGGAGCTGTTTGGAAAGCGGACGGTAGAGATGTACAGCCGCAGCTGTCAGACGGTGCTGGAGCAGATTCTTAAGAATGACGGCTCCCGTATGTCGGATTTAAATCCTGTTTCCCCGGAAGATGCTTACCGGCTGTTTGAGGTGCCGGGATGCACCTGTACCCCGTTTCTGGATCTGCCGCTGGACCGCAGGATGGAGACTAGTGCCGCGAGAAATCCGGGGCGGACTGCGATTGTCTGCAACGGGCGTAAGCTGTCCTTTGGATGGCTGAAAGACAGGTCGGATGCGCTGGCTCACTGCCTGGCGGATGCCGGCGCGAAAAGGGGGAGCAGGATTGGGCTTATGTGCCGCCGCACCCCGGACATGCTGGCATCCCTGTTTGCAATCATGAAGACAGGAGGGGCCTATGTCCCCATGCTGTCCGACTATCCTGCGGAAAGGATCCGCTACATAGCACAAAACAGCGGCATGAGCCTTCTGCTCTGCGACGAATCCGCAAAAGGGGCATTGCCGGAGGGACTTTCCTGCACAGTGGTCAGCATGAGTGAAGCGGATCGGGAGGAACGAAAAAATTTCATCCCGCCGGCAGGGCGCTGCAGTGAGGATCTGATCTATATCCTCTACACCTCTGGATCCACCGGCCAGCCCAAAGGTGTCATGCTAAAGCATCGCTCCATTAATAATCTGATGGCATTTATGTCGGATCGGATGGCGGGAGTGGAAGGAGCTGTGCTCTGTTCGACCAATATGATCTTTGATATCTTTATATCGGAGAGCCTGCTTCCCTTGGCCATGGGCAGATGTGTGGTGCTGGCGGATGATGAGCAGATGCGCCTTCCCTGGGAGCTTGCGGGGCTTGCGGAGGAAAATGACGTGCGCATCATGCAGTTTACGCCCTCCAGGCTGCAGATGTGTCTGGAAAACCATGCGTTTTTTCAGGCCGCAGGCAGGAGCAGGCTCACCATACTGGTGGGTGAAATCTTTACGGACAGTCTGCTGCACCGCCTTCAGTCCACCGGATGCAGCGGTATTTACAATATGTACGGCCCCACAGAAGCTGCGGTATATGTGACGATGGCGGACGTGACCGGCAAGGAGCATGCGACCATAGGGAAACCGATGTACAACTGCCGCGTCTATATTCTGGATGAGGACAGAAAAACGGTGATGCCCACAGCGGTAGGAGAGATGTATCTGGCGGGCGAATGTCTGGCTCTGGGCTATGCAAACCGCCAGGACCTGACCGATCAGTGCTTCGTGGAGGACCCGTTCTTTCCGGGGCAGAAGATGTATAAAACCGGGGACCGGGCCCGGCTGTTGGAAGACGGCAGCATAGAGTTTATCGGCCGGCTGGATGCCCAGATAAAGATCGACGGACAGCGGGTGGAACCTGCGGAGGTGACGGGGAAAATCCTGGAATCCGGCATGGTTTCTTCTGCCGCTACGGTGGCGGTGGAATACGGAAGCGGTTTCAAGAAACTGCGCACCTTTGTAACCCCCAAAGAGGGACGGGAGCTTACAAAGGAGGAGATCCTCGGCTGGCTTAAGGGGCAGCTGCCTTCCCATATGCTTCCAAAAGAGCTTTATATATGGAAGGAACTGCCCGGCACGCCCAGCGGCAAGGCGGATCTGAAAAAGCTGTCGGGGCTGTCGGAGGCGGAATGTGAAGCTCTGGAATTGACGTTAAAACTGCCGGAAGAGAAAACCGTGCCGGCCGCGGAAATGACGCCGAATCAGCACAATCCTGAAGCTGAACCAAAGTGGGATAAGAAGTCCTGCGGCGAAGAAAAAGAAAGTGGCATAGATGTTGAGGAGGCGCTGGATAACCTCTGGCGCAGAGTGCTCGGCCGGGAGTCCGTGGATCACACCGCATCATTTTTTGAACAGGGAGGCAGCTCCCTGGCCGCGCTGACGCTGCTTGGAAATTACTTCAACGAAGGGTGGACACTCACTCTGGCACAGTTTTATGACCATCCGAGCATAGAGGAACAGAAACGTTTGATTTGCGGCTCCTCTTTGACAGTCGAACCGGTGAGGGAGGCTGTTTCTGCCGCGCTGCCCGCTGTTTCAAAGATACCCGCGGCTTGTGCTAAGCCGGAAATAAAGCCGGTCTTCCTGACTGGGGCGACAGGCTTTCTGGGAGCGCATCTGGTGAAGGAACTGCTGGATGCCGGATATGGACAGATCCTCTGTGCGGTGCGCGGAGAACGGCCACAGGAACGGCTGGATGAGATTTTGTCCTGGTATTTCGGGAACGGATGGCTGTCCGGACAGAAACGGAAGATCCGGGCGGTTTCGGCGGACATCACACTTGAACACATGGGGATGGATGCAAAGACATATGAAGAGCTGTCCGGCAGGATATGTGCGGTGGTTCATGCAGCTGCGGACGTGCGGCATTATGACAGCCAGGGCGGATTAAAAGAAACAAACTGCAGAGGCACATCGGAGGCGGCTGCCCTGGCCAGAGCAGCCGGGGCTAAGCTGCTTCACATATCGACTGCGAGTATCTGCGGAGAATATCTCAAAGCCGATCCTGCCAGAAAACAGAAGTTTACCGAAGATGATCTGGATATCGGACAGAACTGGAAGGATAACGTATATGTGGAGAGCAAGTTTTTGGCTGAACGGATTGTGCTGGATGCGGCAAAGGACGGTTTTGAAACCTGGATTTTCCGCGTAGGACGGCTTGCCGGGCGCAGTACGGACGGTGTCTTTCAGAAAAATCCGGACAGCAACGCTTTTTATGGCATGATACAGGGCCTAAAGTGCCTGGAGCGTTTTCCTGCTTCCATGACAGGCCTGTCACTGGAGATCACGGCGGTCGACGAGTGCGCCAGGGCTATTGCGGCGCTTAGCAGAGCTCCGGCAGGCATATACCATGTATTTCAGCCTCGGCAGGTAACCTTAAGGGATCTGATTATCTGGCTGAAGGGCAGCTGTGAGGAGACGGATGAAGCCGGATTCGACCGCCATCTGCTGGAAAAAATGCAGAACGGGCATCTGGCGGAGCTGACGCCTCTTTTAAACCAGTACAACCGTTTGAGGGTGGCTGTTCCCACTATAGAGGCGGACTGTGAGAAGACGGTAAAAGAACTTGGAAAATGCGGGTTTGTATGGAAAGCGCCGGATTTGCACATGCTGCTTAGATCATTTTCTGAAAGGACGGACTGATCCCGATGATATCCAACCAAATGCTGATCACATTTTTTGTGGTCATACTGTTTATCGTGGCGTTTATGGCTAAAATCATCTATTCCGGTTCTCTGATGATGATACATAAATTCTATCTGATCGCTTCCGGAATGCTGATCTCCTGGTTAGTGGCCCTGATCGGAGTGAAGTTTACCAATCCGGCCGATATGACTCTGATGTATGTGTGGGACTCCCTCACCTATATCGGAGTCAGCGGGATCCCGGTCATGAGCCTTTTGTTTGCCATCGCCTATACAAAGGGATATGAAAGAAAAATGCCCTGGAAATATGCGCTGCTCATGCTGGTCCCTGTTTTCACCAATATCATGGTCTGGACGAATCCACTGCACCATATGTTTTACCGGGTATTTTCCCTGATCAATACTTCCGTGCGGTTCGGACCGTTCTTCTATCTGCATGCGCTTTATACCTCAGCGTGCACGGTGCTGTCTATCTGGATCATATCGGCCTTCGCTTTAAAGACCAGGACAGGGCTGCATGTGAGGCAGGCGGTCTTCTTCGATGTGGGCTGCATTGTGCCGAGCATCGTGAACCTGCTTGTAATGTTCCGGCTGATCGAGGCGACGATCGCGGTAACCCCCTTAAGCTTTGTGGTGACGCTGATTTTCCACGGTCTGATCATTTACCGTCTGCATTTTCTGGATATCCGTCCCATCGCACAGCGGCAGCTGCTGGAATGGATATCCGACTGTTATCTCGTGACCAATGCCGCGGGGTTGGTGGTCACATATAACCAGCATTTTAAGCGCATGATCGGGGACGGACACGGAATCCGGGAAAACATGTATCTGCAGGACTGTTTAAAGAGCGAGGATGTGGAAAATAAAACGGCGGTGTATAATCTGATCACGAGCCTCACATCCAGCATGGATACGCGTTCCAAGATCACCTACGAGCAGGCAATGCTTCTGAATACGGCGCCTGGCGGGGAGGTAAAGAGATTTTATTTCATGGTGGAAATCACTCCGCTTCTGGTAGAAGGAGATATATGCGGTTTTCTGACCATATTCAAAGATGTGACGAATATCAAGGAAAACATGCAGCGGATGCAGGACAGTCAGATGAAGATGATGGAAAGAGAGCGGCTGGCCTTCCTGGGCCAGATGGTAGGCGGGCTGGCCCATAACTTAAAGACGCCGATCATGAGCGTGTCTGGCGGCACAACCTCCATAGAGAATCTGATCGTAGAGGCGAAAAGCAGCCTGGGAGATTTAGAGGTCACGCAGGAGGATTACCGGGAGATCTATGGGGAGATGGAAGGATGGCTGGGGAAGATCCGCGAAGCCTGCGCCTATATGTCCGATATTATCACGGCTGTAAAGGGACAGGCCAGCAACATGAACGCCTCGGACTATGAGGATTTTTCCACAGACGAGATGATCAAGCGCGTTGCGCTTCTCCTGCGCCACGAGCTGCTTGCGAGCGGCTGTACCTTAAGGGTGGAGAATCATGTGGAGGAAGAGGTCTGGATCCACGGCGATATCAACAATCTGGTACAGGTGGTGAACAATCTGATTTCCAACGCCATAGACGCGCAGAAGGAAGGCGGTCTGCATGAGATTGTGGTGGGAATTTCCAGAGATGAGAAGCAGCTCATGCTCACTGTGAAAGATTACGGAACCGGCATACCTTCAGAGATCCGTGAAAAGCTGTTTAAACAGATGATCACCAGCAAAGGCAACATGGGAACCGGTTTGGGCGTGTTTATCTCCCATACGGTGATCCGGGCCAAGTTTGACGGGGATATGTGGATGGAGGACAATCCGGAGGGGGGAAGTATCTTCGGCATATCCATACCCCTTGAGAATGTGATATTAAAAGAACAGGAAAGGAGGAGCCTATGAGAAAGAACCGTGTTAGAGGCGGGCAGACAGAATTTTCAATTCTGACCGTGGACGATGATGAGATCATGACGCTGACCCTGCAGTCTTATTTTCAGGCGGCGGGCTTTCATGTGGATGCGGAAAATGATCCGGTAGCTGCTGTGGAGAGAATCCGCGAACAGCATTATGATATCCTGCTGCTGGATTTTCTGATGCGCCCCATCTGCGGCAGCGAAGTGGTGAGCCGGGTCAGGCAGTTCGATAAGGATATATATATCATCCTGCTGACCGGCCATAAGAGCATGGCCCCTCCCATAAAAACAATACGGGAACTGGATATCCAGGGATATTATGAAAAGAGCGACCGGTTTGACCAATTGGAACTGTTGGTGGAATCCTGCGTAAAGTCCATCCGTCAGATGAGGGTGATCCGCAATTACCGGGACAGCCTCCGTAAGATGCTGGATGGTATTCCTCGGTTTTACAGCATACAGACCAGGGAAGATGCCGCGGATCTGATGATGGAAAATCTGGCGGATTATATGGGGGATGCGGAGTATTTCGTCTATCTGGAAAGCGATGGGATGGGAGAGGCACATGGGCCTGTGTACAGAGGCAGCGGGCTGTTTGCGGCAGAACAGAATCGGGTATCGGCCTACTTTGAAGAATCAGGGAAGGCTGAAGGAAAGCTGATCCTGCAGGATGGGCTGATGATCGCGCCGCTTGCAGATGAATCCCAGAGCTGTTACGGCATTATGGGCATCCGCCCGGTTAATAACATCCGCAGTGAGACGGCGCAGTTATTTGAGGTATATGCCAAACAGGCCGGAGCGGCCGTGGGCAATATGCTGCTTCGCAGCCAGCTCGACGGTCAGAATCAGAAGCTGCGCAATGCCTATACGGCGATACACGAAAATTATATGGGCATGATCGATGCGCTGCGGCTGATGGTAGATGCCAAGGATATCTACACCAGAGGGCATTCTGACCGCGTTTCCGCCTATGCGTGCATGATTGCGAGAGCGATGGGCAAAAGCGAGGAGTACATAAAACGCATCAAAGTTGCCGGCATCTTCCATGATATCGGCAAAATCGGTGTGGATGACAGCATACTGAAAAAGGACTCTTCGCTGACGGATGAGGAGTATGCTAAAGTAAAGAGGCACTGTGAGGAAGGAAAGCGGATTCTGTCCGTGATGGCGGCATTTCAGAATATTACGGATATAGTCCTCTGCCATCATGAACGTTATGACGGAAACGGCTATCCCACACGCAGAAAGGGGGAGGAGATACCGGAAGAGGCGCGGATTATAAGTGTGGCGGATGCATTTGACGCTATGACATCGAAAAGGACGTACCGCAGCGAACTGACTCTTGATGAGGCGGCCGCGGAATTGCTAAGGGGGAAAGGCGGTCAGTTCGATCCAAAGATCGTAGATGTATTTTTGAATATATTGGAGCACTATGATGAAATAAAGGAAGAATTGAAATGGACTTACCCGGAATTTAAACCAGAATCATAAAACGGAGGTACGTACGGATGAAACAATACCCTGCTAAAGAAACGGTATACTATGACAATTTCCGCGATTTCCTGAACGACGCAGCGCTTCGCTATGGCGAATCGCCGGCGGTCACCTGCTATAACCGCAAAGGAGAGGCGCATACCAGAAACTATCGGCAGCTGAAGGAAGATGCGTTCGCATTCGGCGAAGCGCTCTGCGGAGCGGGGCTTAGCGGAAAACACGCGGCGCTGATCAGTGAAAACAGCCAGGAATGGCTGACCGCATGGTTTGGCGTGGCGGCCAGTGGCGGAGTCACAGTATGCATCGATATCGAACACAGGGATGAGACAATCATTGCGATGGCTGCACAGGCAGATGCGGAAATCCTGATCGTATCCCCTTCCATGTTATTTTTGGGCAGGCGTATCGTAGCGGAAAACAGCAATATTAAAAAGCTGCTGGTGACCGGCAGTGACCCGGACGGTCAGTTTGAAGCCATGGCGCAATTTACACAGAGGCTGCTGGAAGAAGGCAGCGGCCGTGAGGCGATGAAGCTGTGCAGGCCCAAAAAGGAACAGACGGCGACAATTGTCTATACGTCCGGAACCACCAGCACGGCCAAGCCGGTCATGCTTTCACAGCATGGAATATTACGAAATGCGGGAGATTCGCTGACATTGCTGGATTCCGGCAAAAAGGTGTTCAATACCCTTCCGCTTTACCATACCTATGGGTTTACCTGCGGCGTCCTCTGTGCGCTGATCCGCGGTATAGAAGTGGGGCTTAGCTGTGATTTGAAGCGCATGATCCAGGAGATGACCTATTTTAAGCCCAACACGGTGGTCGCTGTTCCGCTGATCATTGAAGCCATCCATAAGCTGGCGTGGAGCTATATCAAAAACAGCTGCAGCGGGGATGCGGCGGACAGGCTGATGAAGCTGGAAAATTTTCTGGGGCGGCCCAACCGGCTGATGAAGGAAAAGGTAAAAAAGGCATTCGCGGATACCTGCTTAAAGGACCTGGAATACATTTTATCCGGCGGCGCCCATCTCTCGGAGAAGGTGGCTCAGGATCTGGAGCATTTCGGCATCGTCGTGCTGCAGGGCTACGGCATCACGGAATGTTCGCCCAGCATATCGGTAAACCGTAACGAGGACTACCGTCTGGACAGCGTCGGTCTGGTTCTTCCCAGCTATGAGGTGAGAATCGTGGACGACGAGATACAGGTGCGGGGCGTGCCTCTGATGAATGGCTATTACAAGCAGCCGGAACTGACCGCGCAGTCCTATGACGGTGAATGGTTTAAGACAGGGGACCTGGGTTATCTGGATAAGCAGGGCCATGTCCATATAACCGGCCGCAAGAAAAACCTGATCGTTATGAAAAACGGCAAAAAAGTCGCGGTGGAAGAGATGGAAGAGGAGATGAAGAAGCTGCCGTTGGTAAAAGAAGCCATGGTATACGGCGCGAAAAGCGGTATCTCCGAGGATGATGTAAAGATCGCGGTGATGGTATATCCCGATCAGGAAGCGGCGAAGGATATGACAAGCTATGAGATTCTGGAACAGCTGCAGGAATATGTGGACAGGCTCAACGCGCAGCTGCCCACGTATAAGCAGATACAGATGGTAAATATCCGGGATACGGAGTTTGAGAGGACATCTTCCAATAAAATTAAGCGGCAGCTGGTGTAATCTGGTGAAAAGAGGTTTATGTGATGTTGGAGCGGTTAGAAGAAATTATATATCAGGTAACTGGGAAGAATAATCTGAATTTGACGGATGATACGGATTTCGTGAAGGATCTGGAATTGAATTCATTTGATGTTATGAATATTATAAGCGCTTTGGAGGATTTGTATGACGTGGATATTCCTACCAGGGACGTCTGGCAGCTGCGCCAGGTGAAGGACGCGGTGGAGTATTTAAAGGCCAAAGGGGTGGAGGAGCAGTGATCGCAGTCTATGCCTGTGTCCGTAAGCCGGGGATCACTACGGAGGAAACGGTTCCTGCGCTCGCGAAGAATTACGCGGAGCTTACAGGGACTGCATGGGAGCCGGGAACCTCGGTTTGCCGGACGCAGCGGGGGAAACCGTATTTCTGCGCCTCCCCCCTTCACTTCTCCGTATCCCACAGCGGGTCTTACTGGGCCTGTGCATTTTACACCGCGGACCTGGGTATGGATTTGCAGGAACACCGTAGCACAAATCCCGAACCGGTGGTCCGCCGCTTTTTTCACCCGGAAGAACGAAAGCATCTGGAAGAGAGCGGGTTTACGGATTTCTTTGACCTGTGGGCGGCCAAGGAAAGTTATGTTAAATATACAGGTTCAGGCATAAGCGACAGTTTTTCCGGTTTCTCGGTGCTTGGCGGCTGTCCGGCCAGGTTTTATCCCATCCCGTTTATGGACGGTTACAGCCTTTGCGTCTGCATCGGCCCGGAGGGTGCGCAGCCCGATTCAAAAGTGATCTGGTTCGACTGATAGGAAGCAAAAGTTAAACGGATTTGCCGATCAGCGCGTGGAGATACTGTTCCCACCGCCCCGCATCTTCAAACAGGCGTTCATCGTAAGCGGCGAAGAACAGCTTATCCTTATACTCCCTCTGAAAACAGGGCGTGATGATTTCCGAAGGCTGCGGCAGAAAGATCCCGCTGTGTTTTGTATAGCAGGTCTTAGCCGTAGCCTTTTTTCTATATTCTTTATTGACAAATTCTGCGACGCTCTTATGAATGGCGGTATCCTCCACCGTAAGGTAATAGTAATCCCGGTAATTGGGATAGAAGTGTTTTAACTCCCCTTCAAACAGCGCGATCCGAAGCTTCAGGACATTCCCCTTCACACTCATATACCAGTGCTCCAGATTTGCGGTAAAAGGCACCGGAACGCTGACTTTGGAACGGTAGGTCAGATACAGCTCCCTGCGCAGATCACCCTGCAGGGTGCGGTATTCCTGCATGCAGGAATGTTCCAGCACGAAATCCCCGTCAAAAAAGTCCCGGTAATTTAATACAGGAAGAATCATCAGCATGCCCGCGAGATCGTCCGCATTATGCAGAAGCACCAGATCTCGCGCCCGTCTGCTGCCGGTCTTTTCGTATTCCAGATACACCGGTATCAGTTCTCCTCCGGAGAATTGATCCTCCCTGTGTATATTTAAAAAACGTTCCAGCGATTTCTGCTTGCAGCTGTCCAGCCCCAGCTGCCTGCGAAACGGCTTGATCATCCGGTAGAGATCCAGGCTTTCCAGCTGTTTAAAAGGGGATGCAATCCCCCAAATATCGGCTCTTTTCGTCAGAAAAGGTATATCAAAGGTATCGCCGTTAAAATGCAGCAAATACCGGAAAGATTCCGAAAATGCAAAAAAAGCGTTCAGCACTTCCTCCTCCTGCGTCTGCTCTTCGGCCAGCCACTGTGTATACCACCACCGTCCCGACTGCTGATAGACGCAGCCGATCAGATAGACGAAAGCCCGGTCCGCCGAAAATCCCGTTGTTTCAATATCAAAAAAAAGACATTCACAGGGCTCTGTGATCCTGTCCAGATCATACCCGATCTCCGTCATCATCTCTTTCGTAATCTCAACCATCCGTACCTCCATCCCCTATGCCCAGCAGCGAACATCAGTGCGCTTCTGCTTGCCATCCGTGTGATTCTATGGTAAGATAAGAACCGTGATATGTCAAGTGAGGAGAGAACGGCAATGCTGAATTATATAAAGGGTGAGCTGACGGAGGTCATGCAGGACTGCATTACATTGGAGAACAACGGGATCGGATACCAGATCAATGTGCCGGTTTCCCTGCTGTCCGGACTGCCCCCTATCGGGCGTGAAGTGAAGATTTATACATATCTGTATGTCAGGGAAGACGCGCTGCAGCTCTACGGTTTTTTTACCAGGGACGATCTGCAGATCTTCCGGCTGCTGATCGGGGTCAGCGGCATCGGGCCCAAGGGTGCGCTCGGCATACTGTCCAATATCAGCCCGGATGACTTAAGGTTTGCCATTTTATCAGATGATGTGAAGGCCATCTCCAAAGCCCCGGGCATCGGAAATAAAACGGCTCAGAAGTTGATCATAGAGCTGAAGGACAAGCTGGATTTGAAGGATGCGTTTGAACAGCGGTTGGCCGCGAGTGATCTTACAGGCGGGGATGGGCTGCCGGGCGACGTCATCGGTGAGGCTGCCCAGGCGCTGGCCGCGCTGGGCTACTCCCAGACGGATGCGTTAAAGGCGGTGAAACAGGTGGAGCTCACCGAAGATATGACAGTGGAGCAGGTCCTGAAGCAGGCTTTGAAAAAACTGGTGTTTCTTTAATGAGGCAGACAGGGTGAATTCTAAGGATTGGTAGCGATCGGTATGAATAAAAGGATGATTACGACGGATTTTACGGAAGAGGACCAGGGCATAGAGAACAGCCTGCGCCCGAAACAGCTTTCCGAGTACATAGGCCAGGAGAAGGCCAAGGGCACGCTTAAGATTTTCATCGAAGCGGCCAAGTCCAGGGGAGAGGCGCTGGACCATGTCCTGTTTTACGGCCCTCCGGGCCTTGGAAAGACCACGTTGGCCGGCATCATTGCCAATGAGATGGGCACCAATTTAAAGATCACCTCAGGCCCGGCAATTGAAAAACCGGGTGAGATGGCGGCGATTCTCAACAATCTGCAGGAAAACGATGTCCTGTTTGTGGATGAGATCCACCGTTTAAACCGGCAGGTGGAAGAGGTGCTGTATCCGGCGATGGAGGATTTTGCCATCGACATCATGATCGGAAAAGGTGCTTCGGCCAGATCGATCCGGCTGGATCTGCCGAAGTTTACGCTGGTGGGTGCCACCACCAGAGCCGGGCTTTTGACAGCGCCGCTGCGGGACCGCTTCGGCGTGGTGAACCGGCTGGAGTTTTATACGGTGGAGGAACTGACCACGATTATTCTGCGTTCGGCCCGGATGCTTAAGATCGAGACGGAAAAAGAGGGCGCAGTGGAGATTGCAAAGAGATCCAGAGGGACACCGCGTCTGGCGAACCGTTTCCTGAAAAGGGTCCGGGATTTCGCGCAGGTGAGATACGACGGAGTGATCACCCGCCAGGTTGCCGTCGAGGTTCTGGATATATTGGATGTGGACAGGATGGGGCTGGATCACAATGACAGGAACATCCTGACGACGATCATAGATAAATTTTCCGGCGGTCCGGTAGGGCTGGATACGCTGGCGGCGGCCCTGGGAGAGGATGTGGGGACGCTGGAGGATGTGTATGAACCTTTCCTGATACAGAACGGCTTTATACAGCGTACCCCCAGGGGGCGGGTGGTTACTCCTGCTGCATACCGGCATTTGGGGTTGCAACTTTAACCCCGGCAGGATATAATGAAACAGGCAGGTGAAAATGCCTTTCGATTTCTCTTGTAACAGGAAGAAAGGGTATGGTGGCCGTTGGAAACTCGATGGACACCTGGTATGCGAGATGGGCGATAAGAATTATACGGATGTAATTATCGGCGGCAATGTGTACAAGCTGGGCGGCTATGAGAAAGAGGAGTACCTGCAGAAGGTCGCTTCTTACATAAACGGCAAGCTGAATCAGCTGGACGTGGTGGAGGGCTATAGGAAACAGAGCCCGGAATTCCAGGGAGTACTGCTGGCGCTGAACATCGCAGACGACTACTTCAAAGCGCAGGATACGGTCAGAAAACAGGAGAAAAAGCTGGCGGAGCTGGAAAAAGAGGTCTACAGCATCAAGCACGAGCTGGTGACGGTGCAGATGCAGCTGGAAGCCGCCAAAAAAGAAATACAGACGGCCGGCGGTACGGCTAAGCCGGATAAAGTTTCTGAAAATCCGGCAGATAAGAAAGCGCAGCAGGCCGATAAGCAGCAGTCTTACGGCAGGCGCGGAAATAATCCGAAATATGCCGCGGGAAACGGCCGCAGCGGTAAAACGGCCAATAATATGCAGAAGGATAAATCATATCCGGCGAATGCGGATACCCGGACAGCAGATGACAGCCATCAGAAAGATCAGGATGCTGCAAAGGGAACAGAAAGCCGGAACTTTCCAGTACAGGAATAACAAAAGAGGGGGCGGGGTGTCTAAGCAGGCATCCCGCTGCGTTTTTTCATCTCACAGGGAAGTACGGCTTATGTAAGGAAGAGCCCCGCGCTAAATATCTACACGTACATACTGCAGAGGAAAGGAATCGAGAATGAATCGGAGTAAAGACAGACAGACAATAGAACTTCTGGCGCCTGCGGGTTCTATGGACAGCCTGAAGGCGGCCGTGGCGGCCGGAGCGGATGCGGTTTACATGGGCGGCAGCAGGTTCGGCGCCAGGGCATATGCCGAGAGCACAGGAGAGGACTGCATCCGGGAGGCCATCGAATATGTGCATCTGCATGGCAGAAAGCTGTATCTGACGGTCAATACACTGCTAAAGGAGGAGGAGCTCACACAGCAGCTGTATGACTACCTGCTGCCTTATTACGAGATGGGGCTGGATGCGGTGATCGTCCAGGACCTGGGAGTGCTTTCCTTTGTCCGGCGGGCGTTTCCGGATCTGCATGTCCATGCCAGCACCCAGATGACGGTAACAGGAGCGCTGGGAGCCGGACTTTTAAAGGAACTGGGAGTCTGCCGGGTGGTGGCCGCCAGGGAGCTGTCCCTGCGTGAGTTAAAGGAGATATCAGAGGAAACGGGCCTGGAGCTGGAGGCCTTTGTGCACGGCAGCATCTGCTACTGCTATTCCGGACAGTGCCTCTACAGCAGCATGATCGGAGGAAGAAGCGGCAACCGCGGCCGCTGTGCCCAGCCCTGCCGCCTTCCCTATGAGGTGACGGACCGTGGCAGGAAGATGACCGGAAGCGGTGAGAATTATGTCCTGAATCTGAAGGATATGTGCACCTTACAGGATATTCCGGATCTGCTGGACGCGGGCGTCACTTCTCTGAAAATTGAGGGCAGGATGAAAAGTGCGACCTATACGGCCGGTGTGGTGAGCATATACCGGCGCTATGTGGATTTGTATCTGGAGCACGGAAGGGACAGGTTTTGCGTTAATCCGCAGGATATCAAAAATCTGGCGGAGCTCTTTGACCGCGGAGGTTTTACCGACCGCTACCTGCACAGCCATAACCATGCGGATATGATCGCGCTGGGCGAAAAACCGGATTTGCGGCAGCCGGATCGAAATTTAACCGAATATATTGAAAACACTTATCTAAAGCCGCAATTGAAAGAACATATTCAGGGAAAAGTAAGATTTGAACCGGGATTTCCTGCTATAATGGAGCTCAAATGGCGTGACACATCGGTTCGTTTTGAGGGCAGGACAGTGGAGGCCGCCATGAAACAGCCTCTTACGGAGGAGAACGTGCGGCGGCAGTTTTCAAAAACCGGCGGTACAGAATATGAATTTGACAGGCTTGAGACTGAACTACACGGCGACTGCTTTATGCCGGTACAGGCGCAGAACGAGCTTCGGAGGGAAGGGCTGGAAGCGCTGCGGCACGAGGTCTTAAAACAGCATTACCGAAACGCGGCAGCAAAGCCCCGGATAACAGAGGAAGACGGTGCTGCAGGAAGAGAAGCCGGTATGGCTGTCAGCGTATCGCTGGAGGATAGTTCCTGCCTGGACCTGCTGCTTAGGCAGAAGTTTGTGGACAGAGTGCTGCTTGACGGCGCCTGGATCGGCGCCAAGGATGCGGTAAAATGTGCCGAAAGGTGCCATGGGGCCGGCAAACAGTGTCTCTACATGCTGCCGCCTATCTTGCGATCCACGTCCATGGACCTGTTTAAAAAAGAGTTTTCTCTGCTGAAAACCGGCGGAATCGACGGATTTTTGGTAAGAAATCTGGAAGAAGTACAATTTTTGAGAGAACATGGGAATACTTTACCCATACAGGCAGACCATACTCTGTATACATGGAACCGGGAGAGCCGCAGGGTGCTTGGCATGCTGGGGATCGCATCGGATACCGCACCGCTGGAGTTAAACAGCAGAGAGCTTACGAAGCGGGGCATGGAACACAGTGAACTGCTCATTTACGGCCGCCTGCCCATGATGACGACCGCAGGGTGCATCAGGAATACGCTGAAAGGCTGCACCGGTACACCCGGCCTGCTCTGGATGAAGGACAGAAAAAAGATGAGCTTTCCGGTCAAAAATAACTGCAGATACTGCTTCAATACGATCTATAACAGCCTGCCTCTGTCACTGTTTCAGATGTTTGATGAGGTTTTGAGGCTGAAGCCTGCCGGTGTCAGGCTTTCGTTTACAATTGAAGCAGAAGATGAAATCAGGCAGGTGCTTAAGCTGTTTAACAGCATTCTGCTAAAAGAGTCGGGCGGAGAGCTGCCGGAATTTACCCGGGGGCATTTCAAACGAGGCGTGGAGTGACAAGATGACCAACCTGATTGTGGAATTATCCAAATACCTGCTGATGATATTGATGGTCGGCTATGTCTTCTTCCAGTATTTTTACTATCGGAAGAAGACGGATGCGGGCCGCCGTCACATGGTGGGAATGCAGAACTTTTTTCTTTTTTGCGTGCATTTCCTTGGATATCTGATTTTGTTTCTGAAAACAGAGGACAGCAAGATACTGGTGATGTACGCGATACAGCTGGTTTTTTTCGCGGCATATATCCTGCTGTACCGGGCGATCTATAAAAATGCCAGCCGCCAGCTGGTGACGAATGCATGTATGCTGCTTACGATCGGCTTCATCATACAGACCAGGCTGTCCTATACGAAGGCATTTAAACAGATGATCATAGCGCTGGCGGCGGCAGCGGTAACGCTTTTGGTGCCCTACATCATCCGGTACTGGAAGAAGATCTGCAAAGGCACCTGGATCTACGGCGGCATCGGCATCCTGCTGTTATTCCTGGTCTGCACGATCGGGCGCGTGGAATACGGTGCAAAGCTTTCGCTGGGCACGGACAGCTTTTCGCTGCAGCCGGCGGAATTCGTCAAGATCACCTTTGTGTTCTTTATAGCCGGGATGTTCCGGAAACGGACCACTTTTCTGTGGACCGTGCTCACCACAGCGCTGGCGGCTGTGCATGTGCTGCTTCTGGTTCTGTCTAAGGATCTGGGAACGGCGCTGACGCTGTTTGTACCGTTTCTTTTCATGCTGTTTGTGGCCACCAGGAACTGGTGGTATCTGCTAAGCGGCACGGCTGTGGGCACCGGAGCGGCCATTGGCGCATACTATTTATTCGATCATGTGCGCGTCCGGGTATCGGTGTGGCTCGATCCCTGGTCGGATATCACAAACCGTGGATGGCAGCTGGCGCAGTCGCTCTTTGCCATTGGAACGGGCGGCTGGTTCGGTATGGGAATCTATCAGGGCATGCCTTATCAGATTCCGGTAGCGCTGAAAGATTTTGTGTTCGCCGCGATATCGGAGGAGATGGGAGCGGTGGCAGCCATCGCTCTGCTGCTGATTTATTTAAGCTGTATCCTGCAGTTCTTTCTGATTTCCACCTGGATGGAAAACCGGTATTATAAGGTCATCGCTTTAGGGCTTGCCTCCATCTTTTCCATCCAGATTTTTCTCAATGTGGCCGGCGTGATCCGGCTGATTCCCTCCACCGGGCTGACGCTGCCCTTTGTGAGCTACGGGGGGAGTTCGGTGCTCGGCACCTTTATACTATTCGGAATCATGCAGGGATTATATATCATGAAAATGGATGAGGACCAAAAACTTGAAAAAGAGCAGGAACGAGATGCAGCAGGCCCCAAAAAGGCAGCCGTCCTCCGGGAAACAGTCAGCCAAAAAGCTGAGGGAAGCAAAAAGGAAGGCCGAAAACAGAAAAGAAAATAAAGAAATTCTGACAGTTACCTATCTGATCATAGCGCTTTTCGTCGGGCTGATCGGCTATTTCTGCTGGTTTATAGGGGTGGAAAGCCAGAATGTGATCAATAACTCATACAACGCCCGTCTGGACCGCTTCTCCGACCGTGTGGTGAGAGGAGAGATCCTAAGCGGCAGCGGCGATATTCTCGCCATGACCAATGTGGCGCAGGATGGGAGCGAAAGCAGATATTATCCTTACGGAAGCATGTTTGCCCATACGGTGGGATATTCCACCAGGGGTAAAACCGGCATAGAGTCCCTTGCGAATTTTTATCTGCTCACCTCTCATATGAATCCGCTGGAACAGGTTTATAACCAGCTTCGCGATAAAAAAAATCCGGGGGACAATGTGGTGACCACTCTGGATCTGGAACTGCAGAAGATCGCCTATGAGGGCATGGGGGACCGCAACGGAGCCGTGGTGGTGATGGAGCCTGCGACCGGCAGAATCCTGGCCATGGTGTCTAAACCAGACTACAATCCCAACACAATCAAAGAGGATTATGACAGTATCATAGAGGATACGGACAATTCCAGCCTGGTGAACAGGGCTTCACAGGGGCTGTATCCGCCCGGATCCATTTTCAAGCTGGTGACAGCCCTGGAGTTTATCCGGGAGTATCCGGACAGCTGGCAGGATTTTACCTATACCTGCCCCGGAGTGCTTGCGGTGGAGGATTACTCCATACGCTGTTCGGGCGGCACCGCTCACGGCACCGTGGATTTGAAAAAGGCGGTGGAAAAATCCTGTAACGGTGCCTTTGCAACGATCGGGCTTATGCTGAATAACGAGAGCTTTACGCATCTATGCGATACGCTTTTATTTAACCAGAAGATGCCCTTCGCCCTGGCAAGCGGAAGGAGCCGTTTTAATCTGACGGCGGACGCGGATAAATGGGAAGTGCTGCAGACTGCTTTCGGACAGGGCAATACTCAGATCACCCCGCTGCATGCGGCGATGATTGTGGCAGCAATTGCCAATGGCGGCGAAATGAAGGAGCCGTATATTATTGAACGTATTGAGAATGCTAATGGGCAGAAGGTGCAGTCGTTTGCATCCGAGGGATCGCACCGGGTGATGACAGGGGATGAGGCGGCGCTGCTTAAGGATTTTATGGTCGGCGTGGTTTCGGAAGGAACCGGGAAATCCGTAAAATCCAAGGATTACCAGGCGGCGGCCAAAACCGGCTCTGCACAGTTTGAATCCGGAAAGGAAACCCATGCGTGGTTTGTGGCCTTCGCCCCGGCGGACGATCCGAAGCTGGCCATCAGCATCGTATTGGAAGAGACCGGTGCCGGCGGCACCAACGCCGGTCCTATTGCAAAGAAGATTTTCGATGCATATCTGTCCCGATGAGGCTGCCTGAGAATCCCTTGAGGGGGATTCTTATTCATGGGTTGACAACAATTGCAGATAAGAGATATACTTTTCAGAGAAAGAGTGAGGATGTTTCCAGGTAAACCGGAAACATTCTCTGTCCAACCGCAAAACAGGAGGGATTGCAATGAGCGAAGCAATAAGCTGTGGCGGTGTGGTAATATTTCGTGGGAAAATATTGGTCCTTTACAAGAATTATAAGAACAAATATGAAGGCTGGGTGCTGCCGAAGGGTACAGTAGAAAAGGGCGAGGAATTTAAGCAGACCGCTCTTAGAGAAGTGAAGGAAGAGACAGGAGTGGAGGCCTCGATCATTAAGTATGTGGGGAAAAGCCAGTATTCCTTCACCATACCCGGAGATATGATTGAAAAAGAGGTGCACTGGTATCTGATGATGGCGGACAGCTATTACAGCAAGCCCCAGCGGGAAGAGTATTTTATCGATTCCGGGTATTACAAATTTTACGAAGCCTATCACCTGCTGAAATTTTCCAATGAGAAGCAGATACTGGAGAAGGCATATAACGAGTATCTGGAGCTGAAAAAGCAAAACCTGTGGGGAAACAAAAAATATTTTTGAGTGAGGGAACCATGAGCGAATTATTTGAGCAGTTAAAACCGCATCTAGACAAAATCAACGCGTACTCCAGCGCATTAACCTTATTCAGCTGGGACAGCGAAACCTGCGCACCAAAGGATTCATCGGAGTATACCAGCCGTGTGGTGGGTGAGCTGTCTTCCGAACAGTTTAAGGCGAACACGGATCCGCTGCTGAAAGAACTGTTGGTGAAGCTGAAAGGTGATGACAGCCTTTCTGTCAATGAGAAAGCGATTGTCCGAAATCTGTGGAAAACTCTGGAGGATATGGAGAAGATTCCTCCGGATGAATACCGAGAATATGCTGAATTGCAGGCGGTAGCCGCCCAGATTTGGCAGAAAGCCAAGAGGGAGGATGATTATGCCTCCTTTTCTCCCACGCTGGAGAAAATAATCAGCTACAACAAAAAGTTTGCTGGATATAAGGCAAAGGACGGACAGAAACTGTATGACGTGCTGTTAGATGAGTATGAAGAAGGCTTTTCTGTGGAGCTTTTGGATGAATTTTTCAGCCGGCTGAAGGAAGAGATTGTTCCGCTGCTTAAAAAGGTGGTGGAGAAGAATTCCGAAATCGATGACAGTTTCCTGCATCAGAATTATGATATAAATAAGCAGAAGGAGTTCAACCGTTTTCTGGCCGAATACATCGGGTTTGATTTCGACCGCGGTGTGATGGCGGAAAGCGAGCATCCGTTCACCACAAACCTGCATAACCATGATGTGCGCATCACCACACATTATTATGAGAATATGCCGGAGAGCGCCATTTTTTCCACCATACATGAAGGGGGCCATGCGCTCTATGAATTCGGGGTGGCGGATGAACTGACCCAGACGCCGGTGGGCACCGGGGCCAGCATGGGCATGCACGAATCACAGTCCAGATTTATGGAAAACGTGATCGGCCGCAGCGAGGCTTTCTGGGAACCGATCTATGAAAAACTGGTTTCCTTTTTCCCGAAGCAGTTAAAAGAAGTGCCTCTGGAGGATTTTATTAAGGCGATCAATAAGGTGCAGCCGGATCTGATCCGGACAGAAGCCGATGAACTCACCTATTCTCTGCATATTCTGATCCGGTATGAGCTGGAAAAGCAGATCATGGAGGAAGATATAGATCTGTCCGAACTTCCGAAGCTTTGGGCGGATAAATACGAGGAATATCTGGGTGTTCGTCCAAAGAATGAAACAGAAGGCGTCCTGCAGGATGTGCACTGGGCTCAGGGGATGTTCGGCTACTTTCCGTCCTATGCGCTGGGCAATGCGTTTGCCGCACAGATCTATGAGCATATGAAAAAGAAACTGGATGTGGATGCGGTATTACGGTCCGGTGATATCAGCCCGATTGTGAAGTATCTTGGCGAAAACATCCACCGCTATGGAATGGTGAAAAAATCCAGAGAACTCCTGAAAGATACGACCGGCGAAGATTTCACCGCAGAGTATTATATACAGTATCTGAAAGATAAATTTACGAGGATTTATGATTTATAGGGATTCCTTTTTACAGCCCTGCGAAAAACCCGGATATCAGAAACGGGTTTTTCGCAGGGCTGTTTATTTTCCCCATCGGCTGGGACTGCAGCCGCACAGCTTTTTGAAACACCGGGTGAAGTGGGACAGGTTCTGAAACCCGGATAATTCCGCTACCTGCTGAATCTGCAGCGCTTCGTTGCTCAGCAGGTATTTGGCTTTATCGATCCGGGCATTGATCAGCTCGGCTTTGGGCGTAGTATGAAAAAACATCGTATAGTAGTGATAGAACTGGCTTTTGCTTAAATTGACCAGGGCCGCCATGGCAGCTGCATCCCATTGCTGTTCGCAGGAAGAGAGAATGCGCAGCCGTGCTCTTTGGAAATCCTGGTAGAGAAGCGGCGCGGTGTCGGGGAGCCCGTGTTCCGTGCGCAGGTTTCGGGCTAGCGTGATGAAGAGTTCGTCCATGTAGGCATTCATTTTTTCCCGGTAATAGAGGTCCTTAGACAGGTATTCCGTATGGATTTTACGCACGATCTGATTGAGTTCATCGCATTTCTGCGGGTAGCAGATGCTATCGGTGATCAGACCGTATTCTTTAAGAAACCCCGGAGGGGCGGAAAAATGAATATAACTGTTCTTAAACTTCCGGACAGACTGGTAGTGCTGCGGTACGCCGGGAGAATAGAGCATACAGGCCATGGGCCTGGTGATGGTTATTTCCTTCTCCAGGTAGAATTTCATGGGTGTCAAAAGAATCAGAAACAGATAATCGCCGCTTCCTCCGGGACGGTAAATCATATCGCAGTCACGGTTGCAGGCGTTATAATCGCAGTAGTTTATCTGATACATGATCGTGCCTCCATGTTTGTTACGGGCTGGTTTAAGTATAACATGCGCAGCATCAGTTTGTCACTGTACGAAAAAAGAATGCATAGATTTACTGCGTGTTTATACTTCATCAAGACTTAAAAAATTATCAATCCCGGATTACTTAAATGTGTTATAATAAATATCTATGCGATGTGTGCCAAAAGGCGGTTTATAAGTGATATAAAAATAAGGAGAACGGAGAATTATGAAAATCGATCTGCAGTCTTTTACCGGGCCCTGCGCCTGCGGGCGGGAGCACCGGCTGGATGTAAAGGAGATATCCATTGAGGCAGGGGCGATCCTGCGCCTTCCGGATCTGTTTCGGGACGGATTGCTTGAGCCATACGGATGTCCGTTGGTGATCTGCGACCGCAATACCTATGAGGCCGCCGGCAGGAAAGTGTTGGAGCTGATAAAGGCGGACTGCATCTGCCTGCCGCCGGAAGGGCTGCATGCGGATAACCGCGCAGTTTTCGCGGTGAAGTCACAGATGAGCGGGGATACGGATCTGATTCTTGCGGTGGGGTCCGGCACTGTGCATGATGTGAGCCGCTATCTGGCCGGAGAGTGCGGCATTCCCTTTGTATCCATTCCCACAGCGGCCAGTGTGGACGGATTTGTTTCCACAGTGGCCGCTATGACATGGAACGGATTAAAGATCACCTTTCCGGCGGTGGCTCCCATCGCCGTACTGGCGGATACTTCGGTCTTTGCTGCAGCGCCTTACCGCCTCACTGCATCCGGAATATCGGATCTGATGGGAAAGTATACCGCACTGGCGGACTGGAAGGTATCGCATCTTGTGACCGGTGAGTATTTCTGCGAGCAGATCTGCGGGCTGGAGTACCGGGCGGTGGAAGCGGTGCGGGAGTGCCTGCCGGACATAAAGGACGGTAAGCCGGAAGCCTGTGAGAAACTGATGTATGCGCTTCTTTTGTCCGGGCTGGCCATGCAGATGGCGGGAAACTCCAGACCCGCATCCGGAGCGGAACATCATGTGTCCCATCTCTGGGAGATGGAAGTGATCAATCCCCATACCGACGCCTATCACGGTGAAAAGGTTTCAGCGGGGCTGATTATGTGCCTTAAGGAGTATGAGAGGATGAAGGATGCCATACAGTCCGGACACTGCGGGGTTAAGGGATATGCCGGACCGGAGCTTGAGCTGCTTAGGAGCACGTTTGGAGAAAAGGGGCTTTTAGACGGAATACTGAAAGAGAATACGCCGGACCCGCTGCTTGAAGTGGATGCGGACCGGCTGAAACGGGTATTGCCGGAGATTGCCGGAATATGGGCAGAGCTGCCCTCCAGTCAGGAGGTAAAACACATGCTGACAAAGGCCGGATGTGTGACCGATATGGAGGGGGCCGGTGTGGATCCGGCTTTAAGGCAGCTCACACTCACGCTGTCACCTTACGTGCGCAGCAGGCTGACAGGCATGAGACTTGGCAAGATGCTGAAGATGGAGTGAGCCAGTTTCAGGCAGCGGACACAGTCAACATCGGCCCCATGGCCGGATATGCAGGAAAGCGGAGAAAATATGATACATAATTATGATGAGTTTTGCGAGGAACTGCTGAAAAACGGGTTTTCTATGGGCGGAGGAAATCCGCACGGAATCTATGCGGCTATCCCCTTTAGCTGGGAGGAGCAGGAATTTCTGAATACACCGGTAAAATGGCATACGGGTGATCCCGAAACTGATCCGTGGCAATGGCGCATGAGGGTATTGAAGGAAAGAGAGGATATCGCGTATTCCAAAGTGTTTTTTAATACCAGCGGCTATATCACAAAAGAGTGGTATCCGTATTTCCTGGCTGTTAGGCAGGGCGGAGAGTGCTTTGAGGAAGCGTATGAGAACGGAAGTTTAAGCCGTACATCCAAAGAAATCTATCAGATCGTCTGTGACTGTAAAGAATCGGCCTGCCACGAAATCAAACGGATCGGCGGATTTGGAAAGGAAGATAAGGGGCGCTTTGAAAAGGCGGTTGTGGAGCTGCAGATGCGGATGTATATCACGATCTGCGGCTATGCAAAGAAGACAAACCGGCAGGGCCAGCCCTATGGATGGGAATCCTCAGTATTCTGCACGCCGGAGCACTTCTGGGGGGAAGACATACTCCAGAGGGCGCAGCGCATATCGAAACAGGAGGCGGAAGAGAGGATCACGAAGCAGGTGCTTAAGCTGAACCCGGATGCGGATAAACGCATGATCCGGAAATTTATCTATGGCTGATGCATACGGGCGGTATGCCTGGGGAAGGAACGGATCTTTTTATGAACAGATCTTCAATGAACAGAATCACTATGGGTCTGTCAGATACGGCCAAAAAGCGGGAGATCGCCGGACCGGTCACAGGGATCTTAATTGTACTGCTGGCTGTGCTGATGATGTTTGGCTCCTTTTGCGTATGTGTCGCGGATGAGCAGTCGGTGGCTTACCATGGAATCATTTTGAATGCGGCGGCGCTTATTACCGGGATCATCACGCTCGTGATCTGGAGACGCCCGGTGTTAAAAGAGGAGCGGCAGGGGGAGGTCCTGGTTAAAGAGACGAAGGTGCCGCTTATGCTGGGGTGTATCTTTACGGCAGCCGGTGAATGCCTGCTGTTTGCAGCTTCCTGTATGGCGATTCTGGATAAAACGGAGAGCTGCTACGGTTTTGGCGTATTCGGCATGGCATTGCTGTTTTTTTCCTGCTGGATGCTGTTGGATTACCGCCACCGGCGCATTGCTTTCGATGAAAATGGGAATATCACCTATTCGGACTTTACAGGCCGTCTGCGATCCTATCATTACAGCCAGATCGGCAGGATGCGGCTATGGCTGCCCACCGGTTCCGTGCGCCTGACAGATAGCCGCGGAAAAAGGCTGTTTAGTTTTGAAGGCAATATGAAACATTCGCAGGAGCTTTTGGAGCATCTCCTTGACTGGAATGTGGAGCTTGCCGTCAGACCGGAGGAAGGCGGCGGGGTATGCTCCGCTTTCGGTGCCAACGAAATGGATACAGCGGAACACCGGCATGTCAAAGGCATACGGCTGGGAGCCTGGGCGCTGCTTGCTGTCATTGCGGCAGGCTGTGTGATGTCTGTCACTCTGCTTGTGAGGTTCATGGCTTTAAAATACATGCTGTTACTGTTTGCAGGGCTTCCTCTGCTGATGTTTTTTTATTATCTGCTGTTTCCACAGGTGCTGATCTGGAGCGGAATGCCCAGATATGCGTCGGAGGCCTTTAAGAGGAATCACGCTGCGGTTCCGTCCGCTTATCTGATCCTGGTTTGGCTGGTTCTGCTGTTTTTTATGACCGCATCAGAATCGCTGTTTGCGGTGGCGGACGGCTGGAAGATGTTCGGCTTCAGCGTGCTGATCGCTGCCGTGCTTGTGATCAGCTGTCTCTTGAGGATGCCCGGCGTTATGAGACGGGCCGGCAATATAGCTGTATTGTGCGTATGCGCCATAAGCCTTTGCTATTCTCTGGCATACAGTATCGATCTGGCTTTCAGCGGCCCGGCCGAACATTATGAGGCGCAGATCATGGGCAGCCGGGTTGGCGAAGAGGATGGCAGCACGCATTATCATGTATCGGTGATGCTGGATGACGGGAAAGTCCTGGAATTAAAGGTCTCGGATGAGATCTACGAGCTGGCGCAGTCGGATGCAGCACTCCGGGTCTGCCAGCGAAGCGGGGTGTTTGGCATAAGGCTGGTCGATCTTCACAAATAGGCAATATCAGGCCGGATAGGGAAATGCTTCCTCAAAGGCCAGGATGCATTCCTGTCTGGCCGAGTGATCCAGCACCGCATATACAATATGATCAAAATAGGTACCGTATCCGCTCTCCAGGAGCTCTTTCCACCAGGCTGCAACCTGAACAGGATCATTGCGGAATACACCGCAGCCATAGGCGCCCAGCACCAGGTTTTTGGCTCCGTTATCCGCAAAGAGCGCCAGGGCCAGTTCCATTCGCCTCCTCATAGCTATTCTGGCCATCCCTATATCTTCACCTTTTAAAATTACCTGCCCCATATTCACTGCAGGAAGAGTGAGCACGGAAGCAGTGACCGGCGTTTCCAGGAGGCGGAAACTTCCGTCCCGAAAGAAAACCACCTCGGGTGAGTAGATGGCATGATCGGTGTAGATCATGGAGGATGTGCCGCGGTTGGCTCTGTAATATTCTTCGTGGACGGTCAGGGTCTTATACAGCCCGCCGGAAGCCGCCAGGCTTTCTTCCTGTGCCATGGCTCCGTTTAGAAAGCCGCCGCCGGGATTTTTGGCGCTGGCAAAGTTTAAGACTCCGGTATGTGCCGCTCCTTCTGCGGACAGCTCTAAAACGGCATCCACGGTGGAGATGTTTTTTACTTCCTGCCGGCATGCGTCAGAGTGTCCGGCTGCCGTTTCGCATGTAGAGGTGCCGCGGTCACCGGTATGTTTTCCTGCGTATTCATGAAGCAGCTGCTCTCCCTGTTTAGGTGTGAACAGCCTGCTGTGCTCAACCGAATAAAGATGTGCTTCGCGGATCGTCACCGCAGTATCCTGATACGTATATTTTCCCTGCTTCAGTATTTCCAAAGTCTGTCTTGCAATCGCTTTTCTATCCATCATTGTGTCTCCAATTTCCATAGTTATTTAGCATCCGCCGGGGGATGGGGTGTCCATCCCGCAAGATCAGCGGACGATTTTCTCCGATAAAGCCTGGAAGGACGGTGTCCTTCATTTTGGGTGTACGAATCCGTCTCCGTCACCAGAGATGCCACTTTTCTGCGGAACGCGGCCTTTAAAAGCGGTCTGTCCCAGATCACCTCATATACCTGCTGAAGCTGGGTGAGGGTAAATTCCTCCGGCATCAGATGCAGTGCCAGATCCTCGGTTTCCAATTGCGCGCGCAGCCTCTCCAGGGCATAAAAAATGATTTTCCCATGATCAAATGCCAGCCCATGATTTTCCACAATGCGGTATTCCCTGACGGAATCATACAGGGAACGGATACATTTTTCCTCTATGACGCAGCTAAGCTCAATCTCCCCGTGAGACAGTTCCAGGAGAATGCGGCGGCTTTTGACCGCTTTATCCGGGTGATCATCCGTGTGCTCGTTCAGCAGCCGGCAGGAGAGTTCAAACCACAGTGCATCGTCCGCATCGTCGCCCGCATGCAGTGAGAGCTTGGTGCTGTCCACCAATGCCATGTGCGAACAGCTCATGACCCAGGTCCTGGGGTCCCTGTCCGGCTCACTGAAGGTGTAAAGCTGCTCAAGGTATACATGTGCAAGGCCCGTTTCTTCCTTAAGCTCCCGGCGGGCGGCATCCATGGCCGTTTCATTGGGCCGTATAAATCCTCCCGGCAGCGCCCAGCTGCCAAGGAAGGGGTGGCCGCCTCTCTGTATCAGCAGCAGGCACAGCTTTTTCTCCGTAAGCTTGCGGTAATTCTCCTTTGCAGTGTCCATGACCGTAAAGATCACCATATCGGCGGCAACGGAAGGGCGCACATAATCGCCCGCATGATACTGTGCCAGGAATTCCGCTTCCGTAAGCCCGTTTTTATCCCTGGGTTCGTCCCCATTATACTTTGTCATACGAGCTGCGCCTCCTGTTCCCTTAACAGGTCTCTGACCTCGGTTAAGGCGAATCCGAGCAGATTGGTGCCCTTCCACTGAAAGGGATTTTCTGCTTCCGGGTTGCTCTTTCCCATCCCGATTCCCCAGATGCGGTCCCTTGGACTGGCTTCCACTAAAATCTGATTTCCCGTGGCCTTTAAAACCTCCCATAATTCAGGGTTCTGGGAGAATTTAGCCATATTGCCCTTCCGGACAGCCGCATAGCAGGAGGCATCCCAGACTTTAGGATCAAAGTTTCTGACCGCACGGCCGTAGGCTTTCATCTCCTTTGGCACGCGCGTTTCCATGATCTGTCCGAGCATCTCGGTGTCTTTAAACATACGGGCCTTCTCCGCCATCATAAACTGTTCCGCACAGCTGTACTCTATGCCGTCAACACTGAATGGACACATCCACCACTGGCTGAAGCAGGCCTCGTTAATATGACCGTCCGCCGGCGGCGTATGACCCCAGAAAAACATATATTTAAAATGCTCCCCGCGGCTGCAGGCTTCTTTCAGATCATTCAGATTATAAACCATATCAGTTCCTCCTCAGGTCATCAGCCGGAGGCTGATGACCTGCGCACACGTCAGTGTGCTTCCTCTTTACAGTATTCGTGGTTCTACTTATAATATTAATAAAATGATAATAACATATTGTTACTAACATGATAAACCAATTATATGCGGATGTCAAGTGAATGTGAGCAGACATTAACAATGAATTTACCATTGGTTACTGTTCGCACGCTGCCGATAAAGCAGCGAATGACAGGGCAGAATATGGTCCTCATAGGTATCCCTTGAAGCCCGCACAAGGAAGCGCACTGATGTGCGCGCAGGTCATCAACCTGGTGGTTGGTGACGATCTGCGCGCTTCACGGAGCGAGAGCGTGTCCCTATGAGGACCATATTCTGCCCTGTCATTCGCGGTAGGTTTACGACAACTGCGAATAGCAGCATCATCGGCCGCAGCGTTTGAAATAAGGATTGTCATATCAGCTGCAGGAAGCTATAATAAAAATATTGAAATGCACCGGTTTCACCTGTTCAAACAATATGCAGCAGCGATTAAAAAGAGGGTGGCAGACCTATGTTTCTGAATCAGTTTGTATTTCCAGACGCGGAGCAGGAATTTGACTTTTTTATGAGCGTACAGAGAAGATGTTATGACAGCTATTACCCGTTTCAGGTGCTGACGAAGATCGGGTTTGAGAGGATTGATTTTGAGCCGGTCACGATACTGTACGGGGGCAACGGCTGCGGAAAATCCACAGTTTTAAATGTGATTGCCGAAAAACTGAAGCTGGAGAGAGGGGCGCCCTACAACAAATCCAGCTTCTTTCAGCGATATGTGGATCTGTGCGGATATGAAACGGATGAAGAGGTTACAGAGGGCAGCAGGATCATCACCAGCGATGATGTTTTTGACTACATGCTGGATATGAGGACATTAAACGAGGGCATTGATTCCCGCCGGGAAGAAATTTTCAGTGAGTACCTGGATGCAAAGTATTCCGACTTTAAGTTCAGAACGCTGGAGGACTATGAGCGGCTTAAGAAGGTGAATCAGTCGCGCCGCAGGACACAGTCGCGTTATGTCCGGGAAAATCTGATGGATAATGTGCGGGAGCGTTCCAATGGGGAGAATGCCTTTGCCTATTTTGTGGATAAGATCAAAGAGAATGCCCTGTATCTGCTGGACGAGCCGGAGAACAGCCTGTCCGCTGCGCGGCAGCTGGAGCTGGTGAAATTTTTGGAGGATTCGGCGCGCTTTTTTGGCTGCCAGTTCATCCTGTCCACCCATTCCCCGTTTCTTTTAGCGATGAAAAACGCCAAAATTTATGATCTGGATGAAAATCCGGTGGATGTAAAGCCCTGGACCGAGCTTGGCAATGTGCGGTTGTTTTATGAGTTTTTCAGCAGGCATGCGGGGGAGTTTGAGTAACGGGCTGACCGGATGGAGCGCAGGCCGCCTGCCAGGCATGCGGCGGTACGGGAGGAGAAAGTATGAGCAAATGGCTTGATTGGGCGGTGGAGCTGCAGAGCATCGCGCAGTGTGCCCTGACCTATTGCAGGGATGACTACGACAGGGAGCGGTTTGAACGGGTGCGGGAGATCGCTGCGGAGATGGTCAGCCTGCAGTCGGAGATTCCTATAGATAAAGTGAAGGATCTCTTCTGCGGTGAGACGGGGTATCAGACGCCGAAGCTGGATACCAGGGCGGCGATATTTAAAGAGGATAAGATCCTCCTGGTGCAGGAAAATAACGGTATGTGGTCGCTGCCGGGAGGATGGGTGGATGTGGACCGGTCCGTTAAGGAAAATACGGTAAAAGAGGTCCGCGAAGAAGCGGGGTTACTGGTATCCGCCGACCGGATCATCGCCGTACAGGACCGGGAAAAGCATAATCTCCCTGTCTATGCCTACAGGATCTGCAAGATTTTTGTGCTCTGCTCGGTATTGGGCGGGAGCTTTCAGAAAAATATGGAGACGGTGGACAGCGCTTACTTCGCGCTGAATGCGCTTCCGCAGCTGGCGGAGGAAAAGAACAATGAGGAGCAGATCAGAATGTGCTTTGACGCATATCACGATCCGGGCTGGGTGACGTTCTTTGACTGACCGGAGATGACAATCTGCGGTCTGAAACGGTAAGAAGCAGAGCAAGAATGATCGAGAAATAATTTTACGCTTCCTGTATACTTAAGTCCAGCGTTGAAGCGCTGCATAACTGTTTGTGAGGAACAGAACGGTTCGGTACAGCCGAAAACGAGAGAGGGGGGTAAAAGGATGCAGGATCAGATAGAAGCGGTACAGCGCATGCAGGATTATATAGGGGAACACATAGGGGAAACGATCACGCTCGCCGATCTGGCCAGGGCGGCGTTATTTTCACCGTGGTATTCCCACCGCCTGTTTGTGCGTTGGACAGGTCTGGCTCCGTCCGAGTATATCCGGAGACTTCGGCTGTCTAAATCAGCCCTGAAGCTTCGGGATGAAACTTGCCGCATCACGGATATCTCGTTTGAGATGGGTTTTGGAAGCGTGGACGGATATCAGCGCGCCTTTTACCGTGAATTTGGCTGCAATCCCCGGGAATATGCGAACCGGCCGGTGCCGCTGTATCTGTTTACTCCTTACGGTGTTAAGTACAAAACGCAGGAAAAGGAGAACAGGATGAAAGAGGTAAAAAATGTTTTTATTCAGCTGACGGAAAGACCTGCCCGCAAAGTGATCCTAAAGAGAGGAAAGAAGGCGGCGGAGTATTTTTCGTACTGCGAAGAGGTGGGATGCGACGTCTGGGGGCTGCTTACAAGCATTCGGTCCATCAGCGGAGAGCCCGTATGTCTCTGGCTGCCGGCTAGTCTGATCCGGCCGGGAACTTCGGAATATGTGCAGGGGGTGGAAGTTGCCTGTGATTATGACGGCGCGGTGCCGGAAGGGTTTGAGGTCATTGATCTGCCGCCGGCGAAATACCTGATGTTCCAGGGTGAACCCTTTGAGGAAGAGGACTATGGGGAGGCCATCTGTGAAGTGCAGGAAGCAATCAAAAAATATGATCCTTCCGGCATCGGGCTTGCCTGGGATACCTCCAATCCCCGCATACAGCTGGAGCCCAGAGGTACCCGGGGATATATCGAACTTCTGGCTGTGAAGCCGCTGTAATTAAGTATAAGAATCACTGACAGGAAGGGATGCTGCGGCATCTCTTTCTCCGCATTCCTATGCTAAAATATTTAAAAAAAAGTATTGACGTTTACGCCGCGTCAACTGATAGAGTATAAGTGTCAGAAACAGGAAACGGAGGTCCTTGGATATGGAATACAGCATTCGGCAGTTATCGGATCTGGCGGGAGTCAGTACAAGAACACTGCGCTATTATGATGAGATTGGACTGCTTGCGCCCGTCCGAACCGGTGAAACCGGCTGCCGGTATTACGGGCAGGAAGAGGTGGAAAGGCTGCAGCAGATTCTGTTCTACAGACAGCGCGGGATGGGGCTGGATAAAATACGGGACATCTTGCAGGAAAAGGATTTCGATGTGCTGGCTGCGCTCACAGAGCATCTGCGTGAGCTTGAAAGGCAGCAGGAGTATATTTCGGACCTGATTCAAACTGTGAATCTGACGATATCTATGATGAGAGGAGAAATAGTAATGGATGACGCGAAGAAATTTGCAGCTTTTAAAAAGCGGATGGTGGACGACAATGAAAAACAGTACGGTGAAGAAGCCAGGGAGCTCTACGGTGAGGACAGGGTGGAGGAAAGCAATGCGAAAATGATGAATCTGTCAAAAGAAGAGTACGACCGGTTTGAAAAACTGGGAAAGGAGATTCTAAAAGGGCTGCAGCAGGCTGTATCCGGCCATGAAAACCCGCAGGGAGAGATGGGACGCCGTTTGGCCGAAATGCACAGGGAATGGCTGGAATTTACCTGGCAGAGCTATACAACGAAGACTCATGCAGGCCTGGTGGAGATGTATGTGGCGGATGAGCGGTTCCGCAAATATTACGACAGTGAGGTGGAGGGCTGCGCCCAGTTTCTTAGGGATGCTGTGAAATTCTGGATGAAATGAGCGCCAGTGAGGAGGATACAGTGATAAATTTCAGAGAAATGCAGGATACGGAAGAGGACTACCGGCTGCTGCTGTCATGGTTTTCCAATCCGGAAGTATTTCGGTGGTATGGACAGGAAGATTTCCCGGATGGGGTCAGCCTGGACCTGGTTAAGGAAAAGTACAGGCTTCGCTGTCTGAGAGCCGATGCGGTCACTCCGGCTGTCATAGAGATAGATGGCAGGCCTGCAGGCTACATACAGTATTACAAAACCGATGACTGTCCGGGGGAGAGCGATGTATGGGGGATTGATCTGTTTATAGGGGAAGATGATTTCAGAGACCGGGGCTATGGCACGGCCATACTGAATAAAATGACCGGATATCTGTTTCAGGAAAAAAAGGCCGGTAAGATCATACTGGACCCGGAGCAGGATAACAAAAGAGCAATCCGCTGCTATGAGAAGGCCGGTTTTATTGTGAAAGGCAGGATAGGAGAGCACCAGCTTCTGATGGTTTTAGAGAAAAACATGCAGGGTTCTATTGTGGATGTTTGTTTTTATGATGAAGTTTCAGACAGCCTTTTAAAATATGCTGTGATCGTATCGCGCTTTCAGGGTCAATGGCTGTTCTGTAAGCATAAAAACCGTTCGACCTATGAGTGCCCCGGCGGACACAGAGAGCCGGGAGAAGATATACTGGCCACTGCCAGGCGGGAACTCTATGAAGAGACCGGCGCTCGAAAATACAGCTTAAAGCCGGTCTGCGTATACTCGGTGGTCCGCAGCAGCGCTAAAGGCGCGGACAGGAATGAAACCTTTGGCCTGCTTTGCTATGCAGAGATTTATGAGCTTTCAGAACTGCCCGCCGAATTTGAGATGGAACGGATCACATTGTTTACAGAGCTGCCGGATGCCTGGACGTATCCCGAAATACAGCCAAGGCTGATGGCTAAGATTATGGAAACCGTGTCACTGTAGTTTTGCGGGACACCCTCTTCGCTCGGACAGGAACAGGCCGGCCATTGTAAGAACGGTGCCGGCGCCTGCCATCAACGTTACCGTTTCACGGAGCACGATAACGGAAGTGATTACGGTGATCACAGGCACCAAATAGATATAGATGCTGGTTTTCACAGCTCCCAGGATCCCTACGGCATAATTCCAGGTGACAAAGCAGAGGGCGGAAGCGCCCAGCCCCAAAAACAGAATATTTAAGAGACAGACTGGATTGGAAAAATGTGTAAGATCCGGCTTGAAATCAAACAGGAACAGCGCCGGCAGCATAAACAGAATGCCGTAGAAGAAGATCCGTCTGGTGGTGAGGATGGTATGGTACCCGAAACTGCTGATTTTTCTCGTCAGCACAGAATAGCATGCCCATATAAAAGCGGCGAGCACCGCCAGCAGATCGCCGGCCGGATTGAGCGCCAGCCTGGAACCGTTAAAACTGATGAGAGCGATCCCAGCCATGGCGAGCACAAAGCCGGTAAAGAAGTTTGCACTTAATTTCTCTTCCCCCTTCATAAACAGATGCGTCAGCATTGCAGTGAAAAACGGGGCGATGGAAATGATCACTCCTACGTTGGAGGCCTGTGTACAGGTCAGCGCTATGTTTTCCAGTAAATAATACAGACAGATACCGCTTAGTCCGGCGGCAGCGAACGTGCATTCCTGCTTCCATCCGGTGCCTTTCAGCCTGTGTGGAAAGACCGCAAGCAGGGCGAGCGCTCCGATGACAAAGCGGATAAACAGGATTTCTACCGGCTGAAAGTCTGCAAGCAGTATTTTTGTGGAAATAAATGTGGTTCCCCAGATCAGGATCGTGAGGAACGCGGCCAGATGGCCCGACGCAGTTTTATTCTTCATGTGCCCCTCCTTTTGCCCGTGCATCTGTAATTTTGCTCTTTAGAAATATCTCACGGTAAGCGCCGGGAGTCAGACCGATAAAGCTGCTGAAATAGTTAGTAAAATGGCTCTGGTCGGAAAAGCCTGTCTGTATGGCGGTTTCTACAGGAGGCACTCCCGACTCCAGCAGCTTTTTCGCCTCACCGATGCGGACCGTTTCCAGATAGCGGTAAGGCGTGATGCCTATGTATTTGGTAAATGCCCTAAGCAGTGTGGATTTGCTTAAGCCGGAAAAGCTGCAGAGACGGTCCAGAGAGATAGGTTCCGCAAAATGCCGCTGCATAAACGCGCAGGCTTTTTCCACTTCGTCCGGACAATCCGGTATGCATTCCTCAAAAGGCTGTCCATAGTGTCGGATCAGCAGCAGGATAAGAAACAGCAGATTCTCCTCTTTGCCAAATTCACCGGAGCCTGTCATGACCATCTCATGCAGCGGGCGCAGATAACAGGCGGCTTCTTCATTTACAAATACGTTTACGGAAAATCCCGGAAGCTTATGTACGCCTGTCACTTCTCCGGCAAGCCTTAGCATCACTTCTTTTGGTATGTTAAATGCCCGGTAGTCCAGGGGAGCTTCCCCGGCCTGGCGGCAGGCATGGTTATCTCCGGGATGAAAGAGCACCATGTCTCCTGGCTTCAGCCTGTAATCCTGATTTCTGCATGAGAGAAAACGTTCCCCTGACTCGATCAGTCCAATTACATAATATTCATGAAAATGATTTGGAAAGGGCTGGACAATTCCTTCCAGGCGGTATGCCTCTATGCCCAGTTCATCGTCATAGACAATTGTCCGTGTTTCTTTTTTCAAAGTGTCGCCTCCATAGATAAATGTTGTAATAAACGCAGACGAAAATCAGCGCAGGTATAATGTCTGTCGACATTATGACATGTCAGCAAGCTGACATAGCCCCTCCGGGGGATGCGCATGATTTTCAATAGAAAATGTCTGCTTCGCAGACGAAAATCAGCGCAGGTATAATGTCCTGTCGACATTATACCATCTAGGCCCAGGGGTGGCTTGTAAGATATCATCAGATTAGGGGACATCAATTTGCGGGTCGGCGCACAGGAGGACACATAAAAGCAGAGAGCTTATTTTTATTCCGCTCTCTGCTTTTTGTAATTCATGGGGGACACCCCATAGTATTTTTTGAACAGCTTGCTGAAATGATACACATCTTCATAGCCGACCTGGGTGGCCACCTCACGGATATTAAGCCCTCTGTCCGTATCCAGCAGATCCCGCGCCTTTTCCAGCCGTATCTTGATCAGATAGTTGATCGGGGTTTCTCCGGTCTCCTCTTTGAAGATTTTTGAAATATAAAAAGGACTTAAATACATGTTTTTGGAAATCTGGTCCAGGGAAATCTTCTCATTATAATGATCGTTAAAATAGTCCACGATCTGATCGATCACATAAGCCCGTCCGGGAGATTCAAATACACAGCCGTTCACTTTATCGGCCGGTTCCTCTTTCGCCTTTTGCTGGGCCCTTAGAAGCGTCAGCAGAAACTGGATCAGATAAGCCTTCTGCATGTAATATTTTCCGGGCAGACTGCTTTCGTTTTCAGAAATCATGGAATAGCTCAGTTTATTTAACTGCTGCCGCAAAGATGTTTCCGTGTGTATGATCGGAACATCCGGATCCGGCAGCGGAAAATGGTTCGCCTCCGCGCCGCAGAAAGTCACATTTGTAAAAGCGACAAAAAATTCAACAGACGGATTCTCCGGATCGGTGACGATGCCTTCATGCATCACCCTGGGATTAAATACCAGCAGATCGCCGGCACTTACCGTGTAAATCTTCTCGTCAATCCGGAATTTACAGCTGCCGGACAGTATGTAGCCCATCTCCACATGGTCGTGGCAGTGGCAGCGTTCCGGCTTGATCCGTCTCCCTTTCCAGAAAAACAGAATGGTCGGATTCAGGTCTTCGTAAGCAATATCATGTTGGTTTGTACACATAGCTTCCACTCCTTATAATAACAACATTCTACATCAAACAGGCAAGAAAGTACATTCCTTTTCTGAAAAATGAGATTATAATTTACAAAATGTAACTTAAAACCAAGCAAAAAAACATTAGTACGGGGGATATGAAAATGACACCTATGAAATGGTTTTACTCCTTCCTTAAGAAATACCGAAGGAAGATGGCGTTGGGGCTGGTGTTTGTCACCTGCGTCGCCGTGCTGGCAGTCGTAAATCCATACATATCGGGAATCATTGTGGATAATGTAATCAAAGGCGGGGAATACGATCTGCTGCCAAAGCTTTTGATCTGCCTTGTCAGCGTAACGCTGGGCAAGAGCATACTGCGCTGGGTGTACCTGTTTATTTTCGAGACTTGTTCCCAGGGCCTTTTGTATGAGATGAGAGACACTGTGTACCGGCGCCTTCTGCAGGAGGATTTCACCTTCTACAATAAGAGGAGGACCGGCGATTTGATGTCCAGACAGACCGGAGATATGGACGCGATCCGGCATTTCGTATCCTATGTGGTCTATGCCTTCTATGAAAATATGCTGCTTTTTATACTGGCGCTGGTGATGATCTTTACAGTGGATGTCCGGCTGGCGCTTTGCATGCTCATCGTGGTTCCGTTCACGCTGCTGACCACCTTAAGCCAGTCAAGAGCGGTGAAGCCGGCGTTCCATAAGATCAGAAGGCAGTTTTCCAGCCTGAATGCTTTCGTACAGGAAAATATCAGCGGCAACCGTGTGGTGAAGGCCTTTGCAAAAGAAGATTACGAGATGGAAAAGTTCGGTACGGAGAACGATGCCTACCGTGACGCGGAACTGGGAGCTTCCAGGGTCTGGATGAAATATGTGCCTGTATTTGAGTTTTTGTCCAACGCGCTGACGATCATACTGATCCTGCTGGGCGGATATATGGTGATCAACGGGGACATATCCATGGGCAAGCTGGTTACGGTGAACGGTTATCTGTGGATGCTGACGAACCCTCTGCGCCAGATTGGATGGCTGGTCAACGATATACAGCGTTTTACCACTTCCGTGGAAAAGATCTATGCCACCATCATTGAGGAGCCCAGAGTGAAGATGCCGGCGCATCCTGTGGACCGCAAACATATGGACGGAAATATCGAATTCCGCAATGTTTCCTATCGGGCGGATGATGAAGATATTGTCACCGATATCAACTTTAAGGTGCGAAGGGGACAGACGGTGGGCATCATTGGCTCCACCGGATCCGGCAAGTCCACACTGATGAACCTGCTGTGCCGTTTTTACGATGTGACGGACGGAGAGGTGCTGGTGGACGGCGTCAATGTGAAAAAACTGGATTTATATCAGCTCCGTGATAATATCGGTATTGCCATGCAGGATGTATTTCTGTTTTCCGATACCATAGAGGGAAATATCGCCTATGGGCGTCCGGACTGCAGCCTGGAGGATGTTGTCAAAGTGGCGAAGATCGCCGATGCGGACGGATTTATCCGCCAGATGCCCGACGGTTACGACACCATAGTTGGCGAGCGCGGCATGGGCCTGTCCGGCGGCCAGAAGCAGAGGATATCACTGGCCAGGGCGCTTTTAAAGGATCCGCCGATCGTGATACTTGACGACACCACATCCGCCGTGGATATGGAAACCGAATCCTATATACAGGAAGAGCTGAAGTCCACCGGGGAAGGGCGCACCATGTTTGTGATCGCATACCGCATCTCTTCTGTAAAGGATGCGGACCTGATCCTTGTAATGGATGAGGGCAGGATCGTAGAACAGGGAACCCATGAGAGCCTGCTGGCCCAGGACGGATATTATGCAACCGTATTCCACCACCAGTATGGTGAGTTTGAACAGTTAAAAGCGATGGGGGTGATCTGACATGGCCAGAAATAAATATGACGTAGACGAAAATCTGGAAGTGAAATTTGACTTTGGCCAGGTAAAGCGCCTTGGGAAATATCTAAAACCGTTTAAGAAGAAACTGATACTGGTGGTGGCCGTCATGCTGTCCGCCAGCGCCGCATCCATGCTGCTGCCCAGATTTTTTATGACGGTAATGGATGAATATATTCCCAATAAAGATATGCACGGGCTCCTGATGGTGGCGCTTGCGACCCTCGCCATCACCATCTATGTGGCTGTGGCGCTGCGCATTAAGATTAAGATCACCACGACGATCGGACAGAGCGTAATCCATCAGTTACGGGAGGATATTTTTTCACACCTGCAGGAACTGCCGTTTTCCTACTATGACAGCCGGCCTTACGGCAAAATCCAGGTGCGCGTGGTCAACTATGTGAATAACCTAAGCGACCTGCTTTCCAACGGTATCATCAATACCATCACCGATCTCTGCAGCCTGGTGTTTGTCCTGATCTTTATGTTCAGCATCCATGTTAAGCTGACATTAGTCTGCATGTGCGGATTCCCGGTGCTGGCAGTCGTTGTCTTTCTGATCAAGAAGAAGCAGAGGCGCGCATGGCAGAACTCCAGCAATAAGCAGTCCAACCTGAATGCATATATCGCGGAGAGCATTAACGGCATCCGCGTGACGCAGGCCTTTGTAAGAGAGCGGGAAAATGCGGGCATTTTTAACCGTTTAAGTGAGAACTGCCGCAAAGCATGGATGGGAGCCATAAAATTTAACTTCCTGATCCACCCCACAGTGGATAACATATCCACGATTACGACCGCTTTTATTTATCTGCTTGGGATTTCGTGGATGGTTTCCGGTGCGGGAGATGTGACCGTAGGTATCATGATTGCATTCACCGGCTATATTGGCAGGTTCTGGGCGCCGATCACCACACTGGCAGGTTTTTACAATTCACTGCTGACCGCCATTTCTTACCTGGAACGAATCTTTGAAACCATAGATGAGCCGATCACGGTGAAGGATCAGCCGGGCGCGGTGCCTATGCCGGAAATCGAAGGCAGGGTGGAGTTTAAAGATGTGGTATTTTCCTATGAAGACGGCGTCAGGGTGTTAAACGGCATCAATTTTATCACGCAGAAGGGCCAGTCCTTTGCGATTGTAGGCCCCACCGGAGCCGGAAAGACCACGATCGTCAATCTGTTAAGCCGTTTTTATAACCTGGAATCCGGTCAGATCCTGATCGACGGGGTGGATATCAATACCGTGACGATCCGTTCCCTAAGGACACAGATGGGCGTCATGATGCAGGACAGTTTTATATTCTCCGGCACCATCATGGACAATATCCGGTACGGCAATATGGATGCCACGGATGAAGAGGTGATCGCGGCGGCAAAGACCGTATGCGCCCACGATTTTATTAAGGATATGGAAGACGGATATTATACGCAGGTAAATGAGCGGGGCAGCAGGCTTTCCGTAGGGCAGAGACAGCTGATCTCCTTTGCCAGAGCGCTTTTGGCGGACCCGAAGATCCTGATTCTCGACGAAGCCACCTCCAGCATCGATACGGAAACAGAGATCGTGCTGCAGAAGGGCTTAAACCGCCTGCTGGAGGGCAGAACCTCCTTTATCATCGCCCACCGCCTCTCCACCATCAAGAACAGCTCCTGCATCATGTATGTGGACAGAGGCAATATACAGGAGATGGGAAGCCACGACGAGCTGATGGAACTGCAGGGAGAATACTACAAGCTCTATATGTCGCAGTATGAATTTCTGAAGAGAGCATAAAAAATATCAGCCCCATCTGGCGGATACATGCCGGATGGGGCTGATTTTTTAAAATTATTTATTCATCCACTTCGCTGAACTCATCTTTGCCTACCGCACAGAGAGGACAAACCCAGTCTTCGGGAAGATCTTCAAATGCTGTGCCGGGATCAATGCCGTTATCCGGATCTCCGGCTTCGGGATCGTAGATGTAACCACATACGTCGCAAACATATTTTTTCATGACAGAATACTTCCTTTCTTGATATATTTATAAGTGTAAACTGATTATAGCATTTTTAGTCAAAAAAGAAAACGAAATAAACTATAAACTGTATTAAATATTTTTCGGACGTTGCTGTTCAGGGTTGTCGTAAACCTACCGCGAATGACAGGTCAGCCCTGAACAGTAACTTTCGGACAGACATACCGCACCAGCCCCCTGCTGTGCCGGCCGTATTCGATGGCTTCAGCCGGACAGCGGCAGATACACGCCATGCAGTGGGTGCAGTTCTTTCCCCATACGGGCTTTCCGCGGTCGAGGTGAATATTGCTTAACGGACAGACCTTTGCGCATTTCCCGCAGGATATACAGGCGTCGGTGGCGTAAAATTTTTTAGCATGAACAAACGCCGGATAGAAAATATTGTTTACAAAGCCACTGTTCAGCTTATCCTTTACTGTCACGGCAGGCTGTATAAACGGCTCACCTTTCTTGATTAAAAGTGCTGCATTGTCAATCACCTGTTCCGCCTGTCCGATGATAGCCAGCGCCTCTTCTTTCGCCGGCGCAGTGAACATTGCAATGTAGTTCTCAGGCATAACAATTTCGGCGCACCCCATATAATTCAGTCCTTTAGCGGCACACAGCTTCTTCAGATAGTTCCCCGCATTACCGATATTTCCGCCGCAGGTCATCACAAAATAAATATTCCTGTTTCCGGAAAGACTGGTACGGTGCAGCCATTCCTGCACAATGCGGGGGATTCTCCATGCATAGGTGGGTATGGCAACGACCCAGGGGCTGTCGGAATGCATGGGGGAAAAATCGCGGCTGCGTATTTTTTCAAATAAACTGACCGTTTCATCCCTGCATGCTTCTCCGATCCTCTTTGCTGCGTATTCACTGTTGCCGGTGCCGGAAAAATATAAGATCATACGATTCGCCTCCCATTTTTCTGCTGATAGGCCGATGGCCTGCGCCCGCCTTGGCGCGCTTCCTTTATGTTTCTCTTTGTAATAGTATACCGGAGAAGGTCAGTTATTACAACATCAGTATGTTACTGTTCACAGTTACCGAAAAATTCCCGCGTAAGAGAGGGCAGGGTATGGTCCTCTCATACGCTGCTTTATCGGCAACGTGTGAACAAGTAACATCAGTATAGAAACTCTTTACCTTAGATTTGACAAGAAACAAAACAGGGCGTAAACTACTGTTACGGCAGACGGCTCTGTGTCCGCAGCTTTGCAGACGCACACCTGACACAGAGATCAGGCACTCTATTCACCATTATTTACACAATGCAGTACTAAAAATAAACAGTATAAGGAGAACGATATGCTCGAGTACAAATATGACACACAGCTCTTAATTGAAGGAGAAGACCTTTCCGAAGATGAGATCAACGATTATATCACAAATAATATAGAGGGCGACTGCCTGCTGGCGGTTGGGGATGAGGAGCTGATCAAGATACATTTCCACACCAACACGCCCTGGAAGGTGCTGGAGTACTGTGCCTCACTGGGCGAGATTTACGATATCGTGGTGGAGAACATGGAACGCCAGTCCAATGGCTTGCAGGGATAAGCGGGCAACCGGCTGTTACCTCCCTGCGATCCGTATGTTGCATCGGGTTGCGCAAATGCCGCGTTGCTGCGGTGGCATACGCAATGCGGATCATGTAGTATAATCAAAAACATGAAATTGGAGGCAGCAGTTTATGAAATTTGGTGAAAAACTTACCGGCCTTAGAAAGAGCCGCGGCATGTCGCAGGAAGAGCTGGCATCACAGATATCGGTGTCCAGACAGGCGGTTTCGCGCTGGGAGTCTGGAGATACCATGCCGGATGCGGCGAATATCGTGCAGCTTGGCAGACTGTTTGAGGTGACGACGGACTATCTGCTGTATGACGAGTACGGCGAAGAAGCCGGCAAAGAAGTGCAGGCGTCCGAAATGCGGCAGCCGGCAGACTGTACCGCCGGCAAACGGAAAGAAAAAAACACCGGCCGCCTATGGGTGGCTGTAAGTGCCGCGTTAAGCGGCATTGGCGCGCTGGGACTGCTGGTGATCTGGGTGCTTTCCACAATGATCCAGTCCGGCTTCTCATCGGCCGCCTCAGACGGCATAAATGTGTGGTATACCAATGATCCGCCCTACTCCTTCAGCGGTTTTGTACAGATGTACCGCCTGAATGCCCTGGTAGGCATCTTCTGTTTCTGCCTGATTGCCGGTATCCTGCTGACCGTGTGGAAACTCATAAGCGTACGGCTAAGCGCGGGCCGCGGTGATCAGGACGGGGAGGAAGCACGCTGATGTGTGCGCAGGACATCCGCCTGCGATTTATAAAATGGAGGATTCTAAATATGAAAAAATACAGAACAGGCAGGGCCGCCGTCTTGGGCTTTCTTATCGCATTGGTCCTGCTTTTTAGCGGCTGTGCGGAAGCGGCGAATGAAAGCGGCACATCCGGCAGCAGCTATGCGCCGCCGGCATCCGGGGAATTAAAGATCACCTTTCTGGACGTGGGCCAGGCGGACTGCACATTGCTGGAAAGCGGCGGGCAGACCATGCTGATCGATGCGGGCAACCGCGGGGATGCGGATTTGATCATACAGTATCTGGATAACCTGGGCACCACGCGCCTTGATTATGTGGTGTTCACCCATCCCCATGAGGACCACATCGGTTCCGGTTCCCGCCTTGTCAATGCCTTCGAAGTGGGAACCGCTTATATGGGAGCGGAAGAGTTTGACAGCGGCGTATACCGAAAGCTGATCGAGGACCTGGCGGAGCAGAAGGTAAATGTGGTGCATCCCAGGCCCGGCGATCAGATCCTCCTGGGAGAATGTCCCGTGGAATTTCTGGGGCCGGTGAAAGATTATGAGGATGTGAACGATGATTCCATCGTGCTGAAAGTGACCCATGGGGAGAACCGTTTCCTGTTTACCGGAGACGCCGGCAGTGAAGCCGAGAAAGATATGATAAGTTACGGATATGACCTGAAGGCGGATCTGTTAAAGACGGGCCATCACGGCAGCGCCACATCCTCCTCCTATCTGTTTCTGCGTGAGGTGAACCCTAAATACGCGGTCATTATGTGTGAGACCGGCAACGATTACGGCCATCCCCATGAGGAAACCCTAAGCCGTCTGCGGGATGTGGGCGCCACCGTATACCGCACCGACCGGATGGGAACCGTGACCGTGGTGAGCGACGGCAAAGAAATCGTATTCAGCGTTCCCGGCATAGAAAGCGACCGTGAGCACGGTACGGATGAAGGCGGCCTGGGAGAGATCACCTCCTACATAGGCAACAGGAATTCAAAAAAGTTCCATCTCCCAGACTGCAGCAACCTCCCGGCCGAGCAGAACCGCGTCTATTTCCAAACCCGTAAACAAGCTGTAGACGAAGGTTATGCCCCCTGCGGTAACTGCAACCCATAAAGAAAAATGTAAAACTCCACTTGATTGCTTTGAGAGTATTCAGTATAATAATGCGTAGAGTGACGGCAGGACAGGAAAAGCAGGTTCGGCGCCGCAATCATAAACTTAAGATGCGCGAAGTACGTCGCAGAAATGAGGGAGAAAATGGAAAATATTACGATGCAGTCGGTAAATGCGATCAGAGTTCTGGCCGCGGATGCCGTACAGAAGGCGAATTCCGGCCATCCGGGCCTGCCCTTGGGCAGCGCAGCCATGGCATACGAATTATGGGCAAATCACATGAATCACAATCCGAAGGATCCGGAATGGAAAAACCGGGACCGCTTTATCCTTTCCGGCGGACACGGTTCCACACTTCTTTATTCCCTGCTCCATCTGTACGGGTACGGGAATCTGTCCATCGAGGATTTAAAACAGTTCAGGCAGTGGGGCTCCCTGACCCCCGGCCATCCGGAATACCGCCATACGGTTGGCGTAGAAGCAACTACGGGTCCCTTAGGCGCCGGCATGGCGATGGCAGTGGGCATGGCGGCTGCGGAGAAGCATTTGGCCGCTGTATTTAATAAAGAAGGATATCCTGTGATGGATCACTACACCTATGCGCTGGGCGGCGACGGATGCATGATGGAAGGCATTTCTTCAGAGGCATTCTCACTGGCGGGCACGCTGGGGCTTAGCAAGCTGATCATCCTGTATGATTCCAATAAGATCTCCATCGAAGGCTCCACGGACATCGCATTTACCGAAAATGTGGGCATGCGCATGGAGGCGTTCGGATTCCAGGTGCTGACGGTGGAAGACGGCAACGATCTGGAAGCCATCGGCGCGGCGATTGAAGCGGCGAAGGCGGAGAAGAGCAAACCTTCATTTATAATAGTAAAAACGGAAATCGGCTACGGCTGTCCGGCCAAACAGGGAAAAGCCAGCGCCCACGGGGAGCCTTTGGGCGCGGATAATGTGGACGCGCTGAAGGATTTTCTGGGATGGCCGTCCAAAGAGCCGTTCTATGTGCCCCGGGAAGTGTATGACCATTACAGAGCGATCGGCGAGGAAAAGGCGAAGACAGAGGATGCCTGGAACGCGATGTTTGATGAGTACTGTGAGAAATATCCGGAGATGAAAGCCCTGTGGGAGACATATTTTGAAGGGGATCCGGCAGAGGCCTGCGAAGCCTCCGAAGCGTTCTGGTCATGCCCGGACAAACCGGAAGCTACGAGAAGCCTGTCCGGCAAGCTGATTCAGGTGATCAAGGATCTGGCGCCCAACATAGTCGGAGGATCCGCGGATCTGGCTCCGTCCACGAAGACCTATATGAACGGCGAAGGAGATTTCTCCAAGGATACGCCGGAAGGAAGAAACCTGCATTTCGGCGTCCGTGAACTGGCGATGACGGCGATCGGCAACGGCATCATGCTGCATGGCGGCCTTAGATGTTTTGTCTCCACATTCTTCGTGTTCAGCGATTATGTGAAGCCCATGGCCAGGCTGTCAGCCATCATGGGAGTTCCGCTCACCTATGTGCTGACCCATGACAGCATCGGTGTGGGGGAAGACGGCCCCACCCATGAGCCCATCGAACAGCTGGCGATGCTTCGGGCGATGCCTAATTTCCATGTGTTCCGTCCCTGCGACGCCATGGAGACCGCTGCCGCATGGTACAGCGCGCTGGCTTCAGACAGGACGCCGACCGCTCTTGTGCTGACCAGACAGAACCTGCCGCAGATTGCCGGTTCCTCCAAGGAGGCCCTAAAGGGCGGATATGTGATCGCGGATTCCGAGAAGGAGACTCCCGATGCGATCATCATAGCCAGCGGTTCCGAGGTATCCCTGGCAATCGATGCGAAGGCGGAGCTGATCCGGGACGGCATAGATGTCAGAGTGGTGAGCATGCCTTCCATGGATGTGTTTGAGGAACAGTCCGAGGAATATAAAGAAAGTGTTCTTCCAAAGAGTGTGAGAAAGAGAGTCGGCGTGGAAGCCCTGTCCGGTTTCGGATGGGACAGGTATGTCGGGCTGGACGGAAGGATCATCGCGATGCAGACCTTCGGTGCCAGTGCTCCGGCCAATACGCTGTTTAAAGAATTCGGCTTCACTGTAGAGAATGTTGTAAATGCTGTAAAGAGCCTGTAAGTACAGACAAAAGGCGGCGGCGCGCTGCCGGTGCAAACATAGATTCAGCCCTACAGCGTGTTTGAAAATTCATTCTGCGGAAAGCAGTTTTCAAACACGCTGTAGTGTGTAAATACCGGCGCACGGGGGCTGTGATGCTGATCCGGGAGAGGCGGCAGCCTGGTCCGGAGACAATGCAGGCGCGCATAGGGCGCGCAGATAGGAGCGTATATGAAAACAAATGTAATCGAAAGTGAACGCCTGACAGTGGAAGTGGCGGATGCCGGCGCGGAGCTGATCCGCATTTATGATAAGGCAAACAGCAGGGAAGTGCTCTGGAATGCCGACCCAGCCGTATGGAACCGCCATGCTCCCATTTTATTCCCCATGGTAGGGGTGAGCAATCAGGGACAGTACCGCCTGAACGGCAAGGTGTATCCGATGACGCAGCACGGCTTCGCAAGGGATATGGATTTTACGCTGACCTCCTGTGACAGCGGCAGCATATGGTACGCCCTGGAATCCACGGAGCAGACAAAGGAGAACTATCCGTTTGATTTCCGGCTGGAGGTCGGACACCGCCTGTTTGACAATCAGATACAGGTGATATGGCGGGTGGAAAATACCGGAAAGGACACGATGTATTATAATATCGGCGCTCATCCGGCATTCCGTATACCGGAAGGCCTTAAGAAAACGGATATGAAGATCGCGTTTGACGGACAGTCTTGTCTGCCTTACATCAATATCGAGGATCCCGGATGCGGATGCGCGCTGGCAGATCAGGTACATACGCTGAAGCTGGAGAACGGGACCTGCAGTATAGATGAGCATTTCTTTGATAAAGGCGTCTATATTTTTGAAAATGAAATCATCGACAAGGCATCCATCTGTTATGGGGACGGCAGCCCGTATGTGTCCGTACTCTGTGAGGATTTCACCTATTTCGGCCTTTGGACGAAACCCACCCATCCCTTTATCTGTCTGGAACCCTGGTTCGGCAGATGCGATGATCTGGGCTATACCGGAGAATTGAAGGATAAGACCGGCATCATGCAGCTGGATGCAGGGGATACCTTTGAGGCTTCTTATTATATAGTGATACATTGAGCAGCCGGACAAAGTTTATCGGATGACTGCTAAGAGGAGGAAAGATCTATGTACAGGATAGTAAAAGCGAAACGGCTGGCAGATAAGATTTATCTGATGGAAGTGGAAGCGAAACGAGTGGCGAGGGCCTGCGAGCCCGGACAGTTTGTCATTGTTAAGATGGATGAGCACGGAGAGAGGATTCCGCTGACGATCTGTGACTACAACCGGGAGGCCGGCACAATTACCATCGTGTTCCAGAGCGTCGGCGCTTCTACGGAACGCATGGCATCTCTTCAGGCGGGCGACAGCTTCGAAGATTTTGTAGGCCCTCTGGGATGTCCGTCCGAGTTCATTCATGAGCCGTTAGAAGAACTGAAAAAGAAAAAATATATCTTTGTGGCCGGCGGCGTTGGCGCCGCGCCCGTGTATCCGCAGGTGAAATGGATGCATGAGCACGGCATTGCGGCGGATGTAATTGTGGGCTGCAAGACGAAGGATCTGCTGATCCTGGAAAAAGAGATGGAAGCGGTTGCCGGCAATCTCTTCATCACCACCGATGACGGCAGTTACGGGCGCCACGGCATGGTGACCAAGGTGCTCAAGGATCTGGTGGAAGAGGAAGGCAGGAGGTATGATGTCTGCGTGGCCATCGGTCCGATGATCATGATGAAATTTACCTGTCTTACCACCAAAGAACTGGAAATCCCGACCGTTGTCAGCATGAACCCCATCATGGTAGACGGAACCGGCATGTGCGGAGCCTGCCGGCTCACGATTGGCGGAGAGGTGAAATTTGCCTGTGTGGACGGGCCGGAATTTGACGGACACCTGGTGAACTTTGACGAAGCGATGAAGCGCCAGCAGATGTACAGGACAGAAGAAGGGCGCGCGCTGCTAAAGGAGCGGGAAGGCGATACCCACCACGGCGGCTGCGGCCATTGCGGAGGTGACGAATAATGGATATGTTGAAGAAGGTGCCTGTCAGAGAGCAGGATCCAAAGGTTCGTGCGGCTAATTTTGAAGAGGTCTGCTACGGCTATAATCTGGAAGAGGCCATGGAGGAAGCGAAGCGCTGTCTCAAATGTAAAAATGCCCAGTGCATGAAGGGCTGCCCCGTACATATCAATATACCCGGATTTATCGCAGAGGTGGAGAAGGGGGATATTGCGGCGGCATATAAGGTATTGTCTGAAGCGACCTCCCTGCCGGCTGTCTGCGGCCGCGTGTGCCCGCAGGAGAGCCAGTGCGAGGGGAAATGTATCCGCGGAATCAAAGGCGAGCCGGTTTCCATCGGAAAGCTGGAGCGTTTTGTGGCGGACTGGGCCAGAGAAAACGGCATCTGCCCGGAGCCTGTGAAAGAAACAAACGGCATTAAAGTAGCGGTGATCGGTTCCGGCCCTGCAGGGCTCTCCTGTGCCGGCGATCTGGCAAAGCTTGGATATGAGGTGACTATTTTTGAAGCGCTGCATGAGCCGGGCGGAGTTCTGACCTATGGCATTCCTGAGTTCCGTCTGCCCAAGGACGGCGTGGTGAAGCCGGAGATTGAAAATGTAAAGCGTCTGGGCGTGAAAATCGAAACCAACGTGGTGATCGGCAAATCCACCACCATCGATGAACTGATGGAGGAGGAGAATTTTAAAGCGGTATTTATCGGCTCCGGAGCCGGCCTCCCCAAATTTATGGGCATACCGGGGGAGAATGCCAACGGCGTATTCTCCGCCAATGAATATCTGACCAGAAGCAATCTGATGAAGGCGACAAGAGACGATTATGATACCCCCATGGTGGCAGGAAAGCGTGTCGTAGTGGTGGGCGGCGGCAACGTGGCCATGGATGCGGCCAGGACCGCGCTGCGTCTCGGAGCAGAGACTCATATCGTATACCGCAGAAGCATGCAGGAGCTGCCCGCCAGGGCGGAAGAAGTCCATCATGCGCAGGAAGAAGGAATCATCTTCCAGCTTTTGACCAATCCTGTGGAAATCCTGGTGGATGACAACGGCTGGGTGAAGGGCATTACCTGTATCCGCATGGAGCTGGGGGAACCGGATGCAAGCGGGCGCAGACGCCCGGTGGAAGTGCCCGGTTCCGAATTTACCATTGACGCGGATGTGGTGATCATGGCTCTCGGAACTTCCCCTAATCCGCTGATCGCCTCCACAACCGACGGTCTGGAAATCAATAAACGCAGATGCATCATCGCGGAGGAGGAGTACGGAAAGACGACTAAGGAAGGTGTTTACGCCGGCGGCGATGCGGTGTCCGGGGCTGCCACGGTTATCCTGGCAATGGAAGCGGGAAGAAACGGCGCTAAGGGCATACATGAGTACTTAAGCGGCAGAGGAGAGTGATCTCCGGCCGCATTCATCCAGGCAAAACAGCCCGGATGCTCTGTAAATCAATGAGGAGGAGAAGGCTATGAGAAAAGAAGAGTTTACGGTTCCGTCTTCGGACGGAAAGTCCAGTCTCCACGCGCTGCGCTGGGTGCCGGACGGAGAGGTGCGGATGATTCTGCAGATTTCCCACGGCATGGTGGAATATGTGGACCGCTATGACTGGTTTGCCTCTAAGTGTGCCGCGCAGGGGATCCTCGTTGTTGGACACGATCATCTGGGCCACGGAAAGACAGCCGTCTTAAAAGAGGATCTGGGATATTTCGCCGATGAAAATGGTGCCGCGCTGGTGCTAAAGGATCTGCACCGGACGTTTATTCATATGAAAGGGCAGTATCCGAATGTCCCCTATGTGCTGATGGGGCACAGCATGGGTTCTTTCTTTGCACGGAGGTATCTGACGCTGTACGGGAAAGAGCTGGACGGCGCCATCATCATGGGGACCGGGAGCCAGCCGCTTGCCGCTGTGGTCTTTGGACGGTGGCTTTCGGGCATTATGATGAAGGTTAAGGGCGCACGTTACCGCAGCAGGCTGCTCTTTAACCTCACGCTCGGAAGTAATAATAAGAGGATAAAGCCTCTGGTCACCGCCAACGACTGGCTGACCAGGGACCCGCAGATTGTCGCAAAATACAATGCGGACCCGTTCTGCACCTTCATCTTCACCGTGTCCGCCTATCATGATTTCTTCACGCTGCTGACGGATGTGATGAAGAAAAAGGATCTGGACAAGATTCCGGCAGAGCTGCCGGTGCTGTTTATCTCCGGCGCAGAGGACCCTGTGGGCGGCTATGCAAAAGGCGTGGAAGCGGCCTGCAGACAGTATAAAGAGGCGGGCATAAAGGACGTGGAGTTCAAACTGTATGAGGGCGCGCGCCATGAGATCCTAAACGAAACAAACCGCGAAGAGGTCTGCGACGATATCCTGTGCTGGCTGGATAAAATACCGTCTAAATGTAACAGTTCAGACGGCTCATCTTCTTGACCGAAAAAACCGGTCAAGAAGCATCGGATGTCCATCCGATGTGAAAAATAGCACAAAAACAGTCTTATGAGCAAGCTCAACGCCTGCTTTTGCACTATTTTTCCCGCCGTCTGAACTGTTACGTCTAAATGAGTTTTTGGCAAAGCATCACATGAGAGGGCAGGGCATGGCCCTCATTGGGATTCCTTGAAATCCGTCCCAATGAGGATCATGCCCTGTCCTCTTATGTGTGAAAAATCTGCGGCAGCTGCGAATTGTAACAATGACAACCCATATGCCGGAATCTTTTCACAATATATTTGACAACGGCAGCAGAAGCCTTATATAATGTAGTTTATAACAGGATGACGAAAATCTGCGGATACGGGCAGGTGTATCTTCATAGATCTGACAGGAGAGAAAGCGTTATGGCACAGAAGAAAAAAAGATGGATCGGATGGCTTATGATGACGGTTATGGCAGCGCTCATGACCGTACTGGTTCCGGGAACTGCATTTGCAACAGGAGAAGGAGGATCTTCCTCCGATGCGACGCTGGTTACACTGACCGTCGCTCCAGGTACGATGGAGCCGGAATTTTCGCCGGAAGTGACGGAGTATACGGTCTATGTGGAGAATAAGGATACGCGTCTTGCGGTCAGCGCGCGGACAGCGGCAGAGGAAGCTAAATTCGTTGTATCCAATACGGATCTGCAGGTCGGCGATAATGAGATTACAATCCGTGTTACCGCCGGTGACGGGACGCTCAATACCTATACACTCTATGTCGTGCGTCCGGCCGAGGGGGAAAGCATTGCCTCCACTGAACAGGCCGGCGGCAATGAGACGGCCGGTGTGCCGGAACAGCCTTCCGGGGAACAGACTATGGGAACGGAGCAGCCTGTCTCCCAGGAGGGAGAAGACGGCATTACTGCCCGAATCCTGGAGATTCTGCATAATAAGTATGTCAGGCTGACACTCCTGGCTCTGGTGGTGATCATTGTCCTGATTCTGATTGTGATGGCGGTCAGGTCGGTGAAGGCCTCAAAGGATCCCTGGGAGAACGGTGACGGCGGGGAACCGGAGGAAGACGGAGCCGATGAGGAAAAGGAAACGTTACCCGAAGAAACGGAAGAGGATGAGGAAGAATCAGACTTTGATCTCATAGAACTGGACGATTTGGAGGAAGAGACAGAGACTGTATGGGATCTGGGTGAAACCGATGAAGCGGGTGAAACCCGGCAGGAGGATTCTTCTGCCAATGTGGGCTTTAACGGCGTGAAAGACCGCAGGACCAAAGCGGAGATCGATGAGATCACCGCGCTTCTAAGCCGTCTGGTGAGTGAAGCGGGCAACGGCACGGACAGCGCAGGGGATGCAGGCAGCCGTGCGGACACTGACAGCGCCATGAAGGCGGATAAAGCGGCGGAAGAAGAAAATGCCGGGGATTCGGATGACATAGAACTATTGGATCTGGAGCTCATCGATCTTGATGAAGAAGAGCAGGAGACTCCGAGGCCTGAAGAAGACGCGGCCGGTAAGGAAGAAACGGACGGTCAGGACAGCGATATCGAATTATTTGATCTGTAGGATAATGGGCGGTCAAGGCCTGTACAGGGAAGGAAAGAGATGGAAGATTTCGAGTCAGAAGTGAATAAGATAATAGAGGCAGGCGCTTACCGCTATATTTTGAGCGGCCCACGCAGTCAGGCAGAGCCCTACCGCCGGATTGTGGTAAGCCGCAAAAAAGAATATTACCAGGCGGAACAGTATACGCAGAAGCAGGTATTCCATCTGAATTTAAGCGCGCAGGAACTGCCGGGCTATCTGACAGGCCAACTGAAGGACCGCTACATGCAGATGAACGCCTGGACGGACATCCATGAATATCAGATAAAGATCTCTAAGAAAGGCAGGGCCCTCGTGAACAGGACACGGGCCGCCGCAAAGCCAGCGTCTTTGGAAAGCCATAACCGTCAGAAAAATTACCTGTTAAAAGAAGGTACGGTAATTCCGCCGCTGGTGGATATGGGCGTTTTCACAAAAGAAGGGGCCGTTGTGAAATCCATGTATGATAAATACAGGCAGATCAACCGCTTTGTGGAGCTGGTCGACGATGCGCTGAAAGGGCAGGAAGGCGGGGAGTTGAGGGTCATCGATTTCGGGTGCGGGAAGTCCTATCTGACCTTTATACTCTACTATTACCTCACAGAGATCCGCGGCATGCAGGTCCGCATGACCGGTCTGGATCTAAAAGAGGATGTGATCCGCCGCTGCAGCGAGACCGCAGCGAAGTATCATTATGACGGCCTGAATTTTGAAATTGGGGATATCGGCGGCTATCGGTGTGACGAACCGGTGGATATGGTGATCACGCTGCATGCCTGCGATACGGCCACGGACTACGCGCTCTATCACGCAATCCGCTGGAATGCGAAAATGATCTTTTCCGTACCCTGCTGCCAGCATGAATGCAACGGGCAGATAGAGAGCGAACGCCTCGCAGCCATCACGCGCTATGGGATCATCAAGGAGCGGGCGGCGGCGCTGTTCACTGACGCGATCCGGGGCAACCTGCTGGAGTACAGCGGCTACCGGACACAGCTGCTGGAATTTATCGATATGGCCCATACCCCTAAGAATATACTGATCCGTGGCATACGCTCGGATATCAGCAGCAGAAAGCGCCGGGAAGCGCTGGACGAAGTGCTGAACCTAACTGAAGAATTCCACCTTTCCCCCACCCTGCTGCGCCTGATGAAGGACGGAGGCCAGGTGTAAATTACCATTGACAAGTACGGTGTGCATCTGTTATAACATATATATAACAGATATAACTTAACGGACTTGTCAATTTTTATATCATGGGAGCGCCCGGCAGTCTCTCACGGTATGAAAAGCCTTGCGGCCGGTGCGGGGCGTAGGGCAGGATTGGAGTGATACATGGTGATTTTAAAGATTGATTTTAACAGCGATGAGGCTTTGTATGTGCAGCTCTGCAATCAGATCATACTGGGAATCGCTACGGATTCGATCCGGGAGGGGGATGCGCTTCCTTCCGTCAGGCAGCTGGCGGAGCATATCGGCATCAATATGCATACGGTGAATAAGGCGTATACCGTGCTGCGGCAGGAGGGCTTTGTCAAGCTGGACCGCCGGCGCGGAGCCGTTGTGGCGGTGGACAGCGATAAATACCAGGCGCTGGAAGAGCTGCAGAAGGAACTGGAGGTTGTGCTGGCAAAGGCAATCTGCAAGAATATCAGCAGAAATGAAGTCCATGCGATGATTGACAATCTGTTTAATAATTATATGTCTCCGGGCCAGGATTGCGGAGAATAGATGGGAGGATACCGATATGTTGTGTGAAAGATGCGGACAGCGGGAAGCGAATATCCGGTATACAGAAGTGATTAACGGCGTGCGCTCAGAGCATAATCTGTGCAGCCAGTGCGCCAGGGAAATGGAGCTGGGAGGCCCCTATGCGGCGATCTTTGATTCGGAGTTTCCGCTCGGCAGGCTGCTTTCCGGCCTTCTGGGGCTTCAGACCGAGGACGAGAGCAAGATGGAGGATGAGGCCAGGATGGAACAGCTTTCCTGTCCTACCTGTAAAACCACTTATGAGGAATTTATAAAAAACTCCAGGTTCGGATGTCCCGACTGCTATCAGATGTTTGATCTGCTCATGAGTGATAATATTAAAAAGCTGCAGGGCAGCGATACCCATGTGGGAAAACGGCCGAAGTACGGCCTGGAAGAGACGGATGAGAAGGAACGCGCCGATGTGGGCCGAAAGAGCCAGGAAGAAGAGCTGTCTCTGCTGGAATCAAGACTTCGGGAAGCGATTGCAGAAGAGGAGTATGAGACGGCAGCCAAGTACCGCGATCAGATTAAGGAATTAAAAGAAAGGATGAACGCAGATGCTTAAATGGTATGAGGATGCGAATCGGCAGCAGGATGTGATCATTTCCAGCCGCATCAGGCTGAACCGCAATGTGAAGGGCTATGCGTTTCCGGAGCAGCTTAAGGATGCGGACCGGGAGGGCCTGATCGGTCTGCTTAAGGGCGGTATACAGGATGCGGCTCCAAACCTTAAATATCAGAGCCTGGCTCCGGGGCAGAAAGCGGAAAAGGATGTGCTGCGGGAGCGAAGGGTAATCAATTCGGCCATGGCGGAAAGCGGAAGAAAGATGGGACTTTTCATGTCTGACGATGAGTCGGAGAGTGTACTCATCTGCGGCGATGACCATATACGGATACAGTGCAGCATGGGCGGCCTGTCTCTGCAGAAGCTGTGGAGCAGGGCCAATGATCTGGACGATGCGGTAAATGAGAAGTTTGCATATGCCTTTGACAGCAAGTACGGTTATCTGACCGCCTTTCCCACCACTATGGGGACGGGGCTGAAGGCATCGGTGCTCCTGCATCTGCCGGTGACGGCCAGCGGCAGGCAGTTTCGAAAGCTCTTGGAGGAAATTACCAGAATTGGGCTGACCATCAAAGGCGCCTATGGAGAGCCGACGGAGAACTACGGCGCCCTGTACCAGATATCCAATCAGAAAACCCTGGGCTTAAGCGAGGAAAATATCATCGCCACGGTCCATCAGATCGCGGGACAGATCGCCGCGCAGGAACGCAAGGCGCGCATGCTTCTGCAGAAGGAGCACCGCGGTGAGCGGGAGGATGAAACTTACAAGTCCTACGGCGTGCTGAAATACGCGCGCAGGCTGTCACTGAAGGAGGGCATGACCTATCTCTCGCAGATCAGGGCAGGCTTAAATGACGGATATATTCATATGCAGAACCCCGTCAATATTTACGGACTCATGCTTGGCATACAGCCGGCCAATCTGGCGGAAAACGCGGGGCATCCGGTGAAAGAGGAAGAGCTGGATGTGCTGCGGGCGGAATACATCAGAAGCCAGCTGCCGGATCTGGACGGGAATAAATAGAACACAGAAAGGAACACAAAAATCATGCTATATGACAGATTTACCAATAAAGCGAAGGAAGTGCTGAATCTGGCGGTAGAGGTTGCCGGAGAATTTGAACATGGCTATGTGGGCACAGAGCATATATTGATCGGTATCCTTCATGAGGGCACCAGTGTGGCCGCCACCGTCCTGCAAAACCACGGTGTGGAAGAGGAACGGGTGGTGGAGCTGGTGGGGCAGCTGATCGCGCCGGTCAACCAGGTCCAGACAGCGGAACCGGAAGGCTATACCCCCAGGGCCAAGCGTGTTCTGGAGAACAGCTACCGCGAGGCTATGCGCCTGAAATCACAGCTGATCGGTACGGAGCATATTCTGATCGCGATCATAAAGGACGGGGACTGTGTGGCGGCCCGGTTGTTAAACACCATGCGCATCAACATTCAGAAGCTCTATGTGGATCTGCTGGTGACAATCGGTGAGGACACCAGTTCCTATAAAGAGGAGTTGAACAATGCCAGACAGGGGGCCAGAGGAAAATCCCAGACGCCCACTCTGGATTCCTACAGCAGGGATTTAACCCAGCAGGCCAGAGAGGGAAAGCTGGATCCTGTCATCGGAAGGACTGAGGAAATCCAGCGGGTGATTCAGATCTTAAGCAGAAGGACGAAAAACAACCCCTGTCTGATCGGGGAACCCGGCGTCGGTAAAACAGCTATCGCGGAAGGGCTGGCGGAGCAGATCATCACAGGCAATGTGCCTGATACCGTTAAGAACAAGCGGGTGCTGACCCTGGACCTGTCCGGTATGGTGGCCGGTTCCAAATACAGAGGAGAGTTCGAGGAAAGGATTAAAAAGGTCATATCTGAAGTGAGGGATGACGGAGATGTGCTCTTATTCATCGATGAGATTCATACGATTATCGGGGCCGGAGGTGCGGAGGGCGCCATCGACGCCTCCAATATCTTAAAACCCTCTCTGGCCCGCGGCGAGATACAGCTGATCGGCGCTACAACCCTGGACGAATACCGCAAGTATATCGAAAAGGATGCGGCCCTGGAGCGGCGTTTTCAGCCGGTCATGGTGGATGAGCCGTCCGAGGAGGAGACCTTTGAAATCCTGAAGGGCCTTAGGGGACGTTATGAGGAACACCATCAGGTGACGATTACGGACGAAGCGCTGCAGGCGGCGGTTAAGCTTTCTGCCAGATATATCAACGACCGGTTCCTGCCGGATAAGGCCATTGACCTGATCGATGAGGCATCCTCCAAGGTGCGGCTGGCAGCCTTTGTGGCGCCGCCGGAGATCAAGCAGCTGGAATCCGAGATTGAGGCGCTGAATGCGGACAAGGAAGCGGCCATCAAGAGCGAGGCTTATGAAAAAGCCGGAGAGATAAAGAAAAAACAGGAAAAGAAGCGTGAGAAGAAAGAAAAACTGCTGGCGAAGTGGGAGAAAGAGAAAACAGGCAAAAAGCTGGTGGTGACCGAAAATGAGATAGCCGATGTGGTATCCGTCTGGACCAAGATCCCTGTGCGCAAGCTGGAGGAGGGGGAGACCGAGCGCTTAAAGAAGCTGGAGTCCATCCTGCATGAGCGCGTGGTAGGGCAGGAAGAGGCCGTTGTGGCCGTATCCAAGGCGATCCGCAGAGGCCGTGTGGGGTTGAAGGATCCCAAGCGCCCCATCGGTTCCTTCCTCTTTCTGGGACCTACCGGAGTCGGCAAGACGGAGCTGTCCAAAGCTCTGGCGGAGGCCATGTTTGGCAGTGAAAACGCGCTGATCCGTGTGGACATGTCGGAGTATATGGAAAAGCACAGCGTATCCAAGATGGTGGGATCGCCGCCCGGATATGTGGGATACGATGAAGGCGGTCAGTTAAGCGAAAAGGTGCGCCGCAACCCATATTCGGTGATCCTTTTTGACGAGATTGAAAAGGCCCACCCCGATGTGTTTAATATCCTGCTTCAGGTGCTGGATGACGGGCATATCACAGATGCTCAGGGAAGAAAGATCGATTTTAAGAACACGGTCTTGATCATGACCAGTAACGCGGGGGCGGAGCGGATCGTCGAGCCGAAGCGCCTGGGCTTTACCGTGGCAAACGATGAAAAGGCCGACTATGACAACATGAAGAACAATGTGATGGACGAGGTTAAGCGCATGTTTAAACCGGAATTTTTAAACAGGATCGATGAGATCATCGTATTCCATGCCCTGACCAGAAGCAACATCGAAGAGATTGTGGATATCATGTTATCTTCCATCAACCGCAGGATCGAAAGCCAGATGAATATCACGCTCCATGTGACGCCCAAAGCCAAATCATGGCTGATCGACAAGGGATACGATCAGAAATACGGAGCCAGACCGCTGCGCCGGGCACTTCAGAGCAATATTGAAGATAAGCTGGCGGAAGAGGTGCTGGACGGCAATATCCGGGCCGGAGATAAAGTGACCGTTTCACTGGAAAAGAATGCGCTGAAGTTTGCTGCAGCAAAGCCGGTAAATGCCTGACAGTAAAACACGCTCTAGTGCCGTCTGAACCGTTAGGTAAAATTCCTTATGGATTGAAACAAGTACTGGAAAAATGCATGGAACTATACTATAATATATGCATGAAAAACCGGAATCGGCATGCCGGTTCCGGATGCAACCAAAGAAATAGATCAGGGAGGGCAATGTAATGCCAGCAATTAAAGAATTACTGCGTGCGGAAGCGGACGGCAGATTAAGCTTTGGGGACTATACGCTTACGAGCAAGGCAAAGATGCCTGATTTCGAACATCAGGGGGATATCTATTACGTGAAGACGTTCCAGGAGAGCACAAGACTGGAAAAGAACGGCATGTTTGTGTACGAATCCGTACCGGGTACCGCAGTCACCAATTTCGCAGTAACTGAGACCGGAGTATCCTTTCAGGTAGAAGGCAATGAAGATGCCCAGATTACGCTGGAACTGGAAGAGGCCACAGATTATAAGATCTATGTGGACGGGAAACAGGTGGGGGAGATGACCACCAACCGAAGCGGCAAGCTGTCCTTCAGCGTAGAACTAAGCGCCGGTCAGGCGCTGGCTGTTACAGTGGAGAAATAGAAGATAAGAAACAGCATACAATGTGGGGCCGGGCCTCCTTTGCCTGTAAGGCATGGACTGTCCGGCCCCACAGCTGTCTTGAGATGACAAGAAAGAGGTTCATATGGCAAAAGGCAAAAATACGGTATTTTACTGCAAGGAGTGCGGATACGAATCCACCAAGTGGATGGGGCAGTGTCCCGGGTGCAGGGCCTGGAACAGTTTTACGGAAGAGCCTGCCGCCCCTAAGAGCACAAAGGCCGGTGCGTCAGCTAACCGGCCGGGGCTTCCCGCCTCTGTGCCGTCTTCACTCAATGAGATAGAGACAGGGGATGCGGACCGTTACGGCACGGGTTTCGGGGAGCTGGACCGCGTGCTGGGCGGCGGCATTGTGCCGGGATCCCTGCTGCTGGTAGGAGGCGATCCGGGCATCGGTAAATCCACTCTGCTTTTACAGGTCTGCAAAAATCTGGCGGCAGCCGGTAAGAAGGTGCTGTACATATCGGGAGAGGAATCGCTCCGCCAGATCAAGCTTAGGGCGAACCGAATGGGGAGCTTTACCGGCGATCTCACATTCCTGTGTGAGACGAGCCTGGATGTGATCGACGGTGTGATCACACAGCGCAGGCCGGATGTGGTGATCATCGACTCCATCCAGACCATGTATAAGGATGAGGTGAGCAGTGCGCCGGGCAGTGTCAGCCAGGTAAGGGAATCCACCAACGTGCTGCTGCAGCTGGCCAAGGGATACGGCATCTCGATCTTTATCGTGGGACATGTGACCAAGGAAGGCGTGGTGGCAGGCCCCAGAGTGCTGGAACATATGGTGGATACGGTGCTTTACTTTGAGGGAGAGAGGTCCGCATCCTATCGGATTCTTAGAGGTGTAAAGAACCGTTTCGGCTCCACCAATGAAATCGGCGTATTTGAGATGGGAGAAGAGGGGCTGGCCGAGGTCTTAAATCCTTCCGAATATATGCTGAACGGAAAGCCTGAAGGCGCCTCAGGATCGGTGGTGGCCTGTTCCATGGAAGGAACCAGACCGATCCTTCTGGAGATACAGGCACTGGTATGCCATACCAATTTCAACATACCCCGCAGAACCGCCGCAGGAACGGATTTTAACCGGCTGAACCTGCTGCTGGCAGTGCTGGAGAAGCGGCTGGGGATGCATTTTTCCGAATGCGATGCCTATGTGAATATCGCCGGAGGCATGCGGATCAATGAGCCTGCGCTGGATCTGGGCATCATGCTGGCGCTGGTATCCAGCTATTATGACCGCGAGATTGATGAGAAGACCATTATATTCGGTGAGGTCGGGCTGTCAGGTGAGGTGCGTGCCGTCACTGCCGCCGATCAAAGGGTATCGGAGGCTTTAAAGCTGGGCTTTCACACCTGCATCCTGCCGCGGGTAAACTTATCCCGCCTGAAAAGCCCGGAGGGGATGCGCCTGATTGGGGTGGGAACCATCCGGGACGCCATTGAAGCGGCGGGGCTGCGCGGACAAAGATGATGGTGCGGCTCCCTGCCTGCCCACCGGCAAATAAAAGTACAAAAAAGCCTTCAAAACCAATGGCTTTGAAGGCTTTTAAACAGGGGCGGAAGGACTCGAACCCTCGACATTTGGTTTTGGAGACCAACGTTCTACCGACTGAACTACACCCCTATCATCAGGCCGATTTAAGCCTGCCAGATAGTTATACCATAGAGGCCGTTTTCTGTCAACTTTTTTTGCATAATTTTTTGCTTTTTTCGAACCATAATAGTAACACTTTATCAGACAATAAGAGGTGACAAAATGGATAAAAAAGAGCTGGAAAAAAGCAGACAGAAAAGGAACCTGGAAGAATTCAACAGCATCACGCAGAAAGTGAAGCCGGAAAATCAAAACCAGGAGCATAATGTGAGGAAAGAGGCGGTGGATCCGAAAAGCCGGCAGGTTTAAATGAAGCGTATAGTAAAGCCACTAATGTTTTTGCGGGATCGCACCGGTTGGTGTATAATATGATAAACAGCGTCAAACCGTGTCCGGTTTGGCGCTGCAGCGCCGGCTGATAAGAGGCGCTTTCAGACAATACATAGAACAGGAGTTCAATGAGAGAGAATGAAGATCAGGTTTATCCCCGTCAACAGCCAGAACAGACAGCAGGTACAGGCACTTACGGTTGCGCCTTCCCAGGCCGGATTTATTGAAACAACCGTCCAGTGCATGGAGGAGGCGGATCAGTGTCCGCAGTGGCGGCCTGTGGGGATCTACGACGGAGAGCAGCTGGTGGGTTTTGCCATGTACGGACTGTGGAAGCAGGAAGGTGAAGGCGGCCGGGTATGGCTGGACCGTTTTATGATCGATGAAAGGTATCAGGGAATGGGATATGGCAGGACGGCTCTATCCGCGATACTGGAAAGAATTCGTCAGGAATACGGCCGCAATGAAATATTTTTGAGCCTCTATGAGGAAAACAAGAGGGCGATGCACCTCTATGAGCAGGCGGGATTTCATCTGACCGGAGAAACGGATCCCCACGGAGAAAAGTTGATGGTGACCGAAATGGACGGCCCGTGCGGACTGTGACAGGACGAAGCGGACAGATTGGCGCGTAATAAAGGAGGAGGCCGGCGATTGTGTTCGCCGGCCTTTGTGAAGTATGAAAAAGTTTATTTGAAAAAGCATTTGCTTTATGGTCTATAGTATACCTGGAAAGTGTGTTGAAAGTGTGATCATTCATTTACGGTTTTATGAAAGATCCTGATTAAATTCTGAAGATTTTGCAAAGCATGGGTTAATAAATATAAAGAAAATTTATAAAATCGCAAACTTTTTCCGGTGCAGAGGGATCTAATATATCAGAGGCCTTTAAATTAGCGCTGTAATAGCGCGCAGCGCGGATGCAGTCTGTCCCAAAGCGGCGCAGATTGTCATGGACGGCAGATAAAAGCAGGAGATTGCCGGAATGAAAAACCAATTATACGAAGAAATCGTATCTTATATTATAGAGAACCAGTCCCGATTTTACCGCCTTGCCTACAGTTATACGGGAAACAGGGAAGCGGCGCTGGATGTGGTTCAGAACGCGGTGTGTACCACACTGGAAAAGTACCGTACCATCCGAAAAAGTGAATATATGAAAACCTGGTTTTACCGGGTGCTGGTCAATGAGAGCCTGACCTATATCAGAGATAACGGAAGAGAAGTGCTCTATGAGCCTCTTGACCTGGAAGAGGGTTCTTATCAGGAGCCTGCTTATGAGCCGGGACTGGAGCTGTATAAAAAGGTGGAGCTGCTGCCGGAAAATATCAGGGTCGTGATCGTGCTGCACTATTATGAGGAGATGACCCTTAAGGAGATAGCGGAAATCACAGATACGAATCTGAATACCGTAAAGAGCCGTCTCTATTCCGGATTAAAAAAACTGAAAAACTATCTTGAGGAAGCACACTGAAGTGTGCGCAGGTCATCAGCCTGCGGCTGGTGACAGGATGAGGAGGAGTTTGCATGAGTGAGTGGGGTGAAGCCAGGAAGATCTATGCGGAACTTCCGGTGCCTGATACTTTATCAGAGCTGGTGGAGCATTCCATCCGACAGGCAGAAAAAGAAGTGAAGATAAAAGAAAAGCAGAGAAAGCTTAGAATTTTCCGCGGCTGTATGCTGATACCGGCGGCCTGCATCGCATGCCTGGTACTGGTGCTTAATACCAGCCAGGCCTTCGCAATGGGAGTATATGGTATTCCTGTGCTTGGGGATATTGCCAGAGTACTTACCGTCCGCAGCTATACGGATATAAACCGTGACAGGGAGATTTCCGTGAAGGAACCGGCTATAGAGGCGGATACCGCGCTGTCGGCAGAAGTGAATCAGGCCATACAGGCCGCGTCGGATGCCTATATCGCCGGGGCGAAACAAAGGCTTTCCGAGTATAAGGAGGCGTTTCTTGCTACCGGAGGCACGGAGGAAGAATTTGCGAGGCACCAGCTGGCCATCACTGTGGATTATGAGGTGAAATGCCAGCGGGAGGATATGACGTCTTTCGTGCTCTGCGGAACGGAAAACTGGACTTCGGCCAATGCGGTGGCCTATTATTATAACCTGGATCTTAAAAGCGGCAGAGTGCTGACTCTTTATGACCTGTTAGGAGCTGATTATGTGGATATCGCCAACCGGAGCATAGTAAGGCAGATGGAGTCAAGACTTAAGTCCGATCCCGGCCTCCAGTATTTTGATCCAAAGGAAGGCGGCTTTCAAACCATCGATGCGGGAACAAAATTCTACATCAATCAGGCCGGAAAGCCTGTGGTGGTTTTTGACGCCTATGAGATAGCGCCGGGAGGGATGGGAAGACAGGAGTTTGTAATTGAATAAGATGAAGAAGGGGCTATCACACTGGTGATATGCCCCCTTTTTAATTACATAGAAAAGTTCTCCGAACTCTCCTATGTAATTAAAAAGCCCTCCGGGCAGGAACGCACTGCGGCGGAACGGAATCATGTCGCTGAAGCGACCCGCCGCAGGCGGAGAATCCCGCTCGCGGGATTCTTTCTTGTTCAATAGGAAAATACGGCCTATTGAACAAAAAACGCTCCGCGTAGGATCGCACTGCGGCGGAAAGGTATTATGTCGCCAAAGCGACCCGCCGCAGGCGGAGAATCCCGCTCGCGGGATTCTTTCTTGTTAGATAACCGTATAAGTAACCGGGCCAAACAGCCCGCTTTCCAGACGGAAACGGTCATGCTCATACATGGATGCGCGGGAATCTGCGCCCTTTACCAGCTCCCGCTCGGGGGTGCCGATCAGATCGTTGGCGCCTGTATTGAGCACATCCACCTCCAGGCTGTGGCTGCCTGCGGCAAGCTCAAGAACCTTGGTAAATGGAGCAAAAGGTACCAGATGTTCAGCGCCGTCCACACGGATTCTGGCCGCGTAGCACACCTTGCCCAGATCCAGCCGGATGCGGCAGTCTTTATCCAGATGAAACTCGGTGCGGTAGGTCAGGATACCGCTGTAGCAGGGATCCTCCCATCTTCTCCAGTCACCCAGCACATCACCGGCATCTACGGTGGAACCGTCGGACAGGGTCAGCTCCCAATCTGTCAGCTTGACTGCCGTGACGCCGGACGGCAGAGCGGAAAGCATTTCTTTCCGGGCTGTGATGCTGAAGATACGCAGCTGCATGGGAGTGAAAGAGAGCATGGGATGATGTCCTTCCACAGCTCTGAATTCTTCTGATTCAAAATCAAACTCGGACAGGTTGCCCTCTTCAGGAAAATGAAAAACGGTCTGGCAGCTGTCCTTATCTTCGTTCAACAGGAAGAAATACTCCCGGTCATCGGATTTCCTGTGTGTCAGGCTGACGGCGCATTCATTCTCAGCGGTGATCCTGTGCGGCACCGCGGCAGCGGCGTCTTTCGCAGTGGCATAGAGCGGAAGCTTACCTGCCAGCGCTGCGATCTGTCCTCCTACACTTAGAATCTTTCCGCCCTGAGCGAGAAATTCGTTCAGCCTGTTTGAGATCGGTTCGGACAGATTCGTGCCCTGGCTGATCAGCAGCGTGCGGATTCTCTGGCCTTTCGGGGTGACAAAGGCCCCGTTCTCAAGCGGCAGCTCAAGCACCGCATCGTCCCAGATGTAATCATAATCACACTGTGAGTAGCAGAGCGCTTTAGCGATGGCGTCAACCCTGTCCCAGATGTGAGGGTACAGGCTGGTGGAGGCCGGGTCTGTCAGCAGCAGATTCTGCAGATAGATGTCCTGCATCGGCAGATATACGGCCGTTTCCGCACAGGGGTTTGCTTCATTCAGCATGCGGTTCGTCACCGCGATGCGATGATTTAACATTTTCCCAAAGAGCTCGCTCTGCGGATGTCCCTGGCTTAAGGGGCCGAAGAAACCGCCCTCGTGGGGGTCCGGATCAACGATCATCAGGTAAAAGCGGTCGATGCCGCGCAGCGCCTGGTGCTCCATGGCATAGCGCATCTGATCCGGATAGAGGGAACGTCCGGTGGCGGCGAAGGATTCACTGATGGCGTGCTGCTTGCCCAAAAGCCTTCTGGCGGAACCGGCAAAACGGGGATAATCGCAGAAATCTCCGCAGTGAATCTGATTCCAGATATAGTCCACGCCCGGCGCATCGCTGTAGGCGGAGTTGTGGAAGTAATTGCCGCTGTTTGTATTTAACCCTCTGGCGGAATGATCCAGATCCTGATGGCCCACCAGTTCCACTCCATGGCTGTGGCACCAGTCCGCCATCTGTCCGATGAAGGCTTCCGCCATCCGTTTCGTGCAGACATAGCGGTAGTCCGACAGGTGAACCCGGTCCGCGCGCATGGTGCCGATGGAGCACATCATCTCCGGCAGAAACGGCGTGAGGTCATAGCCCATCTGCTTCTTAAATTCATCCAGGATATCAAAAGTATAGGGAACGGGATAGGACAGGAAGGGTTCATCGTAGAAAAATCCCTTAAAGGAGCCTCCCCAATGCCCTTCATAGGGCTGTACATAGCGTTCGTGCATCTGTGTCAGGAAAAATGCCACCGCCTCCCGGCTCAAAAGATCCAGCGTGCCGTATTCCGGCTTGGTCGGATCGTTTTTAAAGATACCGATGGTTCTTGTGCTGACAAATTCCCAGGTCACTACGGCCAGGCGTTCTACGGCCTTAGCCGTATGGGTGATCTGCCCGTTTTCAGGGAGCAGCTGTTCGGATGCCGTGCCGGGTAAAGGCATGGCGGGACCGAAACGGCCGGTCGGCCAGACTGCGGCAGCCAGAAAATGTTCCGGCACCGGAAGGGCGATTGTCTGCCCTGGCTGCAGCACCAGATCCATGCTTAAATGCAGGGTTTTGGACTGGAATTCCGGATGATCTTTCATCGTCTTGCCCGCGGCCGTGCCGGTGGGATAGCCCCATTCGTCAAAGAGCCAGGCATCCAGCCCGTGCTCGGCGGCATGTTTTACCCCATAGGCGGTGCTGGTTAGATAGGTCTCGATCCACTGATCGATTTCATCCGTAGGTGCTTTGCTCTTTCCTTCCATGGAAAATCCGGAAAAACCCTGTTTAGCGCACCAATCAGTGAATTTCTCAACGGTTTCCTCCGAATACGTATTGGCATAACCGGTATGCAGAATCGGTGCATAGGGATTATTGGACATAGTTAGTACCTCCTGTTGTATATAGTATGATCCGCTGTTTATCAGCAAGGCAGCACGCGCAGATACTGTTATTGATCGTACGCTGCGGCGATAATGCCGTCCGGCGTGGCGACCGCCCTGGACATGAGGGTATCCACATAGAGGCGGGCGCCGATCAATCCGCCGATGGAGGTGTTGCTGGAATAGTAGATTTTGAGATTCTCGGCCGGATAGGGTTTGCGGGAATGGCTGCGGATGCGCATCTCCAGATCCCTTCTGGGAAAATCATGCATATGTATGACACCGCCCCCCAGTATCAGACAGTCCGGATCAAACAGGTTGACCTCTGTGGAGATCGCTACTGCCAGCCGTTCCACATACTTGATGATCAGGGGTTCCTGGCGGTGGCAGACAAAGACATCGCTGATATGAGTGTCGGGGAAATAAGTTTCCTGCAGTCTTTTCAGCCTGCGTCCGGAGACATAATTGTCCAGACAGCCGAAATTTCCGCAGGGGCAGGGGTCATTTTTTTCCATGACCGGAACATGGGCGAGCTCACAGGCCACGCCGTTTTTGCCCGTTAAAAAAGAACCGTTGATCACCACGGCATTCCCGATGCCGGTGCCGATATAACAGCCGACTATGACCTGCTCCTGTTTTAAATTAAGATTTAGAAACTGGATGTCCTTGCGCAGCAGCAGATTAACATCTTTTTCCACATAAACAGGACACTCGAAGTACTGCCGGAAGATTTCCACCACATTGACACCGTTAAATCCGCGCAGGTTCGGTGCGTTTAACACCGTGGTCTTCTGCCTGTTTACCGCTGCCGGCACTCCGATCACAATGGCGGAAATCTTCATCCCCGCACATTTGCCGCGTATGAATTCCTGTGCAAATTCCGCCAGCTGATATACGGTATCGGAAGAGGTGAGCACCTTTTCCTTTTTGATGATTTCCGATATGCTGATGGAATGATCTGAACCCACTGCGCCGATGCGGATATTTGTTCCGCCCACATCGATCCCAATTACATAAGAATCGCTTTCCATAAATCCTCCTTGGCAATTGCATGCTGATAAGAGGAGTATACACCTTTTCCGGCGGATTGGCTATATGGGAATCGAAAGATTGTGACGCTTTACATAGAAGCGTACAGAAGCGTTACTCTTCGTCAGAATACGCTTCAATAATTGGAAAATAGCTGGTATAATGTCATTAAACGGAATTTGACAGCTGTTGCTGATAAAATAAACACCTGAGGAAGTACTAAAGAAGAACATAAAAATGCGCGCGGGATGGCGGCATCAGCCTGTGACTGCAAGGAGGTACGGTATGAATCAATATGAGATACTGGTGAATATTCTGGACGAGCTTCGCAATGAGGCGCCTGTAACCTATCGCAGATATTATCCGGCGCCGGATGAGCATGAAAAGCTGGATAATGCCAGATCCAGAACCTTTATCCATCTGTTTTTAAAGGTGCGCTATGGGCTGGATGAATTTAACGAGCGGGAGAATTATATCACGGACGATGCCGGAGATGGGGGAATCGACGCCTATTACATAAACAGAGAGCAAAAACAGATCATATTTATCCAGTCCAAATTCCGTACCAACCGCACGAATTTCGAAACTAAGGAGATAAGCTCAGATGAAATCCTCTGCATGGATACCTGGCGGATACTGCACGGTGAGACTGTGGATGAAAATGGGATCACTTATAACGATAAAATACTGAACATGCAGAAGAACATCCGAGGGCTGGAAGATGTCGGCAGATACAGCTACTGCGTGGTACTTCTGGCCAATCTTAAGAGATACCGGGATTTTGAGCTGCGGCGGCTTACCGGAGGATATCCGACAGAAGTCTTTGATTTTGAAAAATGCTATACCGATCTGGTTTTTCCGGTGGTTGCAGGATGCTGTTTCCAGGCGGATGAGATCCGGATTAATCTGTCTCTGGCTAATAAAGAGGGCAATGACGGCAGGATCGGCTACAGTGTGGAGACGGAATACACCGGCTGCAAGATCACTGTGGTTTTTGTACCGATACTGGAAATCGCGAAGATAATGTACAAATACAAAAATTCGATCCTGAAATACAACCCGAGGTGCTTTTTAGGCCTGGAGGATAATAACATAAATCCCAAGATCCAGAGGACCGTGGTGGAAAAGAAGACAAACGAGATTGCGCTGTATAACAATGGCATCACCATCCTTTCCGATGATACCCATTGCAACGCGCAGATCGGTATGAAAGATACCGCTCAGCTGATTATCACAAATCCGCAGATCATTAACGGCGGCCAGACGGCCTTTACGCTTTCGCAGATCTATCGGGAGCATCTGGAGGAACCGGAGCTCTTTGAGGGCAAAGAGGTGCTGGTTAAGGTGATCACGCTGTTTGACGGGCAGCGGGACGAGGATGCCAGGCTGCACCTGATTGAAGAGCTGTCCCGGGCAACCAATGAACAGTCCCAGGTGCATGAGGCGGACCGCAGGTCCAACGAGAGGGTGCAGATCTATTATCAGCAGAAGATCTATGAGGATTTCGGCTATTTCTATGACCGCAAACGCGGTGAATTTTATGACGGATTAACTAGAAACTATATCAGCGAAGATAATATGGTGGACCGCTCCGTCTTTCTGCGAGTGGCGGCCTGTATGCACAACGAGGCGTCCAAAGCCAGGCGTACCGGCGATGATGTGCTGTTTCGGACCGAAAGCTTCCATGAGCTCATGACGGAGGATCTGTCCTACCGCGGATATATGTACGGATATTTCTGCCACCAGTACCTGACGGAGCTGGAAAAGAAGTACCGGAATTTAATCAACAACCGCTATGGCGCCGCCACCTACGGCAATGCCCTGCGCTATGGCAGGTATGCTGTGGTGAGCGTGGCGGGAAGGACCTACCGGGAGGAGATGGAGCCGGAGGACTGCTGCCGCTTCGCCCGCTATTATACGAAGGCCGTGCTGAAGCAGTGGCTGGTATTTGAACGCAGAATCAGCCGGTATTCTCATAATAAGAACTATTTTTATTCGGAAGAGGTGGACGGCAGGATAGAAACCGTCCTTGATTATGACGGCTATTACAAGGGAAAAACCCTGGATCAGGATCTGGGAAGATATCCTTTCCAGCTGGAGACATTGGCGGAGGCGGAGGCGGCGCTGGCATTGAAATAGCGTCAATATATGTAATTTTTTCGAAACTCTGTCGGAGACTCGTCATAATATTTTTTAAATGCTTTGGAGAAGGAATAGATATCCGCATATCCGAGATATTCTGCAATTTCCTGAATTTTATCATTCGAGTGCAGGAGCCTGTGAGCCGCATAACGCATACGGCATTGAACGAAATACTGCTTGGGAGGTAACCCAAGCGTGCGTTTGAACTGCTGTATAAAATATTTTTCGCTAAACCCCGCATTTTGAGCAATTTCTTTTATAGAAATATGATCGGAGAAATGTTCACTTATATAGGAAATAGCTTTCCAGAAATCAGAGCGCAGAGAATGAGCCGCATCTTCAAAAAACGGCTCATTCCTGCCGTTATCGATCAGTTCTATGATTTTTGATATATAGCAGAAAAATTCCGCATACACTCCGAGAGAATTTTCTAAAATAATGTATTTTAAATTTTTCGCTTTGCTGTAATAGTTGAGATGGTCAGCGATTATATGATTTCCCCTTACGATCCCTGCAAGGTTGAATTCCGCCAGAAGATTTATATCATTACCGAGTTCAAGTGAAAATTGCTGAAAAAGAAACTCGCATCCGTTTTCATCGCTGTGTGCAATGTATCTGATGCCGGGACAAAACAGCACTGCGTCTCCTGCAGACGCAGCATATTCTTTTTCTGCTATTTTTATGTAAATGTTTCCGCGTGCAATACTCCATATTGTGTATTCGGTCTTTGTTTTTTCTTCAAACCACGCATCGCCGTGCGTCACATACATATTCTGTTTCATTCCTATTTTCACATTCTGCTGTAAATCGTTCAGTATATCAAGCTTAAACATCAGTATCACTCCTCATCCTGTATTATAATACCGCTCTTTCCACTTATCAATAATATCATTACTTTTTGATAAAGATTTAGTAATTTGCGACATTGTTTTTGCGGATAAGGCTGATAGTATACTGTATATAAATAACCAGAAACGCGAGAGCGAAAAGGAGAGAAGAACATGTTAAGACTATTCAGGCAGCACTATATCAGGGAATGCACAGAGCTTGACGGGATGTGGGATTTTAAAATGAACGGATCTAATCAGACATACAGGATGCCGGTCCCCGGCTGCTGGGAGCAGCACCCGGATTTTGTAAAATATCGTGGAAACGGTGTATATACAAAGGATGTATATATAGCAAAATCGGGAGCGGTTAGACTGGTATTTAAGGGAGTCAGCCATACGGCAGACGTTTATTTTGACGGTGAAAAAATTGCGCATCACTATAACGCGTTCACGCCTTTTTCTGCAGTTGTAAAAAACGCGGCGGCGGGTGAACATCATATACGTGTCGAAGCAGACAACACCTTCGGTGTGCATTCCGCGCTCCATGTTCCCAACGATTATTATACATACGGCGGTATAATAAGAAGCGTTGCGATGGAACGCATTTCAAGTGTTTATATAGAAAATGTACATTTTACACCGTTTATAAAAAACGGTGTATGGATGGCGAAAATAGAGGTGGAAGTATCAAATTTATTAAATGAAAAAGCAGCCGCAGAATTAAAGATCACGGTGGCCGGTATAACCGCTTCCCACAGTATTGAAATTGACGCCCAAAGCACTAAAACCGCGGTGCTGGAGCAGACGTTTGACAGCGTGAAGCCGTGGTCACATGAGGAACCGAACCTGTATATGCTGAATGCCGTTTTATATATTGACGGCGAAGAAGTGGACGATTTGATAGACCGTGTGGGTTTTAGAACCGTCGAGATATGCGGGACAAAAATAAAGCTGAACGGCAGAGAGATTTTCCTGAAAGGCTTCAACCGTCATGAGGATTACGCCTCCTTAGGATGCGCTGTCCCGTTCCAGCTGATGGTGCGGGATATGGATCTGATGCAGGACATGGGAGCGAATGCGCTGCGCACCTGCCATTATCCCAATGATGAGCTGTTTCTTGACATGTGCGATGAACGGGGCATTATGGTATGGGAAGAAAATCATGCCCGGGGCCTTGGAATAGATGGCATGAACAATCCCAATTTCGATCAGCAATGCGAAGACTGCATAAGGGAAATGATCGGCAATCACTATAATCACCCTTCGATTATTATATGGGGCATTCTGAACGAATGTGCGAGCCATACAGAGGAAGGAAGGGAAAAATACAAAAAGCAATATGAACAGATAAAGAGTATGGACAAATCGCGCCCGACTACCTCCGCAACCTGTCAGCATTTTAAAGATATATGCCTTGATTTGCCGGATATCGTATCTTTTAATCAGTACACCGGCTGGTATGAGGAATGTCCATATGATGAAAGAAAAGACCGGGAAATTGACTGGATAAAAAAATCCGGCGGTGAGAACAAGCCCATTATTGTAAGTGAATTCGGGGCGGCGGCAGTCTATGGGTATCGTGACCGCTCCCGCTGTAAGTGGAGCGAGGAAGGCCAGGCGGATATCATCCGCAACGATCTCGAAGTGTATATGAATGATGAAAATATATCCGGTGTATTCATTTGGCAGTTCGCGGACTGCCGTATAACCGAAGAGAGCATCTGGTATGCGACAAGAGCGAGATGTCACAATAATAAGGGGATTGTTGACGAATACCGCCGTCCCAAAATAGCTTATGATGTTATAAAAGAAATGTTTCATTAGTTATATGCTGCTTAAACGGCAAGTGGGGCAGCCTCGGACAGTAACCGCTCATGATTTTCGCAGGTGCCGACGGATTTGTGAACTTGTGTTCGCAGCGGTTGTATGATATAATGTCGGCAGACATTATATCGCGCTGATTTTCGTCTGCGAAGCAGACAGTTGCCGCTGAAAATCATGCGCATCCCCCCGGAGGGGCATGCCGGATTGCCGGCATGATATAATGTCGGCAGACATTATATCGCGCATATTACATGAGAAAGAGGCACCCCACATGTCAGCACTCCCCAAGGAAGAACTGAAAGATATTATAAATAAATTATTTGAAGGCGACTGCCTGGAATATATGAAGCTGATTCCGGACGGTGCGGTGGATATGATCCTCTGCGATCTTCCCTACGGCATGACTCAGAATCAGTGGGACTGTTATATTCCGCTGGAGGCCCTGTGGAAGGAATATACCAGGATCATCAAGCCGAACGGAGCGATTGTACTGACCTCCAACGGGATTTTTACGGCCAGGCTGATGCTAAGCCAGCCAAAGCTGTATAAGTATAAATGGGTGTGGGAGAAGTCCAAGCCCACCAATTTTCTGAATGCAAAGAAGCAGCCTCTTAGAAAGCATGAGGATATCTGCGTCTTCTATAAGAGGCAGCCGGTCTACCATCCGCAGATGACCCAGGGCGAGCCTTATGACAAGGGCGTGCGCAAGGACCAGCTCTGCGGCAATTACGGGGATTTTTCCCCTGCCCGCGTATCCAGCGAAGGGGAGAGATACCCCACGGACATCATCTATGTAAAGACCGCGGAGTGCGAGGGGCCTGTGCTTCATCCGACACAAAAACCGGTGGAACTTGGCCGCTACATGGTGCGCACCTATACGAACCCCGGGGATATCGTGCTGGACAATACCTTTGGCAGCGGTTCCTTTCTCGTGGCTGCACTGATGGAAGGCCGTAATTTCATCGGTATTGAGAAAAATGAAAATGTGGCGCTTTTTAAGCGCGAAGAGATCGACTACATACAGGTGGCGCGTGAACGCCTGAATCAGGCGTATCTGTCACTGGATAAAAAGACGAAAAGACATGTGGCGAAGGAAAATCTGATCGCGGAATTTGAAGCGGCCGCCGATTCGGCGCGGGGAAGCCGAAGATCACAAAAGAAGCAGTGATTCGGAAAGGAGCGAAGCGGATGCCCACCATCGTCAGGAGAAATGAACGCAGCTGGGCCATTGAGCTGATCAGTGAGATCAATCTGATGTTAAACGGCCTGGATCTTAAGGTGAAGCGGGCGGGCGGGGAGAGCACCCTGTCCGTCAACCGCACCAGCATGTTTCCGGATGTGCTGCTGTATGCGGATGAGGGACAGACCCAGATCCTGCAGGGATGGGAACTGAAGTGCCCGGATACCCCCATTACCGATACGGTATTTATAAATGACGCCAAAAGAAAGGCGGAAGCGCTGAATCTGAACAGCTTTTTTCTCTGGAATTTCACCCAGGGAGATTTTTATGTTAAGGGAGAAAACGGAAGCTTTGAACGGGTCCGTTCCTGGACTGAAACCTCCCATATCCGGGATCGGTCTCAGATCGGTATTCATAAGGCGGAATGGATGCGGGTCATCCGCGAGGTGATACTGGAGATCAACGAATACTTTGTCACCGGCAGGATCCGCACGGCGTCTTTATTGTCCTCCCTTACCGACCGGCTGCTCGCCGGCCTGATCGAACGGAACCGGGAGATGACGGCCCGGGCATTGGAGAAGGGGAGCCTCTGCAGCATGCGGATGGAACAGTGGCTTAAGAGCTGGTGGAGCTCGGTAAAGCTGGAATACATGAAAGAGGAGAGCGATATGTATTCGGCTTATGCAAAGACGGTACTGCTTAGCTGGAACAACCGCCTCCTCTTTGCCCATATTATAAAGAAATACCACAGCTGTGCCAGAAGGGTTGAGGAAATTACGGAAGGCTGCACGCCGGCCATGGCCAATGAAGTGTTTGAGGATATCATGGCCCGGGGCGATTTCTGCAATGTGTTCCACTCCATTCCCTATGATGGGATGCTGCCGGAGGAGGCATGGCAGGATTTACTGGAGTTAAACAGCTTTCTGACCGGCAACGGCATCGCTGGGATCGAACAGGCCGATCTGCAGCATGTGCTGGAGGATACGGTGCTGATGTCCCGCAGAGAGATTCGGGGTCAGTTTACCACGCCGCCGCCGCTGGCTGAGTTTCTGTGTCAGATATCGGTGGAGGACTGGACCGGCCACTGCATGGATACCTGCTCCGGCACCGGCACCATCGCGCGTGCGCTGCTAAACCAGAAGCAGAGGCGCGGAATCGATGCTGCCGCTGCCTATGGGACAACCTGGATATCCGATAAGGATTCTTATCCCCTGCAGATTTCCAATATCGGTCTCACCGATATCAGAGCCCTCAATATACCGATCCGGCTGTTCCGGGAGAATGTATTTGACTTAAGGACGGGAGAAGAGATTCTGATAAAAAATCCCTTAGACGGCAGCGATCTTTCCGTCAGCCTGCCTGCTCTGGATGCGGTCGTATCCAATCTGCCGTTCGTATCCGCCAACACGGTGGACGCGGAGGAGCGGCAAAACAGAAAAAATGTTGTGAGCGAGGTAAAATCTGTCTCCGGCGTCACGCTGAATGAAAAGGGGGATCTCTATACATATATTCCCTTTGCTCTGCACCGGCTTTTAAAGGACGGCGGAAGGCTGGGCGTGGTTTTGTCCAATTCCTGGCTGGGTACAGCTTCGGGTATCCGTTTTTTTGAAGCCCTGACCTTTTACTATCATATCCGCAGCGTGGTGCTAAGCGGCAGCGGGCGCTGGTTTCACAATGCCGATGTGGTAACCACTGTGCTGGTGATGGAAAAGAAGGCTCCGGGAGAGCCGGATCCTGAGGAGAAGGTGGATTTCTGTCTCCTTCGGGAGGATATCTGCAGCCCACAGTGTAAAGCAGAGACAGCACAGGAGCTGATTGCAAAGATTGTCTTAAGGCAGGAAACCGATGATGAAAAGCTTCGGCTGAAGGGATGGCGCCTGGAGGAGATCCGCCAGGCTGTCTTAATGGGCATATCGCTGAATGCGCTGTTTCATGGCATCGAGTGGCTGGAAAAGATGAAGGCGGTTTTGGTGCCGGTCACGGATGTGATGGAAGTGAAGCGGGGAGAGCGGCGCGGAAAGAACGAGCTGTTTTATCCGGAAGAGGGACATACGATTGAGCCGGAATATATCCGGCCGGTGTTAAAATCTCCGCGCAATCTGAAAGATTATATAGCCCTGCCGGACCGCCAGGCCTTCTGCTGCTGCCGGTCTGAAGAGGAGCTGGCAAAAAGAGGCGATCTGGGCGCGCTGATGTGGATCAAGAAGTTTGAGAACACCACCAACGAGGTGGGGGTACCCACGCCCCAGGCGCTTAAAAAGCCCAATGCCCGGTGGTATGAGATGGACAGCGGGGCCAAGGCGGATATGGTTACGGCCTTAAATCCGAATAAGCGCCTGTTTGTGGCGCGGTTTGAGGAACCCTCCTTTGTGGATCAGCGCTTTACGAGGCTGCTGATGAAAAGGGATTTAAGTGAACTTCGGTGGATACATGCCCTGCTGAATACGGTTTATGGGATGTTTGCCATAGAGGCGGTGGGATTTGGCAGAGGCCTGGGCGTGCTGGATGCCAGCAGCTCCAATTTCCGCAGAATCTATATGCTGGATCCGGATCTTTTGGATGAGGGACAGAAGGAGGAGATCCTGGCTGCCTTTGAAGAGGTGGAGAAAAGAGGGGTGATGGATGCTCAAAAGGAGCTGAACGATCCGGTGCGGGAGCGCTTCGACCGCCTCGTACTGAAAGCTTATGGCAGAGCGGATTGCTACGAACAGATCCGGGATTCTCTGCTTTCCATGCAGAAAACCCGTTTGACGGTCAATTCAGACAGATAGCGGTTTCATAAGCTGCGGAGAAAAGCGAGCGCTTTAGCCGCAGCAATCCGATAGAGTGAAAACAAACCGAAGCCCCCGCAGATACCGGTGATGAATCTGCGGGGGTTTGTGGATTCACGGATCCGAAACGCCTGCAGACACCAGTCGGCGCCCATGACTGCTAAGAGAAATACGGAAAGCCCGAACGAAACCGGGATTTTAAACGCGGCGGCCAGGAGTGCGCCGGCCTGCCCCAGGGTGACTCCGGTGCACCGCGCACAGACCGGAAACTGCTTGCCATGATAGAAAAAGCTGCGTTCCGGCATCTGATGGCATCCGCTGTGGTTGCCGAGTATCCGGACGGATTCCAGCAGCTTTTGCAGGAAACTGCGTTTAAAAGCGGTGATAACTGCGGCCAGCCGTTCATTCATCCTGCACACCTCCTGACATTCTAAAAATGATGTCCGCAATTCTGACAGATATTGACTACCTTTGTGGTAGTGGTTGTTCTTGTCCTTCCCTTGCCCATACCGCAAAGTCCGCACAGGATGCCGGGAATACTGAAAATCAGATATCCAAGACAGGCTTTTATACAGCCGAAACCCTTGGTTTTTCCTTCCGTTGTGGTTTCTGAAACAGCCTTGGAAAGGACATTGTTGCTGCCGCATTTGGGACATATCATAGAACCGCCTCCTTTTTTTATATCACCAACCTCAGGTTGATGACCGTGTACACGTTCTGTGTGCTATTGCTTGTCTTTGATTGGTGTAATAATACTATAGATTTCCTCCCATGTAAAGCTGCCGGAGCATATTGAAAGAAACGTCTAAGAAATATGTCAGCTGTATGAAAAATTGTCGGGAAATACTGAATAGCCGCTGTAAAAAATGGTAAGGATAAAGATAGTTCAGAGACAGAACAGGAGGCATGAAATGGATTTTAAAAACAGCGAGACAAAGACAAACCTGATGAGGGCATTCGCAGGCGAGAGCCAGGCCCGTAACCGCTATACATTTGCAGCATCCCAGGCCAAAAAGGAAAAGCTGTATGTGATCGAGCAGGTATTTAAGTATACGGCCGGCCAGGAGAAGGAGCATGCGGAGATTTTCTACAATCATCTGAAAGAGATGGCGGGAGAGACCATCATGATTGACGGAGGATATCCGGTGGATATCGCGGATAATGTGACACAGCTGCTGCGCTATGCCCAGCATAACGAGTACGAAGAACATGATCCCGTCTATAAGGCTTTCGGGGATAAAGCGCAGGAAGAGGGATTCCCAAAGATTGCGGCCTCCTTCCATATGATTGCAGGTATTGAGAAAGTCCATGGCGACCGTTTCGGCAGATTTGCAGATCTGTTGGAGCAGAACAAACTGTTTGTATCCAATGTGGAGACCGGATGGATCTGTTTAAACTGCGGATATGTATATACAGGCACACAGGCTCCCAAGCAGTGCCCTGTCTGCAGCCATGACCAGGGATATTTCATCCGTCTGGAACTCTCCCCTTTTGAGGACTGACAGACATAAAATTCGGAAATGTATGCGCGACAAAAGCGGATTTGTTCCGTTTACGGCAGCTGTAAAATTCCAGCGTAAGACAGGCCAGAATATGGCCTGTCTTACGCTGCTTTATCGGCAGCCGTGAACAGACAGTAATGAGGATTACGGCGGCAGGGCATTCAGTAGCATACCGTGACGGAATTGTTCATAGATAATAGTAAAGGATTCTGGGAGGCATAAAGTGTGTGAACGGTGAGCGAAGGGTGTGCAGAGCTTACTATGAAGATGAACGAACCGTTTGTATTGAGGCGCAGGGTGACTTTCGCGATTCGGTCCCCGATGTGTATCGGGAATCCTGGCAGGGGGAAAGGAAAGTACGCCTGGACGGCCGGTTCCTCTGCGGTGAGGACGGCTGCAGGATTCAGCTGGCAGATGCTGTGAGTGTTAAAGAGATTGCTTCTGCGGCATACCGTATAAGATGGGAAGAAGCCGTATGTCCCATAGACCTCACATGGTTTTATCAGACGGATGAATTTGCCGATAGCTTTACCTATGAGGGCATGCTGGGAGCGGAGTACAGCGGATGGCATACGGATTTTGCGCTGTGGTCCCCGGTCGCCGGGAAAGTCATCCTGAACCTGTATAAAGACGGCGGTGAAAAGGGCAATTTGCCGCCTGCCCGGATGGAAATGCAGAAAAAAGACAGAGGTGTCTGGTTTCTTAGGGTGTATGGGGATCTCCATGGAATCTATTATACATACAGCATCATAAATGCCTGGGGGGAGCGGGAAACTGCGGATCCTTACGCCCGCGCCGCAGGCGTAAACGGGAACCGAAGCATGGTGGTCGACTTGAAACGGACGGACCCGCCGGGCTGGGAGGACGATAAAAGCCCTGCTCCCTGTTTGGATCCGGTGATTTGGGAAGTACATGTGCGCGATTTTTCCGTCGATCCGTCCTCCGGCATAAGCGAGGATAAACGCGGCAGATACCTGGCCTTTACGGAGGAGGATACGACGGTGGACGGGCTGGGAAAGACTCCTTCGGGGCTTCGCCATATCCGTGAACTGGGCGTGACCCACGTCCATCTGCAGCCGGTGTTTGATTTCGCGTCCGTAGATGAGGCGGCATCAAAAAACGGCGGGCACAGCGCATATAATTGGGGGTATGATCCGCAGAACTTTAATGTGCCTGAGGGGTCTTATTCCACGGACCCCTTTGACGGGAGCGTCAGGATACGGGAATTTAAGCAGATGGTGGCGGCGATGCACCGGGCGGGCCTGTCCGTGGTGATGGATGTGGTATACAATCATGTCTATGATGCGGATAATTCCTGCTTTCAGAAATGCGTGCCGGATTATTATTTCCGCAAGACGGGCCCGGACCGCAAGCCTTCGGGAAGGTACTCCAACGGCAGCGGATGCGGCAACGAAACGGCCAGCGAACGGCCGATGTTCAGACGATATATGCTGGACTCCCTGGCCTATTGGGCAAAGCAGTACCATATCGACGGATTCCGGTTTGATTTGATGAAGCTGCACGATGTGGAGACGATGAACCGGATCAGAGCGCGCATGGATGCGATTCGGCCGGGGATCCTGTTATATGGCGAAGGATGGGCGGGAGGAGCGCCGGGCATTCCGGAATCCGAAGCGGCCGGCAAACACAATATTGCTCGTTTAACAGAAATTGCCATGTTTAATGATGCCATAAGGGATGCCGTGGCAGGACGGCATGAATTTGACGGCAGCCGGGGATTTGTAAACGGTCGCGGCGTCACAGAAATGCTGGTCGGGGGCATGGAGGCATCGGTGGGGGATGAGGGCGGACAGTGGGGGCCGAGATGGGCCGATTCCTCAAAGAAGGTGGTCACCTATCTCGCATCTCACGACAACCTGACGCTGTGGGATAAACTGGTGGGAGAGGCGGACGGAAAGGGAGAAAATGCGGATTTTGACACAAAGGATGAGGATTTGATATCCGAATACTGTATGGCAGCGGCCGTGCTTCTGTTTTCCCACGGCACCTTATTTTTGCAGGCAGGACAGGAATTCGCCAGAACTAAGCGCGGACAGTCCAACAGCTATAATCTACCGGATGAGATCAACCGTCTGGATTGGAGGCGGCTGGAGGCCTATCATGAGGTCGCAAAATACTATAAAACGCTGCTCGCCATACGCAGGGCATTTCACGGATTTTACACGGAATACCTGCGGGACGGCCTATCGGTTTCCGCAGAGACTGCAAATCTGCATTATTATGAGCACGCCGACACAGGGACGCATCTTGCATTTACTCTGACCAACAGTGCGGCAGGAGAATGGAGAAAGCTGGCAGTCGCGATGAATGCGGGCCGGCAGCCGGCCAGTCTGGCGGTCGGAGAGGAGAAGGACCGCTGGGTAGTCATAGCGGAGGGCAGAACTGCCGGTTTTACTGAATTAAGGCGTACCCAGGATCTGTATATTCCTGTACCTCCAATCAGCGCGGTGGTGGCCGTAGAAGCGTCGTCGTATGATGATTTGCTGAAGAATCAGAAATAAATGGAATAAAAATCCATTGCTCGTCCTATAATATAGTATATTTACTACATCAATTCAAAAAAAACAGGAGGATGCTATGGCCAGGGGACAGAAAAAGTCATTGGAAGAACAGATCCGGACAGTGGATCAGCAGATTGCCAAAGTGCAGGCAAGGCTGGATGCACTAAAAAAAGACAGGGAAGAAATACTGAAGGTCAAGGCCGAGAATGAGATGAAAGAGCTCTACCAGCTGATGCAGGCCAGCGGGCTGTCGGTGGAGGAACTTGAAAAAATGATACAGCAGCGAAATCCGGAGCCGGGTATGATATAAAAAAGCTGTGGCGCTGTTCTCGAATACAGAGAGCAGCGCCACCTGTCCTTATAAGCACGTCTCGCAGCGTATGGAATTCAGATATGCTGAATACTTTTATAAATAAGATCAGTCAAACTGGCAATTTCTTTCCACTGTGTTTTGTCCGCGCTCAAATAACAAAAATTTTTAGTGCCTTCCTGCCGCATTGCAACGATTCCGGATTCTTTCAGAATTTTTAGATGATGGGAAACAGAAGGCCTTGTTTCATCGCCAATGGCGGTAAATGCATTTCTGCATTCCCGAAATCCGTCGATGATTTTTTGTATTGTCTCCACACATTCTTTTGCCATTCCGATCCCCTCTCTAAATACCGTTTGTCCTGTCCTTCGCCAAGATTACAATCGCGATGGGAGCATTAAAAAAGAAAAAGTGATCGTCTATCTGGTTATTTTTTGCCATCGGGCTGAATAAATCTGCCAGGGGCTTTATATTTCGAAACAGACTGACCGCCATTTTTTCAATACTGTTTTTCTGTTGATTCAGTACAACAAACGATACATCCTGCGTATTTTTTGCTGTATTTCGTTACCGTTCGGCCGTTTTTAACAATCCTCCTGCAGTCTCCCGGAAAATCACAGTATGAAAGAAGCGAGGGCTTGCGGACTCACCTGCGCTCATATATAATAACCGGTAGAGCGTAGGAACGAAGATCCGGACGTGAAAAGTGAGGAAGAGTATGGAATGTGATGAGAAGATACTGATTGTGGAAGATGATGTGCAGATCAATGCGCTGCTGGCCCGCATACTAAAACGGGAAGGATACCGGACCCACAGCGCCTATTCCGGAAGCGAGGCGAGAATGTGCCTGGTGCAGGAGGAGTATGCGCTGGTGCTTCTGGATCTGATGCTGCCCGGCCTCACAGGTGAAGAGCTGATTGCAGAGATACGAAAGGATAAGACGATGCCTGTGATTGTGATTTCGGCCAGAACGGCTCTGGAAGACAAGATCAGCCTGTTGAAGCTGGGAGCGGATGATTATATCACGAAACCCTTCGAAACTGGCGAAGTGGCCGCAAGAGTGGAGGCGCAGCTGCGCAGGTATATGAAGTTTACGGGCAAGGAAGAGGGCAGCAGACTGCACTATAAGGATCTGGAAGTAAACGAACAGTCGATGGAAGCCAGCTTAAAAGGGCGGCCACTGTCCCTCACACAGAGAGAATTTCAGATCCTGGCATTGCTGATGAAGCATCCGAAAACCGTATTTACCAGAGAGAATATCTACCAGCAGGTGTGGGAGGATTCGGTATATGTGGAGGACAACACGGTAAATGTACATATCAGCAATCTCCGCGCCAAGCTTGCCAGAATCGATAAAGACACGGAATATATAAAAACAGTGTGGGGAATTGGCTTTAAGATGGCGGAGCAGTAGGCTCTGTCTTTAAACTTTCTTTAAATTTTCTTAAGTACATATTGGTATTTGCCTGATATTCTTATCTCATAAGGCAAGGGCATCAGCTTTTGCGGATAACAGCTAAAAAAAGAAAGTACACGGAAGTGTGCGCAGGTCATCAGCCTTCAGCTGGTGATATAAGAAAGGAGGGCAGGCTGCGGCCTGACGGCGGGATTTAAATTGGCAGACCGCGGGAGGGAGCAGCCGCAAGAAAACATATGAAAGAATACGTTTTGGAGACAAACGGGCTGACGAAGAGGTACGGCAGCGCAGAGGCGCTTTCCAGGGCTGATATCAGGGTGGAAAAAGGCGCGATTTACGGTCTGGTGGGCAATAACGGGGCCGGAAAAACCACGCTGATGCGGATGGTGACCGGCCAGGCCCTTCCAACCGAGGGAGAACTTAAGCTTTTCGGCGCGTCCGGTCTAAGAGATCTTAACCGGGCCAGAAAGAGGACCAGCGCTGTTGTGGAAACACCCAGTTTTTACCCCTATCTGTCCGGCAGGGACAATCTGGAGTACTACAGGATCCAGAGAGGTATTGCCGGCCGCCAGGCGGTGGATGAAGTACTTGAAATTGTGGATCTGCAGGATACGGGACGAAAGAAATTTAAAAATTATTCTCTGGGCATGAAGCAGAGACTGGGGCTGGCTTTGGCGGTCATGAACCATCCGGATTTTCTGATCCTGGATGAGCCGATCAACGGGTTGGACCCGCTTGGAATTGTCATGGTGAGAAATCTCCTCATCAAACTGAATAAAGAACGCGGAATCACCATATTGATCTCCAGCCATATCCTAAGCGAACTGTCAAACCTGGCTACCTGCTATGGCTTTATTCATAAGGGCAGGGTGGTAGAGCAGATTTCGGCGGAAGAACTGACTTCAAAGTGTAAGGATTATATAGAAATCGTTGTGGAGGATGCGCCCAGAGCCAGTCAGGTTCTGGAAGGAAAACTTCACTGCAGCACTTATGAGGTGCTGCCGCACAGCACCATTCGGATCTATCATTATGAGGGCACTTCTTCTTCAATCAGCAAGTGCCTTGTGGAAAACGGAGTCGGGGTGGAATCCATACAGGAAGTGAAGGCAAACCTGGAGGATTACTTTGTGAAACTGATTGGAGGAGAAATATGTTAAACTATATGAAAAGTGAGTGGTTCAGAACGTTCCACAGAAAATATTTATATATAACCACAGGATGTCTCTGTGCGCTTGTCATTCTGGCATCGGTGTTTCTTAAAGTAAATGAAGATGTAATGTATGATATGACGGATTATATGGGCACCTTTTTGCTGTCAATTGTAACCACGGGCCTGTCGATGGGATACTATCTGACCATGATTGTAGCCGATATGATATTTTCCGATGAATATAAGCATCAGACGCTGAAAAATACAGTCTCTTACGGCATCAGCCGTGTAAAAATCTATCTGGGCAAACTGATCAGCGGCCTTATGGCCGGTGTGCTGGTGATGACGGTCACTGTGGCAGTGACCGTCGTGACGGCACTGCTGGTATTTGGATCCGATGCAGAATTTTCCGGTCATCTTCTGAATACGATGCTGCCGAAACTGCTTGCATTTATCCCCCTGTGGATGGGCGGGGTCGCCATGGGAACCATGATGCTGTTCCTGCTCAAAAATACAGCCGCGGCGTTTGCCTTTCTGGGAGTTGCGATGGTGCTGCCTATGATTTTTGGCTATATAAGTCCTTTATACCCCATATTCGGTGAGATCAAGAATTTGATGGTGGTGACTAAAATCAACCTGGTATCCAACGCTTCTTTGGTGAGCGGCAGTTTGATGGCGGACTGCTGGATCACCGGACTGGCGGCTGTGGTGATGTATACGGTGATCGGTGCGCTGGTTTTCAGCAGAAAAGAAATTAAATAGGATGTGATGGAATGGTAACGGAATGTCTGGCGGCGGCCCTCTTGTTTCTGTATGTGAAAAGCAGGATGAATATACGGCATGCGATTAAAGAATTGAAGGAGTTGAATGCGCAGGATTCAAACCAGCGTCTGAAGCTGCACTCCCCGGACGGGAGTGTGGAAACACTGCTGTGCGAAATCAACGGCCTGTTGGAGCAAAAACAGCAGCAGGCCATTGCGTATGAAGCGAAGGAGAGGGATTTGAGGAAGCAGATCGCCAATATCTCCCATGATCTGCGCACGCCGCTGACTTCCATTATTGGCTATACACAGCTTCTTAGGGACGACCGCGTGACGGCGGAAGAAAAGATGGAATATGTTGATATTATCGAGAGCAAGGCCCAGACGCTCCAGACCTTGATCACCAGTTTTTACGATCTGTCCAGGCTGGAAGCCAATGAGCTGGATTTTCAGCTGGAGCCTGTTTCCCTGCATACGATTCTGTGCAATGTACTTGTGGCTTTTTATCAGGATATCACGGGTAAAGGGATTGAGATGGAGCTGGATCTGGAGGAGAACCTTCCTCCGGTCATAGCTGACCGCAATGCCGTGACCAGAATCTTTACAAATCTGTTTCAGAATGCGTTTCGACATGGCAGAAGCAGGATCCGGGTGAGCCAGAAGATGACGGATCACCGGATTGTGACTGCGGTGGAGAATGATACGGATGAAATCGCTCCGGAGGATATGGAGCATATATTTGACCGCTTTTTCACATCGGACAGGATGCGCACCGGGCAGAACACGGGGCTGGGCCTGACCATTGTGAAAAAGCTGGTGGAAGGTCTTGGCGGACAAATCACGGCCGGGCTGGAAGAAGACAGGTTCTGCATCCACATAACGTGGGTGAATCTGCTGAAAGGATAATCCGTTCCAGACGGGGCCCCAGCCGCCCTAATAGTTCCGGCGCGATGGTGCATGCCGCGGTGGACAGCTCCAGGGCGGTTATCTCATCCGGACCGTCTTTTCCGATGAATGTGGCGATATCCCCAGCCGCTGCTTGAGGCACCGCGCTTACATCCAGCGTCAGAGAGTCCATGCAGATGCGGCTCACGATCGGCACCCGCACCCCGCGGACCAGGGCGAAGCCCTGGCCGCAGGAAAGATTTCGGGGCAGCCCGTCTCCATAGCCGATGGTCGCCGTGGCCAGCACGGCGCCTGTATCAGGGGCTGTATAGGTGCAGCCATAGCCAGCGCTTTCTCCGGGCGCCAGCGTTTTCAGAGAGACGATGCGTGATCTTAAGGACAGCACAGGCGCGAGTTCCATGGTGCGACGGGTGGGATTGCCCACAGTGTGAGCTCCGTAGAGCAGGATGCCCGCTCTGACATAATCGCACTTCAGCGAAGGATAGTTCAGGATGCCGTAGCTGCTCTGGATATGGATCCTGCCGGTCCGAAAACCGGCTCGGCGTATGCCGTCCACCGCCTGATAAAAATGATCGATCTGCGTGCCCGCATATATCTGGCACGCTTCATCCAGGCAGTCAGAGGTGCAGAGATGGGTATAGGTTCCTGTCACCTTCAGATGTTTCAGGGAGTAAATTTCAATCAGCTTGGAAAGATTGCGGTAATCCTCACCGATGCGGTGCATGCCTGTATCTATCTTCACATGTACCGGTATCTCAAGTCCGTATGCGTCCAATTCTTTTGCGTAGTCCGCATCCACAACCGTCTGGGTCAGTCGGTAGCAGTAGAGCTCATGGGCATCTTCGGGTGGCGTAAAACCAAGTATGAGGATCTCTCCGGTGACGCCGCTTTCACGCAGGCGGATGCCCTCAGACAGGGTGGCCGCAGCAAAGCTGCGGATGCCAAAAGCGGAACAGGCCGCCGCGATGGCAGTATCGCCGTGGCCGTAAGCGTTATCTTTTAAAACTGCCATGATTTCACAGCCTGGGGGGAGAAGTTTCTGTATGGAGAGGATATTTTTCTTCAGATTTGCCATATTAAGCTCAATCCATGCCCTGTTTGTACATTTCTGACTGTAAATACTATTCTTTCCCGTCTGATTCATTGTTCCTCTTCCCCGCTTTCTTCTGACAGCTGCATTTCTTTCAGATAATCCAGATATTCTTCCAGCACCCATCCGTGTTCCGTCATGATCTGTGCATGGGGACATCCCACATAACGGAAATGCCAGGGTTCCCACGCGATGCCGGTCACCTCTTCCTTCCCTTTTGGATAACGTTCCACAAAACCGTATTGAGGCGCTAGCTCACGAAAGGTCTGACAGATTCCGGTGTAGGGAAAATCAGGCCGGATGAAGTCGATTTCCTCCCGCTTTTCGCCCAGATCGATGGCAAGACCGGTCTGATGCTCACTGCAGCCTGGCACCGCCACATACTGATAGGTGAATTCCTCACCGTTTTCCCTGAGAGAATCGGAGAAAATCTGCTTCTGCTCCTCCATTGTCCGGTAACCGCTGACAGGCACGATCCTGTCTTCGGCATGCAAAGTGCGCAGAAGGTCGGTCAGCATGACTGCCGCTTCAGACTGTATCTGTATGGAAGGAAATTCAGGAGAGATCACAGCCAGATCCGGGGCAGTACAGCTTTCCGGCAGGGGGTGATGACGGTTAACAAGCAGCAGATGGTTGGTACAGGTATATTTCATAAGAGTTTCCTCACTTTCACATGGTGGTTGATCCTGCTTAACGGTGGTTTTCAAGTACCGGATACGGCTGCAGCGATCAGCTTTTCGATGATTCCGTCAAAGGATAGGCCGATCCCCTTCATCATGCCGGGAAATCTGCTGTGGGCGGTAAAACCTGGGATGGTATTGACCTCATTAAAAACAATGCGGCCCTGCTGAGTCAAAAACAGATCCACACGGGCAAAACCGGAACAGTCCAGCGCGCGGTATACAATAGCGGCGGTTCTGCGTATCCGTTCTGCGGTTTCACGGGAGTATCTGCCGGGCATATGGGTGACGGCAGTCTGGGTGTGGTATTTTTCCTCAAACCCGAAGAAGATGTTGTCATGAAGCTCGATCTCGTCCGTTTCTCCCAGGATCAGCTCCTGATCGCCCATGACGGCGCATCCGACTTCATTCCCGTCGATCCCTTCCTCTATGAGCACCTTGCTGTCATAAGAAAACGCCAGATCAACCGCTCCCTCCAGATCGGAGATATCGGCAATACGGGTGATACCGATGGAAGAGCCGGAACGGGACGGCTTAACGAACAGAGGCAGCTTACGGCCGGCAGCCCAGGACAGGGCATCCGCCATATCCGTTCTGTCATGCAGTACAAAGGACTCGGGTACGTCAATGCCGGCGGCCCTGGCCACCGTGTGGGCCAGATCCTTATCCATACAGAGCGCGGAGGCCAGCGTGCCGCAGCCGATTACCGGGATGCCGGCCAGCTCCGCTAGGCCCTGCACAGTGCCGTCCTCTCCGTTTTTCCCGTGAAGCACCGGAAAAACAGCGTCAATGCGGATGGACAGACATTTATTTGAGGATAGAACCGTAAGGCCGTGAACGCTTCTGTCCGGGGAAAGTATGCAGGGGACACAGGTTTCATCCTGCTCCCAGGTGTTGTCGGCAAGCTTTGCGGCAGGCCCATGATAGAGATACCATTTGCCGTCCCGGGTGATTCCCACAGGATAGACCTTGTAGCGCTCACGGTCTATGCTGCAGAGCACGGCATAGGCTGATTGCAGGGAAATTTCATACTCAGTGGAACAGCCGCCGAAGAGCACGGCGACTTTCTTTTTGTTTTCTATGGTTTGAATGGGATTCATGATTTTCCTCCAATATTTATGAATGCTGACGATCTTTCTGATACAGATTATTCCTCCACAGGTATGTTAGAAGGAAGGGGATAGCAGATCTGGCACAGGTTGGTAAAAAGTACGGTTTCTTCTGCCGGATGTCCGCCGCTGTCTTCGGAGGAATCCTCCTTGGTAAATGCCTGGCGGCATACATCCGTTTCCTCGTATATACATCCGTCTTTTCTGTAATAGCGCAGGTTTTGATTGACAACACGGTAGCGGAAGGGCAGCGGCTTAGAGGACAGAATCCTGCCCGTAACAAACTCATGATCAAAGGAGATTGCGATCTGGAATGTATATTCCGTATAATTTCTGACCTTCAGATCCAGCCATCCTTCATGAACTGTGGCGTCTGCTCCGATCACGGTGTCATCCTGGGAAGGAAATTCACGCTTTTTATGCCCTGTCCGTTCCGTAATGGTCAGAGGGGTCTGCAAAAACAGTTCAAACAGAAGATTGGAAAGCTGGCACATGCCGCCTCCGGGAATCGTGGTGAGGCGGCCGTCTATGATCACCAGGCCGTCTCTGTAGGAATCGTGATCTTCTGCGTGGCGGACCCTCTGCCAGAAGGAAAAGGTCTCGCCGGGATGAATCAGCAGGTGCTCTACGGTCTGGGCCGCCAGCTTTAAGTTATGAATTTTATTTTCCTGATAAACCATGTCAAATCCGGTTTCTTCATTGCGCAGCAGCGATCGGACCTGGCAGACCTGGTTGGGAAGCTCTTCTTTTTGGATAGCCTGGGCGTAGGTATTGGAGTCAAAACGCATCTTTGCGTAATAACAGAAGACTTTTTGACGCACGCGAAGCGGAAGTAAAAATGGGAATAGTTCGGTGACTCTTTTTCTGCTCATAATCTCCTTCTTAAAGCGCGGTTCTTATCCGCGTTCCTCCTGTTTCATTTCTTTAACTGCATTATAAGGAAGATTAAGTAGAAGTGCTTTAAAGGGAGCTTAGTAAGACCTTAAGAAAATGTGAAGAAGTGATGATTTTTTTCTGTGTAACAGAGAAGCTTGCGGTAATACAGACTTTACTAAAAATATCTCATATGTTAGAATCGTTTAAAGCATTAATGTGTCTGCCCTTGGATTCGGAATACAGGAAGACGCCTGACGGAATTGGGGCTGGGAGGGGATAAAGAATGCAGGAAGACTTAATCGGCTACTATAATGTGTATCCGCCGGCGATATCGTACCGCATAATGTCGGGCTGATGCGGCAAAAACAGGCCGGTGAACCGCATTTGCAGGATATTTTTGTGGGAGATATCTGCGACATAAGAGGTTATGAGGAGGGATATTTTGACGTAGTTCTCTGCATGGGAGCTTTTTATCATCTAGACGGAGCTGCATTTTCAGACATGTGAAGATAAATATCTGCTGGGGTATGGGCTTCATGGACTGGTGTTTTTGGAAAAATAAAGGCAGCCAAAAGAAAAAACAGGCATATCCCGCAGAGAATCGTGTTGAAAACAGCACGGAACTTTGTGGGATATGCTTATTCTGGGGGAGGAACCCTAAAAGCGGGGTCACCCAGCCCCTTATGTATGTTTTTATGTCAATAATCAGTAAAAGATACTGCGCAGCTCCATCACTTTTTCCACATTGCCAAAGACAGTCATTCTGCCTGTGGTATAGGCTTGCAGGGGATCCAGCTTATGAGAAAGCACTTGCTGAAAGTCTGACATGCTGATCGTGATGGAGGCATCCCGGTCATAATAATCGTATGGCTCGATGGCCAGATGTCCGTCCTTGATTTCCACGTAAAACGTACCGGTCTCTTCCTCTGTGCCTATGAGATTGATCTGGATGGCCAGGCGGTCATTCATGTTCCTGACATCTGTGGTAAGATACTGCTCCCTTAGCTGGTGAAAAAAATCTGCAAACTTCATAAGCAACCCACCCTTCCTTTTTCGCGAGGTATATCTCTCTATCTTTATTGTATAGATAAATGAAGAAAAATACAATAAAAAAAACCTGACATGATACGGCAAATTCCGTCATGTCAGGTTCCGTGGAAATGAGTTATGCCAGAGAAAACTGTCCCTTTTCCGTATCATTCACCACATAATACACCATCATCTCATTGGCATTGACATAGATAGCAATTGATTTCATATCCTTTAAATCATTGCCTGCATCTGCCCAGTGCTGTTTGGCCCTTTCAGTCAGTTCCTGCGTCTCTGCTTCTATGCCGTTATACTGCAGGTATACAGATTCTTTTACGGCTTCTTTTACCGGGGCATCGGCTTTTACCGCGGGCTTTTTGGCAGGTGCCTTAGCCTCTTTTTTAGCAGCGGCGGCTTTTGTTTTCTTTTCAGCGGCGGGTTTAACGGTTTTTGCGGCCGCCGTTGTATCTGCCGTATTCATTTCCGCTGCGGTATTCACTTTCGTATCGGTTGTTTTCGTTTTCGTTGCCATTATGTTGATTCCTCCCTATTTGCACGCATTTTACTGCGCATCGTATGTCCCTGTTACGGATTGGTGGTCAATAATAAAAAGCGCTTAACTGTCTCCAGGGATTCACAGGTAATAATTTACTCCGCAGTTCATTATAATAGCAAATTGTACAAAAATCAAGTGCTGAATTTGACACAAATGCTGATTGAAAGGATTTTTTTTACTATTAGATACGTAAAAAAGGAGCCCGGGGAAGGCTCCTTTAAAAAAGGGGGATAAGATATGAAAAAGAATGTACAAAACATTTCTGTTTTGTATGGTTATATAATACCCCAGAATTATGACCGAAATGTGGAGAGGGTGTGAAAGTTTTGTGAATAGTAGATTAATTATTTGCAGTACCGCTTATAATGACACCCACAATCGTATCTCCAAACATTGTATAGTCTAGATCCAGACCAATGATCGCGTTTACTCCCAATTCATATGCCTGTAATTTTAGGTCATTCATGGCGGCATCCTTAGCAGATTTCAACTTTTTACGCAGACTTTTGGATTCTGTACCGCGGATGTTCGATATGTTTGCAATTCCTGTTTTGGGATATAATGAAGCGGTGCTTCTGTATCATAGCATATATTTGTTTGCTTAGGTAGTATGCTGCCTTAATCTTTTTTTAAGAAATTTTATGATAAAAGCTAGGAATCGGCTGCAGTTATCTGTTATAATATGAACATTGTGCTATGTATTTTAAAGGCTTGGCGCGTGCGCATTATGTGGCATTCGGATATTGTCAGGCTGGAAAGGGGAACGGTCATGAATGCAACGATTCTGGTTGTAGACGATGAGCAGGAGATTGCCGATTTGATAGAAGTATATCTAAAAAATGAAGGTTTCACCGTATATAAATATTATAATGGCAGCGATGCCTGGCAGTGTATCAGCGAGACAAAGCTGGACCTGGCCATACTGGATGTGATGATGCCCGGCATGGACGGTTTTGCGCTGCTTCGAAAAATACGGGAGAAACACACATTTCCGGTCATCATGCTGACGGCCCGGGAGGAGGAAATCGATAAGATCACCGGCCTGACTTTAGGGGCGGATGACTATATCACAAAGCCCTTTCGCCCGCTGGAGATGGTGGCCCGGGTAAAGGCCCAGCTTAGGCGCTTCCGACTGTATAACCAAAACAGCGAAGCGGAGGAGGAAGAGGAGCAGGTCATCGCTTTTTCAGGACTGGTATTGAATAAGGACACACACGAATGCACGCTGAATGAGCGGCCGGTTTCCCTAACACCCACCGAATTCTCCATCCTGTGGTGCCTCTGTGAGAACCGAGGTCATGTGGTGAGCTCTGAGAAGCTGTTTTATGAGGTTTGGGGCGAGAAATATTTTTCCAGCAGCAACAATACGGTCATGGTGCATATCCGGCATTTGAGGGAGAAGATGAAGGATTCGGCCGAACATCCCAAGTATATAAAAACTGTATGGGGAGTTGGATATAAGATCGGGTAGATGAACTGCCGGCATAATAATTTTTGCGCGGACGGATGCGCGGAAATGAGGGCAATTTGAAAAAGAATTACGGTAAACTGAAGAGGAAGCTGGTCGTATGGATGCTGCTGGTGCTGCTCCTCTCCATAGTGGCCTGCGCGGTGGTCATGTATGTATTCGTGGACGGCATTTTCCAGGCTCCTTTTGCGGACGGATTTATCCGGATCTGCAGGACAGTATTTCAAATGAGTGATGATACTGCGCACAGAATTTACTGGTTTTTGTTCCGGGATAATAAGATATTCTGGATGGCTTCATTATTTCTTCTGCTCATGCTGATCATTTGCTATCAGGCTTTGTCCCGTTTTACAAGATATTTTAATGAGGTCGGGGATGGGGTGGAGCAGCTGCTGTCGGAAAATGCAGGCCCTATTCAGCTAAGCCCGGAGCTGGAATTTATGGAAAAGCAGTTGAATACGATCCGTCAGACGCTGGAAAAAAGGGCGTTTGACGCGAAGGAGGCGGAGCAGAGAAAGAACGATCTGGTGGTTTATCTGGCTCATGATATCAAGACGCCGCTGACGTCGGTGATCGGCTATCTAAGCCTGATGGAAGAGGCTTATGATATGCCGGAAGAACAGCGCAAGAAATATATGAGCATCACGTTGGACAAAGCCTGCCGTCTGGAGCAGCTGATCAACGAATTCTTTGATATCACCAGGTTTAACCTGCAGACCATATTGCTGGATAAGGAAGAGATCAACCTCCCCTATATGTTGCTGCAGATGGCGGATGAATTTTATCCGATGCTGACGCCCCAGGGAAAACAGGTCAGCGTGTCGGCGGACGAGGACCTGAAGATTAACGCCGATCCTGACAAAATTGCCCGTGTATTCAACAATATATTAAAGAATGCCGCTGCGTACAGCTATCCTGACACCACGATCGAGATTGAGGCCAAGCGGTATCAGGAAAATGCGTGTATTCTCTTTCGCAACAGGGGAAAGACGATACCGGCCGGGAAGCTGGAAACCGTTTTTGAGAAATTTTACCGCCTGGATGAGACCCGCTCCAGCCATACCGGAGGCTCGGGCCTTGGCCTTGCGATCGCCAAAGAGATTGTGAAAGCCCATGGCGGCACGATCAGCGTGGACAGTGCGGATGAAGTCACAGAGTTTAAGGTGGTGCTGCCGCTTTAAACTGCAACGGCTGCGACAAAAGTGCCCGAAAGTTCTTTTCCGGCTTGATTTTTGCTTTTATTCATTATATAATAGCGCCGTAAAGTGCATTGTATCTTAAACGCGGCTTTCTGTACCCTGTACAGGGACCGTAAAAAGAACAGTAGCAGGAGGAGAAAAAATGAATAAAGCAGGTAAACTTAACCGCAAGACCGTACAGCTGACGGAACTGGCTTTGCTGACCGCATTGCTGATGGTACTGACAATCTTTAACATCGGGTTTATCAATTATGGCGTGATTTCTATCACCATACTGCATATACCCGTCATCATCGGTTCTATACTGATGGGGCCTTATTACGGAGGCATTTTGGGGCTGATTTTTGGCGTCTTGAGCATGCTAAACGCTACCTTCCGCGGTGTAACGCCGGTGGATTTGATGTTCTCGCCCTTTGCGAGCGGACTTCCGTTACAGTCCATCGTGATGAGCGTGGTGCCGAGGGTACTATTGGGCGTGATACCCGCTCTTTTATACCGTCTGCTTCATAAAAAAATAAAAAACAGGCCGGTTGTGATCGGCATTTCAGCAGCAGTTGCATCTCTGCTACATACAGCAGGCGTGCTGGGCTGCCTGTATTTTATGTTTTTTCCGGAGATGAATGCCGGGACGGTGTTTAGCGCGGTGATCGGAGCCGTGGTGCAGATTAACGGTATCCTGGAAATCATATGTGCCGTGGTGATCAGCAGCGCAGTCTGCAGCGGCGTTATGAGCTATATGAGAAATCAATACGATTGGTAGTCAGGTTAAGCGGGCAGTGATGCCCGCTTATTTTTCTTTTGCTTTTCGGAGAATTTTTCGCTTCTGAGGCTGCAGCGTGATATCCGTGATCACGCATCCGCTGTCCGCAAACAGCGCGGTCTCCACCGCACGGGCGACGGTTTTTGGGGACAGAGCGCATTCTTGATCCTCCGCGCAGCAAAAGTCCGCGTTCCGGTACAGGCCGGTCCGGGTCATATCCGGATGGATGGCGACAACCCTCACTCCATATTTGCGCACCTCTTCAAACAGGCTGGCAGTAAAGCTGGAAAGTCCCGCTTTGGTAGCGCCGTAAGCGCACCCGTGAGTGTTGCCGCTGTGTTTGGCAGTGACGGAAGAGATATTGATGACTGCGCCCTGCTGTGCCTTCAGGCTTCTAAGCAGCAGCTGGGTCAGGATCAGCGGCGCTTCCAGATTGACCGCCACCATTTCATGGATCTTCTGTGGATTCAGCTCCTCATGGGGGCCGTAATAGGCGGTTCCTGCATTGTTGATCAGTATATCCACCGGTGTTTCCGACAGGATACGGCGTATAAGGCCGGTCAGTGCTGCCGTGTCGGAAAGATCGCAGATTATGGGAATAAACAGGGGGGTCTGTGCGGCTTGATCTTCACAGAAGGTTCGGCCAATGCCGTATACGCGTATGCCGTGGCCGTTTAACATCCGGCAGATTTCTTTACCGATGCCGGAGGAAGCTCCGGTTACAACTGCGGTTTTCATAAGATTAAGACCTCCATATAAATAATTTTTCTTCCGGAAGGTATGCTAACAGAAGGCGTTGCATTTCCCGGGTGAGTTCCTCAGTGCGCTCTTTGCCGTAATAACAGACCCCGTTTTCATTTTCATAAGGGTAGTGGAGCAGCACGGAGACGGGCCTTCTCTGCTTCATACGCTTTAAATACTCAGAGGATACACGGAAAACACCGATGCTGGCATCCTTTATGCTGTCCGGAGAGAGCGTCTGAAAGACGGTGGAGACCAGTTCCTGATAGAGCCTTTTCCAGTCCTTTATATACAGCAGAGGATCAAAGCACAGGCGGATAGGCCAGCCTCTGTCTGCGGCAGCCGCTGCGGATGCCAGCCTGGCATGCAGAGACGGCGTGTGCCGCTCAAAGGCCTGGCAGACCTCTTCCGGCGAAAGCGTCCAGGCAAAGATCACATTCTGGAGGGGAGCGAGATCCCCGATGTAATGAAACCCTGCGCTTTTGGTGCGTATTTCGATGGTGAGTGAAGGATGGGCGGCCGCAAAAGAGATCCACCGCCGCACACAGCCAAACACCGGTTCCAGGGCCAGCAGATCCGTATCATAGGAGATGCACAGATAGACCGGATGATCCTTAAGTAGAATCTCTGTTTGAACGAACACATCCTCCAGGTTTAAAAATACCACCATATGAGAGGAAGGATACATTCCCTGCAGATAACAGTACTCACAGTCGTAGACGCAGTTCATCACGCAGGAGGTATAGTAAAAGTGCCGGTTGCCGAAATCCTGGCAGACAGGCGCTCCGGGATAGATCAGATGCTCCTGTTTGGCGGCCAGAATCAGACTGGGAGACTGCTTCTGAAGGGCGCAGTCCTGCCGGCTGCGGCAGAAGACATCCTTATAATGGGAGATCTTAACCTTTACCGCATGGGGGAAATGCCGCAGCACCTCCTCTGTCTCCTCTTTTCCTGCCAGCGCCTCTTCAATATATATGTGAGAAAAATATGGATTAAATAATCCTCTGCTTAAGCTGTTCAAAATATTTTTTTCCTTTCTTGCGGCAGTTGATTTTGCCGGCGTCGGTGTCCGCCCAGAATTCCGAGAGAAGGCCGCCGATCTCCCCATGTGCCAGCTTGTAATAATAAAGCAGCGAAAACAGCTGATGTTTCATGGCTGCAGACAGGAAAAGCTTATCCGCCGTATCCTCCGTCAGAGCCCGGTCCTGGCCGCTGAAAATACAGGGAGCAGGCAGGCACGAGGCAGCTGCGGCCGCCCAGTCCGTCACCGGCTTTACATGCGGCATGAGCAGATCCGATACCGCCTGCGGCGTAAGCCTGTCCGAATCGGCTCCGTGATCGGAGACCGCCTTGAAAAAGGCCATCTGATGCGGATGCAGATAGAGGCTGCCGATCTGATAAACGGCCGCCGCTTCCATGTCCGCAAGAGAACCGTCGCGTGGGAGACCGTCATACTTTACGGGACTGCCAAACGTGGTGACTGTGCCTTCCGTAAAAGGATGTTTCCAGAGCATATCTGGATAATAGGTCCTGCCGGCGGCCGCATCGTTTATCCTGTTGCAGTAAAACAGCGTGCCATATCGGACACCGCTGTCTGATGAAGCGCAGATTCCAAAATTAATCAGAAGATCGGAATCCGACGGAGGGTATTGCGTAAAAAGCCTGCTTACAGCTCCTGCAGCAGCCACAGGGCCGCTTCCGGTGACCATCAGCAGGAACTGCTCATTGGTGAAAAGCTGGTATTTTGTTTCGGCAGTCACTTTTTTTAAGCCGAGCTGCCGGATAAAGGGCATCGCTTCGCAGTACAGGGCTGCGGTAATATAGACCATGAACGTTATTCCTTCCAAAAGTTTATTTGCCCGCGGTGCGGGAGCTTATAAACAGTTTAGTGCCGCAGGAAAGGCTTGTCAATACAACCTGAATTTCTGTTATGAATTTGTTGCTGTTCACAGTTACCGAAAAATTCCCGCGTATGAGAGGGCAGGGTACGGTCCTCATTGGGACCCGCTCTCGCTCCGTGAAGCGCGCAGCGGTACTAATACTGTAAAATACACAGCAATAAGTACCGGCGGGCTTCAAGGGATCCCTATGAGGACCATACCCTGCCCTCTCATACGCTGCTTTATCGGCAGCGTGTGAACAGTAACTGAATTTCATTATACGAATTTAACAAAAAGATTAGAAGATGGATATTTACAAGGCACGAGTTTGGAACTAAGATAAGGATAGTGTTTACAGCTTAGGCTTTACAATAAAGAAAAGGAGCAAAATGAGTATGAAAGAAGTGAAATCTCCCAAAAAACCGCTGATATTTTATTATCTGATCGCGCTGCTGGCGATCATGCTGTTAAATGCACTGTTTTTCCCGAAGGTGCTGGAACAGCAAATCACGGAAGTGGATTACGGCACCTTCCTGAATATGGTGAAGAAGGGCGATGTGGCCGAGGTCCAGCAGAGCGGAGAATATCTGGCATTCATCGGAAAAGATGAGGCCGGAGAGGAGAAGATTTATAAAACCGTTAAGTTTGAAGATCCAAAGCTGATCGACCGCCTGATGGATGCGGGCGTGAGCAACTTTTCCAATAATGTGGTGAAGGAACCTTCCCCGCTGCTTAATTTCATACTGAGCTGGATTCTTCCCGTCGTTTTCTTTGTGCTGATCGGCCAGCTTTTGTCGCGCTTTATGATGAAAAAGATGGGCGGCGGCGCCGGAGCCATGTCCTTTGGCAAGAGCAACGCAAAAATCTATGTGGAATCCAGCACCGGCATCAAATTTGCGGATGTAGCCGGAGAGGATGAAGCGAAGGAAGCGCTGACTGAGATCGTGGATTTTCTGCACAACCCGGGCAAGTATGCGGATATCGGGGCCAGCATGCCAAAGGGAGCGCTGCTCGTGGGCCCTCCCGGAACCGGTAAAACGCTGCTGGCCAAGGCGGTGGCAGGCGAAGCCGGAGTGCCGTTTTTCTCTATTTCCGGTTCGGAATTTGTGGAAATGTTCGTGGGCATGGGCGCGGCCAAAGTGCGCGATCTGTTTAAGCAGGCCAATGAAAAGGCTCCCTGTATCGTTTTCATAGATGAGATTGATACCATAGGCAAAAAGCGTGACAGTCAGGGCGTGGGCGGCAATGATGAGCGCGAACAGACCTTAAACCAGCTGCTCACGGAGATGGACGGTTTTGACGGGAGGAAGGGCGTCATGCTGCTGGCGGCCACCAACCGGCCGGAGATACTGGACAAGGCGCTGCTGCGTCCGGGCCGTTTTGACCGGAGGATTCCTGTGGAGCTGCCGGATCTGGCAGGCCGCGAAGCGATCCTCAAGGTTCATGCTAAGAAGGTTAAGCTGGATTCCAACGTGGATTTCAATGCCATAGCAAGGGCGACTTCCGGCGCTTCCGGTGCGGAGCTGGCCAACATCGTCAATGAGGCGGCGCTGCGCGCCGTGCGCATGGGGCGCAGCATTGTAAATCAGAGTGACCTGGAAGAGAGCGTGGAGGTGGTGATCGCGGGCTATCAGAGAAAGAACGCGGTGATTTCGCCCAAAGAAAAACAGATTGTCGCTTATCATGAAATCGGACATGCGCTGGTGGCGGCAAAACAGACCGATTCCGCCCCGGTGCACAAGATTACGATCATCCCCAGAACATCCGGCGCCTTAGGCTACACCATGCAGGTGGATGAAGGGGAGAAGGCGCTGATGTCCAGGGAAGAGGCGTATAACAAGATCGCCACCCTGACCGGCGGACGCGCGGCTGAGGAACTGATCTTCGGTTCCATAACAAGCGGCGCATCCAACGATATCGAACAGGCGACAAAGATCGCCAGAGCCATGGTCACAAGATATGGCATGAGCAAAGATTTTGACATGATGGCTTTAGAAACCGTTACCAACCAGTATCTGGGCGGCGACACCGCACTTATGTGTTCCGCGGATATGGCGGCCAGGGTGGATGAAGAGGTTTTAGGGCTGATTAAGAGCGCCCATGAAAAGGCTTCCGGCATACTGGCCCAGAACATGGAAAAGCTGCATGAGCTGGCGGCCTATCTGCTGGAGAAGGAGACTATCACCGGCGAAGAGTTCATGGAGATTTTAAACCGGCAGTAGTGCTTTTTCCTGCGTATTCGAACAGAGAGACCGGCTCCTCCAACACCATTCTTCCCACGTAGAGGTCCCGGTTTTCTTTGGTCATCACCGTCCATTTTACAAGACAGATCTGATTGTTTACGATTTCCAGGGCGGTGATACAGCGGGGGTGCACACAGCTGCCGTCATTGAAATAAGGCGCCTCCCCCGGCCGGGGAAAGGATGGCCGGTGTGTGTGGCCGGCCGCCAGGATCTGCTGGTGCTCATCGCACCACCTGGCCAGATGGCGCTCGGTGTTTTCTTTTTTTCTGTAATTGCGCGCTGCGCTTGTGGGGTCGTTAAAACCTAAGAGCTCCAGCGGTTTCCAGAGATAGCGGACCAGGAAACGGGAGATCTTCCAGAAGGTATCATTGATGAGATCTCCCTGGTGCCCGTGGACCAGCAGAATGGAGGGCGCTCCTTCCCGCGAAGTCAGCAGGATGCCTTCCGGCACCGAAAGCTCCGGAAACAGCGGATGGCGGCATCTGCTGTTCTCATTGTAGAAGGAACCGCAGTGGCAGCGCGTGTAGTTCATATCCCTTTTCACCATGTCGTGATTGCCGAAGAGCGTGTAAAATCGGCCTTCCTGGTAAAACCTCGACAGAAGCCAGAATGCATCGCTGTGGCTTGCTATGATCGGGGCCATCTTCCTGTTTTCCCACAATTCATCTCCGTCTCCCAGTTCGATATAGGTAAATCCGCTATCATAATAATAGGTCAGCGCGGCGAAGAACAGGTTTTGATTCCGCAGAAAGTTATCGCTCCATGTTCCGTCCCCCCGATGGCAGTCGCTCATCAGCACAATGCGGGAAGAGGCGTCATAGGGCAGCTGTTTTGCCTGTGAGAGCACCTGGGACATGCGCGTGGAAACGGACATCAGTACTCCTCCTTGTCATAGCTTTCAAAGAGGGCCCTTGGCCTTCCGACCGCGATTGCCTTGCGGTAGAGGGAAGGAAATTCCGCTTTCAGGTATGCCATCCTGGCCGGAGTGCCGGTCAGGTTTTCTGACAGATGTTGATACAGCTCGCAGTTTTGACGGTTGTGCCGCTGCATCGTGGCCGTGATCAGGGGTGTGCGGCTGTAAGGCTGTGATGTCTTTGGAGTATCGTAGATAAATCGGACGCTGAAGCTGTTTAAGGAAATCGCCATGGTGTCATATCCGGCCTCTTTAAGGCCGTTGACAAAGGCCTGCATCATGGCCAGGGAGGGGAAGGTGATCTCAATTTCCATGGTGAGATCTTCCGGTTCCGAGTACTGTCCCAGGAGAAAAGCGGTCAGCCACCAGTGAAGCGCATGACGGTAAATCAGCGTCTTGCCGTCCTTCATGAGACGAAAGGTCATCGGCATCCGCTCTTCATCGGAAGCGCTTTGGAAAAGAGAGCTGCTATCTCCGGATTCCTTATGGTATACTCCGATTTCGGCCCCGGTACACAGGCCGTACTGCCCTTTCCAGAATTCGATCAGCCAGTCTTTTCCGTTATAAGGAAAATAGACCGGTTCGCAGTCAATGATCATGGCCAGCGGCGCACATGCCTCGTCGTAGAGGCGGCAGTAGCCGAAATCCCTCTGCCAGCAGTCGTTCAGAGAGTAAAAGATATCCTGGCGGGCGTTGTATGCGAAGCCAAAGGGGGCCAGGTCCCGGTTTAAGGCATCCTCCGCTTCCTTATCCGACAGTGCCTTTTGCGGTGACGGCAAGGAAACGGAATGCCTTGACTGATAAAAGTTATAAGCAGCACAGGCCGCCGCGATCGTTAGCAGGAAAATAAGAAAATATATGAGAATTGGATACATAATATTGATCCCTGATTGTTTTTACTATATCATATTCGCAACAGCCGCAATCGGGGAACCGTTACACTTTATTTCATATAAATTCCTTCAATTTCTGCGATGTACATGGTATGATAGTCCTTTTCCGGATACCATTTCGCATCGTCAGCAGCATCGGTGAAGCATTCAGGCTTCAGGGGCTGGGCATAGAGCTTGCGGCAGAGGAAGACGGTATTGGCGTCCTGAAAGCAGGGAACATCCTCCTGATAACAGAGCTTCAGACCGGATTTCGCGATTTTGTCCTCGTCCCTGCCGGATACGGTGCCGAAATAGTTTAAGGCTTTGCGGTGTTCCTCCCCGAGCACGGACAGGGAAAAGTGTGAGGACGCATCTACAAATTCCTTTGTATAGCGCTGGGGACGGATAAAGATGTAGGCTACAGGCCTGCCCCACAGGATGCCAAGGCCTCCCCAGGATGCGGTCATCGTGTTCACCTTTCCATCTTTTTTTGCGGTGATCAGCAGCCATTCCTTGCCTATGGTTTGGAAGGGGCTTTTTTGATATTCTTCGGGTGTTATTTTTGTGAAATGATCCATGATCAATACCTCCGTTATTTGAATGGTTTTCGTGTCTATTATAGCAGATTCGGATGGGCATGGCTATAGGTGCGATAAACCCAAAGCGCAGCGCACAAAAGCCGCATAAAATATCTTGCCGATTGGCATTCCAAATGGTATCCTTACTAATGAGGAACGCAAGCCACGAATGGCAGGACCTTCAGTATAATAAGAACAGGAGTAAGAATTGTATGCTTCCGCAGAAATTTACAGAACGAATGCAGGATATGCTTGGGGAGGAATATCCGGCGTTTCTTGAGAGTTATAAAGAGGACCGGATACAGGGGCTGCGTGTGAATACGCTGAAGGGGACAGCGGCGGATTTTCTTACGAGGGCTCCGTTTTCTTTGGAACCGATTCCGTGGAGCCAAAGCGGATTTTATTATGACAGCGCAAGCCAGCCGGGGAAACACCCCTATCATGAGGCGGGGGTCTATTATATACAGGAGCCCAGCGCGATGGCAGCTGTTATACAGCTGGATATACAACCGGGACAGCGTGTGCTGGATCTGTGCGCGGCTCCGGGCGGAAAGAGCACCCAGATCGCGGCGGCCATGGAAGGCAGCGGAATCCTGATCAGCAACGAGATACATCCGGCCAGGGCGAAGATCCTGTCGGAGAATGTGGAGCGGATGGGGATTGTAAACGCAGTAGTCACAAATGAGAGCCCGGACAGGCTGGCGGAGCGCTTTACGGATTATTTTGACCGGATACTGGTGGATGCGCCGTGCTCGGGCGAGGGAATGTTCCGCAAGAATCCGGAGGCGTGTGAGCAGTGGAGCGAGGCGAATGTAAAGCTGTGCGCGGCGAGACAGGATGAGATACTGGACTACGCCGCGGGCATGCTAGAGCCCGGCGGCAGGATGGTGTATTCCACCTGCACCTTTGCACCGGAAGAAGATGAAGGTACGGCCTGCAGATTTCTAAGGCGCCATGGGGAGTTTTCGCTGGCCTGTGCTAACCGGTGGCCGGGGTTTGATCCGGGTTGCCCGGAATGGGCGGACGGCCCGGCAGAAGGGCTGGAACAGACCGTTAGGCTGTGGCCTCATCATGTGAGGGGAGAGGGACATTTTATCGCTGTTTTTGAAAAGACGGGGGGAGACGCGCCAGGGATGCCGGAGGCGGCTTCCGCTTTTAAGGAGGGGATGCCGGAGACAGATTTTCCGGATTATCTGGGGTTTAAGAGGCAGTATCTTCAGTATGCGCCGGAAGGCATCTGCCTGACGTTTGGAGATCAGCTGTATCTGGTGCCTCAAACCACCCCCTCGCTTAAGGGGCTTAAGGTGCTGCGGCCTGGACTGCATCTGGGAACTCTTAAAAAGAACCGGTTTGAACCTTCCCATGCGCTGGCTCTGTCGATGAGAGCCGGTCAGGCGGCGAATATTTTGAATCTGGAGAGCGCAGATAAGAGGACAACAGCCTATATAAACGGGGAAGCCATACCGGCCTGCGAGGGGCGGGGATGGTACCTGATCACCGTTGACGGCTATAGCCTGGGCTGGGGAAAGCTCTCAGGCGCGATTATGAAGAACCATTATCCAAAAGGGCTTAGGAAAAACCTGCTCCGTTCGGTCAAATAAATTGGCCGGTAACAAGGGGCTTTGCACTATTTTAGTGTGGCAGCCCCTTGTTACCGGCCGGTTTATTTGATTCCAATAAGAAAACACGAACTATTGAACAAAAAGCGCTCCGTTAAGGATCGCACTGTGAGCGGGATTCTTATTCATACTTTCTCGTAGTGCTCTACGTCCAGAACAAAGATGGTAGCTCCGCCCACATCCACGGTGACGGGAACGAAGTTGGCACCTGCGATATTTGTAGTTGCTCCGGTATAGGGAATATTGTAATTGATGTGCTGGCGTTCACCGCACTCCTTGCGTATCACCGCGATCGCTTCCTGCACGCGTTCCGCTTCCGTACCGATGATCAGAGTGGTGTTGCCCTTTCTAAGAAAACCGCCGGTAGTGGCCAGCTTTGTAACGCTGAACTGCTTCTTGGTGAGCTCTTCTGTGACGATATTGCCATCCTCGCTGTGGACAATCGCATAGATCATTTTCATAATCGTTACCTTCTTTCCGCTTTTAATGACTGTTTTATTCAATATGATTGATAATAGTATACCATTTATAAGGCGGTGAAACAAGTAAATATTATGTTAATGCGGCAAAAAGTAAGACCTTTGTCTGACAGCACATCCGCTTACAACAGTCTTTTCAGATCACTGATTTCCGATTCGCCGAATACACGGATTCCATGGCTTTTTAGGAGTGCGGCGGTTATGCCGTCCCCATAAGTCAGGGCGCCGGAAAAGGTGCCGTCATAAATCCTGCCGGACCCGCAGGACGGGCTCCTTTCCTTGAGGATTGCGTAATGACAGGAATACAGCCTGGCCAGCTTTAGCGCTTCACAGGCTCCCGTTTGAAAGGCAGTGGTCACATCGTTTCCCTCATCAGTGATTACCCGTCCGCTCCTGCATTCTGCGGGAGGGCGCGGCGTGGGCAGCCCGCCCAGCTGTTCCGGGCAAATGGGAATCAGGCTGTGTGCAGTCATCAGTTTGAGGAGCTCTTCTCTAAGCCCTCCGGTGCCGTTATAGCGGCAGTTAACGCCCAGCAGACAGGCGCTTACCAGTATGTTCATTGTTTGCACCTCCTAATGCATCTGTGAAGCCGGCAGCATGTCCAGAAAACGGCGGCCCGCTTCCGACTGCGGGCGCGTATGGTCGGTCACCGCACAGATATAGCGGGATGGAATCTGTTCCCTAAGGTCGATTTTAAAGATGTTTCCTCTGGCCAGTTCTTCGGCGGCAAAGCCTTCGGGAACAAAGCCGATGCCCAGATTGCGCTTCACCACCGGCACCACCAGATCTGTGGTGGCCAGTTCCACATCGGGACTTAGCAGGCAGCCGCAGGTGGAGAAAAAATGATTCAGAAACTGCCTGGTGGAAGTGAAGGATTCCAGACAGATCATCGGATAGCCGGTGAGCTCCTGCAGGGAAACCGGCCGGCCTTCGAGTTCCTTAAACTGTGTGCCCGCCACCGCGATATCCTGAAAACAGCTCAGATTCTGCACCGTGAAACGGGATTCCGCACTCATGGGAGAAGTAATGACGGCAAAGTCAATCATGCCTTCTTTTAGGGCCTCCAGGGCCCGGGGAGTGGTATAGGTGGAGATCTGGAGCTTAACGCCCGGGTATTCGCTGTGAAAACGCTCCAGGCAGGGCAGCAGGAAGTTGTGCATGGTCATCTCGCTGGAGCCGATGCGGATATTTCCCTCCGACATGCTGCGGTAGCTTTCGAGCTCTTTTTCCGCCGCGAAAAGCTGATCGCAGGCCCGGGACACATACTGATAGAGTATACGGCCCTCCGGCGTCAGAGAGACGCCCTTTTTGGAGCGGTCAAAGAGCCGGCAGCCGGTTTCGGCCTCCAGGTTCTGTATACAGCGGCTGACGGTAGGCTGGGACAGAAATAAGAGATCCGCGGCAAATGTGATATTCTGGTATTTGGCCACATAATAAAATATCTTGTAATGATCGAAGTTTACGGACATCTTTGTTACCTCCGCCTCTATCATAGCACAGATTTCAGCTGCAGATACAGTCATATATAAAAAAGGTCATTTTTCCCGTCTGATTTTTCACCCGAAAGGTATGATCCCTTTCACCGCGCCGTATCATCCCCTGATGCTCATAGAACGGATAGTTACAGCTGGTATCGGTAAACAGAAAGAATTCGCTGATTCCCTGACCGCGCATATATTCGGACGCCTTTTGAAACAGTTGTCTGCCGATGCCTTTGCCTCGGTATTTTTCATTGACTGCGAAAAAAGCCAGTTCGCCCTGATAATTCCTGCCGCATTGCTTTAACAGGTCTTTGTCAATGCCGTTCACACAGCCGAATAGTTTGGCGACGGCGCGGCCTTCGCGGGAGAGATACAGGGATATGACGGCAGCGGTCATCTTTGCGCGCAGATACAGCGGACAGCGGTGCTGCTTTATGCTGCGGGCCATAATGATGCCGGCCGGCACGCCGTCGATTAAGGCCACCTGTGTATAGGTCTGGTTCGCCAGACAGCTGCTAAGATAAACCTTTGCCAGCCTCGCCGCCGTTTTCGGACTGCAGAGCGCATCGTAATGCCAGGTCATTCTCACGATGTCTTCCAGCACGGCGCTGTCCTGTTCACGGTATTCTCTGAAATAGGTCCCTTTCCGGATTCGGTGCACCCGCGGGCGGTAGAGGCCGAAAGAGAATTGTTTTAACAGATCCTGATAAGAGCTGACAGAGAATTTATTGGAGGTTGACAGGATATCATAGTTGTCCCGCTTATCCGCAATTCTGTAACCAGTCTCGTAAAATCCGTTTTTTTTGTAAAAGTTGATCCGGCGCAGACGCTGCGGGAAGTTATCCGCTGCTTCGTCCGCCGGTTCCACGTTTAACAGGATAGTCTTGCCGGGATTGAGGGCTTTTAACTCCCGCAAAATGGCGCTGCCGTACCCCTTAGAGCGCATACGGTCATTGACCGCCAGATACAGGACAAATACCGCTTCCCTGTTCTGCACGGTATAGGTCATGCCGCAGAAAGCGCTGCCGTCATAATAGGCGGTGAACCTGGCGCAGGACCGCCTGGCCCACAGTAGCAGCAGCTTCATGGGAATTTGTTCATTCTTAGGAAAAGCCCTGTCTTTTAACGCCTTTACTTCCTGAAAGTCCTGCATGGATGAATGGATGGTTTTATGTGTCAGATGCATGGGTATCCTCCTCCTTCTCTTGCCTTTGTCCTTGGTGTATATTATAATAAACCGTACAGTTACTGAACAGTCAAGGGGGAATTGAATATGCCGGCAGCAAAAAAAACTTTATTTACAATTGGGCAGTTTGCCGCCCTGCACGGAATCAATAAAAAGACACTGATGTGGTATGACGAGATCGGGCTGTTTAGGCCGGCGGCCATAGATGAAGAGAACGGATACAGATATTATAATTACTATCAGAGCTCGCTGCTGGAAACGATTCTGATGCTCCGCGATCTGAATGTGCCGCTGAATGAGATACGGGCCTTTATGGAAAACCGTTCCGCTGTCGGCATGGAGCAGCTGATGCAGGCCCAGATCGGGGAGGCAGACCGCAGCATAGCACGGCTGAAGGCGATACGCAGGACGCTGTCCCTTAATCGGCAGGATATGCTTTCACTTCTTAATCTGGATGTATCTGAAATCAGCGTTGTGGAGAAAAAACAGGAATATTTGGTGACTGTGGAGACAGCTCCCGGCCTGCCGTTTGAAAAAGAGATAGAGATGATGGTGGGTGAAATAAAAAAATACAACCTGCCCCGCATGTATAATGCCTCATACGGCTCCATGATCGCCGCAGCGGATCTGTATGCGGGAAAGTTTGAGAATTACACAAAGCTTTTTATGAAGATCCCGCATGCCCTGCCATCCAGGGGACTTCACAGACAGCCAGGAGGAACCTATCTTAGGGCTTACTGCAAAGGCAGCTGGGACAAACTTCCCGCCCGCTACGAACAGCTGCTTCATTATGCGGACAAACAGGGATTAACACTGACCGGGTGGGCTTATGAGATGGGGATCAATGAGACAGTCATTGATACGATGGAGGATTATATCACAAGGATTGAGATCCCTGTAATCATTTCCTGACGGAAAGGGGAAGAGAAAATCTCATTGTATTTGTTTTTTACATATTGACAAAAATCGATATAAGGTGTATTGCTATATCGAAAAATATAGATGTGAGGTAAAGAACATGAGAAATCATTCAGAGGATGCAAAGGTATTTAAAGCCTTTTGTGATGTAAACCGCCTCCGGATTTTGGAAATGCTGAGTACCGGCGAAAAATGTGCCTGCAAATTGTTGGATGAACTGCAGATCGGCCAGTCCACACTGTCTCACCATATGAAAATACTTTGTGAATCAGGAGTGGTAGTCGGCCGGAAAGAAGGAAAATGGACGTATTATTCCATAAGTGAAAGCGGCAGTAAATATGCAGGAGAATTGCTGAAAATACTGACTTGCCGATACCAGGACGAGGATAGCGTTTCCAGCGGCTGCGGACAATAGAGAGGGGGATTTATGGAAGCGATAAGATCCATATGGCTGTTTTTCCAGGATCAGATTCTTGGAATGAAATGGCTTAATGCATTAATCGGAAAAGGTCTTGAGACGCTCGGCCTGGATTTGGATGGTATTGCCGGCGGAGGCTTACAGTTTTTTATTTATGATACAATCAAAATATTCGTATTGCTTTCGGTTTTAATCTTTCTTATTTCATATATTCAGAGTTATTTTCCGCCGGAGCGCACCAGAAAAATTCTGGGACGTTTTAGCGGTATTGCGGCGAATTCAGCGGCAGCATTGCTGGGAACGGTCACCCCATTCTGTTCCTGCTCATCTATTCCTATTTTTATGGGCTTTACAAGTGCGGGCCTGCCTGTCGGGGTCACGTTCTCGTTTCTGATTTCGTCCTCTATGGTTGATCTGGGTTCGCTTGTACTGTTAATGAGTATCTTTGGCTGGCAGATTGCCGCCTATGGAGTAATGTCTACTCCGGCATTAGTGGTTGATGGCAGGGTAGTTGCTTACGGGAGAGTTCTCAAGGCAGAGGAAGTGGTTGAAATATTACGGGCGCGGGTTTTAGGTTTCAGTAAAAGTACGGCGCACATCCAATAAAAGGATGTGCGCCGTATTTGACTCTTTTTACAAATAAAAAAAAGCGCGAGACGGGATTCGAACCCGCGACCCTCGCCTTGGCAAGGCGATACTCCACCACTGAGCCACTCGCGCATCTGCTCTGTTCTTGAGCACATGCATTATAATACTATAAGGATGGGGTTTTGTCAACTGCTTTTTAAAAAAAAATTCAGTAAAAATCAGTGTACATTTCACGGGCGGCGATCAAGCAGTAACATGGCTGTTACTTTTCACAGATGCAGACCTGTGTTATACTTTAGACATACATGCAGGAAAGGAAGCGAAGCAGAAATGAAAGTATTACTGATAAACGGCAGCCCCCATGCGAGGGGATGCACCTATACCGCATTAGCGGAGGCGGAAAAGGTGCTGAAGGAAGAGGGGATAGAAACAGAGATCGTCTCCATCGGCACTGCGCCCATTCGGGGCTGCATCGCATGCGGAAAGTGCAGGCAGCTTGAAAACCGCTGTGTCTTTGACGATGATATTGTAAACCGCATTATCATTAAAGCGGAGGATGCGGCCGGATTCATCTTTGGATCGCCTGTGTACTATGCTTCTGCCAACGGCGCAATGACGGCATTGATGGACCGCCTGTTTTATGCGGGAAAGGTATTTGCCCATAAGCCGGGGGCGTGCGTCGTATCCGCCAGGAGAGCCGGGACGACGGCAGCGCTGGATCAGCTGAATAAATATCTGATGATCTCCGGCATGCCGGTGGTATCTTCCCAATATTGGAACATGGTTCATGGGAACACGCCGGAGGAAGTCGCACAGGATCTGGAAGGGCTGCAGATCATGCGTACTCTGGGAAGAAACATGGCCTGGCTGCTAAAATCCATTGAGGCGGGCCGGCAGGCGGGGATTGAGCCGCCTGTGCCTGAGGCATTTGAGCGGACGAATTTTATACGGTAACAGACGAAAGGGAAGACTCGTGAGGCCTTCCCTTTCAATCTATTCCGCACTTCTCACATCGAATCCCTTTTCACGCAGCATGCGGACGACTTTCTTAAAGTTATCTGTTTCCACCCGGATATAGACTTCCTGCAGCCCCATCACATCGGTATCTCTGGAAACGACATTTTTGATATTGCCGCCGGCTTTCGCTATGTTCTTGGCAATCTGCGCCAGAGTCCCCTTAAAATCATAGGTATATATGGTCAGCGCGTTCCCCTTGTCACCGAAGAGCTTCTGGTATTCCTTAAAGATCGCCTGATGGGTTACGATACCCAGAAGTTCATTGTGCTTATCCGTGATCGGAATAAAACGTATTTTTGAGGTGATAAATATGGCGGCGGCTTCCTCGATGGTTACATTTTTATCGATGGTCATGATCTGTGTCTTTATGAATTCCTTTACTTTCTTTTTCAGAAAGTCTTCCTTTGTCCCCTCATATTCCCGGAAATAGTACTCATATACATACTGCTTGGACAAAACACCGACAAAATCCTTGCCATCCACGACGGGCAGGGACAGCAGGCGGTTGTTCTCAATTAAGCTCAATGCAGCGTCAAGCGTATCATTGACGGATATGCAGTGCAGCTGGTTGGACGGCACCATAATGGCTTTTACTAACATGTGGCTTTTTCCTCCTTAAATCTGTATTTACGGTCTGTGGTATGTAGATACTTCTATTATACACGAAATATGAAAAATATAACAGTAAAATGGAAGAAAAGTCTGAAATCTGAATTAATTATAAAAATTATATGAAGTGCATTGACAAAAAATTTGATTGGAATATAATAAAAAAAGTTCCCATCAGAAATAATTAACAATGTTAACTATTTCTGATGTTAAGTAATTGGACGGCCTCGGCCGCCCGGCTGGGGGTGAAGAAGTGGATGAACAGACTGCGAAGGAATTGCTGACAGCATTGGGCAAATTCCGGCAGATGAACAGGAAACACCGGATCGTCGGTGATATTCCGCAGGCGGAGTTCTACATTTTAGGAGCGATTAAAGAGAAACTGATGGAAAAGCGTGAGAGCGGAGAGGAAGAGCCGGCCGTTATGGTTTCGGAGATCGCAGGTCTCATGAATATGAGAATGCCGGCAGTGTCAAGAGTGCTGGGTTCCATGGAGAGGAAGGGATTGATTGAGCGGATCATGAGCCCGAATGACCGCAGAGTCGTGTATCTGAAGCTGACACCTGCGGGGGAAGGCATGCTTAAATGTGTGATGAACCATTCGGTGGAGATGATGATGCGCGTGATGGAACAGATGGGCGAAGAGGATGTGAAGGAATTTACAAGGCTTTTGACGAAGCTTTATGACATCATATCGGCAATGTGATGTCCCGGCCTTTTATAACAGCCTGTTTACATGACATTAGAGAGGAGTTCAAAGGAGTATAGTATGGTTAAGATTATCAAGTTTGCAAAAGAATCTTGGTTAGCGATTGTGGCAATTCTGGCCCTGCTGGTGATACAGGCAAACTGTGAGCTGGCGCTGCCCCAGTACACCTCTGACATCGTGGATGTGGGCATCCAGTCCGGCGGTATTGAAACAGCCGCTCCGGAAGCAGTCAGGGCATCCACACTGGAGCATATGAAGCTGTTTTTGACCGATGAAGAGGCCGCCCGGATGGAGGCTGACTATAAGCTGGTCTCTAAGGACAGCATGACGGAGAACGATTACAGCGCATATGTAAAGAAATATCCGGCTGCAGCAGCGGAGGACATCTATGTGAGAAATCACCTCTCCCAAGAGGAGCTGGAGGAGCTTGGCACGCTCATGACTCCTGCGGAAATGATGATGCTGCTGTTTTCATCGGACGGCGCAGAAGCGGTGCAGATGAGAGATGCGATGCTGTCAGGGATGGGCATGGACCCGGCGGCTGTGGATAATATCTTCGAGGTGCTCATGATGCTGCCGCAGGAAGCGATGGATCAGATGAAGGCGGGCATACAGGAAGAGATGCAGGGCGTTTCCGATACCATGGCAAAGCAGATGGCGGTGAGCTTTGTGAAGTCGGAATACATCGCACTGGGAGTGGATGTGGATCACTATCAGATGAACTATCTGGGAAAGACCGGCGTGAAGATGCTTGGCCTGGCACTGCTTGGCATGGTGGTCAGCGTTCTGGTGGGACTTTTGGCAGCCAGGGCGGCGGCAAGGACCGGCCGTGACCTGCGCAACCGGGTTTTCCATAAGGTGATCGGTTTTTCCAACGGTGAGATGGATAAATTCTCCACCGCTTCCCTGATTACAAGAAGCACCAACGATATTCAGCAGATCCAGATGGTGACGGTAATGCTTCTAAGGATGGTTGCATATGCGCCCATCATCGGAATCGGAGGCATTATTAAGGTGCTGCAGACAAACACCTCGATGACCTGGATTATCGCCGTAGCGGTGGGAACCATCTTCTGCCTGGTGATGGTGCTGATGGCGGTGGCGATGCCGAAGTTTAAGATGATGCAGAAGCTGGTGGACCGGCTGAATCTGGTGGCCAGGGAAATCCTGACCGGTATCCCTGTAATCCGCGCCTTCAGCAGAGAGAAGCACGAAGAAGAGCGCTTTGATGCCGCCAATAAGGATTTGATGAAGACGCAGCTGTTTACCAACAGAGCCATGTCTTTTATGATGCCGGCAATGATGCTGATTATGAACGGCATTACGGTTTTGATTGTCTGGGTCGGCGCCCACGGCATAGATCTGGGAAATCTGCAGGTTGGCGATATGATGGCGTTTATCACTTATACGATGCAGATTGTCATGGCATTTTTAATGATCACGATGATTTCCATAATGCTTCCCAGAGCTGCGGTATCTGCGGAACGTATTGATGAAATACTGAAAACAGATCCGGAAATCCGCGATAAGCAGAACGCCAGGGCGGTTCCTCTTAAAGGGAAAGGGGAGATCCGTTTCAACCATGTGTCCTTCCGTTACCCCAATGCGGATGAAGATGTGCTGGAGGATATCGACTTCACGGCAAAACCGGGGGAGACGACGGCCATCATCGGCAGTACCGGCAGCGGTAAATCCACATTGGTACAGCTGATCCCCAGGCTCTATGATGTGACGAAGGGCAGCATTACGATGGACGGCGTGGATATCCGCGATCTGACCCAGCACGATCTAAGAGAAGAAATCGGCTATGTGCCGCAGAAAGGCGTGCTGTTCTCGGGAACCATCGCCTCAAACTTAAGATTCGGAGCAGAGGACGCTGCGGATCAGCAGATCGCTGAAGCGGCGAGAATCGCTCAGGCGGCTGATTTCATTGAAGAAAAACCGGAGAAGTATGACAGCCCCATCGCACAGGGCGGAACCAACGTATCCGGCGGCCAGAAGCAGAGGCTTTCCATCGCACGGGCCATTGCCAAAAATCCGAAGGTCTACGTATTTGACGACAGTTTTTCCGCTCTGGACTACAAGACGGATATAGCGCTGCGCAAGGCGTTAAAGAGCGCGGTGGCGGAGAGCACGGTAATCATTGTGGCACAGAGAATCAGCACGATCATCCATGCGGAGAAGATCCTGGTGCTGGATGAAGGCAGGATTGTGGGAATGGGAACTCATGAGGAGCTGTTAAAGGACAATGAGGTATACCGCCAGATCGCCATGAGCCAGTTATCCGCAAAGGAGCTGGAAGGTAAGACCGGAGTAGACGAAGCGAAGGAGGTAGACTGATATGGCAGAGACAAGACCGATGCGCAGAGGCCACGGCCCCATGGGCGGCGGAAGAGGAATGATGCCCGGAGAAAAGGCCAAGGATTTTAAAGGAACGATCCGGAAACTGTTAAAGCATGTCGGCAAATATAAGATTGCTGTGATCTTCGTGATGATCTTCGCCGCAGGCAGCACCGTATTTTCCATCATAGGGCCGAAAGTGCTGGGCAAAGCCACCACACAGATATTTAACGGTCTGGTGGATAAGGTAAACGGAGGCGCAGGCATTGATTTTGAAGCGATCGGCAGGATACTTCTGATACTGCTCGGCCTGTATGTGGTCAGCGCGGTACTGTCCTGGGCGCAGCACTGGATCATGACCGGCGTGACTCAGAAGATGACCTTCCGGTTTCGGAAGGACCTGTCCGAGAAGATCAACCGGTTGCCCATGAATTATTATGATACGAGAACCTACGGTGAAGTCCTCTCCAGAATCACCAACGATGTGGATACGCTGGGACAGAGCTTAAACCAGAGCATCACGACACTGATTACATCCATCACCACGCTGGTGGGCGTATTTATCATGATGATCAGTATCAGCCCGCTGATGACACTGGTAGCCCTCTTAATCCTGCCGATATCCGCGGCGCTGATCGGCTTCATCGTAAAGCATTCCCAGAAATATTTCAAGGATCAGCAGGAATACCTTGGACATGTAAACGGCCAGGTGGAGGAAGTGTACGGCGGACACAATGTGGTGAAGCTTTTTAACCGCGAGGCCGCTGTATCCAAAGAATTTGAAGATACGAATGAAATCCTGTATCAGTCCGCCTGGAAATCCCAGTTTTTGTCCGGCATGATGCAGCCGATCATGTCCTTTGTGGGCAACCTGGGCTATGTGGCGGTAGCGGCGCTCGGCGGATATTTAAACATCAAGAAAGTGATTGAGGTCGGAGATATCCAGTCCTTTATCCAGTATGTGCGCCAGTTCACCCAGCCGGTGACGCAGATCGCGCAGGTTTCCAACATGCTGCAGTCCACGGCAGCCGCGGCTGAGCGTGTGTTTGAATTTTTAGAAGAGCCGGAAGAGGATCAGGAAGCGGCCGAGCACGCAATGCTGCAAGAGACGGTTACCCGCGAGGACGGCACAAGAGAAACGGTAAAGAGAAATGTGACGGCGAAGGATATTGTCGGAGAGGTACGTTTTGACCATGTTCATTTCGGCTATTATCCGGATAAGATCATCATCAATGATTTCAGTGCGGATATAAAGCCCGGGCAGAAGATTGCTATCGTCGGTCCAACCGGCGCAGGCAAGACCACGATGGTGAAGCTGCTGATGAGATTTTACGATGTCAACAGCGGCGCGATCCTGCTGGACGGCCACAACATCAAAGATTTTGACAGAAGACAGCTAAGGGAAGCCTTCGGCATGGTGCTTCAGGACACCTGGCTGTTTAAAGGAACAATCATGGAGAACATCCGGTATGGAAGGCTTAATGCGACGGATGAGGAAGTGATCCAGGCAGCCAAAGCGGCACACGCCCATCATTTCATCCAGACGCTGCCCGGAGGCTATCAGATGGAGCTCAACGAAGAAGCGAGCAACGTATCCCAGGGCCAGAAGCAGCTGCTGACCATCGCGAGAGCGATACTGGCGGACAATAAAGTATTGATCCTGGATGAAGCGACCAGTTCCGTCGACACCAGAACCGAGATCCGGATACAGAAAGCCATGGACAATCTGATGAAAGGCCGCACCAGTTTCATCATAGCCCACCGGCTCTCCACGATCCGCGACGCCGACCTGATTCTGGTAATGAAAGACGGAGATATCATCGAGCAAGGCAATCACGAAGACTTAATGAAACAGAACGGATTTTACGCAGGGCTGTATAATTCACAATTTGAAGAAACCGCATGAGCAGTGCGGGAATAGAACGATGGAAGGGGACGCTGTGCTCGCACAAGCGTCCCCTTCCATCGTTCTATTCCCATAGTGCGAAGCACTACAGCGAGATGGAGCGCAGCGGAATCGAGCGCACTGCGGGCCAGCGGGCAGCCACCAGTTCCCGCACCAACAGTGCGTTTTCCACTACCAATCCCGCCCCCCTCATGCTATAATACCTAAAAACCCCGAAACAAAAAGGAGCCATCCCCATGCCTTCAATCTCACCCTCACCCTCACCCCAATCCCTCCTGACCTCCTGTACCCTCTGTCCCCGCCTCTGCCGCGTCGACCGCACCGCCGGCCGGACAGGCCGCTGCCACGCATCGGCCGATCTCACCGTCGCCAGAGCCGCGCTCCACATGTGGGAAGAACCCTGCATCACCGGCGAGGGCGGTTCCGGCACCGTCTTCTTTTCCGGCTGCGGCCTTGGCTGCATCTACTGTCAGAACCAGGCCATATCCGGCGGGAAATCCGGGAAAATCATCAGCACAGAGCGCCTTGGCGAAATATTTCTGGAACTGCAGCAAAAGGGCGCGGAAAACATCAATTTGGTGACGCCTACCCATTATACTCCTAAGGTCATCGAAGCGGTGTCCCGCGCGAAAGAGCAGGGCCTTAGCATACCCATCGTCTGTAACCTGGGAGGATACGAGCGTCCCGAAACACTCCGCCTGTACGAAGGCATCGTGGACGTATGGCTTCCGGACTTTAAATACATGTCGGAACAGGCGGGCAGGGACTATTCAGGCGCGCCGGACTATTCCGTCTGGGCCAGGCTTTCTCTCGCAGAGATGGTGCGGCAGCAGCCCGTGCCGGTCTTTGACGGCCGGGGCATCATGCGCCGCGGAGTGATCGTGCGCCATCTGCTGCTTCCGGGAGGCCTGGCTGATTCAAAAAAGGTCGTGGAATATCTGTACCGAACTTATGGGGATACTATATACATCAGCATCATGAACCAATACACACCGGTAAAGCATTTTGAACATTTCCCGGAGTTAAACCGACGCGTGGCAGAGAAGGAATATGATGAACTGGTGGATTACGCCATCAGCCTGGGTGTGGAGAACGGATTTATCCAGGAAGGCGGGACCGCATCAGAAAGCTTTATACCGGAATTTGACAATGAAGGAGTATGAATATGAAAGTAAAAAAAGAACTGATCCTGTACTATCATCCTCTGGAAGAAGCCGGAGCGCGCAGAGCCTTTGCCGTCTTTGAGCGCCTTGGTATACCGGCCGTCCTTGTGAACAGACAGGATATCACCCAGCAGATCGGCTGTCTGGCCGGCCTTCCCGGTTTTGGAAAGAAACCGGTGCCGGATGAACTGCCAGAGATCCGTGAAGAGGTGATGGTGCTAAGCGACATCGGGGGAGCCCGGCTGGACGATCTTCTGGCGGCCTTAAAAGAGGCGCAGATACCCAGGATAGAATTGAAAGCGGTGGTGACGGATACCAATAAGAAGTGGAAGTTTTACCAGCTGTACGAAGAACTGCGCAAGGAAAACTTCCTCATGCGCACCAGGAGGCCGCAGTAAAACAGAAAAATTTTCCTATTTAAAAAAGAATCCCGCTCGCGGGATTCTCCGCCTGCGGCGGGTCGCTTTAGCGACATGATTCCGCTGCGCCGCAGTGCGATCCACGCGGAGCGTTTTTCTTACATAGGAGTACTTTCCTATGTAAGAAAAAAGCAGCGATGCCATCGGGAAAAATCCCGACGGCATCGTCTTGTTAAATACTATAATGGACCCGAAGGGATTCGAACCCTCGGTCTCTGCGTTGCGAACGCAGCGCTTTCCCAGCTAAGCTACGAGCCCATATGTTGTTATGTATTTGATAAGAATCATCAAAAATGGAGGCAAGGGGGCTCGAACCCCTGACCCCTTGCGTGTGATGCAAGTGCTCTCCCGGCTGAGCTATGTCTCCACCGACTATTTTAGCACAGCTGTTTAAAATGTCAACAAAAATTTATAAAAAGTAAATTGCAACATTACTGTTCACGTTACTATTCACAGCTGCCGTAAACGTCCCGCGCATGTCGGTACAGAGTATGCTCCTCATAGGGACACGCTCTCGCTCCGTGAAGCTCGCAGCGGTTCTAATGCTGCAAACTACGCAGCAAAAGAACCGGCGGGCTTCAAGGGATCCCAATGAGGACCATACTCTGTACCGACATGCGCTGCTTTATCGGCAGTCATGAACAATAACCTGTTCACAGTTATCGAAAAATTCCCGCGTGTGAACAGTAACATTGTAACAGTACAGACGGCGCATCTGATATTTTAGTTGCTCAATACATCAAGAACGCTTATAATAGCAGATATACGGATTTAACAGGAGGATGGAAAGTATGCTGGAACAGTTAAAAAAAGAAGTGCTGGAAGCAAATCTGGAGCTCCCTAAGAGAGGGCTGGTTACCTATACATGGGGAAATGTCAGCGGCATAGACAGAGAGGCCGGACTGATAGTGATAAAGCCCAGCGGTGTGCCATATGATGAATTAAAGCTTGAGGATCTGGTGGTGCTGGATCTGGACGGAAACAAGGTGGAGGGGGAATTAAATCCTTCATCGGATACGCCCACGCATCTGGTGCTCTACCGCGCGTTTGAGGAATTGGGTGGTATCGTACATACGCATTCCACCTATGCCACTTCCTGGGCGCAGGCCGGCAAGGGGCTTCCTGCCTATGGGACGACCCATGCGGATTATTTTTACGGTGAGGTGCCCTGTACCAGACTGATGACGAAAGAGGAAATAGGCACGGATTATGAGAAAAATACGGGCCTTGTGATCTGTGAAACCTTCGGCAGAAAGGGGGTAAACCCCATCCATGTGCCGGGCGTGCTCACCGTGAACCACGGGCCGTTTTCCTGGGGTAAGACACCGGCGGAGGCTGTGCACAACGCGGTGGTGCTGGAGGAAATATGTAAGATGGGTCTGTTTACCAGGATGATCAATCCGGAGATACCGCAGATCAGCCAGGCGATTTTGGATAAACATTTTCTGCGCAAGCATGGGGAGAATGCATACTACGGCCAGAAGAAATGATGTCGGACTGACAGGAGATGTGCGCAGGCAGTAAGATGGGGAAAGCTTTGCAAAGGGGGAGCCTATGATCAAAACAATATGCTGGATCGGACTGGCAGTGATAGCCGTTATATTCATACTGATGCTGATTCAGGATTTTATGCGAAAGGACGGCCCGGCTGCGAAAGAAGCGTCGAAACCGGAGACGGAGGGATCGGCGGTGAAGGGAGCCAGGCGGGCGGAACAGATGATAAAGCTGGATGCCATGGAGGCAACAGGGCAGCCTTCTGCGGATCAGGAAGAGGATTAGCGCCAGACAAGCGTGCGAAAAAAACTGCGGTACCGCATACAGGTAAACGGCACCGCAGTTTTTGCCATGTTTTAACATCCTTTATTTTTGCTGTAGATGATCCGGAGACCTTTGAGAGAAAGTGTTTCGTCATAGATAATATTGTGGCGGCAATGTGGGATAATAAACGGAGCGAGCCCGCCGGTGGCCACCACAGACGGCTTTGCCTGCAGCGTTTCCTCCATCCGCTCAAGCATCCCGTCCACCATGGCTGCGCTGCCGAATACGGCTCCGCTTTTCATACAGTCCACAGTGTTTTTCCCGATGACGTATTTCGGGGGATCCAGGCTGATGCGCGGCAGCTGCGAAGTACTGCTGGTGAGAGAATCCACGGATATGCGTATGCCGGGAGCAATGGCACCGCCGAGGTAGACGCCGTTTTGGTCAATGACGGAAAAGGCGGTGGCGGTACCCATATCTATGATGATCAGCGGCAGGGGGTACTCTTTTACTGCGGCTACCGCATCCACTACGAGATCACTGCCCAGCTGCGCCGGGTTATCAATTTTGATATTCAGCCCTGTCTTGACTCCGGGGCCAACGACCATGACGCTTTTATGGGTGAGCTTTTCCACCGATTTGCGCATGAGACCGGTTAATGGAGGCACAACAGAGGAGAGGATCCCGCCCTCCAGGCTTTCGGCCGGTATATTGTAAAGCTCCAGAATATTCTTGATGGTGATGGCATACTCCAGATCTGTCTTGGACTGACTGGTGGAGATATGCTCCACAAAATAAGTCCGGCAGGCGTCAATGCATCCGATGGTGATGCTGCTGTTGCCGATATCAATTGCGATTATCATAAACTACCTCCGAAAATATTTGAAAACTCCTGTATTTGTGATAGAATAACAGAGAGTATCTGTCTCCCATTATAACAGAGTGAGTAAGGAAGTAAAGACGAATGAAAAATATATTGAAGATAATCACAAACCGGCTGATTATTGTCGGGCTGGCTCTTTTGCTGCAGCTGACATGGGTTGTTATTTCCATGTATAAGGTGAGTGCTTATTCCAACGCAGTCGGTATACTGATGGTGGTTTTGGGAATTGTGGTGGTGATGCGGATTGTCAGCAAGAATGACAATCCGGCTTATAAGCTGGCCTGGAGCACGCTGATTTTGGCAGTTCCTGTATTTGGTGTGACGCTCTATCTGCTCTTCGGCAGAAAAAACGCACAGAAGTCCATGCGTGTAAAGGGAGATCGTATTCATAAGATACTTCAGCCGGAGCTCACTCAGGATGCGGAGGTTTTTGACCGGCTTCTTGACGCAGACAGCAGCGTAGCAAAACAGAGCCGCTATATCAGCAGCAGCACGGGTTTCCCTGTGTATCAGAATACCACGGCGGAATACTTTCCGATCGGAGAAGCGTATTTTGAAGCACTGAAGCGGGAACTGCTGGCCGCGAAGCATTTTATCTTCATGGAATATTTTATCGTCGAATGCGGGGAAATGTGGGATTCTATCCTGGATATTCTTATTCAGAAGGCCAAAGAAGGCGTGGAAGTCAGATTCATGTACGATGATATGGGATGTATCATGATTCTGCCATCCAGATATGAGGAGAAACTTAAAGCATACGGCATAGAAACCAGGGTGTTTAATCCCTTTGTTCCGTTTCTGTCCATGGTCATGAACAACCGGGACCACAGAAAGATTGCGGTGATCGACGGACACACGGGCTTTACCGGCGGCATCAATCTGGCTGATGAGTATATCAATGTGAAAGTGGTGCACGGCCACTGGAAGGATACCGGAATCATGCTGAAGGGAGAAGGCGTCTGGAGTCTGACTGCGATGTTTCTGGAAATGTGGAATACGGTGAAGGCTACGGATACCGACTTTATAAAATACCGTCCCATCCGGCCGGAAGGCGCCGCTTTTGCCACGGACGGCTTCATACAGCCTTATGGGGATTCACCGCTCGATACGGAATGTGTCGGGGAAAGCGTTTATCTGAATATCATCAACAGAGCGAGGCGCTATGTCTATATCTTTACACCGTATCTGATCACCGATAATGAAATGGTCACCGCGCTGACGCTGGCGGCCAAGTCGGGTGTGGACGTGCGCATTGTAACGCCGCACATACCGGATAAAAAATTCGTGTTTCTGCTCACCAGATCCTATTATCCGCAGCTGCTGAAAGCGGGAGTCCGCATTATGGAGTATACGCCCGGCTTTATACATGCCAAATGTTTCCTGTGCGATGATGAGCTGGGTACGGTGGGCACCATCAATATGGATTACCGCAGCCTCTATCTGCATTTCGAATGCGGCGTGTTAATGTACCGGTGCCAGGCGCTGGAACAGATGAAGAAGGATTTCATGGAAACCTTTGATGCCAGCACTGAAATCACAAATGAATTCTGCGATGCCACACCCTGGTATACCAGAGCCATGCAGGTGGTGCTGAAACTGTTTGCGCCGCTGTTTTAAGGATGGCCGACCATAATAAAGAATCAACTGGAGGAACTGTTTTTATGCCAACAATTACGGAAGAAATACAAAAAAGGCGCACTTTCGCTATTATATCCCACCCGGATGCGGGTAAAACGACACTGACAGAGAAACTGCTGCTGTACGGAGGCGCGATTAATCTGGCCGGTTCGGTTAAGGGCAAAAAGACACAGCGCCATGCGGTTTCAGACTGGATGGAGATAGAGAAAGAGAGGGGGATATCGGTGACCTCTTCTGTGATGCAGTTTCATTATGACGATTACTGCATCAACATTCTGGACACACCGGGCCACCAGGATTTCTCGGAGGACACCTACCGCACGCTGATGGCGGCGGATTCCGCGGTTATGGTCATCGATGCGTCCAAAGGTGTGGAGCCGCAGACCATCAAGCTGTTTAAGGTCTGTGTGATGCGCCATATCCCCATATTTACATTTATCAATAAGATGGATCGGGAAGCGAACGATCCCTTTGAGCTGATGGACGAGATTGAAAATGTGCTGGGAATCAGCACCTGTCCGATTAACTGGCCCATTGGCTGCGGCAAGAATTTTAAAGGCGTTTATGACAGAAACACACATCATATCACCACTTTTGTGGCGGCAGCCAACGGAACCAGAGAGGTGGATTCCACCGAGGTGGATGTGAAGGATCCCCAGGTGGAATGGCTGATCGGCGGCGACTATCAGAAGCAGCTGATGGATGATATAGACCTTTTAGACGGCGCGGGCCAGGAATTTGACATGGATGCGGTCAGCGCCGGAGAACTGTCACCGGTGTTTTTCGGCTCCGCCCTCACGAATTTCGGCGTGGAAACCTTTTTAAAACATTTTCTGTCCATGACCACATCGCCGCTTCCGAGAAAAGCGGATGTGGGCATCATAGATCCGATGACGGAAGAGTTCTCGGCCTTTGTATTTAAGATACAGGCCAATATGAACAAGGCCCATAGGGACCGTATCGCGTTCATGCGCATCTGCTCCGGCAAATTCGAAGCCGGCATGGAAGTTAACCATGTACAGGGAGGTAAGAAAATCCGCCTGTCCCAGCCGCAGCAGCTGATGGCGCAGGAGAGAAAGATCGTGGAGGAAGCCTATGCCGGCGACATCATCGGAGTGTTTGATCCGGGCATCTTTTCCATCGGCGATACGATCTGCATGCCGAACAAAAAATTTGAATATGAGGGAATCCCTACCTTCGCGCCGGAGCATTTTGCCAGGGTGCGCCAGGTGGATACGATGAAGAGAAAGCAGTTTATCAAGGGTGTGAGCCAGATTGCGCTGGAGGGCGCGATCCAGATCTTCCAGGAGTATAACACCGGCATGGAGGAGATCATCGTAGGAGTGGTGGGCGAGCTGCAGTTCGATGTGCTGCTGTACCGCCTAAGCAACGAGTATAATGTGGAAGTCAAGCTGGAAAAGCTGCCCTACGAGCACATCCGCTGGATTGAGAATAAAGAGATCGATGTGAACAAGATCCAGGGCACTTCCGACATGAAGCGCATCAAGGATCTGAAAGATAACGCCCTGCTTCTGTTTGTAAACAGCTGGAGCGTGGGCATGGTGCTGGATCGAAACCCCGGACTAAAACTGGCGGAATTCGGCCGCTGGTAGAAAAGGAGCGTTTATGGGATATGCTCATATCGTATTTGATATTGACGGTACGCTGCTGGACACGGAAGATACCATGCTGCGTTCGCTGAGCCGTGCGGTGGAGGAACTGCAGGGACGGAAGATGGAAGTGGAAGAGCTGCGCTTCGCATTCGGCATAACCAGCGAGGATGCGGTAAAGCAGCTGGGCATCACAAATCTGCAGACGGCTGTAAAGCTGTGGGATACCTATATACCGGACTACTGGCATCTGGTACATGTATTTGACGGGATCTTGGAATGCCTTGAGGGTTTGAAAAATCAGGGCGCCCGGACCGGCATCATCACTTCCAAAACCAGAGAAGAGTATGAGCGTGAATTCGTGCCGTTTGGCCTGTCCGGTTATTTCGATACTGTGATCTGTGCGGATGACAGCCCGCGCCACAAGCCTTATGCGGATCCCATGGAAGCATATCTGGAAAAGAGCAAGGCGGACCGCGCCAATGTGGTCTATATAGGGGACAGCAGATATGATATGGCTTGTGCCGAAGCGGCGGGGACCGCCTGTGCGCTGGCCCTGTGGGGCTGCCATCATCCCGAAGAGATCAGGGCGGATTATTATCTGGACAGCCCTGCGAAGATAACTGCGCTTTTGTATGACAGCGATTCGCCCTTCCGCCTATAGGGGTGGAGGGGCGAATCGTTGTCATATGCGGGAGGCTTACGGACTGTGGAGAGTGATCATTTTGTTACTGTTCACGGCTGCCGATAAAGCAGCGAATGACAGGGCAGAGTATGGTCCTCATAGGGATCCCTTGAAGCCCGCCGGTTCTTTCGCTGCGTAGTTTGCAGCGTTAGAACCGCTGCGCGCTTCACGGAGCGAGAGCGTGTCCCAATGAGGACCATACTCTGCCCTGCCATTCGCGGTAGGTTTACGACAACCGTGAATAGTAACATCATTTTTAAAAGCATGGAGAATTGGGTATTGACATCAATTAACGACAATTGTAGAATATAAGCAGCAGGCCGGATAGGAATGGAAGATCCGGTATAATAATGGGAGGGGATTGTGTTGGCAGAACTGATGAAACTGCCGGACGCGGAATTTGAGCTGATGAAACTGATCTGGGAGATGCCGCCGCCGGTAACATCGATGGAATTGGCCGCCAGGCTGCCCGATGATCTGCAGTGGAAGCCGCAGACAATACTGACTCTTTTAGGGCGTATGGAAAAAAGAGGATTTCTGCGCTCCAGAAAAGAAGGAAAGGAGCGCCTGTATTATCCGGTCGTGGGTGAGGATGAGTACATGTCCTTTGAGGCATCTCTGTTAAGGAAAAGATACCGTAACCATTCGCTGGCTTCCTTTGTGGGATCTTTGTACGGGGCGGACCGGCTGAAGGAAGAGGAGATTTTGGACCTGGAGCAATGGCTGGAGGCACAGAAGAAGCGCTGATAACGCGCGGATAGGAGCGGATATGAGACAATTATTGCTGGATTTATGCGTTTGTTCCGTAACAATGACGGTGATCGGCCTGATCTATTATTCTGCGGTGCTGATACTGGGAGAACGGTATCAGGCAAAATGGAGATATTACACCTGGATGGTAATCATAGCGGGCTATCTGTTTCCGTGGAAACCGGATTTTGGGCTCTTTGTTTCACGGCAGATCTACATGCCGGCCGGCTCCATGCCCAAAGAAACCGTGGAAGCCGGGCAGATTCTGCTGGCTGGCAGCTATTTTAATCTGCCTTCTTTGGCACAGGTTCTGGCGATCATATGGTTTTTGACGGCATTTGGGCTGGGAGTCGGGCTTCTTATCAGACACTGCGGTTTTATGGAGAGGATTCGCAGGCTTAGCATAAAGTCGGACTCAGAGCAGGTCCTGGCGATTACGGAAAAATACCGGCACAGGTTTGGCATCCGCAGGCCGGTCGAGGTGCGCACAGTCGATGGGATCAGTTCGCCCATGCTGGTGGGCTTTTTACGGCCGCTCGTTTTGATACCGTGTGAGGAATTTCCTAATATGGAGCTAGAACTGATTCTCAAGCATGAGCTGGTCCATTATAAAAGAAAAGATCTGTGGCTGAAGACACTGGCGGAGGCGGCCGCTGTTCTCCACTGGTTTAATCCGGCGGTCTATCTGATTAAGAGAGCATTTGAGCGGGATATGGAGATTTCCTGTGATGAAGAGGCGGTAAAAGATCTTTGCTGGGAGGAACGCAAACTATACTGCACCGCTATTATACGTGTGGTGCGCAGACAGGCGTCCTCTGCGACTGCCTTTTCCACGGGCTTTCGAAGCGGCAGCCATTGGATGAAAAAGCGGATGGAAGAGATACTTAGTCAGAAACGGCAGAGCCCATATGGTTTCCTTGCCGCCGCTGTGCTTTGTGCGGTGATGTTTGGCTCTGTCAGCCTGCGGTTTCAGCTGGATATCGGAGAGAGAAACTATGGGGACGGCATGTGGCAGGCGACAACCGCTGTCGCCGGGACGGTTGCGGGAGCGGAAGATCCGGCAGAGACGGCGGCAGTAAATCCGTACCGTGTTACAGCGTTTACGGTGGAATGACAGGAGGACGAAGAATAATTGACAGCGCGAATTGTTATCATTTCAGGTGCGTGCGGGACAGGCAAGAGCTCGGTCTCACGGCTGCTGGCGGAAACCTCGGCATATGAGCACGCGGTTCATATCCATATGGATGACTTCTATCAGTATATACGAAAAGGATATATAGCTCCCTGGCTGGACGGATCCGGAGAGCAGAATGAAACCATGATTGAATCCGCTGCGGCCTGCGCACAGCGTTTTTCCGAGGGCGGATATGAGGTCTATGTGGACGGAGTGATCGGTCCGTGGTATCTTGGACCCTGGATCAATATCGCTGAAAAAGGAACAGCGGCGGCTTAAGGAAGGCGCTTTCCGGCTGCGGTAATCAGCCTGTGTCCTATGACGCATGACGGTACCAGGGAGCGCTCTGCGGCGGAAGTTGTGGCAACAGCGGTCTGCCGCAGAGGGGAATACTGAATATGTGATCTATGTGAATGTAAGGCATATAAACGACAAATGTAGAAAAAAGGAGGGTGAAATGAAACCTTATCGAAAGCCGGAAATCCGGGAATGGGTTGAGGCGGGCTTTTGTGCATGGCTGTGCACGGCGCTGCTGAACCTTTCCTGGATATATACAGGGGAAAACGGCCTTGCTTTCAGCACAAACAGCGGGCTGATGCCCAGCATTTGTCTGTTTGTGCTGCTGTGGCTTATGTTCGCGCTGATTGGGAGGATCCGCCCTGCATCGTCCGGAAAAGTGCTGATGGCATCCGTATGCCTGTATTCGTCAGCCTGTGCGGCCGCTGGCGGCAATATTTGGTTTATAGCCGGGCTGGCGGCTGTGCTGCTTTGGACCGCGCAGTATCTTTCAAATAAGTCTGAAAAACAAAACCTTGCAAACGGGGCGGTGAATTAAGAAAACATTGAAGCAAGGGACGGTATAGCCAAACGGCTATGCCGTTCTTTGCTGTTTTTGAGTTGTATTTTGGGCTTTTTCTTTTGCCCGTTCAAAATCAAATGCACCGATGAAGTTATAAACAATCGTGATTTCCCTTGTCTTGGATTTCTTATCGGTATGGGAAACCTCGATACGGTCTATAAACTCCCGCAAAATGGAAGCGTCAAGTTCCTGCATATCGGTGTACTTCTTTACGACGCTGATAAACGCCTTAACGTTGGTTTTTTGCTTTTCCTGCTGCTTGATTTCTTCCCGCAACACTTCTGCCATTGATTTTAAGTTTTCCTGCTCCAACTCATAATCACGGGACATTTTGATAAACCGTTCATCTGATAATTTCCCGGTTACATTGTCCTCGTATAAATGCTTGAACAGGTTATCCAATTCGGCAATCCGGCTTTCGGCTCTGGAAAGTGTTTCGCGCTTGCGAGAAAACTCCGCGTCGCGCTCCCGTAAACGGCTGTCCGCTGCTTCTTGGATAAACTCGGCTTCGTACTGCGTTACATACTCGATTGCTTCCCGCAAGTTCCGCAAAACAATTTCGTGCAGGACAACATTTTTAATGGAATGGGTCGTACACAAATCTTTGCCTTTCCGATAGGTCGAACAGATAAAATACTTCTGTTCTTCGGTAAAGTTCGTTGCGCGGCATTGATACATCTTGCCGCCGCACTCTGCACAATAAAGCAGCCCGGAGAAAATACCCATATCGCCCATTTTGGTAGGACGGCGGCGTGATCGGCGTATGTTCTGCACAATGAGGAATACGCTTTCTTCCACAATCGGCGGCTGCGTGTTCTCAAAGATCACCCATTCCGACGGGTCGTTCCACAACTTCTTTTTGCTCTTGTAGGATTGCTTGCGGGTCTTGAAGTTTACGGTATGCCCTAAATACTCTATGCGTTCTAAAGTGCGGGAAACCGTTTCATTTGTCCATTTATATGGGTTAGCCGTTGGCTTGTTGGTAACAGGCCGCCCCTTTGCTTGGGAGTAAGCTGTCGGATTATAGATTTCGTGCTTTTCTAACCATTTTGCAATCTGCGTCGGTCCCATGCCGGAAACGCACAATGCGAAAATCTGCTGCACAACGGCTGCGGCTTCCTCGTCTATAATCCACTTCTTTTTGTTGTCCGGGTCTTTCATGTAGCCGTAAGGCGGGATTGTGGTAAGATGTTCGCCGGATTTACCTTTTGATTGCCAAGTAGCGCGTATCTTCTTTGAAGTATCGCGGGCGTACATCTCATTGAACACGTTGCGGATTGCGGTAAACTCATTTTCGCCCCGCGTACTGTCTACTCCGTCGTTGACAGCGATAAAATGCACGCCAAAATCGGGAAACAGCATATCGGTATAAAAACCGACTTGCAAATAATCTCGCCCAAAACGGGACATATCCTTGACGATAACGCGCTTGATTTTCCCCGCCTTAATATCGGCTAACATACGCTGAAAGCCGGGGCGGTTGAAGTTTGTACCGGAATATCCGTCGTCCTCGTCATAGTGCCGATAGGCAGTAATCCCATGCTCCCGGCAGTACCGTTCCAAAATCTTCTTTTGGTTTGCAATACTGTTGCTCTCGCCCTCTAATTTGTCCTCTTGCGAAAGTCTTTCATATAAAGCCGTTATACCCTCGTCCTGCGTGTCCTGCTGCTGATCGCGCACATAGAATTGCAAGACATTGTTTGAAATGACTTCGCGGACTTCCGCGCTTAACACTTTGGGGGCTGCAATCTGCTGAAAGGAAAAAGTGTTACTCATCTGCGCTCACCACCTTTCGCGGCAAGTGCAGCGTTCCCGTTCCGGCTTGCGTAGTAAAGAAGTCTTTGCATTTGATTGTCAAGGTACAAAGTATCTGTTTGAAGTGCCGCACGAAAATAGTATGCGGTCAATTTATCCGACTGTTTCATGTTACCTCCTATTCCGACAGCCGGACAAACAGGTTATATATATTATACCACATAACCCGCCGCCCGTCTGCAATAGGAGAGTATTTTCGGCATTATACCGGGCTTTTTTCTCGTTTTAGGTCATTGTGGATTAGGCGGCGTACCTTTGTCGCGGCGTCCTCTTTTACACCGTCTTTTACAACGGCTTTGACGATATAGGTTATATCCCCGATCTTGTATTCGCGTACAATCGGGGATTTTGCTTCTTGTTTATTTGTTTGTTCCATAGTAGAAAATCCCCCTTTCGTGGGATAGAAAGAGAATATTAAACTGAAAAGGCAAAAACGGGCGGTTGTTAGCTGCAACCTCACGGGAGTTTCACCCCGGCCCATGCTTATGGGTGCGCCGCGCAATACTTTGAGGGTGTTCAACGCGGGAGTATCATTGTGCCGCCTTGTATGTCGTCGCCCACAAGCTGCTAAACTTGTTTTACGGCGAGGTAGTTCTCGCTCGGCTTTCCCCGTAGGGGGAAAAGCTGTCATGGCGTACCCGCCGACTGGCTCGGTACAGACGGAATGTACCCGTTGCCTGTTATGCTGCGCACCAAAGGCCGCTTTCTTTGTCAAAGAACAATAGGCTTTGTCGGCCTGCAAAAGCACATCAACAGCGGATATGCTTTTGCGGAACGACAAATAGCCCATAACGGGAAGCGTGGAAAGGGGACACGCTCCCCGCATGGGCTAAAAGATTATCCTACATGAAAAGCAAGGGTGCGGGTAATAAGGCGCACTTGCAGCCTGTTACGCATTTCCTCGTCCACATAGGAATAGGTATTGCCCGCGTCGTCTTTCAGCGTGCGGGTACAAAGTTTCGCTATGTAACCCTCGTAGTGCTTCAAGATCGCGCACATGGCGGTTGTGTCGCCGTTTGCCGCTGCGGAAATGACAGGGAACGGCAACAGATTTTCAGACTTCCTAACGGTATTCATCATCTGCTTTTCCCTCCAAATACTGTTTGATTTTCGCAAGCGCGGATTTCCTGTGCCGGAAAACCGTCGTGCGTACAACATTCAGCAGTTCGCCAATTTCCGCGTCGCTCATATCCAAGAAGTAGGACAAAAGGATAATGTCGCGTTTCCTTTCGGGCAAAGCGTTAAGGGCTTCGGCAAGCAGTTCATTTTTGACGAGTACATCAAAGCCGGACACTTGAAAACGGAAATAATCGCTTTCGTATTCGTCCGTTGTGAAAAGCTGCGCGAGTTCGCTTTCGCTCAAATCCGAAAAAGTAACTTCGCGTGCTGCGCGTTTCGCAAGAGTGCGACGGTGGCTTTTCGCTTCGCCGACCAAAGTTTTCTTTGCTAATGCGTCGTACTGATGTTGTATTCTTTCCTTGTCGGAAGAAGATAGCTCCATAGAGTTCACCTCCTTCCCGCGTGGAGTAGAGGACGGGAGTTAAGGGCTTGTCCTCTCTGCCCCTTTCGCTCCGTACCCGTTCGGGAGATGGCTCTTGAGTGCGCTTTTCAGAAAAAAGTTGAAAAAAGCAAAATGCGCCCGTCCGCAAGACGCGGACGGGCGCAAAGGAAATGTAAGCAGTAGCTAAATGTATTGACAGTTCACATTCATAGCCGGAATATCCCGCTTGCGGAGCATAGCTTTTTTTGACCGCAAAGCATTAGGCGGGTTACAGTAAATAAAAATGGACACGGCGATACCTCCCCGATACCGCCGTATCCTTAAAAAAGGGCGACTTTAATACACTACCCGCAATCCATTCTATAATAGGGAACAGCGGCTTTTGCGCAATATTAAATAAAAAAGCCGATAACACATAGGTTTTTTGACCTAATGCGTTATCGGCTCTGCGTCTATGCGTCTGGCACTTTTAATCATTTTTTTTTGAATTTATTATATGTGTTAGCTAACTGTCCACAAGCCGCGTTAATCTCTCTGCCATGAGAAACTCTCATAGTAACTTCAAGTCCTGCTTGCTCTAATTGATGTTTGAATGCAACTATTTCCCGTTTCTGTGGTGCTTTAATTCTTGAATTGCTTGTTGGGTTGTATTGTAACACGTTAATCATAACTTTTTTGCCCCGAAACCATTTTGCAAGTTGTCTTACATCTGAGGGCCGGTCATTTATACCCGGTAAAAGCAAATACGCAAAGACAATTTTGCGATTATGCCTTTCAGAATAGGATAAGGCTTGCTTAACAACATCTTCAATAGCATATATGCGCATGTGAGGAATAATACGATTTCTTGCAGATTGTGTTGCTGCGTGTAAAGATATTGTCAACTGAATTTTAAGATGTTCCTCGCGCAATTTTTTTAATTGATCGACCGGACCAACTGTTGATATGGTAATGCCGTCGGTTGGAAAGTTGAGCCCATATCTATCTCGGAGAATATGGATTGCTTTTATCAAGTTGTCATAATTGAATAAAGGCTCTCCCATACCCATAAAAACGATACGGTTTACTTTTCGACGCAACAATATAATCTGTTGTACGATTTCTGACGATGTTAGATTACGAACAAAGCCATTTCGCCCGGACTCACAAAAAATACAACCAACAGGACAACCGACTTGTGTGCTCACGCAAACAGTTCCACCATCTCGCCGCTTGATAAAAACCGTTTCAATGTATTTGTTGTCTTTCAGTTCGTAAACATACTTTTCAGTATCACTGCTTTTGCAAATATTTTTTACCAACATTGATAGATTTTTTTTGCGTGGTAATTGCTTATATAATTCTTCATATAAGGCTTTTGCTTCATTCTCGCCAATAACTTCCGACATTTCTTTGTAAGTAAATCCGTATGGATCATTCCGTACTTCCGCAGGCGTATATTTAGGTAAACGTTTCATTTTTATATCCTTTCTTCTAAATAATAAAAGTTTGTTTTTCTGTATTTTTGATTACAATCTCTAATTTTTCTACATCAATGATATGCGTCAATTTGCATTTAGGGCAGAAAAGAGGAAAATCTTTTAATACAGTATTATGAAATACTTGAACTCTCGTCTTTCCGTTACAAATCGGACATTTTATCCAATATTTTTTAAGCATTATATTTCACTCGTCCTTTTTACACAAAAAAATGCAGGTCAATCCTCAACATGAGCATTGACCTGCATTTATAATGCACAGAGCAGTACAACAAAACTAAGGCATAGCTTGCACTATGTCTATACTATATCTATACGTCGTTAGTTTTTTGTATAGCATCCGCAAAATAAGCATGACAAAAAAGCCCATGTTGAAAATGGGAAAATCCTTTTTTTCAATGCTTATCTAATACGCATGCTATGCAACATAAACGCCGCCTCCTTTTACATAAATTTTATTTTATCAGAAAATCAGTCTACTGTCAATACACAACAGGAAGTATTTAACCTAATGATATGAATTGTGTGGACATATCCAAAAAGAAAGGTGAACTGTAAAATGTAACAGGGTGAATGAAAATGGCAAAAAGACCCGTACCATTGTACGACTTTAAGGCTTTCGGGGCAGCTATAAAAGCCGCGAGAAATGAATACGGCGAGAGCCGCAAAAAGGTAAGCGACGAGTTATATATTTCCCCGCGCTACCTTGCGAATATCGAGAACAAGGGACAACAGCCGAGTTTACAGGTATTCTATGACCTTGTAACCCGGTATCATATTTCGGTAGATCAATTTTTCTTCCCGAACAGCAATGCGGAGAAATCCACCGGGCGGCGGCAGCTTGACGCGCTGCTGGACGGTATGAGCGATAAAGGCATACGGATTGTAACCGCAACAGCAAGGGAGATAACGGAAGTCGAAAAAGCAGAGGATTAACCTCACAATATGAGAAATCGGGAGATTGCAGCGCATGGCGGCTGCAATCTTTTTTTGCGTCCAAAATCAAAGGAACGCGCAACAAATACCGCCTTTCGGTGGGGGTATGGAGTAGATAGCAAGCACAGCAAACGAGTACCCGTTTGCGGAAAATGCTTGTTGGGATAATCCCAAACCCTTATACCGAAAGGCGGTGCGGAAATGGAAAACCGAAAGAGAAATATACAGATGAAGTTTTACGTTACGGAAGAAGAAAAGCGGCTGATCGACGAGAAGATGAAGCAGCTTCCCATAAAGCAGTATGGGGCATACTTCCGTAAAATGGCGATAGACGGGTATATTCTTGTCGTTGACCGAAGCGACACAAAAGCATATATCCGGGAACTGCAAGCGGTGAGCCGGAACATCAACCAAATTGCAAAACGCGCCAATGCGACGGGGACGGTTTACAGGCAGGATATAGAGGACATTAAAAAGGCGGTGGACGAGATATGGCGGTTACAAAGACGCACCCTATTAAATCAACCTTAAAGGCTGCGATAGACTATATCTTAAATCCCGAAAAGACAGACGGGAAGCTGCTTGCGTCCTCTTTCGGCTGCGGGCTGGAAACCGCCGATATTGAGTTTGCATGGACGCGGGAAGCTGCCGGAGATCGCGGCACACATTTAGGGCGGCACTTGATACAATCCTTTGCGGTGGGAGAAACCACACCGGAAGAAGCGCACAAAATCGGCATGGAACTTGCCGGGGCGGTATTAGGCGGCAAGTATGAGTTTGTTTTGACAACTCACGTCGATAAAGACCATCTGCATAATCACTTGATTTTCAACGCGGTTAGCTTCGTTGACTACAAAAAGTACCATTCCAACAAGCAAAGCTATCACTTTATCCGGCGCACCAGCGACAGGATATGTAAAGAGCATGGGCTATCCGTCGTCGTACCGGGACAGGACAAGGGAAAAAGCTATGCAGAATACACCGCCGAAAAGCAAGGGACAAGCTACAAAGCAAAGCTGAAAACGGCGATAGATACTCTCATTCCCCAAGTGAAAGATTTTGACGAACTGCTGCGCCGCTTGCAGGAAATGGGGTATGAAATCAAACAGGGCAAATACATTTCCTTTCGCGCTGCCGGACAGGAACGGTTTACCCGCACAAAGACGCTCGGCGCGGCCTATACGGAGGAAGCGATAAAGGAGCGTATCAAGGGCGTGTATGTTGCCAAAACAAAAACGCTGCGGGAAGATAAGAAAATCCGGCTTGTCGTCGATCTTGAAAACAGTATCAAAGCCCAACAGTCGGCGGGCTATGAACGGTGGGCAAAAATCCATAATCTGAAACAGGCTGCTAAAAGCATGAACTTCCTAACCGAAAACAAGATTGAGTATTATAGCGAACTTGAAAGCAAGATAGCCGATATTATGACCGCTCATGACGCGGCGGCAAAGGCGGTTAAGGAAGTGGAACAGCGTATGTCTGATTTGTCGCTGCTTATCAAGCACACCACCACATACCGACAGTTAAAACCGATTTACGATGAATACCGAAAATCGCCGGACAAGGAAAAGTATCTGCGGGGGCATGAAAGCGAAATTATCCTGTTTGAAGCTGCGGCAAGGGCATTAAAGGAAATGCAGATAAAGAAGCTGCCCGATCTCGCCGCGCTGCGCAAGGAGTATAGAAGCTTAAACGACAGGAAAACCAAATTGTATGAAGATTATCGGCAAGCCAAGAAGCAAATGCAGGAATACGGCGTTGTCAAAAAGAACGTCGATAGTATTCTTTACCCGTCCCAAAGCAGGGCGCGGGAGCAGGAGCGATAAGGCGCAAAACATGGGGTGGCAAGTGGAATGTTAAGGGCTGAAAACGCCTGTGTTTCTGCGGCTTCCAGCGCATGAAAACGACATAGACGATAAAGTATATTCAAACCCGCAAAAACGGCTTTCTAATTGTCCACGCAAGGACAAAAAAAGAACAGGGGCGCGGTGCCGGAAATCGGCAACCGCGCCCCTGTTCTCTATGGGCTATTCCTCGTCGGTCAAGATAAACTCCCTTTCGGAAAACTCGCTGTCCGTCATGGCTTGCAGCTTGTTCACCGCTGCGGCGGCAAGCTGGCGCATATCCTCGTCCATGTAGGGCATGGCGGCAAGGATATTTTCAAGCGTTGTTTCCCGGCTGTCCTCGGCGTAGATCGCAACAATGTTTTCTTCCTCAATGGTAAAGCGGGTATTCATGCTATCAAACCTCCAAATCCTTTTTATGCTCTTTCTGTTTATCTTTCGGCTGCTGCGCCGCCTGTTTCTTGTATTCGTCCAGCTTCTTCAAAATGGACGGTTTTTTCTGCGGCTGTTCCCGTTTCTCGGCTTTTACCGCTTTTGCAAGGTCGGTAACGGAGATCGCTTCGCCCGCCTTTGCCCGCTGCTCCAAATCCGCGACGGTGGGCGTTTGCGGCGTGTTATTGATAAGCCCGTCAAAGTTGTTGTCGTTCTGCTCTACAATGTCCTCAACGTGCTTTAAGGGATTATCCCGCTGCGGCTGCTCGGCGGCTATGGCAAACGCCTGTGTACCATTCCCCATAATGAGATACTTCCCGTCCTCCGACGCATGGTGAAAACCAAAGCCCGCCGCTTCGATCTGTTCGCGGGTCATATCGGTAATATGAAAATTGCCCCTCGGCGTTCTAACGGTTTCACCCGTCATAAGGCTGTCGGGGGTCGCTTCCGGCTGCTGCTTTTCAAGCTGCCCGTCCTTGTAGGAATAGCCTTGCGCCGCGATTGCTTCAAGGGTCTTGCCTGTAACGTCGCCGTAAATCCGCTTGTCTGCGTCAACCAGCATTTGCAAGGTATCTTTTACAGTATCGGACAAGGCTTGCTGCTGTTCGGGCGGTAACTTGTCAAATACGGGGGGCTGCTGCTCCTGCTCGGCTTGCCGCTGCTGCTGCAATTCGGTAAAATGCCCCTCAATCTCGGTAATGAGTTCCTTTGCGGTCGCCTGTATCGTTTCAAGGGACGCTTTTAATTCGGTCATTTCCTTGCCGCTGCTCCACCCGGCAACATACCCGAAAGAGTAATCCGACGTATCAAGCCCGAAATGCTGACACACCGTATAGGCAACGCTTTCAGCCTGTACCTCGCGGCTGCGTCGGTCAACGCGGTTTTGTTCCTCCGGCGGGGCGTTTAAGTCCACGTCATGCAGCTTCGCATGGGCGATTTCGTGAATGGCGGTCTTTACCGCCTGTAACTCGCTCACGCCCTCTTTGATAGCAATTCGCTTATCGGTCAAACTGAAATATCCGTTTGCGCCGTTGGTGATCTGCTCAAAAGCAATCGGAACGGGGGACGCTTTTTCAAGGGCAGCGAAAAAGTCCTCGTACTGTTCCACATCGGCAAGCAGCGGTTTAACGGAAAGGTCGGGAAACTCCTTGCCCTCGGTCTGCGAAATATCAAAGACGGTTATAACCTTAAAGGCGGGGACGGTGATTTCCTTTTCTTCCTTAATCGCTTTTCCCTCGCGGTCAAGCATGGGCTTTCTCGTTTCGGGGTCGATTTTATCAACCAGCTTTTTCACCTTGTAGGGTGCGGGGGCAAAGATTTTAATGCCTTTCTCGCCTTTCTTTACATGGCGGTCAAACTCCTTTTCCCATTGACGGAAGCCCATTACCAAATTGCCGCCCTGCATGGCAATCAAAATCGTATTGTTCAGACTGTAATCATGAAACTTTGACATAGCGGTTAAAAACTCTTTATAGCGGTCGCTGTCAAAAATTGCTTGTACGCCTTGCTCCAAACGGGCGGTAATCTCCTTTACCTTTTCGGCGGGCTTTTCAGAAGTAAGGATAATGGGGACGACGGGGCGGGGCTGCTGCGGCTCGGCGGTCTGTACGGCTGCTTGCTGCACTTCGGCTGCGTCCATATAGGTCTTGTCCTGTTCGCTGCGCTCCGGCTGCGGGTAACTCATAATCTTGTATTCCTCCGGCACTTCGCGCCCCTCAAACTGCCGTTCCCACTCGTCGCCGCTTTCCACGATATAACCATATTCGGTAAACGCGCCTTTTTCCTGCGCGGCGGCATTTCTTCCGAAAGTAGTAAGGTCAATGCCGCCTTTCCATTCTTCGGGCATTTGTACCATGCCGGATTGATTTAAGTAATAGTCGCCCAAATCGCGGTAGGTATGTACTTCGGGGATATGGACGTAAAAATCCACGTTGTAGGTGAAGTCAATTACCTGTCCAATATTTGCAAGCCCGTTTTTCTGCTGCAAAGCTGCGTTCAGCTTGCCGATCTCGGCGGGGTCAAGCTGTTCGAGCCGCGCCGCAAGGAAATTGAGTTCGTCCACGTCGGCGGCGCATACCATTTCATAAGGCAAGGCAATATGTTTCTCCGGGTCGTCGGAATAGCCGCGAATGGAAAAATCCTGCGGGTTATCGGCGGTAATGCCGACGCTCTGCATAGCGCCCTGTAACTGCTCCTTTGTGGCGGGCATATCCAGCCAATAGCCGCTTGGGTCGCCCGCTTCAAAGCGGCTGCGGTTGCCTATCATAATAGAAAACTGTTCGCTCATGTGTTCACGCTCCTTTTCCTGCCCGGTATTATCGGGGATAGCTGCCGCCTGTTGCTGCTGCGGGGGTTCCTCACCCTCTATGGTGTAGTCCGGCATGAGCATACCGTTTACTTTGAAATAGTCGGCGTACTCCTGCGGGATAGGCGGGGAGATTTCCGTAAACAAGCGGTCATACGCTTTGATACGCCCATTCAGATACTTTTCCATAGCTGCCTTGTCGGTGAAAACCTTTCTATCCTGTCCGGCGATCTTCGCTTGGGTTCTGCTTGGGCTGTTGGTTCGCACGCTCCATGTAAGCGTCCATGAATACGGGATAGATTTCTGCGCTTCTTGGTTGTAGCGGGTATTTTCGTAAATGTAGTAATTCATCTGATATACCCGGTTGCTGCGGGTGTGGCGGTTATACTCGTTTTCCTGCCACTCGTTCGCGGTGTGCTGGACGTGCGGCGTTCTCACATATTCCAATGCTTTATCCAGCAAAAGCGTTTTCCCCGCCTGTTCTTCCCATGCGGCGGCTTGCTCCTTTAAGCTGTCAAAAATCGCCTGTTCTGCCGCCGCGCTTTCGCTGCGCATGGAAAGTAGCTGCGCAATCGGCAAGGAAGCATAAGGGGCAATATCCCCGTCCTTTGCTTCAAAATATATCCGGCGTTCTATCCGCATGGTTTCGGCGGCTTCTAATTTGTCATGGTCGTATGAGGTGTACGGCATATTGTTTCATCACGTCCTTTCTCGATTTTTAAGGGTTTGGGACTATCCCAACAAGCAAAATGCCCGCGCTTCCCATAGAGCAGCGCGAGCATTTCTCGCAAACGGGTACTCGTTTGCTGTGCTTGCTATGTAGTTGTTTTTATCCGTAAACGCCTGTTTCTTTCGCTTTCCGCTTTCTGTCTGCGGCGTATCTTTGCCGCGCAATCGGGACAGTATTTCGCCCGGTTGCTGCCCGCCGCAAACGTGCTGCCGCATACCGCGCAACGCTTCAAATCGGTTTCCCCGCTGCGGGTGATCTGTTCGCATAGCTGCCTGTCTGCGGGTAAAACCGCTTCGCGGAAATAACGGCATAACAGCGAATAGCTGATACTCTGCACACAAACGCAAGTTTCCCCGTCGTCCAATAGCAGACAGTTCCCGCAATCGTTGTTGGCGCACGCGGCGCGGGTCATTTTCTTAACGGCTCGATACTGCTTTTCATCAAGCCTAATCATTTTCGGTTCTGCTCGACGCGGAAGTTTACATACTTGCCGCCTGTGTCGGCAAGCAGCACAACCCCGTCAAAGGTCTTTCCTGTTTTGGTGGAGTACATACCTTTGATTTTTACCTTTCCGTCTTTCAAAAGGGCGGCGGCAATCGCCTTTGTGAAAGCCTTTTTGCGCTGCTCAAAAAAGCGGTCATTTTTCCACATAACAAAGCTGCACGCCCTGTCGGAACAGTAGTAGTTTTTCTTGCCCTCGTAAACCGCCGCGCCGCAACGGGGACAAGTGCCGATTGCTTCCCGCTGCGGGGCAAACAGCTTCGCTTTATCTTCGGAAATCGCGGAATAGGTTTTGACAAGTCCCGCTGTCATTTCCTCAATCCCGCGCATGAAATCGTCTGGGCTGTCGCTGCCTTTGGCAATCCCGGTAAGGCGGGTTTCCCATTCTGCCGTAAGCTGCGGGGACGTAAGGACTTCGGGCAGAATAGCGGCAAGGTTATACCCGTCCTTTGTGGGGATTAGCTTTTTGCCCTTGCGCTCGGCAAAGCCCGCGCTAATGAGTTTTTCAATGATACCCGCCCGCGTTGCGGTAGTGCCTAACCCTTTGCGCTCCGCGTCCTCCGGCGTGTCCTCCTTGCCCGCGCTCTCCATAGCCGAAAGTAACGTATCTTCGGTATATGCTTTTGGGGGCTGCGTGTAACGCTCGGAGATCTCCGCTGCCGGATTGTCAAAGGTCTGCCCCTCGGCAAGCGGCGGCAAAACGGCTTCCAGCTCTGCGTCCTCGTCCTGTTCCTCGGACGCGGCGCGGGACAGCTTTTCAATCTCACGCCACCCCTCGCAAAGCGTCGTCCTGCCCTTTGCGGTAAAGGTATAACCGCCGCAAGAGATAACCGCCGTAACCGCTTCATATTCATAGGGCGCGGCTGCGGCGCAAAGCAGCTTCGCGCACACAAGGGTCATAAGTTTTGTTTCGCTGTCGGCAAGGGAAGAAAAGCCCGCTTTCAAAAACTCGGCTGTCGGCAAAATAGCGTGGTGGTCGGTTACTCTGCTGTTATCGCAAACCCTTGTAAGGCCTGCTTGCAGCTTTACCCCCTGCATAAAGGGAAGCAGCGAACAAAGCCCGGTAATGAGTTCCTTTGTGCTGCTCTGCATATCGGAAGTGATATATTTGCTGTCGGTGCGGGGATAGGTCAAAAGCCGCTTTTCATAGAGGGCTTGCGTATAATCAAGGGTCTGTTTCGCCGTAAATCCATACAGGCGGTTAGCTTCGCGCTGCAACGCGGTAAGGTCAAACAGTTTCGGCGGGGCTGCGGTCTTTTTCTCTTTTTTGAGGGAAGTACAAACGGCTTGCGATTTCTCGCAAGCCGCTTTCATCTGCTGCGCTGCCGCTTCGTCGTCCTGCCGTTCCGAAAGGGCGGCAACGCCGCCAACGTCCAGCCGGACAACATGATATTTCTCTTTCTTAAAGCTGCTGATTGCATAGTCGCGGTTTACCAGCATAGCAAGGGTGGGCGTTTGCACTCTGCCGACATTCAATGTTTTATGGTAGAGGATAGAGAAAAGGCGGGTCGCGTTAATGCCAATGAGCCAATCGGCCTTTGCTCTGCAAAGCGCGGATTGATAAAGGTTGTCGTAGCTGCGCCCGTCTTTGAGATTAGAGAAGCCCTCGCGGATTGCGCTTTCTTCCATGCTGCTAATCCAAAGGCGGGAAAAGGGCTTTTTGCAATTCACCTGTTCATAGACAAAGCGGAAAATGAGTTCTCCCTCGCGTCCGCTGTCGCAAGCATTGACAATCTCGGTAACGTCGCTGCGGTGCATAAGGTCTTTGAGAATGGAAAACTGCTGCTCCTTGCCGCTGGCAACAATAAACCGCCACTCCTGCGGGACAATGGGGAGATCGTCGTACTTCCATTTACGGAATTGTTCATTGTAGGTCGCCGCGTCTGCAAGGCTAATCAAATGCCCGATACACCACGACACAAGATAACCGTTGCCCTCAAAATATCCGCTGCGCTTTTCATTCGCGCCCATAACGGCGGCAATCGCCGCCCCGACGCTCGGTTTTTCTGCAATTACAAGTTTCATAGATTGTCGTCCTCCTGCTCGGTCTGTTCGGTTTCTACTTCTTCCGTTTCCTCGTCGTCCTCGTCAAAATCAAGGTCGTCAAGGTTGCTGCTGCCTTTCGCCGCGTCCTTTTTGGGCTTCAAAATCTTAAAGTAGTAGAACGCGCCGCCGCCCGCTGCGGCAACAAGCAGCACGACAAGCAGAATACCCATGCCGCCGCCTTTTTCTTCTTCCGGCGGCTGCTCGGTTTCTTCCGGCTCCGGCTCGGCTTCCACGCCCGCGCACTCGCTCATATTGACGCTGCAAACGGGGCAAGCGGTGTTGACGCTTCCGACAATACATTTTTCGGTGCAGCTACAAACGGGGGCTTCGGTCTGCCCGTCCTCCATAAGGGCGGTTAAATCCGCTTCGTCCACTTGGTTAAGGAAATGGACGGTGTTTTCCCCGTCCTCGGCGCGGTCAATGATGATGTAAAAATAGTTGCCGCTTTTGGTTACGACGGTGATAAACTGCTTGTCGCCGGACGCTTCCCCCGTAATATCGTCCACAAGGGACATATTACCGTCCGGGGTAAGGGGCTGCGGCTCATAGCCGCCCGTCGTTTCCTCCGGCTCGGTTTCCGGTGGGGGCGTTTCCTCGGTTACAGGGGTAGGCGGCAAGTCGCTTTCAGACCCGCCGCCCGCGTATGCGGTAACAGAAAGGCCGCACATGATAACCAGCGCGGCAAGCAATACGGTAAACTTTCGGATTAGCTTTTTATTCTTCATTGTCGCTGTCCTCCTGTTCGGCGGGGTAAGTGGCTTCCGGCTGCGGCAAGGTGATTTCGCCGCTGGCGTAAGCGGAGAGGAACGCGGCAAGCTGCGTCCCGTCAAGGTGTACTGCCTTTACCATTTGCACGATCTGTGCGTTTTCTTCCTCGACTTTCTGCGCTTCAAGGTCTTTCAGCTTCTTTTGGTATTCAAGGATTTTTGCCCTCGTTTTCTCAATATCCCTTTCGATACGGTCAAGTTTCGTGTTCGCCATAGTCATTTACTCCTTTCCAAACTGTTCTTTCCATGAATAGCTGCGCCCCAATCCCTTAACGGTTTTAAGATAGGGCATAGCGTTTTCTTCCAAAGCCGCCGCCCGGTTAAATAGATCGGGATAGTGTTCTTTGAGATATAAAATCTCTTGTTTCTTCATGCTCGGACAAAAGAAACAGGACGATTTACCCGGCTGCGGCAATCCTGCCGCTTTGATTTCCCGAATACAATCGTCCCTGTTCCAGCCCCATTCTTCAATGAGAGGGTAGCGGTTATGATATTTTTTGTCGGCTTCGTTGTACTTGCGGGAATGTTCATACCGTTTCACTTCTCCCGCGTCATAGCCGATATAGCGGTTGACTTTCTCGCCGCGCTGCCATACTTCGCGGCAAGGCGCATAGTGGTTGCAAAACTTTTCCTGCGGTGCGATTTTGTGTTTCTGCGAACAACGCTTATGCCCGTAGGCAATCGACGGGAGCGTATGAGAGCGCAAGCACTCGGTTTCAAGAGGTAGGCGGTTGCCGTAGCGGTCAACATACTGCACAACGGTAATCTGCGGCATACCGCGTTCCGCAAGCCATTGATTGATTACCTTAACAAATTGATAGGTATGCGGGTGTTCCGCACCCGTATCGGCAAAGGTGATAAGGTCAACCGGGATTTTGTGCTTGTATAGGCCAATAAGTAAGGCGGCACTATTCGTGCCGCCGCCAAAAGATACAATATTCATTTTTCAACTCCTTTTAGTTGTAATGTAACCGCCCGTAGGCGTAAAAGTGGGATTGCCAATAGCTGGTGTCCAGTCTTGAATACTGGATAGGGTCGCCACAATGCAGCATGACGGGGCTTCCGTCCCCGTCCTCGCCCACATAAATCCCCACATGGGAAACGCCGGGGGTATCGTATGTACCCGTAAAGAAAACCAAATCCCCCGGCTGCGGGTTAGAAACAGGGGTTGAGATGTTGTAAAGCCCTTGCGCCCCAAGTCTGCCCGTATTGTATAGGCCGCTGTTCGTCAACACATAACTCACAAATCCGCTGCAATCAAAAGAGGTTTCCGGGGTGCTGCCGCCCCACACATAGGGAAAACCGACGTATTTATCCGCTTCCTCCATGAGCCGCGCAAACTTTTCATCGGAATTAAGCAGCGCGGTGGGTACTTCGTAATCGGCGGGCGGGTTTTCATAGTATTTTGAAACATAGCCGGATTGCGGGAACAGATCGGGACGGTTGCCAAGGGACGACATATAGATTGCATATAGGGACAACTGTTCTTCCCCCATGATATAAACGGGAACATGGGAAAGGTTGAAGTTTTCCAAATCCACATGAAGAATGTAATAGTTATAGGGTACTTCAACTTCGTATTCGTTGCCCTCGCTGTCCGTCCGCGTTTCGGTGCGGTAGCGTACCTCGACTTCCTCCGTAACCGTCAAGATATACTGTTTCTCAAAGAGCATTTCAAGGGTGCTTTGCGCTTCATCGAGAGTAAACACGCCCTCATGCAGCGCGGAGAGGATAGAGATTAGCACATAGGGGTCATGCTCGATCTCGTCCGCGTTTACCCGGTATTCGTCGTAGCCGGGGTATTCGCTTTCGATATTGTCCAGCATATCTTGTAACTCGGCTTCCATAGCGGCATACGCGCTTTCCGCGCCCGTTATATCCGCGTCCTCGGAGAGATAGGACGACGCAATCAAACCGCTGCCGCTGTTGCCGCCAAAAAGGGAACAAGAGGACAGCCCGCCGAAAAGCAGCAGCACGATAAAGGCAATCCCGCCCACAATCAAGCAGCCTTTCCAGTGCCGGACAACAAAGAACGTCGCCCGTTTGGTTTCCTGCGCGGTTTTCTTCGCCGCCTTTGCGGTGGCTTCGGCGGTCTTTTTCACTTTGCCGCCCGCTTTCAGCGTTTTTGCGTATTGCTTTTTAATGCGCTGCTTCTGCCAAAAGCGGGAAATGGGGTTGGAGTGCGCAAGAGCGGGGTTATCATGCAACGCCTTTTGATAGAGGAAATCGGCGTTTGCCTTTACCGCCTTTTTCTCCGCTGCCGCCGCTGCCCGGTAGGGTTTCAGCTTATGGCTGCGTATGCTGCGCTTTGCTGCCCGCGCCGCCATGCCGCCCGCTTTCTCGCCCGCAAGTTCTACCCGGTGCCCGCTTTCCACACCGACGTTTTCTTTCTCTACCTCGTAGATTTTCCCGTGTACGGTACTGTTTAACTCCTGCGCCGGACGGGATAAGGGGTTATGCCGCAACTTGCCGTTTGGGGGCTTATCGGTCTTTTCAAAGGAAAGGCGCGTTTTTGCCTTGCCTTTCGCTTCGTCAAAAACGCGCTCTTTCTTGATTTTGGTCTGCTTGGGGATAGCTGCCCGCGCCGCATCTAAACGGCCTGCCGCCTTGTCCGATTTCTTAATTGCCTTTTGAAGTTCCGGCGTTGCCCGTTCCGCTTCGGAAAACTGCAAGCGGGAAGTATGGTTTTTTAGCTGCGCCGCGTCAAGGGCTTTTTTCTCCGCGCCTTTTGCCGCGTGTCGTTCAACCTCTGCGCCGATATGCTGCACAACCTTTTCCGCTGCCGCCCCTGCGGGGGCTGAATAGTTTTCCTCCTGCGGCCTTTCGCTGATACTGGACGTTTCGCCCGTCGTAAGGTTTTGTGCAACCGCACCGTCGCGGGTCATTTTCTGCGTTACCTTGTCGGGGGCTTTCAGTTCCTTGCTCAATCTTCATCACCTCCAATCCGCTGTTTTGCAAGTTCGCAATAGTTGGGGTTTAACTCAATGCCGATATAGCGGCGGTTAAGCCGCTTTGCTACCATGCCCGTCGTGCCGCTGCCGAAAAAGGGGTCAAGGACAATCCCACCCACGGGACAGCCCGCCAAAATGCACGTTTCCGCAAGTTTGGGCGGGTATGCTGCGAAATGCCCGCCATGATACGCGACATTGTTGATCTGCCAAACGTTGCGGCGGCTGCGGACGGGAGAAATCAACTCGTCGGCGTATGCGCCCTTTTCGCGGGGGCGGTTGATTTTCTGCGGTTGGTTTTGCCCCGGAACAGTAACGTTATACTTGTTTCCTTTGCTAACTCCGCTTTTCAGCCGCCCCGCCGTTGTGGGTGCTATCGGCTCGGCTACCGCTTGCCAATCGTAGTAATACTTCTTTGACTTGGTAAGCAGAAACACATATTCATAGCAGCGGGTCGGCCTGTCCCGCATGCTTTCCGGCATGGGGTTTGTTTTGTACCAGATAATAGAACTGCGCAAATACCAACCGTCGCCCCGCAAGGCAAGGGCTACAAGCCACGGAATACCGATTAAATCTTTCGGCTTGCAGCCGGGGGCGCGGTGGTTGAACGCCACTTGCTGCCCGTTCCTGCCTTTGGGATATTTAGGGTCTTGGTGGCCGGCTTTGCTGCCTGTGCCGCAATAAGTGTCTGCGATATTGAGCCAACAAGTACCCTCCGGCGCAAGCACCCGCTTTACCTCATGGAAAATCGCTGTAATGCGGGAAACATATTCTTCCGGCGTTGCTTCCCGCCCGATCTGCCCGGCTGCGCCGTAGTCTCGCAAGGCATAGTAGGGCGGGGACGTTACGCAACAATCAATACAGTTATCCGGCAAGGTTTGAAGCACCTGCAAGCTGTCGCCGCAATAGATTTTATCCGTTTCTATCCTCATGCCGACACCTCGCCGGGTTTGGTCGTCATGACGCGGTACAGTTCCGTGTCCTGCGGGAAACGGTCAATAAACGGCAAAATCACGTTGCCGTAGAAAATAAGCCCCTCGCCCGCTTCGGAATGGGTTACATAGGTCATTTGCTGCTGCGAAATATTAAGCTGCTTTGCAAGGATTTCCCTGTCGCCCTGCGCTTGGTTGAGCATATACACAAAGTCCGAGTTTTCAAAGATGTTCTCCACCTCGCGGGACGACAACAAATCTTTCACGTTTTGGGTGATACCTGTTGGAATACCGCCCCATTTGCGAAAACGCTTCCAAATCTCAACGCTGTACGCTGCGGTCTGTTCCTCTTTGAGCAGCAAATGAAACTCGTCGATGTAGTACCGCGTCGCCTTACCCTCGCTGCGGTTTATGGTAACTCTGTTCCAAACTTGGTCTTGGACAATGAGCATACCGAGTTTTCGTAGCTGGGTGCCGAGTTCTTTAATATCAAAGCAGACAAGGCGGTTATGAATATCAACGTTTGTCCTATGGTTAAACACATTCAAGCTGCCGTTTACATAGAGTTCCAATGCCGACGCGATACGCTGCGCTTCCTTTTCCGGCTGCTTCTTGATTTCATTGTAGAGGTCGCCCAAAATCGGCATATTCTCTGGCTTCGGGTCTGCAAGGTAGCTGCGGTACACGCTGATAACGGCGCGGTCAATCAAGGTCTTTTCAACCGCTTCCAGCCCATTTTTGCCGCCCATAATGAGTTCGCAAAAGGAAAGGATAAAATCGCTCTTTAAGGCTATGGGCGTGTCGCCCTCGCTGTAATTGAGGTTTATGTCCATCGGGTTAATGTACTGCGTGCTGTTCTGCGAAACCTTGATAACCTGTCCTTTCAGCCGTTCCACAAGGGGGTAATACTCCGCTTCCGGGTCGCAAATGATAATATCGTCTGCGGTAATGAGAAAAGCGTTGGTGATCTCGCGCTTTGCCGAAAAACTCTTGCCGCTGCCCGGTGTGCCGAGGATAAGGCCGTTTGGGTTTTTCAGCCGTTTTCTGTCGCACAAAATCATGTTATTCGATAATGCGTTTAAGCCATAATACAACGCTTCGCCGCTTTGGAACAGTTCTTGTACCGTAAAGGGGACGAAAATAGCGGTGCTGGAAGTCGTCAAGCCCCGCTGGATTTGGATTAGGTTTTCGCCCAATGGGATAGAGGACATAAGCCCTTGTTCCTGCCGATAGTCAAGGCGGGTGAGCATACAGTTGTATTTCTGCGCGATACTTGCGGCACTGAATACGTCGTTGTCCAATTTCTGCTTTGTGTCTGCCACATTCAAAACTAACAGCGTAAGCAAAAACATTCGCTCGTTCCGGCTCTGCAAATCCCGCAAAAGGTTTTTCGCTTCGCCGCCGTAGGTGGCAAGGTCGGACGGGATTATATCCATGTCGTAGCCGCTGCGGATTGCCTTTTTCTGTTCCTCAATCTTCATGCGGTCTAAATCGGTGATTTTCCGCTTAATAGTCTTGATTGCTTCGTTGTGGTCGATACTCTGAATGTGCAGATTGACGACAATCCCGTTCTCCGCTTCCATGAAGTCGGCAAGCATACGGTCTGAAAGTTCCGGCGCGGCAATCTGCAAAAAGGAAACCGCGCCAAACTTCCCGCCCATTTGAAACATTCGCCCGTCGCCAAAACGGAAAGAGGACGGGGCAATAAAGTCTTTGACGGAAAGGCCGCTTACGGGTAGCCATTCCCATGCAAAATTGAAGCGTTCCCCGTCCGGGTGGAAAAGCCCATGCAGCACTTCAAGCCGCTGCTTCCCGTCCAGTACCCGCGCCGCCGCGCCGATCACCTTAAAATGGTTCAGCGTGTCCGTTTCGATACGGGCAAGCCGCGCCCGCGCCGATTTAATATCTTTTGCTTCAATGGTAAAGGTGAGAAACTTTGTCTTGATAAGCCCGTTGTTGCCGCGTTCAAGCTGCGTTTGCAGCATTTCGGTGTATTCGGCTCTGATACTGTCAAAGTCGTCATTCTGCGGGGCAATCGTGATACTACTCTTAAAATCTTCCTTGTTCGCATGGCGGCTGATTAAGGAAAGCTGCACGCTGATAGAAGCGTCAAAAGAGTTATACATATCGCAAAGGGCTTCAAAAATGGCGGTCTTGTCGTCCGGCTGCGCAAGTTGATAGTTAATATCTTCAAACTCAATGCACTTGGAATACCGCCCGTTTGCAAGGCGGCAAATCCCGTCCTTATACATTCGCTCAAACGGTATGCTGTCCTGCGCCGTATGGGGCTTCCCGTCGCCCTTTGCCTGCCGGATAAGCGCGTCGATCTGTTTCTTTTCCTGCCGCGTAAGTTTACGCTTTTCGTTTTGGGTCTTTCCCTTTTCCTTTGACAATCGCCCGTACCTCCTTATCTAATCGCTCCTGCCGCGCAAGGGCAGTATAAAAATTGTTGGTCTGATAAGGTCGCTCTTTGGGGCGAAGAAACTTCACTTCCACAAATTGCCGTATAATCACTTCCAGCGGTTGCCCGTTCTTCTCGTACATAGCGAGTAGGAACATAGGCAGCATGGCAAGCACCATGCACAAAGCCGCCGTTGTCGTTCCCGCGCTGTCCTTTGTCAAAAAGAATAGCGGTAGCCCGATAGCCACCGCCGCGCCGAAACAGAGTAATTGTCTTTTGGTAAGGTTAAACATTACCTTGCTTTTGATTTTGGTTAAATCCTTTGGGACGGTTACATACGCCATAGTCCACCTCCTTTAATGCGCGCTGAATACGGATTTTGCAAGGCTTCCCGTCTTGAAAAGCGTAAAACACAAGAGGACGGTATAGCCCATGCAAGACCAGATCGCGCCGGATATGTCGTCGGTTGCTGCGATTGTCTGTATCAATACCGCGTAAATGCCGACGCACACAAGAATTAAAAACGCTTGGAAACCGAGGGCAAGCAAGGATTTCAAATAATTCTGTCCCATGCCGCCCCATTCGTGATTTACCATTGTCGCAACGGGGATAGGGGCAATACTCGTTACAAGGTATATTTCAATCATGCGACCGTACACCACAAGCATAATGCAGATAGAGAGGGCTTTCATGGTAAGCCCCACAAAGAGGGATTGAAACCATAGCCCCAAAAGCCCGCCGACGCTCATAGCGTCCAGCTTTGCTTCTATGTCGGTGATAACGGTTGCAATATCTATGCTTGTGTCGGATAGGATAACGCCCGCGCTGTCGTTGACGACGCTCTGCGTAACGTCGAAAACACCCATGACGATGTTCCAAGTATTTGTTACCAGCAGCACCGCAACAAAGGTTTTGAAAATCCATTTGAAAAATATCCAAGTGTCGAGATCGTGCAGATTGTTTTTCTCAATTACAAGCTGGATTAGTTCGTAGCACATGACAAAGGTAATGATAACGCCCGCAATCGGCACAATGACGTTTTCCGAAAGGCTGCGTATCATATTGAATATACCCGCGTTCCACCCGGCGGGGGTTGTGCCGACTTGCGTTACGATTTCTCCAACCTCTGTATTTACGCTGTCGAACAGCCCGGAGAGATTAGAGAGTATTCCGTCTGTCAAAATGCCCCGGAACCAATCTTCAATCATCTGCCATATCAAAAGCTAATCCCTCCTTTCCCGCGCCCTCCCGTTTCCGAGAGGGCGCGGCGGGTAGTATTAGGTTGTGGCATTATCCAAACAGGCCGGAGAGCAGCGGGACAAGGGTAAGGCCAATCAAGGCGACGCCGCCGCCCGCCATAAGCTGTTTCATGCCCTGCGATTTCGCGCCGGGGTTATCGTTGCCGTACCCCTCCATGAGGTTAATGCCGCCCCAAATGCCAAGTCCTGCGCCAAGCGCGATTACCAAAGTCTGCAATACGTCAACTGCGCTGTTGAAAAAATCCATATAAACCTCGCTTTCTGCCGCTAAAACGGCTCAAAAAATGTTGTGGGAAATAAAAATGCCGCCGTTACGTTTCGGCGGCTGCGTCCTCGTCGGACAAATCTATTTCGTATATGTCAAAAGGTTCGTCGGGCTTTACGATTGCCGGACGGGTGGACATATACCGTTCAACGTCAAAAGCGTTTTTCTTGTCGAAGTCGGAAAGGTACTTGTAGTTCGGGTGCTGCGTTATATCGTATTTGTCGCTGAAAAATGGGCGCACGCCGCGCAACTGCAAAATACATTTTCCTCCGTCCATAACTGCGATTTCGTCCTGTGTCATCAACTCTTTGCTATCTTGTCAAGTGGTAAATTCGGTTTTTTCGCATGTAAGAGGAAATACGTTGTAGATTGTTCATAGATATGTTAAACTTATTTCAACAACCAGATATGCTCCAATAAAGTAAAATCTTTGTAGGATTGAAAAACATTTGATTTCAGGAGGACGAATATGAAAGTAAATAAAGCGGTGGCAATATTGACATTATGCTCCTTGTTTTTTTGTGCGTGTTCCCAAAATACTTTAGATACAAACGCGAATGGAGAAAACACTGAATCTATTCAAGAACCAAAAGTAACTACAGAAAACATAAACAATAGCGAGACTGTTGAAATAACTGAAGATACATTGGCATCTTCGCCATTTAAAGTGCAAATCGATAAACCCACTTTAGAAATGGGAAAAGAAAAAGAAACAACTGTAATTATTACTGCGGACATAGAAAATTGGGATTATACTGTTTCTGCGGCAAATGGAACAATATCCGATTTATCCGCTATGTCTTTTACTTATACAGTTCCTAAAGATGAAAAAATAAGAGAAGATACAATTACCCTGACATTATCTGATTATGATAACGGCAAACAATATAAATACAGTATTCCTTTTATTTTTTCTAAGATTGATGAAAAAATGATTCTGGATAATTAAAAACAATCCGGGAAGAGATTATAAAAAAATCGTAACATTGAATCTTGCAAGGGAATTACACGTTACAGTGGAAGAATTATTTATACCGGAATAAAGAATCCATTACTCCCGGCTTTGAAATATTTTTTATTACAGACAGGAAAGGCAGCCGCTTCCCGCCCACGGCTGCCTTCCTCATTTCTTTTACCTGTCCTCAAGCACTTCCAATATAATCTTTGCCCCAAGCCGGAAACCGAAAATAAAGGTTTCTGCTGTCTCAAGCGGGAGTGCGTCAAGCTGCTCGTCCATAATCTCTATAAAGCGTTCGCTAAGCGGCGGGTTAAATGCTTTTAGCTGTTCGATGAAATCCTCATAGTGGCTGTAATGCTCCCGGCGCATTTTCTGGTATCCTTCCGTCCTGACATTGACCTGTTCGGCTGGGTAGATTTCCCCGTCATAAAGCTGTTCCAGTACACTTTTCATTTGTCCATCCTCCTTGTTTTGTATTATAGTTTTGTATTACATATTTGTATTCTATCATGTGATATATAAAAGTCAAGAAAAATCGTCTATAATGATTGCATATTTGTAATACGGAGGTGTAACATGGCGGATAAGTTTGTGGTAAGGCAGAAGAAGCCGGACAGAAAGGAAGATAAATCCGTAGTGATGACGCTTCGGATAGACAGGGAATTGCAGGAGGAATTTGATAAACTGTCAGCTAAAAGCGACCGCTCCCGCAATGAACTTATGTGCATGGCTCTGCGCTATGCGTTGGAACATCTGGAATTTATCCCGGAAGCCGGAGAATAAAAGCCCCGGCTTTTTCCATGCCCGAAAAAAAGACCCTTCTCCCGGAATGGAAGAAGGGCTGCTGTCATTATTGCGCCGCCGGTATTTCCCCGACAAAGTTATAGATGATTTTGACTTCCTGAACCTTTTCGCCATCAACCTTGTTTATCTCGCCTACCAGAATCCGGCTGATAAGGCGGTTCAGGACAGTTTCATCCAGTTCCTGAATCGCTGCGTACCGGCGGATTTCCCGGATAAAGCTTCGTACATCGTTTTCCTGTTCGTTGGAACGGTGCAGGAGAAGGGATAAATCCTTTATGCGGCTCTGGTTTTCCTCCTGCTCCTTTTCCATCGCCGCCGTCAGCTTTAAAAAACGCTGTTCTGACAGGATTCCTTTTGCCTTGTCGGTGTAGAGATTTAAAAACATTTCGTCAATCTCCTGATTCCGCTTTTCCAGCCGTTCCCGTTCCTTCTCCATTTCGGAAGCGTCCGACAAATACCTCCGTTCCATGCGGCTGCACAGCCGCCGGTAGAAAGCGTCTGCATCCTTCAGCGCCATTTCCGCCAATTCCTGAATATCCTTCAACACAAGGTTATACAAGTCCCTTGCTTCTATCTTGTGGCTGGTGCAGGCATCCTTCCCCAGCCGGTTATAGGTCTGGCAGATATAATACGCCTTGTCAATCGGTTCCCGTTCCTTACCGGTAAACCGGTTCTTCCCTGTCCTTCCGACCTTTTCATAGCGTGCCTGCATGGATTTGCCGCAGGTAGCGCAGTAAACCATACCGTGGAACAGGTTGTAAAAGGGGCAGGCGTTCCCCTGCATGATAGGAGGGCGGCGGTCAATCAGTTCCTGTACCTTCTCCCAATCTTCCGGGCTTACAATGGCTTCATGGCAGTCCTCTATGACCTCCCAATCCTTGCGGGGGATGGTGTCCACAGTGCCGGAGCGGATTCCTTTTTGGTGTGTCCGGCAAACCAGATGTGCGCCCTTATAAAAAGGATTCCGCAGGATATGGCTGATTCTTGCGCTCCCCCACGAATAATAATTGACATCACAAGCCGTATTGCTTTTTACCCGTGTGATAGGGATTTTTTCCTCCATGAGCTGCTTTGCAATCCGCATACAGCCCCAGCCGTTTAAAGCAAGGTCATATATCTTTCGGATTGTGGGGGCGGTCTGAGGGTCAAGCACCAGATGCCCCCGGTCAGCCGGATCACGCATCAGACCGAGGGGCGGCTGACCTCCGCAAAACTTTCCCTGACGGGAGCGGGTCATGCGTCCAGCCAGCACCTTTTTGGAAATATCCCGGCTATACATATCATTCAGGATATTTTTAAAGGGCGTGATGTCCATTTCCTGACGGGTCAGGCTGTCCACGCCGTCCGTGACGGCAATATATCTTACATTGTGTTTTGGGAAAAAGACTTCGATATAGCCGCCCGCTTCAATATAGTTTCTGCCAAGCCTTGAAAGGTCTTTGGTAATGACGCAGCCAACCTTCCCGGCTTCGATGTCGGCAATCATGCGTTTAAACGAAGGGCGGTTGAAATTACGCCCCGTGTAGCCATCGTCCACATAGTATTCATAGGGGAGCAGACCGTTCTTTTCAGCATAATCTTTGAGCAGGAGCTTTTGGTTGGAAATGCTCATGCTCTCGTTTGCGTTGCCATCGTCAAGGGAAATCCTGCAATAGAGGGCGGTTACTTTTTTGACTATTTTTTTATTCCTGTTCATAGTGTTCTCCTTCTACGAACAGGGACACGATACTATTATAGTACCATGCCCCCGCCGTCCTTTCAACTGTTTTTCGCCGGATTTTAGCCTTTTAACTGGCTTTTTGCCCCATCCATTCCTCAAACCGTTCACAGGTCTGCCGCTCAATAAGCTGCTCAAAGGCTTGCTGCATGGTTTGGCTGCCTGCAAACTCACGGGAGACGATGAACCGGACGCCCCTGCGCTTCCGTTCCGGTTCCGGCGCCTTTGCCGGATAGCTGCTCTGCTTTGTTTCTGCCATAGGCATTTACCTCCATAAAATAACCCGGAGCGTTGCCGTCCGGGTGCTGCGTGCGGTCTGCCGGTTGGGTGGGAGCCTGACAACGAAGTCTGACAACGGGCGTTTAAAAACCCCGTACACAATCCCCGGCATACCGTTTCCTTTCCTGATTTCTTTTTTTCTGATTTTTTCGTTGCTTTCGTTGTCAGCAGGGAAAAATCCTTAAAATAAGCCGTTTGCAGGCTCTCCCCCTGACAACGGGGCTGACAACGGGGGCGGCAACCGGCTGACAACCGGCTACGCCTTTTCCCCTTGCAGCCATTCCTCCGGCAGCCCAAGCTGGACGGCTTCCTGTTCCGGTAAAAACTGGAAACCGGATTTTTCCTGACCTCCGTTGTCAGGCGCTGCCCGTTCCCATCCTTTCTGCCGGTGGTAAGGGGCAGGAAAATGTCTGGGATTTTCAAAAGCTTTCCAGCCTGCCGCATAATTCTTCATCACGGAATTGATGTCCCGGATTTCATACTGTTTCGGTTCCTCATAGGACGGATGCCCCAGCCCTTCATAGTAGATTTGCAGGGAGCAGACCATCTTTCCTCCATATCCGTCAAGGAAGTTTAAAATCCGGGCGGCAAACGTGTCCTCCGGCATGAATAATTTCTGATGTTCTTTCAGATACCGTTCCATGCCTGCGCTTAGTTTCAGCTTCCCTTCTCCCCGCCGGTACACCTCCATGACCTCCGCCCACATCTGGCTGACATAAGCCCTCGAAGCCGGTTCATCCTCCAAAATGTGAACCTCTGCTGTTTCCGCCTGCACCAGAACAGGCAGAAACCGGCGGTTGCCGGTACGGTCAAGGGGCAGGAAATCCGGCGTGTTGGAAGTACCGGCAAAGACGCACTGGCGCTTATGGTCTTTCGGATGGACTTCATAAGGAGCCTTATAGGTTTCCTTCTGGCGGCTTAAAAAAGCCTTGATGTCCTCAATGCTCTTTGCGTTTGCGGTAGCAATCATTTCTGACATTTCAATAATCCAGTGTCCTTGCAGCTTGCGGTAGATATTATCATCATCGAGCCTGCGTAAATCATCGGAGAACCACTCGTCCCGGACGGCAAGGAACCGGAAAAAGGTGGATTTTCCGGCTCCCTGACCGCCCACCAGACAGAGCATGACCTCAAACTTTGTGCCGGGCTTGAATACCCGTGTGATAGCTCCCAGCATGAACAGCAGGAGAACCTCATAGTTATAATCGCTTATCTCTGCGCCGAGGAACCGGTGTAAAGCGAAGCGCACCCGCTCTGTCCCGTCCCATGAAAGGCTGTTTAAATAATCCCGGATGGGATGGTAGCGGTATTCATTGGCGGCGACCTTGATTGCCCCTTCAATCCGCTTTTCCGATGTCAGTCCATAGTGTTCTTCCAGATACAAAACCAGATACTGGATGTCCACATCCGTCAGCCGGTTCCCGTCCCGATACCAGCCGAGGGGCTTCACAATATCCACCTGATCGGTCAGTAAGTTGTTGCTGAACGCCCCTTTTAAGAGCGGGTCATGGAGGAACACTGTCCGGTAGTTCCCCGGCGTGTTTGCAGTCTGCCCCTTCTGGGTCACTTCCAGCATATCCCGGACTTCGGATACCGTTTTGTCACCGACAAGGCTGTCGGCTGCGGCTTGCAGTGCATTCCTTGTGGCTGCCGGTAAGCTCTGATATTCTTTTTCCAATCAGTTCCACCTCCTTCCCATGCCCGATGATAATATCGGCTTTTTCCTCCGCCCCGCCGGTAAGCAGCGTGTCCAGCAGATACCCTATATACTCCTGTTTCTGCAAGGCTTCTACAAACAGCGGGTGCCATGCGTCCCCCGGCGATTTGGGGGCGTGTTCCGTTCTCCATCTCCCCAGCAGATGGTAATAATCGCTAAGCACCCGGAAGCATTTCTGCTCCGCCTGCAAGAAGCGAAGCTCCGCCGGTATGCTCCGTTTTACAGGCTTTGGCGAAGGTCTGCCCCGGTTGTCATAGGGGATTCCAAAATCCGCAGCCAGCCGTTTTGCCGCTTCCACGCCGGACAGGTCAAAGAGCCTTGCCGCAAAATCAATCACATCGCCGTCTGCCTGACAGCCGAAGCAGTGGAAGCGTCTGTCCGCTTTCAGGCTGGGCGTTTTATCTTTGTGGAAGGGGCAGCACGCCATGCCGTTCCTTCCTACATGGATTCCATAATGCTCCGCAGCCTGCCTTGTGGTGACAGCCTGCTTTACCGCTTCAAATACATCCAAACGCAATCCTCCTTCCAATCTCCATAAGGGGAAAATCTCCTACCGTTCCATATCCGGCTTTTTCCGTTCCGGTCTGCGGCGCATATCTTCCCGTCTTTCCATTTCCTCCTGCGCTTTTTTTAGCTGCTCCCGGATGGATTCCCTTGCTTTTTCCTTGATTCTTTCCTTGCCTGCCCGTTTGGTTTCCGGCTGCATAAGCGCTTTTTGGATTTTGGCAAAGGCGGTCTGCATCGTATTTTTTATTTTCCCAATCACCCCATCCAGACGGGCAGCGGCGTATTCCCGCTCTTTTTGCGGGGCTTTCCGTTCCGGGGAAAGAACCCACTTTTTCGATTCCTCCACCAGCCGGATGTCCTCCTTATGGGTTTCCAGCCGGACGGCATCCGCCACGACCTCCACCGCCTTGTCATAGGCGGCATCGGAAACATCGTCCAGAAGCGTCTCCACATCCTCAATTTTCAATGTCAGTTCTTCCAGCTTCTGCTCCTGCGCCGCCAGCTTTTCCTTCTGCTTCATCAGGATATAGTCCTGCTTTTCCAGATACTCCCGTCCCCCATAGGACGGCTCCTGCTCCAGATGGACGCCATGCCGCCTGCTGATGTCAAAGAGCATGGTGCGGCAGACGGAATCAAAGGTCTGCTTGCGGTTGTTATGCTTGCCTTTTGGCTTATCCGGGTCAGGCAGGGGAATCCCCAGTTCCTCCAGCGCCTTTTCCTGCTGGGGACATAATTCGCCGTACCGGTTCTGGCAGTCGAATACATGGCGTTCGTGGATATGGGGCGTACCCTCATCCAGATGAAGCGCCCAGTTGAGGAGATGGACATGAGCGCCGAAACGCCGCTCAAACTCCCCGTAAAATTCATTTACAATCTGAAATAACACCTCTGGCGGGACGGATTCCTCCACCGTCCCAATCTGGTAGATGGTTTCCTCCGGGCAGGTCTTGCTGTTCTTTAACAAATCGCCCACAGTGCGGTTGCGCTCCGTGTGCCGGGTCTTTTCATTCCTTGCGTTCTGGGCATCCACAAAATCGGAATAATGCTCCGTGTAATACATCCGCTCAACCTGTTCAAAGCTGCAATCCGGCTGGGAGGAATCCTCCCGGCTCCCGGCTGTCGTGTAGCCCCGGTAACAGTCCCAATAGATATTTTTCTTTGCCCGTTCCGAATCAATATGCTCGCTGTTTCCCACATCGAAGCGCCGGTCATTGTGGCGGGGATTATAAGTGCCGTTCTTGCCGGAACGCCCATTGTGCCGTGTCAGTTTCAAGTTTGCATCCTCCTTCCTGTTTGAAGATTTCCCCCGTGAGGGGGAGGGCTGCGAAGCTGCCGAACCTGAGTGATTTTGCGTCAGGTAATACCCAGTACGAGTTGACGCAAGCATCAACTCTAGCTGGGCAAGGCGTTTCACCCTTGACCCGATGGGGCTTGCCGCCCTCAACCCGCCAAGGCGCTTCGCCCTTGACCCGATGGGGCTGCCGCCCTCAACCTGCCAAGGCGCTTCGCCCTTGACCCGATAAGGGCTTGCCGCCCTTAACCCGCCGCCGCATGACAGCCCGGAAAATGCCCCCGGAACGGGCATTTTCGCCGTCCGGGGCTTTCCTGATGTCTGATACCGGCTAATCATCCCGCAGGAAAAACGCCGGTTCCACACCCGCTGTTTTGACCGAAAACGCTCCCAAATCATGCTGTTTTCTTTCCTACTGTTACGGGCTGGAAGCCATGTTCCTTTGCATAAGCCCTTGCCGCCGCCCGCCGTTCTTCACTGTATGGCGGCACCAGCCGGATGGACAGACGGGATTTATCCAGAACATAGGTCACGCTTCCTTCCGGCGTGGCTCTTTCCATGCGGCACAGGAGCGGATATTTTTGGGAGAACTCCGCCAGCCGCCGCTTTAAATCCGCATTGAATGTATAAATGGTGGCTTCCTGTTCGGCTTCGTTGAAATTCACAATCGTTTCCTTCTCATACTTAGACGGCTTCCTCATACATTCCCTCCTCATAATCAGTGCTGGCTTCCACGACCCGCAGGCAGCGTTTGCAGCGGAAGTAACCGTCCATTTCCATGCGGAGGTGGCGGTAAAAATCGGGGAACCATTCTTCACCGGCTTCCTGCTCAATTTTGCGTGTAAGCCCCAAAAGCCAGTGCTTCGCTTCCGGGTCAACCGTCAGTGAAACCAGCAGCTTAAACCGTGTCACCGTGTTTTTATGGCTGGGGCAGCCAAACACATACAACGCCTTCTTTTCTTTGATATTTAATTTCATTCTGCACCTCATTCTTTCTGGGGCTTTTGCCCCGGTGTGAAAGGGCATCCGTCTCCCGGATTCCCTTTTGTGTCAACCAGTTTCATTTGCCGTTTTCCTGCAAGCCGTTCCTGCCCGGAGGTTCTCTCCCGGCGTATCGTCCCTGTTGGTGCGCTCCTGTCATGGCGGCACTTCCCCCAGAGCCATATCCGCTTGCAGCCGGTCATTCTGTTTTCAATGTTCCTTCTGACCTCTCCATCTTATCGAAAAAAAGCGGCTTTCCCCGTATGTCCAAGACGATGGAAAAATCCGCAGAAACCGGATATTTCCACGCTTATGGAAATCGTGGTATAATCCTTGTATCAGCGGATTTTAAAGAAGAAAGGGGATTGATTTTTATGTATGTGAAGCTATCCATACCGGAACGGCTAAAGGATTTAAGGGTGGTAGACAAGCACCTGACCTTAGAGCAGCTTGCAAATGAAACCGGACTGTCCCGGTCTGCCCTTGCAAAATACGAGGGAGACGGTTATAAGGACATCAGCCCGTTTGCCATTGCAACGCTGGCTGATTTTTACGGCGTGTCTGCCGATTACCTGATGGGGCTGACGGAAAACAAGGAGATCCCGAACATAGAAGTCCAGTCGCTGCACTTAAACGACAGCATGATAGAGCTTTTAAAAAGCGGAAGAATCAACAACCGGCTGCTCTGCGAGATTGCCACCCATGAGGATTTTCCACGGCTCCTGACAGACATTACTATCATCGTTGACCGCATCGCCGGTATGCGTGTCAACCAGCTCAACATGGACTTAGAAGCAGCCCGCCAGACGGTCATGGAAACCTATGCGCCGGGGGAGGATGACCTTTATATGCGTACCCTTGAAGTGGCACAGGTGGACAGTGACGATTATTTCAACCACATCGTCCACAAAGACCTTGACCGGATTGTAAAGGACATCCAGACGGCGCACACAAGCGACACCACAACCGCCGATGAACGGCAGCCCACGGTAGCGGAGATACAGAGGAAGTTTGCACAGCTTATCCAGACAGGAACCAGCGGAGAAGAAGCCTTTATTCAGGTATTCTGCGACCAGATGGAAATCCCTTATGATAAGATAACCTCTGAGGAATTTACCTCTTTTTTAGGGATTCTGGGGAAATCCAAACACGCAAGGAAGTTCCAGAGTATGCGGGGGAAGGGCAGCCCTATCCCGCCCACATGGAACGGCGGCAGGAAGCGGCGATAAAAAAGCCACCCGCCGGATTGACCGGTGAATGGCTTTCAATGTGAAGATTTTTTATTTTATGGTTAAAAGGATTTCCTGCCCCTGATATATGGCAGATATATTTCCATCACGGAATCGGTGACGCCGTTTTGGTAAACCTTGCGGATGTCCGTAACCGTCCCCGCCGGCGCCTGCTCCAAGTAGGCGAGAAGCTCCGTCCTGCCGTTTACAAAGTGGCAATGCTGACCTTCCATGCGCTCAATGCGGTATTTCATAGCGGCTCCTTTCCGTACACAAGTTCCGATAAGATAATTTCCTCCGCCCGGTTCCGTATGCTGTTCATGTGCTGCACCCATGCAAGCTGGTCACTGGCTTTTAATGCTTCCGTCACGCCCTCCGCAGCTTTCATCTGTATGATAATTAGCTCCAAGCGTTCCTGCGCCTGTTCGTTCAGGTCAGCAAGATACGTCCAAAGATTTCCCGAAAGCAAAAGGCTTAAATAGAGGGCGGGGCGGGCTTCTTCCAGATAGGCTTTGTGCAGCCGTCCCCAGCGCCCGATAGGGCGGGATTCCTCCGTCAGCCGTAAAGCGGGGATATAGTAGTCACCGGCGAGAACATAATCTATGCCGTTCTCCGTGATTCTTTTGGGTAGTTTTTCCATGTGACGACCTCCTGTATTCAATTTTCAGAATCCAGTTGATCGTGTCCCTGTCCGTGTGAAATTCAAGGCAACTGAACTCTTCACAAACAAGTATGTCATATCCTTTCCCAATTTTTGATAATTGAGGCCATGAGAAACCTGCGTGCCGCGATTTTCGGAAGTGTTGAAACTGTCGATTGTTTCCCGTCCCAAGTTTTCCGAAATATCCTTTGCATTTTTCCCGCGCCCTCCCAAAAACAAGGTGCTGTCGGCATTGTCAAGTATGATTTCTGCCGCGTCCTTGTAAATGGCTTTTAGCTGGCTCTGCGATTGCAGAATGATAGAAGCCGATATTTCCCGGCTGCGGATTGTGGCAATCAATTTTTCAAACTGCGGGATTTGCCCGATGTTTGCAAACTCGTCTAACAAGCACCGCACATGGACGGGCAGTTTGCCGCCGTATTCATCGTCGGCCTTGTCGCAAAGCAAATTGAAAAGCTGCGATTGCAGCATAGCGATAACAAAATTAAACGTGCTGTCCGTATCGCTCATTATGAGAAAAAGCGCGGTCTTTCTGTCGCCTAACGTATCAAGTTCTAATTCGTCGTAGGACATGAGATCGCGGAGTTCCTTTATATCGAAAGGGGCAAGCCGCGCACCGCAAGAAATAAGGATTGATTTTGCTGTCTTGCCCGCCGCTAATTTGTACTTTCGGTACTGCTTCACCGCGAAATGGTCGGGGTCGCGTTCCTCCAAGTCGGCAAACAGCAGATCGACGGGGCTTTGATATTCCTCGTCGTCCTCGCGGGCTTCGCTGGCGTTGATAAGTTCCAACAGGGTAATAAAGTTCTTTTCCGCTGCGGGGGCTTCGTACCAGATGTAGCCCACCAACGCGCAATACAAAAGCCGTTCTGCCTTTACCCAAAAATCCTCTGCGCTTTTTTCGCCCTCACCTTTGGTATTCGCTATCAACGTATTTACCAGCTTCAAAATATCTTTCTCGCTGCGGATATACACAAAGGGGTTGTAGTGCATGGATTTTTTGAAGTTAATCGTATTCAATACCTTAATGCGGTAGCCTGCCCGTTGCAGCAGCTTCCCGCACTCAATCAAAACCGTACCTTTCGGGTTTTGTCAATAAGGAACAAGAAAAAAGTATCTTGCTTTTAAGCGGTTTCATCGCCGCTGTCGTTCTTGATAAGGCGCACAACCTTGTCCGTAAAGGTTTCCCGGCTGGTTTCGCTGAAATGGATATGAATGTCAAAGGTCGTGCCGCCGATGTTCTTCACAAGGTCGGGTTTGGCGGTCAGAGGGGAAGCGGTTGCAGGGGTGCTGGTCTTGCTGGTTTCATTGTTCATAGGCTCTCCTTTCAAAGATAAAGCCCCATGTGGTCGGCACATGAGGCGGTCATATCGGGTAAGGGTGCAAGGGTGCAACAATGCAAAGGTATCTACGGATTGCATTCTTACTTTGCACTCTTGGCTTCGTTCCTGCGGTAGTACCATTGATTTCCCCGGCGTATGACTTCTATCCGGGTATCAAGATTGCGGCGGGCATTTTTAACTGTTCTCTCGGATATTCCGGCTTCGGCTGCGGCTTTTACAATGTCCTCGCTGGCAAGCTCTTTCCCGTCTGCAAGCAGGTCAAGTATCAGCCGTTCCGCCTGTTCGGTCTTGGTGGCGGTGTTCCCGCCCGCGCCGGATAGCAGCTCGTCGGCGGTAATGTCATATTCGCCTATCCATGAAAAGCCTGTTTCCGGGTCAAGGCAAAAGGCTATGGGCTTGCCCTCCGGCGCAAGGGAAGATTTGTCATGGACGATTACCCGCACATTCGGCTCCCGCTTCACGCGCCCGATCAGCAGGACGCTACGGGCGGCGGCTCGAAAGTCGATAGAACCTAAGCCCCGGTAGGCGCTCTGTCCTCCGGCGGCTTTGTTGAGGTGTCCGATAAGGATAACAGCGCAGCCGGTGCGCTCGGCAACATCGGCAAGGCGGCGAAACATGGGGCGCACTTCGTTTGCCCGGTTCATGTCGGTTTTCTCGCCCATGTACGCCTGTATGGGGTCAAGGATTATCAGCCGCGCCCCGTTCTGTGTGATTGCCTTTTCTATGCGCTCGTCGGAAAGGGTAAGCTCCTGCTTGGCTTCGTCAATGACAAGAACGCGGGCAAGGTCTGCTTCGGCTTCTATCAAGCGGGGCTTGACGGTATCACCCAGCCCGTCCTCGGCGGTCTGGTAAATCACTTGAAACGGCGGCAGGGGCTTCATGCCCGGCAGCGTTCCCCCGGTGGTGCAGGCGGCGGCAAGGCGTAGGGCAAAGGTGGTCTTGCCCTCGCCGGGATTGCCCTGCACAATGGTTACTTTCCCAAAGGGGATATACGGCTCCCATAGCCATTCAACAGCTTGTGTGTCAACCTCGCTCATGCGGATAATCTCGACGGTTTCTTCTTGCGGCGGCTCTTTCAAGCCGTAAACAGCTTCCCGGATATACTTCCCGTCTGTGATTTCTGCCCGGTGCTGCAATACCTCGTTCCAGTCCTTAAACAGCGGCACAAGGCGGTGGACGGTCAAGCCCTCCGGTACAAGCTCCGCAAGGCGGCTGCAAGCGTCGTTTCCCACTTGGTCGCTGTCAAGGCAGAGGTAAACGGTCTTGATGTTTGGGCGGTCAGAGAGGAAACGCAACAGGGCTTTTTCTCCCACGCCGCCCAATGACAAATAGCTCTGCTTCTGCCATGCCTTTTTGAACAGGCAGAGGAAAGAGAGCAGGTCAACGGGGGCTTCAAAGACAAAAAGCCTGTCGCCCTCGCCCCGGTAGCAGAAATTAAAGGCTTTGTCGCTGCCTTTCACATCAAGCCGGAAGTTTCCCGCCGTCCCCTTGCTGTGGGCGTAACGCGGTATTCCGTCCTCGTCCCGCCCCACAAATACGGCGTTGTGGTGGGCTGCGTCCTCGTAAATATCGCCGCGGGCAAAGAAAATGCCCGTCACATCTTCATCAATGCGGCGGGCGGCTGTGAGGTAGTTCCTCGCTGTTCGATTGTCGGTGTTTGGGGGCGGTAGCCGGAAGTCGGATAGGGACGCGGGGCAAGGTCTGTCCGGCGGCGGTACGGCTCCCTTTTCTCCTGTGAGAAGTTCCACGGCTTCGGTGAAGCTCTTGCCGAAAAACTCCATGACAAAATCGACGGGGCCGCCGCCCTTGCTCTGGCTGTGCCTGTACCATTTGTTTCCCCGGACGGTCAAGCTGTCGTGCCGTTTCCAGCGGTATTCATTTCCGGCGCGGGTAAGCTGCTCGCCCTGTGATTGTAGGAAAGAAACAAGGTCGGCTTGGTTCGCCCGGTCTATCTGTTCTTGGGTGTAATACATGGTTGATACCTCTCTTTCTGTGGTTGAATTGTTCACAGATTTCAAATATAATGGGGTTAGCAAGTTGGATTTAAGAGGTGATCTTATGATTGATTTAATAGTTGATTTCCTTGCAACCATAGGTGATATAATTGTAGATATATGGGTAAATAAGATTGTAACAAAATTCAAAAAGAAATGAGTCGCCTTTTATCCATCCAATAGTACAGAGGGCGGACAAGCCGAACAGCTTGCCCGTCCTTTCCTTTATCGCTCCTGTTCCTGCCGCTTGGTGCGGCTCTGCGTCTGTGCCGGTTGGTCGGCGCGGAGTGCAATATCCACGCATTTGCGGATTTTTTGAAGCTCGGCAACTTCGGCGCGGGTATCTTTCAGCGTTTCATATTCCGCTTCCCGCTGTGCTTTGAGGGCGGTATATTCTTTCTCCCACGCGGAGATCGGCAGGGTTTTCACGCCCTCCGGCAAATGGGCATGGAGATAGCGGTTTGCCGCGTCCCATAGGGTAAGCTCGGCGCGGCGGGCTTCCGCAAACTTCTCCTGTTTTCCTTTCCAGCGGATTTGCCGATACTCGTCCTGTATGGGCTTGTAGGTTTGATAATTTCTGCCGTACTCCATGAGTTTTTGCAGCTCTTTCATGCGCTGCTCGGCGGTTTTCATTCCCTCCCGGATTGAATAGGCTTTATCGCTGACAGAGGAAAGAGAAGCGTCCAGCTCGTCAAGATTAGAGATACCATGCTCGGAAAGATAGTTGACCGCCGCCGCTATGGTTTTCAATTCATCGGCGGCGTGCTGCCTTTGCCAACTCTGCGAATACTTCCGGCTCTTTTCTCTCTGAACGCTTAAATATTTCATCAGCAGATTTGCAAGGCCGGGGGATTGCGGGGTCTGCTCCGGGGCGGTTTCCCGCGCTTTGAACAGTTCGCCAATCCATTCTTTGAGCTTTCCAATCTGCGCCCGGATTTCCCGGATAAGGCGGTTTGCCTTTTGGATATTCCGGTTCAGCTCGCCTTTCTCAGTGGCTATGCCTTTCTTCTCCATTTGACAGGCCGCCACGCCCATGTGGACGGTGGGCAGCTCGTCAATGCCGCGCTCGGCGTTGCTGCGGTGGTCGATACGCTCCAGGCTTCCGGCGCGTTCAAGGTAGGCGTTTGAAATATCCGCCCATGCCTTGCGCCACAAAAGCGCGTTGCCCTTGTCGTTCCAGCCTGTGAGGTCAACTTTGTGTGTTTTGTATCTGCCGCTTGGTAAGCGTATGCGCTCGCCGTTTTCGTCAAGGTCATATTCCTTTTGGGATTTCGCCGCCCATGCGCCGCGCTCGTCAAGGGGGCGCATGGTAAGCATGATATGACAATGGGGGTTGCCGCTGTCGGTGTCGTGAATGGCAAAATCAACGCACATTCCTCTGGAAACAAATTGAGAGGAACAGTATTCACGGACAAGCCGGATCTGTTCCTCTCTGGATAATTCTATGGGGAGTGCTGCGTCAATCTCTCTGGCAAGCTGGGCGTTCCCGGCTTTCTCGTAAAGCTCCACACTGTTCCATAGGGTAGCGCGGTCAGAGAAAGAGGGCGGGGCATGGGGCGGCAGTAGGATTTCCGTATGGACAACGCCGCGCTTGCGGGTGTAGTCATGGGTCATTCCGTCCCACTCGTTTGTGATTTTCTCGCCGCTTCGATAGGCGGCTGCGGCAACGGCTGACTTGCCTTTTCCTCGGCTCACAATGCCGATGTTACAGTGGTAAATGGCTATGGGTATCACCTCCCGGATAGGATAATAAAACCCGCAAAAATAGTACAGACGCGCAAGCGGGTGTACTGTTTTTGTGGGTGTGCAGGGATAGCCGCGTAAGCGGCGCAAGGGGTGCAGCCCCTTGTTGCGGCAAAGCCGCCATATCGGAGCGCGGGGAAAGTTCCCTGTGCGGAGATAAGCCCTCGGCAGAGCGCACACGCCCGCAAGGGTGTATAAGTGCGCCCTTTGTTCCAAAGGGATTATTCCGCGTTCCCGTCCCCGGCTCGTCTTTTCAAAAACTCCTGTGCTGGCTCGCTCGTCAAGGCAAGCCGTAAAAAGGCTTTCGCTTCCTCGTCCGGCATGGCAATCAGCTCCGGCACAAGGCTCTCCATGAAGCCGCCGCGCTTGCAAAGCCTGTGGTTTCTCGCCTTGCGTTCCTCAACGGATAACTTCTGCCGCAACATTTTCTCCCGGTTTTCAAACTGCCGGATTTTCTTCTTGCCTTCCTCAATCTCGGCGGTCAATTCTTCGCGGGTTTTCTCTCTCGGTTTCGTCATGGCTGGTCGCTCCTTTCTGCCCGTAGGCATGGAAAAAGGGCAGTCGATTTTCTCGGCTGCCCTTGTGGATAATATATTTAGTTTTAATAAGCAGAACTTATAATTTCAAAGCTTAAATTCATATCAGCATTTGCGGCTTTTTCTTCATTTTCTATTGGTTGTATCACAAATTCAAATGTAGGCTCATAGTCCCCGTCCTGCAAGGTTTCTCCACCCAAAATCTCGATATGATACCAGCCATTTGCAAGTTCGACAATTGGCTTTTTATTCTGTCTGTAATAAGAAATTAGAGTTTTCACTTTTTCGGGAGTAAACTGTTTTAATATGTGCCATGTAAAAAGCATAAGCATATTATTATCCACTTTGAGGGAATAACCACTCCTTCTAAACTGCAATCGGCTTTCCCCTTTGCACAACTCCGGTTTATCACCAGAGAGATTAAACAATACGGTATAAGGATAGTTTTCAATGCCATTCATGGGGATAACAATACCTTCACTAAAAGCCCTATCCCCACTTTCATTTGTGGTAAATTCCGTTGCCAAATCGTCTGAAAGATTATTGGCTCTTTTCCAACTTTCCAGTAGTAAAATGTCACCAAGAATAAAATAATTAACAAGATCGTTTAATACTTCCGTAAACTTATATATCATAGTAAACCTCCTCAAAATTTCGATTTGTTGTTCTTTTTTCAAGAGAAGTATAGCACAGGATTATGAACAAATCCACCTCATTTCAGTCTGCTGGCGGCATTGTTTTCCTTGGCAAACTGCCGCGCTGCTTCCCGCCGTTCCTCACTGTATGGGGCGGTCAGACGGAAAGAGAAGCGGCCTTTCTCAATATCAAACTCCATGCAGCCCGTTTCCGGGTCTGCGTCGGTCTGCTGGCAGATCGCCGGATAACGGCGGCTGTATGCAAGCAGACGCTTTTTCAAGGCGGTGTTGTGGGTGCGGATATGGATAAGGGGGTCTTTCTCGTCAAACCAAATATCGGTGGTCTTTTCCTGCTTGGTAAGCCCTGTTCTCATAAACTCTCCTTTCTGCGCCCTTGTTACGCAATAGGGGCATTTTTCGGGTGTTTTCTCCGGCTCTTGACTTGGAGAAAACAGCGTTTTTGACGATAAAAACCGCCCGGACGGGGAATGGTTCGTCGGGGCGGCTGTTATCGCAAGATTTCTGTTTTTTCCGGCTCTTGACCGTTAAACATAGATTAGCTCATGCATTACGATTTCCTCGGCTCTCGCCTTGCAGTTGTTCATCAAACCTACCCATTTCATCGGGTCGGCGGCTTTGAGGGCTTCGGTGGCTCCCGCTTCTCTGGCAAGGCGGGGCATGAGGTAGTCCAGCATATCCCGCGCCGCCCGGTCTGTTTCCGCAAGGTGGGGGTATAGCTTCTCGCTGGCTACAAGGGCGGTATAAAGGCGGTGGCGGTATTGTTCCAGATAGGCTTTCCGCAGCCGCCCATAGTGGCCGATATGGGGCTTCGGGGTAATAGGGCGGTTCCCATTGTCAATCAATCTTCTCATGCGATTTGTTCTCCTTTCTCGTCCTGCTTCTTTTTGTGGTAGTTCTCCCGCCTTGCAGCAAGGAAGTTTTCATACCGGGCTTGGGCTTCGGGATTTCCGGCTGCGGCTTCCTCGTACATCTTCTGGCGGGATTTCTTGGTAGCTTCACTATGATATGCCCGCCGCCTCGCAAGCTCGGCTGCTGCTGCGGGGTCGGTTTCCGCTTGGGTTTTCAGTTCTTGGTAGGCGTTCTTCTTGCGGTTCCGGCTGGCTTCAAGGCGTTCCGTTTCCTCCGGCGTGAGTGGCTGGCCTGCGTCCAGTGCGGCGGCAAGCTCTTTGAGCGTCCGGGGCTTGGGCGGCTGTGCCGCTTTCTGTCGCTCATACCATGCCTTGTGCTGGCGGTTTTTCTTCTCCCTGTGGGCGGCAAGGCGCTCTGCTTCCTCCGGCGTGAGGTCGGCTCCGGCCTTTTGCAGCGCGGCAAGCTCCTTTAAGGATTTCGGCTTCGGGGGCTTGGGCGGCTCGGCGGCTTTCCGTTTCTCCCGCCATTCCTTTTGCCATACCCGGTTATGGGCTAACCGCGCTTCGTCTGCCGCCTGTTCCTCCGGGGTCAGCAAGCCCGCTTTCTTCCTCGCGGTAAACTCCCGCTTCTCTGCCTTGCGCTTTTCCTCCCGCGCTTTGGCAAGCTCCTGTGAATGGGCTTCCTTTGCCGCCTGTTCCTCCTGCTGGCGGCGTTGTTCCTCGGCTTCCATTGGGGTAACGATATGGGCGGGGACTTCAAACGCGCCGATGAAGTTGAGGTAAATATCTATCCTCTGGCGGCGGCTGTTCCCGCGCCCCTCGCCCTCATGGACAACGACTTTCTCGATAAACTCGTTGAGCATGGGCGTTGTCAGCTCGGAAAAGTCGGTGTAGCGGCTCACAAGCTCGATAAACTTATCTGTTTTCAGCCTGTCGGCGTTCCAGCTCTCGATTGCTTCCTGCCATTGTGCGATAGCGGCTTCCAGCCCTGTCTGTTCCTCGTCGTATTCGGCAAGCAGACGGGTAAAGTGCTTATCGGGTATCTTGCCTGTGGCGTTGCCCTCGTATAGCTTCTTTACAAGGCCGTCCAGCTCCTTACACCGCCGCTGTGCCTTGCTCACTTTCTGCCGGTACTCCTTGACGGCGTTCTCTTGGTGCTGGTCGGACGCTTCCCGCACACGCTCGATAAACTCCGCTTCATTGTGCCGCACATACCAGCTCACGCGCTGGATTGCAGCAAGAATGGCGGCTTCCATTTTCGCGGTGGGGATATAGTGCATGGTACAGTCGCGGGTAAGCTGGCGGTAGCTGGAACACACAAAAGCGTCGTCCAGATACTTGCCTTGCACAAGGCTGCTGCGGTGGGTCAGCTTCGCGCCGCAGTCGGCGCAGTAGAGAAGCCCGGTCAGGCGGTTTGGGGTGTTCTGCCGCTTGGGAGCGCGGCGTTTTGTCCCCATAAGCCGCTGGACGGTGTTCCATGTTTCCTCGTCCACAATGGCGGGAATTTCCCCGTCAAAAATATACTGTTCCTCCGGCGCGGTCTTGCGGGTACTTTTGGTCTTGTAGTTCTCGCAGACGGTTTTCCCTAAAACCTTGCGCCCTGTGTACTCCGGGCGTTTGAGGATATAGCTGATAGTTGTCGTTGACCATGCGTAGGGGTCTGTGTACTTCGCCGCCCGGACGGGTGCGCCTATCCGCTTCCAATGCTCGGACGGGATAGGGATTTTCTCGGCGCGGAGTGCCCTTGCTATACTGGCGATACTCTCCCCGGCAACAACGCTATGGAAGATACGGCGCACAACGGCTGCGGCTTCCTCGTCGATTACCCATTCGCCCTTGTTCTCTTTGGACGCAAGGTAGCCATAGCTGACGCTGCCGGAGCAGCGCAAGCCCTTTTCCATTCTCGACTTGAAAACGGTCTTGATTTTCCGGCTGGTGTCGGCAACATACCACTCGTTTATCACATCTCGGAAAATTGACATTATATCAAAGCCGTTAGCGGTATCAAGGTTGTCATTCGCCGCAATAAAGCGTACATGGTACTCATCAAAGGTGCGCTTCAAAAGCCCCACTTCGACAACATCACGGCCAATCCTGCTTTGGTCTTTGATAATGACCGTAGCCACATTTCCCGCCCGGATTTCTTCCAGCATAGCGTCCAGCCCCGGACGCTTGAAAGTAGTTCCCCGCACTCCGTCATCGGTGAAGTGCCGGATATTCGTAAAGCCGTTCTTTTGGGCGTAGTCCTCCAAAATACGCTTTTGGTTTTCTATCGACACGCTTTCCCCGGCTCGCTCATCGTCATGGGAAAGACGCTCGTACAGGGCTGTGATTTTTCCCTTGTCCGGCTGTTTCTTCATGGGGTGTAACCTCCTTTCTTGAGGGTTCGCGCTCCCTTTATCCTTATTGTAAATTACCATTCGGGTCTGTCAAGACGTAAGAGGAATGAAGCTGCATTAAATTAGGCTTGACGAAAAACCTTGTTTTTCCGCTGCCGCTGCCGCCGATCACGACGACGTTCTTATTTCTCGCGTACTTCGGCTGCTTCGGGCGGCTGTTCATGGTAAGCCGTTCCGTCTGCGTCAAAATGATGTTGTTTTGAAACTCCGGGTCTATGTAGGGCTTTATATCTTCGGCGTTGCCCCATCGGGCAGAGCCGTACTCCGCGCCCTTGCGGTATTTCTTCGCGTTTTTCCCTTTGACATAGACAATCAAGCGGATAACCACCGCGCCGACAATGCCGACAAGCAAATCCAGAGGGTAAATGCTCGGCAAGGCGTTTTCAAAGGCTGCGGAAAATCCTTTTGTGATATTCAGTATCTTTGCGGATATATCCGCGCCGGGGGCAAGCCGCACCGCCTGTCCGACTTTATCAAAGAGATAGACAAAGAACACATAGGGGATATTCGGAAGTATCAGCTTTTTGTAGTTTATCTGCTTCATATCTCGCGCCCCCTGTCCATTTTCTTTACCTTGTCGCGGGCGGCGTTAAGCTGCTTCGCCTTGTCCTTTGCAGCGGCAAGGGCTTTGCGGATAGAGGGCTTTTTATCCCGGTTCAGCTTCTTTGCAGAAAACTCTTGAAACGCTGCGGTCATAACGTCTGCGTCCCGGCCTTTGAAAAACACAAGGTAACGGGTCTGTTCACCCTTAACCTTTTTCAGCGAAAAATCTATGTTGTATTTCTTCGCCGTACTCTCAAAGGCTTTAATATTGCTGTCGGTGATCTCGATGTTGGAAACGCCCGCGTTCTGCTTCATAAGCTGCCGCATGGTCTGTTTCCCATGTGCGGGCTTGCTTTTCTGCTCCAAAAACTTTTGGATTGCTTTCTGCAACGCCTGTTCGGTAAGCCGCGCCGCGCCTTTTCCCACTTTGACGTATAGGGCAATCGTTTTTTGGGTTACTTCTTCCTGCAAGGTATCAACTCCTTTCCCGGTAAAGTGCGGCTATGCTCATTCGCCGCCGTATAAGTCGTGATTGACAAGGGCGGTATAGTAGCTGTCAATGGTACTCGGCGCGTTGAACAGCACCGCTTTTAGATACTGCTTGATGTTGCGCACTTTGGTTGTGTTCTCCCTCATGCAATCCAAAACGAACTCAATATGGCTGCTGTTCAGCTTCAAAAACTTTGATTTCACTAATTCGGCGGGGTAGTCGTCCCCGGCAATACGGATTGTCTTTCGCGCTGTGCAGACGGTTTCCAGCATAAGGTCAACAATCTCGTCCAAGCGGTCTTTGTCAATTTTGCAGTTTTGAATGAGATGGTCGTATTCGATATTGTCCTTGATAATCTCCCTGTAAATCTCTACTGCGCTATTGCTTTTCGCTTCCGTTCTTTTCCTTTCCGACGGCGTAGCCGCTTTGCCCTGTTCGAAGGGCAAGGGATTTAGGGAATGGAATGGAAAGGAATGGGTACTTGATAAATCAGTAATTGATTGTTCTTTACTTGATATATCTTTATTTAATTGCGTTGGATTTTCCAACGTAGGTTTTTCCTGCGTAGGTTTTTCCAACGTTGGATTATCCAATGTTGGATTTTCCAATGTAGGTAAATCCAATATAGGCGGCTGTCCGCCGCTGGTAGCTGCTTCCGGCTCTCGCGGCTGCGGCTGCTCGTATATGACGTAATCCGCGCCCCGCAAGCGTCCCTTTTCGTCGCGTTCCCGGCTGCGCACGATATATCCGGCTTTTTCGAGTTCCTTTACCGCTTCGCGGATTGCGTCGATCTTCTCCCGGTTGATATGGGATAAGCCCGCAAGGGTATAATCCCAATCCTCCGGCAAAGACAGCATTTGCGACAACAAGCCCTTTGCCTTTAAGGACAATTCCTTGTTGCGCAAGTGGTGGTTGCTCATAACGGTATATCCCGTATTTCGCTCCACTCTGAAAACTGCCATTTTTCCTCACTTCCTCTCTTGATCTGCGTGGACAATTAGAAAGCCGTTTTCGGCGGTTTTGGTATTGCAATATGCCCTTTGCCGTTTTCGCGTCTGCAAAGCCGCATGGCACAAGGGCTTTTGCCCGTCTATTTGTCCATGCTGGCGGGCGTTTTCCGCGTCCTTTTGCCGGGGCAATAGGGACACTTTTTGAAAACGCAAAACTCATATTTCCATTGTGGGCGGTAGAAACGGCAAGTGCCGCAATCTTCATCATCTCCGGCACAACCGGATTGATAGCGGTCAAATCCCGGCTTCTGCTGCATGAGCAGTTCAAATGCCCGCTGCTTGCCCTTTGTGAAATACATTCCGGCTGCGCCTCCTTTCCTGCGGGCATAAAAAAACGCCACAACTTCTTTGAAGCTGCGGCGTAGTATGCAGAAAGGGACGCTATCTTTCGATAACGTCCCTTTTGCTTGGTTATTCACTTGTAACCTGTTTGCCCGCTGTCCTTAAAACGCGATGATATAAGGGTTTTTGCTTGTTTTCTTATCTCACCGCGCTTAAGACAGGGGATTTTTATGGCGACAAACGGCTGGTCTATGCGGCGGGCCTGCTGTTTTTTATCTTTGTGGGAGGTGTTACGGCTCTTCGCTATATGACCTTCGCTTCCCCCAACTTTGACTTTGGGATCTTTTCGCAGATGTTTGAGCGCATGAAAACGACAGGCCTCCCCATAACGACCTGTGAAAGAAACAGGCAGCTGTCCCATTTTGCTGTCCATATTTCACCGGTATTTTATCTGATGCTTCCGTTTTATCTGCTGTTTCCGCATCCGATTGCGCTCCAGCTGATGCAGGCTGCAGCGCTGGCATTGGGAATACTGCCGCTGTATGGCCTGTGCAGGCACAATCAGCTGTCTAAGAAGGCCTGTACAGAAGTCTGTTTCTGTTATGTGCTCCATCCGGCGCTGGCGGGAGGATGCTTTTATGATATGCATGAGAATTTTTTCTTGGCGCCGTTTCTGCTCTGCCTGCTCTTATCCGCGGAGAAGAAGCAGTATGCCAAAATGGGGCTTTTTACAGTTCTGGTGCTGCTTGTTAAGGAGGATGCGGCGGTCTATACCGCATTTACGGGTCTCTATCTGCTGGCTTCGGGCAGGGAAAAAAAGCCGGGAGCACTGATGGCCGCGGCTTCGGTGATCTATTTTCTGCTGGCGGTCACACTGCTTGACCGCTTCGGGGAAGGCGTGATGATCGGCCGTTATCAGAATTTCCTGGCCGGAGGGCAGAATTTTGGTTCCATACTGAAAACTGTATTTATGAATCCCGGCTATACGCTGGCACAATGCCTGCAGGCGGACAGGATCGGGTATCTTCTCATAATGGCGCTTCCGCTTGCCTGCCTGCCGTTTATGGGAAGAAAACCTTCGGAGTATCTGCTGCTGGGGCCGTTTGTCCTGATGAATCTGATGCCGGATTACGAATATCAGCACAGTATCGATTTTCAGTATAATTTTGGAGTGCTGGCGCTGCTTTTTTATCTGTTCATACGCAGGCTCTCACAGTGCAAAGAGGATGTGCGGGGAAAACTGCTGAAAATCAGTCTGACGTTTTCCTGCCTCATGTTTCTCTTCGCCCATACGGACCGTCTCTCCTATGTGGGGCGCTGGATGGATCACAGGCAGCAGTATAGGGTCATGGAAGAAGCGCTTGAGCGCATACCGAAGGAGGCTTCGGTAGCCGCGTCCGGTTTCCTTACGCCCCATCTGTACATGCATGAGGAGCTTTATGAGGAAACAGCCGGTATCAAAACGGATTATGTGGCGCTGGATCTGCGAGGTACGGATGCAAAGGCGGTGGAGGTGTATGAACAGAAGGGATATCGGTGTGTGATATATGAAGAGGGAAGCATCGCGGTACTGGCGTATGCCCCCGATGATAATCAGAACAGCGGTAAATCAGCTCCGTAAGGATCGCACTCGTGCGAAGATATAATATGCTGTGCGGCCGCACTCGGTGCAGGCGGGTTTCTTTTTTTAATAGAGAACGCCCCGGCGCATAAAGTTCTGTCGAACACTTTAAGCATCGGGGCACCGGTTACATGGAGTTTTAGCAGCCTTTAGGCACACGCATCAGGCCAAAAAGCCATTTTTTACGCAAAGCGCGCAGAAACCGGATCACGGTCACCACTTCAATCACGCAGGAAACCGTATCCACCGCGCATACGAGCCACGCCTCCCGGAATCGCGGAAGTGCCGGCGTGAGAGGCCACATGTGCTTCTTTATGATATCGCGTTCAATATCATTTAAGTGAAAGTCACGCTGCGCGTTGGCGAGAGCCCGGCCGGGATGATAGAAACCGTGGAGCCTGTGGGATTTATCGCCGTCATGCCAGTCATACAAAAAATAATCGTGGAGCAGAGCGCCTCTCACCAGCGATGCTTCGTCACAGCCTAAATGATATTTCCTGTTCCAGTAAAAACTGTAATATGCAACGATGACACAGTGCTGCAGGCAGGTAATGGAACTGTGCTGTATATAGCGGTCCATTTCTTTAACCTGCCCGCCCTGGATGGTATCCCGGGCCAGTTCTATAAAATCATTGATATACTCTCTTTTCATCTGCCTCATTCCTTTGCCGGTAACTGCCTGATGGCACTTTTTGTATATTTCTGATTATATTCTAGCACCGCAGATGAAAAAAATCCTTACACAAATATTAATTTTCTACGATATGTTTCTGAAGGATCTCCCCGTCCATGCTTTTAATCAGAAACTCTCCGGCGCATCCGTCCTTCTTTTCATAAACCATATAGCTGGGCGGATTCCCCTCCTTGGGGATGGATACCGAACCGGGATTAAGATAAGTGAAAGGTCCCACGGCCTCTGCTTTCAGGACATGGGTATGACCGTGAATCAACAGGTCACCGGCTTTTAGCGGGGGCATATTTTCCGTGTTGTGTATGTGACCGTGGGTGATGAAAAACATATGACCGTCCACAAACATGGTCATATAGTCCGCCATGATCGGAAAATCCAGTACCATCTGATCCACCTCGGCGTCACAGTTGCCCCGCACGCAGAGCAGCTCTTCCTTCATCCCGTTGAGTAATGACATCACTTCTTTGGGATTATATTCCCGGGGAAGATCGTTGCGCGGACCATGATAGAGCAGGTCACCTAAAAGTATGAGGCGCTCTGCCTTCTCACGGACATAGATTTCCTTCATCTTGCGGCAGCTGAAGGCGGAGCCGTGTATATCGGATGCAAACATTAGTTTCATAGCTGTTCCTCCTGGAGATTTTATGTCACCAGCCGAAGGTTGATGACCTGAGCACACTTCCGAGTGCTGCTATTTATTCGAATGCGGCGGCAGACATGCCGGCGCATAACCTATTTTACTACATGGAAGAACGCTTTTCCAGCGGCTATATGATTTTTGTTGGATAAAATACATCTTCACTAAATCACGGTGGACTCAGGCTGTATTTTTTTGCAATTTACATTCCATGCCTATAACAAAAAAGTCCTGAGGATAGGCATATTATAAAACTATAAGCATCTTTATAAATTCGTCCAATAATTCATTCAGTTCTTTATCCTGACTCCTTTTCTGAAATTGATACACGTAAAATAGAGTACTTCCGATTTTGTTTTGCATTTCAAGATTAGGATAATAAATAGATATTACTGAAAGTCTTTCAACATTCATATTTGCACGTGTTGTATAAACTGGTGAAACTCTTTCAACTTCTCGACGGTATATCGCACTGCTAAAATAGCCTGCCATATAAAGAGGATTCACTACACCTTCTTTTTTGGGGCGTAGTCTTTTTACATAGTTGCCGTAAACTGCACAGCAATCTGTAGATGCGACGCTGCAGCATGCTAGTTGCTTAATTGTTTCGCTAGTCCTATTTAAAAGAATATCACCACATTTTATATCGTATTTTCGAATCTCATCCTTTGACACATCAACAAATGCGGAGAATGAATCCGGCAGAAATGGATTGTGAAGAAAAGATTTATTTATAACCCATATACAACACGGAATTTTAGTGTTGTAAAAAGTCCTGCTGGAAGCGTAATAACGACTTCTACCAACCCTTCATAAAGAATTTTTTTCCTTATATCGAGTTCCGCGGAATTCTGAGTTGTTAAAGAGCCATTTGGTAAGAGGACAACTGCGCGCCCATTTTCTTTTAAATGACTAATTAACGCCTTTCTCGGAAAACTCCTTGATGATCTCCCATCCGGGCTGACGTTGGGCGAACTCCCGGCAATACTGCTTTTGCATTGGGATGTCGTCCTTTTCTACCTGTCCCACGGTGGAAACGCGGTACAGGCAGACCACGCGCCTGGAAATGTTTTCGGGAATTTGGATGATTTGCTCCGCCATATAGACCTCACTTTCTGAACGTGCGGTGCATATATGGCGGCCAGTTCTCTATGGTTTTTTCAAGGTGCCATCTACACCATTATTATCTCATATTTCAACGAAAAAGGCAAAAAATTACCCTGTTGCCCGCTTGTTTCAGACAGACAACAGGGTTCAGCCATATTCGCTAATGCGTCTCAAATTGAGACGGATTTTGACATTATACCGGCAAATAAGTGTCCAGATATTCAACAAGTTTCCTCATGTACTCAATATACTGCTCATTATCGTTTTGCAGACCATGACCAGAATGTTCGCACACTATATAATCATGCGGCACACCATACTCCGTCAGGGCCTTGTCCAACCGCACCGAGGCCAAGTAGGGCTGCATGGTGTCGTAAGCTCCGTAGGCCATAAGAGAGGGCACCGTATTTTCATCTACCCACAGCAGGGCAGAGACGGGCTTCACCGCCTCGTCATACTCCGGAGTCCCAAACATATCCGGGGTGAGTGCCGCGCCGCACATGACGCTGAACAGCCCAGCGGCCCCTTCTCTCGCTTCCGCGGTATCTTTGTCAAACCCGTAATTCGTCCAGTCCTCCGGATAGAAGCTGGACGGCCCCACCGCTCCGAACACCATCCGAACCGGCACAGGGGATGTGTCCGCATCCCGGTAGGCATACAGCATGGCCAGACAGTGGCCCGCCGAACCGCCGCCCACCGCCATTTCACCGATGTGATAGCCCAGCTTTTCCGCTTCAGCAACCACATAGGGCATACTCTCTTTGATTTCCATAGATTGGGTGTAAACGTTGGCATCCGGGTTTTCCTCAGTGAACAAGGTGTAATTGATGCCCGCCGCCACATAACCCTTGGAGCAAAGCCCTTGGAGCATCTCCGCATCGCCGGACTTGTCGCCCGTAGTGAACCCGCCAGGGTGAAGATAGACCACCAGACCGTAGCTGTCCTTGGAACTGTCGGCGGGGACATACAGGTCGAACTTATTGGCGGGTTTCTCGCCGTAGGTAAGGTCGGTATAGACGGTTCCCACCGAATCGTTCCACTCAGCCTTGAACTTTCCACCTGTTGGATCGGCGGTCAGCTTAACCACCGCTGAAACGGCAAACGTAGCGAGAAAGGCCCCCACATAGATGAATCCCCAAAGCACTTTATGCGTCCCCTTTTGCTTTTCTTTTTTCACAGGAAATTACCTCCAAACAGTGTCCCGCCCAGCAGCAGGTTCATCACGGCCCGCACTGCCAGACGGCCCAGAACGGCCCCGGCAACGACAACGATAAGCAGAATGATAAATCGTTTTTGTGTGAGTGTCATATGGTTGCCCTCCTATTTTGTGATATTTGTTTTCACGTCCTGATACAGACTGTTGTTTTCCAGCTCCCCCCCAGTGGCAAAGGCTTTTCCGGTTTCCGTGTCACCCTTTAGCTGGTACATAAACCAGGCGGTCATATAGCCGTCAAATTGCTTATAGGAATCCCCATGGTCAACACCGGTTTTGATGGCGTACACCTTTTGAATACCGTTGGACAGTGTAACGTAGTTTTCCTCAAGGCTCCATAACGGACAAATCCCCTGTGCAAGTCCGTTCGTATCATCAGGAACCTGGTCTTTACTGGTGGCATTTCCAGCGTCCCAAAAGCCGCTGCCCGCCGTCATAAAGACCGGGACAGATATTGTGGAGACATCGTATTCCCAATCTGTCCCCAAGACTTTCGTATGATAAGAGGATGTGGCGCTGGCCGCATACACAGCTCTCACCATATAGCCATGCTCCTGTGTTCCAACCATGTTAAACACGGCCGGTCCGCCCTGGGAATGACCGCCGATCCCGATGTTGTCCAAGTCGATCCTATGGTAAAAAACGCTGCCGCTGTTTTCATTTTCTCGCATCAGAAATTGGATCGTTGCCTCCAGCGATGCCCCGGTACGGGTGTTCTGGTCATCATTCCCCACCGCAATAAATCCCCAGGAGGACAGATGCTCCATGAAGGGCTTATAGGTGGCGGAGGTACTCCCCGTCCCGTTGGCGAAAATCACCACCGGATAAGTACCGTTTCCGCTTTCCAACTCGCCGGGATACCACACCGCATACTTTCCGATGACTTCGTCCCCGGCGTCAAACTCTTTGTAAGATACCTCTTTGTCCCCGAACGCCGCATACCTTTTCTCAATCTCCCCGCCGGTCTCCGTGTACTTGTAATACTCGGCCTCCCTCTTGCCCGCAAGCATGACAAATGCAATGATGGCAAGCACTACCAGGGCAAGGACGATCAGAATCACTTTCAACAATGTTGTCATGACCTTTTTCATAGTCTCCTCCTTGACATATACGGCGAGAGCCGCTATACTGTCACTTGATGATATATTTGTTTTGGCAATACAATTATATCAACAGGTGAACCGCTGTCAAGAGGAGCAATAAAAATGAGACAAAATCCGCAAAATGTATCACCGATGAGCAACGAGGGCCGCAATGCCTATGTGATTGAACACCTTACCAACGCTATGCTGAAACTGTTGCGGGATAAGCCGTTGGGAGAGATTTCCATCAGCGAATTAATAGAAGAAGCAGGGGTGGGCCGGGCGTCCTTTTACCGCAATTTTGAGGACAAGGCAGATATTTTGAAAGCGTATCTAAACAAAATTTTCCATGAGTGGGTGGACGAATATGAGAAAAGCCCGGAGCGGCCATTGAGCGAGCAGCTTCGGACTCTGTTTGCCCATTTTGAAAAATACCGGGATTTCTACACTCTGCTGAATGACCGGGGACTGCTTTGGCTGTTGAAGGATGTGGTCGTTTGGATTTTCGGCCCGAAGCCGGAACATTCCCAAGTAGAGGCGTATTCCAGGGCTTACGCTGCCTACGTCCTCTATGGCTGGATTGAGGTTTGGTTCCAGCGGGGGATGCAGGAATCCGCAGAAGAGATTGCGGCGCTTTTCAAATCACAGGGGTTTTAATGGGTTCTAACTCGTTTCGTTTACAGCTATTACGTTACCTTAATCTAACGCAAAAATTGATTGCTGCATAGCAGAGACATCCATTTGGTGTTTTCATACTGACTTCGGGATGGAAAGTCAGTGAAATTCGGTTTGAAATCCGTCAATGGTATTTCACCGCCCACACCCCGTCAAGGCTAAACTTCACCGCCAGTCTGCGGACTGGCGGGCCTTGACAGGGCACGTGCGGCGAAATGCTAATAAAGAGCATACTTGTGCGCCAAAATCCTGCTTTATTCGGTGATTTTTGCGCTTTATGATAACAACAATGCAGGCATTTGTATTACATAAAACAGATTTCCAACGAAATTTGTAGATGGCTTTTAGAGACGCTTTTTCACAGGTATTTCCTGGCCGCTATATATTACCGTTCTTGTTTCTTGGATTTTTATTGACAAATTCTACCCTATTATTCACTAATTTTTATATCATGGAAGTGTGCCGATTACTTATACGGAGGATTTGAAATAATATAATCAAATTGCAGTCATTTTTCTTTATTATATCAGCCCCCCCCTTGTGTTGCAATTCCCAGCCCATGGTTTTATAATGATATGGAAAAATACTCCTGTATCCGGAGAGCCGGCAGTTTTACGAAAGTTCCGGCATCGGCTGCAACAGGAGGGCAGCGCGGATGAAACCGTGCGGAAAGGGAGAACGATATGGTACTTAGAACGGATATTCCGCTGTATCCGGGCGGAAAAACGAAGGCTTTTACATTGAGCTACGATGACGGTGTGGTTCAGGACATCCGCCTGGCAGGTCTGCTGCGCAGATACGGGCTGCAGGCTACGTTTAATCTGAACTCGGGCACCTTTGGGCAGGTGGATCAGTATTCCCATCTGAAGGTAAAGCATGAAAAAGTAAATAAGGAGCAGGTCAGAGAACTTTATCAGAATTTTGAGGTGGCCTGTCACACGGTGACACATCCGGATCTGGCTTCTGTCCCGGAAGAAATGATCAGCTATGAGATTGCCTGCGACAAGAGAAACCTGGAAAATATCACCGGCAGGATTGTGACCGGTCTGGCGTATCCGTACGGTACATACAGCAAAATAACGCTGGAAACGGCCCGCCGCTGCGGCATCCGCTATGCCCGCACCATCAGGAGCACTGAGAGCTTTGAGCTGCCGGAGGACTTCCTTGTGTGGAACCCCACCTGCCACCATTCCAATCCGGGACTTTTAAAGCTGGCTGAACAGTTTATCGGGCTGGGATCGGATAAGCGCAGGCCGCTGCCGGTATTCTATGTATGGGGACATGCCTATGAATTTGATAATGACGACTGCTGGAATCTCATAGAAGAGCTGTTTCAGCTGATATCCGGGCGGGAGGATATCTGGTATGCGACGAACGGACAGATTGAGGAATACGTGAGCGCGTGGCGGCAGCTGCGCTATTCATCGGATGGCAGCCTGATCTATAATCCCACAGCACTGGATATATGGATCAGGGTGGTGGATGAAGTTTACGAAATTCCTTCCGGCCGGACTGCAGAGATCACCCCGGCCTGGAAGCTGTAAAGAGGTAATGGGATGAAGTATCTGCTGGAAGTGTGTGTGGACAGTGTGGAATCTGCCATAAATGCGGCGGCCGGCGGCGCCGACCGGCTGGAACTGTGCTCCGGACTGGCCGTAGGAGGCCTGACGCCGGGGGTGAGCCTCTACCGGCAGGTGAGAGAAGCGTGTGGGCTGCCGGTACATGTGCTGCTCCGCCCGCGGTTCGGAGATTTCTGCTATACAGACCGTGAATTTGATCAGATCCTGCGGGATGTGGAGCTGTTCCGCGGTCTGGGAGCCGACGGCGCAGTGATCGGGATCCTGCGCCCGGACGGCAGCCTCGACCAGGAACGAATGCGGCTGCTGATGGAAGCGGCTGCAGGCATGAAGGTGACGCTGCACCGCGCCTTTGATATGTGCCGGGACCCCTTTGCCGCGCTGGAAACGGCAGTGGAGCTGGGAATAGATACCGTGCTGACATCCGGGCAGAAGAATTCCTGTATGGAAGGTGAAGAGCTGCTTGCCGAGCTGGTTAAAAAAAGCAGGGACAGAATCTGTATTCTGGCAGCAGGCGGCGTGGATGAGGCGGCTGTAGCGGAACTTTCGGCTAAGGCCGGGATCACCCGGTTTCACATGTCAGGAAAAGTGATCCGAAACAGCGGTATGCTTTACCGAACGGATGGGGTGCATATGGGGCTGCCCGGGTTATCCGAGTATGAGGTGCTTTTGACGGATGCTAGGAAGGTACGGGCCGCGAAGCAAGCGCTCATGCGGGCGGAAGATTTTTCTGTATCCGCCGTGATGCGGTACTATTACCGGGCCATGCCGGCCGAAGACCGGGCCAATTATCCGGAGACTGTCTGGGAAGCTTATGCGCGGCACGCAGTTTTTCTGATGGAGCAGGGCCCCTTTCGCAAAGAGGTTCCGGCGGAGCTTTTCCTGCCCTATGTGGCATATTACAGGATCAATGAAGAGGAGATCGAGGACTGCCGCCGCTTTTTCTATGAGCAGGTGATAGAACGCATCCGCGGGCTTGACATGGAGCAGGCCATATTGGAAATCAACCTCTGGTGTTCCGGACAGGCTTCCTACCGGGCATCGGATACGCGGACCGCGTCGCCGCTTGCGGTGTACCGAAGCGGTTTGGGCCGGTGCGGGGAGGAGTCCGTATTTCTGGCCTCCGTCCTTAGAAGCGTGGGCATACCTGCCAGACAGGTCTATGTGCCGCGCTGGTCCCACTGTGATGATAACCATGCCTGGGTGGAAGCCTGGTGCGGCGGAAAATGGCATTACCTGGGCGCGTGTGAACCGGAGCCCGTTTTGGACAGAGGGTGGTTTTCCAGTGCGGCATCCAGGGCGATGATGGTGCATTACAGATGGTTTTCCCCCGATCCTCCGGACGGAGAGGTGTGCAAAACAGAGGGCAGCGTCCGCCTGATTAACCGGCTGCCCCATTATGCATCCGCCGTGGAGGCAGTGGTGCAGGTTATGGATGGGGACCGCCCTGCGGCCGGAGCAAAAGTGCTGTTTCAGATTCTGAATGAGTCCGCATTTTATACGGCCGCATCTGCGGCAGCAGATGAAAACGGGATTGCGCGAATGAAGCTGGGCAGGGGAAACATCCATGTCCATGCGGTTTTAGACGGAAGATGCGCCTGGGCAGACTTGAATCTCTCACAATCCACAGAGCTTACACTGCGACTGGATCAGGATGCCCCCATCGGGCGCTGGGAGGAATTTGAATGCGCTGCTCCTTTGGGAATCTCAACCCCGCCTGATTCTGAATCCGGGAGCGGGCAGCCGGGCTGGGAAGTTAAATATGCCGCAGAACAGAAGCACTGGCAGGATAAAATGGCCCGATACCGGCAGGATGCCCGGATAGATCGCATCGCATCTTTCTGCATACACAAAGACAGTATCACCGCGATCCTTAAGGAGGCTTACGGAAATCTGGAGGAGCTTATGGCATTCCTTCTGCCGGCGGGCGTACAAAAAGAGCAGGAACTCAAGGAAAATATGCTTTTTTGTCTGTCCTCCAAGGATTACCGGGATGTAAAAGCTAAGATATTAAACGCTCATTTTGAGGAGCTAAAGGACAAAGAAACGGAGTATTCCCGGCAGATAAACGCCGGATATCTGGTAAATCCCCGCGTGCACACGGAAACGCTCACCGCTTACCGCAGAAAGATCGAGGATTTTTATAATGACGGAGACCGCGGGCGCATAAACATTCCCGCGCAACGTTTCACTCCGGAGCTTTTATGGAACGATATTTGCAGCCGGATTGCGGATCCGGCCGGATCCGGCTATCAGAATCTGATCACGCTGCCGGCGGCCTGTCTGCGTACCGGTCAGGGAAATGATCTGTCCCGCAGAATCCTCTTTGTCGCGGCCTGCAGGACATTTGGCATACCTGCAAGGCTGGCGGAAACGGATCTGCAGCCTGAGTATTATGAAGGCGGAAGTTTCCACAGGATGAAAGACAGCAAAAAAACGTCATGTCTCACACTGCATAATGTCAGCGGCACCGAATGGGTCAGCCCGTCCAACTGGTCGCTGTCCCGCTTGGAGAGCGGAGAATACATCCCTCTCAATCTGTCCGGCAGTCAGTGGGAACATGACAGACTTTCCCTTCCTCTGATGCCGGGACGTTACTGCCTCATCACCGCCAACCGGCTGCCTAACGGCAGCATCCGCGCCGCCAGACAGGAAATCCTTCTCGCAGACGGAGAGAACGGTACGGTTAAGCTCCACTGGCCCCATGCGGATCTGAAAGACCTGCTTACGAGCCTTCCGCTGCCTCCCGTCCCTCTGGCAGCGCTAAGAGAGCCTGCGGCGTCCGCCGCCCTGCCCGGTTTGTCAGAAGCGCTGTGGATCTGGCTGGAGGAAGGCAAAGAGCCCACAGAACATGTATTAAACGAGCTGGCCGCATGTGCCGGGCGCATCAACCGTTCGGACATCTGCATCCGCCTGCTGATTGGCAGCCCCGGCGCGGCAGATAACCCGTCCGTCTGCCGGGTGCTGGAAATGATTCCAAAGAGCGGGCTTTACCTCTGCGATTTTTCAAAGTACGCCGAACCGGTGTGCCGCAGTCTCTATATGGAACCCGGCAGGCTGCCGATGCTCTATGCCCAGGCCGGCCCGAACACGGTATACGCAGTTAGCGGATATCGTGTGGGCAGCGTGGAAACCGCTCTTTCATGCATAAAAGAAGCCCTGAAAGAGTCTGCGCTGTGAATGCCTGAAATAAATAAAATCCGCAACAGAAAAAGTCTCTCCGGACGGAGAGACTTTTTCTGTTGTAAGGAAGGTATCTATGTAAAGTATGATAGTTGTTTGGCGGAGCCGCCAAATTTGCGCGCTTACTTGGGACTCCATATTATGTACGTCTTTGTTGTACACCCATAGTATAGCCAAAAATTGTGTCAAAAGTTTGTATGATCCATGAAGTCTTTATGAATTGCATAAACATTTTCATATCTATTTATTTAAGAAAGTCTTACGGCCGCTGTGAGCTGCGGTAAGGCTTGTTACTGTTCACACGCTGCCGATAAAGCAGCGTATGGTCCTCATAGGGATCCCTTGAAGCCCGCCGGTACTTATTGCTGTGTATTTTACAGCATTAGTACCGCTGCGCGCTTCACGGAGCGAGAGCGGGTCCCAATGAGGACCATACCCTGCCCTCTCTTACGCGGGAATTTTTCGGTAACTGTGAACAGTAACTAAGGCTTCAAAAACCACACAATAATCTGCACACATCTGTTGACATTCCAACACATCGGAAGTAAAATAAAGAAAAACAACATGTACAACCATACCTTAAACAGGAGGAGCTGTTATGAAGCAATATTATGACGAGCCGATCGCCAAGAGCTCCCGCATACAGAAACTGGTGGATGATCTGTATGCGGATATGCCGGTGATCGAGGCGGACAGGGCTGTCCTGCTGACAGAGAGCTACCGGCAGACCGAAGCAGAACCGGTCATCATCCGCCGGGCCCTCGCTTTTTCCCATATTTTGAAGAATATCCCGATCACCATCCGGGATAGGGAGCTGATTGTGGGAAGCGCTACCAAGGCCCCGAGAGGCTGCCAGGTATTTCCGGAATTCTCATTTGAGTGGCTGGAAAAGGAATTTGATACTGTGAGCACCCGCAGCGCGGATCCGTTTTACATAGCCGAAGATACGAAAAATACGCTTCATGAGGTGTATAAGTACTGGAAGGGCAAGACAACCAGCGAGCTGGCGCTTTCCTATATGGCGCCGGAGACGATTACGGCCATGGAGCACAATATCTTTACTCCGGGCAATTATTTCTATAACGGTGTGGGACATGTTACGGTCTGCTACGGAAAGATCCTGGAATGCGGGTATGAAGGCATCATAGCGGAAGCCAGAGCGGCCATGGAGCAATGCAGGCCGGGCGATGCGGATTACGCAAAGCGCCATCATTTCCTGGAGGCGGTGGTCATCAGCTGTGAAGCGGTGATTGAGTACGCCCAGAGATACGCGAAGCTGGCGCTGGATGAGGCCGCGGCATGTACGGATGAAACCCGCAAGATGGAGCTGCTCCAGATCGCCAAAAACTGTGCGAGGGTGCCGGCTAAGGGCGCGGCGAATTTCTATGAGGCCTGCCAGTCCTTCTGGTTTGTACAGATGCTCCTGCAGGTGGAATCCAGCGGACATTCCATCTCACCCGGGCGCTTTGACCAGTATATGTATCCTTATTATAAGGCGGATATGGAGGCCGGAAATATCACACGGGAATCTGCGCAGGAATTGATGGACTGCATCTGGGTGAAACTCAACGATCTGAATAAGGTCAGAGACGCGGCCAGCGCAGAGGGGTTTGCCGGATACAGCCTGTTCCAGAATCTGATCGCGGGAGGGCAGGACGCTGAAGGGCGCGATGTTACCAATGATCTGTCCTTCATGTGCATCGAAGCTTCCATGCATGTGATGCTTCCCCAGCCTTCGCTGTCGGTGCGCGTCTGGAACGGGACTCCGCAGGAATTCCTGATCAAGGCGGCAAAGCTTACCAGGACAGGCGTGGGTCTGCCGGCCTATTACAATGACGAGGTGATCATCCCGGCACTCATGAACCGGGGGCTGAGCCAGGCGGATGCCAGGGATTATAACATAATCGGATGCGTGGAACCGCAGAAAGCCGGCAAGACCGAAGGCTGGCATGATGCCGCGTTCTTCAACATGTGCAGGCCGCTGGAGCTGGTATTTTCAAACGGCATGGACAAGGGCGTGCAGGTAGGGCTTCAGACAGGCGATGTGACAAAGATGGAGACCTTTGAGGAGTTCTATGATGCCTATAAGAAGCAGATGGAATATCTGATCAGCCTGCTGGTCAATGCGGATAATGCCATTGACGTTTCTCATGCCGAGCGCTGCCCGCTGCCGTTTTTATCCGGCATGATCGAGGACTGTATCGGCAGAGGCAGGAGCGTACAGGAAGGCGGAGCCGTATATAATTTTACCGGGCCTCAGGGATTCGGCATTGCCAACATGACCGATGCGCTGTATGCGGTGAAGAAGCTTGTTTTCGAAGAGAAGAAATTCTCCATGGCCGAGCTGAAACAGGCGCTTAAGGATAATTTCGGCAAGGGTCTGTGGTCCGACACCGTGGAAGAGATCACAAAGGATGTGGTCAACAACCTGATAAAGATGGGCAGGACCGTGTCCAAAGAGGATGTGGAACAGATCTCCCGGACAGTGATTGGCGGCACGGTGACGGATGAACAGAAGAAGCGTTACGACCAAATTCTGGAATGGATCGAAGAGGTCCCGAAATACGGAAACGATATCCGTGAGGTGGATGATTTCGCCAGGGATGTGGCCTATACCTACACAAGGCCGCTGGAGAAATTCCGCAATCCCAGAGGAGGACAGTATCAGGCGGGGCTGTATCCGGTTTCGGCCAATGTTCCCCTCGGAGCGCAGACAGGGGCTACGCCCGACGGACGTCTGGCCGGCACTCCTGTGGCGGACGGTGTGTCGCCTGCTTCCGGAAGGGACGAAAGCGGTCCCACTGCGGCGGCCAATTCCGTATCACGGCTGGATCATTTTATCGCCAGCAACGGTACGCTCTATAATATGAAGTTCCATCCTTCCGCTTTGAGCGGCACACGGGGGCTGATTAATTTCACCTCTCTGATCCGCGCTTATTTTGACCAGAAGGGCAGCCATATGCAGTTTAACGTGGTCAGCAGGGAGACTCTTCTGGATGCGCAGCAGCACCCGGAGAATTATAAAAACCTGGTGGTGCGCGTCGCAGGATACAGCGCTTTGTTCACCTCGCTGTCCAGATCGCTTCAGGATGACATCATCTCCCGCACGGAGCAGGGATTTGACAGATAGACGGCGCGTTTCAAACGGCGATCGGAAAGGGAATTATGGAAGAGAATTATAGACAGACAAAAGGCAGGATCTTCAACATCCAAAAATTCTCCATTCATGACGGGCCGGGTATCCGGACGATTGTTTTCCTGAAAGGCTGTCTCCTAAGATGCAGGTGGTGCTGCAATCCGGAATCCCAGGAATTCGGGATTCAGACCATGATGGAGAACGGGAAGCCTAAGGTGGTGGGACGTGACGTCACCGTGGACGAGGTGATGGAGGAGATCGTAAAAGATATGCCCTATTACAGGCGTTCCGGAGGCGGCGTGACGCTCTCAGGAGGGGAGAGTCTGCTGCAGCCGGAGTTTGCGGCGGCGCTGCTTAGAGCCTGCCAGGATTATGGGCTGCATACGGCGATAGAGAGCACGGCCTGTGCGAAATGGGAATCCGTCGAACAGCTGCTGCCATATCTCGACTTATATCTTATGGATATCAAGCATATGGACAGCGCAAAGCATAAGGCGTTTACCGGACAGCCAAACGAGCGCATACTGGAAAATGCCAGAAAGGTGGCGCAAAGCCATACGGAGCTGATTATCCGCACGCCGGTGATTCCGACATTTAATGATACGAAGGAGGAGATTGCCGGGATCGCCGCATTTGCAAAGACTCTGCCCGGCGTCAGGCAGATGCATATCCTGCCCTATCACCGGCTGGGTCAGGACAAGTATACGGGCCTTGGTCGCACCTATGAGATGGCCCATATAGAGCCGCCCTCACAGGAACACATGGAAGAATTGCTCGCAGCGGTTAACGCGGCGGGACTTAAGGGCCAGATCGGCGGATGAGGAAGGAAGACAGCATGGAGGATAAGCAGATCAGTGATCAGATAGCGGCCGCCGTTGCCAGCCGCCTTAGAGAAATCTGCAGGGTGGATCTTGCGGTGGCAAAGCGGCTCACAGCGACAATTGAACAGTACTGCAGAGAGCAGGGATTAAATGCCGTGATCGCGGTCTGTAACCCGAAGGGCAATCCCATCGCCGTGCATGTGATGGACGGCGCGTTCCTCTTAAGCTATGACGTGGCGGTGAAAAAAGCTTATACCGCGGCAGCGGTAAAGATGTCCACGATGGAGCTGAACGCTCTGGCACAGCCGGGAGGAACCTTTTACGGGATCGACCGGGCGGACGGCGGAAGGATCGTGATCCTGGGCGGAGGCGTGCCTTTAAAGGCTGGGGACCGGATTGTGGGTGCGCTGGGGATCAGCGGAGGCACCGCAGAGCAGGACGATGCGGCCGCCAGATACGGAGCCGCCGCATTGGCACAGATTTGGCAGGAGTCCCTTTGAAACAGAAGCGAGGAGAAAACATGGCATTGCAAGACAGACTTTCAACAGAAGAAAAACTTAGAATCGTCCAAGAACTGGTTCCCGGCAAGCAGATCACGCTGGCCCATGTGATCGCGGCGCCGGATGCCATTCTTTATCAGAAGCTGGGACTCGATCCCAGCATCGATTATGCAAAGTCGGCCATCGGAATCATCACCATGAGCCCGGCGGAGACGGCGATTATCGGAGCGGATATTGCCATGAAGGCTTCGGGCATCGAACTGGGTTTTGTGGACCGGTTCAGCGGGACCCTGATTGTAACGGGGACCGTGTCCGAAGTGGAGGCTTCTCTTGAGGCGGTGCTGGCATATTCCGAAAAGACCCTGGGATTTACCGTATGCCCGGTGACGAGGACCTGACCATGCGCAAGATTGTGTTGATGGGCCGCAGCGAGAGCGGCAAGACAACGCTTCAGCAGGCGTTAAAGGGTGAAAAAATCCGGTACCACAAGACACAGTATGTCAATAATTTCGACATGGTGATCGACACCCCGGGGGAATACGCGCAGACCAAGGGGCTGGGACATGCGCTTGCGCTGTACAGCTATGAGGCGGATGTGGTGGGACTGCTGATCGCGGCAACGGAGCCCTATTCCCTGTTTCCGCCCTGCATCACCTGCATGGCGAACCGGGAAGTGATCGGAATCATCACCAAGATCGATGAGCCGCATGCCAACATTGCCCGCGCCAGGCATTGGCTGGAACTGACCGGCTGCAGGAAAATCTTCCCCATTTGTTCGAAAACAGGGGAAGGAATTGCGGAATTGATCGAATATTTAAGGGAAGACGGAGACATAATTCCGTGGCTGGATGAGAAAGAAGCAGAAACAAACAAAAATTTGGCATAAAACCACACAAAAACCACATTTGGGGCAGAAAAATATGTTGTTTTTGTGTTGACTTTGTTATAAAAAATGGTATAATGAGAGACAGAAAGCTATAGAAACTAAATATATTACATATTTCCAGGAGGAACGAGTAATGGTAAACGAATACGAAATCAAAAAAGAGATCTGCGAGATCGGCAAGAGAATCTACAACAAGGGCATGGTTGCTGCAAATGACGGTAACATCTCCGTTAAGATCAGCGAGAATGAATTCCTGTGCACACCTACCGGTGTCAGCAAGGGCTTTATGACGCCTGAATACATCTGCAAGGTGGACAAGGAAGGCAAAGTGATCCAGGCGAACGGCAGCTACAAGCCTTCATCCGAGATCAAGATGCATATGCGTGTTTACAGAGAAAGACCCGACGTAAACGCAGTTGTACATGCTCATCCCATGTATGCTACCAGCTTTGCCATTGCAGGCATTCCGTTAAGCCAGCCGATCATGCCGGAAGCAGTTATTTCCTTAGGCTGTGTACCGATCGCTGAGTACGGCACACCTTCCACAGAGGAAATTCCGGATGCGGTATCCAAATACCTGCAGCATTTTGATTCTGTACTGCTTGCCAACCACGGCGCATTGAGCTTCTCCGATACTCTGCTGAACGCATACTTCAAGATGGAGTCCACAGAATTCTATGCACAGCTTCTGTATCAGTCAAAAGTTCTTGGCGGACCGAAGGAATTATCCGACGCACAGGTACAGAGACTCTACGAAATCCGCAGACAGTTCGGCCTGAAGGGAAAACATCCGGCTGATCTGTGTGTAAACAATAAGATGGGCAAGCCCAGCTGCCATAACTGCGGCGGATGCAGCTCTTCTTCCTCTTCAGAAGACAGTTCTGATCTGGTTGCTTCTATCACAAAGAAGGTTATGGAGCAGCTGGGATTATAATAAGAGAAAGATTAGGAGGCATTCCTCATGACAGTCAATGAGCAGTTGGTAGAAAATATTGTAAAAGAGGTCATGGCAAAGGTTGCGCTCACTTCTGACGATGAAAAACAGCTCGGCATTTTCACCGATATGAATGAGGCCATTGCGGCGGCGAAACAGGCGCAGGCAGTGGTTCGCCGCATGTCCATGGACCAGAGAGAGAAAATCATCTCCAATATCCGTACCAAGATCAAAGAAAACGCTGAGGTCATGGCCAGGATGGGCGTGGAAGAGACCGGTATGGGCAATGTGGGCCATAAAATATTAAAACATGTGTTGGTTGCCGAAAAAACACCCGGCACCGAGGATATAACCACTACTGCGTGGTCCGGTGACCGCGGCCTGACCCTGATCGAGATGGGACCTTTTGGCGTGATCGGAGCGATCACCCCCTGTACGAACCCCAGTGAGACCGTGCTCTGCAACAGCATCGGCATGATCGCGGGCGGCAATACGGTGGTGTTTAATCCCCATCCGGCAGCGATTAAGACATCCATATTTGCCATCAATTTAATCAATGAAGCTTCTCTGGAAGCCGGCGGTCCGGTAAATGTTGCGGTTACTGTAAAGAAACCCACATTGGAGACCAGCGACATCATGATGAAGCACAAAGATATCCCGTTAATCGCGGCTACAGGCGGCCCGGGAGTTGTTACCGCGGTGCTTTCCTCCGGCAAGAGAGGCATTGGCGCGGGCGCGGGAAATCCTCCGGCCCTGGTGGATGAAACCGCTGATATCAGAAAAGCGGCTGAGGACATTGTAAACGGCTGTACCTTTGACAATAACCTTCCCTGCATTGCAGAGAAAGAGATTGTTGCGGTATCCTCCGTTGTGGATGAGCTGATGCACTATATGGTAACGGAGCAGGGATGCTACCTGGCTTCCAAGGAAGAGCAGGACAAGCTGACCGCCACCGTTCTGACCCCGAAGGGATTAAACCGCAAGTGCGTGGGACGCGATGCCAAGACGCTGCTTAGCATGATTGGCGTTACGGTTCCCGATAACATCCGCTGTATCGTTTTTGAAGGCGAGAAGGAACATCCGTTAATCGCTGAAGAACTTATGATGCCGATCTTAGGTGTGGTAAGGGCGAAGGATTTCCAGGATGCTGTGGAAAAGGCAGTGTGGCTGGAGCATGGCAACAGGCATTCCGCCCATATCCATTCCAAGAACATTGACAATATCACCACCTATGCCAAGGCGATCGATACTGCCATCCTTGTTAAGAACGCACCGTCCTATGCGGCGCTGGGATTCGGCGGAGAGGGCTACTGCACATTCACCATTGCCAGCCGTACCGGCGAGGGCTTAACCAGCGCCAGCACCTTTACGAAGAGAAGACGCTGCGTAATGTCGGACAGCCTGTGTATTCGCTAATAATGGGAAGATGCTTCCCGGATAGGAGAGAACATGAACATGAATTCTGCTAATATAGAAGAAATTGTAAAGCAGGTACTGGCAGAGATGACCGGTTCCGCTTCACAGCTGGCCGTTTCCAAGGCCGCTGCCGGAGATATTCCGAAGACAGCACATGTGGCTATGCTCACATCGCTGGAGAATTTTGAGGTAAAAGAGTTCCCGATACCGGAAGTCGGAGACGACGACGTGCTGGTAAAGGTAGAGGGCTGCGGCGTATGCGGTACCGACGCCCATGAGTTTAAGAGAGATCCCTTCGGACTGATTCCTGTGGCGCTTGGCCATGAGGGAACCGGCGAGATCGTTAAAATGGGTAAGAACGTGAAGGCCGACAGCGCCGGAAAGCCTCTTGCCATCGGTGATAAGGTGGTTACCTGCATGATCTTTAAGGACAACCCGGACATCACCATGTATGACTTAAATAAGCAGAACGTTGGCGGAGCCGACGTATACGGACTGCTTCCGGACAACGATCCGAACAACCATCTGAAAGGCTGGTTTGCAGATTACATACTTGTAAAAGGCGGTTCCACGATCTTTAACGTAAGCGATCTGGATCTGGATTCCAGAGTGCTGATCGAGCCCAGTGCGGTTCTGATCCATGCGGTGGAGCGTGCGAAGAGCACCGGTATTTTAAGATTCAACAGCAGAGTAGTGGTACAGGGCTGCGGACCGATCGGCCTGATCTGTATCGCGGTGCTGCGCACCATGGGCATTGAGAATATCGTGGCTGTGGACGGCCAGGAGATGAGACTGGGATTTGCCAAAGAGATGGGCGCAACCGGCACAGTAAACTTCAAGGATCACAAGGGACTGGAAGAGCTGACCAAGGCTGTGGAAGCGCAGTTTGACGGTCATCCTGCGGATTTCGGATTCCAGTGTACAGGAGCTCCGGGCGGACATTCCAACATCTACAAATTCATCCGCAACGGCGGCGGCCTGTGTGAGCTCGGCTTCTTCGTAAACGGCGGAGACGCAACCATCAATCCCCATTTCGATATCTGTTCAAAAGAGTTGACAATGGTGGGTTCCTGGGTGTATACATTAAGAGATTACGCTACAACATTTGATTTCTTAAAGAGAGCAAAAGCCATCGGCATCCCGATGTCCAAGCTGATCACACACAGATATCCTCTGGAAGAGATCAACGAGGCGCTTAAGACAAACCTGAAGATGGAAGGCCTTAAGATCGCAATCATTAACAAATAGTTGTGAGGTAGAGTATGGCTCAGGCGGTAGGATTCTTAGAGGTATACGGATTGGTAGCCGCATTTGCGGCGGCTGATGCCGGATGCAAGGCAGCCAATGTCACATTGGAAACATTTGACCGTAATAAGCCGGCCAACGCGGATTCCTTACCGGTGCCGCTGCTTATCACGGTGAAGTACAGAGGCAGCGTGGAAGATGTGAAGGCTGCGCTGGAAGCGGGTAAGGCAGCGGCGGAGAAAATCTCCGGCGTGGTGGCGGTACACGAGATCGCAGCGCCCACATCTGATACGGAAAAGATGTTAAAGCTTAGCGGATTTGATAAAGACTAAATTTATTTTATGGGCGTATGGCCCGGTTCAAGGAGGATATTAGTTATGGCACAGCAGGCATTAGGAATGGTAGAAACCAGAGGCTTAACAGCAGCGATTGAGGCTGCCGATGCAATGATCAAGGCGGCAGAGGTTACTCTGGTAGGAACGGAGAAAATCGGTTCTGGACTGGTAACTGTTATGGTAAGAGGGGATGTAGGCGCGGTGAACGCAGCTACTGAAGCGGGCTCCGTAGCAGCTTCCAGACTCGGCGAGCTGGTAGCGGTTCATGTAATCCCGAGACCGCACAATGATGTAGAGAAGATCCTTCCGACAATCTGACAGGTGGGGAAAGTACATGGGTAAATCATACGGTTTTATTGAAATAAGCGGCGTAACCGCTGCGATTTCTGCACTGGATATCATGTGCAAGACAGCCGATGTGGAATTTGTCACATGGGAGAGAAAACAGGGCGGCCGCCTCGTGACGATCATCGTGCAGGGGGAAGTGGCTGCGGTCACACAGGCAGTGGAGACAGCAGCAAACAACGCGATCAAAAAGCCGGTGGCCTATACGGTGATTGCCAATCCCCATGAAGAGACCGTCAAAATGGTTCAGTTCAGCGCAAGCCGTCTGACGAAAGAGGACAGACTGATGACGGGTACGCCAAACGGAGCACCGCCGGATATGCAGCAGTAAAGCAGATCCGGTCACAATGCGGAGGACAGTATGGCTGAAAAAACAAGTAATTCACAGGCTCCGAAGCCTGCTGAAAATAAAAAAACAACCACTCAAAAATCAACTACTGTTAAAAAAACAATCCATAAGGAGGAACGAATCATGGCACAGGAAGCATTAGGTATGGTGGAAACCAGAGGTCTGGTTGCTGCAATTGAAGCTGCAGATGCAATGTTAAAGGCAGCAAACGTTACTTTAGTAGGAACAGAGAAGATCGGTTCCGGTCTCGTAAGCGTTATGGTAAGAGGAGATGTTGGAGCTGTTAAGGCTGCTGTGGAGAGCGGCGCCGCTAACGCATCCAAACTGGGCGAATTAGTAGCTACTCATGTAATCCCCAGACCTCACAATGACGTTGAGAAGATTTTACCTCAGCTGAAATAAATAACATGGTTATAATCCGGCCCTGCGCCTTGCACAAGGCCGGATGTAACTGCTTTAAGAGCAGATGAGATACCCGCAGTAATACTGCCGTGTCATTCAGAGTGGCACTAAAAGATGTTATTATATGGAAAAGTTGAGGTGAGATGCCTTGGAAGAGAAGAACATAGAGATAATCACAAGGATGGTTTTACAGTCGCTTCAGTCTTCGGAAGAAAAGAAGAATGGCTTTCTGGTGCCGGTCGGCGTATCCGCCAGACATGTGCATCTGACACAGGAGCATGTGGAAGAGCTGTTCGGCAAAGGTTATCAGCTGACTAAGAAAAAAGAGCTGATGGGCGGACAGTTTGCAGCCAATGAGATGGTGACGATTGTCGGTCTGAAGCTTAGAGCGATAGAGAACGTGCGGGTATTGGGACCTGTGCGCAAGGCATCCCAGGTGGAGATTTCGGCTACCGATGCGGTAAAGCTGGGAATCAAGGCTCCGATCCGCGAGTCCGGCAATGTTGCCGGCTCAGCGCCGATTGCGATCGTAGGGCCCAAAGGAGCCCTCTATCTGAACGAAGGATGCATTGTGGCGCAGAGGCATATCCATATGTCTCCGGCCGATGCGATGGCTGCCGGCGTATCCGACGGACAGATTGTTTCCGTGAAAGCGGATAATGAGAGAGGAACTGTTTTCAACCATGTGAAGATCCGCGTGGATGACAGCTTCACTCTGGAGATGCATATCGATACCGACGAGGCGAATGCAGCTCAGATAAAGACAGGCGAGACTGTTATGATTATGCCGTCTTAATGAGAGCGGTATTTTTATTCAAACGGAAAGTACGTATTTTCATAATTGCTCCGGACGCTGACCGCGCCCGGAGGTGCTCCCGCAGTTTTGGGCGGCAAAAGAAGCAGATATATCGGAGGGTTAGGACAATGTTGGTTGGCAAAGTTGTGGGAAGCGTGGTTTCCACAAGAAAAGATGAGAAATTAATCGGAAATAAGTTTATGATAGTAGAGCCTGTCCCCAGCATGAATCACTCCGGAAGGCTTGTAGCTGTGGATAATATAGGCGCCGGCATCGGCGAGTTTGTCCTGGTGGTACAGGGCAGCGCGGCCAGGGTCGGCTGCGATCAGGAATTTGTGCCGGTGGACGCGGCAATCGTTGGTATCATAGATGATGGAACAGGACTGGAGTAGTGATCAGATAGCATGAATCGGAATGAACTGAGCGCAATATTGAAAGAAAACGGCATCTGCGGTGCCGGGGGAGCCGGATTTCCAACCTATGCCAAGCTGGATGAACGTGTGGAAACGGTGATCTTAAACTGTGCGGAATGCGAGCCGTTATTAAAATTACATAGACAGCTATTGAGAGAGCATGCATACGAAATTCTGCATGGCCTGTCTCTGATCATGGAGGCAGTGGGCGCGAAGGAAGGCATAGTGGCTGTAAAGAGATCCTATACCAAGACCACGGCCGCAGTGGAAGCTCATATCGGTTCCTATCCGAATATGCGTCTGAAATATCTAAGAGAGGTATATCCGGCAGGCGATGAAGTGGTTCTGATCTATGAGTCCACAAAGAAGGTTGTGCAGCCCGGCGGACTGCCGATCGATATCGGTGTGGCGGTATTTAATGTGGAGACGGTGTATAATCTCTATATGGCGATGGAGCACAAGCAGCCGGTTACCAGCAAACTGGTATCGGTGGTTGCGGAAGTGAAGGAGCCTAAGACCGTCCGCGTGCCTTTGGGCGTGACGGTAAAAGAAGTGGTGGAGCTGGCAGGCGGTGTGACCACACCGGATCCGGTCTATATCATGGGCGGCCCGATGATGGGAAACCTGGTGCCGGAGTATGAAGTGATCACCAAGACGAGCAATGCGATCATAGTGCTGCCGAGGGAGCATTATGTGGTGCAGAGAAAGACCAGCAGCAATAAAATCAATATGAAGCGTGCGGCTGCAGCCTGCTGTCAGTGCGAGCAGTGCACGAATATGTGCCCCAGATTTCTGCTGGGACATCCGAGTCATCCGCATCTGTTTATGAGGGCGGCAACCTGTAAGGATGTACAGGATCCCCAGATTTTTTTGGATACCATGTACTGTTCTTCCTGCGGACTGTGTGAGATGTATGCCTGCGGCCAGGGGCTTTCACCGGCCAAGCTGATTGCGGAATATAAAAACGGATTAAAGGCGAATGGCATTAAGCCGGAGAGACGGGAAGCTGCGCCGATCGTGGAAGACCGGCAGATCAAGCGTGTGCCCGTGGAACGGCTGATGAAGAGAATGTGCCTGACCCATTATAATATACCGGCGCCGCTCCATGAAGAACTGGTGGAGTGTGCCCGTGTAAAAATCATGATGCGCCAGCATATCGGCGCTCCCGCGAAGCCTCTTGTAAAAGCAGGGGATTATGTGGAGGCCGGCCAGCTGATCGCAGAGCCTGCAGACGGATTAAGCCTGCCGGTGCATGCATCCATCAGCGGAAAAGTGCTGGAGGCAAATGATAAGTTTATCATGGTGGATAAAGCCCTGATGGACGCGGATAAGAAAAGGAAAGGAAGAGCAAACGGATGAGTAAAGCGATAGGAATGGCTGAATACAAGACGGTATCTGCAGGTATCGTGGCAGCGGATGCGATGGTCAAAACAGCGGACATTGATATTGTGGAAGCGCAGACCGTTTGTCCTGGCAAATATATCATACTGATTACCGGCGATTTAAGCGCGGTGAACGCCGCTGTGGAGACCGCCAGAACAAACTATGAAAAACATCTGATTGACAGCTTTATACTGGGAAATCCCCATGATAAGATCATTCCGGCACTTTACGGCGCGACGGAGATCAGTGAGCTGCAGGCTCTGGGCATACTGGAGACATACTCAGCGGCGTCCATCATTGTGGCGGCGGATACCGCAGCTAAGACGGCTATGGTGGATCTGGTGGAGATCCGTGTGGCGAGGGGAATGTGCGGAAAATCCTTTATGCTGATTACCGGAGACATAGCAGCCGTACAGGCTGCCATCGACAACGCGAAAAATGCGATCGGTGAAAACGGCATGTTCCTGGATTCCTCCGTTATTGCCAATCCGGATAAGAAGATTTGCAATAAGATCGTATAGCGTCTGTTTTCTATGCGAAGGTGAGCATCTAAGGGGGACGGGACAATGCTGGCAATTGAGCGCAGAAATCTGATATTGGGCAAACTTCAGGAAGAAGGAAAAGTAATTGTGACCGCGCTTAGCCAGGAATTCGGCGTTTCGGAAGAAACCATCCGCCGTGACCTGGAGAAGCTGGAATCCGACGGCTATGCGGTGAAAGCGTATGGAGGAGCTGTGTTGAATGAGAATAATAACACAGAGCTTCCGTTTATAGTACGCAAAAACAAAAATGTGACGGCAAAACAAAAAATTGCCTCCATGGCGGCCGGTCTGATCAAGGATGGGGACTGTGTGATGCTGGATGCCAGCTCCACCGCGGTATTTGTGGCAAAACACTTAAAAGAGAAAAAAAATATGACCGTCATCACCAATTCCATCGAGATACTGCTGGAATTGGCGGATGTAACAGGCTGGCAGGTGCTCTCCACCGGAGGCATGGTGAAGGAGGGCAGTCTCGCTCTGATCGGCCGTCAGGCTGAGGAGATGCTGTCAGGCTTTCATGTGGATGTTTCCGTGGTGTCCTGCAAAGGTATGGATCTGGAGGCCGGATTTACGGATTCCAGCGAAATGCATGCCGAGATAAAGAAAAAGATGCTGAAAGCGGCCAGACACAAAGTCCTGGCTGTGGACAGCTCCAAGTTCGGTAAAATTTCATTTAAGGAAATCGGCCGCTTTGAAGATCTGACGGAAGTGGTGACCGATTGCGAACCGGATGAAAACTGGAAAGCGTTGTTTTCTGCTGCCGGCATTGAATGTATTTATTCGGAAGATGATTCGGCGGTTTAAGAACAGTGGTTGAGTTGAATATTTGAGGAGGAGAACGGTGTCCTGTATGGGGGCACCGTTTTCTTATGTCTCCAAAACTGCTACGTATAAATAGGTATACAGCCGGCATACAGTGTTATGAGCGGTTATTTTGTAAATTGTGATGATTCTTTATAAAAAAATTAAGAAATTTGTCGAAAAAGTATGATAGAATAGTACCCATATGATCAGCACCAAAAAGAGGAGATCAGATAATATGAAATGGGTTAAAAAGAAAAACAAGATTGCTGCACAGGAAGCGGCGGCGGCCGCGGAAACTGCGGCGGCGGATGTAATAGCGTTAAAGGCCGTGCCTGCTAAAAAGGTGCAGGAGCCTGCGGTTGTGAAGAAGTACACGCTCGATCTCAATAAATGTATCTGGATATTCACCATCGGCAGTCTGTTCGGATATATTCTGGAGACTCTGTGGTATTTTTCGCAGAGGGGCTACTGGCTGAACCGTCAGGGCATGGTTTACGGACCTTTCAGCCAGATTTACGGATTCGGCGCGGTGATCATCTGTCTCTGCCTGAACTGGCTGCAGGGTAAAAACAGTACATATACATTTCTGGGGAGCGCTGTGTTAGGTTCGTCATTTGAATATCTGGCCTCTGTTTTTCAGGAAAAAGTGTTTGGAGTCGTATCCTGGAACTACAGCAACCAGGCCTGGAATTTAAACGGAAGGATCAGCCTGTCCATGGCATTTATATGGGGCATCGCAGGTATGCTCTTTATGAAGCATACCTATCCCTGGATGATGGAGCAGTTAGAAAAGATTCCGAAGAAGATCGGCGTGATACTGGCCCGCTGCCTGCTCGTCTTCTTCATTTTTGACCTGTCTTTATCCAGCGCCGCCCTGTACCGGCAGATGGAACGCCGCGAAGGGGTCCCTGCCAATAATATTGTGCGGGAATTTCTGGATGAGCATTTCGATGATGAGCGTCTGGACAGCATCTATACCACCGCCAAACCGGTGCCGAGAAAGTGAGGGTACAGCGGGTTACTGTTCACACGCTGCCGATCAAGCAGCGTATGAGAAGGCAGGGTATGGTCCTCATAGGGATCCCTTGAAGCCCGCCGGTACTTATTGCTGTGTATTTTACAGCATTAGTACCGCTGCGCGCTTCACGGAGCGAGAGCGGGTCCCAATGAGGACCATACCCTGCCCTCTCATACACGGGAATTTTTCGGTAACTGTGAACAGTAACGACAGCGGACTTGAGTTCCCTCGCCATACATGATAGAATGTACTGGAAGATATTACATAGTATAAGCGTGAGGGAACTGTATGACGGATCGAATTAAAGATATGACAGCAGGAAAACCGGCAGGGCTTATTTTTACATTTGCCCTGCCTTTAATGTTGGGAAATATATTTCAGCAGCTGTATACCATGGTGGATACGGCCGTTGTCGGACGGGGGATCGGCGTGGATGCCCTGGCGGCTCTGGGCGCCGCTGACTGGCTGAACTGGATGGCGCTGGGCTTAAGCGTGGGACTGGCGCAGGGATTTTCCATATTGGTGTCTCAGCGGTTTGGCGCCGGCGACCTGGACGGGATGAGAAGGGCTGTGGCCATGTCCATCCTGCTATCCGCCGCGATCGCGGTAGGGTTCACGGTGATATTTGAGGCTGTGGCAGCGCCGGCCTTAAGGCTGATGAATACGGCAGAGCATATTTTTGACATGTCTCTCACCTATCTAAGGATATCCTATGGCGGCATAGTGATCATTATGGGATATAATATCCTGGCATCCATCTTAAGGGCGCTGGGGGATAGCAGGACTCCGCTGTATGCGATGGTGGTGGCTGCTTTTGTGAATGTGGTGCTGGATCTGCTGTTTGTAATGGTGTTTCACTGGGGGGTGGCGGGAGCCGCCATTGCCACGGTGACCGCACAGCTTTTTTCCTGTGTTTTCTGCATCCGGGCGATCTGCAGGGTGCACATCCTGAAACTGACCGGAGAGGACTGGAGGCCGGACAAGTCCGTGATGCGCCGTCTCCTCAGCCTGGGCGCGCCTGTTTCCTTCCAGAATGGGATCATCGCGGTGGGCGGCATGGTGGTGCAGTCGGTGGTAAACCGTTTCGGGGTAGTGTTTGTGGCGGGCTTTACTGCAACCAATAAGCTGTATGGCCTTTTGGAGATCGCTGCGACTTCCTTCGGATACTCGGTGACCACCTATATGGGCCAGAATCTGGGCGCGGGCAGGTATAAACGCATCCGCCAGGGCATGCGCAGCGCTGTAGTGATGGCCATTGCCACATCCCTGGTAGTCTCCGCTGTTGTGATACTCTGGGGCAGAAACATATTGTCCCTGTTCGTGTCCGCCGGTGAAGCGAATGCACCGCAGGTGCTAAGCGTTGCCTACAATTATTTATTTGTGATGGGCAGTATGCTGTTTATCCTGTACCTGCTCCATATTTACCGATCCGCACTGCAGGGACTTGGCGATACCGTGACGCCGATGATCTCCGGCATTGTGGAACTGGTCATGCGCGTGGGCGCAGCGCTGCTTTTGCCGGCGCTGCTCAACGAATGGGGCATCTACCTGGCTGAGATATGGGCCTGGACCGGGGCCGCCATACTGCTGATTGCTGTCTACTATGTCCGCGTGAGGAAATTTGGCGGGTATGAGGACGGCGAGAGTATACAAAAGTGAAGGGTGCACTTATGAAAATTTTGATGCATTTAATAATTATTCTGTTTATTCTTTCGGGATGCTCCAATAAATACAGCATTGATAATGCGGAAACATCTTCTTTCCAAAGTAATAGTAATAACGAATCTATGTCTGCGGAAGAGCTATCAGATAATGAATCTTCACTCCAGGCGGAAACTCCAACAGAAAATAATTTGCCTGAAATGTCGATAGAAGAAGTGATCAAACTCTCAAAAAAAACAAATTTGAACTTGAAAGATTTATATTACTTTAAGGGAGCTGTTATTGATCGTACCCCATCTTCTTCGGAAATAAATATTATGTATTATCCGTTTACGCAGAGCAATATTAATTTTAGGCTAAGAATTATTTCAGGAAAAAATGATGGTACATTAATACATACATTTTTAACCAGAATGGATAACAACATGGAGGTCGATATAAGAAATGGTAACATAGAGCATGTGGTTTTCGGCACAGTTAGCATGGCGGATTATCTAAGGTGTGAGTTGCCTGAAGATCTTTCTGAAGGACCGTTTATTCCGTATATGGATGCCAGTGCAGGTGGTAATTACCTCTTTTTAAATGGTGAAACTGCTGCTGTTGGGGGAATAGAATATTATCACAATTTAAATCCATATTTTGAAGACGGATATCTCGCAAAGGTAGATTCAATATCGAATCATTCTTCTTATGGAGAATTCCTTCCAGGTAAAACAGTGATATCGTTACGGAATATATTAATGCTATAAAGTCCGCTTCTGTTGCTTTAAATGGGCTTGAGCAATATAGTAATATCAAAGTATATTATACAAAAGAAAATATACAGTATAGTAATTCCAGTTCTGTGGGCATGGCATCAGGATTAAGTTATTGCTTGTTTCTGGGGCTGTTGCACACTGATTGAAAAATCGTAGGTGCGGCAGCGCTTTTTGGGTAACCACTCAATAAAATAGTACGAAAACGGTATGATTGCATGAACATGAATAATCAGTATAGCTTTGTATAAAGTAAAACATCCTATATATTTTAAATTACTATATTGCATAATTGAATAGCGTGTGATATAGTATAGAAAAGCGAAACTGAAGCTTAGGATAATGCCATAAAAAGTATGCACACTGACGTGTGCGCAGGTCATCAGCCTGCGGCTGGTGACATAGGAAGGAGGTGCATATATGAATGCACAGTTTAAAAAAGGGGCATTAGAACTCTGTGTGCTGTCAAAGCTGGTGCCGGCGGACCGATACGGGTACGAGTTGGCAGAGGCGATTTCAGGCAGGATGGAAATTGCTACCGGCACGCTGTACCTGATTTTAAAGCGAATGAAAGATGAGGCCTATGTGGAAACTTATCTGGTGGAGTCAGACGGCGGACCGGCCAGAAAGTATTATCATCTGACGGAGAAAGGGCGCAGCTATCATAAGGAGTTAAAGGAACAGTGGAAAGAGTTCGTGGCCGCTGTTAATCATCTGATCGAGGAGGAAGAGCAATGAATAAGCAGGAGTATATGGAGGACTTAAAGCGCAGGCTGTGCATTTTTCCGGAGGAGCTGTCCGGTGAAATCATGGAAGATTACGAGGAGCATTTCCGGGTAGGGATGAGCAGAGGCAAGAGCGAGGAGTTAATCTGCGACGAACTGGGCGATGTGACGGAGATGATCGAAGAGATCAAAGAGCTGCAGGGATATACCGGACAGACCTTCGCCGGAGCGGTTCCGCTGGTGCAGGACATAAAGCCGCAGGAAAGCGAACAAAAGGATACGGCACCGCAGAGTTTGGAAAATAAAGAGGAAGATACTGTGCAAAGAGAGATAAAACAGGCGGAGACAGAACCGGAAGAGGAAAAAACGGCGGCGGTCAATCCGGGGACGGAAGAAGCAAAATCAGAACAGGATTTTACGGATCATTCCGCCGCAGGAGGAGACCTGTCCATCAATAAAGTCGTGATTGATGGGATCTTTGCGGATGTGACGGTCCAGAAATCGGCGGATGGCTGTGTGGAAGTGATCTACGAAAATAACGGCAGTGAAAGAGATCAGTCGCTGTATCATTTTTATAAAAGGACAGAGGGCAGGACATTGTATGCAGGCCTCGAAAAATCGGATCTTTACAGCGGAATCCTTCGCTTTTTATCCGTTCCGAGGATACGGATCACAGTGTTTGCACCTCATGGCATGGATGAGATAACGGTTACTACCGCCAGCGGAGATGTGGAATTTTATGAAACGGATGCGGATAAGGTGACCGGAAAAAGCGCCAGCGGTGACATCCGGCTGGAGACAGTGCGCACGGGTCACGGGACATTCTCGACCTTAAGCGGAGATGTAAAGGCCCACAGCGTTATGGGAGAGAACATTTCGTTTTCCAGCAAGAGCGGCACCCTGAAGCTGGAAAATTGTGATATCGATAAAATCCATGGCAGCAGCTTAAGCGGAAATGTGAAATTGGAAGGCGTAAAATCGGAAAAGATGACGGGAAAAAGCACCAGCGGCAACGTAAAGCTGTCCGGCGTGGCGGGCAAGGAAATGGAACTTAGCTCGATCAGCGGCGATGTGAAGGTGGAAGGTTCCAAAGTAGGCTATCTGTCCGCATCTGCCAAGAGCGGCAGCGTGAAAGTGGAAGCCGGGATCGGAGAAGCGGATCTAAATTCCATCAGCGGCAATATCAATGTGGATCTGCACAATGGGGCGGATGGCTACCGGGCTGAGTCCAGGACAGTGAGCGGTTCTGTGACACTGCAGTACGGAGAAGAGAAAGTGAAGATATCCGGAAAAGGGACCCATACATTTGGAAACGGAGAGATCGTGCTCCGCGCGAAAACCGTGTCCGGAAGCATAAAGATAAACGGTTAGAGCGTTAAAATGAATCATTGATATCTTGTGTGGATGAACTTGTTATGATACTATAGTAAGAGGCAAAAAGCAAAGTTTCACACAGGAGGAATAAAATGAAACAGGATATGATAGTGATCTTGGATCTTGGAAGTACGGAAAATACGGTGATCGCACGGGCGGTCCGCGCGCTGGGCGTCTACAGTGAGATTTATCCGCATGATATTACGGCGGAGGAACTGAAGGCTCTTGCGAATGTGAAGGGAATCATCATAAACGGCGGACCCAACCGTGTCGTGGACGGTGTGGAAATCGATGTAAGACCGGAGATCTATGAGACCGGCATCCCCATGATCGCAGCAGATCATGCCCCTGCGAAGTGCGGCAGCATCGTGTGGCCAAAGGAAGAGGATGCGATCCGGGAAGCGCTGCGTCCTTTCGTGTTTGATACCTGCAAGGCGGAAGCTAACTGGAATATGAAGAATTTTATCGCCGATCAGGTGGAGCTTATCAGACGTCAGGTAGGGGATAAAAAGGTGCTGCTGGCGCTGTCCGGCGGTGTGGACAGCTCCGTGGTAGCGGCATTGCTGATCAAGGCGATCGGTAAGCAGCTGACCTGCGTGCATGTGAACCACGGCCTGATGAGAAAGGGAGAATCGGAGAGCGTAGTTGAAGTATTCCGCAATCAGCTGGATGCTAATTTGATCTATGTGGATGCAACCGAACGTTTCTTAGGCAAGCTGGATGGCGTGGCCGATCCGGAGCAGAAGAGAAAGATCATCGGTGCGGAATTCATCCGCGTATTTGAAGAAGAGGCCAGAAAGCTGGAGGGAATTGATTTCCTGGCACAGGGCACCATCTATCCGGATATCGTGGAGAGCGGAACCAAAACCGCTAAGATGGTAAAATCCCACCACAATGTGGGTGGCCTGCCGGAAGACATGAAATTCGGCCTCGTGGAGCCGCTCCGCCAGCTCTTTAAGGATGAAGTCAGAGCCTGCGGTCTGGAGCTGGGGCTTCCCTACGGCATGGTATTCCGTCAGCCGTTCCCCGGACCGGGCCTGGGAGTCCGCTGTCTGGGAGCAATTACGAGGGAGAGGCTGGAAGCGGTCAGAGAATCCGATGCGATCTTAAGAGAAGAATTTGCCAATGCGGGCCTGGACAAAAAGGTATGGCAGTATTTCACCATTGTTCCGGATTTCAAGTCTGTCGGCGTAAAGGACAACGCCAGGTGCTTCGAGTACCCGGTGATCATCCGCGCCGTCAACACGGTGGATGCGATGACCGCTACAGTGGAACAGGTGGAGTGGCCGCTGCTTCTTAAGATTACGGACCGGATCCTGAAAGAAGTAAAGAACGTGAACCGCGTATGCTATGATATGTCGCCAAAACCTACGGCTACGATTGAGTGGGAATAAATAATAAAAAGCCGGTATCCCCAGTATTTACAAGGGATATCGGCTTTCTTTTTTGTGCTGATGGAACTAAAACGGAACTAAAAGCAATTTTGAAGCTTATCGGCGATTTCATCCCGCTTGTGCGGAAACAGATGGGAGTAAGTGTTCAATGTAGTTTCAACCTTTTCATGGCCCAGCCGGTCGGCTATGGACAAAGGTGAGAACCCTAATTCTATCAAAAGGCTTGCATGTGAATGCCTATACAATATAATAAAGACAAACCGCTCAAACCCTTGATTTTACGGGGTTCTTCCGATTTGTCTTTATTATACTGTATGGGCACAGCGCAGTTTCGCTATTAATTGATATGGGCTTTTCCACAACTGCCATTGCTGACAGGGGAGGTCATGAAAGCATCGACATCACCTATAACTACGCATACCTGTTTCCATCCAAGCAGACGGAGATGGCAGAAAAGCTGAATATGGAAAGGGGCAATTGATTATGTCACTGAAAAATCGAGATGAACACAACCGCTGGAGAAACAAAACTGTGGCTTTCCGGGTATCGCCGGAGGAGGACGCGCAAATTGAAATTGCCTTGAAGCTCACAGGCTTGACCAAGCAGGATTATATCATTCGCCGCCTGTTATGTAAGGATGTGGTGGTACAGGAGAATCCGAGAGTATATAAGGCGCTGCGCGATCAGCTTGCTGCTGTGCTGGCTGAGCTACGGCGTATTGAGGTCGGCGGCATGGATGATGAATTGCTGGACACGATTCAAACGCTGGCAGAAATTATGGATGGGATGAAGGAGGACGGTGCCTATGATGATTGAAGCAAACGAAAAGACTGCCCTTGTACCATCTGTTGGCGCAGATGAAAGGCAGTCGATTCAAACAAATTCTGAAAACAGTATACCCACTTCTGAGCAGGAAATCAATGACCAGATTGAAAATTCCGAAGAAAGTCTGGAAGCCTGAAGTGAAAAGTTATTTAGCTGAAGTGAAAAGTTTATTTCCACTTTGAAAAGGAATGAAAAATAAGTGGCATTTACTCTTACAAAATAGGAGTAGATGCCATTTTTCTATTCCAACAGGTAGCAATAAATGTTACACTTTATCTATCAGAGGAAGCTGTCATCAGAATTGATGCATATTTTTGAGTATACGAAAAGAGCGGACTTTAGGCGAACGTTTGTGCGATGCAGGACTAAATTCCACTTGAAAACGGTATTATGCAGTTCATCCTGACAGCCATCTGTGAAGTTTTATTTTTTGAGAAGGTAAGGTCTTAACACGACCTTATCTTTCTCAATTTTATGGATTCCGAAAGCCTCAAGCTTTTCATATAAATCATGGTACATAAAGTCAGCAAGATCAAGCGGACTCCTGCCGCCAAGTTTTTCTACAGGAGCGGAATCAACGTGGCTGATGACAAGATTAAGCGCATTCTGGTCAACAAGGCCCAGAGACCGTAAATCAGTTCCTTTTGGCAAAATGTATCTGAGCTGGATGTGGTTGTTTTCAAGAGAGCCTTTCTGACCGGACTGCATGGGATCACAATAAAAGACACGGGTGCGTCTTGTGCCATCCGAACTCATTTCCATGGCATCCGCAGCGGTGAACTCAGAGCCTCTGTCAGTCAGAAGGACATGTACGTATTTCCGGAATAATTCTGTACCAAGAACGGCTTCCAGTAAGTCAACGCCCTTTTTCATGGAATCCGCGGTTTTGGAAGTATGTAGGACAGCAAAGAGCACTCCGGTATTTACAAATTTAAAAGTCTGAATGAATGGACCATTGGTTTCATCATTATAGACAGTATCCATCTGGGTCACAAAAACGTCAGGATTTTGAGCAAGGTAATCTTTGTAATCCTTATAAGTGCGCCCAAGAAGATATTTGCGGTCAACACGTTTTTTGTATTTGAGAGATTTCTTTTTAGAAATCTTTCTGGAGATCTGTCTTCGCAGATCCAAGACTGTGATACCGGCTATTTCATGAAAGACATCGTTCTCAATGTAATTGTAGAGTGTCTTTTCAGAAATGTTGAGATCCGGATGATCCGACAAAATCTGGAAAGGAGACAGCCCCTGCTTTAGCAGAGGGGAAATGATTTCAGCCATTGCTTTGGCCTGTGAAACAGTCAGATTGACCCCCTGCCTGGAATCGGTAAGAGTGAAGCGGTAATCATGCTGGGCGTCTTCCGGAGAGTACTGATACTTGTTAAAACGTCATTTAGACCAGCTGGGGCAACCGTTACAGGCGCCGGGGGTCCGGTCTCTTCTGGAACATTTAAAAGGAACATACTCAGGGCAATTGCAGAGAGCATTTTCTGCCAAAGACACATTTACGGTAATTGTTACACTCCAGAGGCATGTTGCATTTGTGTGTCAGGGACCGGTGGAGACGAATTTCCTTACCAACGGTAGATTTATCTTTCCCAATCGTCCCAGCGATGGCGGTTTTGGAAGACCCATTGGTAATGCTGGCAAGAATGATATGTCTTTCCTGTAAGGTCAAATGGGAAAAAGAATTGGATTCACTCATAAAGATACCTGCCTTTCCAATGGCTGCCAGGTATCTAAAGTGTAATACTAAATGCCACATTCAGGGAAGTGGAAATAGGTGTAAGACTAAAATCCACTTTGCCCCCTTCAAAGTGGAAATAAACTTTTCACTTCAGGAAAAAGTTATTTATTGAACATGACAAAAAAAATTCTTGACTTTTGCAGTGGGTTTGTATATAATGTGGTTGAGATTTTCCAATGGATATTTTTGCAATGCTAAAGTTATTTTTTGCTCATGACAAAGGAGATGGCGAGACTGAAACTCGGAGATGTTGCTTCTGTTCGGAGCGGTCTGGTATTATCGCGGAAGCTTTCAAAAATGCCTACGAAATATCGATATAAACTTATTAATTTACGATCGATTAATCAAGTTGGATATATTGAAACTGAGAATGTCGATTTATATGATGCAATAGAACCGCTGAGTTCTGAGTATCTGACACATACAGGAGATGTTGTAATCCGTCTGACCGCACCATACACTGCCGTGTTGATTGATGACACTACATCGGGAATGGTAATTTCATCGAACATGGTTGTGATTCGTACGGATGCAAGCCGGATTTTGCCTGAGTACCTATACTGGCTTTTGAATACGCCTAAAGTAAAACGCCAGATATATGAAAACACTTCGAGCAACATGCTTGGCGCTGTCAAACCACGGTATTTTGCTGATTTTGAAGTGAGCCTTCTATCAATAGGAAACCAGAAGAAAATTGCGGAGTTGAACCTGTTGGCACATCGAGAATATCAGCTTCTAAATAAGCTGGCGTTAGAAAAAGAAAAGTACTATTTCAATATGATTAATGAGATACAAAAACAGATGAGAAGGGGTATTGACCATGACGACTAAAAGTGACATTGAGCGCGTTCTCTGGAGCGCCTGCGACAGCTTCCGAGGAAAAATTGACAGCTCTCGCTATAAGGACTATATCCTTTCTATGCTTTTCGTAAAATATTTAAGCGATGTTTCCAAGGAAAAGCACGACGAATACATGAAGCAGTACGAAGGTGATGAACGCCGCGTAGCACGGGCTATGAGCCGTGAGCGTTTTACCCTGGACGAAGATTCCACGTTTGACTATCTGTATAAAAACCGAAACGATTCCGAGATCGGTCAAAAAATCAATGTTGCGCTCTCCCACATTGAGGAACACAACAGTGGCAAGCTCCGAAACGTATTCCGTGCTATTGACTTTAACTCTCAGGTGGACTTCGGCGACGTAAAGGAAAAGAACGCGACTTTGCGTAATCTGCTGGAGGATTTCAGTGGCATTGACCTTCGTCCCGGTCAGCTTGGTTCTGCCGATATCATCGGCGATGCCTATGAATATATGATCGCAAACTTTGCCTCAGATGCAGGTAAAAAAGGTGGCGAATTTTTTACACCCAGTCAGGTTTCCGAGCTGGTGGCCTCCCTTGTAAAGCCAAGGGAGAATGATCGTATATATGACCCCACCTGCGGAAGTGGCGGTCTTCTGCTCAAGGCCTATAAAAAGGTATCCAGCGGTAAGGTGGCAATCTACGGTCAGGAATTGAACGCTCAGACCTGGGCGCTCTGCACCATGAATATGTTTCTTCACGGTGTTGACGATGCCCGCATCTGGCAGGGCGATACACTGGCGAACCCGCAGAACATTGAAGATGACAAACTCATGAAGTTCCAGTGTGTTGTTGCGAATCCTCCGTTCAGCCTGGATAAATGGGACAGTGGATTTCTATCCAATACGCCGGTGGATGCCAAGGGGAAAAGACAGGAAAAAATGACAGCTTCCCTTGACCCATGGAAGCGTTTTGACTGGGGTGTGCCGCCGTCCTCCAAAGGCGACTATGCGTTTGTACTTCATATGCTGGCAAGCCTTGATGCTGAGAATGGACGTATGGCGATCGTTCTGCCACATGGTGTGCTGTTCCGTGGTGCCAGCGAGGGAAAAATTCGCAGGCAAATCGTAGAATTCAATCTGCTTGATGCAGTCATCGGTCTGCCGGCAAACCTGTTCTATGGTACCGGTATTCCTGCCTGCATTCTGGTGTTTAAGAAAAACCGCACCCGCCGGGATGTGCTGTTCATCGACGCTTCCGGCGATGGAAACTATGAAAAAGGCAAGAACCAGAATATCCTGCGCGATGAGGATATAGCTAAAATTGTCGGCACCTACGATGCACGCCAGAGCGTTGACAAGTATGCATATGTTGCGTCCTTCGATGAAATCAAGGAGAATGATTTCAACCTGAATATTCCCCGCTATGTGGATACCTTTGAGGAAGAAGAACTGGTGGATATTGATGAAGTGAAGCAGAATATTGCCAGCATTGAGGCTGAATTAGCCGAGGTGCAGGCACAGATGAAGAAGTATCTGGAAGAGTTTGGCTTATAATGAAAAGAGGTTTTTATGAGTATTATTAAATCGTTTTCTGTTGGTGACGGAGATATGTTCTACATCGACCATAATAGTGATAATTTTTCTATTATTGATTGCTATATGGACGACTACAACAAAAAAGAAATCACATCGGAACTTAAAAGTAAGAGTGACAACAAAGGTATCACCCGCTTTATTTCGACACATCCTGACGAGGATCATTTGCAGGGACTGAAATACTTAGATGGTCAGATGGGAATTGTTAATTTCTACTGCGTTAAAAATGAAGCAACCAAGGACGATGAAACCGATGACTTTAAGCACTACTGCGCCCTGAGAGATGGAGAACATGCGTATTATGTCAGCAAAGGGTGCTCGCGGAAGTGGATGAATATTGGCGATGAAGAGCGGGGATGCGCAGGAATCAATTTCAAATGGCCTATCATTACAAATTCAGAGTTTAAGGAAGCGCTTTCTGCCGTCACGGAGGGAACGGGATTTAATAATATTTCGCCTATCTTTACCTACTCTGTTGAAAACGGTATTGTGGTTATGTGGATGGGTGACATGGAGCATGACTTTCTCGAGAAAATCAAAGATCAAGTAGACTGGACCAAAGTGGATGTGCTGTTTGCACCGCACCACGGTCGAGAGTCTGGAAAAGTGCCCGATGACATCCTCAAAAAAATTGATCCTCATGTTATCGTGATTGGCGAAGCACCCTCCAAGTACCTGAACTACTACTCTGGATATAACACGATTACGCAAAATAGCGCTGGTGACATCGTGTTTGACTGTAGCGGAGATAAAGTTCATGTGTATGTTTCCAAAGCTGACTACGGATATGATACCTCGTTCCTCAGTGACGAAGGCGCAAAAAATAGTGTCCTCGGAAACTATCTTGGTTCTTTCATGCCGAAAGGAGCAGTGTGATGGAGATTAAAGTACCCTTTTATAATATTTTGAATATGTTACTGACTGGCCTGATTTTCATTGGTGGATGTGTAATTATTTATCCGGATCAGACTTTAACGGTGCTTAATAATGAAATCGTCAAGAACATTGGGACAGGACCGGAGATAGTGATAACTGTATGTGCGTTTGCCGCAACGTATGAAATTGGCTTGATTATCAATCGGACTGGTTCCGTTGTTGTTGAGCCGTTTCTCAAATGGGTTAAGCTAATTTCCTTTAACGACAACTATGTTTTGTTCAACCAGAAGAAAAAGCAGTATCCCATTATGAGTACGTTTTCCAGAGAGTACGCTCTGTCACGTACAGGAATTGTGCTCTTCTTGGTGATGTTTGCCATGTCTATTAGTGCTACAAAACAACGGTTGGCTATTGCTTTTGCCGCAATAGCAGTAGTCTATTATCTTTCCTGTAGAAAGCACGCAGCCAAAATTGTGGCGCTTATGCAAGATGATAAAACCACCGAAGAGAAGAGCGGTGAGCAAAAATGACGGCAAAAGTCAAAACACGAATTGAGCAGCTCCGGCACGGAAACGTGCCGGAGGGCTATAAAAGAACAAAAACAGGAATTGTCCCCGATGATTGGACTGAAGTCAGCCTTGGAGATGTCTATACTGAGCGCAAGGAACCAGGAAATGAGAACCTTCCTCTCCTGATGGTGTCGATTCATTCCGGTGTTTCTGATGGAGAGGTCGATGAAGAGGATCTGCCCAAAAAGGTAAAGCGGATCGAGGATAAAACTCAGTACAAGCGGGCTGCGACCGGGGATCTGGTTTTTAATATGATGCGAGCGTGGCAGGGAGCTATTGGTACCGTTCGGACTGAGGGAATGGTCAGCCCTGCGTATATTGTTGCAGAGCCAAATGATATGGTTGACCCTATGTTCATGGATTATTACATGAAAACAAATCGGATGGTACACACCATTCATCGGCAGTCGTATGGTGTAACCGATTTTAGACTACGTTTATATTGGTATTCATTTACCCCTATTCGAGTTGCTCTGCCGCCAGTGAAAGATCAGCAGAAAATTGCCAGCATCCTTTCCACTCAGGAGAAGGTAATTGAGTTAAAAGAGCAGTTGCTCGTAGAAAAACAACGTCAGAAAAAATATCTGATGCAGAAACTCCTGACTGGCAAAAAACGTTTGTTGGAATTCAATGACAAATGGAAAAAGTGTAGAATCAGTGATGTTAGTTTGTATAAAACATCATCTCAAACGGCAGGAGCACTTGAAAATTACACGGGCCAGAATACATATCCTGTTTATGATGCAAATAGCATCTGTGCATATGTCGATTTTTACGAACACAGCAAAGAATATATTTCGATAGTAAAAGATGGCGCTGGAGCTGGAAGAGTTCGCCAATGCCAAGCGTATTCTTCAACAATTGGAACCATAGGATGCATTTTCCCAAAGGAAACAGTGCATATTGCTTTTTTGTATTACATTATGTGTAACATCGATTTTTCAAAATATTCAAGCGGATCGACAATACCACATGTTTATTTCAAAGATTATGGTACAGAAAAAATTTGTTTACCGACATTAGAAGAGCAATCTGCCATTGCGGCTGTTCTCTCTGCTGCTGACCATGAGATCGAACTACTGCAAAAAGATATTGAGGCAGAGGAGAAAAAGAAGAAGTCCCTGATGCAGCTTCTGCTGACAGGCATTGTGAGGGTTAACGCGTGAAACATTTTTTCCTCAATCACTTCGACACCATTCTGATGGTTTTCATTACGATATTAGGTTTCATAATTACCTATTTCATGACTCGAAAGAATTTTCGGGATGAAGTCAAAAAGGGTAAAATTACGCTTAATGCGGAAGCAATAAAATCATTGCCCTATGAGATTTGCCAAATGATGAATCGGATGCTTCCTAAAGGAAAGCAGAAACTGCTATCAGTAGATGAGTATTCTGAAATACTATCTAAGGTGCTCTCGTATGGAAGTAAAGACACTGTTGCAATTGCAATACATATGCAACAGTTATCATATTCTAATGCTGATGGAACAAATGCAGAAACAGGATGGGAAATGATATCTTCTTACTCTTTGCTTATTACTCAAATTAAATATGATCTGACATCAGAGATAATATCGCCAGAAAGTTGGTTTTACCTAAAGATATCTGATTACAAAAAACTACAACCACAAATAAAAGCTACTATCAATAAAGTTGTAAATCAATTGCGATTGAACAAAGAATTCCATGTGTAGGAGGTGAGACACAATGGCAACGAATCCCCCAAGTGGTGATGGCCACAGAAATGGCGCAGTCAAGGGCAGAACGCAGAGTTTCAATCCCAAAACAGGACTCTACACAAAGCGTGATACCAAAACCGGACGGTTCATGGATGTAAAGATGACCGGCGGCAAGTTTAAGGGTGTCACCAAGGAGAAACAAGACTAAGCACAGGAAGCGAGGCGGGATTTTCCCGCCCCGATATTCCGGCTTTTATATAGCGCCGTGAAAGGAGGCACTTATGTACGAAAAAGCAATTGAAGAAATCCGAGCCCAAAAGCCCAGAATGGCAATCTGTTATGATTTTGATAAAACGCTTTCACCTGATGATATGCAGGCATTCACGCTGATTCCCTCGTTTGGAATTGATAAGGATGATTTCTGGAAGGATTCCAACAAACGAGCGGTGGACAACCTGATGGACAACAATCTTGCGTGGATGTATGAGCTAATTCGATATTCAAAATTTAAGGGTAAATCGCTGCGCCGCGAATACTTTCATGAAGCGGGGACACATGTGCCTCTTTATAAAGGCGTTGAGACATGGTTCGACCGTATGAACAAATATGCTGACAGCAAAGGAATCGTACTGGAGCATTACATTATTTCATCCGGCTTGAAGGAAATCATTGAGGGTAGCAAGATCGCCTCTAAGTTTAAGAGAATTTACGCATCTTCCTATATGTATGACCCTGATGGCATAGCGGTCTGGGCCACGCAGGCAATTAACTACACGAACAAAACGCAATATATCTTTAGAATTGCCAAAGGCATTTTTGAAGAGTATGACGAGCGTGTAAATGACAGTATGCCGGAAAACCAGCTTTATGTTCCTTATGAAAACATCGTTTATGTTGGCGATAGTGCTACCGACATTCCCTGTATGCGTTTGGTGAAAAGCAAGGGTGGATACGCAATTGGGGTGTTTGATCCGCAAAAAGACAACCGAAAAAAGGTGTATCAGCTTTTCAACGATGGCCGAATTAACTTCTATGCTCCGGCAGATTACTCTGCCCGAAGCAGTATGTCTCAATACATGAAGCAGATCATTGATGAGATTTCGGCTCGAGAGGCAATTAAGACTGAGCAAGCGGTGATGAACATACCTGCAAGCGCATACAAAATGTTTACTGATACACAGAAAATGATCGGACTGGTTCCCGAAAAATTGCCTGCAAGGGAAAAGAAAAAGCTGGATGAAGGTCTTGAGGAACTCAAAGGCTTGATTGAAGGCAATATTGACTAAGGTTGTGAGAAATATGGATCAAATACTTCGACCAGATTTATATCTTGAAAAGAACGCCAGCCAGCAGCCTGCCATTGATTTGCTGCGCGCCATGGGCTATATCTACATATCTCCGGAGGACTGCGCCATGCAGCGTGGCAGCAGCTACCATGTGCTACTCCGAGATATTCTGCGTGGCCAGTTGCGTCGACTCAACCGCTACATCTACGCTGGCGCAGAAAACGAGTTTTCTGCCGCAAATATTGAACGTGCCATGGAGGATCTGGACGAACCTCTGACAGATGGACTTGTTCGTACCAGTGAGAAGATTTATGACGCACTGCTGCTGGGTAAAAGCTATCCAGAAACTGTGGGTGACGGGAAAATGCTCAGTTTTAACCTTAGGTACATTGACTGGGAACACCCCGAAAACAATCTTTATCATGTGACGGGGGAATATGTCGTTGAAGGTCAGGACAAGCAGCATAATGCTCGCCCTGATATTGTGCTGTTTATCAATGGTATTCCCTTTGCGGTGATCGAATGCAAAGTGCCGCAGATTTCCGTCGATCAGGCGGTAGAACAGACCGTGCGTAATCAGCAGGCGGACTATATCCCTCAGCTCTTCAAGTACGCTCAGATCGTTATGGCCACCAACAAGAATGCTGTCAAATACGCCACAGCCGGAACTCCGAAAAAGTTCTGGAATGTCTGGAAAGAGCAAAACGAAGCATTTATGAGTCGCCAGCTTGTGTGGCTGCTTGATGACCGTATGCCCACAGAACAAGATAAAAACATTATTTCACTGTTTAGCAAAGAACGTGTCATGGAGATTATGCGGTATTTCATTCTCTATGACGCCAATGTCAAAAAAATCTGCCGCTATCAGCAGTATTTTGCAATTAAGGAGATTGTAAAAACCATTGGTGAAATCGACGAGCGTGGCAATCGTCAGAGCGGTGTTATATGGCATACGCAAGGCAGCGGCAAGAGTTTGACCATGGTCATGCTGGCAAAGTATATCCTCATGGAGCTAACAGACTGCCATCCCAGAGTTGTAATCGTCACTGACCGTAAGGAACTGGACGGGCAAATTGCAGCTACATTTGCGCACACACGGTTGAACCCTGCCCGTGCTACCAGTGGACGGCATCTTGTTGAACTTGTAAACAGCGGCAAAGCGGATGTGATTACGAGCATCATTAACAAGTTCAATACCGCTGAGCGTATGGCGACTAAAAACGAGTCCAGAGATGTCTTTATTCTGGTGGACGAGAGCCACCGTTCAAATTACGGCCTTATGGCAACTAAAATGCGCAGCGTATTTCCGAACGCTTGCTATATTGGCTTTACCGGAACGCCTTTGATGAAGAAAGAAAAGAACACCATGTCCACGTTTGGTAAGCTGATCCATAAGTACACGATAAAAGACGGTGTGGACGACGGAGCTATTGTTCCACTTATCTACGAGGGGCGTTTTGTGGATCAGAATGTTGATGAGGAAAACATTGACCTTTGGTTTGAGCAGACCACTAAGCGGCTGACAGATGCGCAGAAGGAAGACCTGGCAAAAAAATGGAGCAGTATCCGCCGCCTGACATCCACCGATGCACGGATTAAGCGTATTGCCCTTGATATTAACACTCATTTCATTGAGGGCTATAAAAATACCGGATTTAAGGCTATGCTTGCCACGAACTATAAAAGAGATGCGGTTCGCTATCTTGAATGCTTTGAGCAGTTTGGTGACCTGACGTGTGCTGTGGTTATCTCACCGCCGGATATGCGCGAGAGTGTTGATGACATGGATGAGGGCACTGACGATAAGGTCGTGGCGTACTGGAACAAAATGATGCGTCAGTACGGCGATGCAGACCGTTATGAAGAGGCTATAAAAAACAAGTTCTGCGATGGCGAAATCGACATTCTCATCGTTTGCAGCAAGCTCCTCACGGGATTTGACGCACCCATTTGCCAAGTGCTATACATTGACAAAGAACTGAAAGAGCATGGTCTTTTGCAGGCCATCGCCCGCACTAATCGGCTTCACGAAGGTAAGGACTATGGCCTGATCGTTGATTATCGTGGACTGATTGAAAAGCTGGATACTGCGATGGATATGTACAGTGGCGCTGGCCTTGAGAACTTCGACAGCGGAGACTTGAAGGGTGCGGTTGTGGATGTTATGTCATCGGTCGGAACCTTGCGTGATTCGTATACCCGACTGGTCGAACTGTTTGTCGCTGTTCGAAATAAAGCGGACGCAGAGGAAGTGGAAGTTTTTCTTGCGGATAATAAGATTCGCGAGGACTTCTATAATCTTTTGTGCGCCTTTGGAAAGGCTCTCAATCTGGTGTTGAATTCTGAGCAAGCTTATGCTGCTGTTCCGAAGGACGAACTGAAAAAATATCAAAGTACGTTTATCTTTTTTGCAAAGGTGCGACGCAGCGTAAAGATCCGTTATTGCGATGCCATAGACAACAGCGAGTATGAACCACTGATGCAAAATCTTTTAGATACCCACTTATCTGTAGCCGGTGTCCGCCAGATTACAAGCCCAATCAACATTCTAAATAAAGATGATTTTGAAAAGGAACTGGACGAGCTTGGATCACTTCGTGCGAAAGCCGATGCAATCACAAGCCGCATGACAAAGAGCATCAGCGAGAAGTATGATGAAAATCCCGCCTACTATGGCAGCTTTTCCAAGAGAATAAAGGATGCATTGGATCAGTATAAAGAACAAGTGATTACAGAGGCTGAGTATCTGGCCAAGATGCGTACCATTATGGAAGATTATCACGCTGGACGCAGTTCTATAAGTTACCCGGAATCCATTAAGAATAATGTTCATGCGCAGGCATTTTACGGTGTGCTTTCTGCCATTCTTGATGATGATAAGTCTGTAAGTGTTGAGCCGGATTTTGTCGCAGAAATAGCTGAGGAAATTACGAAGATCATCGCAAAGCATAGCCAGGTGGACTGGACAAACAACAAGACCATTCATGATCGCATCTCACAGGATATTGATGACCTGTTTTATGAGTACGAGAAAACGCGCGGAATGAAGCTCTCATTTGATGTGGTCGACAAGATCATAGAGAATGTCAAAACCGTTGCTCTGCGGAGGTTTTGAGGATGACATCAATTTCAATCCCACGCAAAGTCATGTTCGATGAAAAAGAGATCGTCTATCATTTGGAGCAAAAGCCAGTCAAAAATTTGAATCTTCGAATTAGAAAAGACGGCAGCGTCTATGTATCAGCAAATGATAGTGTTCCAGTTGATAAAGTGGACGAATTTGTGGTCAGCAAGGGAGCCTATATTCTATCCGCTTTGCAACGATTTCAGGAACTGGCTCAATATCGTCCACAAGCAAAACAGTATATCAGTGGAGAGACATTTTGCATTTTAGGCCGAGGGCTGCGGCTGAAGGTTGTAGAAGGCCCAAAAAATGCAATCCATTCAGACGGTGTATACATTTTTCTTCAGGTAAAAGACACCACAGACGTAAAAAATAAAGAGCGCATTGTGGTGCGATTTTTAGATCAACAATGCAAAGATCAGTTTGGTGAGATTATGGCGGAAATTTATCCGCTGTTTCAGAAATACGGTGTAGCCCAGCCGACACTGCGCATTCGTGATATGGATACGCGATGGGGTTCATGCCTATCGAAAAAAGGAATAATCACATTAAATAAACGGTTGCTGGAAGCTCCCCGAAGCTGTATTGAGTATGTGGTGATGCATGAATTTTGTCACTTTATTCACCCGAACCATTCCAAGCAGTTTTACGGTTTTCTTGCTATGCTGATGCCTGATTGGAAGGAACGTAAGGTGGTACTTGATAAGTGTGCAGAATTTTGGCTGTAAATTATTAACTGTTATAATTTCGTGGCAACACCATGGCAACAAAAAATCAGATAGCCCAAACTATTAGGATAATGAAAACAATGTAAATACTTTGAGCTAAAACCCATAAGCAAAACTGTTTAGCACACGCTGAACAGGAGCGAGTGGGAATAAGTGACCTGCTTTTTCGGTCAAAAAGAAGCGTCGGTTGAACTGTTACCGTTAATTTCCACTGCCGCAAAAGCAAAGGAGACTTTTGTATGAAGATCACAATAAGAAATTACAGACCGTTGGCTGATTTTGAACCAATCAGACAGTTTCTGATTGCCAATCACCGTTTCCATAATGCAGACGGAAACTTTTATCCCTCAGAGTGGGAGTATATGCACACCCATAGTCTTGCTCCATGGACGGTGTTTCCACGGATTGGTATTTGGGAAAATGAGGGCGAAATTGTCGCTGTCGCCAATATGGAGTGGTATCTCGGTGAATTTATGCTGCAAATCAATCCGAACTATAATTTTCTTAAGCCGGAGATTTTGAGTTATGCGGAGGAAAACTTATCGAAAATAAATGAGGACGGTACAAGAACCTTAAGGCTTAGCAGACTGCACGATACCGATACGGAGATGAAGGCGCTGCTGTTGGAGAGAGGGTATCATCTTGTTGGCAGCGAGTGGAATGGCTTCTTCGATCTTTCAAACGAGATTCCTGTATGTGCGCTTCCTGAAGGCTTTACGATCGTAAGCCTTCAGGAAGAAAATGATCTTGAAAAGATCAACCGCGTCATGTGGCGGGGATTTGACCATCCCGGCGAGCCGCAATGCGATATTGATACCCGGCGGGTGATGCAGTCAGGTCCGCATTTCCGCCCGGAGCTGAACCTGGTTGTCAAAGCCCCTAACGGTGATTACGCTGTCTATTGCGGTATGTGGTATGAACCGGAATGCAGGGAGGCATATCTTGAACCCCTATGCACGGATCCCAGCTACCGGAGGCTAGGTCTGGCAAAAGCCGCCCTATACGAAGCTATGCGCCGGACTCAAAGCATGGGAGCACTTTCCTGTATTGCAGGAGGTCAGCCTTTTTATGAAAAGGTTGGTTTCGTACAGGAATTTGTAAAACAGGATTGGGAGAAAACGTGGTAAAGAGGATGCCGGAACATTCAGAAAACAAGACTGGCCGGTCTGGCAGGAGTGTGTGGGAAACATGAAAGAAACCGAAAAGCCCTTAACTGTGGATAACGCAGTTAAGGGCTTTTCGGCGGTGCACCGGTTGGTCATCCTTGTCCCTGCGGATGGCGGACATGGTAAATGCCTGCACAGATCTGTCGGCATCTACAATTCTTTTTCCAACCTAAAACGGTAAAAAACACCGTAACCTATTACAAACAAATACGCACAAATCAAGAGAAGTATAGCCCTTAATTCCACATTCATCAGTGCAAAAGAACACATTATGGCACCGAAGACAAATACCATCATATCATATGCACGAGCTTTTGACTGATTTGCAATGCTTACATTTCGTTCGTCTTTTTCTTCAATTTCTTTCTGCTTTTTAAGTTCCGGATGTTTTTTAAATGCCCTTTCACCAAGGATATTTCCCATACCTCCGCCAAAGATACCGCAGCCAATTCCTACACAAAGATAGGGCAGAGTAAGCATAACACCTTGCGGATTATCAATCACTTTTAACGAAATCAGTCCAATAATTAATAATATTAAACCGGCAATAGCAGAAAAATAATTCGCTGCATTTTTTTTCAATGTTCATTCCTCCTCATAAATAAAAATATCCTCAATACTCAGTTCAAAATATTTCGCTATTTTGAACGCTAATGTAATGGAAGGATTATACCTTCCGTTTTCCAGTGATCCTATGGTTTGTCTGGATACTTCTAAAACAGCCGCCAGTTCTTCCTGGCTGATCCCCTTGCTTTTTCGCAGTTCATCCAATCGGTTTTTCACCATTTCACCTCCTCGCTAGACTGCGATGGAAAGTCAACTTTCCATCATAGTATAACACAGCGTTTTCGAAATGTAAAGCAAACTTTCCATTTGTGAAAAGCTATTTTTGTTACGAATCGTAACATATCATTTCGTCTATCCAAATACTTGACATCCGGTCGGATCCGCGTATAATATGAAGTATACTTCATGTGAAGTGAGCTTCATACAAGGCATACATCATATTCATGCGCAGATCACGACGGATTTTGTTACTGTTCACGTCGTTCACGTCTGCCGATAAAGCAGCGTATGACAGGCCAGAGTATGGTCCTCATAGGGATCCCGCAAAACCCGCACAAGGAAGCGCACTGATGTGCGCGCAGGTCATCAACCTGGCGGTTGGTGACGATCTGCGCGCTTCACGGAGCGAGAGCGCGTCCCAATGAGGACCATACTCTGGCCTGTCATACGCGGTAGGTTTACGACAGCCGTGCAGACAGTAACCGGATGAATTCTGCATGATCTAAAAGCAAAGAGACACAGTGAACAAAAGGAGCGGAGCCATGAAAAACAGGGTGAAAGAACTGCGCATGGCCGCAGGCATGACACAGCAGCAGCTGGCGGATCTGGTACGCGTATCCTCCCGGACCATCATCTCATTGGAACGGGAACAGTATAATCCGTCCCTTCTGCTTGCTTACCGCATTGCGGAGATTTTCGGGACATCGGTGGAAGAACTGTACTGTCTTAAGGAAAATAAAGAAAAGGAGGATGAGAAATATGAAGGGCTATGCTGACAGAATTAAAAAAAGAATCGGGTTTCTTTGGGCGGCTTTTGCGGCAATGCTGGTTTATATGGTGGTGATAGGAGAACTGGGATTGGGAGACAGCAGATATCAGACGCATCTGGCGGAGGCGATCAGCAGGATCATCTTTTTCGGCGGCATGATCTGGATTCTGTATAAGATCCGCTGCAATCATAAACTTCTGAAAAACAGCCTTGCCCTGAAGCAGGAGGCTGTCAGGGAAATGGATGAGCGCAGGCAGTGGGTCTACGACAAGAGCGGCGGCATCGTGTTTGACATCATCCTCTATATCCTGCTCATCTTTACCTGTACGGCGGCGCTGTCCAATATGGACGCCTTTGGGCTGTCCTTATCGATCCTTGGCCTTTCCATACTGGTGAAGCTATGCGTTTATATCTATTATGACCGGTTTTACGGCGGCTGACCGCCAGGCCGCCGTTATCCGCGCAGCAGGATCAATATCTGCCCGACAGGATAAAACCACCATACCGCCGACTGAAGCCGCGGCGAGGTAATACCCAGGAGCCTGTGGATGCCGATGAGAAGATCCGATATAAAAAATGACAGCGCTCCAACTGCGGCGATCCAGGCAGTCCCGCCGGCGGAATATGCGAAAGAGGAGATGGTTTCGCAGTTAGCTCCGATCACAGCCATATAGACTATGGCCAGAAGATACATCTTTTTATCCGCACTGCCCTTTTTAAACGCCGCGGCGCCGACCGTTAAGCCTGTTGTGAGCACGAGCGCTGCGGCGGCAAAAAATCCCGGATTGAAATATGGAAAGCCGCTGCCCAGTATCACATTTAAAAACGCACAGAAATATAGAAAATGTGCGAGCATGAAAAGAGCTGCGCCCACATAAAAATACCGTACCGGCATCCGATCGCCGATCTTTTTAAAATTCATCAGCACAATATCCCCCATGGTCGAAAACGCCATGGCCGCAAGGCAGAGCATACGGTCACCGGTGGGAAAAATGAGCGCCATCACAAGTGCGAACAGCGATAAAAGCATTGAGAGCACAAACGATCCTGGCAGACCAAACCATTCGAAGTATTTCTGCATATCTTTTTCTCCCCTCCTGTTTGTTCCTATTATGCGACTTTCCTCCCTACCTGTCAACCGGTACAATCCAATTGATAAAATAAATTTACAAATATATATTGCCGAATGTGCAATTATGGACTATAATGACGACGAATATGCGGTCACAAGGTGTACATGGCCATGATAAGAGCGCTGGTGAGGACCGGCCGCATGGATGGATATCAAAATGTCAGGGGGATAGGAAAGGAATGGATAAGTTAAAGAAACAGACAAAAAGAGTCATTCTGTTTGGAATTGACGGCGCAGGCACTTTTTTTGAACAGGCGGAAACACCGAATATTGACCGGATTTTTAAAGAAGGGGCCGTTTCAAACCGTACGCTGACGGAGCTGCCCTCCATAAGCGCGGAGTGCTGGGGCTCCATGCTGCACGGAGTGGACTGCACCATGCACGGTCTGACAAATTCGATTGCCGGATCAGTTCCTTACCCTTCGGATTCGCCGTATCCGTCGGTATTCCGGGTAATCAGAGAGGCGATGCCAGATGCGAAGCTGGCTTCTTTCTGCGATTGGAGATCGGTGAATAAGGGGATCATCGAGGAAGGACTCGGCGTTTATAAGTACAACGCGAAGGACTACGATCTGATTGAACCGGCCATAGAGTATATTAACGAAAATGATTTCACGCTTCTGTACTTCCAGTTTGACAGCGTGGATGGCAAAGGCCACAGATTCGGCTACGGATCAGCGGAACATCTGGAGATGATCACAGTAAATGACGGCTATATCGGCCGCATTGTGGATGCGGTTGAAAAGCGCGGCTGGCTTTCGGATACTCTGATCCTGGTGGAGGCGGATCACGGCGGGACGCCCAATAACGGGGAGGGCGGAAGCCATGGCGGGTCCACGGATGCGGAGAAATATGTCTGCTTCTATGCCGCCGGCAGCAATGTATGTAAAACACATCTTACGAATATGCGGGTCAGAGATACGTCTCCGGCAATTCTTCATGCGCTTGGGATACGGCAGCCTGACGGATGGACCGGGCATGTTCCGGAGGGATTGTTTGCGGACGGTATGGATGAGATTCCCAAAACGGAGAAATCCTGCGATATACCCCCTCGCACGGCCGATGTGCCGATGGAAGAGAACGGGAAATATCTGACGGCTTTTGCAGATTTGGATCCTGTGCTGTACCTGCCGATGGAAGCGGATGGGCCCTTTCCGGAGGGGACAAAGAGGCATGGCAAGCTGTATTTCGTAGACGGTATCAGGGGACAGGGGATACGTTTGGAAGACGGATATCTGTCCATGCCATGTCCTTCCCTGACGGATGGTTTTTCTCTCATCTGCTGGGTCCGGCCGGATGCATCCCTGAAACGTGGGATCATAGCCGGCATCGGAGCATCTGTCCGGAATGAGGATCCCGAACCGGTATTCTGTCTGTCGGTTGGATCGGATACGGTTTTGCTGGAAGAAAAGGGCATATCTGCAAAACCTGCGTGCCCTGTGAAAGCGGCGGTGCCGGTAAATACGGCGGGCAAGTGGATTTTTCTGGCGCTGACGGTCGACATAACTAACAGAAAACTCACCGTATGGGTTGATTTTGACAGAGTCAGCGTATGGGATCTCCCGCGGGATATGCGGCTTCCAAAGGATGCAGGGCTGTTTATAGGCTGGGAGGAGGCTGATTTATCCTGCTGCCTGGCAGCTGTTCTGGATGATTTCTGTATATGCAGAAAAGCGCTTGACAGTGCGGATATAAAGAGATTCAAAGAATATTATCACAGATAAGCAGGCTTCATGATACTATTGTCTGAAATGGGGAAATATAAAGATGGCCGGCTTCTCATTCAACAGGAAATTACGGAGTGATTTCCTATTGGCCCCCTGCGCTGTGCATGGCGGCAGGATACGCCCAAATGTGCGCAAAACGCACATCTGTTCTGTGCGGAGCCGGCCGGCAATCATCGGACAATGGAGGAACCTGGGATGGAAATTACGCAGTACACAGTAAATGTACCGGTAACAGAATTTAAAAATTATCTTTGGAGCGAAGAGAAGAGTCCGGCTACAGTGGAAAAATACGTGAGGGATGCCAGTGCTTTTTGTGAATATCTGAAGGACCGGCCTCTCTGCAAAGAGGAAGTGATCGCATATAAGAGGAATCTGATCCAGCGGTATGCCGCTGCCAGCGTCAATTCCATGCTGGTATCGCTCAACTGTTATCTGCGGTTTATAAAAGCGGAGGGATGCTGTGTTAAGCTTTTAAAGATCCAGCGGCAGATGTTCTGTCAGGAGGATAAACTGCTGACAAATGCGGAATACAAGCGGCTTGTAAAGGCTGCCGACAGCACCAGGCTGTCCCTGGTGATCCAGACGATCTGCGGGACCGGCATCCGGGTCAGCGAGCTTAAGTATATTACGGTGGAGTCGGTCAAAGCCGGAAAAGCTTCGGTGGACTGCAAGAACAAAACCAGGGTGATTTTCATCCCTTCCCGGCTGAAAAAACTTTTGAAGGGATATGCAGGCAGAACGGGCATCAAAACAGGACCTGTGTTCATTACAAAAAGCGGAAAGCCCTTAAACCGGAGCAATATCTGGAGGGAGATGAAGGCCTTGTGCAGCAGGGCCGGTGTGCCCGCATCGAAAGTCTTTCCTCATAATCTGCGGCATCTGTTCGCCAGAACCTTCTATTCGCTGGAGAAAGATATCGTTCGCCTGGCGGACCTGCTGGGACACAGCACCGTCAATACCACCCGGATTTATACGGCAGAAACAGGGGAGAATCATCTAAGCCGCCTGGAACGGGTACAAAAAATGCTGGCAACATAATCACGATTATGTCGTCAGCGGATGCGTCCTTTATTTTAAAATTATAGCATAAAAGCAGTGTTTGGCAATACATACTTCGAAAAAAGTCAAAAATAAGAACTGGCAGGCGGCAGACTTTTTAAGAAGAACAGAAAAAAGAAAACGAAAAACAGACCGGAGGCCCTGCCAGGCTGAATGCCGGTCTTTTTTTCGTCCATACTGTTATGCATTTTCGGTCCTGCCCGGTACAAATAGCCGCGGCGCCCAGAGCATTTAGAGAGTTAACAACATAATCGTGATTATGTAATAAAAGGGCGGATTAAGCGAAACGTCAGGGGGAAATCAGGTGAAGTACGCGGACAGAATCAGAGCGAAGATAGCAGCCTTAAGCGCAGCAGGGGCAGCGCTTTTACTATACGCGGCGGCGGTCGGACAGATGGGAAACGGCAGCGGGGGAATCCGCTGTGGGGATTGGTTCTGCCGGGCGGCTTTGTGCTGCGGCCTGCTCTTCATCCTGTATAAGATCCTGCATCAGAAAAAGCTTCTGAAAGATGTTCTCTTAAAACAGCTGGACGGGCCCGGAGAGAAGGAACGGCGCCGGCAGAGGCTGTATGATAAAAGCGGAGGTATACAGGCCGATCTTTTCGCCTATATGCTGCTGATATTCACCTGCACAGCAGCTGTTTCCGACAGAGGAGCATTTCAGATGGCAGCTGTCATCCTTACGCTGAACCTGCTCCTTAGGCTGTGCATTTATATCTGCTATGATAAACTGCGGTTGTAACGCTGCAAACATCATAAGCAGCTTGACAAAACAACAGGATGTGCTAGAATAAGGTTAATCATTTATAAGGAGGCTGATTTTCTATGAGTAAGACAAGAGTATACGGGAATTTCATAATAATTGCGTCAGCCTGCCTGGAGTTTAAATAAGACCTGGATATGTCTTTTTTAACCACAGTCTCAGACTGTGGTTTTTTTGTGCTTTTAGAGTCCTTTTTCATGTTAAGGACAGTATGCACACACGGCCATGGCAGACAGTCCCGCTTCCCATAAGGGAATGTTACGGCTGGCGAAAGAAAGATGTGCATATATATGGAAAACAGAATATTGAATCTGGGAATTATGGCCCATGTGGATGCCGGTAAAACAACGGTGACCGAGAGCATCCTCTATCACTGCGGCACCACACAGCAGATGGGACGTGTGGATCATGGAAATACGGTAACGGATTCTATGGAGCTGGAGCAGAGGCGGGGGATGACGATCCGCTCCTCTACAGTATCCTTTGAATTAAACGGCATGAAGATCAATCTCATAGATACGCCCGGGCATATGGACTTTCTGGCCGAGGTGGAAAACTCCCTTAGGGTGTTGGATGGGGTGATTCTGGTGATCTCCGCCAGAGAGGGCGTGCAGTCTCAGACCAGAAGGATATTCCGCCAGCTGCGCCGGATGAAGCTGCCGGTCATCCTCTTTGTGAACAAGATTGACCGGCCCGGAGTGGAGCCGGAGGAGGTCTGCCGCAGGATCAGAGAGACTCTGACGGACCGCTGCCTGATCATGCAGGAGGCTTTGGCGGGAAAGGACTGCCGTGTACGAAGCTATGGCTTTGATGAGGAAAAGCTCTGTGAACAGATACTGATGCGTTCAGAAACGTTGATGGAACGTTACCTGGAAAATGATAGGATCCGGCAGGAGGAGTATCGGGGATGGCTGCGTTTCCGTATACAAAAGTCCTCGCTTTACCCGGTATATTTCGGCGCGGCGCTTAAAGATGTGGGTGTCAGGGAACTCCTGGATGCCGTTTCCCTCTGGTTTTCGTGCGGGGGGAGAGTGCGCAGAGAGGAAACGACATCTGCTTATGTATATAAAATCGAATGGGATGAGCGGCATCATAAAAAAGCATACCTGCGTGTGTTTTCCGGCAGCCTGCGGCTGCGTGAGAAAGAGCGAAACTGCAGGCTGGGTGAACTGTTTACCGTAGGCAGCCTGTACTGCCTGTCGAAGGGAAAAGAGCAGCCGGCGGTCAGGGTGGAAACGGATGATATCGGCATCCTCTATGATGTGGAATGCCTAAGATGCGGTGATTTTATCGGCTGCAGCCGGCCCCTAAAAGGCGATGGAAATATAGCGGAGCCCCTTCTTACTGTCTGCATCCGTCCGGCGGATCCTAAAAAGCGCAGCCTGCTGCTGTCCGCGCTGCAGGAGCTGATGTGTGAGAACCCCAGCCTTGCGCTTTCAATACGGGAAGGAACCGGCGAGATTATGCTCAGGCTCTTTGGAAAGCTTCAGATCGAAATCCTTCAGAATATACTGGAGGACAAATATCATCTGGAAGTTCTCTTTAATGAGCTCTCCACCGTGCAAAAGGAGAAACCTGCGGCTCCTTCTTCGGCCGGCATCCGTGAAGGTGACCGGGGCAATCCCTATTATGCCGGTATTGTGCTTCAGATCGAACCGCTGCCGCCTGGCAGCGGCATACAGTATGAAACGAGAGTCTCTTTTGGCTTTATTGAGAAACCCTTTCAGAACGCTGTGAGAGAAGGTGTGGAAATGGGCGCCGCTCATGTTCTGGAACATGAGCTCACGGATACGCGGATAGTCTTTACGGATGCCGACTATGACAGCGTTATGGGGACGCCTGCCGCATACAGGAGGCTGGCCCCGCTGGTGCTTAAGAAGGCACTTGTAAAGTCCGGCACCCGCATCCTTAAGCCGTATATGCGGTTTGATCTGACCGCGCCGGCCGTCTGCGAGAGGGAGGTGCTGAAGGCTTTGGGCAGGATGAAAGCGGAAATAGCGGAGTCTGCTTATGCGGGCAGCGAAATTATCCTAAGCGGGGGCGTGGAGTATGAACCCGCCAGGGATTTTTATGCAAAGCTGATGTCCATGACCGAAGGAAACGGTTCCTTTGAGATGCGCCTGTCGGAGTATCGGGAGCAGAGATAGCTAGAAGAACAAAAAAAGAGCCGGGCATCAATGGTGTCTTGATGCGTGAGCTCTTTTTTAGTGCGCCGGGCGGCGCACAGTATGCCCGGCAGATCCCGGCCCGTTAAAGGGAGGGGCGGCTTATTTACGGTTGGCAGGTTCCATGTTGATATTCTTGCCTTTGATTTTTGCCTGGTTCATGGAGGTCAGCACGTCTTCGGCGTATTCTCTGGGAACCTCGATAAAGGTATATTTATCGTAGATATCGATGGCACCCACCAGTCTGCCGGGGATACCGCTTTCGCCGGCTACGGCGCCCAGGATGTCCTTGGGGCTCACCTTCTGAGATTTGCCGATATTGATGAAGAGGCGCACCATGCCGTTTTCCGCGCCCGTATTGTCCAGATCATATTCATCTTCATCCACGCTGCTGTCATTGTCCTTAACGGCCAGTTTGAGCAGAGCGGCGGCGATGTCGAGGGCCGTATAGTCCTCATCGTTGATCTTTTCCTCTATGGCGTTGATCAGCGTGGTCAGATCCTCATTTTTGATAACCGTATCGGCCTGCTCCAGCAGATTGCCCATCTTAGTCATGGCCACATCGTTCATGGACGGGATTTTCTGCGCGTAGATCTTGGTCTTGCAGTAGCGCTGGATCTCCTTCAGCTTATAGACTTCTTTGCCGGACACAAAGGAAAAGGCCTTCCCGGTGCGCCCTGCTCTTCCGGTCCTGCCGATGCGGTGCACATAGTACTCATCGTCCTGGGGCAGATCATAGTTAAATACCGCTTCTACGTCGTCCACATCGATTCCTCTGGCCGCCACATCGCTGGCCACCAGGATATCGGTCCTGCCGTCACGGAAGCTCTTCATCACGCGGTCTCTCTGGGCCTGCTGCATGTCTCCGTGAAGACCTGCGGCGAAATATCCGCGCCCAACCAGAGCTGTCACCAGCTCATCTACCTGACGCTTTGTATTACAGAAGACGAGGGAGCGCTTGGGCGCATGAATGTCCAGAAGCCTGCAGAGCACCTCTTCTTTATTCTTCGGCTTGCATTCATAATAGAACTGGTCGATGCTGGGAACCGTGAGATCTTTTTTCACTACCTTTACGGTAACGGCGTCTTTCTGATATGTTTTCGCGATATCCAGGATCGCTTTGGGCATGGTGGCCGAAAACAGCAGAGTCTGGCGTTCTTCGGGCATTTCCTTTAATATGGTTTCTATGTCGTCACGAAATCCCATATTGAGCATTTCGTCCGCTTCATCCAGCACCACGGTATGCACACTGTCCAAACGCAGCGTTTTTCTTCTCATATGGTCCATCACGCGGCCGGGAGTGCCGATGACGATCTGTACGCCGGCTTTCAGTGAGCGTATCTGCTTCACGATTTCCTGTCCACCGTAGATCGGCAGAATCTTGACAGCGCTCATATACTTGGCCAGGTTGCGCATCTCTTCTGCAGTCTGGATGGCTAGCTCCCTGGTCGGGCAGAGCACGAGTACCTGCAGCTCTTTGGATTTTACGTCTATCTTTTCCAACACCGGGATTCCGAAAGCCGCAGTTTTGCCGGTACCGGTCTGCGCCTGACCGATCAGATCAATGCCCTGCATGGCGGCAGGAATCGCCTTGGCCTGTATGGGAGAAGCCTCCTCAAAGCCCATGGCTGCCACAGCTTTCAAAATTTTCTCGGAGAGACCTAATTCATTAAATTTCACAATTTCCATAAATGATACATATTCCTTTCTATCGGGCCCCATATCACAGTAGTCCCGCACAATATGCGGAATAGGGCTAACTAATTAACTATACATGCATTGTGCGGGAATGTCAAATGTTTTATTCTGTTAAGATAGTAACGTTTGTTACTATTCACAGTTGCCATAAACTTCCCGCGCATGTCGGTACAGAGTATGGTCCTCATTGGGACACGCTCTGTACCGACATGCGCTGCTTTATCGGCAGCCGTGAATAGTAACTAACGTTTGAAAAGTGATTGAGAACATAGTTGAAATATGCTAAGATAATACAGAGACTGCCTTGAAACTGCAGTCGATTTGTGTTAGAGTATTAGCGGCGCAAATGGATGGAAGGAAAGGAATCTATCATGAGCTTACTGATTAAAAACGGAAGAGTAATTAACCCGGCGACGGACACCGACGGCATCATGGATCTCCTGATTGAAGGAACCAGGGTCGTAAAGGCAGCAAAGAATATACCCGAGGAAGCGGATCAGGTAATCGATGCAAAAGGCCTGTGTGTTGCACCGGGTTTTATTGATTTACATGTGCATCTGCGTGAGCCCGGATTTGAATATAAGGAAACGATTAAAACCGGTTCCAGGGCGGCAGCAAGGGGAGGCTATACGAGCATCTGCCCCATGCCCAACACAAAGCCTGCTATTGACAGTGCGGATATGGTGAAATTCATTATAAATAAGGCGAAGGAAGATGCGATCGTGCATGTGCTCCCCGTGGGCGCCGTGACGAAGGGGCAGCAGGGCCAGGAACTGGCGGATATCGCCGGCATGGCAGAAGCGGGAGCTGTGGCGATCAGTGAAGACGGTAAATCCGTCATGAACGCCAACCTGTATCGGGACGCGATGAAGCTGGCAGAGGAACACTCGCTGCTTGTGATGGCTCACTGTGAGGACATCAACCTGGTAAACGGCGGCTGCGTCAACGCGGGTCCGGCGGCAGAGCGGCTGGGAGTAAAGGGGATCAGCAATTCCGTGGAGGACGTGATTACGGTGAGGGATATCCTTCTGGCTAAGGAGACGAAAGCTTCTCTGCATCTGTGCCACTGTTCCACAAAAGACAGCGTATCGTTTATCCGGTGGGGAAAAGAGGAAGGTGTAAAGGTGACCGCAGAGGTTTGCCCCCATCACTTTTCCATGACCTGTGACGAGATACCCGGAAACGATGCGAATTATAAGATGAACCCGCCTCTAAGGGCCAAAGAGGATGTGGAGGCGTTAAAGGCAGGGCTGCATGACGGCGTGATCGACTGCATATCTACGGACCATGCGCCGCACAGCGCAGAGGAAAAGAAAAAACCTCTGGAAAGTGCGCCCTTTGGAATTGTGGGGTCTGAGACCGCATTTTCCCTGTCCTATACCAATCTGGTAAAAGGCGGCGTCCTGACACTGCCGGAGCTTATTGAGCGCATGAGCACCGTGCCGGCCAAGATACTGGGAATCGGTAAGGGGGATATATCGGAGGGAAAGACGGCGGATCTTGTGCTGTTTGACCCTGAAGCGGAATATGTGATCGACGCGTCGGAATTTGCCTCCAAGGGGAAGAACACGCCTTTTGGCGGAAGAAAGGTGCAGGGCAGGATCTGCATGACCATCGTGGATGGCAAAGTCGTTTATGACGCGTCCAGAGGATTTATAGGATAATAGCGCGGCAGTCTGCGCGGAAATGAGGATATGATGCAGAAGATAAATGCGGAAGTAGTATCACAGGAGAAAATAGGCACGGATATTTACAGCATGTGGATCAAGGCGGAAGAGATGGTTTCCTGCGCGAGGCCCGGACAGTTTGTATCCCTCTACTGCAGGGACGGCGCGAAGCTTCTGCCGCGCCCGATCAGCATTTGTGAGATTGCAAAAGAACAGGGAGCGCTGCGCATCGTTTACCGGGTGGCCGGTAAGGGAACCGAGGAGTTTTCGGCATACAAAGCGGGAGAAAACGTTTCGGTGATGGGGCCGCTGGGCAACGGATTTCCTCTTAAAGAGGGCAGGGCGATTCTGATCGGCGGGGGCATCGGCATTCCTCCCATGCTGGAGCTGGCCAGACAGTTAACAGGTCAGAAGCAGATCGTGCTGGGGTACCGCGACAGCCATATGTTTTTAAAGGAAGAGTTTGAAGCCTATGGCAGTGTACATGTGGCGACGGAGGACGGCAGCGCCGGGACAAAGGGAAATGTGCTGGATGCGATCCGCACAGAAGGGCTTCAGGCGGATGTGATCTATGCGTGCGGTCCGACACCGATGTTAAAGGCCATACAGGCGTATGCCGCAGAGAGCGGCACAGAGGCATGGATCTCTCTGGAGGAGCGCATGGCCTGCGGCGTGGGAGCCTGCCTGGCCTGCGTGTGCAAGTCTAAGGAGAAAGACGAACATACCAATGTGAATAATAAGAGGATCTGCAAGGACGGTCCGGTTTTCAGGGCAGAGGAGGTGACGCTTTGATGAATACGAAAGTCAGTCTGGCGGGTGTACTTCTGAAAAATCCGGTGATGACCGCATCGGGCACTTTCGGTTCGGGCGCGGAGTATGGTGAACTGGTGGATTTAAACAGGCTGGGCGCTGTGGTGACCAAAGGCGTGGCCAATGTGCCCTGGCCGGGAAACCCCACCCCCCGGGTGGCCGAGACTGCCGGCGGCATGCTCAACGCCATCGGGCTGCAAAACCCCGGCATAGACCTGTTCTGCAAAAGGGATATCCCGTTTCTGAAGCAGTTTGATACGAAGATCGTCGTCAACGTATGCGGCAGAACCACTGAGGACTATCTGGAGGTGGTGGAACGGCTGGCCGATGAGCCGGTGGATCTTCTGGAGATCAATATCTCCTGTCCCAACGTCAAAGAGGGCGGCATCGCATTCGGCCAGGATCCGAAAGCGGTGGAAGCGATCACCAGAGCGGTGAAGGCGAAGGCAAAGCAGCCTGTGATTATGAAATTAAGCCCCAACGTGACCGATATCACGGTGATGGCCAAAGCGGCCGAGGCCGGAGGCGCGGACATCCTGTCGCTGATCAATACGCTGACCGGGATGAAGATCGATGTGCGGACCAGAAAATTTGTGCTCGCCAATAAAACCGGCGGCCTGTCCGGGCCCGCGGTGAAACCGGTGGCGCTTCGCATGGTATATCAGGCCGCCCATGCGGTTTCCTGTCCTGTGATCGGCATGGGAGGCATCGCGACGGCGGAGGATGCCATTGAGTTTCTGCTGGCCGGGGCATCGGCCGTATCGGTGGGCACCGCTAACTTTTACAATCCGTATGCGACGGTGGAAATCGCGGAAGGCATAGAAAACTACATGCGGGAAAACGGCATAGAAGATGTGAATGAGCTGATAGGCGCCGTAAAAGAATAATTTAAAAACACAGATTCAGCATACTGTACAGAAAAGAGGAGCATTATGGAAAGCTACAAACAGGAATTTATCGAATTTATGGTGGACTGCCAGGTATTGAAATTTGGAGATTTTGTTACCAAGAGCGGAAGGAAAACCCCGTTTTTCATCAACACCGGTTTTTACCGCACCGGCGCGCAGCTGCGCAAGCTGGGAGGATTTTACGCCAGGGCTATCGCGGATAAGTTCGGCACAGACTTTGACGTGCTGTTCGGGCCTGCGTATAAGGGGATCCCGTTAAGCGTGGCCGCGTCCATGGAGATCAGCGAGCTGTACGGAACGGACATCCGCTACTGCTCCAACCGCAAGGAAGTAAAGGACCACGGGGATAAGGGAATCCTGCTGGGAAGCCCCATAGAGGACGGCGACAGGATCGTGATCATTGAGGATGTGACCACCGCCGGCACTTCGATCGGCGAGACTCTGCCGATTTTAAATGCCCAGGGCAATGTGGATGTGCTGGGACTGGTCGTTTCCGTTGACCGCATGGAGAGGGGCAAAGGCACCAAATCCGCACTGCAGGAAATGAGAGAGACCTACGGTTTTGAAACCACTGCCATCGTGACGATGGCGGATGTGATTGAGCATTTATACAACCGGCCTTATAACGGGAAGGTGATCATTGACGATCAGCTGAAAGCCGCCATTGATGCATATTATGCACAGTACGGCGCCGAATAACAGGCCGGCAGTGAAACGGAGGCATTAGTTATGAATGAAAGAATTTACAACACCATGAAGAGAACCGGCACGGTGAGCCTTATCATGGGAATCCTTACGCTGGTTGCCGGTATTGTTGTCGGTGTGGGCTGCATCATAAACGCGGCGTTTCTGATGAAGCGCAAGTCGGAAATCACCTTTTAACGCGGGCATTGATGTGAGAAGAAAATTATATTTGCTGCTTTTTGCCGCCTATCTTTTGTTTCTGCTGGATCTGGTATTCTTCGCGGAATACTTTGGCCGGACGCAGATCGGACAGGAGTACAGCTATAATCTGATCCCTTTTCGGGAGATCGGGCGGTTTGCGGCTATGTGGTCCGTACCCCGCTACCGGTTTGCCGCGCTGTACAATCTGGCTGGGAATGTGGCGGCTTTCCTGCCTTTCGGTCTGTTTCTGCCGCTTCTGTGGAAGCGTACCCGGCATTTTGTCACGGTGGTCCTGTGCACTCTGTGTTTCAGCCTGGCCATAGAAACGGTGCAGCTGATCTTCCGGGTGGGCAGCTTTGATGTGGACGACCTGATTTTAAACACGCTGGGCGGTGCGGCGGGGTATCTGCTGTATTTTACGTGGGGGCTGATCCGGAGAAAACGCGGATGAGGGCGGGACTATGATATGCGAGCGGCATGGAAGTGAGGGAAAATGGCTGAGGATACAGGTAAATGGATAAAAAAATGGAAGCTGAAATCTCCTAATTCCATACTGTCCCTGCTGCTGGCGGCGGTCTCGGCCGGGATCGGCGGCCTCTGTTTTTATCGGGCTATGATGTCCAACGGCAACGTATCTTTAACGGATGCGTTTCTGGGCTGCGTGCTTGTGTTTATCACTGCAGCCGGTCTCATCTATGGGCTTCGCGGCTGGATGATCCGGAAGGAAAAGAGCAGATGGGCCGGGTGCATCGGATTTCTGCTGAACCTGGCATTTACAGGACTCATGGCATGGGTGTATATTATGGGACTGCTTTGATGCAGACAGGAGGCGAAGAATGGAACTGGATTTTCTTTTAGAGCGCATGGCGCTGGCGGAGGAACGGATCGGACAGATACCGGAAGAGACCAGCGTGGGTGCGCCTTATGATGTTTATTTTCAGCGGGTATCCCGCTTTATAACAAGGATGTTTGCGCTGTATAGGGAGACGGAGCCGGACCGGCTGAGCGGTCTGGATCTGGAGGGCTTAAAAGCCCGGAACCGGGAGCTCTACGGCGATGTGCTGGCAGACGCCTATGAACACAGTTTTGCCAACCCGGCCTATGCGTCGGCAGCGCTGGGAGAGGAATTTGGCCGTATCCTTTCCTTTTTATATACCGAAATACGCGGGATGATCGGCCTGGCATTTGACAGGAGGACTGAGGAGTTCGTCAGTCTGGCCGAAGTATTTATAGAAGTTTATAACCTGTTTGAGCACCGTGAGGAGAGCGCCGATCTGTACAGAGAAGTGAAGGATACCCTCTATTACTATATCAGCGACAACTGTGATATCACGGTGGACTATAGGACCGAACAGGTACTTACACCCCGGACAGGCGTATTTTATCAGACCGTTATGGAGAGCGATCTTAAGGATCTGCGCTATCTGTACGGATTCGGAGAATATATCAGTGAAAGCGAGCTGGATACGGCAGCATTTTTAAATACGCTGCCCAAGGAGACCGTCACTTCCATGGCTGCCACCTGTGTAGGCGGCTTTCAAAAGGGCTTTGAGCTGGCCGGCAAGCCTTTGGATGCCAAGAAGACTATAGAGATCCGGTATACGCTGGGATTTGAACGGGTGGTGCGGGAAACCGTCCTGCAGTTTGAACGGCTCGGCCTTCAGGCTGTGCTGTACCGGCCGGCCGTACACCTGATCAACAAGCGCCAGAACTACAGGACTGGCTGTGTCGGCACACCGGCGAACCGGCAGTTTGAGTATGACCACCGCTTTGACCTGGGGCTATTCTTTGATGGGGCGCTAAAGGAACGGAAAGTATCCGTGCTGCGCCAGTCCTATGAGAAGAGAAAGGAACTGGCATCCGCCATGGCGGGGCCGGCGTTTGTGGAAACCTTCGGTGAAAAGCAGTTTTATCCGGTGAACAAGCCGGAGGTCTGCAGCCTGTCCGAAAAGCAGCAGAAGCTCATGGCACAGATGCAGGGAGAGACCACGGTGATGGTCAATGAGTATATACCGGGAGAGGAGAGGAGCTTTACGATCATCTCTTATCCGATTCCGGAAATCGGCCCGCATTTTGAGAAAATCTTCCGTGAGACGATCCGGCTGAACACGCTGGATTATGAGATCTATAAAGAGATACAGACGAAACTGATCGATGCTTTGGACGGATGCTGCGAAGTAAAAGTCAAAGGGATGCCGGGCAACCGGACGGATCTGACGGTCCGGCTTCATGAGCTTACGGACGGGGAAAAGGAGAGCAATTTCGAAAACTGTCTGGCAGACGTAAATATCCCGCTGGGAGAGGTGTTCACTTCTCCGGTGCTTAAGGGAACCTGCGGCGTGCTGCATGTACAGGAGGTCTATATCCATGAGCTGCGCTATGAGAATCTCGAATTTTCGTTAAAGGACGGCATGGTGACGGATTATGGCTGTACCAATTTCGAAGAAGCATCCCAGAACCGAGCCTTTGTCAGAGAAACCATACTGAACAATTACGAGACACTGCCCATAGGGGAATTTGCCATCGGCACAAACACAGTGGCTTATAAGATGGCAAAGGACTATGAGATTTTTGATAAGCTGAAGATTCTCATTGCGGAGAAAACAGGACCGCATTTCGCTTTCGGGGATACCTGCTACTCACACAGTGAGGATATGAAGGTCTATAATCCCGACGGAAAGGAAATTATCGCCAGGGACAATGAGATCAGCATCCTGCGCAGAGAAGATCCGATGAAAGCCTATTACGGATGCCATACGGATGTCACGCTGCCCTACGATGAGCTGGGGGAGATTACAGGCGTGCGGCAGGACGGCAGTGAAATCGTATTATACCGAAACGGCAGATTTGTGCTGCCGGGCTGTGAGGAGCTCAATAAGGCTCTGAATACTTTAACAGATAAATGAGAGAAAGTGAGGAATTAGCATGAATCCAATCGTAAGTATTATTATGGGAAGTGACTCTGATTTACAGGTGATGGCGAAAGCTGCCAAGATGCTGGAGGACTTCGGCGTACCCTATGAAATGTCCGTGATTTCCGCTCACAGGACGGCGGATAAGATGTGCGAATATGCGAAGGGCGCGAAAGCCAGAGGCATTAAAGTGATCATCGCGGGAGCGGGCTGGGCGGCCGCGCTGCCAAGCATGGTGGCGGCCATGACCACGCTGCCGGTCATCGGTGTGCCGATCTATTCCAAGTATTTTGGAGGACAGGACGCTCTGTATTCCACCGTTATGACGCCTCCGGGAGTCCCGGTAGCCACAGTCGCCATAGACGGCGCGGCCAACGCGGCCCTGCTGGCGATCCGCATGCTCGGAATCGAGGATGACGGCCTGACAGAGAAGATCGCCGCATACAGCGACCAGATGAGAGAGACGGTGGAGAAGAAGGCCGCGAAACTGGAAGAGGTAAAGTATGAGGCTTACCTGGCGGATCAGAAAAAATAAAAACAGCGGGCGGATCTAAGGAATTGTAACTTCGCCGCCTGAACGGTTACAAAGGATTACACACAATAATATTGTGCATCATGCGCGCAGAAATGAGGAGAAAAGATGGATTATAAGAATTCAGGTGTGGATATCGAAGCCGGTTACAAATCGGTGGAACTGATGAAGAAATATGTGCAGGGAACCATGAGGCCGGAGGTGCTTACAGGGCTGGGCGGATTTTCCGGCGCATTCTCTATGGAAAGCTTTAAAACTATGGAAAAACCCACTCTGGTATCCGGCACGGACGGCGTGGGAACGAAGCTGAAGCTGGCTTTTGTGATGGACAAGCATGATACGGTGGGCATAGACTGCGTGGCGATGTGCGTGAACGATATCGCCTGTGCCGGCGGTGAGCCCCTGTTTTTCCTGGATTACATAGCCTGCGGTAAAAATTTTCCGGAGAAGATCGCTACGATCGTGAGCGGTGTGGCGGAGGGCTGCAAGCAGTCGGGCGCGGCGCTGATCGGCGGCGAGACTGCGGAGATGCCCGGATTTTACCCGGAGGACGAATACGATCTGGCCGGCTTTGCCGTTGGCATCGTGGATGAAAAGAAACTGATCACAGGCCAGGATATCAAACCCGGCGATGTGCTGATCGGTATCGCATCCTCCGGCGTGCACAGCAACGGATTCTCATTGGTGCGCAAGGTGTTTGACATTACCGAAGAAGGCCTTGGCACTTACTATGAGGAGCTGGGCACAACTCTCGGAGAAGCGCTGTTAGCGCCCACCAAGATCTATGTAAAAGCCCTGCGCGGTGTGAAGGAAGCGGGAGTCACCATCAAGGGCTGCAGCCATATTACTGGAGGCGGCTTCTATGAAAATATCCCGCGCATGCTGCCTGACGGCATCTGTGCCGAGGTGAAAAAGGACAGCTATCCGGTTCTCCCCATCTTCAGGCTGATGCAGAAGAAGGGCCAGATTGAGGAAAAAATCATGTACAATACCTATAATATGGGCCTTGGCATGGTGCTGGCAGTGGAAGAGAAGGACGTACAGACCGCCATCGCGGCGATTGAAGCCGCAGGCGAAAAGGCTTATGTGGTGGGCCGTACCGCAGCAGGTGAAAAAGGAGTGGTATTATGCTGAAGATAGGCGTCCTGGTCAGCGGCGGCGGAACCAATCTGCAGGCGATCATCGACAGCATTGCGGACGGCAGAATAACCGATACTTCTATTGAAGCTGTGATCAGCAACAATCAGAATGCATATGCACTTGAGCGCGCGAAAGCTGCGGGGATACCTGCGGAATGCATTTCTCCGAAGGATTTTGAGGACAGAGAGGCCTTCAACCGGGCCTTTCTGGACAGGATCGATTCCTATAATCTGGATTTGATCGTGCTGGCAGGATTTCTGGTGGCCATTCCGGTGGAGATGGTGAGAAAATATGCCGGAAGGATCATCAACATCCACCCGTCCCTGATTCCCTCCTTCTGCGGAAAGGGATATTACGGGCTCAAGGTGCATGAGGCTGCGCTGAAGCGCGGTGTGAAGGTGACAGGCGCCACGGTCCACTTTGTGGATGAAGGCATGGATACCGGCCCGATCATCCTGCAGAAAGCGGTGGAAGTAAAGGACGGTGACACGCCGGAGATTCTGCAGCGCCGGGTGATGGAAGAAGCGGAGTGGGTAATCCTGCCCCGGGCGATCCAGATGATTGCCGGCGGCGAGCTGAAATAGAGGAGGTCAAAGGATGAAAGTTCTGATAGTAGGCAGCGGCGGCAGAGAGCATACCATCGCGTGGAAGGTGGCTCAAAGCCCGCTGGTTGACAAGATATACTGCGCGCCCGGCAATGCGGGGATCGCGCAGTTTGCCGAATGTGTTCCCATCGGCGCCATGGAGATAGAGAAACTGGCGGATTTTGCCGCTTCAAACGCGGTCGATCTGACCGTGATCGGCATGGACGATCCGCTGGTGGCGGGTGTAGTAGATGCCTTTGAGGCAAAGGGCTTAAGGGTATTCGGCCCCAGAAAGAACGCAGCGATCCTGGAAGGCTCCAAAGCGTTTTCCAAGGATCTCATGAAGAAATACAACATTCCGACAGCTGGTTATGAAACTTTTGAGGATCCCGAAGCCGCCATCCATTATCTTGAGAATGAGGCCGAGTTTCCGATCGTGCTTAAGGCGGATGGGCTGGCTTTGGGAAAGGGCGTGCTGATCTGCAACACTCTGGAAGAGGCGAAGGACGGTGTGAAGGCCATCATGCTGGATAAGCAGTTTGGCAGTGCGGGCAACCGCATGGTGATTGAAGAGTTCATGACGGGCCGGGAAGTATCCGTGCTTTCGTTTGTGGACGGTAAGACCATCCGCATCATGACCTCAGCCCAGGACCATAAGAGAGCCAAAGACGGCGATCAGGGCCTCAACACAGGCGGCATGGGCACATTTTCTCCCAGCCCTTTCTATACGCCGGAAGTGGATGAGTTCTGCCATCAATACATCTATCAGGCCACGGTGGACGCCATGAAGACGGAAGGCCGTGAGTTCAAAGGCATTATCTTTTTTGGCCTGATGCTGACTCCTAAGGGTCCGCGGGTTTTGGAATATAACGCCCGTTTCGGAGATCCGGAGGCTCAGGTGGTGATCCCGCGCATGAAGAACGATATCGTTGAGGTATTTGAGGCCTGCATCGACGGCCGGCTGGATCAGATCGACCTGGAATTTGAAGACAATGCGGCGGTCTGCGTGGTTTTGGCCTCCGACGGCTATCCTGTATCCTATAAGAAGGGCCTGCCCATAAGCGGTTTGGAGTCATTTGATGGGAAAGACGGATATTATGTGTTCCATGCGGGCACGAAATTTGCGGACGACGGCGCCACGGTGCTGACAAACGGCGGCCGCGTGCTGGGCATTGTGGCCAAAGGAGCCGATCTGAAACAGGCAAGGGCCAATGCCTATGAAGCGACGCAGTGGGTGCGGTTTGAGAATAAGTATATGAGAAACGATATTGGCAGGGCGATTGACGAAATATAGGAAACTATTCGATATAAGGATTGTTACCTTTTAAAACAGCCTTGGGCATGTTGGATGTTCTCAAAACATTTTATAAAGGAGCTGGAAACCTGGAGAGAGGTTTCTGGCTCCTTTTTTGCATGTTGTACCGCAATGAATTGTTACTGTTCACGGATGCCGATCAAGCAGCGCATAGCGGGACGTTTACGGCAGCCGTGAACAGTAACAATGGATTCACGGCTGACAGAGGAAAAAACTTGACAAACCTGTGTATTTTCACTATAATAAAGTCAATAAATTGACCGTAAAGAAATAGACCAAGGACGGTGGGATATGACCAAAGAAGATAAGAAAAACGCATACTTGTATTGCAAATTCAGAGATGAACAATTTGCGCTGTACGACGAATATGCAAAACGTCATGGTATGCTGATGAAGACGCTGTTGGTGGTAAACGCTCTTTTTTATGCAAAGGATGGAATGACACAGACAGAGATATGCAGACGAACCTTTCAATCCAAGCAGACCGTGAATTTAATCGTCAAAAATTTGCTGGGTGACAGTTATGTTACTGTTACCGAGATTCCCGAAAATAAGCGGAATAAAATTGTCCAAATGACAGACGCAGGGCGGGCATACTGCGAAAAAATTGTACGCCATATCACATGGGCAGAGGATACGGCTATGTCTATGTTTACGCCGGAGGAACAAAAGCAACTGATTGCCCTTTCAAGAACATTTACAAAAAACCTTACCATGTTGGTAAATCAGGAAACGGAGGATTAGCAAATGGAATTTTATGAAGTCATCAACAAAAGAAGAAGTATCCGTCAGTTTGAGAACCGGGAAATTCCCAAAGAAGTGTTGGAGCGCATTTTGGATGCGGGGCTGAAAGCCCCTTCTTCCAATCATCAAAGGCGTTGGGAACTGGTGACGTTGACGGATAAGGCAATCATTATGGATTTGGCAAAATTCATCCGGCCCTATCCTTGCCGTATCGTGGAGCCGAAAACGCCGCAGCAGGAGATGTTCAAAATTGCCTACCCCCGCCAGCGCAGCATGGTTGAAGAAGCCGCTTGTGTAATTCTGCCCTTCTTCAAGCAGAAGTATCCTTTGAGTGAGGATAAAAACGGCTATGGGCTTATGGATTACGGCGCGAGTTGGGCGCTGGTGGAAAACATGCTTCTTGCCGCAACTGCGGAGGGGCTGGGGTCTGTTGTCCATATTCCGGTGAAAAAAGAGCCGGAGCAGATCAGGGAATTTCTGAAAGTGCCCGACAGCTGGTGCCTGCCGGCTTTAGTTGTTCTCGGCTATCCAGCCAAGGATGCACTTCTGCCGTCTCAGGTCAAAGCAACGGTGGATAATAAAGTGCACTGGAATAAATGGTAAACCGGTGGGGTAAGCAAGAGAAATCCGCACTACGAACGGTTATATTTATATGGGAGGCTGGAAAAATGAACGATCCGCTTATTCGAGAGATTCAGGTGAAAAGTGTTATCACAAAGTCAAATCTGCCCGTATGTGAATACTCGGTCAATCCCTATGTAGGCTGTACACATGGCTGTCAATATTGCTATGCGTCCTTTATGAAGCGTTTTACAGGCCATGCAGAGCCGTGGGGAACTTTTTTAGATGTCAAAATATGGCCGGAAATTAAGAATCCGAAGAAATATGCAGGCAAGGAACTGTTTATCGGCTCTGTTACCGACCCTTATCTCCCACAGGAGGAATGCTACGAGCGCACACGCGCTTTGCTGGAACAACTGAAAGGAAGCGGCGCAAAAATCAGCATTGCAACAAAAAGCGATCTGATCTTGCGTGATTTGGATTTAATCCAGACTTTTCCGGACGCCCGCGTTTCATGGTCTGTCAATACGCTGGACGAGGACTTCAAAAACGGCATGGACAGTGCCGTCAGTATAAAGCGGCGGCTTGCGGCTATGGAAACCTTTCACCGGGCCGGTATTCGCACCACCTGTTTTGTTTCCCCTATATTCCCCGGCATTACAGACGTAAAAGCGATTATTGACCGGGCAAAGGGACAGTGCAATTTGATTTGGCTGGAAAATCTGAACCTGCGGGGCAGCTATAAAGCGGTGATTATGGAGTATATACAGGAAAAGCGCCCGGAACTGCTATCTCTTTATCGGGAGATTTACCAGAAAGGAAGCCGCATCTATTGGGAACTGCTGGACGCCGAGTTAAAAGCTTACGCCGCAGAGATCGGCCTTGATTATGTGACGAATGACGACAGCATGAAACGCCCCTTTCACGCGCCGCCCGTCATTGTCAATTACTTTTATCACGAGCAGATAAAAAAATCAGCGAGGAAAGGTGGTGACGGCCATGCCTGAATTGCCGGAAGTAGAAGCCATACGGCGGGTACTTGAGCCACAGATACGGGGGCTTGAGATTGAACAGGCTGCCGTCAGCCGCCCGGAAGTGGTCGCGCATCCTGCCGTTGATCAATTTTGCCGCCGTCTGGAAGGACAGGTTTTTGATTGTATCACACGCCGGGGGAAATTCCTTCTTATCCGGCTTGAAAGTGGAGCGCGGATTATCATTCATTTGAGAATGACCGGATGTTTACTGCTGGTACCGGCAGATTTCCCAAAAGAAAAGCATACGCACATTGTTTTCCGACTGAATAACGGCAAAGAACTGCGGTTTTCAGATACTCGCCGTTTTGGACGCTTCTGGCTGCTGGGGAAAGATGAAACAGATACATACAGCGGGATTGAGAAATTAGGCAAGGAGCCGCTCATTTCTGATTTTACTGCGGAATATCTGTCCGCCAAATGTGGAAAACGAAAGAAAGCAATCAAAGAGTGCCTGATGGAACAAAGCGTGATTGCCGGAATTGGGAATATCTATTCCGACGAGATTTTATTTGCGGCAAAGATTTATCCGGCGCGGCCAGCAAACAGCTTGACCGGGGAGGAATGGAAACGTCTTGCAGCAATCGTCCCGGAGCGTCTTACCTTTTTTGTTCAAAAAAATGACATGACCCCGGAAGAATATTTAGAAACAAAGGGACAAGATTACCGCAATACGCCATTTTTACAGGTTTACGGACATGAAGGAGAGCCTTGTCCCATTTGTAAAACGGTACTTCGCCGCACGGTGATCGGCGGGCGGAGCAGTACATTTTGCCCTCAGTGTCAGAGCAATTTGACGTTTGGGAAAGAACTGTGATAGGGAGAGAATTGAATGAAAGCAGCTGTATTGTCTGACACACATGATTTGTTAAGGGAAGAGGCGTTAAGCCGGATCCGCGAATGCGACGCCGTAATACACGCCGGGGATTTCTGTGCGAGAACAATTATGGAGCAGATCATAGAAAATAAAAAGGCGGATGCCCCGTTCTATGCGGTGAGGGGCAACAATGACGGAATGTGGGCGAATGAACTGCCGAAGTATCTGCAATTTAGCCTAGGGGGCGTTCGGATTTTTGCGGTGCATGACAGGAAGGATATCCCGGTTAGCTTAGGCAGCAGTCAGATCGTGATTTATGGACATTCGCATAAATATTCAGCGGAAGAAAAAGAAGGACGTCTGTGGCTGAATCCGGGGAGCTGCGGAAAACAGCGCTTTTCTCTTCCTCTGACCCTGGCTGTTCTGCATATGGAAGACGGCCGATGCTGGGCGGACAGAATCGAGATTCAGCCTGTAAAGGCTGCTAGTGCAAACAGCATTGTGGACCGGAGCGGAAAAAGGCGCGGTTAAGCTATTTCATTATGCGTTTCTGCCAGCATCTGTTTAGCTCCGTTATACTCTTCAAGTGTAGTTCCGATACCGCGGCAGGCTGTTTCCAGGTCTACGTGAAAGTTTCTCATGGCGGATTCTACAATTTTAATGAGCATAGCTGCCTGTTCTTTTTTTCCTTCTTCAAGTCCTTCCTCCCTTTTAGCATCCAATTCGTCTTTCATCAGTTCTTTTAATGCATCGCATACACACATGGATTTCACCTCCTGAAATTTGCTTTTGTTAGCACGCACTATGAGGTCCATAACAGATTCATATAATTTGTTATTTTTATGATTCTCATACTCTTTGATCAGTATTTCCGCTTCGGCCATATCCGACAGGCGGTTGGTCAGATTTTTCAGCCATAGGTTTTCCGAGGAAGACAGTTCGGTGGTAATGATCAGCTGAATAGGTATTATATATACAGGCCTTTAGAAATCTCCTGCATCATGAGTGGTATTAAAGCAGGGATTTCTGAAGAAACAGGCGTTTAAAATGCCTGTATATAAAGATTTGATCAGACATCCGGAAGGTTATCACGGATTAGAAACATAATTAGAAAATCTGCTTTATAAGCATAATATCATAATTGTAAGCCTTTGACAATGAGCATTTTTGTTACGGTATGTTATAATGTTGGCAGAGTTACTGTTCACGGACGCCGATAAAGCAGCACATAGTGGGGACTATACTCTGCCCCGCTATGCGCGGGATGTTTACGACAGCTGTGAAAAGTAACTTGGCAGATACTATGCCATAACTGTTGGAACAAGATTAGACTGCAGTATAGGCTTTCGGGTGAAAACTGCAGAAATATAGGAGAGAATAAAATGCCGGATTTTAAAAAATTAATGCATTCATCAGAATATGATTTTTTACGAACGGAAAGACGGCTGGGCAGCAGGATCATGCTCCTGGGTCTGGGTGGCAGCTACGCATATGGGACGAATACTGAAAACAGCGATATCGATTTCCGAGGCATTACGCTGAACCTGCCGTCGGACCTGATCGGTCTGACGGAGTTTGAACAGTACGAGGATGACAGGACCGACACCGTGATTTATTCCTTTAACAAGATGGTGAAGCTGCTGCTGGAATGCAATCCTAATACCTGTGAAATACTCGGGCTGGATGAGGATCAATACCTGATCCGGTCCGAACTGGGGCAGATGCTGCTGGATCAGAAACGGTTATTCCTCTCCAAAAGGGCGGTCAGGTCCTTTGGGGGATATGCCGGAGCGCAGCTTAGAAGGCTGCAGAATGCCATAGCCAGGGATTCCATGCCGCAGTCCGAGCGGGAGCAGCATATACTGACATCGGTGAACCGCGCGCTGGAGGATTTTAACCGGCGCTATGGAGGGTTTGAAAAAGGAAGCATCCGCCTGTATATTGACAGGGCGGAGAATCCGGAGTTGGAAACAGAGATCTTTGTGGACGCTTCCTACCGCCATCTGCCCCTTCGGGATTATGAAAACATGTGGGAAATCATGCATAATGTCGTAAAGGATTATGACAGGATCGGAAAACGCAACCGCAAAAAGGACGATAATCATTTAAATAAGCATGCCATGCACCTGATCCGCCTGTTTATGATGGCGGAGGATATCCTCCTGGAGGGAGAAATCCGTACCCACAGGCCGAAGGATCTGGAGCTTCTGATGAAAATCCGAAACGGAGGCTTCCAGCGGGCGGACAAAACCTTTGACGGGACATTTTATGATCTTCTGGCGGATTATGAGAGGAGACTTGAAAAGGCGGCAAAGGAAAGCTGTCTTCCGGATAACCCGGATATGGCGAAGGTGGAGGAATTTGTGGAATATATCAACCGTAGGGCGATAGAGGGGGATGTTTGATGGAAGAGATCAGAAAGGAAATTGAGCACAAGCTGCTGGAAATCGAGCAAAAGGAGCAGGTCAGGATACTCCACGCCGTGGAGTCCGGCAGCCGGGCCTGGGGATTCGCTTCCCCTGACAGCGATTACGATGTACGGTTCATTTATGTGCGCACAAAAGAGGATTACTTGAGGCTGGATGCACCCAGGGATGTCATCGAATGGCAGTTGGACGAGGTGCTGGACATTAACGGCTGGGATCTGAAAAAAGCGCTGATCCAATTTCATAGAGGAAACGCATCTCTGTTTGAATGGGCAAACTCCCCCATCGTATATAAGACGACAGAAACCTGGGGGCAGATCTTTCGCAAAGCGGTGGAATACTTTTCTGTGAAAGCGGCGGTATACCACTATTACGGTACGGCCAACAGCACCTTCTGCCAGTACCTGCAGGCGGATTCGGTCCGGTATAAGAAGTATTTTTATGCGTTAAGGCCGCTGCTGGCATGCAGATATATAAGGGCGCATGGCCGGCCTGCGCCTGTGCTGTTTGAGGAGCTTCTGGATGCGGATCTGCCCGCAGCTCTTGCTGACGGCATCGCTGAACTGATGGCGCGAAAGGCAGGGACGAAGGAAGGGGAGGAACATCCGCAGATCCCGGTGATCCGTGAGTACATCGTACAGGAGCTGGCAAATCAGAAAATGTGGGTGCAGAATGCTCCGGATGACCGGAAAGCGGATTGGATGCCATTGAACCGGATATTTTTAGATGTGCTGGAACTGAATGAAAAATAAATCGTAATATTTGTTGAAAAATCAGCCAAAATGAGAATATACGAGTTGCCCTTACAATAAAAATAATGATATAATCATGCTCAAAACAGTTTATGTAAGGAGTGACAAGGTATGAAATATACAAATCCGATTATAAAAGGTTTCAACCCCGACCCGAGCATATGCCGCGTAGGAGACGATTATTATTTAGTCACAAGTACATTTGAATATTTTCCAGGTATCCCGGTTTATCACAGTACGGATTTGGTTAATTGGGTACAGATCGGCAACTGTATTGAACGCCCTGAACAGCTTCCGTTTGAAATGGCGGAGCCTGATAAGGGAATATGGGCGCCAACCATACGCTACCTTAACGGAAAATTCTATGTTACGGCAAAATTTATGGGTGTCGGTAATTTTATTGTAAGCTCAAACAATCCGGCGTCAGGATGGTCTGATCCGGTTACAGTAAATATTGGAGGAATAGATCCGTCTATACTGTTTGACGGCGGCAGGGCGTATTACTGCACAAACGCGCGCGGTGAAGATACCCGGGAATCAATATCGGCAGTCGAGATTAATGCTGATACAGGCGAAATGCTTAGCGATATAAAACAAATATGGCACGGTGACTGTAATGACAAACCGCAGTATTTGGAATCTCCGCATATATATCATATAAACGGCTGGTATTATCTGACTGCTGCAGAGGGAGGAACCGGGCAGAACCACATGATTACCTGTGCGAGAAGCAAAAATATATGGGGACCTTATGAAAACTGTCCGAATAATCCGATACTTACGAACAGATATGACAGTACAAAAGATGTTGCCTGCAGCGGTCACGGAGATTTTGTGGAGGATAAAAACGGAAACTGGTGGTGCGTACATCTTGCGACGCGGCCGGATGATGAGTGGTATTCACATATGGGGCGGGAAACATTTTTACTGCCTGTTGTATGGCAAGACGAATGGCCTGTTATAGCGGACAGAAAATCACACATTGAATACGATACACCTTTATTATGGAATAAACAGTGTACAAAAAAAATATGGACGGCGGATTTTACTAAAATCGAATCCAAATGGCTGTTTTTAAGAAAGCCTGTAAGTGAAAATTACATAGTGAGCGGCGGAAATGTGAGCTTGAAGCTTGCCGCTGTAAAAATATCCGATGAAACGGGCGCGCCGACCATGATGCTGATCCGTCAGCCGGATATAGAATGTACGGTAACTGCCGAAACGGACTTTGTTCCCCAAAATGACAGTGATGAGGCAGGAGTGGCGGTTTATATCTCAAATAAGGGGTATTATACCTTCTCAAAACTGCGCAGAAATACAAAAGATTATATCGTTATCGCTAAAAATGGCAGCGGTTTTGCGCCGATCAGCAGGGAAGTTGAAAACGGAAGGCTCACCCTGAAAATAGAAGCATCTAAGAAGAGTTATGATTTTTATTATGCCGTAAACGGCGGCGAATATATTCATGCGGGAAGCGCGCCTGTTTTGACAAGGGCGGACGCCGGCAAATGCTTTACGGGAACACTGATCGGTATATTTGCACAGTGCGAAAACAGAACAGAGGCGCAGATGACGGTTTTTGATTTTAAGACGGAAATATAGAAAAAGGGTAAAGGAGAAAAAATTTATGGATAATACGATCAGCAGAATTGCTCCTTTGCTTCAAACGAAGCTGAGAGATACATGTATTTGCCTGGCCGGTGACGGCTGCTATTACATGACCGGGTCTATCGGAGAGGATATCTGGGATCATAATGACGGTATACCGCTGTGGAAATCGGAGGATCTGATAAACTGGACGGATCTGGGGCTGGTTTGGACCTTTGAAAAAGATGCAACCTGGCAGAAAGCCTGGAGGACGCATCATGAGAAGCCCATCCGTTCGATCTGGGCGCCCGAGATTCACTATATCAGAGGGAATTTCTTTCTCACCTATTCCACTTCTCCGGGAGGAACCGGCATTTTGAAAAGTACGACGGGAAGGCCGGAGGGCCCCTATGTAAATGCGCTCCGGGAAGATAAGCCCCTGACGGACGGGATTGACGCGTCCCTTTTCGAGGATGAGGACGGCCAGGTGTATTTCCTGTATGGAGGCGGCATGATCGCAAGGATGGATGAGACGATGTCAGCGCTGGCAGAGGAACCCAGACGCCTGCTGTGTGATAGAAAGGATCCTGATCCGAACCGCCATGCGTCGAGAGGATACAAGGGAATGGACGAGATCGGATTTGAAGGCGCATTCCTTTTTAAATTTCAGAAGAAATATTTCCTGTCCTGCGGTGATTTCTGGTATGGGAGGTACAGCAGCATAGTTGCCGTGTCCGACAGTCTCTACGGCCCATACAGGAACCGCCATGAGGCCGTTACCTGCGGAGGACATAATAACTATTTTCAGGATAAAGACGGGCAGTGGTGGAGCACTTTTTTTGGTAATGACCCCAGCGCGCCTTTCCGTGAAAAGCCGGCGATTGTGAAAGTGGCCATTGATATGGAACAGGAACGGATTTATCCGTTTGATTAGAAACGAGAGTTCATGTGTCTTGCGACCGCTCTCATATCAATTTTATTGTTGGTGCAGTGCCGGCAGGAGTATCGGTGAAAGCCGCAGTCGGGAAACAGACAGCCTTAAGCATATCCCACAGAACATCCTTTGCTGAAAAGCAAGGAAATCTGCCGGATATGCTTATTTTGATACGACAGCCCCTTTCAGCCTGTTTTTGTACTGCAAAGGAGAGCACCCCACGATGAGTTTAAAGGTACGTCCAAAATGCGTAATGCTTTTAAACCCGCAGACAGATGAAATATCGGTGATAGACATATCCGTATTTTTCAAATATTCCTGTGATTTTTTAACCCTGTAGCTGTTTAAATATTCTATAATGGAAAATCCCGAATACTTCTTGAAATATGAACAGATATAATTTTTAGTGTATCCTGTAAAATCTGCTATCTCCTGTAATGTGATTGTATTTTCATAATTAGTAATTATATATTTCATAATAGCTTCGATCATGAGATGCGAGGACTCCGCGGCTTCTTTTTTCTCCCCGTAAATATCCTGCAGACGCGACAGCGTTATTAGCAGCTCTGCGGTTTTGATTTTAAGTGCAGCGGTCCGGCCGTTTAAACTGCCGTTATATTCTTGAAGTATGTCACTGAATTTTTCATAGGCACGCTCACCGTCGGTATCTCTTGGGGAAATAACGATTATTCCCCGATTAAAGCATTCAAATAAATTACAATCCAACAGAAACTCCGATAAAAACTCCTCTTTAAAATCTATCATTATCATTGAATATCCCGGCTTTTCCCAGTCGCCGACGCTGTGAATTTCGTATTTATTTATGAGCGCAATATCACCGGGGCTTATATGATAAATTCTGTCTTTGTAAAACAGCCGCCTCTCTCCTGTGATAAAATAATATATTTCATAAACATTATGAAAATGAAACGATTTCATATTAAATTCGACGGAACAGTTTTTATATACAGCGCTAAAATCATGAGTAACATCTGAATAATACTCGCTTTGAGGTGTGAACATAAATATTCTTCTCCATTACCGCAATAAATTAAACTTCTAACCTGAAATCCGGGTACAAAGATTTGATAAAATTTTATAGAGTCGATTATACAGCAGCTATATTCCAAAATCAAGAAGCTTAAGCAGGGTGTACAAGTGTTGACATACAGGTGCAGTTTTGTTAAATACAGCGCAGCAATGAAAACAAAAGTTACCCAAATGGAAAAAAGAGTGGGTGTCCCTGCGGGCAATCTTTCTTTATAATAGGGTTACAGTAAAAGAGGAAAGTAAAGGAGGAAGCAGATAATGAAGAGGAACAGAACATACCTTGCCAGGCTTGGGGCGCTTGTGCTTGCGGCAGCTATGCTTACCGGATGCGCGGGCCAGCCGGGCGGCAGCACAGAGGGCACTGCGGGGATAACCGCGGATGTAAAAACCGGAGCAGGAACTGCCCAGGGAGAAAACCTGCCGGTGGATGAATCCGGGAATCCCGATCCGCTGGGGAGATATCAGGAACCGGTATCGCTTAAGATTGCACAGACGGTCAATCCCACCATCCCCTTCCCGGAGGGACAGACGGCTACGGACAATGCGTTTTTTGATTACCTGAAAGAGGCGATGAACATTGAGGTAGAGGTAATGTGGCAGGCCGGTTCGGCGGATGATTATAATGAAAAGCTGAACCTTGCGATATCCAGCGGAGAACTTCCCGATCTGTTCAGCGTGGATGGGCCGCAGCTCAAGATGCTGATGGCTTCCGGGATGCTGGAGGACATTACAGAGAGCTATGAGATCTATGCCAGCGACCGCGTGAAGATGGCCATCGATTCAACGGAAGGAAAGGCGATGGAGGCGGTTTCCTACGACGGGGCCATGATGGCGTTGCCGAATGTCAAGGCGATGAAAGACGGCTATGACCTCCTGTGGATCAGGCAGGACTGGCTGGAGGAACTGGGACTGGAGGTGCCTAAGACGATCGATGAGATCCGGACAACAGCCAAATCCTTTATCGATCACCAGATGGGCGGAGATAAGACGATCGGATTGTTAAGCCCTTCATCGGGAAGCAGCCTGTATGCGAATTTCCTGAAATCGTCAGCCGTTATGTGCGGTTTGGGCGGTATCTTTCAGGCCAACCGGGCTTTTCCGGGCTATTGGATAAAGGATGAAAACGGAGAAACGGTATATGGGTCCCTGACACAGGAAACCAAAGAAACCCTGCAGATACTGGCGGATATGTATCAGGAAGGAACGCTGGATCCGGAGCTGGGTACCAGAAAGGATGCCGACGAAGCATGGAAATCCGGCCGTGCCGGCATGTTCTTCGGCCCCTGGTGGGTGGGTTATAACTTAAAAGATGCGCTGGCCAATGACCCCGGGGCGGACTGGCAGGCATACCCTTATCCGCTGACCGAGGATGGGAAATGGTCTGCTCACATGATGAACCCTTCCGATACCTTCTGCGTCATCAGAAAAGGATACGGGCATCCGGAGATTCTGATCCTGATGAATAATTATTATCAGCGCGACGCGGCAAAAGTAGATACGATGGGAGTGGATCTGGGACTGCTTCCGGCCCGCTTGCTGTTAAACATTGCGAAGCAGAAAGAAAGCGATGCGGAAATATTAAAGAAGTATCTGGAAACGGATACAGTACCGGACTATGACAAGGATGAACATAATCTGATGCAGAATGACCTGGATACGGTGAAGGGTGCAAAGCTGGAGCCGTATGACGATTACGGCATTGAAAATTGGAATATAGAGGATACCAATTTCCCCAGACTCTATTCGATCCTGGTCGGAGTCGGCGCAATCGATAAAGGTTATGAAACAGGGTGCGAGGAGACCTACAGCGATCTTTACTGGCAGACCGACAGCATGCAGAGAAAATGGTCAAATCTTCAGAAACTGGAAGACGAGATGTTCTTAAAGATGATTTTGGGAACGGTATCCATCGATGAGTTCGATCAGTTCGCGGCGGACTGGGAATCCCAGGGCGGCGCGGATATCACGAAGGAAGTCAGAGAAGCGGTACATAAGTAAGAAATGGGTTGCTATTCACAGCTGGCGTGAACTTCCCGCGTATGACAGACCATACTCTGGTCTGTCATAGCTGCTTGATCGGCAACATTAGGAGGATATTGTTATGCGGAAATTAAGCTGCCTGACAGCGGGTAATAAAAAGCACTACTGGCTCATGGTTCTGCCGGCGTTATTCTGGATGTTTTGTATTAATATCGCGCCGATCGGCGGCGTAATCATGGCATTTGAAGACTTTAATCCGGGGCTGGGACTGTTCAAATCGCCGTGGATCGGCCTGGAGAATTTTAAATATATGTTTCAGCTGAAAGATGTGAGACAGATATTGGGAAACACATTTCTGATCGCCTTCTGTAAGATTATAGGAAATCTGATCGTGCCGGTGGTGTTTGCCCTGCTGCTCAACGAAGTGAAGAATATGGTGTTTAAGCGCACCACACAGACGATCGTCTATCTGCCCCATTTTCTCTCCTGGGTGGCGCTTGGCGGCATGCTGATGGAGATCTTCGGCTATTACGGCCCGATCAATATGCTGCTGTCCGGCCTGGGATTTGACCGGATGCTGTTCTTCCAGGAGGGAGGGCTGTTTCGCGGCCTGATCATCGGAAGCGATATCTGGAAGGGCTTCGGTTTCAACGCGATCGTATACCTGGCGGCGCTCACCGGCATCAGCCAGGATCTGTATGAAGCGGCCGCCATAGACGGCGCGGGCAAATGGCAGCGCATGCTGCATATCACGTTGCCGGGCATAAAAGGGACCATTATACTGATGACCGTGCTGGGCCTGGGAAATATATTAAACGCCGGGTTTGACCAGATCTATAACTTGTATAACCCGGCGGTCTACAGTGCGGCGGACATCATTGATACCTGGGTTTACCGGGCGGGTTTGGTGGATATGCAGTTTTCACTGGCATCGGCGGTGGGACTTCTTAAGTCGGTTGTAGGATTTACCACGATATCCGTCTCCTATCTGATCGCCTACAAATTTGCCGGATACCGTATTTTCTGACGGCGGAAAGGATGATTTTATGATTGAGAAAAAGACATTTTCATCCAGGCTGGTCTACGGCCTGATCCTGGCGGTAATCACGGTCAGCGCCCTGTCCTGCCTGCTCCCGCTGCTCTATACGCTGGCGGTATCCCTAAGCAGCAAGTCCGCGGTGGCGGCCGGTAAGGTAGCTTTTGTACCGGTAGGATTTACCTTTAAATATTATCAGGAAATCATGAAGGACGCTCAGTTCTTAAATTCTTTCCTGATCTCTGTGAAAAGAGTTGTTCTTTCCACCGCGATTTCCCTGACGGTTCTGATCATGGCGGCCTATCCGCTGGCGAAATCGGCCAGACAGTTTCCGGCGAGAAATATCATACTCTGGCTCTGCATATTCTGTATGATGTTTTCCGGCGGTCTGATTCCGTGGTATATGACTATGAAACGTTACGGCCTGATCAACAACATCTTTGGCCTGGCCGTTTCCGGCGGTCTGCCGGTATTTAACCTGATCCTTTTCGTGAACTTTTTCCAGTCCATCTCAAAGGAGCTGGAGGAGGCGGCCATCGTGGACGGGGCGGGGCCCTGGAGGATACTGGTATCCATCATAGTCCCGGTGTCAAAGCCCATCATTGCCACCGTCGCGCTCTTTACCATAGTGGCGCAGTGGAATGAATTTTTTCACGGATATATCCTTTCCACCAACCTGTCCCATTATCCGCTGCAGTCCTATATCAAGCAGATGGTGGTTCAGATCGATTACAGCACTGTCACGGAGGACCAGCTGAAACATCTGGATAATCTGTCCAATACCGCGTTAAACTCCGCGAAAATATTTATATCGATGATCCCGGTCCTGCTCATCTATCCTTTCTTGCAAAAGTACTTTGTAAGCGGTATCATGTTAGGGAGTGTGAAAGAATAAAGGCGGGGAGGTGTGGCGGATGGACCGGGCAGGCAGAAGGAGAAAGCGGTATTCTCTGAAAGAGCGCATCCTGATTATATTCACGGTCATCATCGCGGCGTGCGCGGTCTGCATGACGGTGATCGCGCAGCATACGATCAGCAGATTTATCAATTCCAATGTGGAAAACGCGTATCAGGACATGGCATCCTCTATTCTGAATGGCTGTGAAAGCGTGATGGACAATCTGGAGCTGCTCTCACAGCAGCTGGGGTTCGGCGTGGTCACGTCCGAAAAGCTGCTGGATGCCGTGAATCAGGAACTTCCCGCCTACGACCGGGTGGAGCTGCAGAAGCAGCTTCAGGAGGATGTGCGTGTACTTTCTTTTACTAATTCCAATGTGGGGCTTGTGATCTACGATGACGGAGAAGAAGTGTTGTTTGATAATTACCCGGTCACCGATCTGAAAGATTTGACCCAACCCTCTCCGCTTTTGTATCAGAGCAAGGAGATCAGCTGCTACGGGCCCAGGAAGAGCCTGACGGCATTTATCGGTGAGGATGTGCTGATGCTTAGGCGCAGGATCAGCGGGCCGGCGGATGCGCCGCTTTATCTGACCATCGAGACGAATTTTAATACGCTGAAACGGATCTTCCCGGAGGAGAATCCGCTGATATTTACGGACCGGGAGGGCGTGATCACTTACAGCAGCGATCCGCAGCTCGCTAAAGCGGGCGGCAGGTGGGAGAATTCCGCTTCCTATAAGGCCTTTCCGATCGCATCGGACCGGGGATTTTCGCTGATCGTGCTGGTGGATCTAAACGAGATCAAAGGGGCCCAGCGCCAGGCATATCTGATGCTTCTGGTGGTGCTCGGCGTATTTGCCGCTGTTCTTGCGGTTCTTGCCTGGCTGCTCTGGCGCACCGTATATAAGCCGCTGCGTCTGTTTGATGAGCAGCTGGACGGCTTTCTTATGGAGGATGGGCAGCAGAAAGCAAAGGTCAGCACCGGCATGGAGGAATATGACCGCCTGCTGGAGCGGATGGGGGAGATGAAAGGCCAGATCAGGGAAATGATTGCGGAAATCATTTCCCACGAGGAGGATAAAAACCGCATGCAGCTGGAAAAGCTGCGGTATCAGATCAACCCGCATTTTTTGATGAATACGCTCAATACGGTGCACTGGATGGCCGTGATCAATTCCGAACAGGAGATTGACCGCGTGATACAGGCGCTGAACCGCCTTTTGCTCTACAATCTGGATAAGGACGGAGACAACACCGATATCGAGCGCGAACTGTCCGCTATCGGAGAATATATGCTGCTGCAGAAAGTGCGCTATGATTTCACCTATCGTGTATCCCGCAGGCCGGAAGGCGCCGTGTTCCATTATGCGACCCCTAAATTCATCCTGCAGCCCATCATAGAAAATTCGTTAAGCCACGGCTATCGGGAAAATATGCATATTGAAATTACGGTGGAGGATCAGGAAGATATGGTCTGTATCCGCATCGAAGATGACGGGGTGGGGATACCGGAGGACAAGTTGGCGTCACTGGATGTTAGAATCGCCAGTATCTGTGAGGATGCGGCTCACTATGAGGCCAACGCGATGGGGATTGGGCTTGAATATGTCATACAGTCCCTGACCGCTTTTTATGAAAAAAGAGGGAAGAAAGCAGGATTTGAACTGATGACTGGAAAAAACGGCGGCACTGCGGTGCATATGCGTATTCCGAAGATCGATTCCGGATATGATCCGGATAATTTGATGCAGACGGCCGGTCGTTTACCGGAAAATCCATGCGGACAGGAAAAATGATGAGGTCTGTCTGCGCAGCAGAGAAAATAATTTGGGAGAAAACTATGTTTGCTTTTACGAATAGAACATGTATAATCGGAAAATTAGACAGCCGCACCGTACAACTGTCCATAGACAGGCTGTACCGGGATATGGACATGGTATTTCCACGCTGCACATATAATGACGGCTGTGATACTTCGATCTGCTTTGAAAAACTGCCCCATATGGAAGCGGAGAGCTGGATCATTGAAATAAATAAAGACCGCATGGATGTGAAGGCCGCAGACGATCTGGGCATTGTCTATGCATTTGCCGAGATCAGCCGCCGCTTTCTGGGGGTTTTGCCTTTTTGGTTCTGGATGGACTGCAGGCCGGAAAGAAAAGCTGTTATATGGATTGAGGAACAGCGCATTGTATCGCGTAAAGCGGCCGTCCGTTACCGCGGATGGTTTTTTAATGATGAAACCTTTTTGTCCAGATGGAATCCGGGAGGTGATGAAACGCTGGCCTGGGAGATGGGTTTTGAGGCATGCCTGCGCTGCGGCGGCAACATGGTGATTCCGGGCGATGTGGATAATTTCAGAAAATACCGGAAACTGGCATCGGATATGGGACTGATTCTGACGCACCATCATGTGGAGATACTGGGCGCGCCGATGTTTCTGAATGTTTATCCTGAAGAGAATCCCTCCTACCGTGAAAACGGCGCTTTGTTTGAAAAGCTGTGGGAGGACGCGGTCAGAGAACAGGCGGGAGAGCGGACCGTCTATGCGGTGGGGTTTCGCGGGCAGGGGGACTGCGCGTTCTGGGAGTCTGAAGGCGCGGGCGCTGATATGACGGATCAGGAGAAGGGGGCCTTTATCAGCGGAATAATCAGGAAACAAGCCGCCCTTGTCCGCAAATATGTAAAGGATGCGGTGCTCTGCACCAACCTGTACGGAGAACTGATGGAGCTGTACCGGGAAGGCTGCCTGGACATACCGGAGGACATCATAAAAATCTGGGCGGATAACGGCTACGGCCGGATGGTGGCACGCAGAAGGGACAATCACAATCCCCGTACGCCCGCTCTGCCTGCCGGAGCCGATGAGCGGAAAGGAAAACACGGAATCTATTATCACGCCTCTTTTTATGACCTGCAGGCCGCCAGCCATACCACGATGCTGCCCCAGCCCCCTGAATATTTCGACAGGCAGCTTTGGGAAGCGTTTGAAAACGGCCTGACCGAGTATCTGATCGTAAACTGCTCCAGCGTCCGCCAGCATGTGTGCACGCTGGATATGATCAGCAGGATCTGGAACGGAGAGCACATTGATTCCGCCGGCTTTTATTCGGATTTTGCCGGCCGGTATTTTAAAAACGGCTCTCTAAGGATTGCGAAACTGTATGAAGAGTATCCGATGCGCTGTATCCGTTACGGCTTTCAGGAGGATGAGACGGCGGGAGAACAGTTTTATACGCACTGCGTGCGGATCCTTGCCGGAGAGTGGATGCAGGATTGCAAAAGGCCGGCGCAAGCTCTTGACTGGGCGGTGAAGACGGATAGCCTGGCCTCACAGGTCGCATGGCTTCAGGAAAAATGCGCGGGGAAGGAACGGGAATTTTTTGATTACGCAGAGCGCTGTGAAGCGGAAGGAGAACGGCTGTACGGAGTGCTGACGCTTCAGGTGATCCTTCATCGGGAGGGATGTGCGGGAGTCGGACATTTCTGTGAAGCATGGCATTTATGGGAGCAGCACGACTTTATGGAAGCTTTCTATGAATGCGGGCTGGCGGCGGAGCACTTTTCAGAAGGCCATGAGGCGCTTTTAAGGGCTGAAACAGGGATCTGGAAGGGATTTTATCAGTTCGAGCGGTTTGCGGATTACAAATTTGCCGCGCATACGCTGCGCTGCCTCATGAGTTATATCCGCATATATGATGACGGCCCTTCCTATTACCGCTGGGATGCGAAGCTTCGCAGGCTGTGCGGTAAGGGCGAGATTTTTTCCAATTGGGATAACCATGAGACCGAGGCTGAGCTGTTTGGCAGAATGAAGGCTATCAGGTGCGGGACCCTTAAAAATGAGTTGATTGTATGGAGGAGAGTATGATATAGTTTTTAGAGCGCATAAACATCAGAGGGGGATCGGTATGCTGAAGGTTCTGATAGTGGATGATGACAAGCTCACGAGAAAGGGACTCATTGCGGTCATGCCATGGGATAAATACGGCATGGAGGTGGCCGGAGAGAGCAGCAACGGTGTGCAGGCTCTGGAATTTTTGGACAAACATGAGGTGGACCTGGTCTTAAGCGATCTGGAGATGCCGCTGATGTCCGGCCTGGAATTCATGAAGCAGGCCAAAGCGCGTTATCCCGGTCTGCAGTTTGTAGTGCTCACCGTACATACGGATTTTGAGTATATCCAGCAGGCTCTAAGGCTGGGGGCGATCGACTATATTGCCAAGGTTCAGTTCGATAAGGAAAATCTGGATGCGATCCTGAATCGGATATCGGACCGCATGAAAAAAGAACTGGAGCGCAAAGGAACGGCCGTGAAGGATGAGCGCATTCATGCGGATGCGGTCTATGCGCTGATCGAGGAAATGAGCGGGGATGAGGACTGCGCGGAAGTATTTTTAAGCAAGAACGATATATGGACGAAACCTGGTTTTCATGAGATGGCGTCCGGCATCTGGTACTGGAATCAGGAGTCGGATGAATTTCTGTTCCCCGAGCGGTTTGACGGCTGCATGCTCCTTTCAGTCAGCCGGACACAGGGGCTTTCAAAGCATCAGCTGGAAAAAGCCCTGCTGAAATATAAACGTGAGAAATTCTTCTGGGATTATACAGGAAACCGAGAGATCATCAGCTATCCATACCAGGAGCTTCTTAGGCAGCAGGAGCCAGTGAACGAGGAAGAATTTCAGACGCTGAAAAAGCGCTGGCTGTCGTTTAAGTGGATTCAGGAAGAGTCTCTTTTTGAGAAAATCCGTTTTGATTTAAAGAAAAGCAACCTGACCGTGGCCAGGCTGTACCATATCATGCTGGCGCTGGAAAATGCCTGGAACCAGAACTACGGCGCGGTGGCGGATAAACAGATCACGATGCCGCCGGAATTTCACAGCTGGCAGGATGTGGAGCAGTGGCTTGGAGCCCTTTACGCCGAAGGCGCGGGTCTATCCTCGAATTCCCAGCTGTCAGGGGATATAAAGGCTGCGATACTGCGGGCAAAGCGGTATGCGGATGAACATTATACGGAGCACATTGTTTCGGAGGAACTGGCCCAGCGACTGAACATCAGCCGCAGCTACTTCAGCATCTGTTTCGGAAGGGTAGTGGGCGTTCCCTTCAATGAGTATCTGCGGGGCGTCCGCGTGAGAAAGGCGAAGGAATATCTGGAATACACACAGAAGAGCATTGCCGCCGTTGCGGAGGCTGTGGGCTATGAGGATGAGAAGTATTTCAGCAGGGTGTTCAAAAAAGCCATCGGCATGAGCCCCGGAGAGTACCGTAAACGGGTTCAGAGAAACGGGCTGGCGGATTTATAGAAAGGAAACGGAACGAAGGATGCTGGATAAGGATATGCGGGAACCGCTGTTTGACTATCTGGATGAGTATTATGGAAAGATCCGCATATTTGAAGAGAAGATCACGGGCGGCTCCAGGGCGGATGTGATCGGCATCATCGACGGAAATGTTCTGGGGTTTGAGATCAAGAGCGACGGGGATTCCTATACCAGACTTAAGACACAGACAGCCGATTATGACAGGCTTTGCGATTACAATTATCTGGTGGTGGGGAAGTCGCACAGAAAACATGCCGCTTCCCATGTCCCCGATCACTGGGGGCTGCTCTGCATATTTGATGAAGGGGAAGGCGAAACGGTGGAATGTATCCGCACCCCTGCCTTAAATCCCGGCGCCTCCTTAAAAAAACAGATTGAGCTGTTGTGGCGCCCCGAACTTAGCCGGCTGCAGGAATGGAACGGTCTGCCCGCCTATAAGCAGAAAAGCAAGTTGTTTGTCAGGGAGATGATCGTGGAAAAGGTGCCGGAAGAAGTGCTGAAGCGGCAGATGACGGATCTGTTGTTTGAGCGGGATTATGACCTGCTGCTCAAAGAAATCGAGGAGGCCCGCAGCCTTAGACGTCCGCGCCGGAGGAGAAGAAGGGCGCGCATCCGCGTCCGCACGTCACGGTAACAGCATTTTTTTTGCGGCATTGCTGGCGAAACTGCTCAAAATGTGCTATACTATAAGTACAGGTGCTATTTCGATAACATTATGTGATCGAAACAGCGCCTTTTATTTTCCGTAACTTGTGGCTGTCGAGAAAGTATGGTGAGTTTATGTTTCAGGTAAATGACATGGTGGTTTATGGGTACAGTGAAATCTGTGAAATCAAAAAAATCGGTATCCCGGAGTTTGTGGGAGGTGTTGACAAGTACTATTACCTGCGCCCTGTCGGTGGAGCATCCACCACAACGCTGTATGTGAAAACTACAAATATCAGAAAAAATATGCGCAGCATCCTTCGGGAGGGGAAAGCGGAGGAGCTTCTTAGACACAGTGGGAGCGGCGCATCGATCTATAACAGAGACAGCAGAATCCGCATGAAAGAATACACGGATATTCTCTATTCCTGCGACTGCGCGAAATGGATGGGCATGTTTCTTGGGCTATGTGGGGCGAAAAAAAATAAGGATAAGGCAGGACATGGGCTGAATATCAATGATAAGTGGTTTCTGGATAAGGTTACGGACTGCCTGGCGTCGGAACTGTCCCTCGCATTGCGGATCCCGGAGGAAGAGGCCAGAAATAAGCTGGAGCAGCTGTTATAATACGTATGGGACGAAACTCCGGTCCGCCCGGGCTTACTGTGCAAATAGTGCTGGCAAAGCCGGTTTATATTTGATATAATATCGCCAGATATTATATCCGAGGAGGTATATTCATGTATTCAAATACGGACGAAATCAGAGAAGTCATAAAACAGGGGAAGGCGGTGCTGGGCATTGAGCTGGGCTCCACGCGCATCAAAGCCGTGCTGATCGGAGAAGATCATGCGCCCATCGCATCCGGCAGCCACGACTGGGAGAACCGTTATGTGGACCATATATGGACCTATACGCTGGAGGATATCTGGGAAGGCATACAGGACAGCTATCGGAACATGGCGGCAGAGGTCATGGACCGGTACGGCGTGCCGGTCACCGGATTGGCAGCCATCGGATTCAGCGCGATGATGCACGGCTACATGGTATTCGATAAGGATGAAAAGCTGCTTGTTCCTTTCCGTACCTGGAGAAATACGGTCACCGGGCCGGCCTCGGAGAAGCTGACGGAGTATTTTCAGTACAATATCCCGCAGCGCTGGAGCATCGCCCACCTCTACCAGGCGATTCTGAATAAGGAAGATCATGTAAAAGATATCGACTATATGATTACGCTGGAAGGGTATGTGCATTGGAAACTCACCGGCAGGAAGGTGCTTGGCATCGGCGATGTGGCCGGCATGTTTCCGGTGGATTTTGAAAAAAGAGATTTTGACCAGCATATGATTGACCGGTTTGATGAACTGGTGGCGGATCAAAAGCTTCCTTGGAAACTTCGGGACATCCTCCCTCATGCGCTGACAGCCGGAGAGAATGCCGGGTATCTGACGGAAGAGGGCGCAAGGCTTTTGGATGTATCGGGCAGTCTGCGTGCGGGCATCCCTATGTGTCCGCCGGAAGGTGACGCGGGAACCGGCATGGTGGCCACCAACAGTGTGGCGGAGCGCACCGGCAATGTATCGGCAGGAACCAGCGTATTTGCCATGGTAGTTCTGGAAAAGAAACTGGGTAAAGTCTATCCTGAGATCGATCTGGTCACCACCCCGGCAGGCAGCCCGGTCGCCATGGTACACTGCAATAACTGCACATCGGATTTAAACGCATGGGTAGCCCTGTTTAAGGAGTTCGCCTGTGAGATGGGCATAAAGGTGGATATGAACCAGCTGTTTAAAACCCTGTACCGCAAGGCTCTTGAAGGAGATCCGGACTGCGGCGGCCTTTTGTCTTACGGCTATTATTCCGGAGAACATATCACTCATTTCGAAGAGGGCAGACCGTTGTTTGTGAGAACGCCGGACAGCAGATTCAATCTGGCCAATTTTATGAGAGTGCATCTGTTTACGGCGCTTGGCGCGCTGAAAACCGGCATGGATATCCTGGTTAAGAAGGAAAATGTGAAGGTGGACGCGCTGCTGGGCCACGGGGGACTCTTCAAGACTCCCCAGGTCGGACAGCAGATCATGGCAGGCGCGATGAATGTGCCGGTATCTGTGATGGAGACAGCCGGTGAGGGCGGCGCCTGGGGCATCGCGCTTCTGGCTTCCTATCTGGTACATAAAGAGGACGGAGAGACTCTGGACCGCTATCTGGCGGATAAAGTATTTGCAGGTGAGAAGGGCAGCCGTATAGAGCCGGATCCTGCAGACGTACAGGGCTTTGAGAAATTTATGGAGCGCTACAGCGAAGGACTCGCCATTGAGCGGGCGGCTGTAGAGCATCTGGCATAGTCTGCGGGGCCATGAGGATCTATATGGCGCCCATGGAGGGCATTACAAGATATATTTACCGAAATGCGCAGCATACGCATTTCGGAGGCGTGGATACATACTTCACTCCCTTTTTATCACCCAGCCAGCATCATCGGTTTACCGTAAGGGAGCGGCGGGATGTGCTGCCTGAGCATAACCGGGACATGCATATCGTCCCGCAGCTTCTGACAAACCGGGCCGAAGATTTTATTTGGGCGGCGAGAGAATTAAGGCAGCTTGGATATGAAGAAATCAATCTCAATCTGGGCTGCCCTTCCGGGACTGTGGCGGCAAAATATAAGGGGGCCGGGTTCCTTGCAAAGAAGGAAGAACTGCAGCATTTTCTGGATGAGGTTTTCATGGCTCTGGATCTGAAAATTTCATTAAAGACCAGAATCGGAGTGGAGCGGCCGGAAGAATTTTATGATCTGATGGAGATCTATAACCGGTTTCCGCTTTCAGAGCTGATCATCCATCCCAGAGTCCGGACTGATTTTTACCGGAACACACCGAATCTTGAGATATTTAAGGATGCAGTCCGGCTTTGCAAGAGCCCTGTCTGCTATAACGGCGATCTGTTTACATCGTCGGATTACCGCGAGTTTGTGCAGGAATTCCCTTCGGTGGACAGGCTGATGCTCGGCAGAGGCCTCATCGCCAATCCGGGGCTGGCCCGCGAAATGCTCGGAGGGCCGTCTGTCGATGCGGATCATTTGTTCCGGATGCATCAGGATGTTTATATGGGGTATCGCAGTGAGATACCCGAAGCCAATAATGTGCTGTTTAAAATGAAAGAACTGTGGGCATATATGGCATACCTGTTTGAGGACTGCCGCAAATATGTAAAAAGGATCAGAAAAGCACGCAGTTTTACGGAGTATGAGGATGCGGTCAGAGAGCTGTTTAGCAGCTGCCGCATCATGGAGGGAGCGGGTTTTGCGGGCAGGGAAATGCCGGCTTAACTCCCCTTCCACCCGCTCTTCCCCTATCAAAAACCGCTTGTCAGATTGCGAAAAAAGGTTATAATAATAGTATTGGAATATTCACATAATTTTTTCTGTCATGGCATTTCAGCCAATTTTTCCAAACAACCAGCAATATTAATTAAGGACATTCACATCCCCTGCGGATATAGCTGCGTGGCTTTATTCTGTCGTTTATGACGGCGCCGCTGCATGATCGGCCTTAAACCGGTGCGGACTGGGCAGGTGAAGGTCAGTAAGAAAGGAGAACCTGTTATTGTTCAGTAAAGTGATGAGTGCCTGTCTCCATGGCCTGGAAGGGATGATGGTTAATGTGGAGGTAGATATTTCCACAGGCCTGCCTCAGGTGGAGATGGTGGGCGTTTTGGCAGCGGAGGTGAGGGAGGCTAGGGAACGGGTGCGGACTGCCCTGAAAAACTCGGGCTATCTGATTCCTGCGCGCAGGATTACGGTTAATTTATCACCGGCTGATGTGAGAAAAGAAGGGACGGGGTTCGATCTGCCCATTGCGGTGGGCATCATCAGCTCATTGGGAGTGCTGCCGCAGTCATCCCTTGCCGATGTCATGATCGTAGGAGAACTGAGTCTGGACGGCACAGTCCGTCCTATAAACGGCGTGCTATCCATCGTGGATGGGGCCAGGAAAGCGGGGGTCAGGCGGTGCTATGTTCCAAAGGCGAACGCGGCGGAAGGGGCCGTGGTGGAAGGGATCGAAGTGGTAGGAACGGAAAGCATCGGCCAAATGATCGGCTATCTTCAGCATCCCAAGGAGGCACAGCCGGTGACGGTGGATACGCAGGGGCTGCTTTTGGGACATGAGGACGGATATGATGTGGACTTTTCGGAGATCAACGGACAGGCTGCGCTCAAACGCGCGGCAGAGGTCGCGGCCGCCGGCATGCACAACCTGCTTTTAATCGGACCGCCAGGTTCCGGCAAGACCATGCTCGCACGGAGAATCCCCACCATACTTCCCTCCGTCACCCTGGAGGAAAGCATCGAGATAACCAGGATATACAGCATCTGCGGCCTGCTCCCCAAAGACAGTCCTCTTATACTGAAACGGCCGTTTCGCTCCCCGCATCACACGGTCTCCTCCAGCGCGCTCACCGGCGGAGGTCTGGTGCCAAAGCCGGGAGAGGTGACACTGGCAACCCATGGAGTGCTGTTTTTGGATGAACTGCCTGAGTTTCAGAAGAATTCGCTGGAGATTTTAAGACAGCCGCTGGAGGACCGCTGCATCACGATTGCGCGGGTGCACGGCTCCTATACCTATCCGTCGAATTTTATGCTGGTTGCCGCAATGAATCCGTGCAGCTGCGGTTATTATCCGGATATGAATCTGTGCCGGTGCAGCAGACGGGAGATTAACCGCTATCTGGGGAGGATCAGCCGTCCTTTGCTGGACCGCATTGATATCTGTATGGAGGCGCCTAAAATACCGTGCAGCGAATTGCAGCTGCAGGCTCCAAACCGGCAGAATGAAACTTCGGCCAAGATCCGCGCCCGGGTGGAACGTGCGCGCCGGATACAGGAAGAGCGTTTTAAAGGAGATGCGATACGCTTTAATTCAGAGATCACAGGGAAAAAGCTGCACCGCTACTGCCGGCTGGATCAGGCGGAGAATGCATTGATGCAGAAGGTGTTTGAAACGATGGAGCTAAGCGCCAGGGGATATCACCGCATCGTAAAGGTGGCCCGTACCATAGCGGATCTGGACGGATCAGAAAAAATCCTGGAGCGGCATTTGAGTGAAGCCGTCTGCTATCGCAGCGTGGATCAGAAATTCTGGGGATAATAAATTGCGGGAGGGCAATATGACAATAACGGAAACATACTATTGGCTTAACAATATAACGGGTGTGGGCGCGGTGAAGGTCCGCGCCATGAGCGAATATTTCGGCACCGTTTCCGGCATATATAATATAGAAGGAAGGGAATTGGAAAATTTGGGGATACTGCGGGGCAGAGAGATCGATGCCTGGGAGGAATGCAGGAAAAATAAAGAAAAAATCCTGGAAGGTTATCATAGTATGAAGGAAAAAGGCATACGGTTTATTACGGTGGAAGACGAAGAGTATCCCGAACGTCTGAAACCGCTTTATGACAGGCCGTTTGCACTGTTTGTAAAAGGGCGGATTTTGCAGGACGGACGCCCGTCAGCCGCGATCGTGGGAGCAAGAAAATGCAGCTACTATGGCCGGGAGACCGCCCAGAGGATTGCCAGGGAATTAAGCCGCGCGGGAGTGCAGATTGTGAGCGGACTGGCCTATGGGATCGACGGCTGCGGCCATAAAGGCGCTCTGGACGCGGGCGGCGACACCTATGGGGTGCTGGGCTGTGGGGTGGATATCTGTTATCCGCTGCAAAACTGGGAGATGTATCTTAAAATGCAGGTAAAGGGGGGCGTGATTTCAGAGTTTGCTCCGGGCACCAAGCCTCTGGCAGCCCATTTCCCGATGAGAAACCGCATAATCAGCGGACTGTCGGACGCGGTGATCGTTGTGGAAGCGAAAGAACACAGCGGTTCTCTGATCACGGTGGATCAGGCCCTGGAACAGGGAAAACAGGTTTTTGCGCTTCCGGGAAGGATATCGGATACCTTAAGCCAGGGCTGCAACCGCCTGATAAAGGAGGGCGCGGAGGTTTTGACAGATGTGAAAGATGTGCTGGAGTTCTTTCATCTGGAAGGGAGTGAACCGGGCAAAAACGGCGCTTCCGGAAAAATAGGTCTTGCCATAAATGAGGAAAAGGTGTATAGTGGTCTGGATTTACAACCGAAACATCTGGAGGAAATCTCGCAGCTATGCGGGCTTTCCATACATGAAACCGCTGCGGTATTGTTGAAGCTTGAACTGGACGGACTCATAGCGCAGCCGGTAAAGAACTATTATGCACTACGAGGCTAAGGGAGAGTAAAATGGCAAAGTATTTAGTAATCGTGGAGTCACCGGCCAAGGTGAAGACAATCAAAAAATTTCTGGGTGCCAACTATGATGTGGAAGCATCCAACGGACATGTAAGAGATCTGCCCAAGAGTCAGATGGGCGTTGATATAGACAATGACTATGAACCGAAGTATATCACAATCAGAGGAAAGGGAGATGTCCTTGCCAATTTACGCAAGAAAGTAAAAAAAGCAGATAAAGTTTATCTCGCGACCGACCCGGACCGCGAGGGGGAGGCCATCAGCTGGCATTTGTATTACGCATTAAAGCTGGAGAATAAAAAAGTCCAGAGAATCACATTTAACGAGATTACTAAGAATGCGGTGAAAAATTCCCTCAAAGAGCCGAGGGATATCAATATGAACCTGGTGGATGCTCAGCAGGCCAGAAGAATCCTGGACCGGATGGTGGGCTACAGCATCAGCCCTCTGCTCTGGGCTAAGGTGAAGCGCGGATTAAGCGCTGGGCGCGTGCAGTCCGCCGCTCTCCGTCTGATCTGTGACAGGGAGGAGGAGATCAACGCCTTTGTGCCGGAGGAGTATTGGTCCCTGGAAGCGCTGCTGGATGTGAAAGGTGAGAAAAAGCCGCTGGAGGTGAAATATCAGGGGGATATCGCCAGTAAAGAGGAATTGGATGTGATCCTCAAGGATCTTGAGGGCGCGAAGTTTGTAATAAAGGATATCAAGAAGGGTGAGCGGACCAAAAAGGCGCCCCTGCCCTTTACCACCAGCACGCTGCAGCAGGAAGCTTCCAAACAGCTGAACTTCTCCACGCAGAAAACCATGCGGCTGGCACAGCAGCTGTATGAAGGTGTGGATGTAAAGGGACAGGGCAGCATCGGTGTGATCACCTACCTGCGTACGGATTCCGTCCGCATCTCCGAAGAGGCGGATAAGGCCGCCAGAGAGTACATTCACAAGCAGTACGGAGAGAAATATGTGGCTTCCGGAGAAGAATCCAAAAAGAGCGGCGGGAAGATACAGGACGCCCATGAAGCGATCCGTCCTACGGATATCAGCCTGACGCCGGTGGTTCTGAAGGAGTCTTTGAGCCGGGATCAGTTCCGTTTATATCAGCTGATCTGGAGACGCTTTACGGCCAGCAGGATGCAGCCGGCTGTATATGAGACCACGACTGTCAGAATAAATGCGGGAGAGAAGCATATTTTCGGCGCCAGCACTTCCAAATTAAGCTTTGAAGGATTCCTTTCCGTATATATAGAAGATGAAGAGAAAAAAGAAAATAATGTTCTGGTCCGCAGTCTGGATAAGGATACGGTTCTCTCTTTGATCGAGTACGAAAGCAAACAGCATTTTACCCAGCCCCCCGCGCATTTTACCGAGGCTGCGCTCGTAAAGACGCTGGAGGAGGACGGGATCGGGCGTCCCAGCACCTATGCGCCGACGATCACCACGATTCTGGCCAGAAGATATGTGGTTAAGGAAAATAAAAATCTGTATGTGACCGAGTTGGGCGAAGTGGTGAACGATATGATGAAAAAATCCTTCCCCAGCATCGTGGATGTGACATTTACCGCCAATATGGAGTCTCTGCTGGATATGGTGGAGGAAGGGCTGGTACAGTGGAAAACGGTAGTGCGCAATTTCTATCCGGACCTGGATGAAGCCGTAAAACAGGCGGAAAAGGATCTGGAAAGCGTAAAGATCGCGGACGAGGTATCCGATGTGATCTGCGAGAACTGCGGCCGGAATATGGTGTTTAAATATGGCCCTCACGGTAAATTCCTGGCCTGCCCGGGCTTTCCTGACTGCAAGAATACAAAGCCATACTTCGAAAAGACCGATGTTCCCTGCCCGAAATGCGGGGGGGATGTGCTGATCAAGAAGACCAAGAAGGGCAGGCGCTACTACGGCTGCGCCAACAATCCGGAATGCGACTTCATGTCCTGGCAGAAGCCGTCCGCAGAAAAATGCCCCAACTGCGGAAGCTATATGGTGGAGAGAGGCAACAAAGTGACCTGCTCCAATGAAAATTGCGGGTACAGCGCCAGCATTAAAAAAGAAGCCTGATAGTTTCGTGTACGGGCTGCGGTAAAATATGAGTGTATTCATATTTGCTGCAGCCCTTTTTAATTACATAGGAAAGTTCTCCGAACTCTCCTATGTAATTAAAAGCCCTCCGGGCAGGAACGCACTGTGGCGGAATGGAATGATGTCGCTGAAGCGACCCGCCGCAGGCGGAGAATCCCGCGAGCGGGATTCTTTTTTGTTCAATAGGAAAATACGACCTATTGAACAAAAAACGCTCCGCGTAGGAACGCACTGCGGCGGGAAGGTATTATGTCGCCAAGGCGACCCGCCGCAG
>NZ_QUEE01000004.1:337254-368222 GCF_003477885.1 Lachnotalea sp. AF33-28
ATGTCGCCAAGGCGACCCGCCGCAGGCGGAGAATCCCGCGGGCGGGATTCTTTTTATTAAGACATATCAGTTCAGACGCCGGAACTGTTATAGTATAATCGTGAAATAGTCATAAAAGAATATTAAAATACTTGTTATTATCAGAATTGTGTGGTAAAATCATAGTATATGTAGAATAGGCGGGTGTTCTGTTGGATAATACCCAAATATTTACTCTGAAAATGTGAATACTAGAAAAATATGAATAGGAGGGAACGGTATGAGCGTCCAGTTGCTGGATAAAACCAGAAAAATCAATAAGCTTCTGCATAACAACAGTTCTTCAAAAGTAGTGTTCAATGACATATGTGAAGTGCTTAGTGAGATATTAGATTCTAATGTGCTGGTGATCAGCAAAAAAGGAAAAGTGCTGGGGGTTGGTCTCTGCAATAATGTGGAGGAAATCAAAGAACTGATTGCCGACGAGGTGGGCGGACATGTGGACCATATGCTGAATGAGCGCCTTTTAAGCGTCCTCTCCACCAAAGAAAATGTAAATCTGGCTACCTTAGGTTTCGCTGAGGATTATGTGAAAAAGTATCAGGCGATTATCACGCCGATAGATATCGCGGGAGAGCGGCTTGGGACCCTGTTTCTGTATAAATCGGATGAGCAGTACGACATTGACGATATTATTCTAAGCGAATACGGCACCACGGTGGTGGGGCTGGAAATGATGCGTTCCGTAAATGAGGAGAATGCGGAGGAAGTCAGAAAGCTCAATATTGTGAAATCCGCTTTAAGCACTTTATCCGTATCGGAGCTGGAAGCGATACAGCATATATTTGATGAACTGGACGGCAACGAGGGAATCCTGGTTGCCAGCAAAATTGCGGACAGGGTGGGGATCACCAGATCCGTAATTGTCAACGCACTGCGAAAGTTTGAAAGCGCAGGCGTAATCGAATCCAGATCCTCCGGAATGAAGGGTACCTATATCAAAGTGGTGAACGATGTGATTTTTGACGAACTGGATAAGCTGAAAAAGAAATGATTTCCTAAAAAAGAATATGGCATAAAAACAGCCTGCTGCAGTTACGCCGCAGGCTGCTTTGACGTTTTGTGACAGCCGCTTATATGCCGCCAGCCGGATTTAATGCCGGATCCTTTGAGTTTTATGTAAAAATTGCTTGCACAATGATCCGCCCTATGCTACAATAGAAAGGCTGAAAAAACACGTGCGCAGTATTCCGAGGATGGTGCCTGGCATCAGGTTTCCGAGGAAGCGGATAGTGCGCGGAAGAAAAAAACCAAATGGAGGTAAGAAAAATGAGTGTTATTTCAATGAAACAGTTACTGGAAGCAGGTGTACATTTCGGACACCAGACAAGAAGATGGAACCCTAAGATGGCTCCTTACATCTATACCGAGAGAAACGGTATCTATATCATCGACCTGCAGAAATCCGTAGGCAAGGTGGACGAGGCATATAACGCAATCGTTGATATCGTTGCAAACGGCGGAACCATTCTGTTTGTAGGTACCAAGAAACAGGCTCAGGATGCAATTCAGACAGAGGCAGACCGCTGCGGTATGTATTATGTAAACCAGAGATGGCTGGGCGGTATGCTGACCAACTTCAAGACAATCCAGAGCAGAATTGCCAGACTGAAAGCGATTGAGACCATGCAGGAAGACGGCACTTTTGACGTACTGCCTAAGAAGGAAGTTATTGAATTAAAGAAAGAAATGGAAAAACTGGAGAAGAACTTAGGCGGCATCAAGGATATGAAGAGACTGCCTGATGCGATCTTCATCGTAGATCCCAAGAAGGAAAGAATCTGCGTACAGGAAGCGCATACTCTGGGCATTCCGTTGATCGGTATTGCCGATACAAACTGCGATCCGGAAGAGCTGGATTATGTAATCCCCGGCAACGACGATGCGATCAGAGCCGTTAAACTGATTGTGGCAAAGATGGCGGATGCTGTGATTGAAGCGAGCCAGGGCGAGCAGTACGGCGAGGCGGCAGAGGATGCTGCATATGTGGAAGAGAATACAGCGGAAGCTACCGATATCGAAGAAGTAGCTGCTGCGGAAGCATAAATATAGAGAAGCATTAGATCGTCGGCGTTTAGCTGATGACATTACAGGAGGTTATAAGATCATGGCAGCTATTACAGCAGGAATGGTAAAAGAATTAAGAGAGTTGACCGGTGCGGGCATGATGGACTGCAAGAAGGCTCTGGCCGCTACCGACGGTGATATGGACAAGGCAGTGGAGTTCTTAAGAGAAAAAGGACTTGCGGCTGCTGCTAAGAAAGCCGGCAGGATTGCGGCAGAAGGTCTCGTAACAATCGTTACGGACGGAGACAGCAGGGCGGCGATCGTAGAAGTGAACTCCGAGACAGACTTCGTTGCGAAGAACTCTGATTTCCAGGAGTATGTAAAGGAAGTTGCACAGCAGGCATTAAACAGTGATGCTGCGGATATGGACGCGTTTATGGCTGAAGCCTGGGCAAAGGATACCTCTAAAACCGTAGCACAGGAACTGTCCAGCAAGATCGCTGTGATCGGTGAGAATCTCAGCATCAGAAGATTTGAGAAAATTACCGCAGAGAACGGCTGTGTAGTAGGATATATCCATGGCGGCGGAAGGATCGGCGTTGTGGTGGAAGCGGTAACCGATGTGGTAAACGATGCTGTTAAGGAAGCCCTTAAGAACGTGGCTATGCAGGTTGCGGCTCTGAAGCCTCTGTATGTATGCAGGGAAGAAGTTTCCCAGGATTTCATCGATAAGGAAACAGAGATCCTCAAAGTTCAGGCTAAGAATGAGAATCCTGACAAGCCGGACAATATCATCGACAAGATGATCATCGGCCGTCTGAACAAAGAGTTAAAAGAGTTCTGCCTGGTTGACCAGCAGTATGTAAAAGACGGCGATCTGACCGTTGCAAAGTATCTGCAGAGCGTTTCCAAGGAAGTTGGAGCAAACATCAGCATAAAGAGATTTGTGCGCTTTGAGACCGGAGAAGGTCTGGAGAAAAAATCCGAAAATTTCGCTGAGGAAGTAGCAAAGCAGATGGGCAAATAAGCCTGATTAAAAATAGTAGTAAACGCTGGAAACTTTGATGTTTCCAGCGTTTTTTTGTTTTGCTATACGGCTGGAAAGCCTGCTTAAATAGGGTTCATTAAATTCTCTTGACTGTTATCGAAAAATATGTTATATATTAAGCACTCTTTGCACTGCATTACATTCTCTTGGAATGCGAGATCAACAGTACAAGCTGAGCAGGCGATGATACGTTAGTGTCGTGGGGCCGGGCCGCCAGATCAGGTGGCAGCAGATTGAATTTCACACATCTGTGGGACAGTTGTATGTTCCATAGGTGTGTTTTTTTACACATTTGCAGATTCTCTGTCAAATCAGCTATCAACGAAAACACAATTATTAGAAAGTTATCATCTGTAAGCATTGTCGGAAACGTGTTAATTACCGGAATTGGAGTCGGTAAAGCAGGGGTACAAAATATTTTGGCCAGAAATTATGAGACTCTTGCAGTTCCAGGTATGATTGCACTCATTGCAGCGGTTCTGTCTATCGTTGGGAAAGAGGCTATGTACTGGTATACAAGGTATTATGCAAAGATCATTGATTCGGCTGCATTTATGGCGGATGCATGGCATCACAGATCGGATGCTTTTTCTTCCATCGGTTCCCTCGTTGGCATCGGTGGTGCAATGCTTGGTTTCCCGGTGTTGGATTCTGTTGCCAGTGTTGTAATTTGTTTGTTCATTTTAAAAGTTTCCTGTGATATACTGCGGGATGCTGTAAAAAAAATGCTGGATACATCCTGTAATGCAGACTATGAGAAAAAACTGGATGATTGTATCCGTTCACAGGAAGAGGTTATTCGCGTTGATTTACTCCAGTCCAGAATGTTCGGGAATAAGGTATATATTGATCTGGAAATAGCAGTTGACGGTGACAAATCCCTTCGTGAAGCCCATCGAATCGCCGAGCAGGTTCATGACAGGGTAGAGAAAAACTTTCCGGAGATTAAGCATATCATGATTCATGTCAATCCGGCAGAAGCTGTCACAAACCTGAATAGCGGATCCTGAATGTTGGGAGTGAAGCATATTTCCAGGTAGGAACCATCCAGTGGATGAGCCACCCGAGGAAAGACGCGCTGGAATCCATCCGTCAGATCGCGGCATGGCTATACCACTTTTTTGCACCACCTGTTGCTGAAATAATATACGGTACAGATGATTACCGCGCTAAACGTGCCGGTGGGGGTGGCGATGCCGACACCGAGGAGGCCCAGACCGAGCGTCCTGGCGCAAAAGTATGCCACCGGCACGCGCACGATCACGGAGGAAACGATGGACGGTATCATCGAAAAGAGCGTATGGCCGCTGCCGTTGCACAGGCCGTTTAACGGAAAGCACAGCGCTACCAGCAGGTAATCGAGGGCTGTAATCCGCAGATAGGGAAGCGCCTCATTAATTACGCCTGCATCCTGAACCAGCAGGCCCATAATGGAGGAAGGAAACAGCTGCACAATGGCGAACATGGCTGTGGATATGGCCAGGCAGATCATAATGCTGTATTTTAAAGTGCTGCGCACCCGGTCATATTTGTCGGCGCCCACATTCTGTCCGGTCATGGAGGCCACGGACATGCCTACAGCGGTCGCGGGCATCTGGGCGAAATTGTTGACCTTGGAGGCCAGTGATACTCCGGATGCGGCATTGACGCCGAGACTGTTGATTATGGAGGAAACCATCAAAAATCCGCCGGATACAATGGCGCTCTGGATCGCGTCGGGCAGCCCCAGCTGAAAGAGCTTCGCCGCTTTCGCCGGATAGATGCGGAAACTTGAGGGTTTAAAATCAAAGAAAAACTCCCGCTTTTTCAGATACAGGATGCAGCCGGTCAGAGCCACCGCCTGCGATGCGACCGTGGCGATCGCCGCCCCCTCCACGTCCATATGAAACACGCCGACGAGCAGCAGATCCAGGACGATGTTGAGAAGACAGGAGGTGACGCCGAAATACATCGGCGTTTTGGAGTCGCCGAGCCCCCGAAGCACGGATCCCACCGCATTGTATCCAAAGATAAATACGGAACCGATCATGCAGATGGAGAAGTAGGACCTGGTCTGATCAAAGGCTTCTGCCGGGGTGTTCAGGGCTCTTAATATGTAAGGCGCAGAAATCAGGGTGAGCGCGGTGGATATGACGGCCAGGATCAGCATGACGCCGAAGGTGGTGCTGACGGTTTCTTTAATCTCTTTCTCATTTTTCATGCCGGCATACTGGGCGGTCATGATTGCGCCGCCGTTGCAGAGTCCTACAATCGTAAATGTGATGGTATCCGTAATGCTGGCCCCGATCGAGGCGCCGGCTATGCCGGAAGATCCGCAGAAGCGGCTGATCACCATGATGTCCGCAATGCTATAGAACGCCTGAATCAGGTTGGTCAGGAAAAACGGGATAGAAAAATAGAGCAGGGCTTTTGGGATACTGCCCGTTGTAAAGTCTCTGATGTTCTTGTTCACTGATAACTGCCTCCTTGAGTTCCTTTATTCTGGGTGAAACGGGCGGACTGCCTTTCGATGATCTGCTGGCGGACGATATAGGACTCCGCATCTTTTTTATCCAGCAGCGCCATCAGCAGATCAAAACAGCGCCGGGTCAGTTCTTCCACATCCTGATGAACCGTTGTGACCGAAGGGATGAAATAAGCGGAGGAGAGCTGGTCATCAAAGCCGGTAACGGAGAGTTCCTCCGGTATCCGGATGTGGCAGGCGTGCGCCGCGCTGATGATCCCCTGGGCGATCAGATCGTTGGATGTGACGATGACTTCGGGAAGATCAAAACGAAGCTCTGACAGAAAGAGTTCATAGCTGCCCAAAAGCTTATCGTCGTGCAGCCGCTTATCAAACACAGAAGCAGCCTGTGCATCCGCATGCGCCTCAAGCGTCTGATGATAACCGTTGAACCGTTCCTTCAGATTATCCTGTCCCTCCGTCGGTTCACCGACATACAGAAATTTTCGGTATCCTCTCTCATACAGCGCTTCTGTCAGCTTCCCCATGGTCTCTCGGTTATTAAATGTGACCGACACGATTCCAGGCAGATGGCGGTCACCGGTGACAACCGGAACAGAACGGTCTACCAGTTCCTGTATCAGACCGTGATCCCTGTGGTCTCCGATGAAGATGATTCCGTCAACGCGCCGTTCCATCAGAGCCTGCAGCCCGTCTCTTTCCGCTTCGGCAGACGGGCCGCTTTCCATAAAAAGCACGGTATATCCGCAGCTCCTCGCATGCTTTAACAGCCAGGATGCACAGCTTGCATAAAATTCGCCGGATATGTCGGGGAAAACGACCCCGATGCTCCGGCTTTTTTCACGTCTTAGGCACTGCGCAGCAGTATTTGGCGTGTAATTTAGCTGCCTGGCGGCCTCTCTTACCCTTTGACTGGTCTCTTCGGATATGGGAGCTCCTCCCGAAAGCACACGGGAGACCGTGGAGGCAGATACTCCGGCAGCCCGTGCGATATCTTTAATGGTTGCTTTTTTCATTTAAACCTCCGACAATGCAAACGTTTGCATTGAATCCAATACCATTTATACCACAATTTATCTGAAATGTCGATACACAATTTTAAATAAGTGTCCGGACAGCCCGCGCAATCCGCCGGGATATGGGGAGCTTATAGACCGGATGAATCCTGTCGGGTTCACCAAGATCGTCGTTTTGTACAAATATTACGTTGGGGATTGCGTCCGCCGCTTTCCGCTGCGCATCCTGAAGCTTTTTCCAGCCGGCAGCGCCATGCGCATAGGAATGGATTTGGACAAGGATAAAAGGCAGCGTTTCGTCCACCAGGTCTCTTCTCCAGTTGGAGATAAGAAGTGCCAGAAGTTTGTCATAGATTGCGGCTTCGGCAGGAGAGGTGTTGCTTTCCCCCTGATACCAGATGACACAGCACATGGAATAGGGAGCAACGGTGCGGAACATGGAATGATAGAGATAACCGTCCGGATTCCAGGCAGAAAACAGCTTCAGATCACAGTGTCTGTCCTGATCGGGAATCACAAACGGCGATGTGTGAAGCAGCGCTTCATCCATCCAGGACTGTATGACAGAGGCTCCTTTGCAGCAGGAGATAATGCCGATGGCAGTATTTTTTGTCCTCTGAATCATCTGGCCGAAGTGATAGGGAATTGCAGACCAGCAGATCCCCGTATCCGCCTCACAGCATACCCAGCTTTGTGGGAAATATTCCGCCGTATCCATCAGCAATGGCCGCGGCACAGTGAAAAGGCGCAGCATGGAATTGTCTTCATACTGAAATTGATCCGAAGTTTCGTCCATCTTCAGCTGCATATTGGATTGACCGGCGCACAAAAAGACATATCCCAGCATAAGATCATGCAGGCATACGATCTGTCCGTCAAGATTGATTTCCATCTCATAAGGCCCGCCGGCCGGATGGGGAGAGAGCATGATACACCAGGTTTCGCCCGCGGATATCACTGTTTTTGTTTCATTCAGAAATGTGACGGAGACTCTGCCTGAGCCGGTTCCGAATACATGGACCGGCCTGTCACACTGCAGAACGGCCTTATCACAAAATAGCGGATTGAGTTTCATACTGTGTCCTCCTCTTTGAACTTACAAAATGATAGTAGTTTATTTTCAATCCGCAGTCAAGCAGAAGTGCCGGTTGTATGACAATAAAGGACTGCATCTCAAAAATTTTGTAAAAAGACAGCATACGGCTTGTGATATGCGCACGGATGTGAGATCAGCGGCACCAATCAGGGAATCCGCATGAAGTCCATGAGAGGCAGGGGCGGCTATGCAAAGTATATCTGGTTCGAGGATATTGCGCTGAACGGCATCCTGGAAGAAGCGGTGCAGATCAGCATGTTCTAAAATTACAGCACAGTGGTGCCAAAAAGCGACGCGCCCACCAGGTTTGAAGGGATCCATCTTAAAAACATCAAAGGAAATGCGGGTAAAACCGCGGTGGAAATCCGCGGTCTGCCGGAATGCCCGATGGGAAGCCTGTGGATGGAAAATATCCGCCTGACCGCAAAGCAGACGCTGGCAGTAAGCGATGCGGGCGCAGCGCAGAATAAAGAATCCGGACGCGGAGAATAACAGCGCAGAATAAAGAATCCGGACGCTTTACCTGTCTTGGATATGATGATATAATAGAGAAATCTAAACAGATACATAAAGGAGAGCTGGAATGGAGAACTTATGGACAAGTTATTCTGAAAATCAGAAAGAAAATGCGGAAAAAATGGCTATCCGCTACAGGGAGTGCATCGATGCATGTAAAACAGAGCGTGAATGCGTGAGAAAAGCAGCTGCGCTTGCAAAAGCAGAGGGATTTTCCGATCTGTGGGAAATCGTTCGGGAGGGCAGAAGCGTTCAGCCCGGAGATAAAGTATATGCAGTTTATATGGACAAAGCCATCGTATTATTCAGGATGGGCAGCCAGCCGCTGGAGCAGGGAATGAATATCCTGGGAGCCCATATAGACAGTCCGAGAATTGATATCAAGCAGAATCCTCTCTATGATGAAGAGGGGCTGGCATATCTGGACACGCATTATTACGGCGGAATCAAGAAATACCAGTGGCTTTCCCAGCCTTTGGCCATCCACGGAGTGGTTGCGAAAAAGGACGGATCAGTGGTGGATGTGGTGATCGGTGAGAAAGATGAGGATCCTGTATTTGTGATCACGGATCTGCTGGTACATCTGTCCGGAGAGCAGATGGAACGTAAAGCAGGCAAAGTGATTGACGGTGAGAAGCTGGATCTTTTAATCGGAAGCAAGTCATTTACTGCCGAGGGAACCGTGAAGGATGCGATGCTCGAAATACTTAACAAACAGTACGGCATTGAGGAAGGGGACTTCCTATCTGCAGAGCTTGAGATTGTTCCCGCCGGAAAATCCAGGGATTGCGGGCTGGACCGCAGCATGGTGATCGGATACGGCCAGGATGACAGGGTGTGTGCATTTACCTCGCTGTTTGCGGTTTTAGATGAGGGGAATGTGGAGAAAACGGCCTGCTGTATCCTGGTGGATAAAGAGGAGATCGGCAGCACCGGCGCTACCGGCATGCAATCCAGATTCTTTGAACATATGGTGGCGGAGCTCATGGACCGCGCCGGAGAATTCAGCGAGCTGAAGCTGCGCAGGGCGCTGCGCAATTCCAGGATGCTCTCATCCGATGTCAGCGCTGCCTATGATCCGCAGTTTTCTGACCGTTTTGAGAAGAAAAACTCAGCATATTTCGGCCGGGGGATCGTCTTCAATAAATACACCGGTTCTAGAGGAAAGAGCGGCTCCAATGATGCCAATGCGGAGTACATCGCATTTATAAGAGAAGTTATGGAACGAAACGGAGTGGCGATACAGACTGCAGAACTGGGCGCAGTGGATATCGGAGGCGGCGGAACCATCGCTTATATCCTGGCGCAGTACGGCATGGAAGTGATTGACAGCGGTATCCCCGTGCTCAGCATGCATGCTCCTTGGGAGATCACCTGTAAGGTGGATATCTATGAGGCCTACAGGGGCTACCGCGCGTTTATCCTGGAAAAGTAACAGGCATGGAGGGGGAATTGCACATTGTGGAACAGACTGCAGAAACATATTTCCGTTAACTCACCGGTCATACTGGGGTTTACGGGGATCTGCCTGATGGCGCTGATATTGGGCCAGATCACGGGAGGCGTGTCAAACACCCTGCTTTTCAGCGTATACCGCGCATCTCTCTTAAACCCTCTGACCTATGTAAGGCTGGTGGGGCATATATTCGGACATGCGGGCTGGGCACACTTTTCCGCAAATATCACGATGATCCTGTTAGTCGGACCGCTTCTGGAGGAAAAGTATGGCAGCCGTAATCTGCTGTTTGTTATGCTGGCGACAGCGGTCATAACCGGCGCGGTGCACATGCTGCTGTTCCCGCACACCGCGCTGCTTGGGGCCAGTGGAGTCGTCTTCGCCTTTATCATACTCTCTTCCTTCACAGGCGTGACGGATAAAAAGATTCCACTGACCTTCATCGTGATCTCAGCCATTTACCTGGGCGGCCAGATTTACGATGCCGTGTTTGTGAGAGATAATATTTCAAACCTGACCCATATACTGGGAGGCGTGGTCGGCGGTGTGCTGGGTTTTCGCATGAACCGGCATTAAGGAGGAAGTCTTCGGACTTCCTCCTGTCAGTGTAATCGGATCAGTTAAAGGATCGAATCAGTTAGGTAATCTGACCGGTTAATGAAATTTTTCTGCGGATGAATCTTTGTACACATCTTTGTAATTCTGGTAATATTCCTTGTGATGCCCGTTTTCCCGCCACAGCCTGTCTGCGGACTCCGCCCAGTTCTCGGCGTATTCCCTGCATTTGCCGCACAGATGTTCTCCGCTTTCCGGAGACTTAAGATCGGTTGAAACCGCGCCGGTCTCCTTAAGCATGCGCTCCAGTATTTCCGGGTTTTCCAGCATGGGGCAGGGGCGGAGATGGTTTTCATTGAAAGGCTGGCGGTCGCGGTAGGCCATGAACAGGGGCTGTCTTAGCGCATCCAGCAGAGAGACCTCCCGGATATTCGCGCCGGAATAATGGATGAAGACACAGGGCTCCGCATCCCCGTTGGCATTGATATGCATATAATTGCGGCCGCCTGCGATACAGCCGCCTACAAATTCCCCGTCGTTTTGGAAATCCATAGCGAAGATCGGTTTGCCGCCATCGCTCCCTCTGATCTCTCTGACGCGGCGGTACATGTATTCGCGCTGGTCCCGGGTGGGGAGCAGTTCCACCGCAGCATCGTTACCTACGGGCATATAGTGGAAATACCAGGTGTACCGGCAGCCTTTTTCAATGATCATATCCAGAAACTCATCGGAAGTCACTGTTTCAACATTTTTGCTCGTGTAGCAGATAGAGGTGCCAAAGATCAGTCCATGGGATTTCATCAGATCCATGGCCTCCATGGCCTTTGAAAAGCTGCCGCTGCCTCTGCGGGAGTCGTTGACCTCTTCATAGCCTTCCAGGCTTAGGGATACGGAGAAATTGCCCACCCGGGCCATCTCGCTGCAGAATTCATCATCGATCAGCGTTCCGTTGGTAAACGCATGAAACGCACAGTCGTTATGCTTTTCACAGAGCCGGATCAGGTCTTTTTTCCTCATCAGCGGTTCACCGCCGGTATACATATAGAAATAGATGCCCAGTTCTTTCCCCTGGGTGATGATGCGATCGAGTTCCTCATAGGTCAGGTTCAGCTTATGGCCGTACTCTGCGGCCCAGCATCCCGTACAATGCATATTGCAGGCGCTGGTAGGGTCCATGAGAATCAGCCATGGAATGTTGCACTGGTATCTGCGCCTGTTTTCGCGAATGGTTTTTGTCCCAAAATAAGCGGCTTCAAAGCCCAGATTCAAAGCGGTCATCTTAAGCACATGGGGGTCTGTTTCATCCATGAGCCGGTACAGATACCGCATCCACTTGCTGTCCTCATCGCGCACTATATTTCTGGCCCCATCATAGCTTTTTTCTGAAAACATGTCCCCGGCTATTTTCTCCACCACATCGATTAAATGCAGCAGGTTCGCCTGCCTGTCCTTATTTACATAGTGGATGACTCCGTCAATTGTCCTGCTCACCAGTGCCCGTTCCATTTTGTGTGCTGCCGTCATAAGATTCCTGTCTGCGCGCTGCGGCGCGCTCCTAGTAGTCTGTGCTCTATGCACACGGACTTGGGAAACAGACTACCAGATAACTGCTGCTGAATACACATATTTATTCAGCAGCTTAAATACTGCTATAATACAATGCTTACGGCCAGTGCGGCCATCAGACATCCGTCTGCTGTGCAGAGAAACCTGCGCCGCGTCACACCGTTTAAGTAACCGTAGCTAAAACCCGCTAAGGCTGCGAAGAACGCCAGACATACGATACAGATTCCTGACCAGGGGGAGCAGTAATAGTAAAGGCTCATCCCTGCGGCCAGGGCTTCTCCTCCGGTTCTGGCTGAGATCCGGACACATTGCCACAGACTTAGGCGCGGATGCCGTTCTTCAGGCAGGGAGTCCGCCCTTAAGGCGTCCCGGATCCTGTGGCAGCCGATACCTGCCAGTATGGCAAAGGTGGTATATTTGTAGAAACGGCTTAGAAGATGTATCTGAAAGACTCTTTCCACCAGCCAGGTGGCCGCAATCCCTAATGACTGCATTCCCAGCTGTACGGATACAAAGACAACGGCTGTCTGCAGTATACGCTTTTTATCCAGCCCGGCCTGGGTGGCTCCGCATTCCATCATGATTACGAAAATATGCAGCGAAATGCCGATGGCCACCGGCATGCTCCATAAAACCCTCAATGCCCCACCTCCCCGCATCTGATATCTCCATTATAGAAGAACACAGTATGAATAGAATGGTTAAAGTGCAGCATCTGTCAGCGTGGCAATGACAAAAAAGCCGAAATGTCGTCATAATGCGACATTTCGGCTTTTATGAATATCTACGTTATTCTTTGCGTTTCCCGCGCAGTAAATCTTCAATTGAATTGGTCAGCAGTATATCGTATAGCTGCATCAGCGTGTCCACCGGTATTTTTTCTTTCTCATTCAGCCATTTGGTCAGAGTATATTCAAAAATATTTGCGCAGAATTCCGCCATTCGAAGAGGTGTGATCATCTGATGAAGCGGCTTAATAATCTGCTGCTGGAAGATAGGCATGAAGGCCTGCAGGAAAGCGCTGTGAAGGATCTCACGGAAGGAGTTCTGTCCCTCCCTGTTGATTTCATGACGGTAGAAATCATAATTTTCTTCCATACGGGTCAGCATAAAGACCATCGCTTCACGGACCAGCCCGCTGTTTAACAGGGGGAGCATGGGCTCCATGACCTCATGATTAAAGATATATTCCACAACCTGATATTTGTCTTCAAAATGATTGTAGAACGTGGGCCTCATCAGGCCTGCCCCGTCGGTGATATCCTTAATCCGTATTTTTTCAATGGGTTTGTCCTTCATCAGCTTTTTTAGGCTGTCTGCAATCAACTGAGCAGTATCCGCACCTTTTATCACTTGCTTCACCTCATCTGAATTCTGATGCACAATCGTTACCTGATACAAATAATTTAGCTGATTTATATAGCAATGTCAAATATTTTTCCGGAGCGGCAGCGCGTCCCTATGGGGACTATGCTCTGCCCCGCTATGCGCGGGACGTTTACGGCAGATGTGAATAGTAACAGGGATTTGTATGGGATGATGTTCAAATGAATAATGAAGCCAATACTTATTAATACTATTTTGATACCTAATTGAACGGTATAATGCTATCAGAAATGGAGGGTTGCTGAGTGGATACTGCGAAAAGAATAAGCCAGCTGCTGGAGGAACGCGGGTGGACCAAGTATAAATTGGCTATAGAAGCCGGCCTGTCGCAATCAACGATTGCAAATCTGTTCAGAAGAAACAATACGCCCACTTTATCTACGCTGGAGGCGATCTGTGAGGCCTTTGGCATCACTGTGATCCAGTTCCTTTCAGAGGGGGAGGATGTGCCGGGACTGTCGGAGGAACAGAAGGAGTTATTCGTCAGATGGTCCACGCTGACCAAGGAGCAGAGGATCGCGTTGCTGGAGCTTATGAAAACCATGTGAGGAAATATATACTTTGCTGCCGCCCTGCACAGGGCGGCTGAAAACTTTCTTGCAACTTCCCTGGCAATAGAGTATACTATATGCATGACTATTTTCCTGGGGGATCCATTGCCCCGTTAGACTACGGATACAAAGGAGGCGTTACTATGAAATTAGTGATCACCATGAGCCGGCGGTTCGGTACGGGGGCCAGCATTATAGCGAAGGAACTGGCAGAAAAACTGCAGATTCCTGTCTATGACAAAGTATATCTGGAAAATGAACTGGATGAGGCCGATTTTGAGACAGAGGCAGCCTTGATCCGGGAACTGGCTGAACAGCCGTGCATTCTTCTTGGGCGCTGCGCGTCCGAGATACTTGCGGACAAACCGAATCTTTTTAATATCTATATCTGTGCAGACAAGGAAGACCGTATCCGCAGAATCATGAAGCTGGAGTCAATATCCTATGAGGATGCGAAAGTGGAAGTCGAAAAGACCGACGAAGAAAGAGCGAAGTATTACTATGAACATACGGGCAAGGTGTGGGGAGATGTGAACAACTATCACATGATACTGGATACCTCACAGCTGGGCGTGGAAAATTGCGCCGGCATACTGATGAAGTATTTTGAACGGATGGAATATATCTGATTAAAACATGGGTGTACTCATAAAACATTATAAGAATAGTTTCCGGAAACGGCGTAGCTGCGGCTATGCCGTTTCTCTATACTATAGCAATTAACCTTCATTCTGCCGCTAAGGGGTTTCCCTTTGTATGATAAGGACGTATAATGAATTCAGAAGAGGGAGGGAGTATATATGAGCATTGCATTAAGACCGGTCAAAAAGCCGGAGCTTATGAGGGCGTTACCGACCGTTTTAAAGGATGAAACCATGCTGGTAAGAAAACAGAAAGTGATTGAGGGCATGGAGAGGTGGGGGCTGGATGTGCTGATCCTCTATGCGGATGTGGAGCACAGCGGCAATTTCGAATATCTGACAGGGTTTATCCCCCGATTTGAAGAGGCGCTGCTCATACTGCACAGAACTGGAAGGGTCTGCATGATTTTAGGCAATGAAAATCTGGATAAATGCAGGAGGTCACGCATCGACGCAGAGCCGCTTCTGTTTTCCGGCTTTTCACTTCCCAATCAGCCGGATGATTCGGCGGATGCGCTGGATGGGCTGTTAAGGAAGGCCGGACTGGCGCCGGATGAAAGTGTCGGCGTGGTGGGATGGAAGCTGATGGAAAAGAAGGGTCAGAAGGGGGAATGTGAATTTGATATTCCGTATTACATCATGATGGCGGTGAAGTCGGTTATGAACGGCCGGGGTTCGCTGGTCAATGCCGCCGGTCTCTTTCTGGATCCGGACTGCGGTGTGAGAATCACCGCTGATGCGGATGAGATCGCGCATTATGAGTATGGAGCTTCGCTGGCATCCAACTGCGTGCAGGACGCGATGGATGCGCTGGCGGTCGGCAGAAGTGAGATCGAAACCGCCAATGCCATGCGCACGGACGGCCAGAGAAATTCTGTGGTGACAGTCTGCGCATTTGGGGAGCGGTTTGTGAAGGGAAATCTGTATCCGTCGGGAAAGAAGCTTTCTCTGGGAGATCCCGTATCAATCACGGTGGGGATGAAGGGAGGCCTAAGCAGCCGTTCGGGATATGCGGTATATGAAGAGGGGCAGATACCGGTTCCGGCTTATATAGAATCCCTCGCCATGCCGTATTTTAACGCACAGAAGATATGGCTGGAGACGCTGCGCATCGGTTTGACCGGCGGCCAGCTCTATGATGCGGTGGAATCTGCACTGCCCAGGAGTGAATTCCGCTGGTATTTGAATCCGGGTCATTTTACCGCGGATGAGGAATGGACATCATCACCGGTGTATGCGGGTTCTAGGATACGGTTTAAAAGCGGCAATATGATACAGCTGGACATCATACCTAAAAAGCCGGGATTTGGCGGCGCCGGGGCGGAGGACGGTCTGGTGATGGCGGATGAGACATTGAGACGGCAGTTAAGAAAAGAGTATCCGAAGCTGTGGCAGAGGATGCAGATAAGGAGGGACTATATCCGGGAGGAACTCGGCATCCAAATCGGCGAGGAGCTGCTGCCGCTCTCCAACACGCTGGCATACCATACGCCTCTGTTCCTGAACCGGGAGATGGCTTTTACCGCGGCAAACTGACGGAACGAACCGGAAAAACGTAAAGAAGGAAGGAAATTAACAGATGAAATTTACAGACGGATATTGGGTGACGAAACCGGAATACAGGCCGGAATTTGTGGAAGAGATCTATTGTGCTAAGCGGTATGGGGACGGGCTTAGGGCGTATGGCCCTTACCGCAGGATTACGGACCGGGGCGCCACTCTCAATATCGGGCAGATGACCGTCACGGTTACTGCTCCGATGGAAAATGTATTGAAAGTGCATCTCGCAAACCACATGGGAAGCTACATAACAACGCCTGTTTATGAGCTATGCGGGGATCAGGAATTTCACGCCGCCGTGGAAACGGATCAGGACGGAGCCAGGATCATGAGCGGCAGTCTGGCCCTGGAGTTAAAAAAGGGCAGCCCGCAGCTTAACTTTCTGGCGGATGGCCGGCCGCTGACCAAGGCAGCTCCCCGCTCCACCTCCATGATGCATCATCGGGACGGGAAAAATTACCTGGTCACCGGCCTGTCGCTGGATACGGGGGAGCTGGTTTATGGTCTGGGCGAGCGGTTCACGCCATTTGTCAAAAACGGCCAGAATGTGGATATGTGGAATGAGGACGGCGGTACGGCCAGCGAAATCAGCTATAAAAACATTCCGTTTTATATGACAAGCAAAGGCTACGGCGTATTCGTCCGCCATTCGGGCCGGGTCAGCTTTGAGGTGGGGAGCGAGAAGGTGGAAACCGTTCAGTTTTCTGTGGAAGGCGAGGAGCTGGAATACTGCCTGATCTATGGCCCCACACCGAAGGAGATCATCCTTAGATATACAGCGCTTACAGGCCGGGCGCCTTTGCTGCCGAAGTGGAGCTTTGGGCTGTGGCTGACCACTTCATTTATCACAGACTATGATGAAAAAACCGTCAGCTATTTCATTGACGGAATGGAGGAGAGGGGAATTCCGCTCCATGTATTTCATTTCGACTGCTTCTGGATGAAAGGTTTTCACTGGTGCGATTTTCAGTGGGATGAAGAGATGTTTCCGGATCCGGAAGGAATGCTTGGGCGTCTGCATGACCGCGGCCTGAAGGTCTGTGTGTGGATCAATCCTTATATCGCTCAGCAATCGCCGCTGTTTGAGGAGGGGATGAAGAAGCATTACCTGCTGATGAGAGAGGACGGCTGTGTCTGGCAGTGGGATATGTGGCAGGCCGGCATGGCGGTTGTGGATTTTACCAATCCGGAAGCCTGGGACTGGTATCAGGAGAAGCTGAAGGCGCTGCTGGATATGGGAGTGGATTGCTTTAAGACAGATTTCGGAGAACGGATACCGGTAAATGTGCGCTATCATGACGGTTCCGATCCGGTAAAAATGCATAATTACTATACCCTGCTGTATAACAGGTGCGTATTCCAGCTCTTAGAAAGAGAAAAGGGACGGGCGGATGCGGTGATATTTGCCAGGAGCGCCACCGCCGGCGGGCAGCAGTATCCGGTGCACTGGGGCGGAGATTCCACCAGCCAGTATGTATCCATGGCTGAGAGCTTAAGGGGAGGCCTGTCTTTGATGGACAGCGGCTTCGCATTCTGGAGCCATGATATCGGCGGCTTTGAGGACAGCGGTTCGCCGGATCTCTATAAACGCTGGGTGGCCTTCGGCATGCTCTCTTCCCACAGCAGGCTGCACGGTTCCAGCTCTTACAGAGTGCCGTGGAATTATGATGAGGAGGCCTGTGAGGTGCTGAAGGCGTTTACGAAGCTGAAATGCAGGCTGATGCCGTATCTCTATACCGCCGCCGTCCGTGCTCATCTGACGGGAATTCCCGTGATGCGGCCGATGCATATGGAATTTTGGCAGGACAGAAACTGCGCCTATCTGGACCGTCAGTATATGCTGGGGGACAGCGTGCTGGCCGCCCCGGTATTTTCGGAAGACGGTGAGGAGAGCTGCTATCTGCCGGAGGGCACCTGGACCCATCTGCTGTCCGGCAAAATTGTGGAAGGTGGGAGATGGTTTACCGACCGCTACGATTATTTCAGCCTCCCTCTGTTCGTGAAAGATGGGAGCATCCTTCCTTTTGGAAAATGCGATATTACGCCGGATTATGAGCTGGCGGACCGGGCGGAGTACAGAGTATACGGCATTAAAAAGGACGCTTATACGGAGATATGGGACAGTGACGGGCAGAAAAAGGCATCTCTGACCATGAAGGTGCTGGATGGAGCTCTGCGGTTTCGGATGGAGGGAAAAGAAAACGGACGCGTACTGTTAAGTGGAGTATTTTCAGTGCGGGAAGCTTGGAACTGTGAAACAGAGAGAACGGAGGCCGGCGTTTGCCTGATTCCAAAAAGCGGAGAGTTTGGCATCACCCTACGCTGAAGATCAGGATGGATGTAAATTTAGTCTTCCGGAGCGGGAACTCTTTTCTGCTGCTGCGCTGACTGCGGATTTGCATCTGCGGCGGATATTGTTTTTATGCCGAAGATGAAATAGAGCAGATGGAAGATCCAGACGGCGGACAGAATGATACGGCCCACAGGCACATGTTTCATCATGATAAAACCGACACTCATCGTCAATGTCACGATGAGCATGATGCGAAGCTTTGTCCTGCGGGTCATCCCCCGTCCCTGGACATAGGACTCCAGGTTGTTTTTATACAGCTTTGTTCCGATGAACCAGGAGTGGAGCCTTTCCGAGCTCTTGGCAAAGGAGAATGCGGCTAAAAGCAGGAAGGGGAATGCCGGCATCAGCGGGAGCACCGCTCCGATGGCGCCTAATACGAGACCGATGCAGCCAAGAATTATGAACAGCAATTTTTTCATGATGATTCCTCCGTTTCTTTTTGATCGAATATGTCAGCTGGTGGCTGATCCGGATACCGCCGTATACCAGATGTGGCGCATTGCGGTCAGCGGATGGTAAAGCATCATCCGCGGCCCTGAAAAGCGCATCACTTCCCGGATTTTTTCCCGCATCTCGGGCTTATAGCAGTGCACCTTACAGCTGGAACAGAACGTTTTAGACTCCATAAACGGGCAGCGCGCGCTGCGCTGCCTGGCGTATTCCTCCAGTTTTGCACAGGATTCGCACAGGCCGCAGCCGCAGCGGTGCTTTTTGCGGCAGTAGAGGGCGATCATCTGTGATACCATCTTCTGTTCCCATTCTCTTTTCTGTTCTGCAGTTTTCATCCGCTTTCCCTCCCTGATTCATTTCAGACTGTTTCCAAGCTCCTGCCGTGAGACGCGGTACACCTCATCGGCGATTTTCATGGTGGATGTCCGGTGGGAGACCAGCACCACGGTCTTGCCGCTCCGTTCCTCATGCAGAGATTTTAAGATCACAGCTTCATTCAGGCTGTCTAAATTGCTGGTGGGTTCATCCAGCAGTATAAACGGCGCGTCATGGAGAAATGCGCGGGCGAGCCCGATGCGCTGGCGTTCACCGCCGGAAAGAGTTTCACCCAGTTCGCCCACGGGCGTGTCATAGCCCTTGGGAAGTCCCATAATAAAGCTGTGCAGGGAAGCCTTTCTGCAGGCTGTGGCCACCTCTTCCCTGGATGCGTCCGGTTTTGCAATACGGATGTTATTCAGGATACTGTCATGGAAGAGATGCGTTTCCTGCGTGACAAAGCTCTGCATATTTCTTAGGTTGCCGGTATTGATCCGGTTTATATCGGTATCCGAGATTTCCAGGCGCCCCTTCTGCAGCGGCCAGAAACGCATCAGAAGCTTTAACAGAGTGGACTTGCCGCAACCGCTCGGTCCGGATATGCCGATCACGCGGCCTTGGGGAATATCCAGCGATATGTCCGAGAGAACGGGTATACTGCTTTCCTGACCGTAAGAGAACGTAACATTTTTAACGGCCGCTTTTGTGAACGCAATTTCCTTCTGCCCCACGATGTCGGGCGCGGCCGGCGTTTCATCCAGTATATCCAGCACCCGGCTGCCAGCGGCAAACGTATTCTGCAGCGTGCTTCCCAGTCCGGCCAGGGCGGATACGGGACCAAAGGAGCTCATCATGGCGATGAACGGGATCAGAACGCCGTCAAACCCAACGGCCTGCCTGCGGTAAAGCAGGGCAGCCGCGGCCAGCATCAGCAGATCAAACAGCAGAATCAGAGTGTTGGTCCCTGCCATATTGATTCCCGCATGGTGCTTCTGGCGGGCTTCGTATCCGGACAGCGCATCCGTGCGCTCATCCAGGCCGCGCAGCCGCTCGTTTCCCAGGTTATACTGCATGATTTCCCGCAGCCCGCGCAGGCTGTCCAGCATATATGCGCTCAGCGCGCCGGCCTGCGAGCGCAGGGCCATGCCGGTATTTTTGGATGCTTTTGATACCAGCAGTGGGACCGCGATGCCGATCACCACATATGCGGCGGCTGCGATGAGCCCCAGCAGAGGATGATAGCTGCCAATGAACAGCACCATAATCAGGCTGGTAAAGAAAGCGATCAGCACCGGTGAAATAGTGTGCGCATAAAAAACCTCTAAAAGCTCGATATCAGAGGTGATGACGGATATCAAATCCCCTTTGTCACGCCCTTCCAGTTTGGCAGGACACAGCCGGCGAAGCGCCTGAAATACCTTATCTCTGATCAGTGCGAGCAGTTTGAAGGCGATATAGTGGTTGCACGCCTGCTCCCCGTAACGCAGGAAACCGCGCAGCACAGCGCAGACACCGGCGGCCAGGAAGGCTGCTTTCATGGAAAGGACGGTGATGCCGGTGCCGGATGCGAGCCCCATGCTGTTTAGGAGGGCGGAGCCTCCCAGAACGGTGATGAAGATAGCGCATAGGAAGCCCAGGATGCCGAGGCTGACGGCCAGCATCATATAAAGCGCCAGCGGCTTTACGAGGCCTGAAAGCCGCCGCATGATATTGAAATTGCTCCTTGTCTTTGTGTTCATTATACCGCGTCCTCCCTGGTGAAATGTTCCAGAGCCTGCTGGCTCATCCAAAGCTTTTCGTAGACACCCTGCTGTTTCAGAAGCGTCCGGTGATTCCCTGATTCCACAACACGGCCCCGATCCATACAATAGATGAAGTCCGTTCCGGTCAGATTGGCGAGCCGGTGCGAGATCAGCAGGACGGTTTTGCTGCCGGCCAGTTCCTGGATCTGTGCCATAATATCATTTTCACTCTCCACATCGATGTTGGAAGTCGCCTCATCGAAGATATAAACAGGGCTGTCATGCAGCAGCGCCCGGGCAAACGCCAGTCTCTGGCACTGGCCGCCGGAAAGATTGGAGCCTTTTTCCGCTACCGCCGTATCCAGGCCCTGCTGCTCATGCAGAAACTGCGCCAGCCTGGCCCTCTCCAGAACGGCCCACATCTCATCTTCCCCGGCATCCGGACGGCCCATAGCCAGGTTGTCGCGGACCGTGCCTTTAAACAGGTAACTGTTATGGCCTACATAGGTGATATTGCGCGAAAGACTTTCCTGTGAGATCCCAGAGAGCGGCAATCCGCCGATGCTCACTTCGCCCTCATAGCCGCGGATGCGCCCGGAAAGAAGCGCCGCCAGCGTGGATTTGCCGCAGCCGCTCTCCCCGGCAATGCCGGTAAAGCTTCCGGCGGGAAATTCCATGGATACATCTTTTAAGATCGGACGGTCTTCCGTATAGGAAAACTGAATATGGCTGCAGGAGAGGGAAAAGCTGTTTCCCGTCAGTCTGTCCGTTTTGCAGTCGGGTTCCGGAAGATCCAGCAGATGAAATATCCTGTCACTAGCCGCCATGCCGTTCATGGCGATATGAAAGTAGCTGCCCAGCTGGCGCATCGGCAGGAAGAAATCTGCGGACAGCAGCAGTATGCTCAGGCAGCCGACAAACCCCACATGTCCCGCGTAAAACTGGCTGACTGCCAGGATGATGCCCAATGCAGCGCCGCCGTAGGCAACCAGGTCCATGATTGTGATGGAGTTTAACTGCATCGTTAGAACCTTCATCGTGATGCGGCGAAAATTTTCGGCCTCTTTGTTCATTTCTTCATTTTTGATTCCGTCGGACTGATAAATTTTCAGGGTCGTCAGGCCCTGGAGATTTTCCAGGAAGCTGTCTCCCAATGTGGTATACTGATCCCAGTAGCGCGAGAGCAGCTTTTTGGCAAACGTCTGTACTGCGGCGATGGCAGCGGGAATCAGTGGAACGCAGATCAGCAGAACCGCGGCCGAAGGCAGATTGAGGAACGCCAGCACCGCAAACAGCGTGACCGGAGCCAGCATGCTGTAGAAAAACTGCGGCAGATATGCTCCGAAATAGGTTTCCAGCTGATCCACCCCTTCCACAGCCATCTGCACGGTTTCTGCCGTGGAGAGCTGTTCTGTATAGGACGGCCCCAGGCAGAGCATCTTTTCGTAGATTTTGCGGCGGAGCACCTTTTTAACTGAGCGGGAGGAGAGATAACCTGCCCGGCTGGCCATATAGGAACAGAGAAAACGGACTGCGATGGAGAGGACTGTGGTCACTGAAAGACAGACTGCAGTCTGAGTAGTCAGCGCATTGTCCAGCAGCTTTTGCAGGAAGATGCTGACGGAAAAGATAATTGCGATATTGCAGATCAGGCTGCACCATTGGAACAGGACATTCCTGGCTATGTATTTCTTTGAATCGTTTACTGTGCGGATCAGCCGCTTGTTGATCATCATGAATGTTGACCTCCGGGATTTTAAGATGGTTAGAAATGGCTAACCTATTGGGCGAAAAATAGCCGATGGAATCGGCAGAATAGGTTAGAAGAAACTAACTCATTCAATTTACTATATTTAGAGCGGAATGTCAAGCGATGATTTAAATGTTACCGGGATATGCGTTACATAATGCTGTTCACAGCTGTCGCAAACGTCCCGCGCAGAGCGGAGCAGAGTAGTCCTCATAGGGACACACACTCGCTCCGTGAAATGCGCAGCAGCTCTCACCAATCGCCAGGTTGATGACCTGTGCGCACATCAGTGCGCTTCCTCGTACGGGCTTTGCGGGATCCCTAAGAGGACTATACTCTGCTCCGCTCTGCGCTGCTATATCGGCAATCATGAACAATAACGTCAACGATGACACGTATGCTTGAAAATATTACTGGATTATATCTGAAAAGCTGTTATAATAAACACGTAGATTGAATTTGAAATATTATTGAATCGGAACAGATAATGGATTTGTAAAACTATGATTGTGGTGCGGTGGACTGAGAAAAGCGGTTTGAAATGAGGCATATTTTTTAGTGCGAACCCCAAGTGAACATGAATTTCCTGGGAGGTTCGCACTTGAATTTGTTGTTAATTAGCGGTGAAAATGTTGTTCAGTTAATAAAAAAAGAAACGTAGAAGAATAAAATTGGGCAATGTGTATGTATTACAGAGCGGTAATGTATTAGTAAGTGTCACTTTTTGCTGTCATCCGTTGCGAAACGGATGTGGATTGAAATTGTCTGCGGAATGTAAGTAAGGCGAGTACCGATGTCATCCGTTGCGAAACGGATGTGGATTGAAATTGTTTCAGGTGGCGCATCATAGTTAGCAAGATCTGTCATCCGTTGCGAAACGGATGTGGATTGAAATTGGCACTGGTAACTATCCCGTTGATGCTTTAACTGTCATCCGTTGCGAAACGGATGTGGATTGAAATCATCCTCAAGTTGTTAATTGCTGCCTGCATATTGGTCATCCGTTGCGAAACGGATGTGGATTGAAATATCTTAATCGTACCCGGTACATCCTCTGTACAATGTCATCCGTTGCGAAACGGATGTGGATTGAAATGCGAATAGTTACAGATCCTTTAGGTTACACCCCAAGTCATCCGTTGCGAAACGGATGTGGATTGAAATCTTTTAATAAGTTACCTGCGCGAAACAGACTACGTCATCCGTTGCGAAACGGATGTGGATTGAAATCAGATCATGTGTTTTTGCGCTTCCAATTTATCGGCGTCATCCGTTGCGAAACGGATGTGGATTGAAATGCATGTACAGAGATATACGTGCTGCACCCAAAAGGTCATCCGTTGCGAAACGGATGTGGATTGAAATTAAATCTGTTGCTGGCAGCGCATTATCTCAAACAGTCATCCGTTGCGAAACGGATGTGGATTGAAATCCCTCATTGGCCGGGTGGTACATTGTCAGGAGTTGTCATCCGTTGCGAAACGGATGTGGATTGAAATGCGTTGTTGTTTAGCATAACATTTGCCACATAGGTCATCCGTTGCGAAACGGATGTGGATTGAAATATTTTTGATTTCCTCCGTTCTCTTAACTTCTGATGTCATCCGCTGCGAAACGGATGTGGATTGAAATTGAATCAATTCGTCTATATAGTTGTTTGCGCAGTCATCCGCTACAAAACAAATATGCATTGATATTTTTGCGGTTACGCGCAAATATAAGACAGATCGCGCCATACTATGTAAAAAACATATAGGAAAACATATGAAAAGTACTAACGAATCACTAAGAAAACGCGGAATGGCATCAGAGGGCGATATCGCTGCGCTGTCAGACCTGACATATGAAGATCTGGTTGCCGCTTTGCATGCGGCGGACTCATGCACGAGAAGTGCGGCGGCGTATTGTCTGCGTTCCCAGGCGGACCGGGCGGCTGACGAACTGCTCGGTCAGCTCGCCGGGGAGAAATGTCTGTATACCCGCATTGCTGTCTGCGAGTGTCTGGAAAAAGGGAGTATCGTAACGGCCGAAAAGATGATCGGCTGTCTTGGCCATATCGGCAATAATCAGTACAGAGTGCCGCCGGATAAGGTTTCGGCAAAAAAATCCTTTCCACTGCCAAGAGATATCATTGCCCGCAGCCTTGGCAGGATGGATATCTCTGTTTTTCCGGCGCTTCAAAGATGCCTTAAGGAAAGCAGCTGCAGGGAACAGATCAGCGAGCTTTTGGATGCGGTCGGATATATGGTGTTTTATCATCCAGAGCTGGCGGCCGCTGACAATCTCCAGCCGGTATTGGCATTAGAATCTCCGTATTCACAGGACCCTCTGATACTGTGGAAAATGATTCTGTGTCTGTCCGCCTTTCCATCCGCAGACGCAAAAACGGTACTTTTGAATTATGCCCAGGAACAATCGATATTGGGAATGGAAGCGCAGAGATCTTTAAAGATTCTGGCTATGCGAAAAGGTACTGTTTACGGCTGTCATACGCAGTTTTACTGACAGCCATGAACGCCATGAAAGTAACTGCGGCAATAAGAAAATATAAAATATGAGAGAACCGTCTTGCCGCATGTCCTGACCTGGTGTACAATAAAACCATATTTCTGAATTTAGAGCGTGAATTGGAAGACACTTTATCTCGGAGGAGTTTCTATGAAGGAAGAAAGAATAAACAATATGTGCGGCGGCGAAGGGTATGTGACAATCAAGCATTTGCTGTCCGATCATGAACAGTCATTAAATAAGAAGATCACTTTGTATGCGCAGGTAACAATCGAGCCGGGACATTCTCTGGGCTATCATGAACACCATGGAGAAAGTGAGATTTATTACATAATTTCCGGTAAAGGCGAGTACAGCGATGACGGAAGCCTGCGTCCGGTTTCTTCCGGAGATCTGACCTTCACTCCTGACGGCCACGGCCATGGAATGGCAAATTGCGGGGAAGAAAATCTGGTATTCACCGCGCTTATAGTGGCGGACTGAATAAGTTATGAAAGAGGTATGAGATGGATATTGAAATAGATATAACGAATACACAGCTGGAAACACAGCGGCTGATTCTGCGCCCCTGGAAAGAAAGCGATTTGTGTGATTTCTTTGAATACGCCTCTGTGGATGGAGTAGGAGAGATGGCGGGCTGGAAACACCACGAATCAGTAGAAGTTTCCAGGGAAATACTGCAGTCTTTTATGGCTGATAAAAACGTATTTGCTATCGTTTACAAAGAGAACAGCAAGGTGATCGGATCCCTGGGACTGCATACGTCATGGGCAAACGGTGATATGAACTATAATCATTTAAAGCTTAAGGAAATTGGCTATGTCCTTTCAAAATCCTACTGGGGACAGGGGCTGATGCCGGAGGCTGTGAACGGAGCGCTCCGTTTTTGCTTTGATACCGTCGGTTTGGATGCCGTAACCATCGGTCATTTTGCGTATAATAACCAATCCCGGCGCGTGATTGAAAAATGCGGTTTTGAATTTGTAAAACAATGTGAATATCATGTAAAGCAGCTGCAGAAGGATGTCATAGATATGCAGTACATTATGTCACGTGACCGCTGGAATTCATACCGTATTGCTGAAAGCAGGAGCTGAATAACAGATGGACGAAAGCGGCCTGCAGATGACCTGGCCGCACCGTTCATAGGGATAAAATAAGGGGTTGCCACACCTATGATTTTTCAATCACTGATGTGACAGCTCCTTATTTATTCCGTATCATCGGTATAATATTTTTCTGACAGTCTCATCTGAAAGACTGTATTCTTCGCAGATCTTTTCAATCGGTATCTTGAGGTGGAAATATTTATGTCTGATAGCCTCATTTCGCTGCTCGTAAAAGTGCAGCGCTCCTGTATCCTCTCCCCATTTCTTCCGCCTCTTGTCGGAAGGCACATAGAGGATTTCACCCGATGCGTATTTCTGCAGCTCCTTTAACAGATTGTCCGGTAAGATTTCCGAAGCGTTTCGATATTTCATCCGTCCTGCCTTCCTTTTCTAAGCATTTTCTAGTTCTCGGCTGATAAAAAGGCTTCGATGTTTTCATAGCGCCTGATTTGGACCCCGTTACTCTCGATTGTTGAAATGACCGTATTTTCCAATTCAGCGGCACGGCGGGAAAGCATTTCGAGATTATGCATATCATAGCAGCCGAGTAAATCCATTTCCCCAAGCATGAATTCGTCCCCTACGATATCCAGTTCGCTTTGCAGCTGGCATGCCTCATGAAACGCGGCATCGCTGTCACCGTTTCTGCAGAAAAAGTACAGACGGTTCCACCAGGTACGAAGTTCCTGATACCAGTCGGCCAGCCAGTGATAATCCGGCTTTTTCACAGAGTCCGCTTTTTCAGGCTTATAGCGGGCGATGAACTCCCGGGTCGAAGCGATGAGAAGATGGGAGATACTTTTTAATTCACTGGCTGTATGTGCGCCCAAAATCGCCTGGTAATATTCCACGAACCTTTCAGGAAGCTCTTTCCATTTCGAAATCTCTGTGATCAAACCCTCATGCCAGTCTTTGCGGTAGGTCTGATTCAGACAGGCGACGGATACGGTCAGGTAATAATGGATATATCCCGCTAACCCCCGAACACGGTAGAGACGTTCCTCAAACATCATCGTTTTGTACATGTTCATGGCCACATCCAGATTTTCCAGAGCCTTTCGGTAGATGAACTCCGGATTTTTAAGATTATCAAAAAGCTTTTGCCGCAGGGCCTCAAAATGCTCCACGTCCTCTTTGGACCGGGCATACAGGATCTTGGCATTGCCCAGACATGGAGTTGTGAGATCGTCCAAGTCTGCGGTGCGTTCGGTCCGTTCCCATGAACGCGGGTAGAGATCGTTGCCAACGTTGCCGATGATGAAGGTCTGCGCCAGTTCATTGCCGCGCGGGGTAGACGGTATGAAGTAGTCAAAGGGTTCTCCGTGACCGTCCCCCCCTATGGATGCGCCTTCTACGGCAACAAGCAGCGCGATGTCATCGATGTATTCTGTTTTAATTTTATGGATTACCCATTCTGTGAGCTGTTTTGAATCTTTATTCATATAACCCCATCCTTTCTGATTTTACCTTTCCTGCGGCCGCTTGATGTTCTTAAGATGCATTTAGTATACCGCTTTCGGTGTATCGGTGGCAATGCCGACATTTATTATAATAATTTAGTAACTTAAGTTGTTACCGTTCAATGCTGCTGTAAACCGCCCGCGTATGGCAGATCACAGTATGGTCCTCACCGGAATACACTCTCACTCCGTGAAGCGCGCAGCGGTTCTAACGCTGCAAACTGCGCAGCGAAATAACCGGCGGCCAATGGATCCGCTGTGCCTTGCTGATTCTACCGGTTGGCAGTATAATACTTATAACAGCGGGCGCATTACATCAGCAGATCGTTTATACTTTAAGCCGGTATTTTATTTGAAACCATTTTATTAAAAAGGTTTAAGAAAGAGGGGATTGGATATGAGATTTGGTGTCATTGGTTTTGGAAATATCGCCAGAAAATTCGTGCAGAGCATCACGTATACCTCCAGTGGAAGCATCTGTGCCATTGCATCCCATTCGGCAGCGGCGGATGATTTGTATCTGAAGGAGCATCCGCAGGTCAGGCTCTATCGGGACTATGAAGAGCTGCTCTGCGACCCACAGGTGGAAGCGGTCTATATCGCGCTTCCCCATCTCGATCACAGGGAGTGGATCATAAAAGCGATGGAACGGGGTATCCCCGTTTTATGCGAAAAACCCATGGTCCTGGAAACCGGCGAGATGGAGGAGATCTTAGAAACAGCCGCGAGGCATCCGGTGTACTGCCTAGAAGCGATGAAGACAAAGTTTAACGCCGGGTGGCAGCAGCTTAAAGGGGATCTTAAGAAGCTGGGACAGATCTTTCAGATTGAGGCCAATTTCTGCTATGACTCTTATCGGAATTATGAGCCGTCTTCCTATATCTATGATAAGCGCCAGGGAGGCGCTTTAAACGATGTGGGAAGCTACCCCATCGCCTTTGTGGTGTCCCTGCTGGATGAAAATGCGGTGAGTGTAACCGGAGAGATACATAAAAAGGATGGCATAGAGCAGTATTTTCTGGCGGAATTGATGTTTGAAAGCGGTGTCAAAGGAGTGGTGGAGGGCGCCATTGACCGCGATAAAGAACGGACAGCCATCATCACCGGAGAGCTGGGCAGAATAGAGGTTCCCATGTTTAACAGGATACAGCAATATCGGATCATCTTCAATGACGGAACCGTGACCGATCTAAGCTTCCCGATCGCAGGCGACGATATGACGATGGAAATACAGGCTTTTATCGATGATGTGGAGAAGGGCAGAACACAGAGCAAGATCCACAGCCTGAAAGATACCGGAACCATTGTGGAAATCTGCAGGCGCATCAGAGAAAATGCAGAGATTTATGAAGACAGCTGTCATTAAAGGTCCGCCATTCAGGGTTCGCTCCGCCTATTAATACGTCAAAACTTCAGGGTGCTGTCAGTAAAATATCCGTGTTTTTGATGTTGTATTCTGCTCCTGTCCCATGTAATCTATAGTCTATAGCAGCATGTAAAGAGGAAGCACGCTGAGGCGTGCGCAGGTCATCAACCGTACGGCTGGTGACATAGCATTCTGGTGATATGTCAAGAGTTTTTTGAAAAAGATTTTGATATGTTTTTCAGAAAAAAGGGTAACTTTAATAGACCCTCGGCGGAAATTCCCAAAAACCGAATGTCAGTTCTGACCGGTATGTAATTCGGTGTCCAGCTTTTCACCGGTGTACAGTTGATTTTTGACCAGCAATCCAAAAACGAGTCGTACAAATTTACGAGATGTAAGCGCGAGTGCTCTCTTGTGCTGATGCTTTGAAACCTCAGCATATTTTTTGGCATAGTAATCCGCGTATTCGGGCACATACCTTCTGACGCTGTTAGCAGCTTCTCCCAGATAATAGCGGAGATACAGATTCCCAGCTTTTGAGACCTGATTGTCTTCGGAAGTAAAATCGCCGGAATCGTTTTTAAGCCAGTATAAACCTGCATACTTGGCAAGGGCATCGGATGAGTGGAATGCGCTTATGTCACCTATTTCAGACAGCATACCGGATGCCCATATCGGTCCAATGCCGGGAATGGACTTCAGGATAAGGAATGCATTAGGGTTCATCCCATTGATGCACTTTTCAATTGCCTGCTCTATCAGTTTTATTTCCTTTTGATAGGCCTGGATGCAGTTGAATGAACTTGCAAGCGAGACATTCAGCGGTTCATACATGCATTTATCCAAACGATACGAGTCTCTTGCGGCTTTGCGCAGAAGCTCGGACGTCCTGGATATGTCAGAGATACGGTTTCTGCTTTTTTCAGCAAGGAATGCCAGGAGTTCTTCCTCTGAAAGGTCGATGATTTCCTGGGGTGATAAAAACTCCGTCAGCACGGCGGAAGACGTAGCGCCATAAATGTTACCGAATGGTCTGTCATCACCATCGAGGAGCTGCAGCTCACTGAATTTCAGATACAGGTTCGAGACCATGTACGTCTTCTCCCTGGCAATACATTCCGAAAGGTGCATGCGATGCCTGGTAAGGCGCTTGAGGGCAATGAACTGGCTTCCGCGCCAGGGTTCAAGCTTCTTTGTCCTGCCTACCCTGGCAAAGTCGGCAATGAGGAAAGCGTCCGCCGGATCCGTCTTTTCCATTCCTATATAGGACTTGCGGTAATTGGCTGTAGTCTTTGGGTTGACAACGAACACATAGGGCTTGTACGGCATAAGCGTTTCGCAGGTGGAAAGAAAATTTGCGATATGGACGCTGTAAACAGATGTAGACTCCAGACAGACGATGACCGTATCAAGGTTTTTATGGTTCTGCATGCATTCGGCGATCATACTGGCAAGTTCATCAGCGCCAGGCTGGTTATTGCCAAATGATGACGAGATGTATTTGTTCTCTTCAAAATCCATAGCATAGACCACATTGGATTTTGAACTTACATCAATACCTACAAACAAGGTGGACATATAGTTGATCTTTAACATGATATCACTTCCTTTCCGATCTGGATTTGTGGAGCCTGAAGCAAAAGGTTTATCCTGTGCTGCATATGGTGACCGAAGCCTCGCGCAATGAGCATGCACCCAGCCAGCTTTTCTTGCTGGAGCTTCGACTGGGGATGAAAATTCTGTGTCAGCGGAATGTGCCATATGTGCCAGGCTGAATGCTAAAAAAGCAGTCACGGACAAAGCCGGCTGAAAGGAGGTAAAGCAGTGCCTTCGGACATCAGACTCTGCCTGATATCATAACACAGGATTAACCATATAAAAAGTAACTGTTGACCGTATGGATGGGATTCAGGATGAGGGGAGTTCCTCTTAGATGTCCTTACCATCTATACCCATAAAAAGAATAAGTTCATAAGCGATATTTCTTGCTTACAAACTTATTATACGAGGAGGT
>NZ_QUEE01000040.1 GCF_003477885.1 Lachnotalea sp. AF33-28
ATACGGATATTGCAGAAGTGCAAACGTCTTTTTCAGAAGCCAGGACTGACCTTGTTTCAGCCCTGGCACAAAAGGGTATTTCTGTGGCTGATGATACTACATTTGCACAAGCTATTACTGCGGTAAGTAAAATTAGTTTATTTCCTACTAAATGTGTTTCTTCTTTAAAATCAACAGATGGTACTGGATATAAAGAAAATACAATAACAACAACATTATCATTAGAAGCTGGACATAAGAATGCTATGTTCATAAGCCTATCAGCAGGTTATGGAGGAGAAGCGGAATTATCTTATAATACCATAAATGCTACAATGGGCGTTAAACTATATGATGCATATGCTTATGATGTTTACTGTGGCGCTTTTAGATTTATTGTGTATAAACTGAGCCTTACCGGTTCTGCTGGCAGTATAAAAGTAACATCTAAAAAAACGGTAGTTGCAAATTATGCCTTTCAATGGATATTACCTACGGTAATGTACTTGGACTAAACTAGAATTATATATAGTCTTATGTAAAAAGGTTATATTGGGAGATATTGAATTGTTCCTGACCAGTAAGATCCTCCGGTTTGTGCCTTTGCTCCACAAAAAGCTTTAAAAGGCTTTATTGTAGCATTATTATATCCTCCATTAGCAGATGCGCTACCGCCATTGACATAGTAAAGTGTAATCCCGCCAAATTGTCCATTTGCACTAAAACAGAATCCTTTTTCACTACGCCATCCATATCCATCAGGGAATGTACTATAATTACATACTACTGATGTTTTTCTATTGCTGGTCGATATAGCGGATTTTGCAATATCTGAGATTGCTATTATAGGTTCTGTTATTTTGCAATTGTAATATAATGCTTGACATCCAAACTGACTATTAACAATTTTCGATATAGTCGTATTGTGATTAGCGAATGCAGTGAATAGAATTGGTCTAGAACATACAAAACTTATATAGTCATATTTTTCTACTATTATGTCAATAATTGTCCCATATGCATCTAGATTCATTAAAAAATCACTTGGCATATCTATATTTGTAATGAAACCTAGCATATTTAGGTCATTTGATGGATTACCCAATTTTTTTGTTACTGTATCAGCACCTACCAGATATGACGCATATGGAAAACCATCCTCACCAATAAAGAATGAAATGTTTCCCATATCCGTAT
>NZ_QUEE01000041.1 GCF_003477885.1 Lachnotalea sp. AF33-28
ATACGGATATTACCAGTCTACAAACGTCTTTTTCAGAAGCCAGAGCTGATTTAATTTCAGCCCTGGCTACGAAGGGGATAATTGTTCCAGAGGATTCAGCATTTGAGACAGCTATTGCTGCTATAGGTGATATATTAACTGCAAAGGCTGAAATAAAATCGATTAATAGTTCGGTTGCTCCGATTAGTGTCAATCATACACTTGGTGTTAAACCTAATTTTATCGCCTATACTGGCACCACTACGAATAAAAAGATAAATTTGCGCGGAATTTACGTCAAGTATAAAGGAAATACCATTGATGCACATTATGATTCTTATTATAATCAGTGTAAAGCGGGCTATAATAGCATCACAAATTCTATTGTCAAATTTAACACTATATATGATGATTGGGTTACCGGAACTATGATTTTAGCTTATGTGCCAGATAACTAAGGTTATTATACCTTTTCTGCCCAGATTGCTACCGGTGTAATGTATATAGTAGTACCCTGCGAATATTGATTGCCTGTCCTGTACAGATAGGTCTTCAGCGTATTACCACTACGTGTTAGAGCAAGTCCTATAGGATCAGTTGTGGCGGCAGCACCGCCAGAATCAAGTTTAACTTGCGGATTAGTCACGTAAAACACTGCGCCCTTTGCAACGTAGGATGTTACATCCCATGTTGGGTCTGGAGTGTTCCAGTGCAGATTTCTGCTTTTCGTGGCCAACATAGCAGTCTTTATCGTGAAACTCGATGATATATTATTGATATTATCAGCCATAACCGAAAAGGATGCATCCGCTGCCGTTGTAACACCTTTGTCAGTAATGGCGGCTGCGACCAAAGATTTCCCATCACTGACAGATTGAAAACACGCTGCAATATCCGTAT
>NZ_QUEE01000042.1 GCF_003477885.1 Lachnotalea sp. AF33-28
TTGAAGAATTTTCAGGGTTGGAATATACTGTTCAGTTATCAAGGTTCTGTTTTGTCTTACTTATAGAAGAAAGACCAACGGAGAAGGAGGGATTTGAACCCTCGCGCCGCTATTAACGACCTACTCCCTTTCCAGGGGAGCCCCTTCAGCCGCTTGGGTACTTCTCCACAGTAAGGCTGATGTTATTGCGGTATAAAGTTATGTTTACAACCAACACAGCATGTCCGCTCACGATCCGCTACCCAATCAGCTGATCCGCAGCACATACAGATACAAATCCAGGTTATAATCAAGCGGAGAGGATGGGATTCGAACCCATGCGCCCTTGCGGACAAACGGTTTTCAAGACCGCCTCGTTATGACCACTTCGATACCTCTCCAAAAGTGTGCCTTAGCATTATACTATAGAGACAAGTCTTTGTCAATAACTATTTTACATTTTATTGACATAATCCCTTTTGTTGCCACCGGTATTTCCCGGGCGAACGTATTACATCTTACCATCAAAGATTCGTCTTGTCAACAACTAATTTGCATTTTTTTAAAAAACTTTTACAGACTGAAGTGAAAAGTTTATTTCCACTTTGAAGGGGGCAAAGTGGATTTTAATC
>NZ_QUEE01000043.1:0-248 GCF_003477885.1 Lachnotalea sp. AF33-28
TTCGGCTCTTAGTGCCAAGGCATCCACCTTACGCTCTTACTTGCTTGACCTTTACATTGACTAGGTGATTCTAAAAGCAGTTGCTCTTATCCCATCCGCAGCCAACCTGTAGCAGCTCCTGCATAGCGTTGCAGTCACTGCAGTCCGGTAAATCTCTTGGTTGTTCTCCGTTACAGTCTTTCGACTATAACAGTGAATTGATGTTTCTTTTATACGATGTCTTCAATGTGTAGTTTTCAAGGTACAAT
>NZ_QUEE01000043.1:386-600 GCF_003477885.1 Lachnotalea sp. AF33-28
TTCCTGGCACCCACCTGCTCTCCCATACCGTCTCCAGTATAGTACCATCGGCCGCTTAAGGCTTAACCATCGTGTTCGGGATGGGGACGGGTGTTTCCCTTAAGCGCATCAGCACCAGAAATCTTTCGTTATTCAATTTCCCACAGCTTCCAACTCTCTGCCTTCCGCTGCTTCTCTTGATAACTCAACAGTATATCCAACCCCTACTTCTCTT
>NZ_QUEE01000044.1 GCF_003477885.1 Lachnotalea sp. AF33-28
CATGAACAGAGGAATGTTCAGCACATCATCATCCAGTTTCATATTATCCAGGGAGAAGCGTACACGGAGCTTGACCTTATCTGGGAACAGTTCCTTGAATTTCTTGAGGCTCTTGCTGGATGTATGAGCTTCGGATTTGACTTCAACAGGAAAAATATCATTCTCTCGCTGGATCAGGAAATCAACCTCATACGGAGGGTTGGTTTGTGTCCAGTAGCGAGGAATTACTTCAAATTGTGTAACCAAAGTCTGCAGCACAAAGTTCTCGGTCAATGCGCCCTTGAACTCGGTGAACAGGCGGTTACCCTCACCGAAAGCAGTAGGTGCCAACTGTGCCAGACGGCGGATCAGTCCAACGTCCACCAGATAAATCTTAAAGGCAGACAGGTCATCGTAAGCAGCCACAGGAAGGCCGGGAGCAGAGCTGCGGTAGATTTTATGCACCAGTCGAGCATCTACCAGCCACTGCAGCGCATCCTCGTATTCACGGGCTCTGGCCCCTTCTTTGACAACC